>JAUNLU010000004.1:101969-116155 GCA_030532125.1 Trueperella sp. | reverse complement strand
GAAGTCTATCAGGAGGAATCTGAACTGATTCCCAGCGGTTGCGTGAGGCGCAGCGGCGTTTGGAGAAGTCTATCAGGAGGAATCTGAACTGATTCCCAGCATGCCTTTAGAACTTACTTTTTGGAAACGAAGTCTATCAGGAGGAATCTGAACTGATTCCCAGCGGTAGGCGATTGCGGTGTCTATCCTGACGGAAGTCTATCAGGAGGAATCTGAACTGATGCCCAGCGAAGTTTCTGAGGGTGTTTCTAGTGTGCGAAGTCTATCAGGAGGAATCTGAACTGATTCCCAGCCCGTCAATAGTTACAGTGGAGCCGGTCTGAAGTCTATCAGGAGGAATCTGAACTGATTCCCAGCTATATTTCCATGCTAAGGGAGTCTATCAAGAGAAATCTCCGGGCGGAAAATTTATTGCGGCCGCAGTAGCGTTTGCCAACTGGTGATTTTTGGGCAAGCTTAAAATTAATTGGGGGGCGGTGGCAGACTGTGCTGCCACCGCCCCCGCTGTCTAATAAATTAGAGCTTAGCTCTAGGCGGACCGTTTGCGCAGAGCCAGACCTGCGCCAACTGCGGCAAGTGCCACTACGCCGAGTGCTAGTGGAGCAGCGCCGGTTTCGGCTAGCTCTCCAGTTTTCTTCGGTGAGGTGGGCTTATTGGCATCAGCCTTGGTGTCAGCCTTATTGCCTGCATCCGAGTCAGTCGTGGTGTCCTGCGGCAGTGGTTTTTCGTCTACCGTTGGGTCAGTCGTGGTTCCCTGATCTTGCGGGTTAGTGGTCTCATCGACCGGTGGTACAGCAGTATCTTCAACCCGGGTCACCCCAAATGGGTTGGTGAACGAAATACCGTTTGCATTGCGTACCTGAGCGCGCACGTAATTGTTCACCTTGTCATCTACTGTGTCGAGCTGCAGGGTATTGCCAGTGGCGATTACTTTGCCGTCGGCAATCCACTCAACCTTAGTGCCATTAGGGCTGGTGATAGTGATGGTGTCAGCTTTCTGATCTACTGCGATATTAGAAATAACCGGACCCGGCACGTTGACGTCGCCCCGGAAGTCGGCGCCGAGTTCGCGCTTGGCCACCAGCGCGGTGGAGTAGAACGCGCCCGACTCCATCGTGTCATGGAACGAAGCCATGTCCAGCTTCGGCATCAGGAACTGGTTATAGGAGTATCCCAGTGCTCCAGTGGAGTGTGCGTCGTCATTCGAGAAGCCCCACACCGGGAATTCCGGCATAGTCTGCTTCAGGATCTCATCCCACAAGATGCGGTCCGAGTAGGAGTCGCCGTCTTTCTTGTTGATAATCTCCATACCCACTAGCGAATCTGGGTAAGCCTTGAATAGGTCAACGTACGTCTTTACGTTCTTAGGGTCAGTAGCAGCTGCTTTGCCCTTGTCGACGCCGTTCACTACCTCGGTGGTCTTCCCGCCATAGTAGCGACCCGGGTGGTTGATATGCTGCAGCGGATTTGGATCCCCGACTTCGCGGTCGATGATGTCTATCTTCTGCTTCAAAATGGAGGCCAGCAGGCTAGTTTCCGTGAAGAAAGTATTGACGTGATCGCCCAGAGACTGTTCTGAAGAACCAGGTACTTCAATCATGCCGACGCCGGTGTCGCGGCCAGTGCCAGCGTTAATAGCATCCGCTTGTTCTTGGGTGGGGTAGTAGTTGGGTTTGTTGCGCTCAGAAAGCTTCTTTGCTTGTGGCAGCACCCAAGTTTCATTTACTACGTTGTGGTCAGTAATTGGGAAAATATGGAAACCGAGTTCATAAGCCCGGCTAATCATCTCATAAGCGGTATTACCGCCGTCGGACTCAGTGGTGTGGTTGTGTAGACCAGTCTTGTACTGGGTCCACGACCAATCAACCTTTTCGTAGGGGTTCTGGATGGTGTAGTCGTAAGTCGTAGCGGCTTGGGCAGGGGCGGCAGTTAGTAATCCGAATGCCAATGCAAATGCTCCGACAGTTGCCATACGGCTAGACATCAGTTTGTCTCCTTCAATTAGTCATTAAGACAGTTAGGAGGCTATGGCGGCAGTGTTACGGGCAGCTTAATTGCGGCAAAAGGCAAAATTAACTGAGATGTGAACTAGGTAACTAAAAAGTAAGAATGTTCTGTGTGTACGGTTTACCTGGGAAAACAAAGAAACGGCACCAACAGAAATCTCTGCCAATGCCGTTTTCTACCGTACACCGCCTGGGACTCGAACCCAGAACCCCCTGATTAAGAGTCAGGTGCTCTAGCCAGTTGAGCTAGCGGTGCGCAACGTGGATTTACTCTAGTAAATTCCGGCGAATATGTGCAAGCTGGCTAACGGCGTCGCCCTGTGAACTCACGCACAAGGCTGGTGGGGTAGCGGCACTGGATGGTTCATCCCTGGTCGACTCCGGGTAGATTGTGCGCCTGGAACTTCGGAGGGTAGATCGCAGAAAATACAGATTCGCCACTCCCGCACCGCAAGAAAACGTTTTCCCGATAGAGTGGAACCGTGGTAAGACCAAGAGTTTATTTGGCAACATCGGCGGCTTTCCCTGAGCTGGATCGGGACGACGCCGGGCTCCCGGACGCACTCTATGAACGCGGCCTGGAGCCTCGAGTTGCAGTTTGGAATGATCCCAGTATCGATTGGAACGACGCAGATCTGGTAGTGGTGCGCTCGGTGCGTGACTATGCGCAGAGTTCGCAAGAATTTATCCAGTGGGCGCGCGCAGTGCCGCGCATCCTAAATTCCGCGGACACTATCGAGTGGAATATGGATAAGCATTATCTGCAAGCGCTGGAGCGGCATGGACTTTCCACCATTCCCACCACTTGGTTGGAGCCGTCAATGAATCTCTCCAAGCGGCAAATCCATTCGCGCTTCCCAGCACACGGTGACTTTGTGGTGAAGCCAGCGGTTTCTTCGGGGGGCCGTGGTACTGGTCGCTATACCGCAACTGATGCCAGCTCGCGCGCGGAGGCTATTTTGCACGCGCAATACGAGCTCTCTCAAGGCCGGTCAGTTATGGTGCAGCGCTACTTGCACGAAATTGACCGCTCCGGCGAAATCTCCCTTATTTACCTGAACGGGATTGCTGCCTATCAGGTAGAGAAAGAGCCGATGCTGCATCCGCGTTTCCGGAATGTCAAAGAAGCCGACGTGGTGGAAGAAATTGTGCATATGCGCGATGCCACTGAGGAATCTTGGCGTTGGGGCGAACGCATCCGTGCTGCACTTCATGGATACATGAAAGAAGTTACGGGCCGCGAGGAGCTGTTGCTGTTCAACCGGGTGGATATTGTGTTGGGCGATGAAGGCGCTGAGCCTGACTTCTACGTGATGGAGATTTCGTTGATTGATGGGCAGCTCTACCTGTCGAAAGACGAAGAGCACCTCAATCGGTTTGCTGACGCTATCCAGACGCGGGTCTCCTGGTAACGCCCGCCCTGAGCAACTGCGGTGCTTGGTGAGCGGTATCACCGCTGCAAATTCGGGAACTGGCGCCTGTAGTTGCTACAATCAATGTCTGTTGCTGATCTAGTTTGATCAGACGCATGGTGGCTGTAGCTCAGTGGTAGAGCACCTGGTTGTGGTCCAGGGGGTCGCGGGTTCAACCCCCGTCAGCCACCCCACTAAAATCCTTAGCAACACATTTGGCGGCTGCTATAACTTTTCCGCAATTTCCTGGGTTCGATTACCTGTGATCTGCTGGGCGACTTTCTGGCACTGCGCCGTAGTTGGCCCGTCTTCCTCTGGGCAGAGTACTGCCCGGTAGTAGCGCAGTTCATCAATTGAATCGTAAATATCCCCAAGCGCTTGGTGGTTGCCGGTCTTCTCCGGTGCCGCGAAGTAAACCCGAGGGAACCAGCGCTTTGCCAGCTCTTTTATCGAAGACACGTCCACAATGCGGTAGTGGAGGTGCTCGATTAGCTTAGGCATATCGCGATCCAAGAACATCTTGTCAGTGCCAACCGAGTTGCCACCCAACGGTGCTTTGCGCACATCTGGCACATAAGCCTTGATGTAATCCAAAACCTGTGCTTCTGCTTCCGCTAGTGTGACGCCGTCATCCCACTTTTTAATTAGTCCAGTTGTGGTGTGCATGTCGCGCACAAAAGAATTCATTTGTTGCACTGCCGCTGCAGGTGGCTTAATTACCACGTCGAGGCCAGGAGCTAGTGGATTTAGCTCGGAGTCCGTGATTACTACTGCGATTTCCACCAGGGCATCATGCTCCAGGCTCAGCCCAGTCATTTCGCAGTCGATCCAAACAATAGGGGTATTTTGCGCAGAAAAATTACTCACAGCCACATTCTATCAGGCGTAGATCTAGGCATTTGTAGCGCCCCCAGCGGGACTCGAACCCACAACCTACGGATTAGAAGGCCGTTGCTCTATCCATTGAGCTATGGAGGCTAGGGCACCCAATCTACCATCGTGGGCCCACTGAGACCGCACCCGCACACCGGGTAAAACGCAAAAATAGCCAGATATTTAGCAAAATCACTAGCACTTGTGAACTTCGCCGCCAGATAGGACACAATAGGGATGTGAATATTTCTCGGCAAGATCTAATCGCGCTGGTGCGCCGCACTATCGATGCACTGGAGGGCGCTCCGTTGCCACTGCAAATGCCTGGCGCTATGGAGCTTGCTGAATCACGCCGTCAGCTGCTCACTCAGCTGCAGACCCGCATTCTGCCACACCTGGAATCTGCAGATTTACCAGCAATTATCGTTTTCGGTGGATCGTCGGGTGCGGGCAAATCTACTCTGGTTAATTCGCTGGTGCAGGCCGAAGTTACCGAGGCATCTGTGCTGCGTCCCACTACGCGCACTCCAGTTTTTGTGATGCATCCGGACGATGCCCCGCAAATGAATAATCACGCCCTGTCCCAGATGGGAGATTATGCGGTAGTGGAAACCGCGATCCCGGGAATTGTATTGGTGGATGCTCCAGACTTGGATTCAGTGGATGCGTCAAACCGGGAGCTGTCCGCGCGGCTATTAGATGCGTCAGATCTGTGGGTTTTCGTAACTACTGCCTCTCGCTATGGCGACGCCGTAGCCTGGTCTACTTTGCAGCAGGCACAGTCGCGGGGGATTACTTGCGCGGTGGTGCTGGATCGGGTGCCACAGCGGGCTTTGCAATCGGTACGCGCAGATCTGGTGCGCCGGATGGCTGATTTGGGGTTGCAGGACAGTCCGCTATTTGTGGTTCCAGATGTGGGGGCACACTCTGGTCCGCTGCCGGCTGAGCAGGTGGCACAGTTGCGGGGCTGGCTGGAAATGATTGCGCGCACCAAACTGGGTAACTCTCTAGTGGACCGCACCACTGAGGCAACTATGCCCAAATTGCGTGAGGATCTAATAATTCTGGCTGACGCGGTAGAAGAGCAAGAAAACGCCTTGGTAGATCTAAAAGACCAAGCTGCAGAGGGTGCCAGTGCGCCGCTGGATAAGCTCGCCACCAATATTGCCCACGGGCGTTTCGGGCAGGGGGCACCTACTACTGCGTGGCTGTCCTTGGCCTCTACGGGTGGTACGCTGGCGTCGCTAGTTACGGCTCGCCGTCCTCGGCCCATTTTGGATCGCTCTCGGAAAACTCGAGATAATGCCACTACCTCGATTTTTGAAGCTATTCTTGCCTCGGTGCAGGTGGCATTGACCCAGGGGCTTACCACTGCAAAAGCTAATGTGGAGGAATCCTGGGCTGGCGACGTCGTCGAAACTGCCGAGTTACGGCGTGCTGCCGAAAAAGCGCTAGATATGGAGGCGATTACCCGCCGGGCACTGGATCGGTGGCAGCGTGAATTGGCTACCTTGGCGCAGCAAATGCCGCGCAATGCCTGGCTGTCCACTGCCGGGGTTACCTCCCTATTGGGGGTAGCTGCGGGCGGTATTGTGGGGGCACAGAAAGCGGCGCGTACTATGGGCGGGGAAGCTCAGGTGCGAGCGGCGCGCGAAAGCCTGGCGGAACAGGTGCGGGCGGCAATGCGCGAGCTAGTGGGAGCATATGCGCATGCAGTGGATGAAGTAGAAGTGGGCGACGCCCAAACCTTGCGTACCCGAGCTAGTGAGCTATTAGAAGTTTTCGGCGAACAGTAGCGGAATAAACACTGAATACGAAGCCGTTCTCCCTGCTAGCTCGGTACAATACCGCTAGGAGGACGGCATGGAGCTAAATCAATCTGCGCAGGCACAAAGCGTAGTTAATCGCTTGGATCGCCTACAAGCAGCGGTACAGGCCGGCGGCCCCTATTTTGATCCGTTTGTATCGGCCCGTGCGCAAGAAGATTTGCGGGCTGCTGAGGAACGGATGCAGCTAGGTCTGGATTTGACGGTAGCAGCTTTGGTAGGTGGCACTGGTTCGGGTAAATCAACCCTGTTTAATGCCCTCACTGAGCTCAATTTTGCTGATGCTGGCGAGCTGCGCCCCACCACAGAACGCGCCACTGCCTGCACCTGGAATGTCAATGCAGATGAGATGCTGGATTACCTGGAGGTAGACGAGAGCCGCAGGATTGAGCACGAATCCATTTTGACGGCCGGGCATAACTATGCGCTAGACGGCTTGGTGCTGCTGGATCTACCAGATCATGACTCAGTGCGGGTGGGGCATTCCCACCAGGTTTCGCGCCTGATTCCGATGGTTGACCTGTTGGTCTGGGTGCTAGATCCGCAGAAATATGCCGACGACGTTCTACACCAGGGATACTTGGCTTCCTTAAAAGAACGCCAGGATGCCATGGTGGTGGTGTTGAACCAGATTGATACTATCGCCGAAGAACAGCGACCGGTTATTTTGGCAGATTTGCGCAAACTCTTAGATGAAGATGGGCTGCCAAATGTGCCAATTTTGACGGCGTCGGCGCTGTATGGTCAGGGTATTTCCCAGATCCGAGACGAATTGCGCCAGGCGGTGTCCGGGACCTCGGCTGCTGCTATCACGGCTGCGGCAGAACTAGACGCCATAGCTGGTCGGCTGCGGCAGAACTTGGGTGCCACTGAACCGGAGGTGAACGAGAGCTCGGTTTCCGATATTACGGAACAGGTGATGAACGCTTCCGGGATACCGGCAGTAGTCGAGTCAATTAAATCTTCTGGCGGGCAGTACCGCAAAGCTGCCCTGGCTACTCCGGAACAGCCGGCAAATACCATGGTGGTAGCGATTCGTGATGCGTGGGTGGCGCATTTGCGTAGTGGCATGCCGCCGCTATGGCAAGACGCTTTGGCGGGAGCGGTTACTGAGCCCAACGAATTGCGCCGCAAAATCGGGGAAGCGCTACACTCGGTTTCTTTGCCGCGAATGGGGCGGATAACTATGTGGCTGTTGGCGCTGCTGGCTACCGTTATGACGGTGGGTGGGATCGTATTAGCGGTGCTCGGCTACCCGTATATCGATATGGATATGCGGATTCTATTGGGAGTTGGGGGCGTAGCGCTCGGCACCATTCTGATTGTGCTGTCCCGGTCAATTGGAAAGATGATGGCTACTCGCGAGGCTGACGCCTATGGGCGCAAAGTGCGGAAGAAAATTTCCGCCGCTATTGCGGAAAATATGGTGGCCGGTCCGCGTGAGTTGCTTGACCGGCACCAAAAAGCCCGCGAGGCCCTGGATTTCGCGCCGATTCCCTAGTTTTCCACTGCTGACCAGTCGTCAATTTTTTCCACAAAAAATATTGCGCGGCTTTGGCGATAGTTGCTACTTGCCAAAGTGGACATATCAGTGACAACCGAGAGAAACGAGTACTGAGATGTCCAATGACACTGTAATTAGTGTGCGCGGGTGGGTAGGAGCTGACCCGACCACTTTTGAAAATAACAGCGACGCCGAGGCGGCTCGAAGCAACAAAACCGTTGTTATTCGAGTGGGGGTCACTCCCAGCTATTATTCGCGGCGCAGCAAACAATACGAAAACGGCAGCACAGTCTGGTATGCCGTGCGCACTTACGGCACCCTGGCCGAAAATGTGGCTGGCTGTATTCGCAAAGGTAGCCCGGTATTAGTGCGCGGTCGGTTAACCCAACGCAGTTATGCTGACCGCACCGGAGTGGAGCGCCAAGAGAACGTTATTATTGCCGACGCACTCGGCATAGAGCTGACTACTGGGCAAGCCAATTTCATGAAAGTAAGTAGTGCACAGCTGGATGACATTCCAGGAGAGCCTGGAGTTAATTTTGCCGAAATAGAGCCAGAAGCCGATGGCGAATATGTGCCCACTGATACCGACGCAGATCCCGCTGGCGTGCTCGCTGAGGTATAGCCCAGAACTAGTGTTGGATAATCCGGCATAGTCAAATGTGGACTGTGCCGGATTAGTTTTATTAGTCCTCAGTTTTCCCCTAGGCTTAAGGAGGTTAATTCCAAGATCGGAGTGACGTGGCTGAGTTTATTTATCAACTTATTCACGCCCGCAAAACTGTGGGTGACAAAATAATTCTGGACGATGTGACGATGGCGTTCTACCCTGGTGCCAAAATTGGCATGGTGGGCCCGAACGGCGCCGGAAAATCTACTATTTTGAAGATCATGGCCGGGCTGGACCAGCCCTCTAATGGCGAGGCGCGCCTAACTCCCGGCTACTCGGTAGGCATTCTGTTGCAGGAACCTCCCCTTACCGAAGACAAGACGGTACTGGAGAACGTCCAAGAAGGCGTGGCAGATATCCTCGCCAAAGTTGAGCGATTCAATGAAATTGGCGTGGAAATGGGCGAGCCCGATGCGGACTTCGACGCGCTGATGGAAGAAATGGGCAAGCTGCAGACTGAAATCGACGCTGCCAATGCGTGGGATTTAGATGCCCAGCTGGCACAAGCTATGGATGCGTTGCGCTGCCCGCCGCCCGATGCCCCAGTAAATGTACTTTCTGGTGGCGAACGGCGTCGCGTGGCGCTGTGCAAACTCCTGCTTGAGCAGCCAGATTTGTTGCTACTGGACGAGCCAACTAACCACCTAGATGCTGAATCTGTGTTGTGGTTAGAGAAGCATCTGGCAACGTATCCCGGTGCCGTCATCGCCGTTACCCACGATCGCTACTTCTTGGATCACGTCGCCGAATGGATCGCTGAGGTAGACCGCGGTCATCTATATCCTTATGAAGGTAACTACTCCACCTACTTGGATAAAAAAGCCGAGCGGATGGAGGTGCAAGGCAAAAAAGACGCCAAGTTGCAAAAACGCCTTAAGGAAGAATTGGAATGGGTGCGCAGCTCGGCAAAAGGGCGGCAGGCCAAATCAAAAGCCCGCTTGCAGCGCTATGAGGAAATGGCAGCAGAGGCTGAGCGCACCCGGAAGCTCGACTTTGAAGAAATTCAGATTCCGCCCGGGCCGCGTCTCGGCAATATTGTGTTGGAAGCCAAGAATATCCGCAAGGGCTTTGGCGACCGCGTGCTAATTGATGACCTCTCTTTCACTTTGCCCCGCAACGGAATCGTGGGCATTATCGGGCCCAACGGCGTCGGCAAAACAACTCTGTTCAAGACCATCGTGGGGCTAGAGCCACTCGATGCCGGTGAACTGAAAATCGGGGAAACAGTGCAGCTATCCTATGTGGATCAGACCCGCGCTGGAATCGACCCAGATAAAACAGTTTGGGAAGTAGTCTCAGATGGTCTGGACTATATCGAAGTAGGCAAGGTGGAGATGCCCTCTCGCGCCTACGTCTCCGCTTTCGGTTTCAAAGGTGCTGATCAGCAGAAACCAGCTGGAGTGCTATCCGGCGGAGAACGCAACCGGCTTAATCTGGCGCTGACCTTGAAGCAGGGGGGTAACCTAATCCTGCTAGACGAGCCAACTAACGACTTAGACGTCGAAACTTTGGGTTCGCTGGAAAATGCCCTATTGCAGTTCCCTGGTTGTGCAGTAGTTATCACCCACGACCGGTGGTTCTTGGACCGCGTGGCTACCCACATTCTGGCGTGGGAGGGCACGGAGGAAGATCCAGCACAGTGGTACTGGTTTGAAGGCAACTTCGACTCGTATGAAAAGCACAAGGTGGAACGACTGGGAGCGGAAGCTGCTCGCCCGTCAGCGGCTCATCACCGCAAGCTAACTCGCGACTAACTAAAAAGTTAAGAACGCCGCATTATCCCTACTATCCTGGCAAAATGGGTAGGAAGGAACTGGAACAAATAGGAGCCACGCTACTATGCAATTCGTGCAAAATCGGGAGAACTTGGGACGCCTCGCGCATGCCTATGGAGTAGATACCGAGTTTTACGGGTTTGACGGGCAACGGCATGAAATATCAGATGAAACGCTGATATCGGTACTCGCTGCCTTGGGAGTAGATGCCAGCAGTGATTCCGCTGTAGCCGCAGCATTAGTAGCGGTAGATGAGCGCCCCTGGCGTCGAATCTTGCAACCGTGTCCAGTAGTGCGCGCCGATCAAGAAACCCCGCTGCATGTACATCTCCCGCATGGTTGGCAGGTGTCTGTGGTAGTGGAATTTGAAGACGGTGGTTCCCGCGGGTTAGCTCAAGGGCAGGACTACACCCCGCCACGCGTGATTGATGGTCAAGAACTAGGGCGTGCCACATTCCAGATTCCGCGGGATCTGCCGCTGGGCTACCACCGGGTAGTTGCTAAAATCAGCTCTCCGGATGGTTCGCAAGCTCAGGAAGATTCCACTACCTTAGTGGTTACTCCTGGTCGGCTTGAAATTCCCCGCCGGAAGCCGCAGGCCTGGGGCATGATGGCACAGCTTTACTCCGTGCGCTCGCGGCAATCCTGGGGGATTGGCGATCTGAATGACCTGCGGGAAATGTGCTCCATGTTGGGGGATTGGGGAGCGGATTATTTACTAATTAATCCTTTGCATGCGGCGGAACCGGTGCCGCCGCTGGAGAATTCGCCTTATCTGCCATCCAGCCGGCGTTTCTTCAACCCCATTTATATCCGGCCAGAAGATATCCCTGAAGTTGCATATCTGAGTGGTCCAGAACGGGCACTAATTACTTGGGCCGGTGAGGGGCCCAAGGCTGCTTCACTAGAAAATGAGCTACTGGATCGGGATAGCTCGTGGAAAGCGAAACAAGAAGCGCTAGAAGTTATCTATGCTGCGCCTCGTTCCCAAGCTCGGCAGCGGGATTTTGAACGGTTCTGTGAGTTGGAAGGCGCCGGGCTAGAAGGTTTCGCCATTTGGTGTGCCCTGCGAGAGAAGTATGGCAAGAAATTCCCGGAGCGGCTGCTAGATGCGGACTCGCCTTATGTGGCCCGGGAACGGCGGGAACTGAACGATCGCATTGATTTCTTTAAGTGGCTGCAGTGGGTAATGGATGAACAACTCGATCGCACCCAAGCTGCTGCCAAGCGCGCCGGGATGGCGTTTGGAATTGCCCAAGACCTCGCCGTCGGAGTCAATCCGCTCGGGGCAGATGTGTGGAGCAATCCGCAAGTATTTGCCAAGAATATCCATGTGGGCGCTCCGCCAGATATGTACAACCAGCAGGGGCAGGACTGGTCGCAGCCGCCGTGGCGCCCAGATCGGCTGGCGGAAATGGGGTACCAGCCGTTGCGCGATATGGCGCGGACGGTATTGCGGCATGCTGGTTTGCTGCGGATAGACCATGTGATGGGGCTGTCTCGGTTGTGGTGGATACCGGAGGGGGCTGATCCCAGCCAGGGCGCCTATGTGCGGTACAACTTCGAGGCTATGGTCGGCATTCTGGTGCTTGAAGCTCAGCGGGCTGGGGCAGTGCTTATCGGGGAAGATCTGGGCACGGTAGATCCGGTGGCGCGCGATTACCTGCGCGAACGGGGAATCTATGGCACGGCTGTGTTCTGGTTTGAGAAAGACGCCGAGGGCAAGCCGCTGTTGCCACAGGATTATTCTGAAAACGTTATTGCCAGCGTTGACACTCACGATATGCATCCGGTAGCTGGATATTTGGCGCAAGAGCACGTAGATTTGCGCGTCAAACTAGATCTGTTGACTGTGCCAGAAGACGAATTCCGAAAAGTTGAAGAATACGAACGGCAGCTGGTGCTGGATCGGCTCCAGGAGCAGGGGTTGATTGCCGAATCTGCTACCGAGCGGGAAGTTATCGAGGCGATGCATATTTATTTGGCGCGCACTCCTGCGCGGCTGTTGTGCATTTCGTTGACTGATGCGGTGGGTGAGCGGCGCACCCAGAATCAACCTGGCACCTATAAGGAATACCCGAACTGGTGTATCCCATTGGCTGATGGCACGGAACAGGTGGTGCTAGTGGAAGAGCTGGCTACTAATCCGCGGCTATGTTCACTGCTAGCAGCTTTTACTCGGGAGTTAGCTGGCAAGTATGCAACCCGCTGAGCAGTACATTGCCGCGCTCGGTGGTGCGGAAAACATCGCTGCTGTTGCGGGGCGAATAACTCGGGTGCGCGTTGATGTACACTCAGCGATTCCGGTGCAGGTGGAACAACTGCGCCAAATCGGTGCTGTCGGTGTGGTGGTGCAGCGTGATGCGGTGCAGTTGATAATCGGTGCCGACGCGGATGATTTAGCCGCAGAGATGAAGCAGATTCTGGGTATTTCCCAAGCTGAGTAGGGCATTTTCCTGATAGTGGGTGCTACCGAAAAACCACTTTCCAGTATTACTTGACGTGACGTAGTAATCTCTGTATGGTAATTACTACGTCAGACGAAGTACGGTTGACGTAGTAATTACCAGAGTGGAGGTGGCTATGGTCAGCGCAGAGATGATACGGGGGATGGTGGATATCCTCATTCTTTCATGTCTGGTGAACCAGCCTTCCTATGGGTATGAAATATCCCAGATGATTGCTGCACATTCCGGGAGTGGGTACTTGATTAAAGAAACTACCTTGTATTCCGCATTTCGTAGACTGGAGAAGAGTGGCGATGTGGAATCCTTCGAAGGATCCATTACCCACGGTCGTTCCCGTACCTACTATCGACTCACTGCCCAGGGAAAACAAACTCTGGCTGACAAACGGGCAGAGTGGCAGCAAGTGCGCGAAATTGTTGATGCGTTTGTGCTGCGCACCCCGCAATTAGTACCAGTCAGTAACTAGCCCTATAACTACACTTGGAAGGATCTATCCGTGGAAGCTATCGCCTTGTACTTGAGCAATATGTTTCAATCTTTTCCTGATACGCCAGAAGTGCGGCGCGCCCGTAGCGAACTGGCACAGATGATGGAAGATAAATACCAACAACTTCGCGCCGAGGGGGTAACTGAGAATGCCGCCGTCGGAACAGTCATCACGGAGTTCGGAAACTTAGATGAACTGACCGAAGTCTTGGGGGTGAGCGCAGCGAATTTGAGTCAGGGAGCGCAGCCTGTGGCTGCTGCCGTTGGTGGTGAGCAGCCAACAGCTGGAATAGAGACTCTGGTGCTTAAGGACGCCGAAGTTTGTGAATTTGAAAAGCGGCACGATATCAGTGCTAAGCGGATCGGTGCCGCAATTGGCATATTTGTGGCATCAGCTGCTCCGCTGCTCTTCATTATTAGTTTCCTGAGCGGAGATTTGCCCAGCCAAATCGGGGTAGTCATCTTGCTGATGCTGGTTGCGCTGGGGCTGTACTTACTAATCCCTGCTGCAATAAATATCGACCAATATGACAAATGGAAAGGGAAGTATCTGGAGATGCCGCTGTCTACCCGGGATCGGCTACTCCAAGCGCGGGAGAGCGAGCGCCCCCAGACTGCGCGGCAGGTGGCCATTGGCATCGTCCTCATCCTGTTGGGGATAGCAGTGGTTGTTATTATGTCGGCATTTGACACTCCGGATTTTGAGTATTCAGTGCTGGGCGCAGGAATCATGCTGATATTTATCGGTAGTGGTGCTGGATTATTAGCCAGCGTTGGCATTAACAATGAAAAGTATGAGCGGATTTTTGGCGAAGGTGAATACACTCCGAAGACTCCCCGCGAAATGAAATTTGACCAACTATTTGGCGCTTTTGCCGGTGTGTACTGGATAGCCGCAACCGCTGGCTACCTGATTTGGTCCTTTATTACGGCGGACTGGGGGATAACCTGGGTACTCTGGCCGATCGCGGGGCTGGCATTTGCCGCGATTGCGGTGATTGCCGATGCGGTGAAAAAATCCGCTCTGCCAGCGCTTAAGTAACAACTGCAGTTTGCAACTTGCCAATAACTAAAATGAGTGGGGGGGCCCGCCGGGGGGGGGCCCCCCCAAAGGGCCCACCACCAAAGGGGTGGGATGTGGTAGATCAATAGGTCGAGCACCGCCG
>JAUNLU010000004.1:0-101959 GCA_030532125.1 Trueperella sp. | reverse complement strand
CTCTCCTATCGATTATCTACCAATAGATTTTCACAGATCCCAACAAACAATCTGGGGGGGGCCGCCCCCCGGGCGCCCCCCCCACTCATTGCGCATCAGCACATTGGGTGGCTATTTGCTACCAAATTCGTACTCGCTCCTCTGGCGGCAAGTACATGGCATCGCCTTCCGTTAGCTCAAAGGCTTCGGCAAAAGCGTCGATATTGCGCACGATACCGTTGCAGCGGAATTCTGCCGGCGAGTGTGGGTCAGTGGCGAGCTGCTGTATCAAGGCTTCGGGGCGCGCTAAGCTCTGCCAAATGCGTGCGTATGACAGAAATACCCGCTGCGCTCCAGTGAAACCAGCAATAACTGGGGCATCGTCAATACCAGCCAGGCCGGCGCGTTTGAGCGCAATATCGTATGCCTTAAGCGCAATAGTTAAGCCACCCAAGTCACCGATATTTTCACCCAAGGTCAGCTCACCATTAACCCCATAGGGGGAATCTGGCGGCAACTGTGCCGGGATTTTGCCATCGTACTGTGCCACCAAGGCTTTGGTACGCGCCTCAAACTCTGCCCGGTCGGTATCCGTCCACCAATTCTGTAACCGGCCTAATCCATCGTACTTGGATCCTTGATCGTCAAAGCCGTGCCCAATTTCGTGCCCGATGACGGCCCCGATCCCGCCATAATTCCAGGCGGGGTCGGCGTCTGCCTGGAAAAATGGAGGCTGCAAAATAGCAGCTGGGAAGACGATCTCATTTGCTACCGGGTTGTAGTAGGCATTGACCGTCTGCGGATACATGAACCATTCGGTGCGATCTACCGGATTGCCCAGTTTGGCAATCTCGTGGTCCGTCTCAAATCCAGAAGTACTACGCACATTAGCCAACAGATCATGTGGAGTAGTAGCCAGTTTGCTGTAGTCGCGCCACTGATCTGGGTAACCAATTTTCGGCACGAACTGGGATAGTTTCGTCAGCGCTTTAGCTTTAGTTGCCTCCGTCATCCAGTCCAGATCGGTAATTGACTGCTGGTAGGCTGCCAATAAATCCGCCACCAGCTGTTGCATTTTTTCTTTATGATATGGCGGGAAATGCTGGGCAACGTATGCTTCGCCTACTGCTTCGCCCATTGCCGCATTTACAAATGCAACGCCGCGCTTCCACCTATCTCGTTGTTCGGGCTGACCGTTGAGAGTCTTGCCGTAGAAGGAAAAATTAGCCAGCGCGGTATTTTCACTCAGGAACGGTGCCCGTGCCAAAATAACGTGCCAGGTCAGGTAATCCCGCAGTTTTCCTAGCTCAGTTTCTTGCCAGACTTGAGCAAATCCAGCCAAGGCTCGCGGCGTCATCACCAAAAATTCTGGTGCTTTTTGCGCGGTCAGTCCCAAACTAGTGAATGCTGCTTCCCAATCAAAACCGGGAGCCGAAGCCAAGAAATCTGCCCAGGAAAGTACGGTATTGGTTTTGTCTACATCGCGCAGCTCCACCACGGTGAAATGATGTTTGGCAATTGCCTGCTCCACTGCCAAAATGTTTTCGGCTGCAGTGGTGGCCAATGAATCATCGACTTCAGTTGCCAGCGCGTATAGGCGTGGCACAAAGTCCTGGTAGGCAGCCAAAATTTCTGCATATTCTGGCTCCCGATAGAAAGATTCATCAGGTAGCCCTAGCCCAGACTGATACAGATAAGGAATATAGTTGAGCGGATCATTCCGGTTGGCATTAATGTCTGCCCCGAATGGGCCACCTACTCCGTGGGCGTATAGCGTCCCCACTACCGAAGCCAGCTCGTCTTTAGTGCTAGCAGCGCGAATCAGATCTAAGTCCGGGGCCAGAGCTGTGGCATCTCCGGTGGCATTGATCCGGGCTACATCCATGAAAGCGTGATAGAGATCAGAGATCTTTTCAGCAGCTGGTTTATCTGCAGCAATGGTTTCTGGGTCAGTGCTATCACCGACGTCGTGCGCTGGGAACTCTTGGGAAAGCTGCTGGATCAGCTGGTGTACGTTTTCCTCTGCTTCATTGCGCAGCGTGATAAACGATCCAGCTGAAGCCTGGTCGGCTGGAATCTCAGCGGTTTCCAGCCATTTGCCATTTACATAACGGTAAAAATCATCTTGTGGGCGAATGTCTTCGCTCAGTTCACTTGCTACTTGGGCAGTAATATCTTGCGTCATAGATATGAGCCTAGCTTGCCGAGAGTTCAGGTGGGTAAGTTACCCGTCAATTTCGCAGTTGGGATAGCATTACAGCATGCGAGTACATATAGCTGCCGACCATGCCGGCTTTGAACTAAGAGAACATCTCATTGCACATCTAACTGCTGCGGGCCACGAAGTTGTGGATCACGGCTACCAGGAATACGACAAAATGGACGCCTACCCGCCAGTCTGCTTTGCCTGCGCAGAAGCAGTAGTAGCTGACCCGGGCTCACTCGGAATCGTTATTGGCGGTTCTGGTAATGGCGAGCAGATGGCTGCCAATAAGGTGAAAGGTGCCCGTGCGGCACTGGCCTGGAATGACGCCACTGCCGAATTGGCGCGGGAACACAATAATGCCAATGTTATTTCCTTGGGTGCCCGGCAGCACACCTTGGAAGAGGCCACCCGTTTCGTGGATATCTTCCTGGCTACCGGATACGATCCCGAATCGCGGCACCAGTCGCGTATCGAAATGATGAGCGACTACGAAGCCAAGTAGCCCTAAAATTATTGAACTAAAACTGGGGGTGGCAGTGACTTTCCGTCACTGCCACCCCCGTCGTCATCTAGCCGAGTACTAAATCAAAATAGCTGGATCGATATTTGGCTCTGCTTGCTTCTTACGGTTCTTAGCTGGAATCCCCACCGCGATGTAACCGCTTGGCACGTCTTTTACTACTACAGCATTTGCGCCAATTTGTACGTCGTCACCGATATTTATCGGTCCCAGCACCTTGGCACCGGTTCCGATAGTAACTCGACTCCCGATCGTGGGGTGGCGTTTGCCGGGGCGCATTGAAGTGCCGCCTAGAGTAGTGCCGTGGAAGATGATCACATCCTCGCCAACCTCCGCGGTTTCTCCGATAACTACCCCCATGCCGTGGTCAATAAATAGCCGACGCCCCAACTTGGCTGCGGGGTGGATTTCGATGCCAGTGATAGTGCGAACTAGTTGCGCAAAGATCCGAGCTGGAATGCGTAGCAACGGGCTCGCATTCCACATGCGATGCGCAATTCGGTAGCCCCATACGGCATGTACTCCAGGGTAGGCGAAGAAAACCACTATTCGGCTAGTAGCAGCTGGGTCGTGATCGCATGCTGCCTGCAAATCTTCCCGCATCAAAGTCAGTAGCGGAACGTTGTTGTACATCGCTAATGTGCTCCGATCTGTATTCCAGTTACTAACCCCGCAGCCCATCAAAGAGGACAGTTGAAACGTAGCGTTCGCCAAAGTCAGGCACAATGGCGACGATGATTTTATCGGCATTCTCTGGGCGCGCTGCCAACTCCGCCGCTGCGTATAGCGCAGCACCCGCAGTAATCCCCACTAGTAGCCCCTCTTCATGTGCTGCACGGCGTGCCATATACAGTGCGTCGTCAGACTTAACTGGAAGTACTTCGTCATAAATACTGGTATCTAAGACGTCAGGCACAAAGTTTGCACCGATGCCTTGGATTTGGTGGGCGCCAGCTTTGCCCGCGCTGAGCAGCGGCGATTCGGCCGGTTCCACTGCTACTATCTGCAGTTCAGGATTTTTCGACTTCAGATATTTGCCGGTGCCAGTCAGCGTTCCGCCAGTGCCTACCCCGGCAACGAAAATATCTACCTTGCCGCCGGTGTCACCCCAGATTTCCGGGCCGGTGCTGGCTTCGTGTGCTGCTGGATTTACTGGATTGGCGAATTGGGAAGCTAGGATGGCGCCCGGGCACTGCGCTACAATTTCTTTGGCCTTATCTACTGCGCCTTGCATTCCAGCTTTTGGATCGGTTAGTACCAGTTCGGCGCCAAAGCCGCGCAATAGCGCACGGCGCTCAGCGGACATCGACTCGGGCATAGTCAGCACCACCCGGTATCCTCGTGCTGCTCCCACCCAGGCAAGTGCAATACCAGTGTTCCCAGACGTGGCTTCCACAATCGTACCGCTCGGTTTTAAGGCGCCAGATTTTTCGGCTGCCTCAATAATCGCTAATCCGATCCGATCTTTCACTGAGCTGGCGGGGTTGAAGTATTCCAGTTTTGCTAGCACCTGGGCATTTTGCCCGGCAATCCGGTTGATCCGCACTAGTGGGGTGTTCCCAACTAGTTGGGTTGCATCGGAGTAAATCATTTGTTTCCTAACTATTTTGCTGGGATCTCTAGTCAGTCTGCGTCAGGGGTATGCCACGATCTCCAGCTGCGCCTATGCGCCCTACTAATAACAATCAGAGCGCCGCGCATGCAAAATTTGCACAAGAAGTTAAAGCCCGGCGCTCCCAAAACACCGGCAAGTACAGGACATGTGGTAAAGCATCCTGACCTCCACTCCGTTATCCCCAGTGAGTCTATCCTTACCAGCCGTCGAAGCGAAGGCAAGTTCATACTCTGTGTTGATTTTCCCAAAGTTAGGGGCGCAAGTTAGTTCACTGAACGACTTCCGGGAGGTGTCCTGCCGGAACCTCGTTCATAACTTCTCCGGCTGTGGTGGCAGTTATCGTCCCAGCAGTCAGCTGCGCCAGTTCCGCTAAGAAAATATCCGGCTCTGCCACCGCCACATCGACGGTGACGTCGGTAGCGCGGTAGTTGACAGCTAGAATTTCGTAGTCCCGGGCGCGCAAATCAGCTTCTAATTTCCCCGCCAGTGTATGAGGCGCGGAGATGCGGTAGCGGGCGTAGCGTTCCTGGCGTACTAGCGGCGCCCCTGACAGGGCATAGCGCACTGCATCTGAATAAGCGCGCACTAAGCCACCAGTGCCCAGTAGGGTACCGCCAAAGTACCGGACCACTACGGCGCTAATATCTATTAGGTTATTTCCGGTTAGTACGTCCAGCATTGGGCGACCGGCAGTACCTGAGGGCTCGCCGTCGTCGGAAGAATTTAAGACGTCGTGTGCTCCCGCAGTGCTTATTGCATAGGCGCTGCAGTGGTGCCGGGCGTCTGGGTATTCGCTGCGTAGTTCAGCTAAGAGCTCGCGGGCGGCAGGCACAGTGTTGGTGCGAGCTACTACGGCGATGAACCGGGAACGTTTTATCTCCAATTCGGAGTGCAATACGGTATTTTTAGGAAGACGCAGCTGCTGCATAATCCTAATTATGGCAGGTACACGTGTTTCTAAGCACAATCACGCCCAGAGGGTTAGCACTGGCGTTGGCTAATGCTAGAGTTGATCCCTGGTTGGTTGGCATCTGCGCCACCCAAAGCAATCAAACTTTTATCAGATCTAGTTCTTAATAGGAGCGAGTAGGATATGGCAGTTCCAAAACGCAAGATGTCCCGCAGCAATACCCGCTCTCGCCGCTCCCAGTGGAAGGCGCAACTCACCGAGTTGCAGACCGTTCGTGTGATGGGTGGGCGCGAGGTGCGCATTCCACGCCGTCTGGCGAAGGCTGCGCAAAAAGGCATGCTGGATCTAGAGGACTTCTAGATATAACTCGACGTAATAAAAGGTGGTGACCACACTAGTGTGGTCACCACCTTTTTGGTCGTAAAAATATCCGTTATTGGGCTAACGGTATGCCTCTAGCATCAGTACGGAATGCGTTGGCGCCAACTAATATCAGGATGCCTTCGATGAATCCCCACAGTCCGCCTAATCCAAAGGTGATGAGAGTTACTGCGATCTGCGCGATCCCGATACCGGTGTACCCCAGATAGAAGCGGTGGATGCCCAGCCATCCCAGCAGTACCCCTAAAATGCCTGCCACTACCTGGCTCTTTTGCTCAGTGGGCATTTGATACATCTGCGGATTCTGCCACTGTTGAGGGCCGTTTTGCCACTGCGGTGCTCCGGGGGTTGGCTGTCCGTTCTGCCACTGGGTGCCGGTTGGCTGGGGGCCGTTTTGCCACTGTGGTTGTTCGTTTTGCCATTGGGGCTGCCCTTGGTTTGGGGTCTGCCAATTGGGATCAATTGGCGCGGAGCTGGAGTTATTATTCCAAGCATTACCAGAAGTATTGCCTTGTTCTTCCATCGGGTTAGTCATTGGGGCTCCAAAGTTGTTTCTAAAAATGCGGCATGCACATTTGGTAGCAATGCTTTAGAAATTATACGGCTATCCCACGCTATTATGAGCTAACACCACTGATAACTGTGCCGTTACAATTAAGCAGAAGAACTAGGCGAGAACTAGCGGTATTGAATTGAGGATGTAAATGAAGAAATCTCTGGCCACGGCAGCAATTTTTCTGTTGGCACTAACCGGATGCGCTAATACTGACGACGCTAAGGATCCGGAACCAAAGCCGGAAGCAGCCACTGAACAAACCGAACCAGAAGAGACTCAAGTACACAAGCTGGAAATCACCGAGGTTGCTGATAAACAAGAAGTGACCATCTTGCCTGAAGGGTTCAAGATTAATATGCCTGCTGGCTGGGTGCCCGCTAAACCGAAGAACGCAAAGACTTTGCTGCATATGGTTGATCTGCAAAACGGTAATGTGATTTTGATTCACGAGGTAGGCGGCTCAGATCTGGCAGTAGATCCAGATGAATACCTCGATACGCTCAACAGTAACGGCAATATTGGCGCGGGCCGGCAAGCATCTTATCTCGGAAAACTAGAAATAGATGGCGAAGAAGCCCGCAAGTACGCGGTAACTGGTGGCGGCGTGATAACCCACATCTATTCGGTAGTTCATGGCGCTTATGTTTACGAAATAGCGGTAAATACAGTTACCGATGAGGCTATGTCCGAGTTGGTTCCGTATGTAGAAAGCCTAACTTTCTAGGGAAACCAGGCCAGAGCCCAATCTCCCTAGAAAGCGAAGCTATCTGGGCAGCTAGTTAACTTTCCGGTAAGTACTCGTTAGTCCACGCGCCAGGAATATCTTCCATGCTGGCCGTAGTGGCGCCGGCGTCTATCATCCATTGGGTATAGGACTCCACCAGCTCCGGATTAATTTCGCCCCACCGGCCGCTTGGAGCATGCCAGGAATTCTTCATGTAGTCGAAAGAAGCCCGCAGCGTCAGCGGCGAAGAATCACACATCGTGGGCAGCATAATATCCAGTGCTTCTTGCTCATTGGCAAGGGCATAGTCATACCCGTGCGAAGTAGCAGCCACGAAGTTGCGCACCATATCAGGGCGTTCTGCCAAGAACTCCTCAGTCACACACAAGAAATAAGCGTGGTGTGGAGCAATGCCGAGGTCATCGAAGTTCAGCTGTACTACGTCGTCAAACGGGCGAGTGCCGGTGTAAGATTCCCAGCCCAATACATTGAAGACGGCGTCGCACTCGCCACTTTCCACTCCGCGGATATCTGGCACGTAGGGGGAGGTACTCTGGATATTTACCTTGCTGAAATCGCCACCTTCCTTTTCCACGGCTTGGCGCACCATCTCTACCATGCGCGGGATACCGGACATAGCCAAGGTTTTACCTTCCAAGTCCTTGAAGGAAGTGATGCCAGCAGACTTGGTGGAGATGACGCCGCCCAGCTGTACCTGGTTAAAAGTGGCCACCGCTACAAATGGGTGGTCAGTTTTTCGGGTCTCCAACAGTTCGCCTAGGCGAATCGGCACAAACTGGTATTCGCCCGCAATTGCCAATTCTGCGGGAGTGCCGCGATCCCAGCCATCCCACACAATTTCTACGTCTAAGCCTTTTTCGGCATAGAAGCCCTTTTTCCGGGCTACGAACATACCCGCGTGGTTTGGCCACGCCACCACATACTCTAGTTTCATTCTGGCTAATTCCATGAGGAATCCTTTCTGAGATTTAACGCCGCCCGCACTTGTGTGTAGGCGTTGAGATAAGCGGGATCTTCCCGCAAGTTCGGGTTACTTCGATCAGCTATTTTCACTGGCACATCTGCAATAACTTCCCCAGGGCGAGCAGATAGCACTAGCACGCGATCCGCAATAGTCACTGCTTCGTCTACGTCATGCGTCACCAACAAGAGAGTGAGCTGATGGGTGATAGCGGCGCGCAGCAACCACTGCTGCATATCCAGGCGAGTTAGCGCATCAAGCGCCCCGAAAGGTTCGTCAAGGGCTAGTAGATCGCTGCGCGCTGACATCGTGCGCAGGAACGCCACGCGCGAGCGCATCCCGCCGGAGAGCTGGCGGGGGCGTGCATAGGAAAAATCCGCTAACCCGAATTCCGTCAGCAATTCCATTGCGTGCTCGCGGCGAGTGGCGGGACTCGAACCCGTCACCCACTCCGGCAGTGCCACATTGTCGATCACTGTGAGGAATTCAAATAGAGCATCGTGCTGCGGCATCAGCGCTACTGGGTGGGGATTGTCGGTGTGCCATGACACCGTGCCCGCCGTGGCAGCATCCAGTCCGGCAATTATGCGCAGCAGCGTGGATTTTCCACAGCCAGATGGGCCCACGATAGCAATGCGCTGCCCGGCAGTTACCGCGAAACTGACCTGGCGTAATGCAGTCACTGATGGGGAAGTGAACTCGCGGGTAACTTCAGTTACTTGCAGTAGCGTCATTGGTGCCTCATTACTAGCCGTTCCAAACCGCTTACCAGTAGCCACAGCAGCAAGGTCAGCAACGTGAGCATGATTGCGCCAGCGAAGACCAGGTCGGTGCGGTAGGAAGCCTGGGCGCTGAGTAGGTAGATGCCCACCCCGCGGCGCGCGCCCACAAATTCTGCTGTGGCTGCGGTGGCCGGGGCATAGGTGACCGCAATTCTGATTCCGGTCAGGAATGAGGGCAACGCCGCCCGCGAACGCAACCTGGTCAAGATCCAGAATGGGGAGGCGCCGAGCGAAGTGGCGACGTCTACTTGTTCTTGGGTTATTGATTGCAGCCCGCGCTGTAGTGAGACGGCGATGGGGAAGAAGGCGAACAGTGCCACCAGTAAAACTTTGGCGCTGGCTTCAAATCCGAACCAGATCACCATTAGCGGGGCGATGGCAATGATAGGAATAGTTTGCGAAATCACCAGCAGTGGGCTGGCGGCGCGGTTTAACAGCGGAAAAAGCCACAGCAAGAAACTGATAACCACTGCACTGACCACAGCGAGTACGAATCCCGTTAAGGTTTCGCCAGCAGTGACGGCAGTGGCAGGTAATAGGTTGGGTAGATCGGCCAGCGCTGCGGTCAGTATGCGCGACGGCGCTGGCAGTATCCGCAGTGGGATATTAGCCAACTGAACTACTAGTTCCCAGAGGATCAGCGTTAGCGCGATAAGCCCCAGGGGTGGGGCGAATCGCGCTAACGCTGGGCGGGGAGGTTGCTCAGTCGAGGTACTCATTAGTGGCTAGCTCGTTAGCAGCTACCTTGGTGGTGATTACCTTGCCTTCGGAATCAAATAGCAGTTGTGATTCCACCAGGTAATCCAAAAATTCTTGCCACCGCTCTAGATCGGCGTAACCAAAGCGACCCTGGGAATCCAGCCAGTAGTTCTTGCTGAGCTCTATTTGCGAGCGTTTAGCTAATTCTGGATCCAGCTTAGTTTCGGGATTAGCAGCCACTAGGATCTCAGCAGCTTCTTCGGGATGGTCAATTGCGTATTGGTATCCGCGCACGGTTGCCTGCACGAAAGAACGCACTACTTCAGGGTTTTCCTTAGCGAAATCCTGGCGTACTGAAATTCCGATATTCGCCGGAGTGGTGGGCACCCCGTAGTCCTGTGGGTAGAACATATTGATTTCATCGCCACCAAGTTCGGCGGCAATTACGGTCCAGGTGCCCATTTCTTCCGAGAAGTCGGCGCGCTTCGCTAATACTGCCTCGATGGAGCCCGCTCCCACTACTACCTGGTCAAACTCGCCTTTACCGCCGTCGTTAATAATCATTTGTTTAGTAGTAGCGGCGGTGGCACCCGCACCGTAACTGGCGAGTACTTTACCGTCCAGGTCGCGCGGTCGAGTTATCCCGGAGTCAGCTCGGGTCGCTACCCCGAAAGAGCTGATTTGCTGCACATTAACTACCATTTCCAGCTCGATACCTGAGGCTTGGGCAGCCGCTAGGGAATTGACGCCAGAAAAGCCAAATTCAGCTTCCCCGCCTGCCATAACTGCTTCAACGCCAGCTTTGGAAAAGCCGAGAATATCTAGGTCAATACCGGCATTTTGGTAGTAGCCCTTTTCTTGGGCGACGTAGATCCCCGTGTGGTTAGTGTTCGGGGTCCAGTCCAGTACCACGCTGACTTTAGTGGGCTCGCTAGCGGCATCTTTGCCATCATCCGCGGCGCAGGCACTGAGACCCGCAACTGCTAACGCAGTAACCGCGAGCGTCACGAGATATTTTTTCATTATTTTTCTCCAGTCATTGAACTTATTTGAGCTAGGAATTCTTGCCCTGGGGTGGTGTGGAACCACTGCAGATGCTCTTTGAAGTAGACGTCGTATGCCCAATCGGCATTGGCGGCCGGCACCGGTGCGCGGCGGCTATACTCCACTGTCACTAGGCCAGCTTCTACCTGGCACAGGGCAATAAGGGCGGGTAGGTACCGGCGTTCATTGGCAGTTAGCGGCAAAACTTCTTGATAGCCAGCGATTATTTCGGCGGCTACCTGGGGGCGGGCGCCATGCAAATTTCCGGCTGTGATCCCCAGCCAGTCAATTGCGTGGCGTTCTATTGCAATTGCTAAATCCAACAACGGCGGGTTGGGATGTGCCATGCCAAAATCGATAACGCTGCACACCTGATCTCCACTCCATAGCAGATTGGAAGCATGTAAATCGCCGTGAGTCCAACGCATTGGCTCAGTTGCTAGCTCAGCCAGTTGGGCCGCGAACGGTTCGGTCAGTGTTAGGTCTGCCGGAAAATCTCGGTCTGCTAAATACTGTGCCAGTTCGGGGAAATCCTTAACCCACTGTTCCCAGGCGTCTAGTGGGTTACCGAGTACTAGCCGCGTCCTGGTTTGATATACCGTGGGGAAAACCTGTGGGGCGGGGATATCAGCCGCTGCTTTGCGTAGTTGCGCCGCAGTGCGGCCAATTTCTCGCCAGTGCCGCGTATTGCTGGGGGCTTGCCAAGAGGTGAGTTGCCGATACGGGTCTGTGCCTGGTGCCCACGGCGAGACCTCATAGAACCAGTGGTCTTGCAGCCAGGTCTGCCCCGTCGCAAAACTGAGGAACGGCACGGCAGGGAAATGTTGTGCGTGCAGGGTATTTACGAATTGGTGTTTAGCGGCCAGATCAGGCGCCACCATCAGTGCAGGGGAGTAGCGCTTAATGAATAGTGCCGTGCCATCAGTCAGCTCTGCCCGGCAAGCAGCGGCCATTGGGCGGCCGCTAAACCAGGTAACTTCGGCAAACTCCGCCGGTAAGTCGGGGATTTGGGCACAAACGCGCGCGGCGTCGTCATCAGAAATAACTGGCCAAGTAGGCTCGACAATTGCTAACTGCTCTGCAGTGTCCATATACAGCGCCTTATTGCTAAGGCACGGATGCGACTCCCTGCGCTGGCATTACCCAGATCAGGTTCATCGGTCGGAGACTCTCTCCCTCTCAGCCTGCGCCTGCAAGCTCCCGTGCATAAACACCGTAACACCGCTGGTGGGGTGGAGCAACTGTATCCGTTCCCAGTGATCAACTGGCGCTCGCGTTACTGTTTTTGCCGCCAAATACCGATCCGGTAGTCACGAAAATGGTAAAAAATCTGCTGCAAACCAGTTTCCCAATTATCTTGCAAAACAACTTTACACATTGTGTAAAAGTGGTAGGCTGCTCGCATGAGCAATGTAGCTAATGGATCACGTGTATCTCTCCCCCCAATGGAGCACACTCTATGGGGAACTAGTGATGAGGCCAAAGAATTATCCCCCTCGGTGCAAAAAATGTTGCACAAACTGCTGGGCACGAGTGATGACCAGCTTCCCCGGCTGAGTGTCGAAGAAATTCAACTTTCCCCAATTAGACTCACTGCTGAGGATCTTCAAAAATTGGGCGACATAGTTGGGCAAGACTACGTCAGCACAGATAAGGAACAGCGGATCCGCCGGGCGCGCGGCAAATCCTACCCAGATCTGCTGGATTGGCGCTCCGGTAAAGAGATCGCCGCACCCGACGCAGTGGTCGTTCCCGGCACTAACGAAGAAGTCCTCGATGTGTTGCGGTTCTGTTCCGCAGAACGTATCGCGGTAGTTCCGTTCGGGGGTGGCACTTCCGTAGTGGGCGGCGTCAGCCCTAAGGCGGGTGACATGCGTGCAGTTATCAGCATCGACGTGCGCCGGTTCAACAAACTGGAAGACGTAGACACTATCTCATGTGAAGCCACTTTTGGTGCCGGGATGACCGGCCCCCATGCAGAACTGGAGCTCGCCAAGCACGGTCTGCAGATTGGGCACTACCCGCAGTCCTTCCCGTATGCCACCCTCGGTGGCTATGCAGCCGCCCGATCCTCCGGGCAGAGCTCGGCCGGCTATGGCCGCTTTGACGAAATGGTGCGGTCGCTGACTGTAGTAACCCCAGAAGGCATCATGGAAATCGGCTGGAATGCGCCAATGTCTGCTTCTGGTCCCGATCTGCGCCACGTCTTCCTGGGCTCGGAAGGCACCCTTGGTATCATCACTACGCTGCGATTGCGCGTCCACCGTTTGCCGGAGACGAAGCGCTACGAAGCTTTCCATTTCAAGAACTTTGCTGCCGGCGCCAACGCCATGCGGGAAGTGACGCAGCAGGGTACCGGCCCTACCGTTATCCGGTTGTCGGATGAAATCGAGTCGGCATTTAATTTGTCCTCAACTACGTCGGTTGGTTCTTCCGCTAATAACGAAGTGGGCTGCTTGTGCCTGACTATGTACGAGGGTACGCCAGAGCACACTGCATCACGGCATGCTGAAACTCGAGCACTGTTAATTGCCAATGGGGGCACCTCGTTGGGAGAAGCTCCCGTGCTCGAATGGGAGCAGGGTCGGTTTGGTGCTCCAGTGTTACGCGATGGTCTGATCGATAACGGGGCAGTATGTGAGACGCTGGAAACTGCTACCGACTGGTCTAATGTGGGTCGGTTGAAGAAAGCAGTTACTGAAGCTATCACCACTAAACTGGCCGAAAGTGGAACTATTTCAGTTGTCATGTGCCACGTTTCGCACGTTTACGCCGGTGGGTGTTCCTTGTACTTCACCGTTATTGCCGCGCAGAAAGGCGATGATCCGGAAGCGCAGTGGTGGCCGGTTAAGCGGGCAGCTTCGCAAGCTATTATCGACGCCGGTGGCACCACTACCCACCACCATGGGGTAGGTACCGATCACCGAGCATTTTTGCCAGGGGAAATTGGCGGTCCAGCAATGAAGCTGTTGTCTGCCATCAAGGAGTCAGTGGACCCAGTGGGGATTATGAATCCCGGAAAGTTGGTGTAGCAAAATGGCACAGACCGAAGTTCTCACTAAGCACGACATCAAGCGCATCGCGATGGTTGTGAACCCAGATGCGTCTAAAGGCAAAGTTATGGAGGCGGCGGAAGAAGCGCTCGAAACCTTCATGAAGGGTGGCGTCGACGTCGTCCAAATGTCGGGGGCTACCCCAGCGGCTGGGCGCGAACTGGTGCACAAAGCTGTGCATGAGGATGAATACGATGCCCTGGTAGTTTGTGGCGGCGATGGACTGATCAGCATGGCGCTGCAGGAACAAGCCAATACCGATATCCCGATGGGTATTATCCCAGCTGGTACCGGTAATGACCACGCCCGGGAGTACAATATTCCGCGCCACGCTGCCCGCGCTGCCGAAATTATTATGGATGGATACGCTACCCGCACTGATTTGGGGATCATGCGTAACGACCTAGGCGAGGAGCGCTACTTCGGCACTATTGCTTGCGCTGGTTATGATTCCTTAGTTTCGGATCGCACCAACGCAATCCCATATCCATCTGGGCGGTCGCGCTACGTATTGGCCGGGGTTATTGAATGGGCCCGGTTCCAGTCACGGGAAAGCAAAATTTATGTAGACGGCGAACTGGTGTTCTCTGGCTTGGTTGCGATGGCAACTATCGGAAATACCCGCACCTATGGCGGTGGGATGGAGGTTTGCCCACGGGCAGACCACCACGATGGGCTACTGGATCTATCGCTACTCACCAATTTTGATCGGCGCAAGATGCTGCTCAATATGGGATACATCAACTCTGGTGCCTGGTGGAAGCTGAAAGAAGCCAATATGTATCGCGGGGAAAGCATTCGGATTGAAATGCCAGGTTTGACTGCCTATGCCGATGGTGACCCATTCTTTGACACCCCGGTGGAATGCAAAGTAGCCCCGAACGCTGGCTACTACATTGTGCCGAGGCCCTGATGAGTACACTAGGCCCCAAGCAGAGCGATATCGACGCGGCTATCGACGCTGCGGGTAGGGAAAGCCTGATCGTAAATGGATTTGGCCGTACCACCGTAGCGGGGGTGGCCCGTGTGGCGGGGGTATCCCGCCCGACCGTTTATGCGCGATACCGCAATATCGGTGAGATGGCTGGCAATATCCTTACCCAAGAATTATTGCCATTAGCGGCACGGATATTTCCGCTGCCCACATCAGTAGCTGAATTTGTGGACATTGTGGTGTCCGGGGCCAACGACCTGCGAAAAAATGAGTTAATTACTGCGGTAATTGCGCATGATCCTGAGCTGCTACAGACTTATCAGTTTGAACGCTTGGGGCGGGTACAGACACATCTCATCTCCTTGCTGGTGGAAGCGCTGAACAATATTGAAGAAGCTGGCTCACCGTTACGCAATGAGAGCCATGAAGTGATGGCGGCGATTGTAATCAGCACCGTACAATCAATGGCTTTTCAACGCGAAACCTTGCGCCCAATAATTGCTTCCGATGAGACCTGGTCGGAGCAATTAGCAATTTTGCTGAACGGATATTTATTGCCATGAACAAATCAAGTGCGCTTAATGCGCCACGGCGAGCTGCCGAATTAGCGGAGCTCGTCAATTCTGAAGACCCGGTAGATGTAGTAGTAATCGGTGGCGGTATTACTGGCACTGGTATTGCACTCGACGCGGTATCTCGGGGATTAAAAACGGTACTGATTGAGAAACACGATCTAGCATTCGGTACCTCTAGGTGGTCATCTAAGTTGGCCCATGGTGGTTTGCGCTACCTGGCAAAACTAGATTTCCTAATTGCGCACCACTCTGCGGTTGAGCGGGGAATATTGATGGAGCGCACCGCCCCGCATCTAATTCACTACTTACCGCAGGTGACTGCGTTAGGTAAGGACACCAACGTCGTTCAAAAAACCGCTATGCGGGTGGGCTTCTTAGCTGGTGATTTTTTGCGGATTACGGCGGGAACCTCTGCAGATACTTTGCCACGCTCGCACTATGCGTCCAAGGCAAAGACGATCGAGCTGTGCCCAGCGGTTCAGCGTGACGGTCTGCTTGGCTCCTGGGTTAATTATGACGGGCAAATGGTGGACGACGCCCGCATAGTAACTGCGATTGCCCGCACGGCTGCTGGAATGGGGGCTAGTATCCTGACTCGGGTAGCAGCAGAGGAAATTTTTGCCGATCGGGTTAATATCACGGATGAGATAACCGGCGAAACTGGCACTATTCACGCGCGAGCAGTTATCAATGCCTCCGGAGTGTGGGCGAGTTCTTTAGACGGCGATATCAAGATTCGCCCCGCTCGTGGCACTCACCTGGTATTTGATGCAGCGAAACTAGGTAATCCGCGAGGGGCCCTGACGGTTCCCCTGCCGGGATCTATTTCGCGGTATCTGTTTATTCTGCCTGCTCCGCACGGTCGGGTTTATTTGGGACTTACTGATGAAGATAATCCGGGTGAAATCCCAGATGTACCAGTGACTCCAGAAGAAGATATTGAATTCTTGCTGGAGAATATTAACCGGGCGTTGGCAGTTCCGCTTACCCGGGAAGATGTGATCGGTGCTTTCACTGGGCTGCGCCCACTGATTGACTCGGGCGAGGGTGGATCGACGGCGGATGTGTCCCGCAAACACGTCATCATCCAATCGCCAGAAGGCGCCTACTCAGTAGTGGGTGGCAAGTTCACCGAGTACCGACTAATGGCGGAGGAGACGCTAGATAAGGTGCTGGCCGAACGGGGAATTACAGCCGGTAAGTGCCGGACGCGCAATTTGCCATTGGTGGGAGCACCACTACACCCAGACTTCCGGCAAATCACTAATGGCGACTTGACCGGTATCCCAGATCCCATTGTGGAACGGTTCGGGCGGGAAGCACGCGCAGTAGTGCAAGCCGCCACGGTTGATCGCCCCTTAGATTATCTGCCGGGAACTGACGTAACTCGTGCCGAAGTGGAATTTGCGGTGACTCACGAAGGGGCTATGACCGTGGCAGATATTTTAGAACGCCGCACTAGGATCGCAATGGTTAAATCTGCTGCAGAAGCAGTTAGCACCGAAGTACAAGAAATTATTGATGCCGTATCAGCTAACCAGGAGGAGAGACTATGAAGCTGCCAAAGTTTGCCCTGATGATTGTGGCAAAGATCCAGGCGCGGTCGCCGAAATTTTTTGCCAGTATTATGCATCTGCTTACCTCTAAGTCAGGTAAGAAGAGGCGGGAACCAACCGCTGGTGAACTAGCTGCTATCGCCGCTGCCAAAGCAGAAAAAGCCGAGCGAGCAAAGCGTCCACTGACTCGCACGGACGGCGTACTGGCTGCTAATCGCGCCGCCGGTATTCCCGGTGCCTAACTAATTGCTAGCTGAGCTGGGATAGGGCTAGTGCCAGCACCAGTGTGCAGCGCAGCATCAAAGGTTAGCCAGCTGGGTCTAGGTAGATCCAATATTCAACCCGGCATCAGATAAATATAGACCATCCTGGGACGCCAACACTTCGGACCCCGCTACCCGCGGGGTCCGAAGCTTTTCCCCGGGCGATCTACAATTCGAAAGCAGTTATCGGGTTATCCGAGTTTTATTCCCAAAATGTGCCAGTCGTGAAAAATCTGGGTTTTTATGGATATTGTTGAGCTTTGCGCCCCGAATCCTAGTATCTTCACTTGCGTATCCGAAAAATTCTGACTTCGCCACAGCTGTATCCTCATCATGGCGGCTTTTACCTAAAAGGAGAAACATGAGCAAGAGAATTCTGGTTATCGGCGGCGTCGCCGGCGGTGCCTCTGCGGCGGCTCGGTGCCGGCGGTTAGACGAAAATGCGGAAATCATCGTCTTTGAAAAAGGTCCCCATCCGTCGTTTTCTAACTGTGCTTTGCCGTATTACCTGTCGCGAGAAATTCCTGACTCAGAAAAGCTGTTAATCCTTACCCCGGAAGACTTCCGCACCCAATTCAAAATCGATATGCGAGTGCAAAATGAAGTCACCCAGATTTTGCCAGCAGAGCAGCAGGTAAAAGTGCGCAATCTGGAAACTGGCGAAGAATACACCGAGGCATATGACGAACTCATTATCGCTACCGGTGCCAATGCGGTACTGCCGCGCGCTATCGAAGGTATCGACGGCGATAACGTATTCTCCCTGAAGAACGTGGTAGATGTACGTGCGATTGACGAATTTGTACGCTCACATGGGAAGAACGTTGCCGTAGTAGGCGGCGGCTTCATTGGGCTAGAAGTTATGGAAAACCTGAAATTAGCTGGCTTTGAGGTGACGCTAATCGAGGGCTTAGACCAGGTTATGACCCCGTTGGACTATGAATTGGCGCAAATTCTGCACAAGGAGATTAGTGATCAAGGGGTGCGGCTAGTGCTCGGAGATTCGGTCGCAAAGATCCGGGAACACGAAGTCGAGCTGGCATCTGGCGAAGTAATCCCAGCTGATGCAGTGATTATGTCTGTGGGCGTGCGTCCAGAGGTCAGCCTCGCTCAAGAGTGCGGCATTGAGTTAGGTGAGCTGGGGGGCATAAAAGTAGACCAGCGGTACCAGACCAGCATTCCGCATATCTATGCGGTGGGAGATGTAATCGATACTCACAACTTCATCACTATGAAGCCCACCCGGTTGGCGCTGGCGGGCCCAGCGCAACGGCAGGCGCGCGCCTGCGCTGACGCCATCTATGGCCGCTCCAGTAACAATACCGGGGTGATCGGGTCCTCTGCGCTGCGGTGTTTTGACTACAACGTGGCAGTTACCGGGCTAAATGAAAAACAGTGTCAGGCAGCTGGAATAGATTACCAGTACTCGTTTGTAATTCCGTCAGACAAGGTCGGCATAATGCCGGACGCTAACCCGATGTTCTTTAAGCTGCTGTTCCACTACCCGTCCGGGCGGATCCTAGGAGCACAGGCAGTTGGCAAGGGCGCAGCCGATAAGCGGATCGACGTCATCGCCACGCTGATTAAGATGGGCGGCACACTCGAAGATCTGAAAGAGCTGGAACTGTGTTACGCGCCGTCGTACAGCACCGCTAAGGATGTCACCAATATTGCGGCATTAGTTGGGCTGAACTTGCTTTATGGGGACTATGAGCAGGTACCGATGACGCAGGTGCGCCAGCTAGTGGAAGACGGCGCTTTCATCCTGGATGTGCGGGAAGAATCATCATATGAGCGGGGGCATATTCGCGGCTCCAAGAACATCCCGTTAGCACAGCTGCGGGATCGGATTGACGAAATTCCGCGTGGCGTTCCGGTTTATCTCCACTGCCGCTCTGCGCAGACTTCGTATTTTGCGCTGCGGGTACTGCGGGGGCAGGGTTTCACTAACTTGAAGAATATCGCCGGATCATTCTTGGCGTTGAGCTTCTATGAATACTTCAATGACAAAACTACTGGCCGGGAGCCTATAGTTACTGAGTACAACTTCCGCTGAAAGAAGGAAAAATGCTACTGGCTTTTTCAATTGCCCCACAGAGTTCGGATAGTGCAGACGGCTCGGTAACCGAAGCTGTTGCTGCTGCGATAAAAGTGGTGCGCGAATCTGGGCTGCCGCATGAAACCACCTCTATGTTCACCACCCTAGAAGGGGAGTGGGATGAAATTATGGCGGTGATTAAGCAGTGCGTAGCGGCGGTGGAAAAATTCTCGCCGCGAGTAGGGCTAGTGATGAAAGCCGATATTCGCGCCGGTTATTCCGGGGAGATGTCCGCTAAAGTCGAACGGGTTAATGCCCTGATCGGCGAAGACGCGTAGTTGGCTTTCCAACTCGGCTATTACGACTCCCCGCTAGGGCGAGTGACCTTAGCTGCCGACGACGCTGCCCTGGTTGGACTGTGGTTACCGGGGCAGCAGCAGTTGAGCAGTGGGCCGTGGATGGGTGCTGCCAATGTGGCCAGAGCTGCGGAGCCAGCTGTGCAGCAAATTTTTGCGGCAACTAGCAATTGGTTAGATAGCTATTTTGCTGGGGGAGCCCTGCCGGAGCTACCGCCTATAAAATTATTAGGCACAGCTTTCCGCCAGGAAGTCTGGCGGTTGTTATTAGCGATACCGTACGGCGCTACCTGCACCTATGGTGAGCTAGCAGCGCAACTGGCGCAGCGGCGCGGCTTAGCGCGCATGTCCGCCCAAGCTGTCGGAGGTGCAGTGGGGCACAACCCGATCTCCGTCATCGTGCCCTGCCACCGGGTGGTGGGAGCCAATGGAAAGCTAACTGGCTACAACGGCGGCATAGCGCTAAAACAATGGCTGCTGGCGCATGAGCAGCAACTGGTGCGCTAAAACTGTGAACAACAGCTGCTGCACTAACTAGAGCGCCGAATCTTATGCCGCCAAAACGCGGCTATGCGCGTTCTACCCTCAATGCGGTTGCCCGCTCATCAATTGATTCCAGTTTGGACACTTTGGCGAGCAGTCGGGCAGTTTAGATATTCTGAGCGAACTAGTTAATGCTTTACCGGATGACAAAGGAGTCCTACGCATGGCTAATGTTTCGTTCTACGGGGATCAACGCTACCCGCTGGAAATGCACAAAGTACGCATTATTCAGAAGCTACATCTACTGCCAATCGAGGAACGCCTAGCTGCAACTGTAGCCGCCGGATATAACACCTTCCTGCTACAAAACAAAGACGTATTTTTGGATATGCTAACCGACTCCGGCGTCAACGCCATGAGTCAGGAACAGCAGGCAGCTATGCTCAACGCTGACGACGCTTATGCGGGATCGGCTACTTTTACCCGCCTAGCGCAGAAAGTCACTGAGCTGTTTGGGCTTAACTATTTCCTGCCTGCGCACCAAGGGCGGGCGTGCGAAAACATTATCTTCTCCACTCTGGTAAGCGCTGGGGACACTGTCCCGATGAACTACCACTTCACCACCACTAAGGCCCATATTGTGGCCAATGGTGGTCAAGTGGTGGAGTACCTGTACCCGCGCGGAATTGACGTAACAGTAGATCACCCGTTCAAGGGCAATATGGATACCGGTCGGCTGCGCGCTTTGTTGGAATCCGGTGCTGCCGTGCCCGCAGTGCGGATGGAAGCTGGTACCAACTTGATCGGTGGGCAGCCATTTTCGCTGGAAAATCTGCGAGAAGTGCAGGCGATATGCCAAGAATTTGGTGTGCCGCTGGTGCTCGATGCGTCACTGTTGCAAGACAACCTGTATTTTATTAAAGAGCGAGAAGCACAGTGTGCCGATATGGAGATCCGCGATATTGCCCGTGCTATCGCAGACTGCTGTGACGTTTTCTACTTCTCGGCGCGCAAGCTCGGCTTTGGCCGCGGTGGCGGGATTTTGATTCGGGACGAGGCGCTATACAAGAAGATGCGTGGCCTGGTGCCAATGTTTGAAGGCTTCCTAACTTATGGCGGCATGTCGGTGCGAGAAATGGAAGCAATCACGGTTGGGCTGGAAGAAACCATGGATTACGACATGATTTCGCATGGGCCGCAGTTTATTGAGTACACCGTGAATGAGCTAGATAAACGCGGTATTCCAGTAGTAAAACCTGCTGGCGGTTTGGGCGCCCACCTCAATGCGCTGGAGTTTGTGGAGCACCTCGACCAGCGCGAGTACCCGGCCGGAGCATTGAATGCGGCGCTCTACATTGCATCCGGAGTGCGCGCTATGGAACGCGGCACGATGAGTGAAGAACGGGATGCCAACGGGGTAGAGCCACTAGCCAATATGGAGCTGGTGCGTTTGGCGATGCCGCGGCGAGTGTTTACCCTATCCCAGGTTAACTACATGATTGACCGGCTAGCCTGGCTCTACGATAACCGCAGTATTATTGGTGGTCTGGAATGGGAAGAAGAACCGGAAATCCTGCGCTTCTTCTATGGTCGGATGCGGCCCACTTCAGATTGGCCGCAAGAACTGGTAGCCAAATTCCGGGCAGATTTCGGCGATTCGCTGTAACAATTTTGGCGGCTATCCCGGTTGCCCAGCGGGGCTTTTCTGTAGCTGCCGCCTGCCGAGAAAGTCCGGAGCTTGCCCCCGTTATCGCAGCCCGATTAGGTATTCCTGTACTTCTGACCGGGTGGGGTAAGAATTTTGTGCCCCCAGTTTTGTGGTAGATAGCGCAGATACACATGACGCCAGCACTGCTCCGTCTCGTAAGGAGAAGTCTGTTGCCAAGGCGGCGAGTAGAGTACCCATAAAGGAATCACCTGCTCCAGTGGTGTCTACAGTCGCTACAGGGAATGGCAGAATATGGTGTAGCTCGGCGTCGTCGTATATTAGCGAACCGGCAGCTCCTAGGGTGACCACCGCCTGTGGTACGCCAATTTCTTTTAGCGCAGTAGTGACCGTATCGGTGCGTGCCGCAGTAACTTTTTCCGGTGGAAAATCAGCTAGCGTGGCTAGCTCGTGTTCATTGACGATGAGCACGTCTATCAGTGAAATCAGTTCCGGTGGTACCGGTTTGATCGGGCTAAAGTTAAACACCACCAAGGTGTCAGCAGCTCGGGCAATTTGTGCCGCCCGGATAACAGTTTCAGTGGCAACCTCTAAGCACAGTCCCAGAGTTTCAGCTTTCGCGATGGCGCTGTGGGCGAGCTCAATATCTGCCGGGGTAAGCATTCCATTTGCCCCCGGTGAGATGACAATGCTATTTTCCCCGGCGTTATCCACCGTAATTATTGCGGTGCCGGAAGGTCCATCGCGGTGCAGTAAAAACTGGGTATTTACTCCGGCGTCTTGCAGAGATTTTTCCAGCATAGCGGCATAAGGGTCGGTTCCTATTGCCCCAATAAAATCAGTGGGCGCACCCAACTTGCTGGCCGTTACCGCCTGATTAGCCGACTTCCCACCGGGGAGGATTTGCAGTGGCCCACCGGTAACAGTCTGGCCCGGACCAGGCAGCTGTGCCGTCTCCACCGTGAGATCAGCATTAATTGACCCCACCATGCAGGTTCGCCCGGACAGTGCGGCGAGAACCTGACTGGCGATTTTTTGGATATCGGGCGGTGGGAGGTGCATGGTGTTCCTTGAAGCTACTTCCTCGACATTTTCCGGCGAATCAGCAGTATCACCAGACCGGCGACTAGCAATAATCCGCCTGCCGTTGCCACTCCCAGAACTGCAGCTCCAGTTGTAGCCAGGGCAGACGCCGCGCCAACCGGGCTCTGGGGGATAACCGGCGTCATAGGTGCGGGGGTTACAGTAGGAGGTTTGATCGCAGCATCACCCCCAGGCTCGACTGTTATATCTTCGCCGGGTTTCGGCGTCGTATTGTCCCCAGGCTGCTGGCAAGTGCCAGGGAGATTGGCGGTCCAGGACCATTGGGAAGTAGCGTCAGCTGGGAACTGGTAACCCGCTGTGGGAATAGCCGTCACTACAACCGTCTGACCGTAGTCATAGACGTACTTGCCTTCTGAGTTAGGCGCGAGTTCCATACCTCCCACTCTAACCGTATAGCTCACGCCTTCTTGATCACTGACCGTCACAAAGGGGGCTACCGTGCATGCCGCCGGGTCTGCCGCAGCTGGAATCACAAACTTTGGTTCGTCCGGGGTTATGGTGGCGATCGGCGGCTCGGGAATCTCTGGGTTATTGGGATCCAAGACGTCGCCTGAGTCATCCGGATCGGGTTCCTGTTCCGTCCCGCCCGGTGCCGGCGTGGGCTCTTGCGGTGCCTGCGGATCCTCGGGTTGCCACAGCCCATCAGCCTTAGCCAAGTTAAAGTCAGCCAGTGCTTGGTTCACAGTTGCAACCATCGTATCGATTTTTGCCTGCGACGCAGTCTCATCAGCTAGCAGCGTTTTAGCATGTGCTAGCACTGTATTAAGCGCAGCCTGGGCAGCTTCGTCAACCCACTTCTCTGCGGTAGGTACCTCTGTGCCATCTGCGGAGATCCACGTCGCTGCTAGTTCAGCTTCACCGGCGGAAATTGCTTGTGCCAGGTCTACCAGATTTGCGCGCACGAAAGACACCGGCACCACCACTTCATCTGTGGTGCCATCGAGATAAGTGATCCGGAGGGATACATCTGCAGCGCCACTGGCAGGGATAGGACTTTCCACGCTGATTGACTTCACTTTTGCAGCCGGTGCACCGTCACGGATCTGGGCGATTAGATCCTGTTGGGTTACCGTATCGCCACTTTGTTTGACAAGTGCTTCAGCGCTAGGGGACCAAATGCTGGCCAGAGGATACTCGCTGATCTTTGCATCTGCCCATGCAGTGTGGTCAGCAGCATTGATCCCAAAGGGGTCAGCTATTAGCTTCAGCTGCTGTACTCCAGTGATATCGAGCTTGACCCGCTGTACCGGGGTAGCCGCATAGATATTTCCTGACTGATAAAGCAGCTTGCCGTCAGCCTCAACTTTCATGATCGCATTTCCGCGCCCGGTACGCACGGCGCCGTCAATTCCAATAAACGCCTCGAAATACTGCGGATTCATGCCAGCTAGGTCAAATTCCACTACGGCCGGGGCATGAGAGACCAAACCCTTGGGGTATATTTGCTCTGCGCCGGTTCCATTCGGCAATGAAATAGGCGCGCCGCCTCCGATGCGCGAATCGACTCCCAGATCACCCCAGCCAACCTGGACAGCAGCCGGAGTTAAATCTGAAATATATGCGGCACTGGCCACCACATCCACATCCACTACTCGGGAGACACTAACCCCGTGGGCGTCCGTGGCACTTATCGTTACAAACTGGCGCCCTGGCTGGGTCAGATCTACGCCAGTCTTATCCACGCTTACCGCCAGCGGCGTACCCGCCCGATCCATTGCCTTCGCAATGTCATCCAGTGCTGAAAGCTCAGATCCGACTGGGATGATAGTTGAGGAAGTGAGCACAATGCTGGGCTCGGCAGTATTGAAATCGAATGGCTCAGATAGTTCGGTCCGATTGAGCTTCATATCGTAAGCGCGCGCGGTAAACGTGTGCGAAGCACCGTCGTCAACATATGGAACCGTAATTTGATCCTTATATGCAAAGCCCACGAGCTTGCCATCCATAAAGACCTCGTAGCCCAGCCGGCTCTCCTCGCGATTCAAATCATCGGTCAGGGAAATAGTTGCTGTGCCATTGGCATACGTTACGTTAGAGACGCGCGGTGCGGTCAAATCGGCAAAGGTTTTCTGCTCACCAGCGGCTTTAGTCCACAGATACCACGTCTTCATATTGTCTGGCCGGTCAGGTATACCAGCTGCGGCAATAGCATTTTTAGCTGCAGTACGGTTAGCGGCTTGTGCCGCTGGATCTGACCAGCGGTAGTCGAAGTAGTTGTGGCGGTCGAAGTGCTCCGTGAGGTCAAACCCCAGGATATAAGACGAAAGGGCAACAAGACGTTGCTCAGTGGTCAGATCAGGGAAGAGTTCGTCATCCCGCGCGGCGTCCTGGAACTTAGGCCAAAAATCGTGGTCATATAGGTGTAGCTGCCAGAAGATTGCCAGATTAGAAATCGCCTTGGAATTTTGCGCGTAATCGTCCAGTGCATTCTGCGTGAACAGCGTGTGGTACTGGTCAGCAGTAATACGGTCATTTTGCCCTTGGAGCACGACCTGGTTGTAGTTCGCCCACATATTGTTCGTGACTTCCGGCCATTTTGCGCCCATTAGGTCAATCTGATGGCCCAGTTCGTGGGTCATTGCCCAGCCGTAGCTTTCACCGTTGAAGTAGTTATTCATCGTGCCCACGCCAAAGCCAGAGTGGTCGCTCATTGCATAAGCAAAAATACCGCCTGGCATCGACATTGCGCGCACCATCTGACGCGGGGCGTGGATCCATTCCTGCGGATCCGTGTACTGCGGGCCGAACTCGCTCAATCCTGAGTATTCCATCAGGGCTTGGTAGCGCTGCTTGTGGAAGTCAAGCGTCGTCTGCGGGTTTTTGCCGGTTAAGAAAACTTCGGCATTCGCCAGCGTTCCGGTCATAATGACCCAGTCGCTAGCGAGCTCCGCAATAGAAGCGTAGGCAGCTGGATTTTCTGCCTGTTTCTGTTTGTATTCCGCTAGGAACTTGACAAATTCTTGGGGGTCTCCGCCGTCGGCAAAGTATGGGAATCGGTAGGCGTCGGCGATGCGCACGCGCGGAGCCTGTGACTGCTCAGCGGGGGTATACGGGTTCTCGAAGTAGATAGGGCCGCCTGCGGTCACATTGGCAGGATTGAGAATGGTGGGAACTGTGATGATATTTTCTCCGGGGTGGAGTTGGATTTTGCGATTCCACTCGGAGAACTTGCCCTGGCTCTGCGAAAACACAATCTTTGGCAGGGGCTCGCCGGCATTTGCATCCACATATACGCGCACCACTTGCCCTTGGTTTGCGGCCAGACCGGTGGGAAGCAAAATGCCGCCGAAGCTGCTCATCTTTAGTACATCGCGCGTGTGGGTGCGGATATTTCCATCTCGGGGCAGGGTGAAGATTGTGTTGTCAAAGGTTTCGCCATTCAATATGGCACGCGCTTCCGCCAACTGTTCAGTGAGATGAGCGTGCGGATGCGTGAGGCTCTCTTGGTAGAGTTGCTCGACCTGTTCCAGCGTCACATTTGCTTTTAATGTGGTGAACAGCGGGTCTGCGAAAAGTGCAGAAATTTTGTCAGGTAGAGGGTCTGGGCGGTAAAACTTTAGTTCGCCGGCGGCGGCCCAATCAGTTTGAGCGCGGTCGAATACGAAGCGGATGCGCTTTGCTGGCTGTTCTTGAGTGAACGGAATTGCCAGCTCGCCGGAAGCCGCAGAGTAAGTGCCGTGGTGGATCTGCGTGAAGTCATCGCCGTCGTCGGTCTGTGAGGTGTAAATTGACAGTTCGAGCGGGTAGCCCTTGAGCGGTGCGCCCACTACGCGCGGGTAGTAGCTGACTTTACCGAGTTTCTCTATTTGGCGGAATGTAACTGTGATGTCGTTTTTGAAGGTGCTGGTGTTTCTGCGGCCAGTTTCCCAGTGGGTCTGCAGATCGCCGTCAAAAGCGTTCGACAGCGGGCTGCCTTGGTACATCCCGCCATTGTTTGTGTAGGCATCGATACTGGAGATCTCGAATGCCTCGCGGTAAGTGGGGCGAGCTGCGGCGTCTGCAGCGGTCTGTGCTAAAGCTGGGGGAACTGCTGCCAGTGGCACCCCGGCCAGGAGAATCCCTAGTATCCCGCTGAGGAGGATTCCAAGTTTCTGGTATAGCGAGGTGCCAGGCGTTTTATCTACTGGGGCTGCCGGCACTTTACCTAGCAGACCTCCCGAGGAAGCCAGGTTGCGCGCAACGGGACTTTTCATCAGCTGCCTATCTGTGAACTGTGATTTGTAGGGAGAATTTTATCAGTCGCTCAGTGGTGAATGAATGGCAAATAATGCCAAATTTCTGCGATCCGTTACACAAAATCAGGTGGTGAATCGGTAGTGTCTGTCGCCGTCGTCAGGTAGTGAGTTGGCGGTGCCCTACCGCCGTCGTCCAAAGATAACAGCAGAATTCTCACTACGTATTTTTAACTGCATTTGCATTTAGTCTGGTTGTACCCAAGATCGTACCCACGGGAGGCGGCTAGAAAAGCTTTCCGCTACCGTGTCATTCTACGTGTCACACGGTAGGAACTGGGAAAGTTTTCCGCTATATATCAACGTTTTAGTGGAGCGAGTGACGGGAATCGAACCCGCACTATCTGCTTGGAAGGCAGAGGCTCTACCATTGAGCTACACTCGCGCGTCACAGCGTAATCTGCTGGCGATTGTCCCAGTGTAGCAAGCTTGGCGCCGGGTTAAAAAGTTAGCGAGGTGATTTTTAGCTCACGGATATGGTGCATAGATTCATAGGCTAGGAATGACAGTGGGACACTTGCATGCAGTGGGCAGTAGGACATTTATATGCAGTGATAAGAGGGTGATTTTTAGCTCATGGGAGCCCACTAGATTAGGAAAAAGCGAGTTTATACTTTAGAATTCATGACGCTACGGGGTATAGCGCAGCTTGGTAGCGCGTCCGCTTTGGGAGCGGAAGGTCGCAGGTTCAAATCCTGTTACCCCGACCAAATATCTGAGCCTAGGCATCTGAGACCAGGTCAGATGCTGAATTTTATCTATATGCCTATATGCACGCTAGAGCAGTGTTGTTCGAGTTTGTGCTAGAGCCGATCTCTGATTCATAGTATGTGCGCTCTGGGAAGTGAGTTCCTGAAATTTAAGCCAGTGCTAAGCACAGCAAATTTAGATCGGTGCTGGGTGTAACACACCTAGATTGATCATGGATGCAACGAATTTAGGCTAGTGCTAGGCGCAGATCGAGTATCAGAAAAATGCGCATCTGGAAAACGTGTTCCCAGGCGGAAAGTGAACTATCTATTTCTGGTGCCTTCTAGGCAAATCCATTGCGTATTAGTGCGCGGCTCTATCCCGTTTAGAGCTTTAGCGTTGTTCTACCCCTTTCACAAGGCCACGTATGTTTCGGTCTTACCGTCGTGTTTTAGGGTAAGTGCTGGTACATCCCAGTTTTAGCACGGAGCTAACGCTATTTTTGCGCGAAGCCTGCCTATTTAGTGCTGGCGCATTGTATTTTATGTAAATTCAGCCCCTTTAGTGCGGTCCATTGCTATTTCCATGTGGGACTATCCCGCGGCACTGAGTGCCGCGGGATTTTTGTGCTGTGCCGGCAGTTCAAAACCAGAATGCTATATATGTGGTTTTTCATTCGGCATAGCCGATGAAAAACCACATATATAGCAAGTTGGCTGCAATCCCGGAGTAGCCGGTTGTTTTGGCGGTTAATTTAGCGATTTGTGTAGATAAATAGAGCAGCTGTAATACGGCTAGTCATGCAGGTAGGCATGTGTGGCTGATTTGTGAGCCAGGCTCACGGCACCAGCCCAGACTTGCATAAGGAAGGGAACAGCTAAAAAGAGGGGAATCTGACCAGGTAGGTCGGGGTGGAGTAAGTGGTGTGAAGTGGTTGGGTGGGCGCGGCAAGACTAAATAATGCCAGTAGGAAGTGCAATTGGCGGGTGGAGAGTGGGGGCAGAGTCTTTCAAATGTGGCGACCAGGGTGTGTCAAATGTGGTGCGTAGGGTATGTGAAGTACTAGCGGACATGCATCGCTAATAGGTGGCTCATGTCATGTGCGCGAGGGCGCGGAGTTATGCCATTTTGTTCTATTATTGGACGGTATGTGTGTGGCCAAACTTCAGGTCACGTCTTTGGCGGCCGCGCTGAAGATCCAAAAACCGGGTGGATACCCGCCCCTAATACTTTGAGTGGAGAAATCCAAGTGCAGAATTCTGTTGAGTTCCTCAGCGATACACGCGTGAAGATGACCATCGAGGTCCCTGCCGGTGAATTCAAACCGGCCTATGAAGAAGCTGCAAAAGTTGTTGCCAAACAGGTGAATATCCCCGGCTTCCGCCCCGGCCGAGTTCCGCTGCGGGTATTGGAAGGCAAGATTGGCAAAGGTTACATCATTGAGCAGGCCATCAACGACAACCTGGATAACTACTACCAGCAGGTAGCGATGGAAAATGACGTACTGCCGATGGCAGCTCCGGAAGTTTCTATCAAGGAAGTACCGGAGATGAAGGGCACGGACGACGCCACTGCGCTGAAAGTGGAGTTTGAAGTTGATGTTCGCCCAGATTTCATCCTGCCTAATCCAGCAGACTTCTCGCTAGAGGTTGGCTCTGGCGAAGTTACGGAGGAAGACGTCGATCGTGAGCTCGATTCGCTGCGCGAACGTTTTGCTACCCTCACCAGCGTAGATCGCGCGGCTAAAGAAGGCGATTACGTAAATATTGACTTGACTGCCACGATTGACGGCGAAGAAATCGACGACGTAGCTGGTCTCTCGTACCAGATCGGTGAGAACAGCATGCTGGATGGTCAGGATGAAGCGCTGACTGGCGCGAAAGCAGGCGAGGATCGAGAGTTCACCACCAAGCTTGTTGGCGGCGAACATGCTGGTGAAGAAGCTAAGGTACAGGTCAAAGTACACTCGGTTAAAGAATCGGTGCTGCCAGAGGCTGATGATGAGTTTGCTCAGCTAGCTTCCGAGTTCGACACGATTGCAGAGCTGCGGGATGATCTGCGGGAAGCTGCTGCCAAGAGTAAGGCAGTTAGCCAGATCGCTCCGGCTTATCAGCAGCTGACGGATATGTTGCTGGAAGCAGCTGACTTTGAGATCGCGGACAATGTTGTAGAAATGGAAGTTGCCAACCACCTAGAAAATGAAGGGAAGGCAGCAGACGATCCACACGCTGATGAAGTACGTGGTGAAGTGGCCAAGGCGTTGAAGACGCAGGTGCTGTTGGATCGGTATGCGCAAGCATTTGCTATCCAGGTTTCGCAAGAGGAACTGCTGGACTTCCTAATTGCCCAGGCACAGATGTACGGCATGGATCCGAATGAATTTGTGCGAGCTGCGGCTGGTTCCGGTCAGCTGAATATTTTCAGCGCGGAGATGGCGCGGAATAAGGCACTGATTGCTGCGCTGCGTCGGGCAAATATTGTGGACGAAGCCGGAAATAAGGTTGACGTCACGGCAGCATTGGGTGAGGCTCCAGAAAGTGAGCAGGAACCTGATTTCGCTAATCAGCGGGAACCGCGCAAGGGTCCAAAGGGTGGCGCTGCCAAGAAGTCCGCTAAGCCGGCTAAGGCTGCGGCCAAGGAATCTGCTAAGGAATCGGATGCTGAATTCGATCCATCGGCACACAAGGTAGACGAAGTTATTGCCTATGTGGAGTCGGCAGATGAGGCGGAAAAGCAGCGCGTATTGGCAGCCGAGAAAGCCGGCAAAGCGCGTAAGACGATTCTGGCGAAACTAGAGGATTAATCTAGCCGTCGTTCAGCTGGCGCAGGTGCGAAAACCTACTTTTCCGCACCTGCGCCATCAGCGAAAAAACCGCGTTCCAGCGCGGTTTTTTCGCTCTAACGCGCTAATGTTCAAGAAGCAGTTGGCCGGAAACATAATGCCAACAACCGGCAGCACAGATGGAGGAGGAAATGGTGCCACAGCTCGCCACCGAGGGTCAGAATTTTGGGCTGGGAGATTCAACTTTTAACCGCCTGTTGAAAGAACGCATCATCTGGCTAGGTGATGAAGTTCGTGATCAGAATGCCAATATCATCTGTGCCCAGCTACTGCTGTTGGCAGCAGAGGATCCAGAAAAAGACATTTTCCTGTACATCAACTCACCGGGCGGCTCGGTAACTGCTGGCATGGCCATCTACGACACCATGCAATATGTTAAGCCGGATGTGGCAACCGTAGGCATGGGCCTAGCTGCGTCGATGGGGCAGTTCTTGCTTAGTGCGGGCGCCAAGGGCAAGCGCTACATCACTCCGCACACTCGCGTGCTCATGCATCAACCCCTGGGGGGTGCAGGCGGTACTGCTACCGATATCCGCATCAACGCTGACCTCATTCTGCAGATGAAGCAAGAGCTCTCTGAGCTGAACGCCAAGCATACCGGCAAAACAGTGGAACAGATCTTGACCGATTCTGATCGCGACTACTGGTTCACCGCCCAAGAAGCGCTGGACTACGGCTTTGTCGACCACATCATCACTAACTCCACGGCGGTAATCGGCGGCGGAGGTATGGACAACTCGGGAACTGAAGGGAATGAATAATCGATGATGCATCAGCCAATTAACCCACTTTTCCCAGGCGTGTCCACTGCGCAGATGTCTACTGCCCAGATGCCTACTAACCGCTATGTACTGCCGCAATTCGAGGAGCGCACCCCATACGGCTATAAGCGGCAAGATCCGTATGCGAAGCTGTTTGAGGATCGCATCGTATTTTTGGGGGTACAAGTAGACGACGCTTCGGCGGACGACGTTATGGCACAGCTGCTAGTGCTGGAATCGCTGGATCCCGAATCGCCAATCACTATGTACATCAATTCCCCGGGCGGCTCGTTCACAGCGCTGACCGCTATTTACGACACTATGCAGTACATAAAGCCGCAGATCCAGACCGTGTGTTTAGGGCAGGCCGCTTCGGCTGCAGCAGTGCTGTTGGCAGCCGGATCGCCCGGTCGGCGGCTGGCGCTGCCAAATGCGCGGGTGCTGATTCACGAACCGGCAATGGCAGGCGTGCAGGGTCAGGCCTCGGATATTGCGATTGTGGCGGACGAAATCGAGCGGATGAACCAGTGGCTAATCGATACGCTGGCACAGCACTCGGGTACTTCTGCAGAGCAGATCGCTAAAGATATCAAGCGAGATAAGATTTTGACTGCTGAGCAGGCAAAAGAGTACGGTCTGGTAGATCAGGTTTTGGTTTCCCGTAAGACGCCGACCGAGCAGGGCGCCAACTAGCTGGAAAAACGGCTCGTTGGGCGGGAGTGATAGTCAGGTAACTATCCTGGTGGTGTTCGGTCTGCAGGGCTTTATCGGGCAGAATGCCGCCGAACCGGGCAATTAGCGTCACCCCCGCTACCAGTCGGCTCCCATTTAGTGCGTCCACTAACAGTTGTCCCATATTAGGTGCACCCGTCAACAGTTGGTCCACATTCGGTGCGTCCACTGGCAGGTGACCGCTAAATGGTGTGGAATGATAGTGCACTGCTGGATTTAGCGGAGAGGTAAGGATGACTCGAACCGTAGATGCTGCGGACATGCTCAAGTGCTCGTTTTGCCAGAAGAGTCAACGCCAGGTCCGGAAACTTATTACCGGATCCGGGGTGTACATCTGCAACGAGTGTATCGAGCTGTGCAATGAGATCATCGCCGAAGAACTCGGTCAAGAAGAAGCTGAGCGCGCCGAGCAAGAGCTCCCCAAGCCGCAAGAAATATACGAATTCCTGAACGAATACGTTATTGGGCAGGACTCCGCAAAGCGTGCGCTGGCAGTGGCGGTCTACAACCACTACAAACGCAATCGGGCGCAGGCCAAGGTCAGCACTGCCACAGCGAATGGCAAGAGCCTAGAAAAACCTAGTGACAACGTCGAAATCGGCAAATCCAATATCTTGCTGATGGGCCCAACTGGCACTGGCAAGACTTATCTGGCGCAGTCGTTGGCGCGCATCCTCGACGTACCATTTGCGATTGCGGATGCTACTGCCTTGACTGAGGCGGGCTATGTGGGTGAGGACGTCGAAAACATCTTGCTGAAACTCATCCAAGCTGCGGATGACGACGTTTCCCGCGCCGAGCACGGCATCATTTATGTTGACGAAATTGATAAAATCTCGCGCAAATCCGAGAACCCGTCAATTACCCGTGACGTCTCCGGCGAAGGGGTGCAGCAGGCACTGCTGAAGATTATTGAGGGCACGGTCGCGCAGGTGCCGCCGCAAGGTGGGCGTAAACATCCGCAGCAGGACTTCATTGAAATCAACACCGCAAATATCCTGTTTATCTTGGCGGGCGCATTCGCTGGGATGGAGGACATCGTCTCGTCTCGCGCCGGGCGGCGCGGCATAGGGTTCGGCTCCAAACTGCATGAGAGCGACCAGGGCGCAGAGATTTTCAAGGAAGTAACGCCAGACGATCTGCATAAGTTTGGGCTAATTCCAGAACTGGTAGGGCGGTTGCCGATTATCGCTGCCACTGAGGATCTAACTGAAAAAGATCTGGTGAAAATCCTGACGGAGCCGCGTAATGCACTGCTTAAGCAGTATCAAAAGATCTTTGAGATGGACGGGGTGCAGCTGGAGATCACTAAACCGGCGCTGCAACAGATTGCCCGAGAAGCTATCGAGCGGGGTACTGGAGCGCGGGGACTGCGTTCCATTATGGAGAGCCTGTTGGGCGATCTAATGTTTGAACTACCGTCTCGGGATGACGTAGAAAAAGTAGTGGTGACTGAAGGCGTGCTCAAGTCTGGGGCATCGCCAAAGTTGTTATTGAAGAGCTCTAATCGCACTGCCTAGCCCGCTGCGGCTATGGCGGCAAATCGCGTTCTATGCGTAGGGGGTAAAATGCCTGACCACAATACTGCAGCTCAGATCCCGGCAGAGCTCGTATCCTTTCGGAATACGATTGATAATCTCGACGCCGCGCTAGTGCATATTTTGGCTGAGCGTTTCCGGTGTACCCAACAAGTTGGACATCTTAAAGCGGAGCGGAATTTACCGCCCTCTGATCCGGCTCGAGAAAAGGAACAGGTGGCGCGGTTGCGTCAGCTGGCAGAAGAATCTGGGCTGGATCCGGTATTTGCTGAGAAATTCCTAAAGTTCATTGTGGCAGAAGTGATCCGCCACCATGAAGACATCGCCGCCAGCCAGTAACCGCTGCTTTACGGTAGTGAGAGCAAAAACTAAGTTACTGAGGGCAAATCTATTAGGACGCCGGGCGCAGGCCCAGTTAGGTTAACACTGTGTGCGGGCCAAGTTAGGATAGCACCGGGCGCTAGCACTTACTTTTTGGCAGAGTAGATCTCTTCGATTTCGTCCGCGAATCCTTCGAGTACTTCTTTGCGGCGCACTTTCATCGACGGCGTGAGATACCCATTTCCAGTAGTGAAGTCATAGGGGAGTACTTTGAATTTCCGAATCGACTCCGCCCGCGACACCGTAGTATTTACCTTTTTAACTGCGCTATCAATAGCCGCCAAAATTTGCGGGTCGGTGTAGGCAGTGCCAGCTGGTATTGGTTCCAGTCCTTGGCTCGCCGCCCACTGGGGGAGCGCCTCCTCATCCAGAGTAATAAGCGCGGCAATAAAAGGTTTCTTATCGCCTATTACCAATACCTGCGAAATGATCGGGTGGGAGCGCAGCTGATCTTCCAGCGGAGCTGGCGCCACATTTTTACCGCCGGCAGTGACGATCAGTTCTTTCTTGCGCCCGGTAACCCACAGGAAACCTTCGGAATCAATCTGCCCCATATCGCCAGTTTGCAGCCAGCCATCTTCAGTGAACGCAGCTGCCGTGGCCTTGCTGTCGCCACGGTAGCCCCGGAAAATATGGTCGCCCTGCAGCAGGATCTCCCCCTCTGGGGAAATCTTCATCGCGGTGCCTGGGTAGGGCAGCCCCACCGATCCGATTCTGATATTACCGACGCGGTTGACGGCGGTCGGGGCGCAGGATTCGGTCAGGCCGTAGCCTTCCAAAATTGGTAGCCCAATACCGCGGAAGAAATATCCCAGCCTCTCTCCGAGCGGTGCGCCACCAGAAATAATGTATTTCAGATCGCCACCGAAGATGTCACGGATTTTGCTGTAGATAAGCCGGTCACCTAGCTCGTGCTCGGCCCGCAGCCGAATAGATGGCCCTTGCGGGGTATCGAGCGCCTTGGAGTACTCAATAGCGACTTCCGCAAAATGCCGGAACATCCGCAGTTGGAAACCGCTGCCAGCGCGGGCATCCGCTGCGTTGTACACCTTTTCAAAAACTCGCGGCACGCCGAGCATAAATTTCGGCTTGAAAGTTTGTAGGTCAGATAGCAGATTGCGAATATCGGGGGAATAGCCCACTACTGTATCCGACATCAGCATCACCATATTGATGAACCGGGCGAAAACATGCGCCATCGGCAGGAATAGCAGGGTGCGATTGCCTTTACCGCTAAAAATCGGGGCGAGATTGGGGTCGATTGGCCCATTTAGGCACAGATGCAGGATATTGCGTTGGGTAAGCTCCACGCCTTTTGGTTTACCAGTAGTCCCCGAAGTGTAGACCACCGTCCACAGGGTATCGGCGTTTTGTGCATCTATCCGGGCGTCAATTTCGGCGTCATACTTGGCTGAGCCCAACCGGGTAATCCGAGCGACGGCGTCTTCTGCAATAACGAATACTCGTTCGGCAGTTTTGCGCTTGTAGATAGGTTGCAATACGTCCCGCATCGCAATGTTTTCTACGATGGCCCATTTTATTTTGGCATCTTTAATAATCCACTCGGCCTGACTAGTGGAGGAGGTTTCGTAGATCGGGATGGCACAGCCACCCGCAAACTGGATAGCAAAATCAAATAGCGCCCACTCATAAGAGGTGTGCGCCATCAGCGCCACATTGTCTCCCGGTTGTACTCCCAGCGCAATCAGACCGCGCGCTACCGCCTGAATCTCCGTCATAAATTCTTTCCAGGTAACGGACACCCAGGAATTACCTAGCGCTGACTTGCGTTCAATTGCCACTTCGCGGGGGCGCTCCGTCGCTTTTTGCCGCAAAACTTTCGGTATTGTCAGAGCAGCCGGTACCTCGATATGCACCGGCGCAGCGGAATAACCGCGGTGAGTAACGGACTCGGATTCTGCTTTATGGGTCAAGGTATTCCTCTCCCTAGACGCAGTTGATTGTGGTTGTACTGCGGAGGTTGTTCGGGAGGTACATAATGTCACTCCCGAACGCTCACCCCTATTTTTCGATATTTAGTTGGAAATCGGTTACTACCGGTTGCTCCACATCGCTACCTACTAGGTCGAGTGTGCCCTGTACGTGTGCGGCTGCCCGCACATCGCTCAGCACTTCTTCAGTGGCAGCCAGGTCAGCTTGTGGTACTTCTAGCCGCACCGAATCATAGGAGGTGCGCTGCGAAACCTTCTGCTCCGACTTAATCTTGCGCAATGCGGCCAGAGCTTCCCCAGCTGCATCTACTAGTTCTGGTGCAGTGCCTTGCCCAGCCGCAGTCAATGGCTGCGCAGTTGGCCAAGCTGCCCGGTGTACCGAACCGGTGCGGTACCACGACCACACTTCCGCGGTGGCATACGGCAAGTATGGCGCCAGCAGCCGCAAGAAAGTATCAATCGAGATATTCAACGCTACCCGCGCCGAACGCACTGCCGCCGCCGCACCAGATGCTGCCAGCACGCCGTCTCGGTCATATGCGCGGTCTTTTACCAGTTCTAGGTAGTTGTCACAGAAATCCCAGAACGCGCTCTCGGTGACTTCCAGCGCGTGGGCATGGTCATAATTGTCGAATGATTTGGTTGCCTGCGCCACCACTTCCCCCAAGCGCGCACACATGGCTTGGTCAAGTTTTTCGGTAACTGCCGTAGCGTCCAAATCTACCGGGGCATCTCCACCGGACATCTGCAATGCAAACTTAGCTGCATTCAGAACTTTCATTGCCAGCCGGCGGCCGATCTTCATTTGCTGTTCATCGAAAGTGGCATCCGTGCCGAGCCGCGCTGCCGCCGCCCAGTACCGCACCGCATCCGAGCCGTGCTTTTCCAACAGCCCCATTGGGGTGACGACGTTGCCCTTCGACTTCGACATCTTCTTCCGATCTGGGTCCAAAATCCACCCCGAAATAGCGGCATGTTTCCAAGGTAGTGCGCCAAATTCCAGATGGGCGCGGTCCACGGTAGAGAACAGCCAGGTGCGGATGATGTCCTGACCTTGCGGCCGAACATCCATCGGGTAGACATTCTGGAACAGTTGGTCGTCAGTCAGCCAGCCACCAGCAATTTGCGGGCTGAGCGAAGAGGTAGCCCAAGTGTCCATAATGTCCACTTCGCCTACGAATCCGCCGGGAACGCCGCGCTGTGCCTCGGCAAACCCCGGTGGGCAATCCGTGGTGGGGTCAACTGGCAGCTGCGCAAAATCAGGGGTCAAAACGGCGTCGTAATTGACTTCGCCATTTTCGTCCACCTGGTACCACAGGGGGAGTGGGACGCCAAAGAACCGCTGCCGAGAAATCAGCCAGTCAGTATTCAGCCCTTCTACCCAGTTGTTGTAGCGTACGCGCATGAAATTCGGGTGAAATTCTAGTTCTTTACCGCGCTCGAGCAGATTCTCCCGCAGATCTTTTCCGTTGGCTTCCTGATAGGCGCGGCCACCATTACGCAGATACCACTGCCGCGAAGTAACGATCTCCAGCGGCTTATCGCCTTTTTCAAAGAAGTTAGCTTTGCGCTGGGTTGGTTCCGGCTCGCCCAGCATTTCGCCGGTCTCCTGCAGTTTCTCCACTAGGATCTTGCGCGCTGTGAAAGTAGTTTTCCCAGCCATCTCGCCATAAACTTCCCGGCCCTGCGGGTCAACAATCCAGTCTGGAATATTGCGCACCAGCCGGCCATCTTTACCCAGCACCGAGTGCATCGGCAGTTTCAGTTCCCGCCACCACTGCACATCAACCAAATCGCCAAAAGTACAGCACATGGCGATACCGGAACCCTTGTCCATCTCCGCACCGGGGTGGGCCAATACTGGAACTTCCATCCCGAATACCGGCGTCTTCACCGTGGTACCGAAAAGTGGTTGGTAGCGTTCATCATCCGGGTGGGCAATCAGTGCCACACAGGCCGGTAATAGTTCCGGGCGAGTGGTTTCGATGACGACGTCGGAGTCTGCCGCGTGGAAAGCCAGCGCATGGTAGGCGCCGGGGTAATCTCGCGCTTCTAGCTCCGCCTGTGCTACCGCAGTTTGGAACGTGATATCCCACAGCCCCGGGGCCTGTGCCTGATAGGCCTCACCGCGTTCTAGGTTGCGCAAGAAAGCTGCCTGCGCCACCTTTTGTGCTTTCGAGCCGATGGTCTGATAGTGCTGTGACCAGTCTACCGACAGCCCCAAATGGCGCCACAATGCTTCAAATTGCTGTTCGTCTGCTTCAGTTAATTCCCAGCACAGCTCAATGAAATTACGCCGAGAAATCGGGGTTTGGTCGGCCATTTTAACCGACTTGCCCTCTCCGCCGCGCTGTGGTGGTTCAAAGTCTGGGTCGTAGGGGAGGGAAGGTTCGCAGCGTACGCCATAGTAGTTTTGTACGCGCCGTTCAGTGGGTAGGCCGTTGTCATCCCAGCCCATGGGGTAAAACACGTTCTTGCCGCGCATACGTTGGTAGCGCGCCATCAAATCAGTGTGGGTGTAGGAAAAAACGTGCCCTACATGTAGTGACCCCGAAACGGTCGGCGGGGGAGTATCTATCGAGTAGACGGCTTCCCGTGTGGTTTCTGTGTCAAAAGTGTAGGTGCCTTCATCGTCCCAAATCTTCCCCCAGCGTTCTTCTAGGCCGTCGAGAGAAGCCCGATCCGGAACCTCCGTGTGAGCGAGCAATGCGGATTCGTTATTCATGGGGTCATTCTTTCATGATGCTGTGGAGATATGCACGGCTGTGCAGTGTGAGCTTTCGGTCTTTACACTGGAAATATGGCAGTTATGGCATGTGCAGTTCCGGGAATCCCGATGATCACTTCTGGCGATGATTTAGTTGCAGTTATCGCGCCACGGCTCAATACCGTGCAGTGGCCGGATGGCTATATAGGGTTACGTGGGGATGACGTCGTGGTGCTTTGCGGAAAAATTTTGGCAAAAGCGCAGGGTAGATGGTGTGCGCGGGGAAAATGTGAGAGCGGTTTTCGTTCCCGCGCTGGGCTGCCGGAAAAATTGGATTTGCAAGCCCCGGTGGAGGTTGCCGCGGCTGCGGGGCAGATTCGGCGCGGATTAGCTGCCCGGTTTGGGGGACGGCCCGGAGTGGTGATTACTGCTAGTGCATCTGAGAAAATCTCTGATCAGGGAGCGGCTCCCGATCGAGCTATCGCAGTGGCGGGGGTAGATTGGGGATCAGAAAGTGGCGACGCCGTAGCGCATGCCATCGCGGCTTTAGCTGGTTTGGTGGCGCAATCTAATCCAAATTGCCCAGTAGTGGTGGTGCGCGGTCTGCCAGATATTTTGACCTGGGAAGACTGACCGGACTCAGTACCTATTTTGCGGCGAGGTCTATTCGCCAGCTATTTCGGCATCGCGGGCTACGGCAGCTTTGACGGCGTCAATCGCTGCGCTGGAGAAACCAGACTTTTCTAGTGCGATCAGTCCGGCAATGGTAGTGCCGCCGGGGGAAGTAGCTTCGTCTATCAGATTCATTGGGCTAACTTCGTCCATCTTGTCCAGTGCTAGTGCTGCTGATCCCATTACTGCCTGGGCGGCAATGCGCAGTGAATCAGCTTTGGTTATCCCCTCAGCCAGCGCTGCCCGGGATAGCGCATCGATAAACGTCCAGGTCCATGCGCCGGAACAGCCAGCAATTGCGGCATAAGCCGAGAACTGCGCTTCGGGGAGTCGCACGGTTTCCCCAGCTGCGGCAAAAACTTGCTCGACTCGGTCCAGCTGTTTTGCCGTTACATACTCATTAGCGCATAGGGCGGTCATCCCCAGACCAATCTGCATATTTACGTTTGGCATCACCCGGATAATTGGCTGTGCGGGGGCCAGTTGCGCCGCCATCTTCGCCAGTGGCGTGCCGGTAGCCATCGATACGATCACGGAGTTATTTTCGGCTGCGGCCGTTCTTATTTCTGCCAGCACCCCCGCGACCATATGTGGTTTAACCCCGATCATGATGACGCCGCCCGGCCCAGTTTGGGACACCAGCTCGGCATTGGAAGCAGCACGCGCTATTCCCAGTTCGGATTCCAGTGCTTGGGCCGCGGAATCAGTGCGGCGGGTGAATCGGATATCGGTTGGGGAGAGCTCCCCGGCGGCCAGTGCGCCGCGTACGATGGCACTTCCCATCGAGCCAAGTCCCAAAAATCCAAACATCATCTCTCCTAACCGCCGCTGCTTTGTGCGGGTAACTGTCAGTAATTTTGCAGTATTACCGCCAGTGCTTTGCGATATAGCTGCTGCAGCTCCCAATTCACTGCACAGCACATCAATCTGTACCGGTTTATTTCTGAACTAGTGCTACTTCCTAGGATAACTGGTGCTGCGGTAATACCGGTCGGCGTCCCATCTTCTATTATTTTAGGTAGCACTAGGCACTATTTGCCGGTCACAGCGTACGGCAACCGAAACAGTTGCAGTGCCGGCAGCTACTAGCGCGCCAGCTGGAGAGGAAAGTACATGGCACGGAGAGCATTAATCACGGGAGCTACTAGCGGAATCGGCGCTGCCACAGTTCGGGCCCTGTGCGCTGAGGGTTACCAGGTGCTTGCCACTGGCCGGCGCACCGAACGGCTGGCGGCGCTCAGCGCAGAAACCGGTTGTGAATTTGTGTCTGCCGACCTCACTACCGAGGCCGGAGTAACTGCCATCATGGACTACGCTGCCCAAGGCGCACCTATTGACGTGCTAGTAAACTGTGCGGGCGGGGCGCTAGGCACTGATTCCGTTGCCGACGGCGATATTGCCGAATGGCGCCAGATGTATGAACTAAATGTGCTGGCCACCTTGCGCATTACCCAGGCGGTGTTGCCGCAGCTGCGCGCTCGCGGCGGAGACATCGTATTTATTTCCTCCACCGCAGGCCATGGCCCTTATCCGGGCGGTGCGGGCTACACTGCGGCCAAGCATGCGGAACGGCAAATTTCCGCTACCTTGCGGCTGGAACTGATGGGGGAACCAGTGCGGATTATCGATATTGCCCCGGGCATGGTGAAAACCGAAGAATTCTCCCTAAACCGCTATCACGGTGACGCCGCTGCGGCAGCCGCCGTCTACGCCGGGGTGGCCGAACCACTTACCGCGGCAGATATTGCCGAAGCAGTGCGGTGGTGTGTGAGTTTACCGGCCCACGTCAATATCGATTCCATGATTGTGCGACCGCGTGCCCAAGCCAGCAATACCTTGGTGGCGCGGGATTTAGCTGACTGACACCATATTTGAGCAATCTCACGCTGCTGGTATGCCCCGGAGCAGTGCTAGTCACTTTTAGCTGGGTTAGACTGAATTTCAGCTTTGATCCGGCAATCACCGGGGAGCTTCCGGAAGAACCGGTGCCATCAGCAGCTGGCGCCCCAGTAGAACCGGACGGTCGGGCCCGATATCGCCCGCAATGAGCGGTTGCACTCTGCTTCCGTCCTTCCGGGCGCTCGCAGCACAGTGCAGCAAGCGAGGTGGTACCGCGGTCACTCCGCCCTCGCCCGAGAAAACTTATCCAGCTAGCTGGATTGCTCGGGCCAACTCGAGCAAATTCTGAAATGCCAGATACAGCCAGATACAAGGCTCGGGGAAACCGGGCACACAGGAGTGAATAAATGACTAAGACACCGGATAACTCCCGCCGCTATCCGCTACATCGCAGCACCGACGTCGTCGCTTCGCCCAATTTTCCGCAGCTGGAAAAAGACGTACTGGCGTACTGGGAGCAAGACAGCACTTTCCAAGCTTCGGTTGACCAGCGCACGGGTGACGAATTTGTTTTCTATGATGGCCCGCCGTTCGCCAATGGTTTGCCGCACTACGGCCACCTGCTAACCGGATATGTAAAAGACCTGGTAGCCCGCTATCAGACCCAGCGGGGTAAGAAAGTAGACCGGGTATTTGGCTGGGATACCCACGGTTTGCCGGCAGAACTGGAAGCGGAACGCATCCTCGGGATTGAAGATAAATCCGAGATCGAAGAAATGGGCATTGAGAAATTCAACGATGCCTGCCGCGAAGGCGTGTTCAAGTATGTAACAGAGTGGGAAGAATACGTAGACCGCCAGGCCCGCTGGGTAGATTTCAAAAATGGCTACAGCACCCTAATGCCGAGCTATATGGAGTCGGTCATCTGGGCATTTAAGCAACTGTATGACAAGGGCCTGGTTTATGAAGGATACCGGGTGCTGCCGTACTGCTGGAACGATCAGACTCCGTTGTCCAACCACGAACTGAAAATGGATGACGACGTCTACCAAGACCGCCAAGACCAAACCGTGACGGTGGGCTTGCGGATGGAGAGCGGCGAACTGGCGTTAGTTTGGACGACGACGCCGTGGACCTTGCCATCTAACCTGGCAGTAGCCGTGGGACCAGAAATCACCTATGTGACGGTGGCCCCCACCGAAGGCACTTTGGCGGGCGAAAAAGTTATTTTGGCGCGAGACCTAGTTGCCGCCCACGAAAAAGAATTAGGCGAAAATCCGCCGGTAGTTGCTGAATACCTTGGTACGGAATTGGCCGGCAAAAAGTATTACCCGATTTTTGATTTCTTCTCGCGGGATGCCGAAAAACCAGGCCCGAATGCCTGGCAGGTGTGCACGGCTGATTATGTGAGCACTACCGATGGCACCGGTTTGGTGCATATCGCTCCTTATGGTGAAGAAGATATGCAGGTGCTGTCGGCAGCTGACATAAAAGTTGTAGAAACGATAGATGCTGCAGGTAAGTTCCTGGACAATACACCGGACTATGCCGGAGTGCAGGCCTTTGAGGCCAACCGCCAGATTATCAACGATCTGCGGGACGGCACCGGGCCGATGGCGCGCCGCCCGGAAAATGAGCGCGCAGTATTGGCTCGCGAGCAGTCCTATGTGCACTCCTACCCGCACTGCTGGCGGTGTCGTAAACCGCTGATCTACAAGCCAGTTACTTCCTGGTTTGTTGCGGTAACCCAATTCCGGGAGCGGATGGTGGAGCTAAATGAGCAGATCACCTGGCAGCCGGCTCATATCAAGGATGGCATCTTCGGCAACTGGTTGGCCGGCGCGCGCGATTGGTCCATCTCCCGTAACCGCTATTGGGGCACCCCGATCCCAGTGTGGAAGTCTGATGATCCAAATTACCCGCGTATCGACGTCTATGGCTCTTTTGCGGAAATTGAACGCGACTTCGGCAAACTCCCCACTGGGCCAGACGGCGAACCCAATCTACACCGCCCCTATGTCGATGAATTAACTCGGCCTAATCCGGATGACCCCACGGGTAAATCCACCATGCGCCGGATCACCGATATTTTGGACGTATGGTTCGACTCGGCGTCGATGCCGTATGCCCAAAAGCACTACCCATTTGAGAATCAGGACTGGTTCGAATCGCACTATCCTGGCGACTTCATTGTGGAGTACATCGGTCAAACCCGCGGTTGGTTCTATGTGATGCACGTTTTGGCCACTGCGCTATTTGATAAGCCAGCGTTTACCTCATGTATCAGCCATGGCATTGTGCTGGGTAATGATGGGCGCAAGGCCTCTAAGTCGCTGCGTAATTATCCAGATCCGATGGAAATGTATGATGTCTACGGCTCGGATGCAGTGCGCTGGATGCTAATGAGTTCGCCAGTATTGCGGGGCGGCAATCTAGTAGTAGATGAGGCAGGAATCCGCGAATCGGTACGGCACGTGATTTTGCCGATCTGGAACTCCTACTACTTCTACACCCTCTATGCCGGCACGGTTAATGGCGGCAAAGGCTATCTTTCTACCGGATTAGACGTAAATGATCCGGCAGTATTAGCCGAGTTGGACGTTATGGACCGTTATCTGCTGGCGCGGATGAAGATGCTGATGGATCAGGTGAGCGCCAACTTTGATGAGCTCGATATTCCAAGTGCCGCAGCTGAAGTGCGTGCATTCGTAGATTTGCTGACCAACTGGTATGTGCGCACCTCACGCGACCGGTTCTGGAATGAAGATCTGCGTGCTTTTGACACGCTTTACACCGTTTTGGAAACGCTGATGAAAGTGGTAGCTCCGCTGCTGCCGATGATTGCGGAAGAAATCTGGCGTGGGCTTACCGGCGAGCGCTCCGTGCACTTGACCGATTGGCCGGAGTGGGATGACGCGGTAGTGGACGCAAACTTGGTGCAGGTTATGGACGAAGTACGGGATGTAGTTTCCCATGCCCACTCGCTGCGCAAGACCAATAAGTTGCGGGTGCGCCAGCCGCTGCGTGCGCTTACGGTAGTTACCAATTTGGATTTGGCGCCGTTTACAGAGCTAATCGCTGGAGAAGTGAACGTCAAAGAGGTGCAGATTCAGTCTGCTGCTGAATCTGGCTTGGAAGTACGTACTGAACTCGCAGTGTTGCCGCGGGAACTGGATCCGCAGGTTCGTAAGCAGACTTCTGCTCTCTTTAAGGCAGCGCGGGAAGGCAACTGGGAGAGCACTGCGACTGGTGTGCTAATGCACGTCGATCCGCCTGTTGAACTGACTCCGAATCAATATGAAGTTACTACCGCGGTTTCTGCGGAAGAAGGTTCAGTAGCAGCAGTGCTGGAATCGGGGTCCTTCGTCGTCCTCGATACTGTGCTGGATGAAAAACTAGAAGCTGAAGGTTACGCGCGCGACGTCATCCGCCTGGTGCAAGACACCCGCAAGGCGGCAGATTTGCACGTGGCTGACCGCATCAAATTGCGGTTGACCGTGCCAGCGGAGTGGGTCAACGCAGTAGCAGCTAATCTGGAAATGATTAAGGACGAAACTCTGTCCCTGACTGCTGAAGTAGTGTCCGGCAGTGAACTGGCTGCTGAAGTGGAGAAAATGGCATGAGTGACGAACAGATTGGCGAGCTACAAGCTCTGCTAAATTCGCCGCTGTTTGCTGGTCCGGATCCCACGGTATTAGAAGATCTCAAAGCGGAGCCGGAAATTAAAGCAGCTCCGGTGGATCCCACCGCGCAGTTGGCACAGCTGGCAGAGTTGGACGCTGAAGTTTCGCGGATTTATCACGATATTTTGACGCGCGCGCCGGAGCACAAAGTACAACCGTCCACGCAACGAGTGCGCGACTGCTTAGATCTCATGGGAAATCCCCAGTTGTCCTACCGTGCCGTGCACATCACCGGCACCAACGGCAAGACCTCTACCGCGCGCATGGTCGAAGCTTTGTTACGCGAACGTGGCCTGCATACTGGTAGGTTCACTTCCCCGCATTTGACTTCTGTGCGGGAACGGATCGTGATCAATGGTCAAGCCATCAGCCGAGAAGATTTTATCCAGGCTTGGGAAGACGTCGCCCCATTCGTGGAGATGGTAGATCAAAAGTCAGCGGCTGCTGGCGGCCCGCGGATGAGCTTCTTTGAGGTATTTACGGTCATGGCATACCAGGCATTTGCCTTTGCCCCGGTAGATGTGGCAGTGGTGGAAGTTGGGATGGGCGGTAAATGGGACGCCACCAATGTGATCGATGCCGAAGTAAGTGTGCTGCTGCCGGTAGCCAAAGATCACGAAAAATGGCTCGGCGCGGAACTAACTGATATTGCAACGGAAAAGCTGGGAATCTTGAGTCCGGGGGCTACCTTGGTGTGCGCCGGGCAAAAACCCGAAGTTATGGAGTTGGTTTACCAGCGGGTACAGGAACAAAACGCCGAGCTAGTGCAATTTGGGAAAGATATCGAACTACTGGATCGGGAAATGGCAGTTGGTGGGCAAATGATTGCGGTGCGCACGCCAGCTGCAGTCTATGAAGATGTGCCAGTAGCGATGCTCGGTCCCTACCAGGGGGAGAATGCTGCGGTAGCTATTGCTGCTGCCGAAGTGTTCTTTGGTGGCGGAGCAATGCCAGGCGAGGCGGTGGAACATGCCCTAATGGCTACGTCTTCTCCGGGGCGGATGGAAGTGGCAAAGAATTCGCCGCTGATTATCGTAGATGCTGCCCATAACCCTGCTGGTGCCGAAGCTACCCGTATCGCTTTGGAAGAGTCTTTCCCTGGCCCGCGAGTAGCCGTGTTCTCTGCAATGGCCGATAAAGACGTCGAAGCAGTGCTCAGTGTGCTGGAACCCGCATTTGAGCATCTGGTAGTTACCCAGATGGATAGCGACCGGGCGATGGATTTGGCTGAGCTGGAAACTGCCGCCGCGCAGGTATTTGGCCCAGATCGAGTTGATGCGGAGCCGCAAATAGACGTGGCAATCATGCATGCTGCTGAGCTGGCACAAGGGCTAGGTGGGGAAACTCTGGCTCCGCCCGCCGTCGTCATCATTGGTTCTATTTTGTTGGCAGCACAAGCTCGACTAGCGCTAGGCCGCCCTGCCCCGGACGGTGCCTAGTAATTTGCCCCGGGGCAGCATTGATCATTATCACGGAAAGCATATTTTCTATTGCCCCGCCGGCAATCTAGAATTGGACTATGAATTTGGAACAGACTTTAATTTTGTTAAAGCCGGATGCCATTGAACGCGGTCTCACCGGAGAAATTTTGCGCCGCATTGAAGCCAAGGGGTACCGAGTTAAGAATCTGCGTATGCTCACCGTGGATGACGCTCTCCTCGCTGAACACTATGCCGAACATATTGGTCAGCCCTACTACGAGGGTATGACTAGCTTCATGAAATCTGGAGCCACTGTGGCTGCTGTAATTGAAGGTATCCGAGTGATTGAGGGTGTGCGTAACCTGTGCGGTAGCACGATCCCAACCGATGCTGCTCCAGGCACCATCCGCGGCGACTTGGGTCACGAATATGAGGACGGCATCATTCATAACTTGATTCACTCCTCGGACAGTGCCGCCAACGCCGCCCGCGAAATCAAGATTTGGTTTGGCGAGTAATTAGTTAGCTAACTGCTTTATTCCAAACCGGACACTGGTCTGCTTTGGCGCGGAAACTACCGTAAACTAATCCAGTGCACCTAAAAACTTTGACTCTGCGTGGCTTCAAATCTTTTGCCACCGCCACGACCCTCTCCTTTGAGCCGGGCATTAACTGCGTAGTGGGTCCGAATGGTTCGGGTAAATCCAATGTAGTCGATGCGTTGTCATGGGTGATGGGGGAGCAAGGTGCCAAGAATCTGCGCGGTGGCGCTATGGCCGATGTCATTTTTGCGGGCACGGCTAAGCGGCAACCGTTGGGGCGGGCCGAAGTTTCCCTCACCATAGATAACACTGACGGCGCTTTGCCAATTGACTATTCCGAGGTCACTATTTCGCGCACCCTATTTCGCGCTGGCGGCTCCGAATACGCTATTAATGGCACCGCATGCCGGTTATTAGATATCCAAGAACTGCTCTCTGACACCGGCATGGGCCGGGAGATGCACGTCATCATTGGCCAAGGGCGGCTCGACGCAGTTCTCAGTGCTACCCCAGAAGACCGGCGCATCTTTATTGAGGAAGCTGCCGGGGTACTTAAGCATCGGCGTCGCAAAGAAAAAGCACTGCGCAAACTTGACACCATGGAAAATAACCTCACCCGGGTGGAGGACCTGGCTGCAGAGTTGCGCCGCCAGCTCGGCCCACTAGCTCGGCAGGCAGAGACTGCGCGCCGGGCGCAGGTTATCCAAAGTGATGCCTTCGATGCGCGCGCCCGGCTTCTGGCAGACGATATCGCCCAAGCCCAAGCTCGGCTCCAAGCCGGGCGAGGTGACGAAGAAAAAGTTGCGGCCCAGCGCGCCGAAGTCCAGGGGAAAGTTGCGGCCCAGCGTGCCGCAGTGGCAGAACTGGAACAAGATGCGGCAGTAGCCTCCCCGCAGTTGGCGAAACTAACTATGCAGTGGCAACAAGTCAGCGCATTAGCAGAGCGGTTCCGGTCTTTGGCGCAGCTAGCAGCGGAACGGGAGCGATCCTTGCGGCAAGACCCAGGCGCTCCCACTGGCGAAGATCCAGCACATATTCGCGAGCGCGCTGCCCAGGCGCGGAACACCGAAGCGGAGCTGCGCTCTCAAGTGGAAGCAGCAGAAGATGCCTTGCGAGCAGTGATTCAGCAGCGTGAGCTCGCAGAAGCTGCAGAACGGGAAAAAGAAGAAGCACTCGCGGCGATTAACCGCACTTTGGCGGACCGGCGAGAGAGCGCGGCATTACTGAGTGGGCAAATCCAGACCGCCAACTCGCGGATAGAGGCATTGACTGAAGAACTGGCGCGGATTGATCAGGCATTGCAGAGTGCTAACGCGCGGATGGAACAGTCAGCGGCTCAGGTAACCAAATTAGAGCAGGACGCCGTGGCGCATACCGACGGCGATGACACCCTCTCTATTGCGCATGAAGAAGCAGCGCGAGAGTTACAAGAAGCTAAAGATGCAGTAGAAACTGCCCGCACGGCCCTTTCTGATGCGCGCAGTGCGGCGGTGCAGTGGCGTACCAAGGCACAGACTCTGGCGCTGTCTCTCGCTCCACAGGATGCCACTGCGTGGTTTGCCGAGTTGCCGGGTGCGCGCGGCTTAGTGCGGGATCAATTGCAGATTTTGCCCGGCTGGGAATCAGCTGCGGAAGCTGCATTAGCTGGAGTGGTTTCGGGAGCAGTCGTGGAATCAGTAGCCGGTGCGGTGGATGCGTTGCGTGCCGCCCGCGAGGCGGACGCCGGTCGGCTCGAACTGCTTATTGCTGGCGAATATGCCGATCAAGTGGATACGGCACAGATTATTGCTGCGGCCCAGTTAGATGACTCTCAAGCGGTACCCGCTGCTAGCGCGATCACCGGCAGCGATGACATAACTGGAGCGGTTCGTGCGCTAGTGGCCAATACTATTTTGTGTGCAGACCTGGCAAGTGCCCGCAAATTGCTGACGGCGGGAGCGGTGCGCGTAGCTACTTTGGCGGGCGACGTCCTCACGGCATATCAGGCCACTGGTGGGGAAGTTGATCCGCAGGCGCTACTAAGCCAGCAGGCATCTTATAGTGAGGCGGTAGCTAAAGCGGAATCTGCTGCAGCTAGTGAAGAACAAGCTCAGGCAGATTTAGCGAATGCCACGGCGCGGGCTAATGCGGCAGCGGAAGAATTTGAGTCACTCGCCGGGCAACTCAATGCCCGCGATTCCCAGTTGGCAGCAGTCAGTGCCCAACTGGGAGTACTGCGGCAAGGGGTCAGTGCTGCGCGAGAAGAAATCGAGAGAAACGAAACTCGGCGGCAGCAAGTGGCAGCTGACTTGCAGCGTCGGCAAGCAGAACTGGAACGGCTCAATGAGCGCAGCGCAGATTTGGATGCGGAGCCAGCAGACTTAATAGCTAAAGCAGGCGTAGCTGCAGCGGAGAAAGCTGCTGCGCATGCTGCCACAATCGCGCAGCGCAGTGCCGAAACTGAGGCTCGGCTGAAACTGCGCACCCGCGAAGAACGCCTACGCGCACTGGCGGGGAAAGCTGACGCGTTAGAGAACCAAGCGCGTTCCCAAGAACAACGGCTGGCACGGCTACAACGAGCCGCTGCCCGGCGGGCAGTTGGCGCAGACTTAGCCGGAAAAATTAGTGCGGCTGCAATTAGCTGTGCCACGGCAGGCAGTCAGATACTGGCAGAGATCACCCAAGATCGCGAAACTGCTGAAGCGTCGCGTGCTGCCCGCGATAGCGAATTATCTGCGGCGCGCCAGCAGCTAGACGACTTACGCACTCGCGCCCAAGAGATGGACGAACTGAGCCACCGCCAAGAACTGGCGCTAGCGGAGCAGCGCATCCGCTATGAACAATTGACCGCTCACGCCCTCGATGATCTGGGGATGGACGCTAATACTTTGGTTAATGAGTTTGGTCCCCATTTGCCGATCACCGATAGCGAGGGTAGCGAAAAACCCTTTGTGCGCGAAGAACAAGAAAAACGGCTGGCAAAAGCGGAGCGTGGTCTGGCGCGGTTGGGAAAGATCAATCCATTAGCGTTAGAAGAACACGCAGCCCTGGAAGAACGTCAACGCTATTTGACGGAACAAATCCAAGATATTCGCAATTCTCGCCAAGATCTGCACCGCATTGTGCGCGATATTGACGAGCGGGTGGAAGAGGTGCTCACTACTGCATTCGCTGATGTTGCAGTGGAGTTTACCCAGATTTTCAGCCGCCTATTCCCGGGCGGCACCGGCAAGCTGGTGCTAACTGACCCAGATAATATCCTCACCACCGGCGTCGATATTGAGGCACGCCCGCCGGGGAAACGAGTGAAACGGCTTTCCCTGCTTTCTGGCGGGGAACGGTCCCTAACCGCTTTGGCATTTTTGATTGCTATCTTCAAAGCGTGCCCCTCACCGTTCTATGTGATGGACGAAGTGGAAGCGGCGCTGGATGACACCAACCTGTCCAGGCTCCTGGAAGTATTTGAAGAACTGCAGGAAAATTCGCAGCTGCTGGTGATCACCCACCAAAAGCGCACTATGGAGATTGCGGACACTATCTATGGCATGTCAATGGCAGAAGATGGCGTAACTAGTGTTATCTCACAGCGCATCCGCGAAGTGTTGCCGGAGTAGGATCGCCGCCTAACTGTGACCCAACGGGCACGGATTTACTCGCCAAGTTTCGCCAGTTTAGATATAACTAAATGGTGGAATGGCTGAACGTAATTATTCTCATTATCGTAATGGCACTGTTTATTGTGCTTGCCTTTGCAGTGCTGAAACGAGTTATCACGCGCAGTTTTCCTAATTTCGACTGGGGGCAGTGGGTACAAGATTCCATCACAGCTTGGCGCAATAAAGAGCTAGATACCAGCGAATTCCAGCTAAAGGTAGACGCAGCCGCGGTAGCCGACTTTTTCCCTGGCTTTGATCCGGGGCCAGATCCAGCGGTTAAGTTTCCCAGCTTTGGCGGCAAAGAAACACAATCACCAACCGATTCCTCTGCCGAATAAAATAACGGCCAATTATTGGCGCTTGCGCTCAATGTAGGACACACTGTAAATGTGACTGCATTAGAAATACTGTTAATCGTAATCGGCGCTATTGCTTTTATTGCTGCTGGAGCAGTGGTTGCCCGCAATGTGGCAAATAATCGCGGCACTAAAGAGCTGCCGCCAGTGCAGCGTCCGGAAATTACTGCGGCAGCCGAGTCGGAACCGGTTGCCCAAGCGCCAGGCGATGCCACGCCAGATGTACCTGCATCGGAAGTAGTGACGCCGGAGGTAGAAACCCCGGAATCTATCCCGTCGCGGATGGAACGGTTACGCTCCCGGTTGGCACATAGCGGCGGCGTTGGTAAGGCCCTACTTGGCGTGCTTTCCCGCGGTGAGCTATCTGCCAGTGACTGGGAAGAATTTGAAGAAATCTTGTTGATGGCCGATGTGGGATTAGAACCCACTACCGAGCTACTGGAAAATGTGCGCACCCAAGTGCAGATCAAAGGTGCCACTACCGCAGAAGAGCTGCGGGCGTTAGTACACGCTGAACTGTTGAAATTAGTGGCCCCAGAGATGGATCGTGCCTTGCATCTGGAACCAGGCGTAGCAGAGGACGGCAGCAAATTGCCGGCAACTGTTTTGCTGGTGGGGGTAAATGGCACTGGGAAAACCACCACAGTAGGGAAACTGGCGCGCATCTTAGTTGCGGAAGATAAGCAGGTGCTGCTGGGCGCCGCCGATACTTTCCGGGCTGCCGCTGCGGACCAACTTCAAACTTGGGGGCAGCGCGTGGGAGTAGAAGTAGTCCGTTCCGATCGTGAAGGTGCCGACCCGGCGTCGGTGGCATTCGAAGCGGTAAAAACCGGGGTAGAAACGGGCGTAGATGTAGTCATGGTGGATACGGCCGGGCGATTGCAGAACAAAGCCGGGCTGATGGATGAGCTAGGTAAAATTAAGCGCGTGATGGAGCGCCAAGCGCCGCTCACCGAAGTGCTGCTAGTTATTGACGCCACCACGGGGCAAAACGGTATGCGCCAAGCCCAAGTATTCGCTGAAGTGGCTGGAATTACTGGTATTGTGCTCACCAAACTGGACGGCACCGCAAAGGGCGGGATTGTGATCGCCGTACAGCGTGAACTGGGTGTGCCAGTGAAACTAGTGGGGCTTGGCGAAGGGGCGGACGACCTCGCTCCCTTTGACCCAGCAGCATTTGTGGACTCGTTGCTGGCCTGAAATTTGCGGTAGCGCCCCAGTAATGTGGGCTGTGCCGCCGTGCCTAGTGGGGCGCGGGCTACCCGTGGGCGTGTACCATACAATGAGCATTTAACGGGAAGGTTGTGGATGTTTAACTCGCTGTCAGATCGCATTACCGGATCTTTACGAAATCTGCGCAAACAAGGCCGGCTTTCGGAAAAAGATGTCGAAGCAGTAATTAGCGATATTCGCCGCGCACTGCTAGATGCAGATGTGGCGCTGCCAGTGGTGCGATCATTCACCGCCGCAGTGCGGGAAAAAGCTGTGGGGGCAGTTGCTTCCCAGGCGCTCAACCCGGCACAACAGATCGTCAAGATCGTCAATGAAGAGCTTATTGAGGTGCTCGGTGGGGACTCGCGCGAGCTGAACTGGGCTAGCTCCGGACCTACCGTGATTATGTTGGCCGGTCTGCAAGGTGCTGGTAAAACCACTCTAGCTGGAAAACTCGGTAAATGGCTCCGGGAACAGGGTAAACGTCCGCTACTAGTGGCGGCTGACCTGCAACGTCCCAACGCAGTGAACCAGTTGCAAGTAGTGGGCGAACAAGCCGGCGTCGCCGTCTGGGCTCCTGAGCCCGGAAATGGTGTCGGTGATCCAGTAGCAGTTTCCCGCAGCGCACTGGAAACAGCTCGGCAGGAAAACTACGACGTAGTGGTGGTAGATACTGCTGGTCGCCTCGGGGTAGACGAAGAAATGATGGCGCAAGCGCGCGCTATTCGAGACGCAGTGAGCCCGCACGAAATCCTATTTGTGCTCGACGCCATGATCGGGCAAGACGCCGTCAATACTTCGCTGGCATTTCGTGACGGGGTAGGGTTTACCGGCGTCGTACTGTCCAAACTTGACGGCGATGCGCGCGGTGGTGCGGCGTTGTCCGTGCGGGGGATAACTGGTCAGCCGGTGCTATTTGCGTCCACTGGGGAAAAACTCGACGCCTTTGAACGTTTCCATGCCGATCGGATGGCCTCACGTATCCTCGATATGGGCGATATGCTCACCCTCATCGAGCAGGCCGAAAAGACTTGGAGCGAAGAACAAGCTGAAAATCTGGCTGCCAAGATCACCGGTGGCGACTTCACCCTCGATGATTTCTTAGACCAGCTGGCGCAGATGCGCAAGATGGGGTCGATGAAGAAAATCATGGGGATGCTGCCGGGAATGGGGCAGTTCCGGGAAGCACTCGAAGAATTTGATGAACGCGAAATCGATCGGCAAGAGGCGATTGTGCGTTCGATGACCAAAGCTGAACGCGAAAACCCGAAGATTCTGAACGGTTCGCGCCGGCAACGGATCGCCAAGGGCTCCGGGACCACAGTCCAAGAAGTAAATGCGTTGATGGAACGGTTCGCTGTGGCAAAGAAAATGATGACGCAGATGAGCCGAGGCGGCAATGTGCCAGGCATGCCAGGCATGCCGAATTTCGGTGGCGCGATGCCGGGCGCCGGGCGCGGTGGCTACACCAAGAAACAACGGAATAAGGGCAAAAAGAATCGTTCTGGCTCGCGTAAAGGTAGATCAGGTAACCCCGCAAAGCGGCGGCAGCAAGAACTAGCCGAACAGCAGCGCAGAGAAGCTGCCCAAAAGGGATCAGCATTTGGGAAACCAAAGCTGGATACCGACGTCGATATGGAACAGCTCGCCAAGTTCTTACGGTAGCTTTCCGCTATCAACTAGCTCCACAGAGCAGGCATAGTGGTAAGAACTAGGGGGAGACCCTACTGGGGAATATCCTTGCTCCCATCCAAGGGAATATAGCCTTCCGGGATGTCTTGGTACGAAGTTTCGTCTTTGATCGGCTCGATATGTATCACTACGTCAGTGTTTTCTAACTGCGCCTGGATCTCATGCTCAAGAGTTTCCGATAGATCATGGCCGCGTTTAACTGTCCAGTTATCCGGAACTTGCAGGTGGAAAGTGACAAACCGGAGCCGGCCCGAGGAACGAGTCTGTAGCCCGTGGAAAGTGATTTTTTCGGGCTCAGTGTGTGCATTGAGGATATCTATGATTGCCTGGTTCTCAGCTGGCGGTAGGGTTACGTCCATCAACCCAGCCAGTGATTCTCGCAGCAGTAGTACTCCGGTGCGGGTTATGTTCAGCCCAACCACAATGGCGATAATTGGATCCAAAATTTGCCAGTCAGTAATGATAACTGCGATCAGCCCGATGATAACTCCCACTGACGTTATCAGGTCAGTGAGTAGATGCTTTCCGTCAGCTACTAAGGTGGGGGAGTGGAAGCGGCGCCCGGAGCGCAACAGATAGTACCCCACTGCTCCGTTGAGCAGGGCAGCTAGCCCAGAGACCACTAGCCCAGTGTTAAGCTGCGCTACCGGAATTGGGTTTATTATCCGGGTAATAGCTGCGAAAATAATTAATGCCGCTGCCCCAAAAATCATGGCGCCTTCGATTGCGGCGGAGAAGTACTCTGCCTTGGATCTGCCGAAAGTGTAGCGGGAAGACGCCGGAGCGCTCGCCGCTTTTAAGGCAAACAGCGCCACTATCGCCGCTACCAGATTAACTACTGACTCCATTGCGTCTGATAGCAGGGACACAGATCCGGTGAGAAAATAGGCCCCGGCTTTTAGCGCGATAGTCAATACCGCTACCGCAATAGAAAGCCAAGCAAATCTAGCTAAGTTATTAGTATCTTCAGTCATGGTTACCTCTACGCAGAAAGATAAGATAATAATACCGATCTGGTGTGCGGCAGGTACCGTGACGGTTCCCACCGCAGATTAGTTAGCTAGAGCTGTATTTGCGGTAAGAAATCTGGCATCATTAGTCGTTGTACTCAGCCTTACTGGGCTCCTCTCATCCCAGTAGGACTCAGTCGGAAGTGAGACGCGGCTTTTCCCCACCGGCGCCGAAACTTCCAAGTTAAATCTAAGAGGAGTGACCACACTAGTGGCAGTCAAAATTCGTTTGAAGCGTATGGGTAAGATCCGCGAACCGCACTACCGCGTGGTAGTAGTTGACGCGCGCAAAAAGCGCGATGGGCGGGTAATCGAAGAAATCGGATACTACAATCCCAACGAAGAACCTTCCGTTATTGACATCAATTCGGAGCGGGCTCAGTACTGGATCTCGGTAGGGGCACAGCCTTCAGAAGCGGTGCTGGCACAGCTCAAGATCACGGGTGATTGGCAAGCCGCCAAGGGACTGGAAGGTGAATCCACCCTGAAGGTTAAAGAAACCGTGGATAAGGATAAGGCGCGCGAAGAAGCAGTAAAGGCCATCCAGGACGAAGCAGAAAAGCGTCGCGCCGACAAGGCCAAGGCTCGTGAAGAAGCTGAAGCTGCCGCCAAGGCGGAAGCCGAGGCCGCTGCCGAAGCTGAAGAAGCTGAAGAAGCTGCGGCAGAACCAGCTGAAGAAGCTCCAGCTGAGGACGCCGAATAGTGCTAGCCGAAGCCTTAGAACACCTAGTTAGCGGCATCGTGGACAATCCGGACGATGTAGAGATCACCTCGCGCACTAATCGCCGGGGCGAACTGCTCGAAGTGCGGGTAAATCCAGATGATTTAGGTCGGGTAATCGGACGCAATGGGCGCACTGCCAAGGCGTTGCGTTCGGTAATGAATGCGCTATCCACCCGGGGTTCGGTGCGGGTAGACGTTATCGAAACTGATCGCTAACTTATCGCGTGCTACTCACAGTTGCTGTCATTGGACCGGCGCACGGTCTGAAAGGTGAAGTGAAACTGGACGTCCGGACGGATGCACCAGCCCAGCGTCTGGCGGTTGGTAACACTTTGGAGACCGATCCGCCAGAACTGGGGCCACTTACTATTGCAGCGCATCGTGAATATCGCGGCGCCAGCTATGTAAGGTTCGTCGAGTGTGCGGACCGCACTGCGGCCGAGGCTTTGCGTGGTGCGCGGCTGGTGATTGAATCCGATGAAGACGACGCGGAAGCCGATGCGTGGTTCCCGCACGAACTAATAGATTTAGAAGTACTGGATCCAGAAGGATATGAACTGGGTACCGTAACTGGGCTAGAACCTATGCCCGGGCACGATCTATTGGTAGTACGGGAACCAGATGGCGTTATCACTCGAGTCCCATTTGTTAGCGCGATAGTAAAAGAAGTGGATTTAGAAGATAATTGTGTAGTAGTAGATCCGCCACCGGGGCTATTCTCTGAAGAAGAGATTGTAATAGTGCCGGCGGAAGATCAGGCGCAAACTGGTAAATAACCAAATAGCCAAATTTACGGGGAACACCGGAAAGGAAATGTTATGCGTTTCGATATCATCTCGGTGTTCCCCGAGTTTTTTACCCCGCTTGAGCTGTCTTTGGTGGGTAAAGCGCAAGAAACCGGTTTATTGACGGTGGCAGTCCACGATTTACGGGACTGGACACACGATGTACACCGCACGGTAGACGACACCCCATTCGGTGGGGGTGCGGGCATGGTGATGAAGCCTGATGTGTGGGCGGAAGCGATTGATGATATCGCCGCTGCCGGCGGTAAAACTGTTCTAGCTATCCCTACGCCCGCTGGGGTTCCGCTGACTCAAGCTAAATGCGCTGAACTGGCGACTGCAGATCAAATAATTGTGGCTTGCGGGCGCTATGAGGGAATAGATGCGCGAGTGGCAGAGCACTATGCCACCGAAATTGAAGTTCTGGAGTATTCACTGGGCGACTATGTGCTTAACGGCGGTGAAGTTGCCGCGCTAGCGCTCGTGGAAGCTGTGGGGCGGCTAGTCCCCGGCGTCGTCGGAAATCCAGAATCTCTAGTGGAAGAATCACATGGCGCAGCCGGGTTATTGGAATACCCCAATTACACGCGCCCGCCAGAATTTCGCGGGCTGGCTGTCCCGCCAGTATTGCTCGGCGGTGATCACGGGAAAATCAGCCGCTGGCGGCGAGAACAAGCTTTGCGTCGCACTGCCCAACTGCGTCCAGATTTACTGGTCGAATTGGATGTCAAGACGCTAGATAAGTCAGATAAGAAATTATTGGCTCAACTGGGATGGCTGGTAGACGCAGCGCAAGGACAACTGGTGCCAGTAACTGTACGGGAACTGGCAGATACTGGTTCAAAACTTAACGTACGTAATACTGAGATAATGCAGGTGGCAGCGTTGGCAGCGCGGACATTCCCCGATGCTTGCCCGCCACAAATGCATATTGCGTCGGTGGCGAAGTTTATTTCGCGCCATCTCAGTGCTGCGAAATTTGTAGATTATGCCCGCGACCCGCAGGTGGGGCTATATCTGCTCTATGCCGGAAATAAGTTGGCCGGATACTCCCTGGTTCTTTATCCGGAGGATGACGGTGTGCAGGGCGTGGCGGATGGCGCCCCAGTAGATTTCGCCGCCGAGGTGCCGCGTGAGGGCCCGCTAGTTTATTTGTCAAAAGCATATCTGGACTCGCAATGGCGAGGGACTGGTGCTTTTGCGCATTTGCTTACTGAAACTCTGGCAGCGATATCCCAGCATACTGCGTCGTGGCCCCAGCCTTATGTTTGGTTGGGAACAAATAAGGTGAATAGCCGGGCAATAAACGCCTATAAGAAGCATGGCTTCCGCATCAGTGGGGAACGCACATTCTTAGTAGGTGATGAGCTCAACAGTGACGTAACTTTAGTGCGTCCGGTCAATGTGACACAATGAGAGTCTCGCTGAGTGTCGTACAGGACCTGCCGCAGGGGGCTGCACGATGGCGAGTATTTTTCCATACGAATCGAGGATCGCCTCGGGAAGCATCCTGACCTGCGCGCAGGGTGGTTGAGAAAACGATGAATATTATCGATCAAATCAATGAAGAATCGCTGGTAGAGCGCCCTGACTTCAGCGCTGGGGACACTGTACGGGTAAACGTAAAGGTTGTGGAAGGTTCCCGCCACCGTATTCAGGTATTTGAGGGTGTAGTGCTGAACCGTAATGGCGGCAGCGGCGTCAACGCAACTTTCACGGTGCGCAAACTTTCTTTCGGTGTGGGGGTAGAGCGTACTTTCCCGCTGCATTCGCCAAATGTGGACTCTATTGAGGTAGTGTCGCGGGGCCGGGTGCGCCGCGCCAAGCTGTACTACCTGCGTGATCGGCGCGGTAAGGCTGCCAAGATTCGCGAAAAGCGCGAAGACGAAAAATAATTTTCTACTCGCTACTTAAAACTCATTTGGTGGGATGCCGGATTTTGCCGGTATCCCACCAATTTTTATAGTTTTGCGATTGTATTTCCGGTACTTTGGTAATGACGGTAAATTGTCTATTTTCTCGCCGGAGTCTTGCACATGAAAACTAATAAATTCGTCACTGCCGCAGCGCTGCTGACTGCTGGAGCTGTGGTGGCATTCCCAAATGCGACATCAGCACAACCCGCCCCAGAAGATCCAGACCCCTCGGCATCCGCTAAAGATGAGGCCCAGTCAGCGGCAATTGCAGAGGCCAAGGCTAATCTCGAGGCGGCCACCACGGAGTTACAGGCAGCACAGGCCACACTCGATCAGACCAATAACGAAGTGGCGGAGGCAGCTACAGCTGAGTCCGGTGCGAAAACAGATCTTAACACCGCTACCGCTACTCAGGATCAGCTGCAGACCGAAGCGGATGCGGCATTGCTCGCTGCTCAACAAGCTGCGAACGACGCGGCGGCAAAAGCAACTGCGGCTCAGGAACAAGCTGCACAGGAGCTAGCTGCTGCCCAGCAAGCTGTTACTGCTGCTGAGGCTGCCCAAACTGCAGCGGCGCAGGCAGTGGCAGATGCGCAAGCAAAATTGGCTGCAGCACAGGCTAATGCGGCAACTGATGCGGAAATTGCGGCAGCAGAGAAGGCACTCGCGGATGCAAAAACTGCCCAGGCTGCAGCTGACCAGGCGGTGGCGCAGGAAGAAGCTAAGGTTACTGCTGCGCAACAGGCAAAGGATACTGCTGATGCCGCAGTTAATGCCGCCCAGAAAACTGTTGCTGCCAAAGAGGCTGAGCTAGCTACTGCTGAGGCCGCAGTTACTAAGGCTACTGCAGAACTAGAGCAAGCCAAGGCGGATAAGAAAGCCTTGGAAGATTCGCTTGCCGCAGCCGGTACAGTGGAACAGGCCCAACAGGTAGTTGCTGAAAAAGAACAAGTAGTTGCCACCCATCAGGCTGCGGCCGATCTCAAGGCTGCAGAACTGGCAACTGCGGAAGCAGATTTAGCACAAAAACAGCAGGAACTGCAGACGGCGCAGCAGGCGCTGGAATCTGCGCTAGCGGAACAGGCAACTGCAGTGGCAGCAGCAAATACCGCGGCACAAGCGGTTACTGACGCGCAGGCAGCTATAACAGCTTCCGAACAGGCGTTACAGACGGCGCAGCAGGCGCTAGCGGATGCTAATACCAAGAAGACCGAAGCGGATCAGGAACTGGCGGCAGCGCAGCAAGCATTGCAGGAGGCGCAGAACTCCAGTGGACCTTCTGCAGCTGAAATTGAGCAGTACGCTAAGCGTGGCTTCTTGGGGATGGTTGAGTGGCTGCTGACGCAAGATGACTTATCGGCAGACCAAAAGGCTGACCTCAACAATGCGAAGAGCATTCTAGAGCGGGCATTGACCCAGGATGTGACAGAGTGGAGCCCGGCGCTTACCGATGCATACGGAAACCCAATGCAGGGGTTGGACGCTACTGGGGGTAAGACCGCATCGCTGTCCTATGCCGGTGACGCACTTGCGCTGAAGAATACCCTGCTGATCAAGGATTTCTACACTGCAGTTGAAAACTATGTGGCATCCGATGATCCTTACCGGGCTAAGTACGTGGCATATTTGAAGGCAAAGAATGGGGTCTCTGAACTGGAAAATGGTGGAGTAGCAAAAACTACTTTCTCTGCAATTGCCAGTGCCCAAGCCAGTGCCGATAGAAATTCGTTCTATCGTAGTCATAACCCCGAGGTGTTCACTGACGGTGCCAATAGCGAAGTTCTGTCCTCTGCCGGTTCCCCGCAAATAGATGTGAATCTGTGGAACAGTGAAAGGGAATACTTTGACCAGGCGCGAAAAGAACTCGGTCTGGATATTAATACCCTGGAGTATTCCAGTGATCCCGCATCAGACTGGGGGCGTATGCGTACGCGGGCCAGCGAAATAGCCACAGCAGATAAGTCATATATTGGGCACTATGAGTTCTTCCTTTTGTCTTCCGCCAAATCTGCAATGGGATATGGGGCAACGCAAGCCAAGCCCGGGGCGTCTGGTTTCTTCGCCACTAACGGCACAGCTCAGACAATGTTTAGCACTACTGGGGCAGTCACATTTGACGAGATGCGCACCCTGATCAGCCGGTATGAGACATTCCTAGCGAGTGCGAGCGAACCTAATCCGTTGATCGTTGCGCTAGAACAAAAGGTAGCGGAGGCCCAAGCTGCCGCTGATGCGGCGCAGGCGGGGGTGACTGCAGCTACTAATGCGGTCACCCAGCAGCAGGCTGATGTGGCAGCTAAACAAGATGCTCTCACTCAGGCGCAGAATTCATTGGCTAGCGCAACCGCAGAACGCGCTGCCAAGGACACCGCAGTTACCGAAGCAGAAGCTGCAGTTGAAGCAGCCGGTCAGGCAGTTCAAGCGAGCCAATCCGACGTCGATACTGCCAAGACGGCAAAGAACTTGGCAGATACCCTCCTAGCTGCCGCCCAGCAGGAACTGGCAGATGCCAAGCAAGTTCTAGTGGTACTGCAAGACAAAGAGGCTGCACTAGCAGCCCAGGATGCCAAGATTGCGGCCGCCCAAATTGCGCTCAATGATGCCACTGCTACCCGCAACCAGATCGCCGGTGAGCTAGCTACCGCGGAAGCAGCGTTGGCTAATGCTCAGGCTGCGGCCGCTACCCAGCAAACTGAGCTAGCCGCAGCCCAAGCCAAGCTGGAAGCGGCGCAGGCTGAAGCCCAAACCGCGGCTGACACAGTGGCTGCGGCCCAAGCTGATCTAGCTGCGCTACAGGCTAGCGCAGCTGCGCTAGCAGATGCTCAGGCGAAACTACAGCAAGCCCAGGACGCTAAGGTGGCAGCTGATACGACTGCTACCCAGGCACAGGAAGCTGAAACCGCGGCGGCTGCTGCGTTAACAGCGGCCCAGACAGCAAAGACGCAAGCAGATAAGAAGGCGGCAGACCTGGCTGCTCTGACCCCGCAATCTGCGGTAGCTGATGGCATTCCAGCCGCGCTACTTGCTGCTTATCCTGAGCTCAATGCGGTAGCTGAAAAGTACGCTGCACTCTCAGCAGCCACTGCTGCAGTTGCGGCGGCCCAACGTAATTACGATGCGGCCAAAGCTGAGTTGAACGCAGCTCTGGCAAAACAAGCTGCTGCTAAATCCGCAGTAGATCAGGCACAAGTTAAGTACGATGCGGCTAAAGCGGAATACGACCGGCTCACCACTGTGTTTGCAGTAGTTCCATCACATGTCAATCCATCTGCGGCTGACCCAGCTAGCTGTGGCGAGATGCCATATGTGACTGTTGGCAATATTGCGAACGTAACCTACCGGGTCACGGTGGACGGTAAGTTGGTTCTGGCGAATGCGGAAGGTAAATACGTTTACCCGTACGGTAATAAGGTAGTTGTTCAAGCTGTTGCGGCTGATGGATTCCACTTCGCACCCGGAACGCAAAGTTCCTGGAGCTGGACTGCGGAGCTTTCTGATAAGTGCCAGGTTGCCCCGGAAACTGGTGGCGACCAGGCCGACCAGCTAGCCAATACCGGCGCAGATACAGATTCAGCAATTCCAGCCGCGCTTTTGCTCGCTGCTGGCGGTGCTGGCCTGGTTTTGGCGTCCCGTCGCGGTGATAAGCGCGCCACCAACCGCAAATAAACTGAAGCTGAGCAGTAGTAGTACTACTGCTCAGCTACTATCCAGGGCATGCCCCAGATATTTTGGGGCATGCCCTGGACTAGCTAGCTGCGCCGCTGGCTTGTGTGTTACCGCTGCTAGTTCATAGCTTTAGGGTAGAATTTGCGGGAACCCCGAATAAAGGAAATTGATGGGCGCAGATCAAAATCCCCAAAATGCCGAGCTAGCTCAAATGCCGCCGTCATTTGAGCCCAGTGCAGAAGCTGGCGAAGAGCGAATAGCAGCGGCTCAAGCGCGCGCGGAAGCAGAAGCTGAGGCAAAAAATTCACCGCGCAGCCTGTGGGCATGGCTGTTGGAAATCTTCACCATTATTGGGATCGCACTGCTGTTGTCAGTGTTGGTAAAAACTTTTCTGTTCCAAGCCTTCGAGATTCCGTCAGAATCGATGGAAAATACGTTTGTCCCCGGGGATCGCATCATAGTAAATAAATTGGCAGACTCCGCTGAAGATTTGAATAGAGGAGACCCCGTGGTCTTTGTAGATCCGGGTAATTGGCTGCACCAAAGCCTGTCGCCAGAACTATCCCCAGCAGCAGAAAAATTGCAGAATATCGGCGTTGCCATCGGCATATTGCCGCAAAATATCGGTAAACACCTAGTAAAACGCATTATCGGTATGCCCGGTGATCGAGTGGCATGTTGCAACCAGGGCGGGCTAATAACCGTAAATGGTGCTCCCATTGTAGAGGACTATCTAAAAGACGGGGTAGCGCCGTCAGCGGAAGAATTCGACGTTACTGTTCCGGCGGGTCACGTGTGGGTACTTGGTGATAACCGCATCAACTCGCAAGATTCGCGGTACCACCAGGCGCACACTGGGTTCGGCTTCGTACCAATCAAAAATATTGAAGGGCGGGTATGGGCTATCGTCTACCCATTTGATCGGATGGAGCGGTTGCCCTCAGTGGCGCAGACATTTGTGAATGTTCCGGACCCCGAGTGATACTGCCAGATCGGGAAATAGAAAAACGCCTATTAGCTCAGCTAAACCCGAGTGGAGCTACTACTTTCCAGCTGGTTGCTGGAGTAGATGAAGTAGGGCGGGGGGCTATCGCCGGTCCAGTGTCGGTCGGTATCTGTGTGGTCGGTATGGAGACGGCAGATGAATTTCCAACAGGATTGCGGGACTCTAAGTTGCTGTCACCGGCAGCCCGGGAGCGTTTGGTAGACCCCGTACAGCAGTGGGCAGTGGCCTGCACCGTGGGGCATGCTAGTGCCGCAGAAATAGATGCCTGGGGGATATTAGGCGGACTGCGTGCCGCTGCAGCGCGGGCCTACGCCCAGCTAGGGGACTTGCCGATCGGCGTCGTCCTATTAGATGGCGTGCACAACTGGTGGGAAACCCCGCTATTTTCCGCTGGTCCCACCCCGCCCAATTTGCCAGTTCAGCTAGAACGGAAAGGTGATGCGCGGTGTGCGGTAATTGCGGGCGCATCGGTGGTGGCAAAGGTGGCGCGAGATAGCTTAATGGTGCAACTAGCCGACCAAATTACGGGTTACGATTGGGAGAGTAACAAAGGCTATGCCTCGGCAGCGCATGTTGCTGGTTTGGCCAAACTGGGCGTGAGCTCACAACACCGCAAATCCTGGAAATTACCTGGTATTTCGCCAGATACACTACAAGGAAAACTATGAACGAACTGGAAAACTACGAAGCAGACCAAGAGTTGGCGCTATACCGGGAATACCGCGACGTAGTGAGTTTATTTCGGTTCGTGGTGGAGACCGAGCGTCGATTCTATTTGGCTAATGAAGTTGATGTTAATGTGCGATCTTCGGCCGGCGGCGATATCTTTTTTGAAGTGAAATTGACAGATGCTTGGGTCTGGGACATCTTCCGTCGGTCCCGGTTTATTCGCTCAGCTCGTATCGTCACTTTCAAAGATGTGAACGTGGAAGAACTTAATAAGCCAGACGTCGCTCACGAACTTGAGCTAAATAGCTGACGTGGGCGCACTGCGCAGGTAGACTGCGCGGGAACATTTCGCAGGCGCTGGTTTTCCACAAGTCTAGTTTTGGTTACTAGTATCCACAGAATGGCCGCGGTGAGTTTTTATGGCAGTCTTCTCTGATGCAATCAGAGGGTGGATAGAACAAAACAAAACACACAGGCTGTATTGCAGCGGCAGTTGACGCGATCTCAACTCGGAAGCTGGGGGGAAGATTGCGCAGTAACTTATTTGAAGGGTCAAGGCTGGGAAATCCTGGCTCGTAACTGGCGCACCCGTGGCGGGGAACTAGATGTAGTCGCATTTGATCCGCAACGCCAAGCCTTGGTGGCGGTGGAAGTGAAAACGCGGCGTACCACTTATGCCGGCACCGCAGAAGAAGCCGTAACTCCAGTAAAACTACAGCGCATTCGGGGTTTGCTCAGTGAGTGGTTGGCAGCGAAAGGGCTGCATGTGCAAGTGATTGCCGTGGATGTGATCGGGATACAGCTAGATAGCCAAGGTAATTACACCGTAAATCATGTGCGCGATGCCCAGTATTGAGTTGATGGAATATGCCCAGAGTATTAGTAGGTAGAGCACGAACCGTTAGCTTACAAGGTCTTCTTGCCCAGCCAGTTTTAGTGGAAGCGGTACTGGCCTCAGGGCTGCCGAATTTCACCATAGTTGGGCTGGCAGATGCAGCAGTGAATGAAGCGCGCGAACGGTTGCGCAGTGGATTTCACGCTATCGGGCAAAGGTGGCCTAATCAGCGGCTGACGGTGAACCTGTCTCCAGCTGATATCACCAAGTCTGGAACGGCTTTTGATTTGGGCATAGCGGTGGCAGTTTTTGGGGCGTTGGGATTCAGTGCGGTGGATTCCGATGCGCTGGTATTAGGGGAACTGGGGTTGGATGGCTCAATCCGCGGGGTGCAGGGGGTGTTGCCAGCTCTGCTAGCGGCACAGCAAAATCACATCACTAGGGCGATTGTGCCTGCCGCAAACTATGCCGAGGCGCAATTAGTCAGTGGGCTGGAGGTGACGCCCGTTGACCATTTAGCCCAGGTAGCGCGCTTATTGGGAGCGCCAACAGCGGATGTACCGCCGCTGGTGTTACCAGAAAATCCGGTGGCATCGGGGGCTGCAGAGTCGATTGATATGGCAGATGTATGCGGCCAGGAAGAAGCTATCTGGGGGCTGACAGTTGCTGCAGCTGGTGGTCACCATGCGCTATTAGTAGGACCGCCTGGGGTGGGGAAATCTATGCTGGCGCAGCGGCTCCCGGGAATTTTACCTGATTTAAGTGCGCAGGCAGCGGTAGAAGTTGCCGCCATCCGTTCCGTATGCGGAGAAGCAGTGACGGCGTTGCCGCGGCGCGCCCCATTCTCCGCCCCGCACCACTCTGCCACCGTGGCGGCTTTAGTGGGTGGCGGATCAGGAATCCCGCGGCCGGGCGCAATCACCCGGGCACATCGCGGCATACTATTTTGTGACGAGTTCCCAGAGTTTTCCACCAGCGTCCTCCAGGCGCTGCGCCAGCCACTAGAAACGGGCTGGATTGAACTGCATCGAGCAAAAGCTACTGTGCGTTACCCGGCCCGATTCCAGCTTATTGCAGCCGCTAATCCGTGTCGGTGTGGTCGGCTCTATGATGCCCCGGGGAGCTGTACCTGCACTAGCCGCGATCGAATAAATTACCGCGCCGCATTAGGTGGACCAGTACGCGATCGGATAGATATTTCCTTGCGGCTAAATCGGCCCTCGCCCGCACAGCTAAAAAGTGGCGGCAGCGTCTCCTCTAGCCAGCTGCGTGAAAAAATTACTGCAGCACGGGATCGCCAGCTCAGCCGCAGTGCTAACACGGGTGCGGTATCGAATAGTGAATTAACCGGGCGCTGGCTCCGGCAAAATACCAAGCTATCTTCGCGGCTAAACCAGCAGTTAGAACAGCGCATGGTGAGTGGGCAACTCTCTATGCGAGCAATTGATCGTATCTTGCGACTATCGTGGACCGTCGCCGATCTAGCTGGGCGCGCCGCCCCAACCGATAGTGACGTAATGGCAGCGATGATGCTGCGCGGGCAAGGAGAACAATGACGGAACTCACTCCAGCACATTTGGCAGCCGCACATTGGACCCGGCTAGTAGAAGGCGGCGATACCGTGGCTTGGGAGCTGATTCAGCGGTTGGGATACCAAGAAGCGCTAACTGCCAGCCAAACCGGCGTCGGCCTATCGCCCGCAGAAAAACAGCAAGCGCAGCGATGGCAACAGCGTGCTGAAAACTTACGCCCGCTCACCGCGCAAATGATTGCCGCAATGAAGTTGCAGTTACTCATTCCAGGTGACGAATTTTGGCCAGCGCAGTTAACAGATTTAGGGGCTGACTGTCCATTAGCACTGTGGGTGCGCGGGGAGGTGCGTGCCTTGGCGCGCCCGATGCTTGCGATAGTCGGGTCGCGGGATGCTTCCTCCTACGGGCAAGATATTGCGCGAGATATAGCATATGAGCTGGCGAATTATTTCACCATAGTTTCTGGCGGAGCTTTCGGGATCGACGCCGCTGCCCACCGCGGTGCCTTGTTGGCAGATCAGGCTACCGTGATTGTCTCTGCCGGGGGAGCCGATCGCGTATATCCCCGCGCGCATCAGCAGCTATTCACGGATGTGATAGCACACGGCGGGGCAGTGGTCTCCGAAAATCCACCCAACGCTGCCCCGCAGCGCTTTCGATTTTTATTGCGCAACCGCATTATCGCAGCGCTGGCCGGCACTACCGTAGTAGTCGAAGCACCATTTCGCTCTGGTGCGCTTAGCACCGCCCGGCACGCTCTAGCTCTGGGACGCAATGTGGGAGCATTTCCCGGGCGGGTAGATTCTCCGCGTTCTGTGGGATGCCACGAACTGCTGCGCAACAGTGCCACATTAGTAACTAACTCGGCACAAGTTTCTGAGCTAGCTTTTCCAATTGGGATGGCGCCAGAATCAGCTGCAGCACAGTTAACGATCCCAGATTTTTTCACGGGTGCCGGGGCAGCAGATTTCGATCCCAAACAACAGCGGGTGTTTGATGCAGTGCCCGTGCGTCGTGCTGCGGAACTAGCAAAAATTGCACAGTTGGCAGCACTCAGCATTCCAGAAACTATGAGTGCGCTGGGTGCCTTAAAATTTGCCGGCAAAGTGGTGGAAAGCGGCAGCGGTTGGGTGAAAGCTGATACCGGGTAGCTCGTCGCAGTCCGTAGTGCTGCATCACCGTAGCGTCACATTACACTTAAGATATGAAATTCGAGCAGCTGCTGGCAGATTATGAGCGGGAGTTAACTTTGCGCCGGGGGATGTCCGCCCATACGGTGCGCGCTTATTTAGCTGAGGCAGAAAGCTTGCTGGGCTTTTTAACCCAGTATTCCGATGACGCCGCCACTGCACTGTTTGAACTGGAACTAGCGGATGTGCGTGCTTGGCTGGCTGCGCAACAACAAGCGGGGCAGGCTCGGGCTTCATTGGCTCGGCACAGTGCTGGGATACGTAATTTCTGCAGTTGGCTGTATCAAAATAACTACACCCGAGTTGATGCCGGGGCGCGGCTACAGTCCCCAAAAGCTGAGAATCGCTTGCCGCGCGTCTTAACCCAGGAACAAGCTCAGGCTCTGCTCAACTACGCCCAAGAATTAGCGAAAACTGGGCAGCCGATGGCGGTGCGCAATTGGGCCATTTTGGAATTGTTGTATGCCACCGGTATTCGGGTCAGTGAATTGGTAGGGCTAGATATCACCGCAATACATCCAGATTCCACTCTGCGGGTATTCGGCAAAGGTAGCAAAGAGCGAGTAGTTCCCTTCGGTAAGCCAGCCCGAAAAGCTCTAATGGCGTGGCTTAGCCTCCGGGAAACAGTGCTGTCGCAGCCTACCCAAGCAGTATTTGTTGGAGAGCACGGTAAGCGGATTGATCCCCGCACGGTGCGCACCGTCCTCACTCGTATCGCTGCACAAGCCGGGGTACCGGAAATAAGCCCGCATGGCTTGCGGCACTCCGCTGCTACCCACCTGTTAGAAGGGGGAGCAGATATGCGCTCAGTGCAAGAAATACTAGGTCATTCCTCCTTGGGCACCACTCAGCGGTACACCCATGTAAGTGCAGATCGGCTCCGGCAGGCCTTCGGGCAGGCCCATCCCCGAGCATAATTCCAGAGTCTGCCAGGTGTTTCATTCCAGCAATCTAATCTGCTGATCTGGCAGCAGGGAAAGTGGATCTAGATAGTTTTTAGTTCCGCGTTTTGCCCCCCAATGCAGGCACGAAAATGGAGTGCAATGACCGGCAGCCACTACTCCGATTTTTTGCCCCAGCTGCACCATTTCTCCGCGGCTAACCGTGGGTTGCACCGGCTCATAGGTAGTGCGTATCCCGCCGGGGTGTGCAATAGAAACTAGTTCTCGATCATTGAGCTGGCCGGCGTAAATAACCTCTCCGGCGCCAGCAGCGTACACCGCGTCCCCCGCCGCTAAAGCGAGATCTACTCCGCGATGTCCGGGCTGCCAGTTGTGCTGTCCAACCCGGAATTTCCGCAGTACTGGCACTGGGTACCCAGCTGGCCAATCGAACTCAGTAGTGATGGCGGCAACCTGGGCTCCTACTGGCGCAGCCGCCGGGGTAACGGTATTGCCGGCAGCTGAGGAAACCGGCGAGACGGTATCTACCGCACTGCCGCCCACTCCACTTACAGCGGTAGCTAGCAGTGCGGTGGTGGCAGCAGCCAAAATTATTCGTTTCATAGCTAAACTCTTCCACTGGGCACATCGTCGCTGTGGGCAGCACAAAAAATAGTGGACAATTTTTCCGGTTAGGAAACAGTGGAAAACTGCGGGGCTGATTGTGCTGGCCCGCCCGAGATACTGGCTGTTCAGTGGGGAAAACCACCGAATTAGGCATGGCTTATTTCACTATCTGTTAGGTACGATGGGAGAGCTGCTGAAAAGCAGACTTCGCGTGCTCGTTCACTGCAAAGTCTCCGTCGCATCGGTCCGCAAGGTTTGTGACGGATGGGGCACCAGGATTCGCCGGCAACCCCGCCGCGAATAACTAACCGTTAACCGCGCTTTTGCGCATGAGAAAGGACGACCATGGCAGTCGTTACCACTCGTCAGCTGCTTGAAGCTGGCGTCCACTTCGGGCATCAGACCCGCCGGTGGAACCCAAAGATGAAGCGGTTTATCCTCAATGACCGCAACGGCATTTACATTATTGACCTGCGCAAGACGGTCGAAGATATTAACCGGACCTATGATTTCGTAAAAGAAACCGTAGCTCACGGCGGCAATATCTTGTTTGTCGGCACCAAGCGTCAGGCCCAGCACTCTATCCAAGAGCAAGCTGAACGCGTAGGTATGCCATACGTGAAAGAACGCTGGTTGGGCGGTATGCTCACCAACTTCCAGACGGTGCACAAGAGTATCCAGCGCTTGAAGGAACTAGAACTTATTGATTTTGACGACGTTGCCGGCTCCGGTCACACCAAGAAAGAACTGCTGACGCTACGCCGCGAAAAGGAAAAGCTGGATCGCGAACTCGGTGGTATCCGCGATATGGGTAAGGTCCCATCTGCAGTGTGGATCGTCGACACCAATAAACAGCATCTGGCAGTAGCTGAGGCTCGGAAACTGAATATCCCAGTAGTGGCTATTCTGGACACCAACTGTGATCCGGATGAAGTTGACTACGGCATTCCCGGCAATGATGACTCGATTCGCTCGATTGAACTGCTCACCCGGATTGTTGCTGACGCAGTAGCTGAAGGCCTATTGGCTCGCGGTGGGGCTAAAGACGGCGAAGGTGCAGAAGAACCGATGCCGGAATGGGAACGCGAAATGCTAGCCGCCGGCGAAGCAGTGGAAGAAAAGCTGGAAGCAGAAAAGGCGAACGAAGCTGAAGAAACAGCCGCAGCGCCAGCTGAAGAACCAGCTGCAGAGCCAGCCGCAGAACCGGCTGCAGAAGAGAAGGCTGAGGAAGAGAAATAATGGCTAACTACACTCTCCAAGACATCAAAGCGCTGCGGGAAAAGACCGGCGCTGGCATGCTCGACGTCAAAAATGCTCTCGCTGAAGCTGACGGCGACGCCGCCAAGGCAGAAGAAATCCTGCGGTTGAAGGGTCTGAAGATTGCAGCTAAGCGCGAAGGTCGTTCTGCATCTGCTGGTCTGGTGACCTCCAAGATCGTCGATAGCGATGCTGGTCAGACCGGATACGTAGTAGAAGTTAATGCGGAAACTGACTTCGTTGCTAAGACCCAGAAGTTCATCGACTTCTCGGAAGCAGTGCTCGAAGCAGTAGTAGCTGCACAGGCCACCACGGTGGAAGAGGCTATGGCCGCCAAGCTGGACGACGAAACCGTAGCAGACAAGGTCTCGGGCATGATGGGCGTCATCGGCGAGAAGATCGAGGTTGGTTCGGTACACACCCTGTCCGGCGATCGCGTTGCAGCTTATATGCACCGCACCTCCACTGACCTCCCGCCGCAGGTTGCCGTATTGGTCGCCACGGATGAGGCTGGCGAAGCAGTAGCGCACGACGTTGCCGTGCACATTGCTGCAATGTCGCCGCGTTACCTAACCGAGGCAGATGTTCCAGCAGAAGAAATCGAAAACGAACGGCGGATTGCTACGGAGCTGACCATTTCCGAAGGTAAGCCAGAAAAGGCTGTTCCGAAGATCGTTGAAGGTCGCCTGAAGGGCTACTTCAAGCAGATTGTGCTGATGGAACAAGCCTACGCGCGGGATCCGAAGCAAACTGTGGGTCAGGTTGTTAAAGCTAGCGGCGGCAACGTCACTGGTTTCGTGCGCGTTCGGGTAGGCGAATAACACTACGTGGGAAACCACGTGCTAACAGCCATTCACTAGGGGCGCATCCTTTGGGGTGCGCCCCGGTGCTTTTAAGCGCAGAGTTTAGGTATGCAGGAGTGCAAATGTCGGTAGTAGTAGCTTATAAATATGCGCCCAATCCACAGGACGCCACCGTTAGCGAAACTGGAGAGATTGACTGGTCGCGTGCCCATTCCAGCGTCTGTGAATCTGATCCAGTTGCTATCGAACTAGGGCGGCGATTGGCAGACGATTCAGCTGCTGAACTGGTGGGGATCTCGGTGGGACTGGCTGAAGCTGGGTCGGCAAAAGCCCGCAAGAGCGCGATGGCACGTGGATTCGACCGCGGGGTAGTAGTAGCTGACGACGCCGTAGCAGACTGGAATTCCACGCGAGTAGCTCGCGTATTGGCACAATTAGTGGCCCGCGAAAATGCAGATTTAGTGATTACCGGGGCAGCGTCAGTGGATGACTCTGCTGGTGTTATTCCTGCCCTTATCGCCGGTTTCTTGGAGTGGCCGTGTTTCTTGGAAGTGAAGTCAGTGGAAAAAACTGACACCGGCTACCGGATCGAACAGCAGGCGCCGGGCGGAAACCGCACTATAGAAATCCACGGAAATGCGGTATTGGCAGCTACTTCAGACGCGATAATGCCGCGGGTAGCTGGGATGAAAGAAATTCTGGCGGCCGGGAAGAAACCAGTGGAGGTCTTAGATATTGCTGGTTTCGAGCTGGGGGCAGCCACTGCCACCGTCACCGGATATCAGAAACCACCGGTGCGCGATCGCAAACATCAGATTTTCAAAGGCCCAGACGCGGCAGCCCAGTTAGTGGCTGCTTTGCGCGCTGACGGGATCTGGTAGGGAGGATAAGCATGAAAACTTGGATTCTTACTACGGGGAACAATATCTCGCAGCTACTCGAACTAGCAGTTGGCGAAACTGTGGCAGTGGTAGTGGGGGATGCGCCAATTACTGGGGTAGATCAGATTATCCGCCTGCCACTTCCGGAAAACATGCCGGCAGAGGCGCTGGCTCCTGCGGTAGTGCAACAAGTAACTGCCACAGCTGACGACCTAATTCTGGCAGTAGATGCGCCGGCAGAGCGCACTTTTGCGGGCGCGGTTGCTGCAAGGTTGGATGCGGTTTATTTGCATGGACTTACTGAGGTCTCCGGACACACTGCCAAACTGTCGCGCTATTCAAATCTGACTTTGCAGAGTGTGGCATGGGAAGGCCCCGCCGTCGCCGTAGTCGAGGGCGGAAAGCCAGTAACAGATTTAGCTTCCGCTCCGGAAACTACCGTGGAAACCCCCCTGCAGTACCAGGCGCAAATAACTGCCGCTACCGATACCGGCACCGGGGTGAACTTGCCAGCTGCGGAGCGGATCGTCGGAGTAGGGCGGGGCTTTGCTGCGGAAGAAGACCTGCAGCTCGCCCGCGATTTTGCTGCTGCCATTGGGGCCGAAGTTGGCTGTTCCCGGCCAATTGTGGAAGGGGCTGGCTGGATGGATCGCGACTCTTATATTGGGGTATCTGGGCACACTATTAGCCCAGAAATATATTTCCCGGTCGGGCTATCTGGGCAGGTGCATCACTTGGCTGGGGTAGAAAATTCCAAGACCATCGTGGCAATAAATGAAGACGAAACTGCCAATATCTTCACTGTGGCAGACTATGGCGTGGTGGGCGATCTATACCAGATTCTGCCGGAGTTGACTGCCGCGCTAGGAGAAGCATAGTTCTGTGAGTGAATACGACTTTGATGTAATCGTGGTGGGAGCGGGCGTGGCCGGCTCCGTGGCTGCCTATCAGTTAGCCAAGCAGGGTTATGAAGTATTGCTGGTGGAACGGGGTGCAGAGCCGGGTACCAAGAACCTTTCTGGAGGTGTGCTTTACTCAGCGGTGCTGGAAAAAATATATGGTGCTGCCTGGGCAGATGCGCCAGTAGAGCGCCCAGTTACCCGCAATGTCCTCAGTTTTCTGAATGCAGACTCCGCGGTGAACCTGGACTATTGGGATGAGCGGCTGGCAGGTAACGCCGTCACTGTGTTGCGGGCCAAACTGGATCCCTGGCTAGCTGAGCAGGCAGAGGAAGCGGGAGCATCAGTAATCTCCGGCATCAAAGTGGACTCGCTAATCCGCGAAGGTGACTATTTCACTGGCATTCGCGCTGCAGGTGAGGAAATGCGTGCCAAAGTTGTTATTTTGGCAGACGGCGTTAACTCGTTCCTGGCGCAAGGAGCTGGAGTGCGTGGCAAGGTGCCCCAATCCCAACTCGGGTTGGGCATTAAAGCTGTGATCCGGCTGGGGGAAGATACCATCCGCCAGCGTTTCCAGCTGGGTACTGCGGCTGATGGCACCGCGTATACCCTGGTCGGTGACTGTACCCAAGGAGTAGCTGGCGGGGCATTCCTCTACACTAACCGCGACTCTGTCTCGGTTGGTGTAGTGCTGATGTTAGAAGATCTGCAGCGCAAGGGACTCGACTCGGCTGAGATCTTTGCGCATTTGTTGGCGCATCCTTATCTGGCGCCGCTGCTGGCGGATGGCGAAATTTTGGAGTACGGCAGTCACCTGGTGGCTGAAGGCGGGAAAGCCATGCAGCGCGACCTAGTACACAACGGCATGTTGATTATTGGCGACGCCGCCGGATTCACTATTAACAATGGGTTCAGCATCCGCGGAATGGATTTGGCCGCTGGTTCGGCGCTCGCGGCGACGGAAGCCGTGGCGGCGGCCCTGGAACAGGCCGACTACTCTAGCGTGAAGCTTGGTAAATATTTGCGGCATCTGGAAGATAGCTTCGTGGGGAAAGATATGGCCACTGCCAGTAAGATTCCGGCATTCTTGGCAAGTACGCCAGAAATGTATGGTCGAACTGGGGAATTGGTGGCAGATGTGCTCTACGATATCTACCGGCAAAATACTACTGCGCGACTGCCGTTATATCAGCTGGTCTGGCAGAGCTTGCGGCGCAATTCGGTGAAACTATACCGTACTGCTCAGATTGTAGTTGCGGGGGTGCGGGCGCTATGACTTTTGATCCCGGAACAGTAAATGAGCGGCTAGCCAAAAACCATTTCGAGGTCACCGACGGTGCGCCGCATATCAAGGTAAATCAAGAATTAGCGCGGGCTACTGGCACTGGAAAATTGCTAGTGCAGGTATGCCCGGCAAATGTATACCAAGAAGAACCGGATGGCACTATTTCGGTAGAGGCTGCGGCTTGTTTGGAATGTGGCACCTGCCTAGCAGTGGCGCATCCCGGCACGCTGGAATGGGAGTACCCTGCCGGCGGATCCGGTATTCGCTACCGCGAAGGCTAGTTGATGTGGCGGTACTTTTCCCGCCAAAATACGATGGCAATCCCCAAGCCCACCGCCAAAATCATCGCAATTAAAACATAGGACAGGGTAAAGCCCACATACCAGGAGTGAGTATTGCCGGGCATCCGGGAGCCAGCCAATAGCACCGCAGTCACCATAGCATTGCCAATTGCCGTGGCAATACGCTGACCGGTTTGCTGTACGCCACCCGCGGTGCCACCGTGCTGTGCCGGAACATCCAGCATGGTTTGGGTCTGATTAGCTGATCCCATTGCCCCCTGACCAAAGCCCAGGAAAGTGATAGGTGGTACCAGCCACCAGAATGAGGCTCCATCAGAAATCAGCCATACCACTAAGATTGAGCCCAGCACCCCAGTGAGCATGATAGCTAGTGCCAACACCTGCAGTCCCCGGCCATGCTCCACTGCACGTTTCCCGGCCCACATTGCCGCATACCCAGAGAGTAAGGCATTTGGCAGGGATACTAGGCCTACCTGCAGTGCGCTGGTATCTAGTTCATTTTGCAAGAACAGAGCAAGCACTACAAAAATCGAAGTTGCCCCTAAGAATTGCAGAGTTGAGATCGCAGTGGAATAGGAATAGGTGCGTATCCGGAATAGATTCATATTTACCATTGGATACTTACCGCGTTTCTGGTAGTTGAGCTCCCAAAGTACCCAAATGGCCAATGAGATCACCCCAGCGGGGAGGAGCCCCCAGAGCCAAGCTTTGCTATGTTCCATAAATGGGAACATGATGGCGACGACGGCGCTGGCAAGCAAGCCCATACCCACTGGATCTAGATCGACCCGAGTTTTAGCTGGTTTTATCTCATTTCCAGCCGCAGCCTGTTGTGCCTCATATTCGCGTTGGGCCGCCACTTTATCTGGGCCAAACCGGCGTCGTTCTTTGGCAAAAGGTAGCCAGCGCAGCGCCAAAATTATGCCGATAATACCTAGCGGAAAGTTGATGAGGAACGACGCCCGCCAACCGACGTCTGCCCCTAAAAGTGCAATGAGCCCACCTGACATAACCGGGCCAGCCGCAACCGACATTGACACCACCAACCCAAAAAGGGCGAATGCTCGAGCGCGTGCCTGCCCCTGGAAATACTGTTGAATCATGCCGGTGGTCTGTGGGGAGAAGATACCAGCGCCAATGCCTTGTACCAGGCGCAGCACATTTAGCAGCGTGGGATCGTTAGAGAGCCCAATTCCAAGCGACGCCAGAGTGAAAATAGCCAGACCAGTTACGAAACCGCCGCCGCGCCCAAAAATATCGCCCAACCGGCCCGCTGGTACTAATACGATGCCGTACGCCAAGGCATAACCAGAAAGCACCCATTGCAGTTGTGAATTGGAAGCATCCAGTGCCTGCCCCATAGAAAATAGCGCATTGTTCACTGAAGATACCTGCAGCAGAGACATCATTAGGGGAATGAGTACCACTGCCAGTATTTTCTTCCGGCTATAGCGGCGGTCGGAACCAGGAATAGTAATTTCGCTCGCCGAATTAGATAGCTGGTTTTGCCGTGCTGCGCTCACCTAGTAACGCTCCATTTCCGCAGAATAAATACAAAAAGGCGCTTGCGCGCCGTTACAGCACAAGTTTAGAGCGGTTTCTGGGTGTTTTCTGCTAGCTGCATCACGAGGCGCCAGTAATAATAGCCACTTTGTAGTCGCTAAACTATACCTGTGGCGCGAATTGATCAGTGGCTGTGGGCAGTGCGGCAAACTAAAACCCGATCTGCTGCTACCGCTGCCTGCCGCGCGGGGCATGTGCGTATAAACGATCAACCGGTGAAAGCGGCCACGAAAGTTAATGTTGGCGACACTGTTCGGTATCGAGTCCAGGGATTTGATCGCATTTTGGTGGTGCGCCGGCTGATCGATAAACGAGTGGGAGCTGCGATTGCCCAAGAATGCTACCAAGATCTCACTCCGGAGCGTCCAGTGGTTTATTTGCCAGTATTTCGCAGGGAACCAGGTGCGGGGCGGCCCACTAAGAAAGAGCGGCGAGAACTGGAACGGCTAACTGGACGGGATTCTAACTGGGGTCGTTTGCGATAGAATCCCATCAACTGAGCGAAAGGACGAGCATGGCGCAGGAGACAAAACGTCGGCGGGTGCTGTTGAAACTATCAGGTGAAATTTTTGGCGGCGGTGAAGTGGGTCTGGATACTGAGGTATTGACCCGGATCGCCAATGAAATCTCGATTGCAGTCCGCGAAGGGGTAGAGGTCGGGATCGTCGTCGGCGGAGGGAACTTCTTCCGTGGGGCAGAACTACAGGAATCTGGAATGGATCGGGCGCGTGCTGACTATATGGGCATGCTCGGTACCGTAATCAACGCGGTGGCACTGCAGGATTTCCTGGAACATGCTGGCGTCCCCACCCGGGTGCAAACTGCTATCACTATGACGCAGATTGCCGAACCTTATATTCCGCTGCGCGCCATTCGGCATTTGGAAAAATCGCGAGTGGTTATTTTCGGTGCTGGCGCGGGTATGCCGTACTTTTCCACCGACACTGTTTCGGCGCAGCGGGCGCTAGAACTGAAATGTGATGAGCTCCTAGTGGGTAAGAATGGGGTAGACGGCGTATACACTGCAGATCCGAAGAAAGATCCAAATGCAGTACTGCTCAGTAAACTCACCTATGGGGAAGCCTTGCGGGGAGGACTGCGGGTGGCAGATGCGGCCGCATTCTCGTTGTGCCAAGACAACGGGCTGACCATGCGGGTATTCGGTATGGCCACGCCCGGAAACGTGACACGCGCGCTGCGCGGTGAGAAGATAGGTACTCTGGTTACCACCGACTAAAACAAGGAAAACTAATGCTGGATGATGTGCTCCTAGAGGCAGAAGAGAAGATGGAGAAATCCATCGAAGTAGCGCAAAATGAGTTTGCGAAGATCCGTTCCGGGCGGGCAAACCCAGAACTGTTTACCTCGATATTGGTGGACTACTACGGGGCGCCAACGCCGTTGCAACAACTGGCATCGGTGACGGTCCCGGAGGCACGCCAAGTGCTTATTGCACCTTATGATCGTGCCGCTATGAAAGATATTGAGAAAGCAATCGCCGATGCAGATCTGGGGGTGAACCCCACTGATGACGGGCAAGTGTTGCGGATAAACCTGCCGGCGCTCACCGAAGAACGCCGTCGGGAATATGTGCGGCTAGCTGGTGCCAAAGCCGAAGAAGCTCGAGTTTCAATCCGTGGGGTGCGTCGTAACGCTAAAGATCAGCTGGATAAGATAAAAAAAGACGGCGACGCTGGTGAAGATGAAGTCGAGCGGTACGAAAAAGATCTGGAATCGTTGACTAAACGATTTATCGATCAGGTTGATTCTTTGCTAGCCGGCAAAGAAGCTGAGCTAATGGAGATCTAGCTAGCCAGTGAAGTCTGCATTCCAGAAGGTCGCCTCGGCACTGCGCCCGCGTCCGCCGCGGCAGCCGCACGAAGTGAGCTCCAAGGCGGGGCGTAATCTCCCGGCTGCGATTGTCACTGCCATAGCTTTGCTCAGCTTGGTGCCACTTTCGGTAGTGGTGCACATCGAAATATTCGTGGTGCTGGTGGCAATATTCTTATCAATCGGATTGTGGGAATTTGCCGGCGCCTTACTGGTCAAAGAAATAAAAATCGCATTAATACCGCTGGTAGTTGGGGTATGGGTGATGGTTGCGGTCACCTGGGTCTACGGACTCGGTGCCGGTATGATCGCCTACCTACTCACTTGTGGTATAAGTCTGATTTGGCGAACTTTCTCTGCCCGCCACGCCTTCACGGATGGATTAGTGGGCTGCTTTGGTCTGGGATGGATTGGGTTATTCGGTCTTTTTGCCGTACGCATTGCCGCGCTGGAAAATGCGCCGCTTATGGTGGCGAGTTTTGTGCTCTTGCCAGTAGCTAATGACACTTTCGGCTGGTTGGTGGGGATTTTCTTTGGCAAGACCCCGATCATGCCAAAAATTTCGCCCAAGAAGTCTTGGGAGGGATTCGCTGGATCTATGGCGGGTACGTTAGTAGTCGCAATCGTACTGCTGCACTTTGTAGCTGGGTTTAACTGGTATTGGGCGGTATTGGTTGGGATAGTTGCTCCAGTGTTCGCTACTGCTGGTGACTTTGCCGAGTCACTAATGAAACGCGATTTGGGCGTAAAAGACATGGGATCAATTTTCCCAGGACATGGCGGGATGCTTGATCGGATCGATTCGATGTTGTTCTTTGCCCCGGTATGCTATTCCATATTCGCCCTTGCCACTGGTGTGCTGTAGCACCGGGAGGGAACTATGACTGCACCGCAGAAACCAGAAAAACAGCGGCAGGTACGCCCGGCAGCTTCTAATCTGGCGGTAAGTTTTACCGAACAACGCTTTGGAAAGCCGCCGCGTCATCTCGCTGAGTATTCGCGTGCCCAGCGGCGAGAACTGGTTGCCGGGCTGGGCTTTCCCGCTTTCCGTGCTGACCAGATTTCTAATCATTACTTCACGCACCGCACCACCGACCCAGCAGAAATGACTGATTTACCGGAAGCGCAGCGCGAAGTACTTTGTGAAAAACTGCTGCCCCCGCTTATCACTGAAGAACATACCCAGCGGGCAGACGGCGGGCGCACTTTGAAAACCTTGTGGCGCCTTTTTGATGGCGCAGTAGTGGAATCGGTATTGATGGCATATCCCGATCGGGCCACACTGTGCATTTCATCCCAAGCTGGTTGCGGCATGGCCTGTCCATTTTGCGCCACTGGTCAGAGTGGGCTGACGCGGAATATCACTGCCGCAGAGATCGTTGAGCAAGTCCGTAAATCCATGGTGGCAGCAGAAGCTGGAGCCCTGGGAGAGCCGATGCGGATAACTAATATCGTGCTGATGGGCATGGGGGAGCCACTGGCAAATTACAAGCCAGTGTTAGCAGCACTCCACCGGATAACTGACCCAGCTCCGCAGGGATTTGGGATGTCTGCCAGATCAGTTACCGTCTCCACAGTGGGCTTGGTGCCGATGATAAACCGGTTAGCTGAAGAAGGATTACCAGTAACTTTGGCAGTATCCCTGCATGCACCAGACGACGATCTGCGCGATGACCTCATCCCGATCAATTCTCGGTACAAGGTGGGCGAACTATTGGACGCTGCCCGGCACTATTTTGTGCGCACTGGGCGCAGAGTCTCGATCGAATACGCACTCATTAAAGATATGAATGACCATCAATGGCGGGCAGAGCTACTGGCTGCGGAGCTAAACGCTCGAGGGCATGGCTGGGCACATGTGAACCCGATACCGCTGAATCCTACGCCGGGATCAATCTGGACTGCCTCCAGCGCACAAGCTACTAAAACATTCGTGTCCACTCTCCGTGAAGCTGGAATCTCTACTACGGTAAGAGATACTCGAGGATCCGATATCGATGGCGCATGCGGGCAACTCGCAGCCGCCGTCATCGATCGAGAAAATGTAGCTCGGCGTGCTGCGAAAGCACAGGCTGACGTAGAAGCGCGGATTGCGCAGCACCGGGTGGAACCGAAAGATTTAGCGCAAAAATTGGCCGGAATGGCCCCAAAGGAAGGGAAGAAAGATGACTGATACCTTTGCCCGTGCTGGAAAGTTTTCTTCTGGGTACGACGTCGCACAGGTAGACAGCTTCCTCACCGCCGCCAAAGCTGCGTATGGCGGAGAAAATTCGGAAGACATCGATGAAACTACCGTGCGCAACACGGCCTTTTCTTGGGTGCGCAATGGTTACGACCCAGCATTAGTGGATGCGGCACTGGATCGGTTGGAGCGGGCATTTATCCAGCGCCGGCGCGCCAAAGTAGTTAATACTGACGGCGAAGCGGCATGGTTGGATCAAACCTATGCGGCGGCGCGTACCCTCTATCCACGGTTACTGCGCCCGGCCGGGGAGCGTTTTGCCGATGCCAGCGACACCGGATACAAAAAAGCAGAAGTGGATGAGCTGCTAGATACGGTGGCGAAATACTTCGATGGGAAAGCAGCCTTGACTTCTGATGAAGTGCGGCAGACAGTTTTCTCCAGTGCTAAGAAAACGGGAGCCTATGCGGAAGAGGTAGTGGATGTCTACCTCGATCGGGTGATCTCAGTTCTGTTGGCAGTTGAGTAAGATGCGCGTCGTTATTCTAGGGTCCACTGGCTCTATTGGTACGCAAGCGCTTAACGTAATTCGCAACCATCCCGATAAATTTGAAGTAGTGGGATTAGGGGCGGGTGGAAACCAGCTGGAATTGCTGGCAGCTCAGACCCAAGAGTTTCGGGTCAGCACCGTAGCGGTGGCAAATCAGGACTCGGCGCCAGCACTCAAAGAACTACTGCCTGGCGTAGCAGTATGGGCTGGTAGTGAGGCCTTAGCGGAATTGGCAGCACTGGCTGGGCCGGGCGGCGTCGTCTTAAATGGCATAACTGGGTCAGTGGGATTGGGGCCAACTTTGGCAGCCTTACACAGTGGTGCTCAGCTTGCCTTGGCCAATAAAGAGTCGCTAGTAGCTGGCGGAAAACTGGTGGCAGACGCCATGGTACGGCCCGGGCAGATCACCCCAGTGGATTCAGAGCATTCTGCGATTGCCCAAGCCTTGCGTTCCGGGCGACACCACAAAGGTCTCACTTCCCCAGAAGTGGATGGCACTAGCGAAGTTGCGCGCCTTATTTTAACAGCCTCAGGTGGACCATTCCGGGGTTGCACTCGGGCGCAACTACAAGATGTCACTGCACAACAAGCGCTTAACCACCCCACCTGGGATATGGGCCCGGTGGTGACTATCAACTCCGCTACATTGATGAACAAAGGATTGGAGCTGATCGAAGCGGCTTATCTATTTGATATGTCCCCGCAGCAGATCGTGCCGGTAGTTCACCCGCAGTCAGTTATCCACTCTATGGTGGAATTTTGTGATGGTTCCACAATTGCGCAGGCTTCCCCGCCAGATATGCAACTGCCGATTGCCTTGGGGTTATCTTGGCCGGATCGTCTTCCGAAAGTAGCCACACCGTGCCGGTGGGACACTGCGACTAGTTGGGATTTTGAACCCTTAGATGACGCGGTCTTCCCGGCGGTTAATCTAGCGCGGGAGGCAGTGGCGACTTCGGCGCTGCATCCGGCGGTGATGAATGCCGCTAATGAGGAAGCAGTAGCAGCGTTCTTGACCGATCGCATCAGCTATCTGGCGATCATCGATATTGTCAGCCAGGTCGTAGCTGATTTTTCTGCCCCGGAGACCGTGGACTTAGCCCAAGTCCAAGCTGCTGAAGCCTGGGCACGGCACCGAGCTCAAGCGGAAATAGCGAAAGCGGGCAAGTGAGCGCAATACCAGGAATCCTATTGTTGCTGGTGGGATTAGCGATCTCGATTGCACTCCACGAGCTGGGGCATTTGATCTTCGCCAAGGCATTTGGCGTGAAAGTGTCGCGGTATTTTGTGGGCTTCGGTCCCACGCTGTGGTCTACTAAACCAGGGCAAACCGAATACGGCATCAAAGCTATCCCGGTTGGTGGTTTTGTTGCTATTGCGGGAATGCTGGCGCCAGCTCAGCCCGGCACCCGCACGGTAGACGCGGATGGCAATCTCACTGCCGCTGAAACTGCCCGCCAAGCAGCGGCCGCAGAACTGGAACCTGGGGAAGAACACCAGGCCTTTTGGCGTCTTCCAGCTGGTAAGAAAATTTTGGTGATGTTCGCTGGACCGTTTGCCAACTTCATTTTGGCTGGTTTGGGGCTCGCGCTTTCTCTGTCTGTGATTGGGCAGCCAGTGTATTTGAACCAGGTTGGCGAAATACTGCCAGATTCCCCAGCAGCCAGTTCAGAGCTAGTTATTGGTGACGTAATCGAATCATGGGGTGGTCAGCCCACGGCCAACTGGGAAGAACTGCGGGCGGCCATCGCTGCCGGCGGCGCAGCTCCGGTGACTGTGGTGGTGCAGCGCGGCGCTACCCAAGAAGAAATTATATTGACGCCAGAATTGACTGACCGCCCAGCTGTGCAAGATGGAAAACCAGTGCTGGACGACGCCGGCAAATCGGTATTGGTGCCAACCCCTTGGGTAGGGATTGGTCCGGCACAGGACCGCCAGCAGCTAGCACTGACCCAAATACCGGGAAAAACGGGTGAACTTGCCCTGGGCACTGGAAAAGTTTTGCTGCGGTTGCCGGTGTACTTATGGGATGTGGCGCGCTCACTACTGCCCGGGCAAGCGCGCGAAGCGGGCATCATGGGTATTTGGGGCGTTGCCGATATGGCCGGGAGTATCTCTGCTGCTCCGTCAGCTAGCTACACAGTTACTGATCGAGCCGGCGATTTGCTGTTGCTTTTAGCAGCTCTGAATATGTCGCTTTTTGTATTCAACCTGATTCCGCTATTGCCACTCGATGGGGGGCATATATTGGGGGCAGTTATCGAAGGAGTGCGCCGTCCGATTGCGCGCCGGTTCGGCAGACCAGACCCAGGAGCATTTGACACTGCGCGCTGGTTGCCACTGAGCCAGATAGTTATTGCTTTTTTGATTGCGATGACTGTGCTGCTAATTGTGGCGGATATCGTAAACCCGGTATCAGGCTAACCTGCTAACTGACGTAACAAGTGAGATAATCAAAACCGTGAGCAGTATTTCGTTAGGAATTCCAGAACCGTTGACCCTATCGCCGCGCAAAAAAACGCGCCAAATACAGGTAGGGGATGTGAAAGTAGGCGGCGGCGCCCCGGTCTCGGTGCAGTCTATGACCACCACCAAGACCCACGACATTGGCGCCACTTTGCAGCAGATCGCGGAGCTGACCGCTGCGGGATGCGATATTGTCCGAGTGGCTTGCCCAACTGATAAAGACGCCGAAGCACTAGCTACGATTACCGAACAGTCGACTATTCCGGTAGTTGCGGATATTCACTTCCAGCCGCGTTATGTGTTTATGGCTATTGAAGCTGGCTGTGGGGTGCGGGTAAATCCTGGAAATATCAAGAAATTTGATGACCGCATCCCAGAAATTGCCGCCGCGGCTAAAGCCAATGGCACTGCGATGCGTATCGGGGTTAATGCCGGATCCTTAGACCCGCGGCTGTTGCAGAAGTATGGCAAAGCCACCCCAGAGGCACTGGTGGAATCCGCCATTGCCGAAGCTCATCTATTTGAAGACGCTGGATTCTACGATTTCGCTATTTCGGTTAAGCATCACGATCCGGTCACTATGGTGCGGGCCTATCAGTTGCTATCCGAGGCGGGTGACTGGCCACTGCATCTAGGAGTGACAGAAGCGGGCCCCGAATTCCAGGGCACTGTTAAATCGGCGGTGGCTTTTGGGGCATTGCTCGCCCAGGGGATTGGCGACACGATCCGAGTTTCGCTTTCAGCGCCGCCGGTTGAAGAAGTAAAAGTTGGCGAAGAAATACTGCGTTCTTTGGGATTGCGCCCCCGTAAGTTGGAGATTGTGTCATGTCCATCGTGTGGTCGGGCCCAGGTCGATGTGTACAGCTTGGCCAACAAAGTAAATGAGGGGCTAAAAGACATCACTTTCCCGCTGCGAGTTGCAGTGATGGGCTGTGTAGTGAACGGACCTGGTGAAGCTAGGGAAGCTGATTTAGGGGTAGCCTCCGGCAATGGAAAAGGCCAGATCTTTGTGCGGGGCAAGGTGGTGGACACTGTGCCAGAGAGTGAAATAGTGGAATCGCTGATTTCCCGTGCTCGCATTGTTGCCGCAGAACTGGGCTTGGTCGAAGACCCAAATACTCATCCTGAAGTGATCGTTTAGATGCGATTTTTGCGTCGGGATCGGCTGCGGCGGCTGCATCGTTCCGATTTTCCCGCCGCACTGGAACTGCTTGACGAAGATCCAGTAGCTACCGTATTAATCCGGACGGCGCTGGAAAACCACAGCGCTACTTTGCCGGCGCACGCGCTAGGCTACTTTGACTACACGGGCGAACTCTCCGCAGTGTGCTGGAATGGCGCCAATATCGTGCCCTATGGTTTCACTGCATCTGGATTAGCGGCGTTAGCTGCACATCTAACCACCACTGGGCTGACGGCGTCGTCCATAGTAGGTGCAGCCGAACAGGTATTGGCACTTTGGGAACTGATTGCGGCTAAGTTCCCGCCCCCGCGGGAAATTCGCCCTCGGCAGCTCTCGATGGTTTACCAAGGTCAGCCGCAAGTGCCAGCAGATCAGCTAGTACGGCCAGCGCAACCGGGCGAAGGTGCGCTGATTGTGCCCACCGCTTTTGCCATGTTTGAAGAAGAAGTGGGTTACGATCCCCGAACTTCGGGCAATGTGTACACCAAATATGTGCATCAATTAGTAAATGCTGGGCATACCTTCGTGCGCATCCAGCAGCACCAGGGCAAACCGCGGGTGGAGTTCAAAGCTGAAGTAGGGGCACTATCTGGTCAAGTGGCACAGATCCAGGGCGTTTGGGTGCCGCCAGAGCTGCGCAATCGCGGCATTGGGGCCAGCGCGATGGTGGCGGTGGCGCAACAAGTACAAGCCAAATTTGCTCCCATAGTTTCGCTATATGTCAATGACTACAATTTGCCGGCAGTGCGCACCTATGAAAAAGCCGGTTTTGTGACAGTAGGGACATACGCCACCGTATTGCTATAAGCATGGCGCCGCTAAGGCAGTTAGACTGAGCCCGTGCAAAGAATGTCTGAACTTTTTGTCCGTACGTTGCGGGAGGATCCGGCTGACGCCGAAGTAAACTCCCATAAGTTGCTGGTGCGCGCCGGCTATATCCGCCGTTGTGGCCCGGGGATATATTCCTGGTTGCCGTTGGGGCTGCGGGTACTGCGCAAAGTGGAAAATATTGTGCGCGAAGAAATGGATGCCGCTGGCGCGCAAGAGATGCTGTTCCCGGCGTTGTTGCCGCGTGAGCCCTATGAGGCGACCGGCCGCTGGGAAGAATACGGTCCGAACCTGTTCCGGTTACAAGATCGGCGGGATAACGACTACCTTCTCGCTCCCACCCATGAAGAAATGTTTACCGTGGTGGTAAAGGATCTGTATTCGTCATACAAAGATCTACCGGTCACTATTTACCAGATTCAGCACAAATACCGTGATGAAGCGCGACCGCGGGCGGGGTTGATTCGCACCCGCGAATTCCTAATGAAGGACGCCTATTCTTTCGATATTGACGACGCCGGTCTGGACACTTCTTATGACACCATGCGCCAGGCTTATCAGCGGATATTTGACCGGCTCGGTCTGCCGTATGTAATTTGCGCGGCGACTTCCGGTGCTATGGGTGGTTCCCGCTCAGAGGAGTTCTTGGCCCCGTGTGAAATCGGCGAAGATACCTTTGTGGTTTCGCCAGGTGGATATGCAGCCAATACCGAAGCGGTAGTTACTCCGCCGTTGCCAGCACAAGACTTCTCCGATGTGCCAGCGCCGGAAGTGGTTGATACCCCACAGGCAGAGACAATTGCTGAGCTGGTGGACCTATTTAACCAGACTAAACCGCGAGCTGATCGCCCGTGGCAGGCGAGTGACACCCTGAAGAATGTGGTGGTAGCTGCTGTGCACCCGAATGGGGAACGGGAAGTGCTAGTGGTGGGCGTGCCAGGTGACCGCGAAGTTGATTTGAAACGGTTGGAAGCTAATCTGGCGCCGGCGGAAATTGAAATGGCTACCGCGGACGATCTAGAAAAATATCCAGAACTGGTGGCGGGATATATCGGGCCGCAAGTATTGGGACCCAATGCTGGGGCAGATGCGCCGCGCTACCTGCTAGATCCACATGTGCCGGAGGGCTCGCGGTGGATCACTGGTGCCAATGAATTTGAAAAGCACGTCTGTGATCTGGTCTATGGTCGAGATTTTACTGCTGATGGCACGGTAGAAGCAGTTGAAGTTCGCGATGGCGATGCTGCGCCCGATGGCTCGGGAGCTCTGGCTATTCGCCGCGGTATCGAAATCGGCCATATTTTCCAGTTGGGTCGCAAATACTCTGCGGCATTAGATTTGACCGTACTGGATCAAAACGGTAAGGCTACGGTAGTTACGATGGGCTCCTACGGTATTGGAGTATCGCGAGTAATGGCCGCCTTAGCGGAACTAAATTGTGACGATATGGGGTTGCGCTGGCCGCTAGGTTTGGCTCCTTTCGACGTACACGTAATTGCGACTGGTAAAGACGAAGCCGTATTTGAAACTGCTGCCCAACTGGCAGAGCAGATTCCAGGTGAAGTGCTTTACGACGATCGGCGCAAAGTCTCTGCTGGAGTTAAGTTTGCCGATTATGAACTACTGGGGATGCCATACGCCGTAGTAGTTGGGCGCGGTCTGCAAGAGGGCAAAGTGGAGCTGCGCGACCGAATCTCTGGGGCAAAACTGGAAGTCGCCGTAGCAGATGCGCTTACTGAGCTGGCAAAGCTGATGGAGTCAGCAAACTAGGGGCATCCGGATAGGAGTACAGCTCGCACAACCACCCCACGGTGGCTTGGCGAGCGGCTTCATTTGCAGTTTCACTCTGATGCAAGATTTCTGCACCAATTATTTGGTAGGCGCTAGCTATCGGGTCTGCAGCGGGCAGGGGAGCCAGGGGCTTCCGGGTGTCAGCCGCCCCATTAGCTAATGCCTGAGAAATAACTTGTGCTACCAGATTGACGCGCTGACGTTGCTGTTCGTGCTCGCTGGGCAGATTAGCGCCGCCCAATTCAAACCACTGTTTTGCAGCGTATAGGACAGCTATGGAGTCAGTAGCTGGGATATCCGCCGGATTGTAGCTGGGGCATTTGGCTCCTAACCGCACCGCTTGCACAGAGGCATCAGCAGCAATTTCTGGCGAAAAATCGTAAGTTTCCTTAGCTAAATCAGTTAATTCGCTAATCAAATACTCTGGGCCGGTTCCAGTTGGCTCAGTGCTCACCGCTGGGTTTTCGTATCCCGCAGGAGCGCCGTCTGGCCACGGGATCCACACTCCACCTAGTTTTGTTTCCCAAGCGTCGGCAGCACTTGCCAGTCCAGTAAGCCCTGCAGTCTGGGCACCCTGATTGATCCGGTGCGCTGCGGTGGCCGCCGCTTGGCGCTGTTCCTCGCTGCTAGTGGCAGGTGGAGCCGAGAGGTCAATATTCTCCGGCCGGGCACCCATAGCAATTATCAGAATCACAAATAGTGCTATGCCCAGAATTAAACTGCCGGAGAAAATTAACGCAGCGGACAGATTTTTCGACATGAAATAATCTTGCCACATTAAACACAAGGTAATATCTACTACATGGCACAGAATAACAAGATCTCAGAGCTAACAGAGCTGCTAGAACCGGTAGTGGCGCAGGCGGGGCTTTTCTTAGAACAGGTGCGGTTAGTCCGCGCGGGTAAATATTCCACATTGCAAGTTACGGTAGATCTGCCTGACGGGCCCGGCGGCGTTGATTCGGATAAAATTGCGGAAGTCACTCGGGCAGTTTCTGGGCTACTAGACCAAGCCGATCCGATTGCGGGCAGCTATACTCTGGAGGTCTCCACCCCAGGAGCAGAACGGGAACTGACCTCTGCGCGGCATTTTTCCCGCACAATTGGGCGCACTGCACAGGTGACGCTATTGTCTGGGGAAGAAATCTCCGGCGCAGTTAGCGCAGCAGACGCAGCTGGTGCCGTGATTGCTGGGCAGCGAGTAGAATATGAGGAAATCTCAAAAGCATATGCCACGGTGGAATTTGGCAAATCCGGGCGGGAGGCTAAGAAATAGTGGACATCTCACTTAGCGAACTTCGCATAGTTGAAAGCGAGCTGGGCGTCGAACTCGATGTGCTGCTGGGAGCTATTGAGGAAGCACTACTCCACGCTTATCTGCGCGCCCCGGGAGCCGTGCGCGGTGCTAGAGTCGAATTGGATCGCAGCAGCGGTAAATTTACCGTGTGGGCACCAGAGCTAGATGAAGACGGCGAAAAAATCGGCGAATTTGATGATACGCCTTCCGATTTTGGCCGGATTGCAACTACTACCGCCCGCTCGATTATCTCGCAGCGGCTGCGGGATGCCGAAGCCAAGCGCATCTTGGGCGACTTTCACGGCAAACAGGGTGAGATCGTCTCTGGGGTGGTGGAAAGCAATGCCAGTTCCAGTTCAGAAGTCCGCGATCTATTTGTGGAATTAGGGGAAAATCGCGGTCTGTTGCGCGCTGAAGAACAAGTACCGGCCGAACATTTTGCCCACGGCGATATGATCCGGGCCTTAGTGCTAGATATTGCAGTTTCGCCGCGCGGCGCTTCCATCCGGCTATCTCGCTCTCATCCAGATTTTGTACGCCAGCTCTTCCGCACTGAAGTTCCCGAAATTGACGACGGTCTAGTGGAAATAGTGGCACTGGCCCGGGAAGCAGGGCACCGCTCCAAGATCGCAGTGTGGAGTGCCGATCCAGAGGTAAACGCCAAAGGAGCCTGTATTGGACACAATGGCCAGCGAGTACGTGCCGTGACCCAAGAATTGCAAGGGGAGAAGATCGACGTCGTTGATTATGACGACGATCCGGCGCTATTCATTGGAGCAGCGCTATCGCCGGCAAAAGCTGTGCGGGTTGATATTTTGAATGCAGATACTCGGCAAGCTCGCGCCATTGTTCCAGATGAACAAGCATCCTTGGCGATTGGCAAAGAAGCCCAGAATGTTCGCTTGGCAGCGAAATTAACTGGCTGGTCAATTGATATCCGCAAAGCTTCGGAGGATCCCCAAACCCAGCGGGAACTGGGTGAATCAAGTAATTAATGCCGAGTGCGTGTTGCTATTCACGCTGCTGTGGCGCTAATAGCATGCCCAATATCGGGTAAACTTGACCTGGTGCATATTTCGTATGCTAAGTGCGGTATGCCCCAGTCAGATTCCCAGTGGCAAATTACGGCCTAGTGGAGACTGGCAAAAGTAGCAAGGCTGGCTCCATACCCACGAGCCAGGTAAACCTCACAATATGAAAGCGGGTAGAAAGCCGATGGGCACCCGATGAGTACCCAGCGATGAGCTGTAACCGAGAGGTCTGACGCTACGCGCGCGGACCGTAACTAAGGAGAAATGTGGCAAAGGTCCGCGTCCATGAGCTCGCCAAAGAGATAGGCGTTACGAGCCGAAAACTGCTCGAAGTGCTAAAAGAAAATGGCGAATTCGTTAAATCTGCTTCGTCGAGCATTGAGGCACCGGTGGTGCGCCGCGCTCGCGAATATTTTGAACAGCACCCCGAAGAACTAGATCGAGCTCCAGCAGAGCCAAAGAAAGCTGCTCCAAAGAAGGCAGCTCCGAAGAAAGCGACTGCGCCTGCTGCTCCGGAACCTGCAGCTGCAGAACCGGCAGCTGCAGAAGCAGAAAAAGCTGCGGCGGCTCCGGCGGCTAAACCGCAGCCAGCGCCAACTCCGAAGCCACCAGCTAAGCCGGCCAAGAAGCCAGCCCCGGCCCCAGTGGAGCCAGAGCCGCAGCCAGCGCCAGTTAAAGCAACACCAAAACCGCGCACGGCTACGCCAGGTGAAGCTCATCGGTCAGCAAAAGCTGCTCGGGAACAGGCTGCACCACCGCGCCCACAGCGTCGCGGTGGCGGTCCCCGTCCCGGAAATAGCCCGTTCTCATCCCGGCAGGGGATGGGGACCCGGCGAGGCGGTCCCCGCCCAGGTAATAGCCCATTCGCCGCTAAACAGGGCATGGGGCACACTGACCGCGACAAACAAGACGGCGGGCGTCCGCCGCGTCGCAATCAGCCCAAGTCTTCGCCCAATATGATGCCGGATCAGGCTGCGCAACCGCGGTCAGACCAGCGTCGGGGTAACCGGGGCGGTGCTCCGGGGAGAGGAGCTCCTGGCGCCGCTAAGGGTGGCGGTTTCGTTCGTTCAGGTGGTAAAGCTCGCGGCGGTTCCACAGCCGGCGCTTTTGGGCGCCGCGGTGGTGGTAGCCGGCGTAAGTCCAAGCGGATGAAGCGGCAAGAGTTTGAAGAGCAGAAGTCACCGATGCTCTCTGGTGTGGATATTCCACACGGCGGCGGGCAAACGGTGCGGGTGCGCGCCGGTTCTTCGCTGGCAGACTTCGCCGAACGCATCGAAGCGAATCCCGCCGCACTGGTTACGGTGTTGTTCCGCATGGGCGAAATGGCAACTGCTAACCAATCTCTCGATGAAGATACTTTCCAGCTGCTCGGCGCAGAACTCGGCTATGACATCAAAATCATGAGTGCTGAGGATGAGGACCGGGAAATCTTGGAATCCTTTGATATCGATATCGAAGGGGAACGGGAAGGCGAAAATCCAGAAGATCTAGCGCCGCGGCCACCGGTTGTTACCGTTATGGGACACGTGGACCACGGTAAAACTAAACTGCTGGATGCGATTCGTAACGAAGACGTCGTCGAAAGCGAAGCCGGTGGCATTACCCAGAACATCGGTGCCTACCAGGCCCATGTGAAAGTGGAAGGCCAAGACCGTGCCATCACGTTCATCGACACCCCGGGTCACGAAGCGTTCACCCAGATGCGCGCACGCGGTGCCGATGTTACAGACGTTGCAGTGCTGGTAGTAGCTGCGAATGACGGCGTCATGCCGCAGACGGTAGAAGCTATCAACCACGCTCAGGCAGCGAAAGTGCCAATTGTGGTTGCCGTGAACAAGATTGACGTTGAGGGTGCAGATCCGGAAAAGGTGCGCGGTCAACTCACTGAATACAATCTGGTGGCGGAAGAATACGGCGGCGATGTGCCGTTCGTTGATATTTCGGCGAAGAAGCGCATCAATATCGGAGAACTGCTGGAGACTATCGTCACCACATCCGATGTGTTGGTTGATCCCAAAGCCAATCCGGATAAACCGGCTCGCGGCGTCGCTATTGAGGCGAAGCTAGATCAGGGACGCGGTTCGGTCATTACCGCACTGGTCCAAGAGGGCACGATGCGAGTGGGTGACTCCATCGTGGTCGGCACTGCTTATGGTCGCGTGCGCGCCATGTTGGATGAAAACGGCAATGAAGTTGCGGAAGCGACCCCGTCGCGGCCGGTGCAGGTGCTGGGATTGACCTCAGTTCCGTCTGCTGGCGATCAGCTAATTGTGGCTGATGGGGACCGCACAGCTCGGCAGGTGGCAGAGAAACGCGAGGCAGCCAAACGCGCTGCTACGCTTGCGAAGCGCCGCAAGCGCATCTCGCTGGATGACCTCACCGCCGCGATTGAAGAAGGCAAGGTGGAGCGGCTCAACCTCATTATCAAGGGCGATTCTTCTGGTTCCGTGGAAGCACTGGAATCTTCGCTCTACGACATCGAGGTGGGCAGCGACGAAGTCGAACTCAATGTTATTCACCGCGGCGTTGGCTCTATCACGCAGTCGGATGTGGATCTAGCTACGGTAGATAACGCGGTGATTATCGGATACAACGTCAAACCGGCAGAACGGGTACAAGAACTCGCTGACGCCGAAGGCGTGGAGATGAAGTTCTACTCGGTAATCTACGATGCAATCGATGAAGTTGAGTCGGCACTAAAGGGCAAGCTCAAGCCGATCTACGAAGAAGTCGAACTGGGTACTGCCGAGATTCGCCAAGTGTTCCGCTCTGGAAAGTTTGGCAATATCGCTGGTTCTATCGTGCGCTCCGGCGTCATTAAACGCGGTACTAAAGCCCGGTTGCGTCGTGACGGCAAGATCATCGTTGATGATCTGGAGATCCAGTCGCTACGCCGGGAAAAGGATGATGTCACCACCGTACGTGAAGGCTACGAGTGTGGTATCACGCTCGGCTATAAGGAAATTGCCGAGGGTGACATTATCGAGACCTTCGAAATGCGTGAAGTACCGCGCAGCTAGGAGGGAAAATGGCAAATCCACGTGCTGCTCGAGTTGCTGATCAGATAAAGCAGATCGTTGCCCGGCTGATTGACCACAAGCTAAAAGATCCACGGCTGGGAATGGTTACTATCACTGATGTGAAAGTAACCGGCGATCTGCAACATGCCACGATTTTTTACACGGTACTTGGCTCTGAAGCGGAACTGGCCCGGTCGGGGCAGGCGCTGGAATCGGCGAAAGGTATGATTCGCTCCCAAGTGGGAGGGCAGCTGGGATTGCGGCTGACGCCAACTTTGGAGTTCATTCCAGATGCTTTACCGGACACCGCCCGGAGCTTGGAGGATCTGGTGGTAGCGGCGCGGGCCCGAGATGAGATGCTCCGCCAACAGTCTGCTGGCGCTAAACCAGCTGGTGAAGCTGATCCGTACCGCAAACCGCGGGTAGTGGGTGAAGTAGCTGATGACGCCGCAGCTGCCGCAGAAAGCGATGCCGAGAGTGGTCCGCGCGTCGTTGGTGATACGGCGGATGAGCCAGAGATAGTTCACCCTGATATGGAGAGCTAGTGTCAGCTGGACGCGCCCGCAATCAAGCGCGGGCTCGCGCTCGGCAAGCTCGCCCCAAACCTTGGGGTGAGCTACCCGCTGGTACAGGTGCAGAATCTGGATTTTTGCTGCTCGATAAAGATCCGGCAGTTACTTCGCACGATGTAGTTGGGGCGGTGCGCCGGTTAGCTGCCACGCGCCAAGTAGGGCACGCGGGTACGCTAGATCCGATGGCCACTGGGCTGCTGGTCATTGCCATCGGGCGCGCCACCAAACTGATCCAATATTTGGCGGGAGCACCGAAAACTTATACTGCCACTATCTGTTTTGGGGTGGGCTCCAGCACGGATGACGCCGATGGCGAACTTTTCCTGGCGCCACCAGCAGAGTTTTCGGCCGCTGAACTGGTGGCTGCGATGGCAGAGTTCTTAGGGGACATCTGGCAGGTACCAGCGGCAGTTTCTGCAATAAAGATTGCCGGAAAACGAGCGCATGACCTAGTGCGGGATGGCAACGAAGTGCAGTTAGAACCGCGCCAGATACATATTTCCCAGTTTGCTCCTACTTCGCAGTTGCAGCCGGGAACTCTGCTGGTAGGGGATAGTGAAACTGAGGTGCAGCTAGTTGACGTAATTGTTTCTTGTTCTAGCGGCACCTACGTGCGCGCCTTGGCGCGCGATTTGGGCGAAAAATTGGGCACCAAAGCGCATTTGCGGGCTTTGCGGCGTACCGAGATTGGGCCATGGCAGGTGGCTCAAGCTAGCTCGGTTTCGGATTTGAAAGCGGCGGTGGCGGCGGGAGCAGAATTACCGGTGCACACCTTGGCGAGCGTGTGCCGGGCAATTTTCCCTGCGGTATCCGTAACTGCGGCCGAAGCACAGCAGTTGCGCCGCGGGCTATTTATTCCGATGCGTTCGCCGCAGCAGCTAGGCTATCGCGGCGAACAGGGAGAAAACTGGCCAGCAGTAGCCGTGGACTCCGCTGAAATTCCAATTTCTTTGGTGTCACCGCGGCGCGGGGAGCTAAAACCAGACTTACAACTAGTGATACCGGCGGCACAACCGCAGTCTCATTAGCGAGTAACTGCAAGTTCGGCATATATTACTTGGCAGCCAGCAAAATAAACGAGGGATACTAACGCAGTGGAAATTTGGCGCAGTTCGCAAGATGTTACTGATCTAGGCGGCACGGTAGTCACGCTCGGTATCTTCGATGGGGTACATCGGGGACACTTAGAGATATTGCGGGAAACGGTTCGGCAAGCGCGGGCGCGTGGAATGCGAGCAGTGGCACTGACCTTTGATCCTCATCCGCAGCAAATCCACAATCCCACCATGCCTATTCCGCTCATCTCTACCCTGGAAGAACGGGTGTCTCGGTTAGAAGCGGCGGGGATCGACGTCGTCTACGTCCAAAAGTACAGCTTGGAATATGCCAAACTAACTCCGGAAGAGTTCATCACCCAGGAACTAATTGGAAAACTGCACGCTAAAGCCGTGGTAGTAGGAGCAGACAACAGATTTGGCTGCAATAACTCTGGCGACGGCAGCTTCTTGAAGTTCTTTGGGGAACAAAATGGGCTAGAGGTCACCCTGGTTTCGGATGTGGGAGATAGCGCGGGTCGCCGATTCTCCTCCACCTGGATCCGGGAGCTAATTGATTCCGGTAATGTGCGCCAAGCGGCAGAAATTCTGGGTCGCCCCCACCGCCTGACTGGAGTAGTGCAGCATGGCTTCAAACGCGGGCGGGAACTGGGTTTCCCCACTGCTAATTTGCCCGGAGAGGGAATCGGGGAAGTGCCAGCTGATGGTGTCTACGCTGGCTGGCTGGTACGAAATGTGCCCGGCTCTACGGCTACGGTGCATCTGCCGGCTGCAATCTCGATTGGCACTAACCCCCAGTTTGCTGGAAAAGTGCGCACGGTAGAGGCGCATGTATTGGGGCGTTCCGATTTGAACCTATATGGCGAAAAAATTGCGATTGAATTTGTCGACTACGTGCGTCCGATGCTGAAGATGCGCAATGTAGCTGAGCTGCAAAACCAGATGGACGACGATCTGCGCAATGTAGCTAGAATTTTGGGAGTGCCAGTTTCCTATCGAGTTAATCCGGCAGAGGTCACTGCTAACTGATTTGCCGTGCTGGTCACGGCGATAGCGTGCCTGATCTCACGTATCGCAGTGAAATTACCATTTGGGCAGCATGGTAAACTTGCGGGAGCCGTCAGATCGGCCACGGAGCGTCATCGCTCGGGAGAACGTGCCCCGGGCTCCGTGCAACGACACAGAAGGAGATAGGCATGGCCCTTTCACAAGAGGAAAAAGCAGCAATCATTAAAGAATATGCAACCCATGAGGGCGATACTGGCTCTCCAGAAGTTCAGATTGCACTGCTGAGCGTCCGTATTAAGGAACTGACGGAACACTTCCGCACTCACCAGCATGATCACCACTCACGTCGCGGGCTGATGCTGCTGATCGGTAAGCGTAAGCGCCTGCTTAGCTACTTGGCGGAAGAAGATATTGAGCGTTACCGCTCTCTGATTTCTCGTCTCGGTTTGCGCCGATGACACCAACTCGGCCCGGCATCCGTCCGGGCCGTTTGTTGTAACGGCAGTTAAAGCTGTCGTTAGATTTTGCAGTTAAGATTTAACTGCTACTGAAGTAACGAAGATAGGCCCCAAGGTTCGGTCCTCGGTGGTGGTGTGCGGGTTGGCCCGCGTATGACTATCGATGACCGCGCCAGGGCGTGAAGGAGGTCCCATGGAGGGTCCTAAAATTAAACATGCGGAAGCCGTAATTGATAACGGTAAATTCGGCAAACGCAAGATTGTATTTGAAACTGGATTGCTGGCTCGCCAGGCAGCTGGCTCGGCACTGGCTTATTTGGACGATGAAACTACGGTGCTTTCGGCAACTGCAGTTTCCAGCCAACCGCGAGAAGGATTTGATTTCTTCCCGCTCACAGTAGACGTCGAAGAACGCTCCTACGCTGCCGGTCGTATCCCGGGCTCGTTCTTCCGCCGGGAAGGGCGCCCCACTACGGACGCTATTTTGGCAGCTCGGCTAATTGACCGCCCGCTGCGCCCTGCTTTTGTAAAAGGCATGCGTAATGAGGTGCAGGTAGTAGCCACAGTTTTGACTGTAAACCCAGATGACGCGTATGACGTAGTAGCCATTAACGCTGCTTCACTGTCTACTCAGCTTTCTGGTCTACCGTTCTCCGGTCCAGTCGGTGGGGTACGTATCTCCTTGATTGACGGCCAGTGGGTGGCGTTCCCGCGCTATTCGGAACTGCCGCGCGCTACTTTCACGATGGTGGTTGCCGGCCGCATCGTTGGTGACGACGTAGCTATCATGATGGTGGAAGCTGAGGCTGGCGAAGATACGGTAGCCAATGTCGCTAACGGCGGCACTAAACCTACCGAAGACGTCATCGCTGACGGTTTGGAAGATGCCAAGAAGTTCATTCGAGTGCTCTGTGAAGCACAGAGTGAACTGGTGCAGGAATGCGGTAAAGAAGCAGTTGATATGCCACTCTTCCCGCCGTACACGGATGAAGAATTTGCTGCTGTCGGCGCCCAGATTGGCGATCGGTTTGAAAACTTGTGGGGCATCGTAGACAAGCACGAACGCGATGATGCCCTCAACGAGCTCACGGACGCCGTCGTCTCCGAAATCATCGAGAATTTCCCGGAACGCGAGCAGGCGCTGGCACTGGCAGTTAATTCTCACTGGAAAGAAGCCATGCGCCGTCGGGTACTTACTGAAGGTACCCGGATGGATGGTCGTAGCCCGGTAGAAATCCGTACGATCACTGCGGAAACCGGCGTCTTGCCGCGAGTACACGGTTCAGCGCTATTCCAGCGCGGTGAAACCCAGATTTTGGGAGTCACCACGCTCAATATGCTCAAGATGGAGCAGCAGCTGGATAACCTGTCGCCGATTACCTCCAAGCGCTACATCCACCACTACAATTTCCCGCCGTACTCCACCGGAGAAACCGGGCGGGTCGGTACGCCAAAGCGCCGCGAAATCGGTCACGGCATGCTGGCAGAACGCGCCCTGGTGCCAGTGCTGCCCAGCCGGGAAGATTTCCCGTACGCCATCCGGCAAGTTTCGGAAGCCTTGGGCTCGAATGGCTCCACTTCGATGGGTTCAGTCTGCGCCTCCACTTTGGGCTTGCTGAATGCTGGGGTGCCGCTACATGCTCCAGTAGCTGGCATTGCGATGGGTCTGATCTCGGGTGAGATTGACGGCGAACAGCGCTATGTGGCACTTACCGATATCCTCGGTGCTGAAGATGCGCTGGGCGATATGGACTTCAAAGTTGCTGGTACTCGCGACTTCGTCACGGCTTTGCAGTTGGATACCAAACTGGACGGTATTCCAGCGGAAGTGTTGAAGGCAGCACTCGGCCAAGCGCATGAAGCGCGGCTGTCGATTCTAGATCTGATGGAAGATGCCATCAGTGAACCGGATGAAATGGCTGCCACCGCACCGCGCATTATTAGCGTGCAGATCCCGGTAGATAAGATCGGTGAAGTCATTGGCCCGAAGGGCAAGATGATTAACCAGATTCAAGAAGATACCGGTGCGGATATCACGATTGAAGAAGATGGCACCGTATTTATTGGTGCGGATAACGGTGCTGCTGCTGAAGCCGCCCGGGAAACCATCAACGCGATTGCCAACCCGCAGATGCCGGAGGTGGGGGAGCGCTTCGTCGGTACGGTTGTTAAGACCACCTCATTTGGTGCGTTTGTTTCGTTGTCGCCAGGTAAGGACGGTCTGCTGCATATTTCGCAGGTACGCCGCCTAGTTGGTGGCAAGCGGATTGACGCCGTGGAAGATGTGCTCAATGTGGGCGACAAGGTAGAGGTAGAGCTGGCTGAAATCGATCAGCGCGGCAAGCTCTCGCTTCACGCTGTGCTCACCGAAGAACAGCTGGCGGCAGAAAAAGAAAACGAAAATACAGAAGAGAAGCGGGAACGGCGGCCACGCCGGGATCGGGACGGAGATGACCGCCGGGAACGCCGGCCGCGTCAGCGTCGCCGCACCCGCCGCGATAACGATGAGGACGACGAAAGCGATAGCGAATAGTCGGTACTGATCGCCGCTAGTGATTAGCAACTGGAGGGCACTGGCACATCGCCAGTGCCCTCCACACATAACTACTGGGATTATCTAAGGACAAACTGTGACTTATTCACGTCTCGAGCTACCACTTACTCCTGCGGAAATTACCTTCAGCGAAGACGGCGTAGTCGGCAAGCGCTCTATTCTGCCTGGCGGCGTGCGGGTAATAACTGAGAATGTGCCGGGGCAAAAGAGCGTATCGGTGGGATTCTGGGTGGGATCTGGTTCGCGCGATGAAGCGCCCGGTTACGAAGGATCCACTCATTTCCTCGAGCACCTGTTATTCAAAGGCACCCAAGTGCGCGATGCAAAAGATATTTCACAGCTGGGAGATTTCCTTGGTGGCTCGCTAAACGCAGCTACTGCGCAAAATTACACGGTGTATCACGGGCGCGTTTTTGACTCTGACCTGCCACAATTGCTGGAACTGCTCTGCGATATGTTCCTCAACTCTCAGCTCGATCCGGCGGCAATGGAAGTAGAACGCGGCGTCATCCTAGAAGAATTAGCTGCTATTGCTGACGACGTCTCCCAAGTTGCCCTGCAAGCGGCACTGCCTCAGCTGATGCAGGAGCATCCGCTGTCTCGCCCCATCGGCGGTACTGCGGAGACAGTGCAGGCGCTGACAAATGACCATATGCGTACCCACTTCCAAGAGCGCTATATCCCCAGTGAACTGGTAGTAACGGCGACCGGTGCAGTTGAACATGAAGAATTTTGTGCGGTGCTGCAAGCATTGCTCAACTCTGCCGGCTGGGAACTGGCAGCGGGGGCACTACCGGCACCTCGGCGTCGTACTGCAGATATCAGCTACGGAGAGAGTACAGAGCTGTATGTGCCGCATCCGGCGCAGCAAGCTGATGTTTTAATTGCCATACCTGGGCTGGCGATTGGGGATAGCCGAGAACCGGTACTTAACGCGTTGACGGCTATTTTGGGTGGAGGAACGTCCTCACGGCTTTTCCAAGAAGTGCGGGAAAAACGCGGCTTGGCATACTCCGCCTATGCGGGAGCGATGAAAGCTGCGGAAGGTGGTGCGGTGTTATTAGAAGCGCAGTGCCACCCGGAAAATACTGCCGCAGTTGCGGAGCTGATGGGGCAGGCACTGGATGAGATGGCACAAACTGGAGTCACCGCAGCAGAGTTGGAAACGGCTTATCGGCAGATCCGGGCGCAAACTGTATTTGCGATGGAGTCGAGTAGTTTTCGCCGCAACCGGCTGGGGATGGCGGAGCTACTGCGCGGAGAACTAGTTTCTATTGAATACTTATTTGCCCAAGCTCGGGAAGTTACTGCGGTACAAATTCAAGAACTAGCCGGAGAACTGGCGGCAGCTGCCCGGATTCAGGTGATTGCAGGTGGGAAATAATTTTGCACAATAGTTGGCTGCGAAAGTCGCCAATAAAGCTAGTGCGTTAGGATGGCTGCATGAAAGTTGCTGTAGTTGGAGCCAAAGGGCGGATGGGGCGCACCGTGTGTGACGCCGTTGCCGCTGCTGACGATATGGAATTAGTTGCCACACTAGATATGGGCGATGAAATAAGCGCGGAAAACTTGGGTGGGGCAGAGGTAGCGGTAGAATTTACCGTACCGACCCAAACCGAAGCCAATGTGACTGCATTGCTGGAAGCTGGCGTCAATGTTGTCGTGGGAACTACTGGATGGACCCCGGAGAGCCTGGCGCGTGTGGAAGCCATCGCGGAGCGAACTGGGCAGAATTTGTTTATTGCACCGAACTATTCCCTGTCCGCAGTAGTGGCTATGGTGTTTGCTGCTAAAGCTGCCCCGCTGTTTGAGTCAGTTGAGGTAATTGAGCTGCACCATCCAGATAAGGTAGATGCTCCCTCTGGTACCGCTGCCACTACCGCACAGCAGATAGTTGCGGCGCGCCAAGCTGCGGGAGTGCCAGATAGCCCAGATGCCACTGAGATAGACCCATCCGGAGCGCGGGGTGCCGATATTGCTGGCGTCCATGTGCACGCAGTGCGTTTGCGCGGGCTCAATGCACACGAAGAAATTCTGCTGGGCAATCCCGGAGAACAGCTTACGATTCGGCAAGACTCATTTGATCGTTCGTCATTCATGCCGGGAGTATTGTTAGCCGTACGCAATGTGGGCAACCGACCAGGGCTGACCTACGGGCTCGATAACTTATTAGATCTGGGCTGACCCAGTTTTGCAGTCGGTCCGAATGTACTTTGCTATGACATTGCTTGCAGATAAGTAATCAAGCTAACAAATAGCCGCTATGCCCCAGGTAAAACCAAGGTAAGCGGCTATTTTATTACCCCTACTTTTTGTAGTTACTTTAAGTTAAAGCGGGAGTAACTTTTCTCTAATTATTTAGTTACCTCAAATGTTTATAGTGGCAGCCGTGACGTGCCGGGCGCACGGTCATTACGGCGCAAATCTATCTCTCGCAGGCACTCTGCGATTGGCTCAGATTCTGCTGATGAATAATTCCCGCACCAAAGAAGTAGGAAAATAATGTCGAAATGGAAAGTTGCCCTCTCTGGCACTGCAGCCGTAGCGCTAGCCGCTGCGCTGCTGCCATCGTTGGCAGTAGCTGCGGAACCGCAGGCAGATGAGATCTCTATTGTCACTCTCTCTGATACACACGTTTTAGCCCGTGATCTGATTGCTGACACGCCAGAATACGACAAAGTATTGAATTCGGACCGAAAACTTATTACTGAGTCAGAAGCTATCTTTAACGCTGCAGTAGAACGAGTTATTAAGGAGCAGCCGAGCGTAGTTCTGATGCCAGGTGACTTAACTAAAGACGGCGAACAGGAAAGCCACAAGATTGTGGCCGAGGGGATAGCCAAGATCAAGGCGGCTCTGCCCGAAACCGAAGTTTATGTAATCAACGGCAACCACGATGTTAATAACTCCCTTGGGGTCAGCTACTCTAATGTTCCGGCTACCCGCACCGCCCCGAAAGATTTTAAGGATATCTACCAGGCGGTTTATCAGGATGATTCGGTAGTGGAACATTTTGAATCCCCAGGTAGTGAACCTGGTCCGGATACCTACGGCGAACTCTCTTATGTGGCCCGCCCGGCTCCGGGATACACGGTCATTGCTGTCGATTCCGGTATATATCTACCGGAACACAACACTGCTGGTGCGGTGGCGCCAGAACTGCAAAAGTGGATAATCAAGCAGGCGGAAGAGGCAAAAGCTCGTGGTGACGTGGTAGTGGCGTTTGGTCACCATGCTTGGGTCCCACACTTCAGCATGCAACCTAAAGTTCTCTCTATGTACATCGTGGAGGACTACGAAAATGTAGTGCCGCCGATGGTAGATGCTGGGGTGGACTACATTTTCACCGGTCACTCACACTCGAATGACGTAGCAGAAATGACGACGGCGGCCGGCAATCGGCTGGTGGATTTGGAAACTGGCTCGCTGGTTACTTACCCGAACCCGATGCGCCATGTGACTGTTTCCCGCAACACCACGAACGGCACCGATGTGACTAGCACCTTAACTGGTGAAGTTTGGATGGAAGATACGGCACTGACCAATATCACGTTCGCTGAACCAGATGGCACGTCGAAGACGATCGACAATCTGACCGATTATGCAAAGAATAGCCCACACAACAAACTCACTGCCGAATTGATCAGCAACTTTGCTCTTTCGTTCCTGAATGGCTATGCGGCGGATATTAAAGCTGCCGGCGGTATTGAGAAATTCTTGGATGAACTGAAACCAATGGGCATGGGTGGTGCAGAAATCAAAGCATTTGCTACCGATTACCTGCAGCAGGCACTGGCTGGAATTGATACCAATACCCTGATGGATGGGCAGTTGAAATTCATTGATTTCCACCCGGAGGCGGCTGCCTACGTGGTAGAGGGAGCTTTCCAAGGTATTGACCGCGCGGTAGCTAATGGCAAGCTTGACCCAGAAGTGGAAGCGGCTATCGATACTTTCGTCACCAAAGTTATGGCCACCAAAGTTAGTGCGGGCAGCACCAAAGACCTGGCAGATTTTGCTACTGAGGTTTACCAAATGAATCTGCGCGGTGATGAAAATGAGCGCGCAGCTGATATGCCGGAGTGGTTCAAAAATGCTAAGGCAGATGCCCAGGACACCACGCTGATTAAGAAAGTAGCCCAGAGTGCACTGGATAATATCTACCCAGTACTGTTGGCACTAACTGAGTACTTCCAAATGGATGAAGTGACCAATATTGGATCTTACGACACCACTAATAAACAAACCTTGCCCTACCGGGAGGGGACTAACCCGCTGCTAACTTTCAACGATGTACCTGGAAAAGTCAAAGTTAGCCTCATAACTATAGATTTCAATAAGGCGATGCCAAAGCTGGTAAATGATTCGGGCTGGGTTAAGCCAACTATGGCTGGCACAGTAGATAATTTGACCAAGGCACTTGGGGTTGGAATCGTATCAACTAATTTTGTGCTCAAGACGGCGCTAAAGCCGATGATAATGGGTGACCCGAATGCGAAAGATGACCAGGGCAACCCGGCGCCAAAGCCTTCTATTTTTGATGAAGGTCAGATGGCGGGAGCTGGTACTACTTTCGTGCGTGATGTAGTGAACTCTATGAGCAGCGACGAAAACAACACCCCAGATAGCAACTTCACCTATGAGACTAAAACCGTATTGCCAAAGTCGGCGATTACCTTGGGTGAAGCAGTGCTAACTGATGACCAAGTTATGGTTACTGCCACGGTAGCTGCGGCCGAGAACGTTGCCGGAGCTGCGCACGATAACCGCACTGCGCTCGGGAAAGTGCAGTTCTTCGTCAACGGAGAAAAGGCGGGCGAGCCGGTGGCACTGGCTGCTGACGGTACGGCTCAGTTGCAGCTAGCCCGTGCAGCTGTCCCCGCAGATGCTCAGGTAACCGCTCAGTACTTGTCTGACTCTATCTCGGACGCAATCTCCACCTCAGATATTTCTGCCGCAGTGGCCGTGGCAGCTCCGGAAACGCCGGTTGA
>JAUNLU010000002.1:117906-329896 GCA_030532125.1 Trueperella sp. | reverse complement strand
GGTACTGCATTCGAGGGAATGCGGGAGAGTAGGACACCGCCGTCACCAAACCAAACAACAATCGAGCGGTAACACGCCTGACACCAAATATAGGAGTCAGACCGTGTCACCGCTCTTTTGCACCCCAACCACAAACAACACCCATTTCAGCTAGGCAATTTTCTGCTGCAGCTCGGCACACGTTTTTTGTTAGATAGAGCGTGCTGGTCACCCTTTTTCCAGCCTACCGGTACACTGAAACCGTGATGCCACCGGCGATATAGCCGGGATGTTTGAAAATTTACGTGAGGAAGATATGTCGCAAAAAGAACACACTAATGAGGGCGGAGATAACTCCGAGAGGTCTTCCTCGAACTGGCGTCCAGCTAATAACAACCGCGGCGATTACCGAAAAGATCGCCGTCAGGGGCAACGCCGCTGGTCCCGCGACGGCGACTACAGCGAGAAGCATACCGATCGTAGAGCTGATCGGCGTGGCGGCTGGCGTGATGATCGCCGTAATGACCGGGGTGGGCGCCGCTGGGATGGTGAGCGGCGCGACGATCGGCGTTGGAATAGTGAGCGGCGGGATGACCGCCGTGGTAATTGGCGGGACGATCGCCGGGATGACCGGGGTGGGCGTCGCTGGGATAATGATCGCCGGGATAATCGGAGAGGCAGCTGGCATGAGGACCGGCGCAACGATCGCAGCGGGCGTCGGTGGGATAATGGTCAGCAGGACAGTCGTGGGAAGCGTCGCTGGGATAATGATCGCCGGGATGACCGGCGGCAGGACAGCCACCGTCATGGAGGACGTTGGAACGATAACCGGCGGAATAACGGCGAAACTAACGCAGCAGGTTATCACTCCAACGAGCGTTCTTGGAACCGCAACGAAAATGTGACTGCCGATCTCCAACAAACGGATAAGCTGCGGCTCGAGATACCCGACTCAATTACGGCAGATACGCTTGATGCCAGCGCTCGTAAGCGGCTGCGCACTCTAAATAAAGAAAATGCGGAACAAGTTGCCCGCCATCTGGCATATGCCGGAGAAATGCTGGATATCGACCCAGAGATGGCATACCAACATGCCAAAGCTGCCTACCAGCGAGCTGCGCGAATCGACGTAGTACGCGAGGCCTTGGGAATCGCCGCATACTTGACAGAACGCTACGCTGAAGCACTTCGTGAGCTGCGCACTTACCGCCGGATGAGTAACGATTATTCCCATGTAGCGATAGAAGCTGATTCAGAGCGCGGGCTAGGAAGATCTGAAAAGGCCCTGCAGTTCATTGAGGGAATTCCTCTGAACCGGTTAGATCCGGCTGCCAAAATAGAGTTAGCTTTGGTGACTTCGGGAGCGCGAGCAGAAACTGGCGACAGCGAAGGCGGCTTATCAGTGCTGGAGAAAATAAAGATTGAAAATCTCGATAACACTCTGGCAGCGCGGGTACAACTGATAAAAGCAGACCGGCTAACCGAATTGAGCCGAGACGAAGAAGCAGCTGAACTGCGTGAAAAATGGGAAGCGATTTATAACGATGGGGGAGAGTTTAATCTGGTAGTCGACTTAGACGAAGTATTAGATGACTTGCCAACTGCTGCTCCGTCCCCTGCTCCGGAAACGGAAGATATTTCCACAGCCGACGCCGAGGATTCACCTGCAGATACTGAATCAGAGAAAATTGATGACGACGCCGATTCCGCAGAGTCGCTAGCTGACCTGGACGATATCGAGATAGCTGACTTTGCCGACGATTTTGAAGATAGCCCTGAAGTAACTGGAGATGAAAATAAGGCCGATGCTTAACTCCTGTGCCCAGCCACTGAGTACATCCTACGATTGTTTCCTTACCGATCTGGATGGCGTGTGCTACCGGGGTGCGGAACCGATTGAGTTTGCGGCTGAAGGTCTAGCGCAGGCACGAAAAAATGGTGTGACTGTGCTCTTTTTGACGAATAACTCCTCGCGTCCTCCCGCAAAGGTGGCTGCGCAACTGACGGCACTGGGTATTCCGGCTAAGGAAACAGAAGTTATCAACTCGGCCCAAACTGGCGTTGCACTATTGCTGGAGCATATTAATCCTGGTGATCCAGTATTAGCCTTGGGAGGGCCAGGAGTGCAGGAAGCGTTAGCGGCTGCCAAAGTGAAGGTGGTAAATTCCGCTGCTGATCGCCCAGTCGCAGTCTTACAAGGTTTATCGGAAAATATCACCTGGGCTGAGCTCTCGGAGGCAGTATTAGCGATAAATGCGGGGGCAATCCACGTAGCTACTAATTTAGATGCCACTTTGCCCAAAGAGCGCGGTTTGATGATTGGGAATGGCTCATTGGTCGCCGCCGTAGCCAATGCCACCGGAGTGACTCCACTATCCAGCGGAAAGCCCAAACCGGATATGTACTCATTGGCAGCAACTCGGGCGCACGCCCAGAAGCCATTAGCGATAGGTGACCGGTTAGACACTGACATTGCTGGCGCCAATCAAGGCGGGTTTGATGCCATCCACTTGTTGACCGGGGTAAATTCTGCCCGCGATGTCATGTATGCTGCTCCAGAGCTGCGCCCCGCATTTGTGGGTATTGATATGTTAGATGTCAATCTACCGGCACCAAAAGTAACTATGACTGCTGATCAGAAATGGCAATGTGCACAAGCCACTGCTTGGGTGGCAGCAGAAAATCTATACGTTGCTGGGGTAGCGATAACAGAGCAAACTCAGCTCACGTTAGCGCAATATCGGGCGGCTATCGCAGCTGTTTGGCATGCTATTGACCAGCATAAACCGGTACGCATCCCCCATATCGACGTCATACGAGACTAGTCGCATTGCATAGCTGGGAACACTAAAAGTTAGGAATACGATGATGAGCCAGGAACGAATCGATTCAACTGAGATCACCCCCGAGGCACTGGCAACTCTGGTGGCTAATTTGACTGCGGAAAATCTCTCGGCAGATATTGAAACTGCGCTAGCTGAACTGTCCGATATGGAGCGGGAACAACAAATTGCGCTACTGGATTCAATCCATAACGCATTGACAGAGCAACTAGGGAAAGCTCAAGGCTAGCCATGGCTCGATTAATCCGAGTTGATGCCGAACTAGTGCGCCGGGGGTTGGCACGGTCCCGGGGGCAGGCTGCCGAATTAATTCAGAACCGGCAAGTGAAGTTAGACGGCGTCGTGGTTAGTAAACCGGCCCGGCAGATGGATCCAGCACAAGCTCTGTTGGTCACTGATCCACCACAAGATGAGTATGCTTCGCGAGGAGCATACAAGCTGTTGGGGGCATTGGACCACCTAGGTCAGGAGGGGCCGCAAGTTGCTGGAGTGCGTGCGCTAGACGCCGGGGCCTCCACAGGAGGCTTTACCGATGTACTGCTGCGGCGCGGGGTAGCACATGTCTATGCAGTTGACGTGGGATACGGTCAATTAGCTTGGCGTTTGCGAGAAGATCCGCGGGTAACAGTTCTAGAACGTACAAATGTGCGCACCTTGGATCCGCAGTTAGTTTCCCCGCCAGCGAATCTGGTAGTGGGAGATCTGTCATTCATCTCCTTGCGGTTGGTGCTGCCGGCACTGGTAGCCTGCGCAGCTCCAGACGCCGATTTCTTGCTAATGGTTAAGCCACAGTTTGAAGTGGGTAAAGATCGCTTAGGCGCTGGTGGAGTGGTACGTGATGTGGCATTACACCATGAAACCGTGATGGAAGTGGCGCAGAAAGCTCGGGAACTTGGTCTGGCAATCCAAGCAGTTGCTCCATCCCCATTACCTGGTCCGGCTGGCAATGTAGAGTATTTTCTGTATATGAAAGCGGGCGGAAACGATGTAGCTGATGCCCTGCCCGAACTGGTAACCGCAGCAATAGCTGCCGGACCCGCCGGCCAAGTATCCAGAGGAGGAGACAAATGACTAGACGCGTCGCCCTTCTGACCCACGACCAGCGCGAAGACGCCAAAGAATCGGCAAAATTTGCGGAACAGGCGTTAATAAAAGCGGGTGTGCATGTAGAACACATCACGGAGAACAGCACTACTAATTCCTGTGAATTAGTGCTGGTGATCGGTGGAGATGGCACCATTTTGCGTGCTGCTGAGATAGCACGGCAAGAAGCTACTCCGATTCTGGGAATTAACTTTGGGCACGTTGGATTTTTAGCCGAAGAAGAACCGGACTCGCTGCATAAAGTGGTTGATGCTGTGGTCGCCGGAAACTGGACAGTCGATACTCGCATGACTATCGATGTGCAGGTGACCTTGCCTGACGGCACCATGGAAACTGGGTGGGCATTAAACGAAGCTTCAGTGGAGAAATCTCCCCAATCGCGGATGATTGAAGTGGATCTTGGCGTGGACGGGCGCGGACTTTCCTCATTCAAAGCGGACAATATCTTAGTAGCAACTCCTACCGGTTCTACCGCCTATAGCTTTTCTGCCGGTGGGCCAATTGTGTGGCCGGATGTGGAGGCGTTCCTGATTACCCCAGTTGCGGCGCATGCATTATTCGCCCGCCCGCTGGTGGTGGGGCCAGATTCGCGCCTAGATGTAGTGATTCAAGCCGAAGACGCCGTGGTGTGGCTAGATGGTCGCCGCGCTATTCACGCTCCGGTTGAGTCGCAAGTTACCGTGACCAGGGGGCGTTATCCAGTGCAGCTGGCCCGTATCAATAACACCCCATTCTCGGGCCGGTTGGTGAAGAAATTCCATCTGCCGGTGGAAGGCTGGCGGCGGCGTGAGGTACGCAATTAATGCTTGAAGAATTGCGGATTCGGAACGTAGGAGTTATCGAACAAGCAGATGTTGCTTTCCGGGATGGCATGACTGCCATCACCGGGGAGACAGGAGCCGGCAAAACAATGGCGCTGACCTCGCTGGGGTTGCTGATGGGAGCAAAAGCTGATCCGAAAAGCGTGCGTGCTGGCTCTGCCGAAGCCAAAGTCGAAGGTACTTTTTTAGTATCGCAAAATTCGCCAGCAGTGGAGATACTGCGCAATGCTGGCGGGGAAGTAGACCTAGTTGGCGATAAAGCTGCCATCATTATTTCTCGGCAGGTGCCAGTTACTGGGCGTTCTCGTGCTTATGCCGGGGGACAATCCGTGCCGCTAGCGTTATTACAAGAACTAGCGCAGTATCTGGTAACAGTGCACGGTCAGGCAGATCAGTTGCGGTTGCGCGCTCCCGCGCAGCATCGGCGTGCGCTAGACCGATTTGGCGGCGTCGAACTGGAAACCCTTAAGCGAGAATATGCCAGCCAGTTCGCCAGGCTTACTGAATTGCGCGCTGAGGTGGAGCGATTCCGCGCGGATGCTGCCCAAGCGGCAACTGAGCGGCTCGCATTACAAGCCCTAATAAAACGAGTGGATGCAGTACAGCCCAAAGTGGGCGAAGACGAAGAACTGCGTAAACAAGCTGAGCTACTGGATAATGTTGAAGACCTAAGAAGCTCCCTAGTAGCAGCTAGAAATGCCTTAGACCAAGACGGCGAAAATGGTGCGATTGCTGGGTTGGAGATCGCTTATCAATCGGTAAATCGGGCAGTGCGCTATGATGAGTCCCTCTCTGGCGCTGCGGAAGAACTACAAAGCGCGGTTACTGCGGCGTCCGAAGCGTTGAACCAGCTCGCTACGGCGGCCAATAACTTAACTGCCGACCCAGACCAATTGGACAAAATCCACTCCCGCCGAGCAGAAATTTTAGGTCTACAGCGCGAATTGGCCATGACCGTGCCAGAAATACTGGCACGCCGGGCCAGCGCAGCCGACCGGCTCACTGCCTTAACTGAACCACAAAAACACTTGGCTGAACTGGAACAGAAACTGCAGGGCGCTACCGCAGTAGTTCACGAATCAGGGCAACAATTAACTGAGTTACGCCGTAAAGTTGGGGAGAAACTCGGGAAACAAGTGACTGCAGAGCTACACGCCTTAGCAATGAAAGATGCCACGTTTACTGTAGAACTAAGTGCTCGCAGTGAACCAGCAGCACACGGCTTAGATGACGTGCAATTTCTACTCACGCCACATCGGGCAGCTCCCGCACAGCCACTTGCCACCTCCGCCTCGGGCGGTGAAATATCGCGCATCATGCTAGCCCTAGAGGTTTGCCTGGCAGAGAATGTGGGCGGGGAGATCGGCACCTATATATTTGATGAGGTAGACGCAGGGATAGGCGGGAAAACTGCTCTTTCAGTAGGGCAGCGTTTGGCACGGCTTGGCACCGGCACTCAAGTATTAGTAGTTACTCATTTGGCACAAGTGGCAGCGTACGCTGAGCACCACGTCGTCGTCACTAAAATTTCTGATAACCAAGCGGTCACTGCACTAGAACCGGTGACCGGGGCAGAGCGAGAAATTGAGCTAGCTCGTATGCTGTCTGGACACGACGACCTAGTGGCGGCTCGCACGCACGCAGCTGAGCTATTGCGCGCAGCCACTGTGCAATGATTAGCCTATGGGTTTGAGACTTTTGCGGAGTGAAACCGGGGCGACGCCAGATTTTACCGGCGTGGCTCGGGTGGATTCACGGACTAAAAATCTGACTAAACGGTTAACCGCGGGCGATATTGCAATTATCGATCACGAGGATCTAGACCGGGTGTCCGCTGAAGCGCTCGTGGAATGTAAGCCAGCTGTGGTGTTGAATGCGGCTAAATCGACTTCCGGGCGCTACCCCAATTTAGGGCCCGGTATTTTGATGGCGGCAAAAATTCCGCTTATTGACGATCTCGGATCAGCAGTTATGGATATCCGGGAGGGTAAGCGCATCGAAATATACGATGGACGGGTTCATCTCGGTGGAGAACTGATTGCTGAAGGGCAAGTTCAAACTCCAGAAACGGTGGCGGCCTCTCGGCAAGCTGCGAAAGCCGGAATGGCGGTTCAGCTCAAAGCCTTCGCGTCTAACACCATGGAATATGTGGAGAAGGAACAAGATCTGATTCTAGATGGCGTCGGCGTGCCAGCTGTGAAAACTAAATTTGCTGGCCGGCATGCGCTGATTGTGGTGCGAGGGTATCGATACAAAGAAGACTTAGTCGCTTTGCGGCCGTATATTCGGGAATACCGTCCAATCATGATTGGGGTAGACGGCGGGGCAGATGCCATTCTGGAGGCGGGCTACCAGCTAGATATGATCGTGGGCGATATGGACTCCGTATCGGACAGTGCCCTGAAATCTGGCGCAGAAATAGTGGTTCACGCTTATCGTGACGGGCGGGCTCCGGGGCGAAAACGAGTAGAAGATTTAGGGGTGGAGCACGTCGTCTTCCCGGCTACTGGCACCTCTGAGGATATTGCCATGCTATTGGCCGATGACAAGGGTTCACCGCTTATTGTGGCGGTGGGCACCCACTCTACTCTGGTGGAATTTTTGGATAAGGGCCGGCGCGGTATGGCCTCCACTTTCCTCACGCGGCTGAAGGTGGGGCCAAAACTCATTGATGCTAAGGGTGTTTCTAAGCTTTACCGATCCCGGATATCTAATTGGCAAATAGCCATGCTGGTTATCGCTGGGCTGATCGCTATTGTGGCAGCGCTGGTAGCTACCTCTGCGGGGCAAATACTCATTGACTTGCTTCAAGTATGGGGGTCAGATATCACTAGCTGGATTAGGAACCTATTTTAGGGGGCTGTAATGGTTGATTTTCGCTATCATCTGGTTTCGCTGGTTTCAGTGTTCTTGGCATTGGCGCTCGGAATTATTCTTGGTGCCGGTCCGCTACAAGACTCAATCGGAGAGGCCCTCTCTGGGGAAGTTTCCAATTTGCGCGAAGTGAATAAGCAGATCAAAACCACCAATGACGAGCTAAAAAAACGTACGGAACAACAAGAAGCAGCTATCGGTAAAACTGCGCCCCTGCTGCTCGCAGATACGATGACTGGGCGTTCCGTGGGAATCATCGTCTTGCCTGGGGCAGATGATGCCTACGTAACTGAAGCCCAAGAGCGGTTAAAGCAGACTGGAGCTGCTGTCGTCGGTGAAATTCATATCAGTTCTGCGTGGACTTATGCTGAAGATAGCGCGTATCGCGGCTCATTTGCCGATCAAATCGCCACCTATGTGACCGGAGCAGAGCCCACTAATGATCCCAATACCGTGCTGGCAATGGCGCTCAACCAGATTGCGCGCGAGGGCATTGCTACCGAAAATAACAAGACGCTTTCCCAGTTGCTCACCGGTACGGATACCCCGATGCTCACTGGAATTGATGGCTTCAATACTGGTGCCGCGGGGCTAGTGATAATTACTAATGACGCTGCGGCGCCGGATCCTAATAGCGAAGTGGATGCCTCGGCCCAGGCCCAGGCAGAATATGACGCCACCACTTTTGCTGAACTGGCTCGTACCTTAAAGGGAACTGGTCCAGTTGTGGTAGCAGGCGCAGCTGATACCGATAATGACGTAGTGCGGTTGCTGCGCGACCGGCGTTCGGTGTGCTCCACGGTTGATTCTATTGACTCTGTGGTGGGGCAGATAAACATTGCGCTGGCATTGGCAGCAGAGTTTTCCGGTAAATCAGTGCAGCTCGGGTTTGACGCCGGAGCTACCAGTGAATTGGGAGATCGGATCGAAGCTGTGCAACCCGCTGAAGGAACCGAATAATGTTTCGAGCAGCTTTAGGAGTTAGCGCAGCGCGCGCGGCAGTGCTGATTACTAAACCGGCTGGCTGGGAACGCAGCTCCTACGACGGTTCCGCAGTTTCGCTATTTGGCGGACTATACGCCGCAACGGGCGCATTGGTGGGCGGATTGCGAGCTAATAAAGTGGGGTTCGCTGCCACCTGCGCAGTTATCTCTGGGGCAGTTGCTGGCGGAATAGATGACCATCTAGAAGATAGCTTCCCCGCTAAAGGAAAAGGCTTTGCTGGTCATATTGGCGCGCTGCGCGCGGGGAAAGTTACCAGTGGCCTGATGAAAATAGGGACCATTGGAACTGGGGCAGCAATTAGCGCTGCTGCGTTACGTAGCGGTGCAAAACACAGCTCGGTGCTGGGTTGGTTGGCGGATACCGCATTAATTGCGGGCAGCGCCAATCTGATAAATCTATTAGATCTGCGGCCCGGGCGAGCGTTGAAAGCCAGCCTGGCAGTTAGTGCACTATTAGGCGTTGGCGGTTCTGGTGCCGCAATAGCGCGCAGTCTCGCTGCCACTAGTGTTTTGTGCCTGCCGGAAGACCTGATGGGCCGCACCATGCTCGGTGATTTGGGAGCAAATGCGGTGGGGGCCCAGTTGGGCACCTTACTAGCAGTGCGAGCCACTCCGGTGAAATTGGCAGCTTTGAGTGCAGTGTTAGGGCTGACGGCGCTTTCCGAGAAGGTATCATTTTCGGAAGTAATTGAGACGACTCCGGTATTGCGGGAAATTGATGCGCTGGGACGTTCGATAGCGAGTTAGCACAATGAGCATGCGGAACACTGTTTTAGGGGCAGCTGGGCTAATCTCAGTGCTCACATTAGTTTCGCGAGCAATGGGATTAGTGCGCAAATTAGCGCAGTCGTGGGCGATGTCCGATTCTCCGGTTGCCACTGCTTTTGACTCAGCTAACACTGTGCCCAATGTGTTATTTGAAGTAGCAGCGGGTGGCGCGTTAGCTGGCGCAGTTATCCCGATCGTGTCGCGCTTTTTGGCCAAAAAAATGGCTGCAGAGCTGAACCAAACTGCCTCTGCCCTTATTACTTGGATTCTCGCGGTGAGCCTGCCCTTGGCAGCACTAGTGGCATTATTTGCCGATCCAATTATCGGGTTGGTCTTCGACGCCAAGATGGCGCCAGAGGTGGTGCGGCTGTCCGGAACGCTATTGCGAATGTTTGCGCTGCAAATACCGCTCTACGGATTGTCGGTAGTGTTCTCGGGTATCTTGCAGGCACACAAAAAATTCGTCTTGCCGGCCTTGGCCCCGCTGTTATCGTCGCTAGTTGTTATCACAGTATTTGCTGGCTACGCCGTGCGGGTGGGTCCGCATATTTCACCACAAGAGCTGACCATGGGGGCGACGCTATGGCTAGGTTGGGGGACTACGGCGGGAGTAGTGGCATTTTCCCTGCCGCAATTAATTCCAGTATTGCGCCTAGTTAAATTGCGCCCTACTTTCCGGTTCCCACCAGGAATTGGTGGATTAACGCTACGGCTTGCGTCTGCCGGGTTAGCTGCCCTAGCAGCCCAGCAGCTTGCCATTCTTGCGATTATGTACACGGCTAATACGCTGGGCAATGTGGGAACTTATGCGGCATTCAACTACGCCTATGCAGTTTTCATGGTGCCTTATGCGGTATTGGCAGTCCCGATCGCCACCGCAGTTTTCCCGCGTATTTCACAAGCAGCCCAAGACGAAACGAATCCTCATCTGGTGCAATTAGTTTCCGTTTCTACTCGGCTAGTTTTGGCTATGGGAGTACTCTCGGCAGCACTGCTTATTGTGCTAGCCCGTCCGGCGCAGATAGTTATTCAGCTGGGGCTGCCGATTGAAGGCCTGGATGTGGCGTTGCAAGCTATGGCGGTGGGACTAATCGGATTTTCATTGATGTATCACGGAGCGCGGGTCCTATATGCCTTAGATGCGGGACGGCTAGTAATCCGCACGAACACTCTGGCTTGGGGAGTGGTGGTGCTATGCCTGATAGGTGCTCGAGTGTTCCATATCTCTGGTCGAGTACCGACGCTGATGGCGATTGGCTTGGCGATAAGTGTAGGACTCAGCATTGGTGCCGCTGCCACTATTTGGGCGATTTCTTCCCGGCTGGGACGTGACAGTATCCGCGGTTACGGTCGATTATTCACTGTGCTCCTGGCAGCAGTATCCGCGGCATCAATTCTGGCTTGGTTGGTGGTGCATCGCGTGTTAACCAGTTTTGGTGGAGGTATTTTGGCAGCGCTGTTGGCAGCATTGTTGGGGGCAATAATAATCGTGGGCGTAGGTGGCTATACCTTGTGGCGAGTTGATCGGGTTGCTCTGCTAGCAGTAGCTGGAAAAGAGAGGAATGCGGAAGATGCCTGAGTTGCGTGACATCCCAGCACCAGAACACGTCGAAATTTTGGAGCGAAAAGTCCCATTTGTGGGACCAATATTTTCTATTGAAGATGACCTGATCCGATTTTCTAGTGGCGAAGAAGTGCGCCGGCAACGGATGAATCATGACGACGCTGTCGCGGTTGCGGCATTGCGCCCGGGGGAGAGCGGCTGGGAACTATTAGTTATCCAGCAGTATCGCCACCCTGTACAGCAGATTATGTGGGAGATTCCTGCTGGATTGCGCGATATCCCGGGGGAACCAGCATTGCAGACTGCCCAGCGAGAACTTGCTGAAGAAGCTGGATTGAGTGCTAAACAATGGTATCGAGTAGCGAACTTTATTTCTTCACCTGGATGTGCCAATGAGGATCTCACGCTGTATTTAGCTTTTGAAATAGCAGCAGTGGAAACCGACTTTGTAAAAACAGCAGAAGAAGCGGAGATTTCCTTACATTGGGTGCCGTTAGCTGAGGTGCTGGCAGCTATTTTCCGTTCTGAATTGCGCAGTCCAACTCTGGTATTAGGGGCAATGGCCGCACATTTAGCTCTTACCCAACCTGAGCTTTTCCCAGCGATACGGTTACCGAAGTAAACAAGTAGTCGGGCACACCACACCAGCTGACTTGCATTTTTTGATTAAAGAAACAAAAATGTTTCTTAATAGATTAGTCAGTTACTCATGGGTGAGGAGAGTGTTGCTGAGTGTCCGAAGCGGGAACTTGCGAGCAAATACTACGCCTCATTATCGAGCGTGGACCGATCACTGCAGGCGAGCTAGCTAAAATTCTGGTGCTGACTCCGGCTGCGGTACGTCGGCACACTTCCACTTTGGTAGCTGATGGATATATTAAAGACCATGAAGCTCCTAGCCTAGGTCCGGTGCGGCGCGGGCGCCCAGCACGTCGGTTCGTCGCCACCGCTGCTGGTCAAGAACAACTCGGGCAAGGTTACTCTGACCTGGCCACACATGCGATGCGATTCTTGCAGGAGAACATGGGCGAAGCGGGGGTAGAAGAATTTATCGCATTGCGCACCGCTTCTCTAGAAAAGCGCTACGGGGCAATTCTGGCGCGAGCAGGCGATAATATCGCTGATCGGGCGGCTGCACTCACTATGGTGCTAAATCGTGAAGGCTACGCCGCCTCGCTGCGCCGCGGCGGTCCTAATGCGATGTCGGTGCAGCTGTGTCAGGGACATTGTCCAGTTTTGGAAGTTGCGGAAAATTTCCCGCTGCTGTGCGAAGCCGAAACTGAAGCCTTCGGGCGTCTGCTAGGCGTACAAATCCAACGGCTCTCCACTTTGGCAAATGGTGAGCATGTGTGCACCACCAATATCCCGCTCGGCTTGCCTAAAAACTTACGCAAAACTAATCCGCGGCTAACTGGCGTGGATCGGTCCTCGGAAGGAAATTGATGTCGCAAAGTGCGCCAGGCATTAATGAAGGCCTGACTCAGGAAGAAACTATTGCGTCGATTGGTGATTATCAGTTTGGCTGGCATGACACCGACGTAGCGGGAGAGAAAGCGCAGCGCGGTCTCAATGAAGGCGTGGTGCGGGCGATCTCGGCGCGGAAAAATGAACCGGAGTGGATGCTGGAACGGCGACTCCAAGCCTTCTCCGCATTTGAGAATCGCCCTACTCCCACCTGGGGCTGCGATCTGTCCAGCTTGGACTATGACGATTTCAAATACTATGTGAGCCCTACTGACGGGCCAGCCGTGAAATCCTGGGAGGACCTCCCGGAGGAGATTCGCAATACCTACGATCGGCTCGGTATTCCCGAAGCGGAACGGGAACGGCTGGTTGCCGGCGTGGCGGCGCAGTATGAATCTGAAGTGGTATACAACAAGATCCGCGAAGATCTAGAAGAACAGGGCGTCGTCTTCCTGGACACCGATACCGGATTAGCAGAATACCCGGAGCTATTTGAGGAGTATTTCGGAGCTGCAGTTCCACTGGGGGATAATAAATTTGCCGCGTTGAATACCGCAGTGTGGTCTGGGGGATCATTCGTTTACATCCCGAAAGGCGTTCACGTGGAGATACCGCTGCAAGCCTATTTCCGGATCAACACTGAAAATATGGCGCAGTTTGAACGCACACTTATCATTGCGGATGAAGGCTCCTATGTGCACTATGTAGAGGGCTGTACTGCTCCGATCTACCGCACCGATTCGCTGCATGCCGCCGTTGTGGAAATCTTTGTAAAAAAGGACGCCCGCGTCCGGTACACCACGATCCAGAACTGGTCCACCAATGTCTACAACCTCGTCACTCAGCGAGCAGTAGTGGAAGAAGGCGGCACTATGGAGTGGATCGATGGGAATATCGGCTCCAAGGCAACTATGAAGTATCCAGCAGTTATTCTCACTGGTAAACACGCCAAGGGCGAGACACTATCTATCTCATTTGCTGGAGCCGGGCAGCATCAGGACACCGGGGCGAAAATGATTCATTTGGCGCCGGAGACATCTTCTTCCATTGTGGCGAAATCTATTGCGCGCGGGGGCGGGCGAGCTTCCTATCGCGGTTTGGTGCGAGTCCAGCCTGAGGCGCAACACTCGAAATCTAATGTGCTGTGTGATGCCCTGCTGGTGGACCAAATTTCCCGTTCTGATACTTATCCGTATGTGGATGTGCGCACGGACGACGTCGAAATGGGGCACGAAGCAACTGTTTCAAAAGTATCTGCTGACCAGCTGTTCTATCTGATGAGTCGCGGAATGACTGAAGCGGAAGCGATGGCAATGATTGTGCGTGGGTTTGTGGAGCCGATTGCGCGCGAATTGCCGATGGAATACGCGCTAGAACTAAATCGGCTTATTGAACTGCAGATGGAAGGATCGGTTGGCTAAACATGGCAGATTTGATGAAAACTGGTTCTTCGCGGGCGGATCGGCCGCTGTCTTTTCAAGTGCAAGATCATGTAATACCCACTGGGAAAGAAGAAGAGTGGCGATTTACCCCACTAGATCGCATGGCGGATTTTTTTACGGAGAAAGCCACTGGTAAGCCGCCGCGCGTTGAGGTGCGCGGCGAAGCCACACTGGAAAAAGTGGGGCGTTCTGATCCGCGGCTTGGAAAAGTGGGAGTACCGGAAGACCGCACTGGCGCGCTAGCCTGGGAATCTTTCCAAGATGCGTATATCGTAACCATTGCGGAAAATTCTCAACCTGAGGCGGAAATCGAAATCGACGTCATCGGTACCGGGGAAGCAGATGTCGCTGCCCTGCACCTGTTAATCGTGGCAGAGCCAGCCGCACAGGCAACCGTGATTCTGAACCATACCGGTGATGCTCGAGTGGCTGAAGGAGTGGAAATTGAGGTCGCGGAAAATGCGCATCTCACTTTTGTCACCAATCAGGAGTGGGCAGATACTGCACGGCATACTTCGTCTAACCGCATCCGCCTGGACCGCAATGCCACGTTGAAACATATTGTAGTTTCGCTGGGGGGCGACCTGATTCGCGTTACTACCTCAGTAGATTTCCAGGCCGAGGGCGCCGAGGTGGATCTGTTGGGCGCCTACTATGTGACTTCCGGTCAACATATTGAACACCGGTTATTTGTAGACCACAGTGTGCCCAACTGTGTCTCTAATGCTGCTTATAAAGGTGCGCTGCAGGGTGATAATGCCCATTCAGTTTGGATCGGGGATGTGCTGATCCGGCCAGAAGCTGAAGGTACGGACACCTATGAAATGAACCGTAATTTGGTTCTCACTGCAGGGCCCCGCGCCGATTCAGTACCCAATCTGGAGATCGAGACGGGCGAGATTGCTGGTGCTGGCCATGCCTCTGCAACCGGGCGCTTTGACGAAGAACAGCTGTTCTATCTGCGTTCGCGTGGCATAAATGAGGTGGATGCCCGCCGGCTAGTGGTCTACGGATTCTTTGCCGAGCTGATCGGGCAGATCGGTGTGGAATCCGTTTCCCGCCGGCTGATGTCCGCAATTGAAGCAGAACTAGAAACTTTGGCGGAATTCCATGACTGAACTTCGCGCCGAATTCCAAAATTTAACCCTAATGCCGTGCAAGCAGTTCGGCCGTAACTAGTAAAAGGAAAACTACCGTGGCGAATATGGAAATTAAGAATCTACACGTTTCGGTCCACACCAATGAGGGGCTGAAACCCATTCTGCATGGCGTTGACCTGAAAGTTAATGATGGCGAAGTGCACGCCATCATGGGACCTAACGGCTCGGGAAAATCGACGCTGGCATACGCAGTAGCCGGTCACCCCAGCTATGAAATCACCGATGGTGAAGTTCTGCTTGACGGTGTGAACTTAGTGGAGATGTCAGCTGATGAACGTGCCCGTGAGGGACTGTTCTTGGCAATGCAGTACCCGGTAGAGGTGCCCGGCGTCAGCGTTACTAACTTCCTGCGCACTGCGAAAACCGCGATTGACGGCGAAGCACCCAAACTGCGGGAATGGGTAAAACTCATGAATACTGCACTGGCAGATTTCGGGGTAAATCAAGAGTTTGCCAGTCGCGATGTCAACTACGGGTTCTCTGGCGGGGAGAAAAAGCGGCTGGAAATTCTGCAAATGCAAGTATTAAAGCCAAAATTTGCTGTGCTGGATGAAACTGACTCTGGTCTAGACGTAGACGCATTGCGGGTGGTGTCGGAAGGCGTAAATCGAGTACATGCCGAAAATGGCAACGGCGTCATCCTGATCACGCACTACACCCGAATCTTGCGCTACATCAAGCCGGATTTCGTGCATGTATTCGTAGATGGGCGGATTGCGGAATCAGGCGGTCCAGAATTGGCAGAGCGGTTGGAAGAAAACGGATACCGCGAATACGGAGAGAACGCATAACAATGGAATCTCCAGCACCGCGCGCAGATTTTCCCCTGTTGGCACGCCAAGTCAACGGTATGCCACTGGTGTACCTGGATTCTGGGGCTACCTCGCAGCGTCCGCAACCGGTGCTGGATGCAGTTTCTTATTTTGAAACGCACACAAATTCGGCAGTAAATCGAGCGGCCCACACGATTGCCGGAGAAGCTACTGTCGCCTATGAAAGTGCCCGGGCTGTGGTGGCAGATTTTGTGGGAGCGGATCCCACCGAAATTATCTGGACGAAAAGTTCCACTGAGTCGCTCAATTCGCTGGCATATATTTTTGGAAATATTGCCAGTGGGGCGCGCATACCTGGGCAAGAACCGCCGGTAGTGTTGGCACCGGGGGATACCGTTGTAGTCACTCAAGCTGAACACCACGCCAATTTGATTCCATGGCAAGAGCTGTGTGCCCGCACCGGCGCTGAATTGCGTTGGCTGACTTTAACTCCCGATGCTCGGATAGACCTCGAATCAGCCAGCGTAATTGACCACAGCACTAAGATCGTGGCTTTTACCCATGTTTCTAATGTCTCTGGCGCAATTAGCCCGGTAGCAGAATTAGTGCAGTTAGCCCGGGAAGTGGGAGCGCTTACTGTGCTAGATGCCTGCCAATCCGTACCGCATTTACCGGTAAATTTGCGCGAGCTTGGCGTTGATTTCGCGGCTTTTTCCGGGCATAAAATGCTTGGCCCCAGCGGGATCGGTGTGCTCTATGGCCGGGAAGAACTATTGGCCGGTATGCCGCCATTCTTATTTGGTGGTTCCATGGTGCAAAAAGTGGCGATGGAAAAAACCACCTACGCCTTGCCGCCAGCGCGATTTGAAGCTGGTACCCAGCCAGTGGCACAGATCGTCGGGCTAGCAGCGGCAGCTGAGTACTTGCGCAATATCGGAATGGATCGAGTAGCGGAACACGAAAAAAAGTTGCTGGAGTACACCTTAGCGGGAATGTCAGAGATCCCAGGAATACAGATCCTTGGTCCCGCTGATGCCGAAAACCGGATCGGTGCAGTTTCTTTCGCAGTAGCCGGCGTTCACCCGCATGACGTCGGGCAATTCTTGGACTCGAAAGGCGTGGCAGTACGCGCTGGTCACCACTGCGCGCAGCCTATCCACCAGCATTTTGGGGTGCACGCCTCTACCCGGGCGTCATTTGGTCCGTACAACACCCTGGCGGAAATAGACGTATTCCTGGCGGCGTTAGCCCAAGTGCAAAAGTTTTTCGGGAGGGAAAACAGTTGAGCGATCTAGACCAGATGTACCAACAAATTATTTTAGACGCGGCGCGGGAACGGCACGGCGAAGGGCAGCTGCCGACCGCGCAGGGAGAGTCGTTCCAGGTTAATCCCTCCTGTGGTGACGAAGTGACCATGCAGGTAGAACTAGTTGACGGGAAAATAAATCTCGCTTGGACTGGGCATGGTTGTTCTATTTCCCAAGCTTCTATTTCGCTGATGAGCGACTTAGTATCCGATAAATCTGTAGCCGAATTTGATCAGCTTTACGAGACTTTTCATCAGATGATGGAGTTGCGCGGCGCTGAGCTCGACGACGAAAGCGCCGATCAGCTAGAAGATGCGGCGGCGTTGTCCGGCGTATCCCAATTCCCGATGCGAATTAAATGCGCCTTGTTGGGGTGGATGGCATTGCGTGATGCCACTGCGCAAGCTTTAGCGAGTGCCACTCCAGATAACGCCACTTCGACCACTGATATTGAGGAGGACAACTAATGAGCGAAAATACTCCCACCCCACCCACTGAAGCAGACCTAATCGAAGCATTAAAGGATGTTATCGACCCAGAGTTGGGGATAAATATCGTAGATCTGGGACTTCTCTATGGGATAACTATGGAGGGGCGCAGCGCCATCGCTGATATGACGCTAACTTCGGCAGCTTGCCCGCTTACCGACGTCATCGAAGAGCAATCACATTTTGCAGTTGAAGGCCTAGTAGACGATTTCCGGATCAACTGGGTGTGGCTGCCGCCTTGGGGACCGGAAAAAATCACTGACGATGGTCGGGATCAGCTGCGGGCTCTCGGGTTTAATGTCTAGCTAGGTACGTCCCAACCCAGCAAAGCACAGATTGCGTCTAACCTAGGGAAAGATACCGCACAGCTGGCATTTTCCACCACTACTGGATGAGCATTAAAGGCTACGGACATCCCGGCAATCGCCATCATGGCTAAATCATTGGCGCCATCCCCAGCGCATAAGGTTTGAGCCGGGGTAATGCCGTATTGGGCGGACCAGCGCTGCACCGCATCAGCTTTAGCCTGCCGATCCACAATCGGTCCCTGGGTGCGGCCAGTGAGTTTGCCATCAACAATTTCTAGTCCGTTGGCGATATAGACGTCGACCCCACTCTTTTCCGCAATAGGTGCTAATAGTGGGGTGAAACCGCCCGAAACCAAGCCGAAGTGTCCACCGCGCGCATGTACGGCGTCAACTAGGCGTTGGGCACCAGCGGTCAGTTCCACTTCGGCAAGGATTTCTTGGAAAACCGTCTGTGGTACTCCGGCCAAGGTAGCTACTCGCTCCCGCAGTGATTCCGCAAAATCCAACTCGCCGCGCATGGCAGCAGTGGTTATTGCCCGCACTTCAGCCTCAGTGTCAGCATGAGCAGCAAGCATCTCAATTATCTCGGTAGTAATAAAAGTGGAGTCGACGTCGGTAACAATCAGTTGTGGGCCAGTAGTAGCCATTTCGCCAGTTAGCAGCGCTGAATCTACCGCCAACGCGGTAGCAGTGCCGCGCAGCTCATTTGCTATTTTCTCTGGGATAGTGCCGGTAAAAGTCCAAGTCCAACTGTGTAGTTGCGGCACCTCAACTGGGCGCAGTTCTCGCTGTGGATCAATACTTTTAATTAACTTATCGGCATGATTAAGTAAGGGAGATGCAATCGGGCGATATGAAGTGAGGGAGAAGCGGTAAGCTCCCCCCTCACGAACAAAGTCAGTATCCACGGCAATTAGCCTAGTCTACTGTTCAGCAAATACTCAACGCGTTACGTGTGCCCCCTTTGGAACCACCACGATTCCAGACTCAGAAACATAGAAACCGCGGGCTCGGTCATGTTCGTGATCCACGCCGAGCTGGGCACCCTCGTCGATCTGCACATTCTTATCTATGATGGCGCGAATTACAGTAGCGTTCCGCCCCACATTTACCTTGTCGAACAGTACCGAATCGCGTACGGAAGACCAGGAATTGACGCGCACATGTGGGGAGAGCACCGAACTGAGCACTTCGCCTCCGGAGATAATTACTCCAGGGGAGATCAAAGAATCTAGCGCGTGTCCCAGCCGCTCATGGTGTCCATAGACAAATTTTGCCGGTGGCAGCCCGGTATAACCGGTAAATAACGGCCACTCAGTGTTGTACAGATTGAAAATTGGATTGACCGAGATCAGATCCATATTGGCTTCGTGGAACATATCGATAGTTCCCACGTCACGCCAGTAGTTGCGGTCACGTTCTGTGGCACCGGGAATCTCATTAAAGGTGAAATCGTAGACGCCGCATTCGCCCCGTTCCACATAGGCTGGCACAATATTACCGCCCATATCGTGAGAGGAATTTTCATTTCCCGCATCGGCGTGGAGTGCCTCAATTAGGGAATCGGTATTAACCACATAGGTGCCCATGGATGCCAAAATTTCATCTGGTGAATCTGGCAGCCCGTCTACTGTGTCCGGTTTTTCCAGGAAAGCGCGAACTTTTCCAGGATTGTTAGGATCGGCGTCGATAACCCCGAAAGATTTGGACATGCTCTTTGGCTGCCGGATACCGGCGATAGTCATCTCCAGACCAGAGTCAATGTGCTGCTGCACCATCTGGGAGTAATCCATCCGGTAGATATTGTCTGCGCCAGTGATTACTACGATTTCTGGTCGCTCATCGTAAACCAGATTTAGGGACTGGAATACTGCATCTGCGGAGCCAGAAAACCAAGATTTGGAGACACGCTGTTGTGCGGGCACAGGGGCCACATAGTTATCCAGCAAAGTGGACATTCGCCAAGTCTTAGAGATGTGGCGGTCAAGGGAGTGTGATTTGTACTGGGTGAGTACCACAACTTTCAGATAGCCAGAATTGACGATATTGGATAGGACAAAATCGATGAGCCGGTAGATACCGCCAAATGGTACTGCCGGTTTTGCCCGGTCTTGGGTGAGCGGCATCAGGCGCTTTCCTTCGCCGCCTGCCAGGACAATTGCCAGAACGCGTGGTTTAGATCTCATAGTTACCACATTAGCTAGGAAACCCTTTTGGGGAAAGTAAATTGCGGATCCGTTACCTAATTTTCCTTGGCAATAATCACAGTTGAACAGATAGAGTTGAAGAACCACAGAAGGGAATCGTGATGAGGGTAGATCTACTCACCAGAGAATTTCCGCCACACGTATATGGCGGTGCGGGAGTACATGTAACTGAACTGGCAAAAGTGCTGAAGGCACACGCTGAAATACGAGTGCATGCATTTGAAGGACCGCGGGACGGCAAATTCTCCGGAATTGAAGTTACCGGATATGACTACCCCAATGAATTAGCTGACGCTAACGCAACTCTGCGCACCTTGGGGGTGGACCTGCAGATGGCACAAAATACTGCCGGAGCTGATTTGGTGCATTCCCACACTTGGTATGCCAATATGGCCGGGCATTTATCTGCTCTGTTGCACGATATTCCGCATGTAATTTCAGCGCATTCCTTAGAACCACTGCGCCCGTGGAAACGCGAACAATTGGGCGGTGGCTATGACGTTTCCCTGTGGGTTGAGAAAACTGCTTATAACGCCGCCGCCGGCATAATCGCAGTTTCACACGCCATGCGGAAAGATATTCTGCGAGCTTATCCAGCGGTAGATCCAGAGCGGGTGCGGGTGATCCACAACGGGATCGACTTGAATAACTGGAAAGCGCCACAAACTGATGCCGAGTGGGAAGCTGCCCGCAAATACTTCGCTTCGTATGGCTTGGATCCCGATCGTCCCACCATTATTTTCGTGGGCCGTATTACTCGCCAAAAAGGCGTACCGGGTTTGATTCGTGCCCTGCGGCAAGTCCCCAAAGAGGTGCAAGTGATTCTATGCGCTGGCGCCCCCGACACGCCGGAGATTGCGGCAGAAACCCGGCAGTTAGTTGAGGATCTATCGACTGACCGTAGCGGCGTCGTCTGGATTGAAGATCACTTGCCACACGAGGAAATTGTGGCGTTAGAAGCCTGCTCTACTACGTTCGTCACCCCGTCTATCTACGAGCCGCTGGGAATAGTAAATCTGGAAGCCATGGCAGTTGGTTTGCCAGTAGTTGGTACTGATACTGGCGGAATTCCAGATTGTATTGATGACGGCGTCACTGGCACCTTAGTTCCGATTGATCAGGCTGATGACGGCACCGGCACTCCGTTGTACCCCGAAGAATTCGAAGCTAACTTGGCAAGTGCATTGACGGAGATGGTCTCTGATCCGCAGCGCGCTGCAGCAATGGGGAAAGCAGGTCGGAAACGGGTGGAGGACCATTTCTCCTGGGAATCGATCGCGGTAAAAACTATGGAATTTTACCGGGATATTTTGGGCAATTAACTGGTTCTACTACGCTAAGAATTATGGAACAAGTGCTGCAAATTGCGGACGTGACTGTTCGCCGTTCAGAGAACATTATTTTAGACTCAGTCAGTTGGTCAGTCGCTGCAGGGCAGCACTGGGTTATTTTGGGGCCCAATGGCGCTGGCAAAACTACTCTGGTGCAGCTAATAGCTGGTCGGATGCATCCCACTACCGGCACAGTTCGAATCATTGGCGAGCAGCTGGGGCGGGTAAACCTGGCAGATATCTGGCCATTGGTGGGCGTGGCATCTTCCGCAATGGATGCGAGAATTCCTGGGGACCAACGCGTTATCGATGTAGTGCGCACCGCCGCATATGGGATGACGGCGAGCTGGCGTGAAGTTTATGAGGATATCGACCAACAGCGGGCAGAAAGTTTACTCCAGCAATTAGGGGTGGGGAAACTTGCCCAGCGTCGGTTCAATACAATTTCTTCTGGGGAACGTAAGCGAGTGGGAATTGCCCGCGCGCTCATGCCGGATCCGGAAGTGCTGATTTTGGACGAACCAGCATCTGGGCTTGACCTAGGCGGTCGGGAACAACTACTAAATTCTTTGACTCAACTGGCAGCAAGTCCGTATTCGCCAGCAATGGTATTAGTTACCCACCATGTTGAGGAAATACCACCTGGAATTACCCATGCGCTATTGCTTGCTGAGGGCAGAGTCCATGCTGCTGGCCCGGTGGATGAAGTAATAACTGGCGAGAAACTATCTGAAGTTTTCGGGCTATCTGTGCAGGTGGAAAAGCGGGAAGATCGCTTTTTTGCTCATTCCATCTAGGCGCAACGAAACTGGGCATGTAAACTGACATATATAATTCTCAGCCGCAAAGGAGACCCATGGCCTGGGGTATTTGGGCGATAGTAGGCGTCGTCTTACTTATTCTGGAAACGCTGACCGTTGATTTTACGTTCTTAATGGTTGCAGCTGGTGCTTTTGCTGCCGCGGGAGTCAGTGCGGTGGCGCCAGATTCGCTGTTGCTGCAAATTTTGGCAGGTGCACTGGTAGCAATACTGCTTCTGCTCTTTGTGCGCCCCTATATCAAGCGGCATATCAATGACCGTGCTACCGGGAGCAGTAACATTGATGCGCTCAGAGGGCAATCGGCATATACCTTGACTACTGTAGATGTGACCGGTGGGCGCGTGAAAATTGGCGGCGAAGTGTGGACTGCCAAGTCCTACGGTCCGTCCATTCCGGCTGATACTCAGGTGGTCGTTACCGGCGTAGAGGGAGCCTCAGCAGTTGTGAAACTTGTTTCCCCTAAACCGGATAATTAATAACTAAATACTAGAGATAAATTAGTTAATCAGTTCTGAAAGGCTGACTATGGCAGATATCGGCGGAACTATCTTGACCCTATTACTCGCTATTTTTGCGTTACTGGTTATCGTGGCCATTTTCCGATCTGTATTGCAGGTCCATCAAGGCTTCACCGTGATTGTGGAACGCCTCGGCAAATATCAGCGCACCCTCAAACCTGGTCTGCACTTCCTAATCCCATTTGTGGATTCAGTGCGTCAGCGTATTGATATGCGCGAACAGGTGGTGCCGTTCCCGCCGCAGCCAGTTATTACTTCGGATAACATCGTGGTCAATATCGATACCGTTATCTACTATCAAGTCACCCAGCCTGAGGCTGCTACCTACGAAATTGCTGATCCGATGTCGGCAATTGAACAGCTAGCAGTTACCACATTGCGCAACATTATCGGCTCGATGGATATGGAACAAGCACTGACTGGGCGTGATCAAATCAATGGACAACTGCGCGGTGTGCTAGACGAAGCTACCGGGCGCTGGGGGATTAGGGTGTCCAGAGTTGAGCTGAAGGCAATTGATCCACCAGCTACTGTGCAGTCTGCAATGGAGCAGCAGATGAAAGCAGAGCGGGACCGGCGCGCTGCTATTTTGACTGCTGAAGGTATCAAGCAATCCGCGATCCTCACCGCGGAAGGCGAGAAACAGTCCGCTATTTTGCGCGCTGAAGGCCAAGCGCAGTCCACTATTTTGCAAGCGCAAGGTGAATCTCGAGCTATTTTGCAAGTCTTCGACGCTATCCACCGTGGAAACGCAGATCCCAAGTTGCTTTCTTATGAGTACTTGAAAGTGCTACCGCAAATTGCCGATTCGCAGTCGTCCAAGCTGTGGATTGTGCCCACTGAGCTCACTGCTGCTTTGGATGCGGTGGCTAAAGGATTTGCTGGTGAGGGTGCCAACGAAAATATCCAAGTAGATTTCCAGGGCGACGACGACATCGCAGACTCGCTGGCGCACACCAATTTACAAGATATTGACGAGGCGCTTGCCGATGCGCGCGGCGAAGCGAACCGGGCGACTTCAGAGGCGGAAGAGTCCGGTACTAGGTCGGGGCGTCCCGCTAAGGCAGAAGATCTGCGCGGCCAACAGCCGAATACTCCAGGGGAGTTTTTCCCGAATCTGTAGTACGGCTAGCTGCACAAATTACTGGTCGTATTTTTCGTATTCCGCGAGCGCGTCCGTAAGCAGATCGGCAACTGTTATTTCCAGCGCCTTTGAAATGCCCACCAGGGTATTCAGCTGAGGATTAGCTGGCGAGTTACTCTTCCGATCTGCCCGGGCGTGCTCCATTAGTTGGTAATGATTGCGATCAATACCAGCTATTAGAGCTACTTCTTCCTGGGTCTTGCCCAGTTCTTTCCGTCGGCGGATAAGGGACTTTGCGAGTGCAGATGCGAGTGCGCGTTCTGCTGGTGAATGTTCTTTCATACTTTGAGAATCGGGGTAAACCCCGCAAATGTCAGCTGGGTATACCCGGCATTTTGAAAAGTTTTCCACAAATTTTTAGTTTTTCTTGGTTTTCCACCGGTCAATACCGGGGCCAATCTCAACTATTTTGCCCTGCCAAACTGGCAATAGTCGAGAAAGGAAAACAAGTGAAAACAAAACTCGGCGTCGTCATTGGCGCACTACTTATTGTTCTCGGATTTGGTGTTATGCCGGCAGCGGTCGCAGCTCCGCAACAGTGGGAATCAGTTTCTAGCTCCCGGGCTTCTTTGGGCGGACTGCGCTCTACCAATGAACCGATCGCTATTTGTACTGGCGATACCCAATTAAATTTTCTGTATCACGGGCAGCTGGGAAAAAATGCTGATTTCGCCACCGTCAGTGTCACGGCTGCCGGGCAGCCCTATCGCACTACCGCTACCGAGCGTGGCTGGAACAGCAATATTTCAGCCGCTAATACCGGAACTATGGCAGCAGTATTGGACTTGTGGGGGAGCAGAGAATTTGCTGCAGTCCCGATTGAGGCCTTTACGCTGGCCACGCGGTTGCTTTCGGAAGATCCGCGCGCTGCTTCGGTGAGTAAGAATGCTGTTTGGAATATGCAGGCACAGCAAATAATTGCCGCAGCACGAAAAATTGCGGGGCCCCATACTGCTGGCAAACTCACCGTCAAAGCAGCTGCAACCAATCGCGCAGATGAAGCAATTGAGGTTACTGGATTTACTGTTTCAGGGGCTGCTGGGGTAGCGCTGAGTGGGATTCCATTTCGGGCCAAACTATCCGGTGGAATATGGCAAAAAACTGGGAATGCAGAGCTATCTGGTACTACAACCACGGGGCAGCAGAGTTTTATGGTTATTCCGGACGGTTTTGGGGCAGTGGCGGTAGACCTGGAGTTTACTAATCTTCCCGGCACGCAGTTTCGCACTGGGCATCATGCAATTGCGCAGGATATGCATATGCGGGGTACGCGCGGTACCGTAACTGCTCACACCAATTTGCGGGAAAGTGTGCCGGGACCGGAGGTACTCCTGAGCACACAGGCGCAAATGGTTGACGGCAAAGTGGTCGATACCGTAAGTGTGACTGCCGATGATTGGCCAGTTTTTGGTGCAGAGCGGGCACAGTTTGAAATGACTGCTAATCTTTACGGACCGTTTGACCTACCACAAGAACAGCAAGAGCAGGTACCGGCAGGTAGCCCGCTGGCTGATACTGCGACATTGGTGGTCACTGATCCAGGTGAATATCCTATTGAATTTGCGGCAGACGAGCGCCCAGCTGGTTGGTATACCGTAGTTGTCACTGGGCAATTCCGTACTGAGGGCAATTTCGCGCAGTTAGATAGCACTCCGATCGTGATGCCGTTCTTTGAGCCAGCAGAAACTGTGGTGGAGAAAACCCAACCTCATATAGTTACGGTGGCTGCTGCAATGGAAAAAGACGGCGAGATCTTCTTAACTGATCGCGTTGAGATATCGGGGTTTGCGGAAAATCACGGAGAGTGGCTCGGTTCAGCAGATTGGGCGGCAGATGCCACCTTGAAACATGAGCTCCATTTCATCCCTACTTTGGAAGCAATTTCAGATGCGGATATCACCTCCGATACGTTAATCCACGCAGTGGAAATTCCTACAGTAAATGGGGTGCAAGAAATATCTGCCCCAGAATTTAAGGTGGATAAAGAACGGGGAGTGGGAACCTATGTGTTTATCACTCGGTTCCCAGGAGACGAGCGCGTTGCGGCGTTCGCAACCTCTGCCGCTGAGAAAAGTGAACAGTATCGCTATCAACCTGCAGTGCCGCCAAGCTATCCCGAACTACCGGAGACTGGAGCGTTGACCATGGGGCTGGGGGCTCTAGGCTTGGGCATAACTGGGCTAGGCATCTCCGCCTTACGGCAAAAGAAGCAGCAGTAAGGGCTGGTGGCAGCTAGTTAGCGGGACCAGAATTGGGGAAACCTAGCTGCCGCCACGCTTCATAGACTGCAATCGCAGCTGAATTGGCTAGGTTAAGTGAGCGGCGTCCGGGCAACATGGGGATGCGTAATTGCTTAGTAATGCGCGGATCGTTGAGCACAGTTTCCGGTAATCCGGTGGTTTCAGTGCCAAAAAGTAGTACGTCGTCGGGACGGAACTTTTCTGCGGTATAGCAGTTATCAGTGTGCGAGGTGAACGCAAAAATTCGAGCCTCCGGGCCAAAGTATTCTTTAGCGGCCTCCCAGCTGGCATGGATTTTCAGATTTGCCAGATCGTGATAATCTAAGCCGGCTCGGCGCAGGTGAGCATCATCAAAATTAAACGCCAATGGTTCGATTAGATGTAGCTGTGCCCCAGTACAGGCAGACAATCTAATCGCATTACCAGTATTGCCGGGGATCTTAGGTTCATGAAACACAAAATTGAGCACGATCTAAGCGTAGCGAAACGCGATACGCCGCCCAAACAGTGTGTGCGGAGCAATAACTGGGGCAAGATAACCGGTATGGCAAAATAGCGAGGCAAGTGCAGAGCAGGTAGAGTGACAGCGAAACTAGGAATGGAGAATTAGGCAAATGTCTGCACGTCGCAATCTGATTCGACTGATAACTTTCGCTGGTCCAACTGCATACCGACTGCTACGCAAATATGGGCCAGAAATCCGGCAGGCGCTGCAAGATAATCCGAAACTGGTTGATGCGGTTAAGGAGCGGGTTTTCAACGCCGCCAGCTCGAGTCGCGGTAAAGGGCGCGCGCATCAGCTGTCAGAACGGATTAAAGTGCTTCGAGAACAGGTGGTTTACCTGTACGGCACTGCTAATTCGCCACAAGTGGCTCGCCAGGCAAAGCGGTGGCGCACTGAACTGGACTCAATCGAAAAATCTGCTGCGCTCCTCAATGCGATGAGTAACAAGAAGCGGTTCCAGACTAAGCGCAACCTGCAAACTCGGCTTGATGACTTGTCCCAGCAGATTTTGCAAATGACGTTGGCAGATCATATTGAAGATGCGGAACTTATTGAGGACTGAAGTGGTTGCCGCAGCCTGCTGAGTGGCAAAATAACTGAAATCACACTGTAGAACAGGGCAGGGATTGGAACACCCGTTCCTGGGATGGTAGATTGCTATTCGTTGTCTTTCGACACTGCGCGGGTGGCGGAATAGGCAGACGCGCTAGCTTGAGGTGCTAGTCCTCGTATAGAGGGTGGGGGTTCAAGTCCCCCTCCGCGCACTAAATGTGCCGTGGCAGAGAATGCCACGGCACATTTGTTTCTGTGCGATCTTGTCAGCAGTCAGTTATGAACCGGCGGCGAAGCCGGCAGCTAATCCGGGTACCATATGGGCATGAGTGAAAATAACCAGCCAGTAGAGATTCCTGATTCCAATCAACCGGAACTGCTTGTTCGCCAGTTCCATGAAACCTATAACTTGCCGATAGTTACGGATGGTCCAAATGCGGATCGGGAACGGATCCACATGCGGATGTCGCTGGTTGCGGAAGAATTTTCGGAGCTAGTAGGTGCCGCCTACGGCAAGGAAGCGCGCAGTCTAATAGAAGAAGCATTCCAAGCGGCACGAGCAGCAGACGATCACACCCGGGATACGGTCGAAGTAGCTGATGCGCTAGGAGATCTGGTCTACGTCATCTACGGCATGGCACTTGAACTAGGGATCCCGATGGGGGCACTGTTACACGAAATTCAGCGCTCTAATCTCTCAAAACTAGGGCCAGACGGCAAGCCAATCTATCGAGAAGATGGCAAAGTCCTCAAGGGAGATGACTTTTTCCCGCCGAATATTCCTGGAGTGCTGGGACTGGACTAGCCAGCAGGAAAATTAATTCTGGATCTGATTGTTATGCCGCCTAGAATCTCTGCCCAAACTAAGACTTTCGCGGTGTTAGGTGATCCGGTGGGTCACTCGCTGTCGCCACGGATCCACAACACTTCTTTTGCCATACTGGGAATAGATGCGGTTTATCTGGCCCACCGGGTGGGAGCAGCTGAGTTGCCAACAGTATTGTCTGGGCTGCAAGCAGCAGGGTATGCCGGGCTGAATCTGACAATGCCACTGAAAACTACAGTGCTTCCGCTACTGGATGAGCTAACTGAGCGTGCTGCCCAGGCCCAGGCCGTCAACACCGTCATCTTTTCTGGCGAGAGCGCAATTGGTGATATTACCGACGGCGCCGGGATGCTGACGGCAATTGAAAAGCTAACTCCGATAGCAAATGCGGAAATAACTATTTTCGGCACCGGCGGAGCAGCACGGGCAATTTATACTGCAGCTGCACTGCATGGGGCGAAACGGCTAAATATTTTCAACCGTCCTAAACCGGAGTTCCCAGCCCTCCGGGAGGAGCTAGCAGCTCTGCGTCAAAGTACCAACGCCGAAGCTGAACTATTTTCACTGGCAGATCAGCAGAATTTAGCCGCAGCGCTGACTACCAGTTCGGTGGTCATTAATGCCACTGCGATGGGAATGGGGGAGCAGCGCGACCTCAGCCCGGTGCCAGCAGAGCTGATTTCTGCAGCGCACGTGGTGGCGGATGCAGTCTACCAACCGCGAACCACCAAGCTGCTGGCACAAGCCCGGGCTGCTGGAGCACAGACGGTCGACGGGGTGGAAATGCTGATAGCGCAGGCTGCGCTCAGTGAGTACAGCTGGCTAGGCGTCCAGATGCCGGTGGCAAAAATTCGCCGCGAAATTTTTGGGCGATAACTATCCACAAAGAACGCAGTAGCGGTCCACAAAGTTGGTAGTGGTTAGTGCCGGGGAAGTGTTTATTTCCGTCCGCTAGTGGGATATTGTGAAAACATGGCTATTGATCCGCAGACTGCATATGACCGGCTTTTGTACACCTTGGCCGAGTTCCACTCGGCTGTTATCCATTCCACGGATCCAGACGAGCCTGCCGTGCTAACGGCAGCTGACCAACTTGCGGACGCATATACCGTCTACGATGATGCTCTCTACACCCAGTTTGGAGTGGAAACTCCACTGGACACCTATCTCGAAGACGATGACGACTTTGACGACGACTTCGACGCCGACGAAGACGACGATGACTACGATGATGAAGACGACTTCGACACCGATGATGACGACTTCGACGACTTCGACGCCGACGAAGACGACGATGACTACGACTTCAACGATCTAGCCGATGAGGACGACGACGCCGACTACTAGATAGTAGGCGCAGTTACCTCGCACAACACCTCAGTAACTGGATCCGGCAACGCCTCCAGATTTGCGCCCAATAATTGTTCAAACTGTGCGCTGGTGCGCGCCCCACACAAGGCTGCGGCCACACCGCGGCGATTAAGTAGCCAGGTTAATGACACATCAACTGGAGTGCGCCCTAAGCCATCTGCTGCTTTGGTAACTGCTTCAACGAGACGGCGCGAAGTGGCATCGAGATACCGGTCTACTGTAGCTGCCAGATGTTCGGTAGCAGCTCGAGAAGTGGGCGGAATAGTGTGCCGGTATTTGCCAGTTAATACTCCGCCTGCCAGCGGAGATTGAGCGAATATTCCAATACCAAATTCCTCCGCAACGGCTAAACTGCCACGCTCAGCGCTGCGATTTAGCAAAGAATAGTCCAGACCTAAAGTAGCCAAATATGGCAGGTGTAAATCTTGTAGATACTGGGCAGCCTGCGCCGCGCGCCAGGCAGGATGATTTGCCAACCCAATATAGCGGGCCGCTCCGGCGTCTACCACGCTTGCTAGCGCTGCCAACGTCTCGGCAAAGGGAACTCGTGGGTCGGGGCCACCTACCTGCAGTACATCCACATAGCTGGTGCCCAAATTCTCCAACAGTTCGTGTAAGGAGTCTAAAATGCCAGCGCGCCCACCTAGGTGCGGATCAGAATGTGCCACAATTACTAAATCTCGGCGATTAACGCCACCGTCCAGGATCTGCCCGAGGACTTGTTGTGCCAAGCCGTTGCCATAGCGGGGACTAATATCAATGAGATTGCCGCCGGCATCTAAGAGCGCAGCTACCATCCGCTGGGCATCATCTAATTCAGTATCCCGACCCCAGGTGAGGGTGCCGATGCCGAGTTGCCCTACGCGGAGCCCTGATCTGCCTACATTGGTTTGTTTCACATTCTCGAGTGTAGCGAACAGCTAAGCGGATGCGGGATATATGGTGGAGCCGTGAACATTTTGCAAGCAATCTTCCTTGGCATCGTACAAGGCCTCACCGAATTCTTGCCGATCTCTTCTTCCGCCCACTTGAGAATCTTCGGTGGACTATTCCTGGAAGATCCGGGGGCGACGTTCACAGCGGTAACCCAGATCGGAACTGAAGCCGCAGTATTGCTCTACTTCCGCCACGATATCTGGCGCATTATCAAAGCCTGGTTCCGTTCTTTGCCGATTGGTCCGTGGCGGAAACAAGTGCCCAGCAGCGACCCAGATGCCCGCATGGGGTGGATAGTAATTTTGGGCACCATCCCCATTGTTTTGCTGGGCCTGTTGCTAGAGGACGCGATTGACTCGGTATTTCGCAACTTGTATCTAACTGCGCTGATGCTGGCATTATTCGCCATTTTCCTTGGCTTAGCAGATCGCTTGGGCAAACGCCAGATCCCACTAGAGAATATGACTATTCGCGACGGCGTCATCCTAGGATTTGCCCAGGCTATGGCGTTAATTCCGGGGGTTTCTCGTTCTGGTGGCACCATCACAGTTGGGCTAGCTTTGGGCTATACCCGACCTGCTGCGGCCCGGATTTCGTTCCTACTCGCCATCCCAGCTGTACTGGGCTCTGGTTTTTACCGGCTAATCACTGATGGCACTGGGGGAGCCGCAATTTCTCCGCTGGCATTGACTGTGGCCACCTTGACTGCCTTTGTAGTGGGATATGGCGTAATTGTGTGGTTCTTGCGCCTGGTGGAGACTAAGTCATATTTGGTGTTTGTGATCTATCGGATTGCTCTCGCTGTAGTTCTAGTTATCCTGCTGTGGCAGGGAGTAATTGCAGCTTATTAGCCTAATGTAGTAATCGAGGAGAGTCTTTGGAAACTTGGCTGGCGCCACAAGTGCCTGAGCTTCCAGGTACCGCGCCCACTTTGCAGCTATTTGATACCGCTACTGGCAGTTTGCGGGAATACTCCGCGGACACTATGCGCCTCTGGGTGTGTGGGATAACTCCCTATGACGCCACCCATTTAGGGCATGCGAATACTTACGTGGCATTTGATACGCTCTGTCGAGTTTGGCAAGACGGCGGGCGGGCGCTGAAAACGGCACAAAATCTTACTGATATTGACGATCCGCTGTTTGCCCATGCAGCCGCCAATGGGCTGGATTGGCAAGAATTGGCTGCGAGCCAAACTGAGTTATTCCGGAGCGACATGGCGGCATTGCGGGTACTGCCGCCGCAGATATGGCGCTCAGTTAGTGAAACGCTTGATCAGCTAGAAGAAACTGTGCGGGGGATGGAGGCAGCGGGGCTGGCATATCGGTTAGATCTACCCGATGGCTCCCAAAATGTTTATGCAGATTTAGCTGCTGATCCCCAGTTTGCTACCTGTGAAGCCTTGCGCGGCGCGGAACTAATTGAACTATTTGATAATCACGGTGGCGACTCGGAGTTACCCGGAAAAAAGAACCCATTAGATCCGCAGCTGTGGAAAGGAGTGCGGGGTGATGACTACCGGCCACACGGTGGTAAGCCGGGGGATTGGCGGCCGGGCTGGCATATTGAATGTGCGTTACTAGCCTTAGATCATTTGGGCAGAATAGACGTGCAGGGCGGGGGATCTGATTTAGTTTTCCCGCATCATGAAATGAGTGAGTCACATATGCGGGTGCTCACTGCGGGCCGTTCCCAAGTTCAATTCCACGTACACAGTGGCATGGTGGGGTACGACGGCGAAAAAATGAGCAAGTCACTTGGCAATTTGGTGTTGGTATCCCAATTGCGAGCTGACGGAATCGATCCCAATGTGATTCGACTGGTGTTGCTCACCCACCACTATCGCAGCGATTGGGAATATGGCGCGCAGCTAATTAGAGAAGCGCAGCGGCGCTATAGCGATTGGCGGGCTGGCGCCCACGCCCCGGTAGACGCTAAGGCTGATACGGCTAGCTCAGCTACCGCAGAACAACTACTGGCTAGTATGCGGGAAGCTCTGGCACATGATCTGGACACTCCGCGGGCCTTGCGGGTGGTAGATGATTGTTTGCGCCGCCGCACCAGTTGGGAAAGCACTGCGAGCCGGGCACTGGCCATTGCCGCAGTAGACGCCTTATTAGGGGTGGCATTGTGAAGATGCCAGCTGGGCTGCTGTTCGATATGGACGGCACCTTAACCGATTCCGAAGCGCTGTGGTTTGCTGCGGAAAAAGAGCTATTTGCTGAGCTGGGCTATGACTGGGTTGACGGAATGCAGTACGACATCATTGGTATGTCGATGGCAGATGCCACCAGATTCCTGGTGCAGAAGTTGGGACTAGATATCGCCCCAGCAGAACTGGGCCAAGAACTAACTGCGCGGGTAGTTGCACTCGGTAAAAAACACGGTATGCCGTGGCTGCCAGGGGCATTAGAACTACTGCAAAATTCAGTTGCGTGGGGAATCCCCAGCGCACTAGTAACTTCTTCAATGCCAGCTTTTGCCGAGCTGACCTTGGCAAATGCACCGGCTGGTGCGCTCACCGTATGCGTAACCGGAGATCGCACCCGCGGCAAACCCCATCCCGACCCGTATCTATTGGCCGCGGCAGAATTAGATGTGGCTCCGGAACTTTGCGTGACATTTGAGGACTCAATTCCGGGACTGCAATCAGCAGTAGCCGCTGGTACCAAAGCAGTGGCAGTACCGTGCCAAGTCAAATTGCCTGATATCCCTGGGGTTACCTATATCGATTCGCTGACTGAAGTGGACGCAGACTTTTTAGCTGCTCGTCTCAGTTGAACTGGAAGATCGCTGTGCAGTCAGCAATTGGGTTGCTCCTGCCATATCCATTTCTGGAGCCCGCCCACCAAAGGCCGGGCAAATATCTTTGAAGTAGCACCAATTACACAGCGGACCTTGGCGCGGCTCAAAATCTTTAGTAGCAATCCGGGCCGTTATACCCGACCAGATGGCATCTAATTCACCACACAGAGCGCTGACATCTGCTTTTACTGGGTCATAGGTGAGGATGCGTTCGTCTTTCAAATAGATCAACTGGGTGCGTGCAGGCAGCTTTCCGGTGTCGAGGTAGATAGCCGTAGCGTAAAAACGCATCTGGAATAGAGCGTCGTCTTGGAAACGCGGTTGCGGAGATTTGCCAGTTTTATAGTCCACAACGCGGATCCGACCGTGCATATCCTCGTCAATTCGATCTACTATTCCACGTACTGCCAGGCCAGAGGGGAGTAGCGCATTGACAAAATGTTCGCGGGCTTTTGGCTGGAGTCGTTGCGGATTTTCTAAATTGAAATAGTTGGAAATAAGGGGACGGGCAGAATCTAGCCAGGCTTCTTGCTCCTGCGGGGTGTCAAATAACTTCAGTACCTGCGGATCTTTCGCAATATGCGCCTGCCAAATTGGGGACAACAAATTAAGGGCATAGGCGGCAGTGCGTTCTGCTGCTGGCGCCAAATAGAGCTCTTCCAATACTGCGTGCACAATAGTGCCCCGCAATGCCACTGCAGAAGGTGGCTCCGGCAAGCGATCAATTACTCGAAACCGGAATTTGAGCGGACACTGCTGGAAGTCTTTAGCTCGAGACGGCGATAGTGCGGCATGTTTCATGTCTTCTACCGTAGCGCGCCCTTCCCGCAATTTTTCATTACCCCCTAACTATCTCGCGATTTTGTGCTACCGCAGCAGATCACTGCGGAAGGTAAGATAACAAAAATGGGACAAAAGAATCTGCATCCATTAGGGGCACAGCGCCGGAGGGGACCATTTCGCCCGGGTGAACGAGTCCAATTAACTGACGCGAAAAACCGCAAGTATACGATTACTCTCACCACGGACGGATATTTCCATTCCACCCGCCTGCGCATTGCGCATCGGGAAATCATCGGAAAACCAGAGGGCACTGTACTAGCTACCGAAACCGGACACGAAGTGCAGCTAATGCGCCCGCTATTAGCTGATTATGTGCTGTCCATGCCGCGCGGTGCCACTGTGGTGTATCCCAAAGATGCTGGGCAAATTGTGATGCAAGCGGACGTATTTCCTGGCGCCAAAGTGGTAGAAGCTGGGCTGGGGTCGGGGGCGCTGGCACTATCCTTGCTATCGGCGATTGGCGAGCAGGGGCAGCTAACATCGGTGGAAATACGGCCAGAATTTGCCGAAATAGCGCAGGGCAATGTGTATTCCTGGTTTGGTACTGAGGAATTGCCGTGGAAAGTTGAGATCGGCGCAGTAGCCGATGTGCTGTATGCCCAAGAGCCGCACAGCATTGACACTGTAATCTTTGACATGCTGGCGCCCTGGGAAAACATCGCTCCAGCTGCCCATGCCTTGCGTCCGGGCGGAGTTATTTTGGCCTATGTAACTACTACTACGCAGATGTCCCGTTTTGTTGAGGAACTGCGGCAGGCAGAAGTATTCAGCGAACCAGAAGCAGGAGAGAGCTTTGTGCGCACCTGGCATCTGGAAGGGCTAGCAGTGCGCCCCGATCACCGCATGGTGGCGCATACTGGATTCTTGGTGGTGGCACGGCGACTCGCGCCTGAATCGCAGCCGCTGCGCCGCAAGATTCGACCAGCTCCCGCGGCTTATAATGAACCATATGCGTGGCAGGAAGAAGCTGCCCCTATTTCCGAACGCAAACTTCGCAAAGTGCGCCGAGATGTTGCACGGCGGGCGGATCAAGAAACTAGCGGGCTGTCTACTCCCGGGCAGCGCAGCGCAGAGCTGGACGCTGAACTACAAGCACACGGTACCCAAAAGGCAGCACTGCAGCGGCTAACTAAAGATGACGTTTCTGCGGAAAAGGAGCAGTGATGACTACGCAACCTCCCACCCCACGCCCAGAAGATCTGGATAAAAGTTTCTCGCTACAAGGCGGCGATGAATTCCAACAGCTGCGTCACCAATTAATATCGATAACTGAGAAAAACAACCGGTTGGCACAGTCCTTGGAGAAGAGCCGAACCCACATCAAAGAACTGTCTCGTAAGCTAACTGAATTAGCTGAGCCGCCCAATACGGTCGGCGTCTTCCTGGCTGCACAACCAGATCAGCGCCAAGTTACTGCGCTGGTAAACGGTCGCAAAATGCGGTTAGCGGTGACTTCCTTAGTGGATCTGCACAAGATTGAGCCGGGGCAAGAACTGCTGTTAAATGGGCAGCTCGCGGTGATTGGGGTAGGGGGCTATCAGCGCACTGGCCAGATCGTAACGGTTAAATTGGTGCTTGATGCGCATCGAGCACTAGTAGAAGTTCACGCTGACGACGAACGGGTCATCTACCTAGCTGCCAAACTGGGCTCGGTGCGAGTGGGTGACATGTTATTAGCCGACTTAGCTACTGGCTTTGCGCTAGAACATGTGGACCGGCCAGATTTAGCGCACTTGTTGCTGGAAGAGACACCGAATGTGTCCTATGCCGATATCGGTGGATTAGCGGCACAAATTGAACAGATCCGGGATAGCGTTGAGCTGCCATTCTCCCGCCCAGAGCTGTACCGAGAGCACGGTCTGAAGCCACCCAAAGGAGTGCTGCTATATGGTCCGCCTGGCACTGGTAAAACTCTAATCGCCAAGGCTATTGCCACCGAGTTGGCGAAGACCACGGGTAAGAGTTCCTATTTCCTGAATGTTAAGGGACCGCAGCTGCTCAACAAATATGTTGGCGAAACTGAGCGTCAGATCAGAGAGATTTTTGCGCGGGCGCGGGACCGGGCCAATGCCGGGGTGCCGGTGGTTATTTTCTTTGACGAGATGGAAGCACTATTCCGCACGCGGGGCTCGGGGTTGTCCTCCGACGTCGAAACCACAGTAGTGCCACAACTGTTGGCAGAGATGGACGGGGTAGAACAGCTGGACAATGTGATCGTGATCGGAGCGTCTAACCGTGAAGATATGATTGACCCGGCAGTATTGCGCCCGGGGCGGCTCGACATCAAGATTCGGATTGACCGCCCTGATCGAGCAGGAGCACTGGATATTTTGAGTAAATATCTGACGCCAGAATTACCAATCCACGAAAGCGAACTGGGGGAGCGTAGTGCTGCCGAAGCCGTGGTCGCGATGGCGCAGACGGTAGTGGCAGAGCTGTACGGTAGTGCCACAGATACGGTTGCTGGGGACGCTCCACTTGGGGCGCGGTTTGTATCGGGGGCCTTGCTAGCAGCAGTGGTAGATCGGGCTAAAAAACTGGCAATCAAAGATTACTTGGCCACGGGAGAGCGCGGAATTACCACCCGGCATTTACAGGCTGGGCTAGCGGCAGAGATTGCAGAACATAGTCAGCTGGCAGCGCCAACTAAGGAGGCTTAAACCGGTGACAGTACGGCGAATAATGGGGCTGGAAACCGAGTTCGGAGTTATTGCCGATTCCGGAAATCCAATTGCCTGGAGTACGGAAGTCGTGGATACCTATGCACGCTACGGACGAGCCGGAAGCGGAGCCACTCCGGTGCGCTGGGACTACGCTGCAGAAGATCCGCTGTTGGACGCACGGGGCTTCCGCCGCGAACGTGCAGCTGCGCATCCATCACAGCTAACTGATGACCCCAATCAACTGGCTCCGAGTGGAACTGAAACTGAGTTACTCTCCGCTGCCGCCGCTGCAGAACTATCGCGACCACAAGCAGCAAATACGGTATTGCGTAACGGTGCCCGGCTCTATGTGGATCACGCCCATCCAGAATACTCTGGCCCGGAAGTGACCAACCCGCGCGAGGCAGTGCTCTGGGATCGCGCTGGAGATCAAATTGCCCGCGAAACATTGGCATTGTTAAATGCGGGCGATAGCAATTACGCGCTTTATAAGAACAATGTGGACGGTAAAGGCGCATCTTATGGCACCCATGAAAACTATTTGGTGCGCCGAGAAGTGCCCTTTGATGAGATCATCCGCTATTTGACGCCATTCTTCGTTACTCGCCCTATTATCTGCGGGGCAGGCCGGGTTGGCATTGGGCAAAAATCTGAAGTTCCGGGATTTCAGATTTCTCAGCGCGCAGACTACGTGGAGAACGACGTCGGTCTAGAAACTACTTTCAACCGGCCGATTATCAATACCCGGGACGAACCACACGCGGACGGGACTAAATATCGGCGGCTACATGTAATAGGTGGCGATGCCAACCTATTCGATATCTCCAATCTACTTAAGGTAGGTACCACTTCGCTGGTGTTATGGCTGCTGGAAAATGGTCCAGTGCCACTGGAACTGGATGCGATGGCACTGTATAGCCCAGTGCGTGCCACTTGGGAAGTCTCACATGATATCGAGCTGACCCGAAAACTAGATATGCATGATGAAGCGCAGCGCACCGCAATAGAAATCCAGCAGGTCTATTTAGACGTAGTTAGCACCGCGCTAGCAGAGCGCAGTGAAGTTGACGCCGATACCGCAGAAGTTTTGCGACTATGGCAGGAAGTACTGGATGCGCTGCGCACTGACCCGGCTAGTGCGGCTAATCGCGTGGAGTGGATTGCCAAATACCAGCTGCTGGAGTCACTGCGGGCGCGGGATCAGCTCCCCTGGGACAGTGACGCCTTGCGTGCCTTTGACCTACAGTGGCACGATCTGCGCCCGGGCAAGTCAATTGTGGAGCGGTTAGATGCGGCTGGGCGAATTGAACGGATTTTCTCTCCCGCAGAAGTGGACTGGGCGGTGCTGAATGCGCCGCGCGGCACCCGTGCCTATCTTCGTGGTGGGCTGATTAATAAATTCCCGGCAGCTGTGCGTGCAGCCGGTTGGGAATCTATTACTGTGGCAGCAGAACGCTACCATGGATTAGTGCGAATACCATTGCTCGATCCGGCCGGTGCCAATCAGGATGCGGCCGCTGCTGCCTTGGCGGCAACTGATATTGATGAGTTCATCGCACAATGGCAGCCAGAAACTAGCCAAAAACTAGCAAATACGAGTGAAAGTTAGTAGAGGAGCATAACCAATGCGTGAGCAACAGTTCCAAGAGCGTTCCCGCCGTAACTCGGAAAGTTCCCCCACTGAGCAGGAAATCCCGGGTGCCAAACAGGATACGGATGTAACCGACCTGCTGGCCGATATTGACTCTATCTTGGAGGAAAACGCCACTAACTTTGTGCAAGGTTTTGTGCAAAAGGGCGGCCAGTGAAGCGGCGTATTTTTGGGATCGAAACGGAATACGGGGTACTCTGTGCCGATCCCGATTCTGAGACCCCACCAATTACTGCGGAGGAAGCAGCGACCCGGGTTTTTCACGACGTCGTAGAGCTAACGCGCGCTACCAATACTTTTTTGCCAAATGGTGCGCGGCTATACCTAGATATCGGCGCCCATCCCGAATATGCCACTGCCGAATGTGACCAGTTACTCGATCTGCTGCACAATGATCGCGCCGGAGATGAAATCTTGGCGGAGATGGCGGCACACGCCACTGCCAGATTAAACCGGGAAGGCATTAATGGCCATATTCACTTGTTCAAAAACAACGAAGATGGCCACCACAATTCTTATGGGTGCCACGAAAACTACCTAGTGCGGCGGCGGCGCGATTTTCGAGCCCGAATCGATTCGCTGATTCCGTTTTTTGTTACCCGGCAAATCTTGGTCGGCGCCGGGCGATTGCGCCCCGGTGGGGCAGGATTTGAAATCTCGCAACGCGCCACCTACATGCAAGACGCAGTATCGGCTGCTTCGTCTCGCACCCGCCCGATGATAAACACTCGCGACGAACCGCATGCGGACGCTGAACACTACCGCAGATTACACGTAATTGTGGGCGACTCAAATATGGCTGATTCCGCAACTTTGCTAAAAGTGGGAATGGCTAGTGCCCTGTTAGACGCCATTGAGGTACGCCGGCCACCGGTGTTGGAACTCGCTGATCCGATTGCTGCCATTCAGGCAGTTTCACGCGATTTAACTGGGAAAGCGCGCGTGCATATGCGTGCTGGTGGCACTAGGAGCGCCTGGGAAATCCAGCAACTAATTTTTGATTTTGTACAAGAGGTTTATGCCGCTGAAGGTTGGGATCGCGAACTCTCCGATACCCAAAAGTACGTATTTGAGCTGTGGCAACGCGGGCTCGCCGCCATTGAACACGATGACCTCACATCGGTGGCAACCGAACTGGAATGGGTGGCAAAGCTGAACTTGCTGCGCCGTACGGCTGAGCGCCATAACCTCAAGCTCGCTGACCCCAAAATTGCTCGGTTAGATTTAGCTTGGCATGACATCACTGCGCGCGGATTGCGCCCGCGCCTGGAAAATAGTGGACTGTTGCGCCGATTGACTGACCCAGCCGCAGTTAGCAGAGCGCGTACTATCCCGCCCCAAACTACTAGGGCCAAAATGCGCGGTGATTTTGTGGCACTAGCACAAGAACAGCGCCGTGACTTTATGGCTGACTGGACTGGGTTGCGGTTAATATCTGACCCGGTGCGCAACGCCTTGCTGCTTGACCCATTTGCCAGTTCAGATCCGCAGGTAGATGCCATATTAGAGGAACTTGAAAATGACTAAAAAGTCAATATTGGGCGCTATCTTATTTGGGCTATTCCTGGGGATTTCGGTGTTCTTTATCGTTGCCCGATTCACCGCACCCGCCCCGCCCAGTAATATCTCAGTCACCGGTGAATTTGGGGGCCCAGTGGTGCTGACGATTGACGGTGAAGTTACTGAACCTCCCGGCGTCACTACCCTGTTAGAAGGAGACGGGCGAAAAGTAGAAGCCGGTGGGCAAGTTCTATTGCGCACTTCGTCATTCTTACTTCGGGACGGAGACCTAACTGCCACCAGCTCCCGGACTGCCGCGGCTAGTTTAGCCCCGGAAAATATCGGAGCTATGTCTGATTGGGTGAGTGGGAAAACTGAAGGCAGCCGCTTGCTGGCAGTAGTAAAAAATAGCGCTACGTCATATGAATTCGTGGTGATAGATTTACTGCCCACTGCAGCAATAGGCGAGATGAGTAGTACCGGTAAATCTGGGCTGCCGATAATATCGCAATCTGGAAATATCCCGGTGCTAACCCAGCCGGGCGCCGAACCCACGGAGCTGGTTACTGAAGTGGCAATACCGGGCACTGGAGAACAGGTCAGTGACACCAGCGTGGTAGTTGCTAACTATGTGCGCTATCTGCCAGATGGAACTGAATTAGAAAATACTTGGCGCGCGGGCGCTCCAGTATTTATTGATCTGGTCGAAGTATTCCCCGGCTTGCGCACAGGATTAGCTGATCAGCGCGTTGGATCCCGGGTAATTATGGGAATGCCCGCTGAACTGGCCAGCGGAGATACTGCCATCGTAATGGTGGTAGACATTTTGGCAATAAGTGAAGTTACCCAGTCTGGAGCTTAAAATCTGCCAGTTGATCTGAGGGATATTGGGCCAATAACTGGGATTCTTGTGCTGCCCATTGTTCCCACTGCGCCGACCAATCGTAGGAATCGCGCCGGCGCACCCGTTCCTTACGGACTGCCGCGGGTGCGTCTAACCAAATAGTTAAATCTAAATAGGGAACTATTGGTTTGGCGGTGGCGCCACAACCAGTTAGGAAAATCAGATCGGCGCTGCCGGTCGGGGGTATTCGGCTGGGGGAGTGCCACTCATTTGCCCACCAATCCCATTTGGCCGCCGTCGTCCACCCTTGTTCCCGCAATGGGCGCACAATTTGCTCAGCAATATCTGCAATTCCAGTGCTGAGCCCATCCCATCCGGCAATAAATTCTTCCACTTCCAACTGCAGCACATCGCGGTCAGTACATTGCGCCAACTGCCGGGCAAAGGAAGTCTTTCCAGCACCAGAACGGCCATCAATTCCGATGATTAGCCTACCTGGGGCAGTGAGATAATCTAAAAGTTCGGACGGGAACATAGCTACAGGATAATTGGTTATAAAGTAGTGCAAAAGGAGGAGAGCATGTCATTAGCAGTGCGAGTTATCCCGTGTTTAGATGTGTCCCACGGGCGAGTAGTTAAAGGTGTCAATTTTGAAAACCTTAAAGATGCTGGAGATCCAGTAGAGTTAGCTGCTCGCTACGGCGAAATGGGGGCTGACGAACTCACCTTCTTAGATATTTCGGCGTCGGTCGAAGCGCGCGGCAATATGCTCGAGGTAGTGCGCCGAGCAGCTGACGAAATTTTTATCCCCCTAACTGTAGGCGGCGGGATTCGATCGGTAGCAGATGTCAGCGCGGCATTATCTGCTGGGGCAGATAAAGTTGGAATAAATACCGCAGCTATTTTGCGCCCGGAACTGCTCACTGAAGTAGCCGCTGCATTTGGCGCCCAGGTAACTGTGCTGTCTTTGGATGCCCGGCGCGCAGCTAATATGCCATCTGGCTTTGAAGTAACCACTCATGGTGGAACCCGCAGTGCTGGTCTGGATGTGCTGGAATGGGCACAGCGAGCGGAAGAATTGGGGGCCGGGGAAATCCTGCTCAACTCAATGGATGCGGATGGCACCGAAGATGGTTTCGATTTAGAGCTAATCCGCAAAGTGCGGGAGCATATTAGTCTGCCGCTAATTGCATCAGGCGGAGCCGGAACGGCGGAACATTTTGTGTCCGCAGTGCAGGCTGGAGCTGACGCCGTGCTTGCCGCCTCGGTTTTCCACTTTGGCACGCTCACTGTGGGCGAAGTTAAAGCGGCGATGGCAGCTGCTGGAATAGATGTGCGGCTATGACGGATCTTATGCCAGAGCTAGATCAACTACCCGCAGGCTTAGCGGAGCAGCTGAAATTCGATAACAATGGTCTGCTATGTGCCGTGGTGCAAGATGCTGCCACTGATCGGGTTTTGATGGTGGCGTGGATGGATGCCGTAGCATTGGCGCGCACCTTGAATACGGGGCGGGCCTGGTATTGGTCGCGCTCTCGGCAAGAGTATTGGCGCAAAGGTGATACCTCGGGCGCAATCCAAGAGGTTAAGTCAGTGGAATTGGACTGTGACGGTGACGCAGTACTGTTGCGCGTAACGCAACACGCCGGAGCGTGCCACACGGGAAAATTCAGTTGTTTTGACGCCGGTGGTCCAATAAGTCTCCAGCTCAAATAGCTTATTTTTTTGAGCCAGCTAGTGGACTCAATGCGAACTTTCCGTAGTTAGCGGTTAAGGTAGTGCGAGGAGGAAAAATGACCGTTCTCGACGACATCATCGCCGGCGTCCGCGCCGATATGGCACAGCGCGAAGCACAGGTTTCACTCGCTGAGCTAAAAGCGCGGGCAGCGCGTGTCCCCGGTGCCTTAAACGCCAAAGAGGCGCTACGCCCCAGCACAGGACATCGCTCGGTCCAAATAATTTCCGAAGTAAAACGTAAAAGCCCGTCAAAGGGGCAACTCGCTGAAATTGCTGATCCGGCAGAGCTAGCGGCAGTATATGAGCGCGGGGGAGCAGCCGCGATTTCGGTGCTCACCGAACAGCGCCGTTTCGGTGGTTCATTAGCTGATCTGGCTGCGGTGCGCGCACAGGTGAATATCCCAGTACTACGTAAGGATTTTGTAGTCTCGCCCTACCAGATCTGGGAAGCGCGGGCATACGGAGCTGATCTGGTATTGCTCATTGTGGCGGCACTAGAACAAACCGTTTTGACTTCCTTTATTGAACGGGTGGAATCACTGGGGATGACCCCACTGGTGGAAGCACATAACCGGGAAGAAGCCGAGCGCGCGCTGGCGGCAGGGGCTACCGTCGTCGGTATTAATGCCCGCAACTTGAAAACTCTGGAAGTCGATACCGATATTTTCGGTCAGGTGGTGGATGTGCTACCGGAACATATAATTCGAGTTGCGGAGTCAGGCGTTACTGGTCCGCAAGATGTACTTGAATACGCTCGGGCCGGAGCAGACGCAGTTTTAGTGGGTGAAGCGTTAGTTACCAACGGTGATCCCTTGCGTGCAGTACGCGATATGAGTTCGGTGGGAAAACATCCGTCATTAGACGCAATTGAAAGGTGAACACATGACTAAACTTGCTGATCTGCCGGGGCCGCATTTTGATGAATTTGGCGGCAGGTTTATTCCAGAATCTTTGATGGCTGCTTTGACTGAATTGGAAGAGGGCTGGAATAAACTCAAGGTAGATCCGCAGTTTCATGCGGAATTAGATCACCTGCACCGCACTTATACTGGGCGGCCTTCAATTTTGACGGAAGTTTCCCGATTTGCTCAGCACTGCGGTGGCGCGCGGGTCTTGCTAAAACGCGAAGATCTAAACCACACTGGGGCGCACAAAATCAACAATGTTTTGGGGCAAGCATTGCTCACCCGCAGTCTGGGCAAAACACGTGTTATCGCCGAGACGGGCGCCGGTCAGCATGGGGTTGCCACCGCTACCGCTGCGGCTTTGCTCGGTTTGGACTGCACCATCTATATGGGGGCATTAGACGCCGAACGCCAAGCACTAAACGTGGCGCGTATGCAACTACTGGGGGCAGAAGTGGTTGCAGTAGAAGCCGGATCGCGCACACTTAAAGATGCCATCAATGAGGCATTTCGCGATTGGGTGACCAACGTCGATACCACAAACTATTTATTTGGGACCGCAGCGGGTCCGCATCCATTCCCAGTTTTGGTGCGTGATTTGCAAAAAATTATTGGCGAAGAAGCCCGTGCCCAGGTGCTGGATCTGACCGGTGAACTGCCGGACGTAGTTGTGGCTTGTATCGGTGGCGGCTCAAATGCGATTGGCATATTCAACGCTTTTCTAGATGACCCCACCGTCCGACTAGTGGGTTGTGAAGCTGGCGGAGCAGGTGTGGAAACCGGCCGACATGCAGCAACACTAAGTGCTGGGGAAGTCGGCGTCTTGCATGGGTCAAAAACTTATATTTTGCAAGACGAAGATGGCCAGACTCTGCCGTCACACTCCATTTCCGCGGGTCTGGATTATCCTGGGGTGGGCGCCGAACACTCGTGGTTAGCAAAAACTGGCCGTGCCGAATATTGGCCAATCACCGATGACGAAGCAATGTCAGCTTTTGCCTTGCTCTCGCGTACCGAAGGAATTATCCCTGCTATCGAATCGGCACATGCACTGGCGGGAGCAATCCGAATTGGGAAACAAGCAGCAGAAAACGGAGAAGAACCGCCAACTATTTTGGTTTCCCTCTCTGGTCGCGGCGACAAAGACATGGGCACTGCTGTTAAGTATTTCGGGCTGGGGGAGACCAAATGAAAACTGCGACCGTAATCGATAATGCCAACGCTGCAGGACACGCTGCCTTTATCGGCTATCTGACCGCCGGCTTTCCTACCGTTGCCGACTCCATCACTGCAGCAAAAACCCTGGTAGACGCCGGAGTGGATATTATCGAACTGGGATTTCCCTATTCTGATCCCACGATGGATGGGGCAATAATTCAGCGGGCAGCGCAAGGGGCGCTGGAGCGGGGAATACACCGCGCTGATATTTTCCATATCGTAGAAGAAGTAGCCAAAACGGGGATATCCATTCTGGTTATGACCTACTACAACCCGGTATTCCACTATGGAGTAGAAAACTTCGCCCGAGATTTGCAGAATGCGGGCGGTGCAGGGTTAATAACGCCAGATCTAATTCCAGAAGAAGCGGCAGATTGGATTGCTGCCGCCGATGCCCGGGATCTGGACCACGTATTTCTGGTGGCTCCTAGTAGCTCCGATGCACGGCTTGCAATTACCGCTAATGCATCCAGAGGATTCGTCTATGCCGCTTCGCGGATGGGCACTACCGGACTTCGCGATTCCATTGACACCCATTCCGCTGACTTGGTGGCGCGAACGCGCGCGGCGGGCGCCGAGCGAGTTTGCGTGGGAATAGGGGTGTCTAATGCTGCCCAAGCGCGGGAAGTGGGGCAGTATGCTGACGGCGTCATTGTAGGCACTGCAATAGTAAAACCATTGGTAGAGAACACTGATCCCAAAGTTGGAATCGCCAAAATGCGAGAAATTGCGGTAGACATTGCCAATGGAGCACATGCGGCACGTTAACGAAAGTTGGTATGCATGGTAGTCGGAAATTTACTAACTGCGATCCCATCTCCACCGCAGCAGTGGGCCCAGATAGGTCCAATCCATACCTATGCCATCATGATTTTGCTCGGCATTTTGGTGGCTTGGTATCTCGGTGAAGTTCGATATACCGCCAAATCCGGCCCCGAAGATACCACTGCTGACGCTGCCCTATGGGGCGTGCTAGCTGGGATTATTGGTGCTCGGGTATACCACGTGATAACTACGCCCGGACCATATTTCGGGGCAAATGGCGACTGGACCAAAATTTTCCGGATCTGGGAAGGCGGTCTAGGTATCTGGGGAGCCATCGCATTCGGTGCGGTGGCGGTATACCTGTATCTGCACAAACAAGGCTTAAGATTTGCGGCTTTTGCGGATGCCGTTGCCCCGGGGATATTGATAGCACAAGCAATTGGCCGCTTGGGAAACTGGTTCAATCAGGAACTATTCGGCCGTCCCACTGATTTGCCCTGGGCGCTTCGGATAGACCCAGAAAATATCCCAGCACCGTATGATCCAGGAACCACTTTCCATCCCACCTTCCTATATGAGATGTTGTGGTGCCTGGCTGGAGCTGCACTGCTGATTTATTTGGAACGAAAGTTCCGACTGCGCGGCGGCCAGGTTGGAATCGGGTACGTATTGGTGTATACCGCCGGTCGGGTATGGATTGAATCGCTCCGGATTGACGAAGCGCAGATAATCCTAGGATTGCGGCTAAATGTTTGGGTATCAATCTTGGTATTTGCGTTGGCGGCAGTGGCATTTATCGTGCAGACTCGCCGCCTGCGCGCCCACCCGCAGCTGGCAGATATTAGGCTCGAAAACCAGGGGAACTCGGCTGAAACCGCAACTAGTCACAGTTAAAACAGCAATCGGGTAAGGTGAAAGCATGCGTAGAGCGAAGATTGTATGCACATTAGGGCCAGCAACAGATTCCAAGGAAACTATCGTCCAGCTCGTTAAGGCGGGGATGAATGTTGCCCGAATTAATGCTTCTCATGGCGTGCACGAAGAACATGAACGCCGTATTACTTGGGTGCGGGAAGCTGCCGCAGAGCTTAATACGCCAGTAGCAGTGTTAGTGGATCTGCAGGGGCCAAAGATCCGGTTAGGCACATTTGCCGACGGCCCACAGTTGCTAGAAAAAGGCGATATTTTCACCATCACTACTGATGATGTGCCCGGCACCAAAGAAAAAGTCTCCTCGACATTTAAGGGACTGCCGGGAGACTGCAATCCCGGGGACATGATTCTGATTGACGATGGTAAAGTCCGAGTGCGAGTCATTGAAGTTTCCGGGCCAGATGTGATCACTGAAGTTGTGATTGGCGGTACCGTTTCCAATAACAAAGGTGTGAACTTGCCCGGTGTGGCGGTGTCAGTCCCCGCACTATCAGAAAAGGACAAGGTAGACCTGGAATGGGCCTTGGACTACGGCGTCGATCTGTGTGCACTGTCCTTTGTACGCAATGCGGAAGACGTAACTGATGTACACGACATCATGGATCGAGTCGGGCGCCGCATCCCAGTAGTGGCAAAGGTGGAAAAGCCCCAGGCAGTAGAAGTGCTAGAAGACATCGTCCGCGCATTTGATGGCATTATGATTGCTCGCGGTGACCTAGGCGTGGAATTGCCGCTGGAACAGGTGCCGATGGTGCAAAAACGCGCTATCGACACTGCGCGCCGGCACGCTAAACCAGTCATAGTTGCCACGCAGGTATTGGAGTCAATGATTAATTCACCCACCCCAACTCGGGCGGAAACCTCTGACTGCGCCAATGCAATTCTCGACGGCGCAGATGCAGTGATGCTGTCCGGGGAAACTTCCATTGGTGAATTCCCGATTATCTGTGTACAAACGATGGCGTCCATTGTGGCGTATACCGAAGAGCACGGCCTGGAAGATATTCCTAAACTGGCCAATTTACACCGCACTCGTAACGGAGTTATCACTCGTTCTGCGATGGATATTGGCGAAGCTCTGGGAGTTAAGTACTTGGCAGTTTTCACAACATCTGGGCAAACTGCTCGCCGTATGGCCCGGCTGCGGGCGCGGATACCGCTGTTGGTGTTCACCCCATCTGCAGATGTGCGCCAGCGGCTAGCCCTTACTTGGGGCGTGGATTCATTCTTGATGCCACAGGTAACCAATACGGATGACATGGTTAACCAAGTAGACCGCTTGTTGCGGGAAAAAGGGATGGCGGAAGACGGCGACCGCGTGGTGATCGTTTCTGGTATGCCACCGGGAACAGTGGGCTCTACTAACTCCATTCGTATTCATAAGATGGGGGAAACTATTGTCACTGCGTAGGATTTTGTGACAAAACTCCGTAATTACGCAGTTAGGGGCACCATGAGATAAACTCCCATGTTGTGCACCGCTCCTGTGGTGGAATTGGCAGACACACTGCACTCAAAATGCAGCGCCGAAAGGCATGCGGGTTCGAATCCCGCCGGGAGCACTACAGCTCGAGTGCTGGGGCATCGATGATGAGCTTCTGCATTTGTGCTGATCCCTGATACACATAAGGAGCAAGTCATGGCGGAAAAAGATCCGGCACTGGATAACCTAGCTCAACAAGATACCGCCGATTTTGACTCGTCTGACCCAGAAAAAGTTCGGGTTTTGGTAGTTGAGGACGAAACGCTAATTCGGCTGGATATCGTCGATACGCTCACTGAGGCGGGCTACCAAGTTGTTGGCGAAGGTACCAATGGCGAAGAGGCTATGGAGCTGGCTGCAGAGCTAGAGCCAGATCTGATCGTGATGGATGTCAAGATGTCCGGGATTGATGGCATCACCGCCGCAGAGCGCATTTTGGCAGAGCGCCGGTGCGCTATCGTCATGCTCACTGCATTTTCGCAGCGAGAACTAGTAGAACGCGCCCGGGATGCGGGAGCAATGGCCTATGTAGTGAAGCCATTTACCCCAGCTGATTTAATTCCAGCAGTGGAAATTGCCCTATCCCGATACCAAGAAATCGTTTCGCTGGAAAACGAAGTTAATTCACTGGCAGAGCGATTTGAGACCCGCAAACAAGTGAGCCGGGCCAAGGGATTGTTGCAGGAGAAAATGGGGCTGACTGAGCCCGAAGCCTTCCGCTGGATCCAAAAGACTTCAATGAATCGCCGTCTTACTATGCGCGAAGTTGCCGATGCGGTAATCGAGCAGGTAGGGGACTAACCTACTCGCTCACTGCCCGGCGGTATTCGTCCAGATATTCTGCTGGAATTTTAACGAATACGCTGGTCATGCGCCCAGATGCGATATGGGTGCCGTCATCGGTGTAGATCTCTACTCGGGCCACAAAGCTAGAACCGCCAGCAAAAATCGGGGTAGCGTGCGCGGTGGCATAATCGCCGGTACCTGGGCGCAAATTGGACATAGAAAGCTCAGTGCCAACTGCGAACCTACCGTCAGGAGCGTAAAGCCAAGCCAACCGCGAGCCGGCGTCTTCTACTAAGAATGCATTGGCACCGCCATGCAGTACCCCCAGTGGCTGTTGATGGCCAGCAATCGGGATACGCACTTGAATCTCGTCTTTACTAGCGGAGATAACCTCTGCCCCAAATTTCTGCGCTAACTCGCCAAGTTCATTTACCTTCTTTTCCATTGCTTCAGTTAATCATGATCGCAATAACTTTGGCATAACTATCTGGCGCAGCTCAGCTCAGCGCATCGCAACTACAACCGCTAGGCTAGAGAGGTGAGCTCGCTACTTTTACTAGATGGTCATTCCTTGGCATTTCGCGCTTTCTATGCGCTCTCCCCGGAAGGGTTTCGCACTGCTCAAGGGCAGTACACCAATGCGGTAACGGGATTTATCAATACCTTGCTGAAGTTGCTGCAGGATTACCAACCCAGCCATATCGCGGTCGCATTTGATTTGCCAGGTGGAACTTTTCGCACCCAAGAGTATCCGGAGTACAAAGGCGGGCGCGCTCCCACCCCGGAGGAATTCAAAGGCCAAATCGGGTTAATTCAAGAAGTTTTGGATGCGCTGGGAATTTCCTGGCTCACTGTCCCGGACTACGAAGCGGACGATATCCTCGCCACCTTAGCCACGCGGGGTGCGAGCGCAGACATGCAGGTATATGTGGCGTCTGGCGATAAAGACTCATATCAGCTAGTGAATGAGTCGGTAACGGTGCTCTATCCCATGCCGCGCTCTACCATGCTAGAAATGACTCCGGCAGTGGTTACTGAGCGCTGTGGGGTGCCCCCTGAGCGTTATTCCGATCTAGCCGCACTAGTGGGGGAAAAAGCTGATAACCTCCCTGGCGTTCCACTCGTGGGACCAAAAACTGCTGCTAAGTGGCTAACTGAATACGGAGATCTGGAAAATTTATTAGCCAATGTAACGGAAATTGGCGGAAAATCCGGCGAAAATTTGCGGTCACACTTGGAACAGGTACGGCTAAATCGCCAGCTGAATGAGTTGGTGCGCGATCTGGATATCGTGCCAGATCTGGAAGAACTGCGCCCCAAGGGCGTAGATACGCAACAGATGCATGAAATCTTCGATGTGCTGGAGATAAATCGCTTGCGCAAACGGGTGCTAGATGAGCTGCCGGTGCGCTCTGGCAGCAGTGCCATAGTGGAGGAAGTTGCTACCCGCACAGCCCAGAATTACGACGGCGAATTTGCTGATTTTCTAGCCGAAACCTCCGCACCTTATGCGCTGTTGGTCGCAGGCAGTGGTAAACCCGGGGCAGGGGCAGTCACTGACTTTGCCATTGCCGCTAATTCTGGTGTGGTATGGCGGGGCAGTGACGCTGGCGTCGCTGGATTAGCAGAGTTCCTAGCCGACCCGCAGATTTCTAAAGTGTGTCACGGTATGAAAGCCAGCTGGCATGCCTGGTTGGCGATGGGGATGGAGTTGGACGGAGTTGAGGTGGATACTTTGCTCCAGGCATATCTACTCCATCCAGATCAGCGCAGCTACGAAATTGACGATCTAGCACAGCGTTACCTTTCGATTGATCTATCCGGCGGAGCGGAACCGGATACCCTCGGCATAGCAGCAGATGGCACGCTAGCTGATAGCCTTTCGCCCCGCGCAGTTGCGCTACTAGATCTGGCAGAAATTTTTAAGCGGGAGCTGGCGGAACAAGGGCAGACTGATGACCTGGTAGAACTTGAGCTGGAAACCAGTCGAGTGTTGTACCGGATGGAGCAGCGCGGGATCTACGTCGACGAAGGTGCACTAGAGAGTCTGTACCAAGATTTTGATGGCAAAGTTCAAGCGGCACAGCGCCAAGCGTATGCGGCGATTGGGGATGACTCAGTAAATTTGTCCAGTCCAAAGCAGCTGCAGGTGGTGCTATTTGAAAAATTAGGGCTTCCCAAGACTCGGAAAACAAAATCTGGGTACACCACTAATGCAGAAGCTCTGGAAGAACTGTTGGTGAAAATTTCGCACCGGGAAGATGACGCCGCCCTCGCTGGTCAGGCATTTTTGACCGCACTGTTGGCCCACCGCGACACCATAAAACTGCGGCAATCAGTGCAAGGGCTGCAAAAGAGCGTGCAATCCGATCACCGGATCCGCACCACCTATACCCAGACGGTGGCAGCAACCGGGCGGCTATCTTCCGTTGATCCTAATTTGCAAAATATCCATGCGCGCACCGAAGAAGGCTTGCAGATTCGGGAAGTATTTGTGCCGGGCGTCGGTTTCGACTACCTCATGACCGCAGACTATTCTCAGATTGAGATGCGGTTGATGGCGCATCTTTCTGGCGATGCCGAACTAATCTCCGCGTTTAATGCGGGTGCTGATCTGCACTCCTATGTGGCCGCTCGGGTCTATCATGTGCCTGAAGATCAAGTGACGGCGGCGCAACGCTCCAAAATCAAAGCGATGAGCTATGGGTTGGTTTATGGACTTTCTGCCTTTGGCCTCTCTAAGCAGCTACGAATTGGGGTGCCAGAAGCACAAGAACTGATGGATGGCTATTTTGAACGCTTTGGCAATGTGAAGAACTATCTGGATTCCCTGGTAGTGCAGGCGCGCCGGGATGGATATACCCAAACTATCTTGGGTCGGCGTCGGTATCTGCCGGAATTAACTGCCACCAATCGGCAGCTGCGCCAGGCTGCTGAGCGGATGGCACTCAATGCACCTATTCAAGGTTCTGCTGCGGACATAATAAAGATCGCCATGTCCGCAGTAGAACGAGAGATGCGAAAAGCGAAGATGAAATCGCAGCTTTTGCTACAAGTGCACGACGAATTAGTCCTAGAAGTAGTTGCAGCTGAAAAAGACGACGTCGTGCAGCTGGTGCGCGCACAAATGGAATCAGCGCAAAATCTCTCGGTGCCGTTGAGTGTGGGAATAGGAATCGGGGAATCTTGGCGGGCAGCCGCACACTGATTAACGCCTGATAAATGTGGGGAAAACTTCAGATGAAAGTTAGCAAATTCATTTGCCGCCGCTGAGCAATCCCCGTAGAGTTAGACGTTGGTATGCATAACGCATGCCAATTGTCCATATAAACCTACTATTAGCAATCTCGGAGTCACCAACTCTATGACCGTAAACAATGCTTCCGCTATTCCTGAGGTAGCAATCAACGATATCGACACTACAGAAGAACTGATTACCGCTGTCGATGAAACCATCAAGTACTTTAAAGACGGGGATATCGTCGAAGGTACAGTAGTCAAAGTAGATCGAGATGAAGTACTTCTCGACATCGGCTACAAGACCGAAGGGGTAATCCCTTCCAAAGAACTTTCCATCAAGCATGACATCGATCCCAATGAGGTCGTTGAAGTTGGTGACCAAATCGAGGCCTTGGTGCTGCAGAAGGAAGACAAAGAAGGTCGCCTGCTGCTGTCCCGTAAGCGTGCACTGTACGAACGGGCATGGGCCAAGATTGAAGAAGTCAAGGAAGCTGACGGCGTTGTAACCGGTACGGTGATCGAGATCGTCAAAGGTGGCTTGATTCTGGACATCGGTTTGCGCGGCTTCTTGCCTGCTTCGCTGGTGGAAATGCGCCGGGTACGCGATCTGCAGCCGTACATTGGCCGGGAACTGGAAGCCAAGATTATTGAGCTGGATAAGCCCCGTAATAACGTGGTGCTATCGCGGCGCTCCTGGCTGGAGCAGACCCAGGCCGAGGTGCGGGAACACTTCCTCAACACTCTGCAGAAGGGGCAGGTGCGCGAAGGCGTTATCTCCTCGATCGTCAACTTCGGTGCTTTCGTGGATCTGGGCGGCGTAGACGGTCTGGTACACGTTTCCGAACTGTCCTGGAAGCATATTGACCACCCATCTGAAGTGGTTGAAGTTGGTCAGGAAGTTATGGTTGAGGTGCTCGACGTCGATATGGATCGCGAACGCGTGTCCCTGTCGCTGAAGGCCACCCAAGAGGATCCGTGGCAGACCTTCGCTCGTACGCACGCCATTGGTCAGGTCGTTCCGGGCAAGGTCACCAAGCTAGTACCATTTGGCGCGTTTGTTCGCGTTGAAGATGGCATTGAGGGCTTGGTACATATTTCCGAACTGGCCCAGCGTCATATCGACGTGCCAGAACAGCTCGTTAAGATCAATGACGAAGTCTTCGTAAAGGTCATCGATATTGATTTGGAGCGGCGCCGGATCTCCCTCTCGCTCAAGCAGGCAAATGAGGGCATCGACCCGACTTCGGAGGACTTCGATCCATCGCTATACGGCATGACTGCTGAATACGACGAAGAAGGCAACTACAAGTACCCAGAAGGCTTCGATCCGGAAACCAACGAATGGTTGGAAGGCTACGAAGAAAATCAGGCAGCTTGGGAAGCCGAATACGCACAGGCTGAGGCACGGTGGCAAGCTCACCGCAAGCAGGTAGCTGCAGCGGTAGAAGCTGAAGCAGAAGCTGCTGCGGAAGCCGATGAAGCTGCGGTGGAAGAAGCCACCAGCTACTCCTCCGGGGAAGAAGACGCCGGTGCGCTAGCTTCAGACGAAGCTCTGGCAGCGCTGCGGGAGAAACTTACTGGTAACTAAGCTCAGTTAGCGTCTTACCGACTCCAAATAGTCAACTGGAACGGGGCGGATGAATAGTCATCCGTCCCGTTCCAGTTTCTTATTCCGATAACGAAACCTACCCCGGCATCAATCGCAAAGACATAGCATTAGGGAGTACGCGCATACCTTTTTGGTGATTGGACGGCTACTGTGCTTCTTTTGGCGTTAACAGGCGGCATAGCCTCCGGGAAATCCTTAGCAGCTACGCACTTAGCTAAACTCGGGGCAAAAGTTATTGATGCAGATGAATTGGCCCGGGAAGTAGTGGCTCCGGATACGCCTGGCTTCATCGCGATTCAAGCGCGTTGGGGAGAAGCGGTTATTGCCCCAGATGGCACGCTTAATCGGGAGGCATTGGCGAGAATAGTATTCAATGACTCTGCGGAACTAGCTGCCCTCAATGCCATTACTCATCCCCAAATTAATGACCGCATGTGGGAGATAGTGGAACAAACGCGCGCTGAGGACCGCAAGCGAGTAATTATTTACGATGTGCCGCTGTTATACGGTTCATGCCGGCAGTATGCGGCACAAGCCAATATCGCGATTGTGATCCCCCGGGAACTACAAATGGAACGGCTGATGCACTATCGCGGTGCCGATATTGCTGATGCGCGCAATCGGATTGATTCGCAAGCTACCGATGCCCAGTTAGCTTCTATCTCTGATGTAGTAGTGCGCAATGAGGGTGATCAAGCAGAACTTATGGTTCGGATAGAGCAGCTATGGGAAGACTGGATAATTCCATTCAATGACGTGCTGTGCAATCCAGCTGCGGTGGCACCTAAACGTCCCGCAGGGTTGGGAGTGGGATTCTTCGCTGACCCTAGGGTCCATAAGGAACGCTTGGCATATCACGGGATAGCAGTGCGGGAAATCCCCGGTGGCTTTGAAGCTATTGGTACGCCAGATCCAGCAGGGCTACTGAATGCGGGTTGGATTGCCCACGGGCAGGAGGCCTTTGCGGCCAATCCTTGCGCACCGCTAATTTTGCGGTGGGGATGATATGCGCCCAGTAAGCGATATTATTCGGCAGGAATCGCCAATTGAAGTAATCACTGAATTTACGCCGTCGGGTGACCAGCCCAATGCGATCCGAGAATTGACCGAGCGTATTAATGGCGGGGAAAAAGACATCGTGCTGTTGGGGGCGACTGGTACCGGAAAATCAGCTACGACGGCTTGGCTAATAGAGCAAGTGCAGCGGCCAACGCTGATAATGGAGCCCAATAAGACGCTGGCAGCGCAGATGGCTGCAGAATTTCGTGAGTTACTGCCCAATAATGCGGTGGAGTATTTCGTTTCTTATTACGACTACTACCAGCCAGAAGCCTATGTGCCGCAAACTGACACTTATATCGAAAAAGATGCCTCAATTAATGACGAAGTTGAGCGGTTGCGGCATTCAGCCACCAACTCGCTGCTTACGCGCCGGGATACGGTAGTGGTGGCATCAGTATCTTGTATCTATGGCTTAGGCACCCCGCAAGAGTACGTAAACCGGATGGTGCCCTTGGAAGTCGGGCAACAGATTGAACGCGACGATCTACTGCGCAAGTTTGTAGGTATGCAATATACCCGCAATGATCTGGCCTTTACCCGGGGGACATTCCGGGTACGCGGCGATACGGTAGAGATTATCCCGGTATATGAAGAACTCGCCGTCCGGATTGAATTTTTTGGCGATGAAATAGACGGTATCGCCCTGTTACATCCCCTAACTGGGGACACCATTCGGCAAGTGGACCATACTTACCTTTTCCCGGCTTCGCACTATGTGGCCGGTCCGGAGCGGATGGCACGCGCCATCAAATCAATTAGTGATGAACTTGAGGAGCGTTTGGGGCAGTTGCGCGCGCACAATAAGCTGCTGGAGGCGCAGCGGTTAGAGATGCGCACTAGCTATGATCTGGAGATGCTTCGCAATATCGGCACCTGTGCCGGAATAGAAAACTACTCTCGGCATATTGACGGGCGTGGTCCGGGCACTCCACCTAATACGCTATTGGATTATTTCCCGGAAGATTTCCTCCTCATCATTGATGAATCGCATGTGACGGTGCCGCAGATTGGGGCAATGTATGAGGGCGATATGTCGCGTAAGCGCACCTTAGTGGAACATGGCTTCCGCTTGCCATCCGCAATGGACAATCGCCCGCTGAAGTGGGAAGAGTTCTTAGCACGCATTGGGCAAACCGTGTACCTGTCTGCTACGCCCGGATCGTATGAGTTGGGCAAATCAGATGGGGTAGTGGAGCAGATTATTCGCCCCACTGGGCTAGTTGATCCACAGATAGTTGTTAAGCCCACCGAGGGGCAGATAGACGATCTGTTGGAAGAGGTCCGCAAGCGGGCTGAAAAAGATGAACGTGTGCTGGTAACTACGCTCACGAAGAAAATGGCCGAGGACCTCACTGCCTACTTAGCAGAACGTGGGGTGCGGGTTGAGTATCTCCATTCCGACGTCGACACTCTGCGCCGGGTGGAATTGCTGCGGGAACTGCGGTTAGGGAAATTTGATGTGCTAGTGGGCATTAACCTATTGCGCGAGGGGCTGGACTTGCCTGAAGTATCGCTAGTGGCAATTTTGGACGCGGATAAGCAGGGATTTTTGCGCTCCACCACTTCGCTTATTCAGACTATCGGCCGGGCGGCGCGCAATGTCTCAGGTGAAGTGCATATGTATGCCGATGAAGTAACCCCCAATATGCAGCAAGCGATTGACGAAACCAATCGGCGTCGAGAAAAGCAGCTGCGCTATAACCAAGAAAATGGAATTGATCCCACTCCATTGCGGAAAAAGATTGCAGATGTCACGGATATGCTGGCGCGGGAGGATGTGGACACCGCCCAGCTGCTGGCTGGCGGCTACCGCAAAGAGGTAACCAGCCCGAAAGCAGAATTAGCTGGGCTGGAGCTAGAAGAGTTACTGGAAGAACTTACCCGGCAAATGCATGCAGCTGCGGCTGGGCTGCATTTTGAATTGGCAGCGCGGCTGCGCGATGAGATTGCCGATCTAAAAGCTGAGCTGCGCCAAGTACGTAACTAGTGGTACACCGCTCAGTGCAAATCTTTTTAGCTAGTTGTTTTTCCAGTAAACTGCTTAGCAGCGGAGGGGAGTATTCCCACACAATATCGGCTCGTCAGTACGATGCAAATCCGGGTCGAGGCCAAAGTTTGGCGGGAAGAGACCTCCGGTTATCACCGGAAAGGAAAACCCTATGCCTACGCTACTGCCCACCATGCTGCTACCAGCTATAACTCCAGCTCAAGAGGCTATGGTAGTACATCCCTGGGAGTGGGGCGCGCTAGCGGTAATCGTCGTCGCCATGATCCTGTGGGATCTATTGGGGCACGTTCGTAAACCGCATGAACCCACCATTAAAGAAGCCGCCATTTGGTCAGCGTTCTACATTGTTATTGCGTTGATCTTCGGTGCGGTAATGTATTTCCGCCATTCGCCGCAGTTTGCTACCGAATATTTTGCCGGCTATATAACTGAAAAAGCACTGTCGCTGGACAATATCTTCGTATTTATCATCATCTTGGCGACCTTCAAAGTGCCGCGTAAGTATCAGCAAAAAGTGCTGATGTGGGGCATCATTATCGCGCTAATAATGCGGCTTATCTTTATTTTGTTAGGGGCAGCGCTGATTGCTCGCTTCGTGTGGGTATTCTTCATCTTCGGCGCTTGGATGTTCTATACCGCAGCCAAACAGGTGTGGGATGGCATAGTCGAAGGCAGGCAACGCCGTGACCCTAACTATGTTGCTTCGGATGAGTACCAGCCCAATGCATTCTCGCGGTTTATTAGCAAGATTGTGCCGGTTACGGAAGGTTTCGTCGGGGATAAAGTTATTGTCCGGCGTAGTGGCAAAACCTATGTGACGCCAATGCTGTTGTGTATTGCTTCGATAGGCACAATCGACCTGATGTTTGCGTTGGACTCCATCCCCGCTATATTCGGCCTGACTAAAGAGCCGTTTATCGTATTCGCAGCTAATGCTTTCGCGCTGTTGGGCTTGCGACAACTGTTCTTCTTAGTAGATGGCCTACTAGATCGGCTCATTTACTTGCACTATGGTTTGGCAGCAATTTTGGGCTTCATTGGAGTGAAGCTAGTATTGCATGCCGGTCATGGCTATCAACTATTCTCCGGTATCCCAGAACCCAGCATCCTATTCTCAGTTGGGTTCATTTTGGGAACAATACTGATTACGGTGATCGCGTCACTAATTGGGGCCAAGCGAGAGGGCAATACTAAAGCGGACGCAGTCTAATTCAACTGCGCCCGCGGTGGTTAGTAGTGCACTGACTAGTTTCTGGTTAGCTTTCCCAAGGACCGTAGATAACTTTCCACGGTTTCGCGGTGCGTTCTAGGATTACGCCAGCTTGGTAGAATGGATCTGCATCCAATCGTTCCAGGGCGGCCGCTTCTGAATCAGCGGGGATAACGATCAGGGCTTCGCCGTCGCCCCACGGGCCGGAAGCCAATAATTCTCCTTTTTCAAATAAACTGGCCAGGAATTTCCGGTGGGTAGGGCGAATTTCGGCAACTTCGGCGCTGCGCTCTGGATCATAAACATAGTGAACAGCAAAAATATTCATATTTTGAGTTTAGTAGGCAACTGGGTTGACAACTACATTTTGTGCCAAGTCGAGGAACAAAAATTAGCTAAGTAAGCTGGAATAGTGCACGATTCGATATTTATCCAAGGCGCCCGCGAGCACAATCTGCAAAATGTCACGCTGACCATCCCGCGTGACAAGATGGTGGTGTTCACTGGGCTGTCAGGTTCGGGGAAGTCTTCGCTGGCTTTCGATACTATCTTTGCTGAAGGTCAGCGCCGCTATGTGGAGTCGCTATCTTCTTATGCCCGCCAATTCTTGGGGCAGATGGATAAACCGGCAGTAGATTTCATTGAGGGGCTTTCTCCGGCGGTATCAATCGATCAAAAATCTACTAACCGCAATCCGCGCTCTACTGTGGGCACAATTACCGAAGTCTATGACTATCTCCGGCTGCTCTATGCCCGCGCTGGCACCCAATATTGCCCAGTTTGTGGTGCCAAAGTGATGGCACAAAGTCCAGTGCAGATGGTCGACAGCATCTTGAAGCTGGCGGAGGGAACTAAATTCCAAGTACTGGCGCCGGTGGTGCGCGGGCGAAAAGGCGAATATCTAGAGCTGTTCAAAGACCTCGTAGCGCAGGGATTTTCCCGGGCCCGGGTAGACGGCGAAGTCGTGCGGTTAGCTGAAGCACCAAAACTGGCAAAAACCAAGAAACACAATATTGAAGTAGTTGTAGATCGGTTAGCACTGCGGGACGGAATTACTAGCCGACTCAATGACTCAGTGGAAACTGCATTGCGGCTATCTGACGGCATATTAGTTGTTGATCTGGTGGACAACGGAGAAGAACTGCGCTTTTCCGAGAAACGAGCCTGCCCTAATGAGCATCCGCTGGAAATCGAAGAAATTGAGCCAAAAACTTTTTCCTTTAATGCGCCATATGGTTCTTGCCCCACTTGTGACGGTATCGGCTATCGGCTATCGGTATCTGAAGATCTAGTAGTGCCCAACCCAGAGCTGTCGATCGCCGACGGAGCTTTGGTGCCGTGGGCAGTAACGGCGTCGAAAAATGCCCGCGACTACCACCTGCGCCAAGTGGAAGTGTTAGGCGAAGAACTGGGTTTTAGCGTGCACACCCCCTGGCAAGATTTACCGCAAGAAGCCAAGCAAGCAGTTCTATATGGGCATAATTTCAAAATAAAGATGAAGTACCGCAACCGCTGGGGGCGGGAAAAGACCTACTCCACCGGTTTTGAAGGGGTTATCCACTTCGTGCAGCGCAAGCACGATGAAACTGAATCCAGTTGGTCGCGCGAACGCTATGAAGGCTTCATGCGGGAAGTGGCTTGCCCAACTTGTGGGGGTGCGCGCTTGCGCCCTGAAGTTTTGGCAGTGCGGGTCGGGGAATTGAATATCGCTGAACTCACTGACCTCTCTATTCGAGATGCTTTGGAATACTTGCGACAAATAGAGCTAGGGGAGCGGGAACAAAAGATTGCCAGCCAAGTTCTGCGGGAGATCCTCGAGCGGCTGGAATTTTTACTTACCGTAGGGCTGCACTATCTGACGCTCTCCCGCCCAGCAGCTAGCCTCTCTGGCGGCGAAGCACAGCGGATTCGGCTTGCCACCCAGATTGGGTCGGGGCTAGTGGGCGTGCTCTATGTGCTGGACGAGCCATCGATTGGTTTGCACCAGCGGGATAACCAAAAACTCTTGGGCGCTTTGCAGCATTTGCGCGATCTGGGTAACACCCTGATTGTGGTAGAACACGACGAAGAAACTATCCGCGAGTCGGACTGGATAGTGGATATAGGCCCTGGAGCTGGTGAGCACGGCGGCAAAATTGTTTACAGTGGCGAACCCGATGGATTAGGCAATTGTGCCGAGTCAATAACCGGCGCTTATCTCACTGGGAAAAAGCAAATAACTGTGCCACCGCAGCGGCGGAAAGTTGATCCAGAAAAACAGATCCGGGTTGTTGGGGCTGCGGAAAATAATTTGCGTAACGTAGACGTCGAGTTCCCGATTGGCGTCTTCACTGCCGTAACTGGAGTGTCCGGCTCAGGGAAGTCTTCGCTGGTGAACAATATCTTGTATCGCTCCCTGGCGGGGCAATTGAATAATGCGCGGATGCTGCCCGGGCGGCATAAAAGTGTTACCGGGATCGAGGAACTAGAAAAAGTTGTGCACGTGGATCAGTCGCCAATTGGGCGAACCCCGCGTTCTAATCCCGGCACCTACACCGGGGTGTGGGATCATATCCGCAAACTTTTCTCGGAAACTCCGGAAGCTAAGGTCCGCGGTTATGGTCCAGGGCGGTTTTCCTTCAATGTCAAGGGTGGACGCTGCGAGACCTGTGCGGGGGACGGCACCATAAAAATCGAGATGAACTTTTTGCCCGATGTTTTTGTGCCGTGCGAAGTGTGCCATGGCGCGCGCTATAACCGAGAAACTCTAGAAGTGCGATACAAGGGCAAAAACGTAGCGCAGGTGCTGGATATGACTATCTCCGAAGCACGGGAATTCTTTGATTCCATCCCACGAATTACGCGACATCTGGACGTGCTAGATGCCGTGGGCTTGGGATATGTGCGGCTCGGCCAACCGGCAACTACGCTATCGGGGGGCGAAGCGCAGCGGGTGAAACTTGCGGCGGAACTGCACCGCCGCTCTACCGGGCGCACGGTGTACATCTTGGATGAGCCCACTACCGGGCTGCACTTTGAAGATGTAAATAAGTTGTTGGAAGTGCTGCAAGAACTAACTAATAAGGGCAATACCGTAATTGTTATTGAGCACAATCTGGATGTAATAAAGACGGCGGACTGGGTTATTGATATGGGCCCGGAAGGCGGCAGCGGGGGCGGATCAGTAGTAGCGACCGGCACTCCGGAAGAAGTTGCAAAAGTTCCCGCATCTTTCACTGGTCAGTTCCTGGCCGGTATTTTGGCAGCAGACGGGAAATAATCGTGGCTGATCCGCAGAGTTACCGCCCTACCGATATCCCAACCGATCCCGGCGTCTATCGGTTTATCGACGCCGAGGGGCGCGTTATCTATGTGGGTAAGGCGCGGTCACTGCGCAACCGGCTCGCTAGTTATTTTCAAAATCCGGCCGAATTGCATCCCCGCACCAAACAAATGGTTTATACCGCAGCCAAAGTTGAGTGGGTGGTAGTTGCCTCTGAGCTGGAAGCTCTCACTTTGGAATATGCGTGGATCAAAGAGTTTTCCCCGCGGTTCAATGTGGTGTTTCGGGACGATAAGTCTTATCCCTACTTGGCCGTCACCATGAGTGAAGAGTACCCGCGAGTATTCGTCACTCGCGGCAAACACCGCAAAGGCAATCGCTACTACGGGCCGTATACCAAAGTTTGGGCATTGCGCGGATCGTTGAATGAGCTATTGCGAGTTTTTCCGATGCGGTCGTGCAGTATGGGGGTATTTCGCAATGCCCAGCGTTCGGGGCGGCCCTGCCTCAACGGCTACATTGACCGCTGTGCGGCGCCGTGTGTGGGTCGAGTCTCGGCGGCGGAGCACCGCCAAATTGCTACCGATATGACTCGGTTCCTGGATAGCACTGGGGAAGAACTTATCCGTAAAAAGCGCACCGAGATGATGCAAGCCGCGCAGGAGCAGAACTTTGAGAAAGCTGCCAAACTGCGGGATGACGCTGCCGCCCTCGAAACTATTGCCGAACAGAACACAGTAGTTTTTGACGCCGATGTCGATGCCGATGTGTTCGGGCTGGAATTTGATGAGTTAGAAGCCTCAGTGCAAGTCTTTTATATCCGTGCTGGGCGGATCCGAGGTCAGCGCGGATGGATATCTAGTATCGAAGATGAAGACCAGGCTGGGTTGATTTCGCAATTGTTGATGCAGGTATACGGTGAATACGCGCCCCAAAATTCTACGAAGCACAGCGCAAAGTCGATTGACGACGTCGCACATGTGGCAGCTAATGCGGTGCCGCGGGAAATTTGGGTGCCAGATTTGCCAGCAGATCAGCATGCATTAGCAAAATGGCTGACCCAGTTGCGGGGCGCCACAGTACAGATTCGAGTGCCGAAACGTGGGGCAAAAGCCAAATTGGCACAAACTGTGCACCGGAATGCAGTGCAGGCGTTAGCCCGGCATAAACTGGCGCGGATTGGTGACCTGACCGAGCGCTCTCAGGCGCTGGAAGAGCTGCGTACCGGTTTGGGATTGCCGCGGGCGCCACTGCGCATTGAAGCCTACGATATTTCGCATATCCAAGGGACGCATCAAGTGGCATCCATGGTGGTATTTGAAGATGGCTTAGCCAAAAAATCCGATTACCGGAAATTTATTGTGCGCGGACCGGATGGGACTGGCGCTACCGATGACACCGCGGCAATGGATGAAGTATTGCGCCGTCGGCTGGCACGGCTTAAAGCGGGGGCAGCTGCAGATGATGCGTCCGATGACGAACCGTTAGCTAACGAAACTACTGCAGAAACTGCCCTGCCCAAGCGGCATAAATTCGCTTATCAACCCGATCTAATCGTGGTAGACGGGGGATTGCCACAGGTAAATGCAGCGCAGCGAGTTATTGCAGAATTAGCGGTTGACGTTGCGGTGGTGGGTTTGGCCAAGCGGTTAGAAGAAGTTTGGGTGCCGGGGGAAGAATTTCCGATAATACTGCCGCGCACCTCCCCGGCACTGCGAATGTTGCAGTATTTACGCGACGAATCACACCGTTTCGCAATCACTTTTCATCGGCAAAAACGCAGCAAAGCAATGACTCGTTCTGCCTTAGATGAAATAGCAGGCCTGGGACCAGCGAAACAAACTGCGCTGTTAAAACATTTCGGCTCAGTAGCGCGCATAAAGCAGGCTAGTGCACTACAGCTACAAGAAGTCTCTGGAATTGGGCCCCAATTAGCGCAACAGATAGTAGCTCATTTCGCGTCAGTCGAAAATACCCGACGCAGCTGAGTAAAAACTGGCACGATGTAGTCATGGTAGATATCAACGACACCGGTAATATTCCCACTGGAATTTTCCAATTGGATGAAGACGCCACCCTTCCGGAAAATGAAGTGCCAGAGATCATCATTATCACTGGTATCTCGGGAGCAGGGCGCTCTCGAGCTGCGGACACTCTCGAGGATCTGGGCTGGTATGTAGTTGATAATTTGCCACCCCGGCTACTGGGCGCCCTGGCCGGACTGATCAGTCCAGCAGGGACAGTGCAGAAACTAGCAGTTGTTGTCGACGTGCGCTCCCGGGAGTATTTCGTAGAACTTCTGGGAGTGTTGGATCAGCTGACTCGAGAAAATATTCGCTACCGGATACTGTTCCTCGACGCTTCGGATGATATTTTGGTCAACCGCTATGAAAGCGTGCGCCGCCCCCACCCGCTGCAAGAAGGGGGCCGGCTGCTAGATGGCATCCGCAAAGAACGCCAACTGCTGGAACAATTGCGTAACCGCGCTGACCTGTACCTGGACACTTCAGAACTGTCAGTGCACGATTTGGCGCGGAAAGTACGCGCTGCGGTGTCGAAAGCTGGCGATAAGAGCCTGCATATTACGGTGATGAGCTTTGGCTTCAAATACGGCGTACCACTGGATGCGGACCATGTGGCGGATGTGCGGTTCTTACCCAATCCCTACTGGGTTAGCGAATTGCGGCATATGACTGGCAGAGATGAACCGGTGCGCAATTTTGTGATGAGCATTGACGGCGCTGAGGAGTTTGCCAACAAATATGTGGACCTGCTCTATCCCATCTTTTCGGGCTATGTGCGCGAGCTAAAACCGTATGTGACAATCGCGATTGGTTGCACTGGTGGGAAACACCGATCAGTAGCGATGGCAGAAAACATTTCCCAGAAGCTGCGGTCCCGTGGAGTTGACGTACGCACTATTCACCGTGATTTGGGGCGCGAATGAACAGAATCGGTGCCCGGGGTGCTGATGTAGTGGCGCTGGGTGGGGGACACGGTCTCTATGCCTCACTTTCCGCGCTGCGCATCCTAACCCGCAATATCACTGCAATTGTTACGGTAGCTGACGACGGCGGCTCCTCTGGTCGGTTGCGCAAAGAACTGGATATTCTGCCGCCAGGCGATTTGCGGATGGCACTTTCTGCGCTCTGTGACGACGGTGGGTGGGGCCAGACTTGGCGCGATGTATTGCAGTATCGGTTCCGCACCGATGGCGACCTCGACGGCCACTCAATGGGAAATTTACTGATCGCTACCGTTTGGGAATTGTTGGGGGATCCGGTGGCTGGGCTGGATTTAATTGGCCAACTGCTGGACACCAAGGGGCGAGTAGTGCCAATGTCAGCTACCCCGCTTGAAATTGAAGCAGATATCAGAATGGCAGGCGAATTGGAAACCATCCGCGGGCAAGTTGCGGTGGCAACCTGCCAAGCCGATATTGAACACGTTCGCATTTCCCCTAAAGATCCACCCGCGCGCCCCGAAGCAGTGGGGGCAGTGTTCAATGCGGACTGGGTAATTTTTGGACCGGGATCCTGGTATACCTCCGTCATTCCACATCTGCTGGTGCCGGAACTGCATGAAGCGCTGGTGCGCACGGATGCGCGGCGCATGCTGGTGATCAATTTGGTACCGGACAGCGAAACCGCTTCCCTCAGCGCTGCTGACCATGTGCGATCTTTTCAAGAACATGCCCCAGATCTAAAGCTAGATGTGGTGCTAGTTGATCCGGAATCAGTAACTAACTGGACTGAGCTGGAAGACGCTGCCCGCGGCTGCGGTGCCCGCGTGCTGTCCTGGAAAGTCTCGCGCCGGGATAACCGCGCGCAACACGATCCACTGAATTTAGCAGCTGCATACCGAGAAGCATTTTCTTGGTTCCCAGTTAAGTAAAAGTTTTGGTTACGTATGCTGGGCTAGATAGAATTACAGCTGACTTATCGGAAGGGGAGAGAACTAATGCGATTGCCGGCCTTGACTATTGCGGTTAAGGACGAAATTAGTGACGTCTACCCGCGCGTCGCTTCCGCAATGGTTGCAGAAATTTCTACCTTGTTCCGATTTGGCGGCGGGCTACAAATAAATGGCGGCGTTGTTACCTTGCAAGCTGAGTTTCCGCATCCGGGGGCAGCACGCCATCTAGCCGAATTATTGCGTAATGCATTTTCGGTGGAAGCCGATGTGGCAGTGGCCTCCAAAGCTGGCAGCAGTAACAATTACTATGTTGTGACCGTGCATGAGCGCGGTGAGCGCATTGCCCGTAGCGTAGGTCTGCTGGATCACCGGGGGCGCCCAATGCGGGGGTTGGCTCCGCAGATCGTCGCCGGATCAAAAGCTGATGCCGCCGCTGCCTGGCGGGGGGCCTTTTTGGCACGCGGCAGATTAATGGAGCCCGGGCGCAATGCCTCATTAGAAGTAACTTGCCCCTCGCTAGAGGCGGCGTATGCCATCGGTGGGCTAGCTCGCCGATTAGATATTCCATATCGAGCTCGGGAAGCTCGCGGAGCCTATCGAGTTGATATTCGGGAAGGCGACGCTATCTCTGCAATGTTAGCTCGGATGGGGGCTAATAGTGCAGTACTGCGCTGGGAAGAACTCCGCACCGAACGCGAGGTACACGGGCAAGCAAATCGGCTAGCAAATTTTGACGACGCTAATATGCGCCGCTCCGCTGATGCGGCAGTAGTAGCAGTAATTCGAGTAAAGCGCGCTTTTGAGATCCTGGAAGATATCCCGGACAACTTGCGCCAAGCTGGAGAATGCCGGATTAAGTATCCGGAAGACTCGCTGAATATGCTCGGTGAGCGTCTGGAACCTAAAGCTACTAAAGACGCCGTCGCCGGGCGCTTGCGGCGGTTAAATACCATGGCGGATAAGCGCGCTGCCGAATTGGGGATTCCTGACACTATGGATGCGGTGCATCGGGCGCGACGCAGTTCACAAAGCTAAATATTTTCCGCAAATATGTGAGGAACAGCCTTAACTGAAGCCGGTATCCGAACTATTTTCGCCCTCACTGAAGGTATAGAATTGTTCACGGATCGGTCGAGAAACATTCTCACCGTTTCGCGGGCTAGCCCGCAAAGTACAACTGAAAAAGTGTAGCTCCGCTGCACAAGGAGGACTTAAGAGTGACAATTCGCGTTGGTATTAATGGCTTTGGCCGTATTGGTCGCAACTTCACCCGCGCTGTACTGGCTCAGGGTGCAGACATTGACATCGTTGCAGTAAATGACCTTACTGATAACCACACCCTCGCACACCTACTCAAGTATGACTCGATCCTCGGCAGACTTGATGAAGAAGTAAGCTACGAAGGCGACTCCATCCGGGTTGGCGATCGCAATATCAAGGCTCTGGAAGAGCGCGATCCGGCTAATCTCCCCTGGGGCGAACTCGGTGTTGACATCGTCATCGAGTCCACCGGTCGCTTCACCGATGCTGCTGCTGCCAAAGCTCACTTGGAAGCTGGCGCCAAGAAGGTAATCGTTTCCGCTCCAGCATCCAACGAAGACATCACCATCGTCATGGGCGTTAACGACGACCAGTACGATCCGGCTATGCACCACATCATCTCGAACGCTTCGTGCACCACGAACTGCTTGGCTCCACTGGCTAAGGTTCTGAATGATGAATTCGGCATCGTAAAGGGTCTGATGACCACGGTTCACGCTTACACTGCTGATCAGAACCTGCAGGATGGTCCGCATGGCGATCTGCGTCGCGCTCGGGCGGCTGCGCTGAACATCATCCCGACCAAGACCGGCGCTGCTAAGGCTGTGGCTCTGGTTATTCCAGAACTCAAGGGCAAGTTTGATGGCTACGCGCTGCGGGTACCAGTTCCGACTGGTTCCGTTACCGACCTGACCTTCGAAGCTGAGAAGGAAGTTACCGTCGAAGCTATCAACGCGGCAGTAAAGGCTGCTGCGGAAGGTCCGCTCAAGGGCATCTTGGATTACACCGAAGATCCAATCGTTTCGAAGGATATCGAAACCGATCCGCACTCTTCGATTTTCGATGCGGCATTGACCAAGGTGATCGGTAACCAGGTCAAGGTCGTATCTTGGTACGACAACGAATGGGGCTTCTCCAACCGGCTAGTCGATCTAACCACTCTGGTTGGTAGCAAACTCTGATTTTTACATTTAGGTAGACGCCCGCACCCACAGTGCGGGCGTCTCCATCTCAGAGGCGAAGGAAAGAAAATGAGAACTATTGATTCACTGGGCGACATCGCAGGTAAACGAATTTTCGTCCGGTCAGATTTTAATGTTCCTTTGGATGAGGAAAAACAAATTACTGACGACGGCCGAATCCGGGCTGCGCTGCCGACTCTGCAGCGCCTACTAGACGCAGGCGCAAAGGTAATCGTCGCTGCTCACCTCGGCCGCCCGAAGGGTGAAATCAATCCAGATTTCTCACTCGCTCCCGTAGCACTGCGCTTAGGTGAACTTCTCGGTACGCCAGTTAATTTTGCCAATGACACCGTCGGCGCAGACGCAAAGAATAAAGCTGAAGCACTAGGTGACGGGCAACTATTGCTGCTGGAAAATGTCCGCTTTGATGCTCGAGAAACTTCTAAAGTTGACGCAGAACGGGCAGAACTAGCTAAGGAATATGCCCAACTGGCTGATGCCTTCGTCTCCGATGGATTCGGCGTCGTACATCGCAAACAAGCCTCGGTGTACGACATCGCTAAGGAACTGCCATCGGCAGCTGGCGAGTTAGTTTTCAAAGAAATTGACTCGCTGTCGCGGGCTACTAAAGATCCACAGCGGCCTTATACCGTAGTGCTGGGTGGCTCTAAGGTATCTGACAAACTAGGCGTTATCGACAATCTCCTAGAAAAGGCTGACCGGCTGCTTATCGGCGGCGGTATGGCTTACACCTTCTTAAAGGCACAGGGCTTCGAGGTGGGCAAGTCCCTGTTGGAAGAAGATCAGCTAGCCCAAGCAGCAGAATATCTAGCCAAAGCTGAAGCCAATGGCGTGGAACTGCTGTTGCCAGTTGACAATGTCACCGCTCCGGAATTTTCTGCTGATGCGCCTGCCTCAATTTTCGATTCACCGTCCATGCCTACTGATGAGATGGCGCTGGATATTGGACCGGAAACCCGTAAACAGTATGCTGAAGCTATCGCGAATTCAAAGACCATCGTCTGGAATGGTCCGATGGGAGTTTTTGAATTCTCGGCATTTGCTAAAGGCACCGAAGCCGTTGCTAAAGCTATGCAAGATGCAGCAGGCTACACCATAGTCGGTGGCGGTGACTCCGCTGCTGCCGTCCGTACTCTCGGCTTCGACGAAGCAAAGTTCAACCACATTTCTACCGGCGGTGGCGCCTCTCTCGAGTTCCTCGAGGGCAAGAAGCTCCCCGGTATTGCAGTATTGGAGGATTAAATGACTCGCACCCCGCTGATGGCCGGTAACTGGAAGATGAACCTCAATCACCTTGAGGCCACCGATCTAGTGCAAAAACTGGCTTGGACGCTTAAAGATCTGAAGCATGACTACTCGACTGTTGAAGCTGCGGTAATCGTGCCTTTCACTGATATTCGCTCGGTACAGACGCTAGTTGAAGGAGACAACTTCGACATCAAGTACGGCGCACAGGATGTTTCCATCCACGACGCCGGTGCGTACACTGGCGAAATCTCCACTGGAATGCTGACCAAGCTTGGCTGCACCTATGTAGTAGTGGGACACTCGGAACGCCGGGAATACCACGGCGAAACCAATGAACTAATTGGTCAGAAAGCCAAGAAGGTACTGGATGCGGGCATGTTCCCGATTATGTGCTGTGGTGAGGCACTAGAGGTACGCAAGGAAGGCAAGCAGGTGGAGTTCGTGCTTGGCCAGATTGCTGCCATGTTGGAGAACCTCAGCGCAGCTGAAGTTGCCAAATCTGTTATTGCCTACGAACCAATCTGGGCAATTGGCACCGGTGAAGTCGCCACGCCAGCAGACGCCCAGGAAGTTTGTGGGGCAATTCGACAGAAGGTTGCCGAAATGTTCGACCAGGACACTGCAGACGCGGTGCGTATCCAGTACGGTGGCTCGGTGAACTCGGGCAATGTCAAAGACATCATGGCCCAAGCCGATGTCGATGGTGCCCTAGTGGGTGGCGCCTCGCTTAAGGCTGACGAATTCTCCAAGATCGTCACCTATCAGAACTGAGCACGTAGCCGCGATAGCGGCAGACTGCGCTAATACTAGTAAGTGGTGGCCCCGCTGTGGGGTCACCACTTACTTGCTAGACACGTTCTAGCTGCATTTAGCGCTCAGCGCAGTAATCAAGTACACTTTTACCGGAACACACCTCAAAGGGAATTGATAGAACCGTGAATGTTTTGCTAATTATTTGTACTGTGTTGCTAGTTATTTCTAGCTTGCTGCTTGTGCTTACCATTTTGCTGCACAAAGGGCGCGGCGGCGGCATCTCTGATATGTTCGGCGGCGGTATTTCCACCTCGATGCGTTCTTCTGGCGTGGCAGAACGAAATCTGAACCGAATCACGGTTATTGTGGCAGCGACCTGGTTCGTGTGTGTAGTGCTGATTGGGCTAATTACTAAGATGAGCGCTTAGTGCATTGGTATCGCACTAATTAAAAGTTAGACATAAAAATTGTGGGACACCTGCTAGGTGCCCCACAATTTATTTATCGAGTGGCTACTTCATTGCTTCTTCCACTGCGACAATTAATTCATTCCAGGCAATTTCGAATTTCTCCACACCCTCATTTTCTAGTTGAGTGGTGACTTCCTGGAAATCAATCCCGAGGCGAATGATCTTATCTATCACACTGTGGGCTCGGTCGATATTGGCGCGGATAGTGTCGCCAGTAATCTCAGCTTCCCGTGCCGTAGCTTCCAGCGTAGCCTCTGGCATGGTATTAACTACGTGAGCGGACACCAGCTGATCCACATAGAGCGTAGGGGAGTAGTTGGGATTCTTCACTCCGGTAGATGCCCATAGCGGACGCTGAACATTAGCCCCCTGAGCAGCTAACTCAGCGAACCGCTCCGATTCTTCAAACTGTTCGATGAATACCCCGTAGGCAGCGCGGGCATTAGCTATCCCAGCTTCTCCGCGCATCTCGAGGGCATCAGGACCGCCCAGTTTTTCCAACCGCTTATCAACTTCCGTATCTACCCGTGAAATGAAGAATGAGGCCACGGAGTGGATCTGGGAAATATCCACGCCCTTTTCCAGCGCCTTTTCCAGGCCCGCCAGATATGCCTCAGTTACTTCCCGATAGCGCTCAATGGAGAAAATTAGGGTGACATTCACTGAGATGCCCTCAGCGGTCGCCGCCTTAATTGCATTGAGCCCTTCTTTGGTGGCAGGAATTTTAATCATCAAATTAGGGCGGTCAACTAGCTGCCACAGCTCTTTTGCTTGGTGGAAAGTGTGCTCACAGCGGTGGGCAAGCCGGGGATCTACCTCAATAGAAACCCGCCCGTCATACCCGTTAGTATCCGCATAGACGCCAGCAAATAGATCACAAGCTGCCCGGACGTCGTCCGTAGTGAGCTTGGTGATTATCTCTTCTGCGTGTGCGCCCTCCGACTCCAACTGTGCGATATCAGCCGCATAATCTGCCGCGCCTGCGATAGCAGCCTGGAAAATCGCTGGATTAGTGGTAACACCAACCACGCTAGCTTCGTCAATTAGCTGCTGCAGATTTCCCGAAGTAATCCGCGACCGAGACAGGTCATCTAACCAGATGGACACACCGGCCTGGGAAAGTTCAGTTAGCTTTTCCATAGTTACCTACTTTGCTGCTGCAATAGATTCTTTCGCAGCTTCTACCACGGCAGCCGCGGTGACGCCAAATTCCTTAAACAACACATCGCCAGCAGCTGAAGCGCCGTAGTGATCGATGCCAATTGCTCGACCAGCGTCGCCCAGGTAGCGGCACCAACCTAAGGTGGCGCCTGCTTCTACCGAGACGCGTGCCTTGACGCGCTGGGGGAGAACTGCTTCGCGGTAGTCGGCGTCTTGTGCTGCAAACCATTCCAGACAGGGCAGGGAAACAACCCGAGCGCCGATGCCTTCTTTGGCGAGTTCTTCGCGAGCTTCCAAAGCTAGGGAAACTTCAGAACCAGTAGCCAATAAGATGACGTCGACTTCATCTGCGTCAGCTAGTACATAGCCACCCCGCAGAGTGCCTGCAGCAGCCGCCAAGTTATCCCGATCCAGCACCGGCAAATTCTGCCGGGATAGTACCAGGGCCGACGGCGCATCGGTAGTCTCTAGCGCACCGCGCCAGGCATAGACGGTTTCGTTCGCATCTGCCGGGCGGATTACATTCAGCCCGGGGATAGCACGGTAGGACCAGAGATGCTCGATCGGCTGGTGAGTGGGGCCATCTTCGCCAACCCCAATGGAGTCATGCGTCCAGACGAAAATGGGCGCAATTTCCATTAGCGCAGCTAGCCGCACTGCCGGGCGCATGTAGTCCGAGAACACGAAGAATGTGCCGCCGTATGGGCGGGTCAATCCGTGGAGGAACATGCCGTTGAGGATGGCGCCCATTGCGTGTTCGCGGATTCCGAAGTGTAAGGTGCGCCCGTACTCATTGCCAGCAAATGCTGTGGTCGAGCCTTCAGCTGGAATGAAGGAGGGCTCACCATTCATAGTGGTGTTATTGGAGCCCGCCAAGTCAGCCGAACCTCCCCACAGTTCCGGGAGGACATCTTTCAGTGCGTTCAGTACTTTGCCTGAGGCAGCGCGCGTAGCCATGGACTGCCCGGCTTCAAATACCGGAAGTTCATCCTGCCATCCTGCCGGCAGTTCGCGCTTAGTTAGCCGATCCAGCAGTTCAGCGCGCTCTGGGTTATCCGCACGCCACTGTGCCAACTGGGCATCCCACTTTTCTCGAGCGTCCCGGGCACGGGTCGCGGCATTATTGCGGGTATGCTCCAGGATCTCCGCTGGGACATCAAAGGTCTTCTCCGGGTCTAGTCCGATTGCTGCCTTCAATCCGCGTACTTCGTCATCGCCCAAAGCTGCACCATGCGAAGCACCGCTATTTTGCTTGGTAGGCGACGGCCACGCAATGATAGTGGACAGCCGAATGATGGACGGACGATCAGTTACCTGTTGGGCAGCAAGCAGCGCACGGTAGAACGCTGCTGGATCTTCCTGATAGCCAGTTTCGGTCCGCCAATTCACATGCTGGGTATGCCAACCATAGGCTTCGTACCGGGCAAGCACGTCTTCGGTGAACGCAATCTTGGTGTCATCTTCAATTGAGATTTGGTTGTCATCCCAAATCAAAATCAGGTTGCCTAGCTTTTGCGTGCCGGCCAGCGAGCTGGCTTCGGAAGTGATGCCTTCTTGCAAACATCCTTCACCGACGATGGTGTAGATGAAGTGGTCAAACGGGCTTTCTCCCAGTGCTGACTCAGGATCTAGCAGGCCGCGTTCCCGGCGAGCAGCCATTGCCATCCCAACCGCTGAAGCCAAGCCTTGCCCAAGTGGACCAGTGGTCATTTCTACCCCCGGCGTCCACCCGTATTCTGGGTGTCCTGGCGTCTTTGCCCCCAGAGTACGAAGTTGCTTCAGATCTTCCAATTCCAAGCCATAACCGGAGAAGAACAGCTGGTTATACAGGGTTAGTGAAGAGTGACCAATGGACAAAATAAACCGGTCACGTCCTAACCAGTTCGGATCTGCTGGATCGTGGCGCATCACTTTCTGGAACAATGTGTATGCCGCAGGGGAGAGGGAGATGGCAGCACCCGGGTGGCCATTTCCAACATTTTGGACCGCATCAGCAACTAGGCCGCGACCCACTTCAACTGCGCGCTGATCGAGCTCATTCCATTCAAAAGACATTAATGTTCTCTCTTTCTCTGCCCTGGATCTTCCAGGGGGACAGGTACTATGTCTTAGTCATAAGGTTATAACGTATGACACATTATCGGCTCTATTTCCAGGGAGGGTGATCGGATATGCCAGCAGGCTGGGATAAAGATCTTCCCGCGGCGATAAGCCGAATTTTCGCGCAATATTTAGCGCATTTAGCGGTGGAGCGTTCACTATCCGCCAACACTTTGGCCGCATATCGCCGGGATCTGACGCACTATGGTAAGTATCTGCGCCAGACTGGCATCACCGAACTCAACGCAGTGACGCCAGATATTGCCGCTGGCTTTGTGGAATATTTGCAAGATGGGCGCGCCGGGAAAGCTATGTCAGTATCTTCAGTAGCGCGAATGGTGACGGCGATCCGCCGGTTACATCGCTTTTCCTTTTCCGAAGGAACGCTCGCCACTGATCCCACGGCCGAACTGCGCCCGCCAAAACAGCCACAGCTACTACCAAAAGCAATTACGGTGACGCAGATGGAGCAAATACTCGCCGCGGCAGGCGGCAGAGATGATCCAGTGTCGCTCCGCGATCGCGCCTTACTCGAAGTGCTTTATGGCACGGGAGCTCGTATCTCCGAAGCAGTCAATCTGACCTGGGACGATATCTCATTGGAGACCGCCACGATACGGCTATTTGGCAAAGGACGCAAGGAACGAGTACTGCCCTTAGGCAGTTATGCGATTGCTGCCATTGAAGCATACGCAGTGCGCGCCCGCCCTGCCCTCGCCAGCGGTGGCAAAGGCACACCGATTTTATTTTTGAACACCCGAGGCAATCCACTGTCCCGGCAATCGGCGTGGGGGATAATCAAAACTGCTGCGCAGCGTGCCGGAGTGGCCGACGTATCGCCACATACTTTTCGGCACTCTTTTGCTACCCATCTGTTGCAAGGCGGAGCTGACGTGCGGATCGTGCAAGAAATGTTAGGTCATTCTTCGGTTACCACTACGCAGATTTACACTAAAGTTGCTCCTGAAATGTTGCGCGAAGTTTACGCTAGCGCGCATCCACGCCATTAGGTACTTTATCCGGTAGATTTGTACTGTGAGTGCGCAACAAATTGACCTATTTGAGAATTCGGCAGCGGAGTCAGATTTCCCGGTGCCGCCAGAACTGTCTGCACATGGTCCAGCTCGGATTGTGGCCATGTGTAATCAAAAGGGCGGCGTAGGCAAAACCACAACTTCGGTGAACTTGGCTGCGTCACTGGCGGAGTACGGCCGTAAAGTACTGCTAGTCGATTTCGACCCCCAAGGTGCCGCCAGTGCAGGCTTGGGCGTGAATGCTATGTCGTTAGAGCGCACTATTTACAACGAACTTATCGCCGCCAAGCCCGATATCACCCGGGCTATCAAACCCACTGCGGTGCCGAATCTGGATCTAGCGCCCGCAAATATCGAACTTTCAGCCGCAGAAATTCAGTTGATAAATGAAGTGGCCCGGGAGCAGGCACTTAGCCGGGTACTACGCACGGTACAAGACAGCTACGACGTTATCATCGTCGATTGCCAGCCGTCCCTCGGGTTGCTTACGGTCAATGCGCTTACTGCGGCGCACGGCGTCATTATCCCGCTAGAAGCAGAATTTTTTGCGATGCGTGGGGTGGCGCTGCTGGTGGACCAAATTGACCGGGTGCAGGATCGGCTCAATCCACATTTGCAGATAGACGGCGTTTTGCTCACCATGGTTGATAACCGCACTATCCACGCTCGGGAAGTGATTGCCTCGGTGCGGGAGCGATTTGGCGACGCAGTTTTCGACACCCAGATTTCCCGCACGATTAAATTCCCAGATGCCACTATTGCAGCGGAACCCATTACCACCTTTGCGCCGAATCACCCGGGCGCACAAGCATATCGGCAGCTCGCTAGAGAATTTATTGCTCGTGGCGGTTCCGCCTAAATAGCTCTATTTTTGGGATCGCCGTGAGTGCAGATACTTTCGCTGTTGAGCTAGATGTATTCTCGGGGCCTTTTGAGGTCCTGCTCAATATGATTGCCCGCCGCAAGCTGGATATAACTGAAGTGGCGCTGTCGCAAGTTACTGATGAATTTCTGGCATTTGTGGCGGAACAGGACCGCACTGATTTAGAACATATCTCGGAGTTCTTAGTAGTAGCTGCCACGCTGTTGGAGATGAAAACTTTGCGGCTGCTGCCTCGCGATGAGGTAGCGGAAGAAGATCTGGAGTTGCTCGAGGCGCGCGATCTGCTGTTCGCCAAGCTGCTGCAATACCGTGCCTACAAAGAAGTGGCCGCCGATATGGCGGCCCGCCTGGCCCAAGAATCATTGCGCTATGGGCGCGATGCCGCCTTGGAGCCCACACTGCGCAATATCTTGCCCGAGGTGCAACTGACGCTAACCGTCCAAGAATTAGCAATTCTGGCAGCTCAGGCGATATATGCGCCGCCACAAGAAGTGCCGCTTGCCCATTTGCATGACCCGCTCGTTCCGGTGTCATCTCAGGTGGCTTTACTGCGCAACCGGCTAGTTTTAGGCGATCCCATCAGTTTCACCCAGCTGTGCCGGGATGCTGGCAACTTGCAAACTGTGGTGTCCAGATTTTTGGCTATCCTCGAGCTGCTGCGAGATGGCGAAGTTACCGTATCGCAAGCAGGTCCGTTATCTCCGTTAAATATTGTGAAAGTGAAGGAAAGCGATGACTGACAACCGCACCGGCGCGCTAGAAGCGATTTTGATGGTGGCACCAGAGCCTATTTCATCTGCTGACCTGGCTGCGGCTATTGAGACTTCAGAAGCCGAAACGGAAACCCTGCTACGGGAATTGAGCAAACAGTACGACGCCGATGCCCGCGGTTTCCAGCTCCGCGAAGCAGGTGGGGGCTGGCGGTTCTATTCGCACCCTCGGTATGCGCCGCTAGTGGAAAAGTTTTTGACGGCTGCAGCCAGTACCCGACTGTCAGTGCCGGCGTTGGAAACTCTGGCAGTGATCGCCTATCGACAGCCAGTAACGCGCGCCCAGATTGCCGCAATTCGCGGTGTTGAGGTAGATTCGGTTATTCGCACGCTGTCCACCCGCGGACTCGTGGAGAAAGTGGGCACTACCGCAGCTACTGGTGCCGGGCTGTATGCCACCACCCCGCTATTCTTAGAAAAAATGGGGATGAATTCCCTGGATGAGCTGGCCCCGCTCGCCCCATATTTGCCGGACAATATCGAGCTAGAAGAGATAGAAAAAGAACTGCCATGAGACAACAAGAGCTATACCAGCCCAAAGGTGTGCGGCTGCAAAAAGTTTTAGCTGGAGCTGGCGTAGGATCGCGCCGAGCTTGTGAGGACTTGATCGCTGCTGGTCGGGTAACGGTAGACGGTGTCACGGTCACCCAAATGGGTATGCGGGTAGACCCAGAAACGGCAATAATCCACGTTGATGGCGCCCGCGTTCAGTTGGATGAAACCAAAGTGACGCTGGCGCTGTACAAGCCATTCGGCGTCGTCTCTACAATGAGTGATGAGTTGGGGCGCAAAACTTTGGCAGAATTTGTGGCCGAACGCCCGGAACGGCTTTTCCATGTGGGGCGGTTGGATGCTGATACGGAAGGCATCATTTTGCTCACTAACGACGGCGAACTAGCGCATCGGCTCACGCACCCGTCCTATGAGGTGCCGAAAACATATATCGCCCGAGTGGAGGGAACTGTTACTCGCGGGCTCGGCAAAGTGTTGGAAAAAGGCATCACCTTAGAAGATGGCCCAATTAAGGTCGATAAATTTGTATTGCGCGAGGCCGCGCGCAAGAACTCGATTGTGCAGCTTACGCTACATTCAGGGCGCAACCGGATTGTGCGGCGCATAATGGAGGAAGTTGGTCACCCGGTTATGGAGCTGGTGCGCACCCAATTTGGAAATATTGAAGCGGGCAGATTGCGGCCCGGGCAGTTCCGTATTGTCGGCGGGTCGGAATTAGGTGCTCTGATGTCAATGGTGGGCATGTAATGGAAAATCTACTAACTAAATCACCGGTGCTGATCATTGGCACTGGTCTGCTTGGCACTTCAGTGGCATTGCGCCTCACTGCCGCTGGGATAGCTGTGCACCTGGAAGATGCTTCACCAGTGGCACAGCGGCTGGCACACGACCTAGGCGGAGGCAGCCTGGCGCCGGTCGCGAACCCGCACATGGTAGTTGTGGCAGTGCCCCCAGATGTAACTGCCGTGGTGGTACGCGCAGTGCTAAACAAGTACCCACATGCGATTGTTACCGATGTGGCATCGGTGAAAGAACCGATCCGTGCCGAATTAGCAGATCACCCGGAGATTTCGCGTTGGGTGGGTTCGCACCCGATGGCGGGCAAGGAACATTCGGGGGCTATCGCAGCCGATGCCGATTTGTTTATCGGCCGCCCGTGGGTAATCATCCCCAATGAGAAATCCGAACCGCAGGCAATAACGGCGATAAAAACTTTAGCGGTCGATATGGGTGCCACTCCAATTACGATGGGGGCAAAAGAGCATGACCACTCCGTAGCGGTAATTTCACATATGCCGCAATTGATGAGTTCACTGGTAGCTGGGGCATTGCGTCATGAATCTGCCGCAGCATTGAGCTTGAGTGGCCAAGGCCTACGCGATGTCACCCGCATTGCGGAATCAGATCCACAGCTGTGGACTGCGATCATTAATGGCAACCGCAAAGAGATTGCCGGCGTACTGCGCAAAATTAATGCCCGGCTGGGGCGGTTAATTTCTGCGTTAGATCAACCGGCAGGAGGGCTGGATCAAGTTTCCACAGTTATCACTGATGGCAACCATGGTGTGGCGTTGATCCCCGGCAAACACGGTGGTGCCCGCGCGCAATACGCCGAAGTAACGGTATTAGTGCCGGATCAACCCGGCGAGTTAGGGCGGCTATTTGGGGAAGTAGGCGAAATCGGCGTCAATATCGAGGACATGATGATGGAACACTCAGAACAGCAGCCAGTTGGCCGGGCGATTCTGTCAGTTAATCCGGCAGAAGCGCATCGCCTAGAACGGGGACTAACCGAGCGCGGCTGGCGGGTAGTCTCTGGGGCAGCGCCCAATCCAGATCCGCTATTGATCGCCATTGATGGACCGTCCGGTTCTGGGAAATCTACCGTAGCGCGCCGCGTGGCAGAACAACTTGATTTGGCCTATTTGGACACGGGGGCGATGTACCGCGCTGCTACCTGGTGGGCACTAGATCAGGGGATAGACCTGGAAGATGCGCCGCGAGTTACTGCGGCAGTAGAAACTATGCCACTGGAAATCTCCCTAGATCCCAGTGCACAGACGCTGTCTTGCCGAGGAGTAGATATTACGGACGCGATCCGTACCTCGGATATTTCTAAAGTGGTATCGAAAGTTTCCACTATAATTCCGGTGCGTACTGAATTAATTCGCCGGCAGCAAGCCATTATTTCAGCTGAAGAAAGCGGCGGCTACTCTGAGGGGCGCGGCATCGTGGTAGAAGGCCGTGATATCAACACGGTAGTTGCCCCAGATGCTGATGTGCGCGTGCTATTGACTGCCTCCGAAGCGGCCCGGTTAGCGCGCCGTGCCAAAGAAGTGCGCGGCAGCGACAGCGCCGAAGCTATTGCGCAAACCCGCGATGAAGTGGTGCGCCGCGATCGAGACGACTCCACCGTGGTTAATTTCATGACGGCAGCCGATGGCGTAGTTACTATCGATTCTTCTAACTTGAGTATCGACCAAACAGTGCAAGCTGTATTAGATCTAGTGCCGCGGAGTGACCATGCTTGAGAAAACCTCTGACTTTACTGATGATTCCGCCCAGGTCGAAACTATGCGGGCCCTCCTGGACGACTTTGAACTAATTGATGACGACGCCGACCTCCTGGAGTTGGCACCTGAGATTGTCCCAGTTACTGAGCCAGCTGGGGCGCCCGTGCTGGCAGTAATCGGGCGTCCCAATGTGGGCAAGTCGACCTTAGTGAATCGCATAGTAGGCAAACGAGTTGCGGTGGTACAGGATAAACCGGGCGTAACCCGAGATCGGGTACGCTATCCAGCCCAATGGGGCGGGAAAGACTTCACTTTGGTGGATACTGGCGGCTGGGAAGTAGGCACTGTAGGTATTGACCGGGCAGTAGCCGATCAAGCTGAGCTAGCTATCTTAGATTCTGATGCCGTGCTGCTGGTTTTAGATGCCACAGTGGGAGTTACCGCCACTGATGAACGGATTGTGAGCTTACTGCGGAGCAGCGGTAAACCGGTGATCTTGGCAGCTAATAAAGTCGATTCGCCTCAGCTAGAGGCAGATGCGGCATATCTGTGGAGCTTAGGAGTGGGGGAGCCATACCCTATTTCTGCCTTGCATGGCCGCGGGACGGGAGATTTATTAGATGCAGTGGTGCAGGCTCTCCCGGCTGAATCGGCGGTGGCAAAAGCTGGACCAGGTATTGGTCCGCGCCGAATCGCCTTAGTGGGTAAACCGAACGTGGGGAAATCTTCGCTACTTAATCGGCTAGCTGGGGAAGAGCGCGTAGTAGTGCACGATATTGCTGGTACTACGCGCGATCCGGTGGATGAATTAATTGAACTAGACGGCGAGCTCTGGAAATTCATTGATACTGCAGGCATTCGCCGGCGGGTAAATCAGAGTTCTGGGGCGGATTACTATGCTTCGCTGCGTACAGAACGCGCTATCCAGAATGCGGAATGTGCCCTGGTGCTGATCGACGCTGCACAGCCACTGGCAGAACAAGATGTCCGCATTATGCAACAAGTGGTAGACGCCGGGCGCGCCATGGTTTTGGTGTGCAATAAGTGGGATTTAGTAGACGAAGAAACCCGACTAGCTCTGGATAAAGAAATTGAGCGCGAATTGGTGCAAATGCCGTGGGTGGAGCGGGTGAATATCTCGGCTGCTACTGGCTGGCACACTAATCGGCTCACTAGGGCGATGCATGCGGCACTTGCCAGCTGGGAAACCCGTATCACGACTGCAAAGCTAAACGCTTTCTTAGGCGAGTTAGTGGCCGCGCATCCGCATCCGGTACGCGGGGGTAAGCAGCCTCGTATCTTATTTGGTACTCAGGTAGGAGTATGTCCGCCCAGATTTGTGCTGTTCGCTAGTGGATTCCTGGAGCATGGCTACCGGCGCTTTATTGAACGCAAGTTGCGGGAAACTTATGATTTCACCGGTACTCCGATTGAAATCAGCGTCCGCGTGCGGGAACGACGCCGCAAATAGCCCCGGGGTGAGATAGTCTCCGCCACTATTGCGCGGCAAGTCAATAACGGCATGGCTGTCACAAACATAATTTTCCCCGGCAGTAAAACTACCGGGGAAAATATTTTTAGTTACTAGTTCGCTTCATTGCGGAATAACTATTTTTCAGCTTCATTCTTAGCGGCTTTACGTTTGGTGATGGAATCTAGCCAGCGTTCGCCGATTCCGAATACTACGTATTTCCACCAAATGAATTCGCCAACGAAGTTGATCAGCAGCCAGATGATTTTAATTACTGCTGGGTGCATACCAGCGTCATCCATAAGTCCAGCTAGTACCGAAGAAATCGGGATGTATGCTACGTAGAACAGCGATACCAATAGCATGGCAAATGGTACGTTTCCGGTGGATTTAAAGGTGAACTTACGGTTTAGCGTAAAGTTCCACAACACGGATAGCGCTACCGATATTGCCTGTGCCCACGACACTGGCATCAAATCTAGGGCAAGGAAGAGGGCGTAGCTGCCCGCTTCTACTACTGCAGCAGTGCCGGAGAGCAGGGTGAACTTCACTGCCTGTAGCTGAGTTTCAGTCAGTTTTATTTTTGCCATGACATTCCATTCAATTTGGCGAAAATCTTTTTATTCGCTGGGTGTAATTCTTTAAACGCCTCGTACATGTGGTCATATACTTTGCGGTTCTCCGGTCGTGGAGTGAAGACGTCTTTTACCTTCACCATGCGCCCGGCTGCGGTTAAATCAGATATCTCGCCCAGGCCAGTGGCTACCAAGAGTGCCGCGCCAACGGCACCGGTATCCTGTGGGTTTTCCACCACCTCAACAGTTCTATCCAAAATATCCGCAAGTATTTGGGCAGTGACGGGGGAGATTGCCCCGCCACCAACGAAACGCACTCGTTCAGAAGTCTTTACCTTCTTTTCCTGCGTTTCTATGAACCAGCGCAAGTGGTAGCAAACACCTTCCACCACCGCACGGAGCAACTCCGTCTTGCCGGTGTTCAAGGAAATATTGAAGAACATTGCCCGAGCGTTCGGATCTTCAAATGGGCAGCGGTTGCCGTGCAGCCATGGGGTGAAAATAACTCCACCCGATCCCGGGGCAGCATCTTCCATAACATCAGACAAGTAATCATAGAGCGACTTGTACTGGGACTCTACGTCGTCAGATGACACATGCTGATGATTCAAGTACATGTTGATTTCGTCTTCAGCCAGGTGGTCCTTGCACCATTCGATACATTTGCCAGCAGTTTCTAGCTCGGCAAAGTAGTTGTATCGACCGTGAATGGGGGAGACCACTCCAGCAATCATGGCAGTCAAATCCACAGTAGGCTTATCAATCATGGTGCCCACCCAGCCTGAGGTGCCCACGTAAATATGCGTTTCATTGAGACCGACTGAACCGGATCCCAAACCGATCAGCGAGGCGTCGCCGCCGCCGGCAATAACCGGGATGCCCTCGGGGAGTCCTAGATCGGCAGCCGGCTCGGGTAGCAGTGGACCCACGATATCGGTGCAGGACACAATCTGCGGCATATGATCTGGATTTACTTTCAGCAGCTTCATCACTGGCTCAGAGAACTTCATTTCCTCTGAATGGATGTCATAAAGCAAAGTGGCAAATGCGGAGTCCTCACTCATCACAAATTGGTGGGTCATCCGCGCAATTAGTGCTTCTTTAACGTCCAGCCATTTATAGGCACGGGCGAATGCCGCCGGGCGGTTTTCCCGCACCCAGTGGTATTTCCACACCGGATCTTTTACTGATGCGGCTGCGGCGCCAGTATGTTTCAACGAAGTGAGCAACTTGGGGATATTGAATCCGGCGATTCGCGGAGCTTGCCCGACTATCTTCTGCATTTGTTCCCCGCCGCGCTGATCCATATAGCTCATTGACGGGTAAACCGGTTTGGCATCTTCATCTACCAGCACGCAGGATTGCTGTTGGGCACAGAACGTGATACCGGCAATTTGCTCGCGCAGTTCCGGTTTCTCTGCCAGGATCTCCTTGGTGGTCTTAGCCATAGCTTCCCACCACTCATCGGGTTCCTGTTCCACTCCGCCGTCTTCCCGGACGTGAATGTGGTATTCCGCTTTCTTGGAGGAAATCGGGAAAACACCTTCGGAGTTGACATCAAAAATGCCAGTTTTTACCCCGGTAGTGCCGATGTCATACGTTAGAACTATCATTATTCTGCTCCTATGGCGTTTTTTATAAATGACAGAGAATCAGCTACTAGCTGTTCGTTGGTAACTTCGCTGTTATATAGATCCAACCTCATCATGTAGTAATCACAGGCCAGTGAGTACTGCAAAGTAATAATAATATTGTCGATTAGGAACGCGGTAAGAGTTGGATCTAATTCGGCGCGCACTTCGCCAGATTGCTGAGCCGCAATTATTAGTTGCTTATACGAGTTAGCCGTGTATCCCTCAAGATCGGTGGCTACTGGCGCTACCATGGCGCGGTTACCCGTGGAGGTAACTTCGTGGTAAAGCTGCACTAATTGTGGCATGGCTTGGGAGGATTCCACTACGCGCCACAGCAGGTCTTCAAGGCGTTGCCAGATAGATTTATCGCCGTCGATAACCGACTTCATCTGCCCCATAATCAGGGTAGAACCGGTGTAGACGATGTGGCGAAATAAGTTTTCCTTAGTGGGGAAGTAGTTGAAAAGGGAACCTACGGATATGCCAGCGTTTTCAGCTACTCGGTTGGTGTTTGCATGTTCGTAGCCATGGTTAGCAAATTCGGCAGCAGCGGATTCTAAAATTCGGAGCGCCTTTTGCTCAGATAAGTTACGAAACTGCTCAGTACACCACTTGGAATCAACTATCTGCATGAAGCTAGTGAAACCAGCAGCTTTTTCTTTTGCCTCTGCGACGAAAACGTCTTCGTTTATCTGCGTCGGCATAGCACCTCCTTTGGTGAGCCATGACTCATACAATTTAATCACGTTTTCTGACGATTTTCGGTAATTACGTCAAATATGACTTACAATTATTCTGAGTCAGTGCTCAATTTGTCCAATGGGGGTCAATATGAAATTAAATCGCCAAGGCGTCGACAACATTGTACGCGACCTTGATCGACTCATCTCACAGCCGATTTACTCCGTGAAACCGGATGTTCTAGCGCGCTATGAGGAAGAATACTACGAGCAAAAGTGCTCGAAATCCAAAGAAATGATCCATGAGGCCATGGATTACATTCCTGGCGGGGTGCAACACAATCTGGCTTTCAACTACCCATTCCCGCTGGTATTCACTAAAGCTTCCGGCCACACGCTAACTGACTTGGACGGTAACGAATACTTCGACTTCCTCCAGGCTGGTGGCCCAACTGTGCTGGGCTCTAACCCGGAATCAGTGCGCGAAAAGGTAATCGAACTGCTTAACACTTGCGGTCCAGTAACTGGCTTGTTCCACGAATACGAAATGAAACTGGCCAAGCTAGTTTCGGAACTGATTCCTTCGGTAGATATGCTCCGCTCTCTGGGCTCCGGTACGGAATCTTGTATGGCCGCTATTCGGGTGGCACGCCTGGCAACTGGGCACAAACACGTGTTGAAGATGGGCGGTGCCTACCACGGCTGGTCGGATCAGCTGGCATACGGCATCCGCGTTCCGGGCTCGAAGTTCACGCAGGCCAATGGGGTACCGCTGAATAACTTCTTGTTCACTGATGAATTCTTCCCGAATGATCTGGAAGATCTGGAGCGCAAGCTGAAGCGCAAGAAGCTCACTGGCGGAACTGCCGCTATCATGATCGAACCAATCGGCCCAGAATCGGGTACCCGCCCGCTGAGCGATGAATTCATCGAAGGCACTCGAGAGCTCGCCAATAAGTATGGCGCGCTGCTGATCTTCGACGAAGTCGTAACCGGGTTCCGTATCTCTGAACACGGCGCACAGGGCTACTACGGCGTCACCCCAGATCTGACCATCTTCGGCAAGGTAATCGGCGGCGGTTACCCAGCTGGCGGTCTCGGTGGCCGTAAGGAATACATGAAGTACCTGGGCGCGGGCATCCAGGGCGGCAAGGTTAAGAAGGCACTGGTGGGCGGCACGCTTGCGGCTAACCCGCTGTCTTCGCTCGCTGGCTACTACACCATTAAAGAGATTGCCGAAACCGGCGCTTGCGACAAGGCCAATAAGATGGGCGATCTGCTCACCGACGGTCTGCGCGACCTAATCAAGAAGTACGATCTGCCGTTCGTGGCATTCAACCAGGGCTCGGTATGCCACCTGGAGACGGTCGGCACCATGCACTTCTCGATTAACTGGAATAAGCCGTGGACCATCCCGGGCGTCATTAACGAAACTTCGGTACGCAAGAAGGAAATGGAGCACATGGGTGCGGCTTACATGGCTGAGGGCCTGGTTACCTTGGCTGGCTCCCGGCTCTACACCTCTGCCCACTACGACGAAGACTCGATTAAAGAGGCTTTGGTTCGGTTTGATCGAGTCTTCCAGAATGTGGGTCAGATCTAATGGAGCAAGCCATTCGATCTGAACTAGTAGAGCTGTCACAGCAGCTACTCGAAGACGGGCTAGTAGTACGTACCTGGGGAAATATGTCCCGGCGGGTGCCCGGAGATAAATTCGTAATTACGCCATCGGGGCGCCGTTACGAAACCATGCTGCCGGAAGATCTGAGCCTAGTTGACTACGCTGGGGAATGGACCGGACCTTACAAGCCGTCATCGGAACACCCCATGCACGCTCTGGTGTATCGAGATTTTCCGACTGCGCAGTGTGTAGTCCACACCCACCAGGCTTATGCTTCTGCCTTGTCGCTGGACACTGCTCCAGCAATCAAGCTGAACGCAGCACAAGCTGAACTTCTGGGGCAGGATGTCATTCCGATTGCTGACTACGGTCTGCCTTCGACTAAAACCCTGCACCGGAATGTGGAAAAGGCACTGCAAGAGTATGGCGTGCGCGTCATGCTACTCAAAGCTCATGGGGCAATCATGTGGGCGGAAAGTGGCGAAGAAGCGCGCCGGCTCGGCAATGCCTTGGAGCAGATCTGTGAAGAACTGTACCGGGATCGGCTGTACCAGCTATTGCCATTGCCCGGCGAAGCGGTACATTCCACGCGCGATGGGCAGTGGGTTAATGACGCTGGGGAAGAGGTTGAGCCCAGTTCGGCAACTCGAGTGAACCACCAGCGTATCTACGCGGAACGGCCTGATGTAAATGCTGTGGTCACCTGCCTCGACCCAGAAATCCGCGATTTCTTGGGTGGCGAGTTGCAACCTTATTTGGACGATTTCGCTCAGCTAGCTGGGGTGCGTGCTGATAGCACCACCAAGCACAATGCGGTATTGACCAATAAGGTGGCTTACTGCCTGGGTGGCACAATGTCTGACGCCCAGGCTACCCGGATCGTTCTGGAAAAGAACGCGCGGGCAGCTCGGTACGGTCGGGCACATAAAGCCAAGCCGATTAAGTATCTGGAACGAGTACTGATGAACCAGATATACCGGCGGAAGTACTCCAAGCAGGCTAGCTAGACTGCACTAATCTAGCGTGTGCCCGGTCGGAATTTCCGACCGGGCACACTTATATTTGGCTAATGGCTGGATGCTGAGCCTTACGAAATAGCCAAGCAAAATGTACATATAGCAGCACGGAGGAAATACATGGCGTGGGTCGTACTAGTTGTCGCAGGCGCATTTGAAGCTAGCTGGGCATTAGCATTGGATACTGTTGCAGATCGGAAGCACCCGGTACCAATCGCGATTTTCGGAATTTCCTATGTGCTGTCAATTGCCGGTTTGGGGTGGGCAATGCAGAGTCTGCCCACAGGCACCTCTTATGCGGTATGGACAGCTGTGGGTACCTGCTTAACCGTCGTCTTTGCCATTCTTCGCGGCAAAGAAAAAGCTACTGTGTTACGGCTAGCGCTGCTAGTGGGATTGGTTTCTTGTGTAGTAGGACTGCGGGTGGTGAGCTGATGTCGTGGCTAATTTTGGTGATATCCGCCGTCTTTGAGGCAGTGTGGGCAACCGCGCTCGGTCAGTTCTCGGGCTGGCACGACCCACTTCCCATCATCATATTTCTGATCGCTACCATAATTTCAGTCACCGGGCTGAGCTGGGCGATGCGAGAAATCTCCGTGGGCACAGCCTATGCGGTGTGGACTGCTATCGGATCAGCACTCACCGTAACTTATGCAATGCTCACTGGTAATGAAAGCGTTTCGGTTGTCAAGATTTTACTATTGCTCGGAATAATCGGCTGCGTAGTAGGGCTAAAACTTGCGCCTAGCAACCGAGCAGAAGATACCCCGGCGTCAAAAACTTAGGTAGTCAGCAAACAGCGCTGTTATGAAAGATCTTCGGCTTCGCGCGTGTAATGAAGTACGAACTTTGCACGCTCTCCAAGGAGACGGCGACGCACATAAAATAATGGTTCGCCACCACGTAGTGCAGTCACACCATCGCGAACAAGCAATGGTGTGCCGGTAGCAACTCCGAATTGTGCTGCATCTTCAAAATTGGCCGCTTCGGCAGAAAAAGCCCGCCACCGATACTCTAAAGACAAGCCATAGTGGTTGCGCAACGCCCGGATTACAAAACCGTGTTCATCAACCGCCGGAGCAATGTCTGAATAGCGCGCATCTATATAGTAGGAGTTAAGTATCCATAATTGGCGCCCACGCATCATACGAGTATCGATACGGATGACCTCATGGGTCAGTTCATCGCATTCGATCGGAAGCTCAGGATCTGCATAGATGGAAGCAATGTACTCGCGCGTATCAAAAGTTGATCCACTTGCTAGAGTTTCCTGGATGGAGTCGGAACGCTGTGCAGAGTGGCCAACATTCATTACCACTTCAATGAGATCCGGGGGCGTGGAGACGAAGGTGCCACGCCCACGTTGGATCTCTACTGCGCCAACACGTTGCAATTCAGAGATGGCGCGACGAACAGTGAGACGGTTCACATCGAATTCGCGAGCCAGTTCGTGTTCAGTGGGTAATTGGCTGCCACTAATGAGTTTTCCTGATTCTATTGCGGAAAGAAGTTCATCCGCGATTCTGCGATACAACGGTTGTGAACCGTTTGCCATGATATTTACCCCTTTGCCACGCAATGTACCCATTCAGTTTCCCTAACCGTAATGTTTGCGGCGTAGATGTATAGATGTCTAGCTGAAAATATACGCGGCTGGAACCTGCTATTCATCATTCTAAGGATTCTAAGGAAAGATAATGCGCATTCTAAAAGCAAGCATCCTCCTAACTTCGGTGCTCGTGCTAGGCGCGTGCTCCTCAAATGTTACCGATACCTCCGTAAATATCGGTTTTATTTTGGAACCAACCGGACTGGATCCGACCACCGTCTCTGGTGCGGCACTCGACCAGCTCGTCATCGACAACGTCTACGAAGGATTGACATTCCGTGACCAGAACGGAGAAATAACCCCTAAGCTGGCCAAGGACTGGGATATTTCTGAAGATGGTCTGACCTATACTTTCGATCTGCAGCAAGGTGTGAAATTCCATGACGGCTCTGATTTCACCTCCGAAGACGTTGTCGCCACTCTTGAGGCATCAGCTGCAGAGGATTCGAAAAACCCGGATCACAAGCTCATGGCAACCTTCGAGTCTGCTACTGCAATTGATGAGTACACGGTAAAGGTGACACTTAGTGAGCCCAATACTAAGTTTTTAGACACACTTGCCACGGATGCTGGCATGATCGTGCCCTCGGACAACGCAGTTGATCTCAACAAAGAATCAAATGGCACTGGTCCCTACACCATCGGAGAGTGGGCCACCGGTACTTCAATCACGCTTGAGCGTAACGAGAATTACTGGGGAGAGCCTGCCAAAAACTCCGAGGCGGTTTTCCGTTACTACAAAGATCAAACTGCGGCTACAAATGGTCTTGCCAGTGGTGAGATCGATATCCTCACTACCTACAACGATGACACCCTTTCTCGATTTGAAAACGATTCCAATTTTGTCATAAAAGAAGGCTCGCAAACTTCTTGGATGACCCTCGGATTCAACTCGAAGAACGAGTATCTCAAGAATCCTACTGTGCGCCAAGCTATTCGTATGGGCATCGACAAGGATGGACTTATCTCTGCGCTGGGCGGAAATATGATGCGCACTGGATCCATGACTGCGCCTGGACAGGCATGGTGGGATGAATCCCTGACTAAGATTCATACCTACGATCCGCAGGCGGCTCAAGAGCTACTTAAGGGAGCAGGTTACGAGGACATTACACTCAATCTGCGGGTAGCCAATAACTATGATTCAGCCATATCTGAGTACATAAAGGCCCAGCTCGCCGAGATTGGCGTAACGGTAAATATAGAAACTATGGAATTCGCCTCCTGGCTTGAGGAAGTCTTCCAGGGTGGCGATTACGATATGACGATGGTGCTCCACGTCGACCCGTGGATGCTGACCTACTACGCTAACCCTGGATACTACTGGAACTACGACAACCCTGAGGTTCAGAAGACTATTAAGGCAGCACTCTCGGCAGCTGATTATGCGGCACGTGATAAAGGCCTAACCCAGGCTGCCCGTATGATCTCCGAAGATGCAGCATCTGACTGGCTTTATATCCCCAAGGCACTGACCATCGCGTCGACTGAAGTCTCGGGATACCCGGTTTCGCGCACTGGATCGCGCTACCCGGTATACCAGATCACGCTGGCTGACTAACCACAGCAAGAAAAGGTAATTACGCACCAAGTTATCGAGGTGGCGGGGCGCAAGCCCCGCCACTCCACCAACAACCAGCGTAATAGCGATAAGCAGAATCTAGGACGGAGCAAGTGGTGACCACTTTGGTAGAACGAGAGCAAATCCTAACCCGCGCGGCAGCGGAGGAGAGCCTTTCTGTCTCACGCACGCGGGGGTGGCGCATCGCGATACGCACAGTTAAATGGACAATCTTTGCCTTGCTTGTCTCCTCTATTGTTATCTTCTACTCGTTAAATATCCTCCCTGGAGATCCAGCCTCAATTATGGGCGGTACGGATGCTACTCCCGAGCAAATCGCCAATATTAGAACAGAGTATGGTTGGGATCGCCCGGTTGTAGTCCAATACTTTGACTGGATTGGTGGGGTAATAACTGGTGATTTTGGGGTTTCCCCATTCACCTCTAAATCCGTTACTGCTGAATTGATTGCCAAGTTACAAGTCACTCTGCCACTAGCATTGATTGCACTCACGGGCGCATTCCTTGCAGCTATGGCTATTGGCATCCTCGCTGCAGCATTTTCCCGCACCTGGTTTGGCAGGCTGATTTCATGGATCTCCCAGTTGGGTATAACAATCCCAAGTTTTGTCCTCGGAATTGCACTTATCGCATGGATAGCGATCCCTTCCAACGGTGCGATCCCCGCCACCGGATTCCCTCGGACCGGATGGCGGGATCCTGGTTCAGCACTCATGGCACTTATGTTGCCGGCACTAACTTTGGCCATCCCAATGACTGCACAATTAACCAGATTTGTGCGCTCAGCTCTTCTTGAACAATTGAACCAAGACTATATGCGCACAGCCCGAGCCCAAGGGATATCCAAAACTCGCGCTTTGCTTGGTCACGCACTACGAAATGCCTGGCTGCCCATTATTGCAGTACTCTCACTAGACGCAGCAATGTTGCTCATGGGTACGGTTGTGGTGGAGCAGGTCTTTGCGCTATCAGGAGTGGGTCAGTCACTCGTCGCAGCAGTATCCAATCGAGACATCGTCACCGTCCAAGGATTCCTTATGGTGCTATCGGCTACGATCATCGTCCTAATGATGGTGTCAGACCTCGTGGTTCGCCTCGCCGACCCAAGAATCAGGATCAAGGCATGAGAACAATAACCCGACTTCTTCGCAACCCGGCAGGTCTTATCGGATCCGCGCTGATCACAATACTGTTGGTGACATTTGTTGTGTCGTTCATCTGGGTGCCCTATGACACGAGTAAAGTGGATCCGGCGTCTTCGTGGGCTCCAGTCTCTGCCCAGCACTGGCTTGGGGCAGACAAACTTGGGCGGGATATCTTTTCCCTAATGATCCTTGGATCACGTGTTACCGTATACATCAGCCTTGGCGCTGCAGTAATAGCCCTTGTTTTGGGTGTCATCATTTCTGCAGCAATCGTCTACTCGCGTTATTCCATTGCAGTAATTATCGAACGGCTGACTGACGTATGGATCGCCTTTCCCACCCTGGTCATAGCCATCATCATAGTTACTGCTTTTGGTGGCTCCACAGTCTCTTCAATGGTGGCAATCGGGCTTGGTTCCACCCCGGTGGTGGCTCGAACGATACTTCCCGAACTGCGCCGAGCGGCATCAGCGGACTACACTTTGCTTTCCGTAGCATCAGGAGCAAAACTTCCGTGGCTATTGTGGTGGCACATTTTCCCCACAATCACACCAACCCTAATAGTCCGTGTCACACAGATTATGGGAACTGCCGCACTTGCTGAAGCTGGATTGTCCTACCTTGGTCTAGGGACTCCGATCAGTACCCCCTCGTGGGGACGCATGCTTTCCGAATATCAACAGTACATCTACACCCATCCGGGGGTTCTACTCATCCCGGGTATCGCAATCGTCGCAGTCATAATCGGATTCAACTTACTCGGCGATGGGCTACGCGATGTGCTAGATCCCCGGTTGGAAGGAGTGCGATGAGTCTGCTTGACGTTAAGAACCTTACAATTTCCTTTGATAATACGCCTGTCGTGCAAGATGTTTCCTTCAGCCTTGAAGCCGGAGAGCGTATATGCCTTATCGGCGAGTCTGGATCTGGCAAGTCACTGACTGCGCTGGCTATCACTCAATTGTTGCCTGCAAGCGCACAAGTTTCAGGTTCGATCATTTTTAAGGGGCAAGAACTCCTTGGGCTGGCGGATAAAAAGATGCGCAAAATTCGTGGTAAAGACATCGGGCTGGTGTTCCAAGAGCCCCAAACTGCGCTTAATCCTGTCATCCCCCTCAAGCATCAGCTTATTGCAGCAAAAAGGGAGCATGAACATCTAGCTCGCCGAGATAGGTTACCAGCGGCTATCGAGCTTGCTCGCCAGGTAAAACTCCCTGAGCCCGAACAGATTGTCCACCGCTATCCCCATGAACTATCAGGCGGCCAGCGTCAACGAGTTGTCATTGCTATGGCAATGAGCTGCCAGCCTGCACTCCTGATTGGCGATGAGCCCACTACTGCTCTTGATGCCACTGTGCAGGCGACGATCCTTGACCTAATGATGGAGTCTACAGTGCAAAACAACACCTCGATGTTGATGATTACTCACGACATGGCGGTGGCGGCACGCACCTCTGATCGGCTCCTCGTCATGCGCCGTGGTCAAATACTGGAACAAGGGCCAACAATGCAGGTGTTGACAACGCCGCACATGTCATACACTCGGGAGCTCGTAGCAGCAGCGCGAGCAACCAGCCTAAACAAGGCCGCCTGGCAAGTGAATCAGTAAGAAATGAAGGAGTAACCATGACTAGCCTGTTCAACTTACACCGGGTATCCAAATCTTATGGTTCTACTCAGGCTCTGGCACCGTTAGACCTCACAGTACGTGAGGGGAACAGCCTCGGAATTATCGGCGAATCAGGCTCAGGTAAGACCACCTTGACTCGGCTCATGCTCGGACTATCCCGCCCCACGTCCGGAACTGTAACCTACCGGGGAGAAGAAGTAGCCGCGGGGGTGCGGGGCCCGTCTCGTCTGCGACGCGAAGTTCAGCTTGTGCTGCAAGACCCTTTTGCTTCGCTCAATCCACGAATGACAATCGGGCAAATTATAGCCGAACCACTACGTATCTTGAAGATCGCAGGTGACAAGCGGGAACGTGTTGCCGAGGTCCTCACTATGGTAGACCTCGATCCTACGTGGGCAAGCCGACGCCCGCACCAACTCTCGGGCGGGCAGCGCCAGCGCGTGGCAATCGCTCGAGCAATTGCACCCGCACCCAAAGTTATCATTGCAGACGAGCCAGTCTCTGCCTTAGATGTCTCAGTGCGGGTCCATATCCTCGAACTTCTACAACGATTGCGCGAAGAAAACCAGGTAACGCTCATCGTCGTCTCTCATGATCTTGGAATCGTGCAAAATCTATGCGGCGAAACCATGGTCTTATTTTCCGGGAATTGTGTAGAACACCGTCCCACACCGCAACTTCTCGCTGATCCGCGCAATCCTGCCACTCGTGAGCTTATCGCCGCAGTACCCGACCTGCCCGAATCCGTTATGGAACAGGAGAATAGGTGACCATTTACAATTTACGTCGAGTTGACGTACCGCTCGAGCGTGGCAGCCTTGCGCCCAAACTGTTTCGTTCCTCGGCACCATTTGCCGGTGGGAATAACACACAGGTATTGCAGGATCTCGGGATACGCGGCATCCTCGATCTACGGGAAGATCGCGAACGGACAGCAACGGTCTCCTGGGATCCTGACTTCGAAGTCATTCACGTACCTGTATTTAATAACGAACTGGCCCATCTGTACTGGGAAAATCTCACTGATCTTTACCGTTATATGGTTACTGATTACGCACACCAACTAACCACTGCCCTCGCGGCGATTGCCGAATTAGCTAATGACGGCGGCGTTCTGATTCATTGCACGGCCGGAAAGGATCGTACTGGTGTTGTGGTGGCGATCTTACTCAGTCTCCTGGGAGCAGCACAGGAGGATATCACGCTCGACTATCTTGCATCCTCCACTCATCTTGGGAGTGACTATCTAGCTTCACTTGCCGCAGCTCACGGGATAGTAGATATGCCTGGCATAGTTGCCCATCGGGCAACCATTACCGACACTGACGCACTCAATGAAGTCCGAAAGGCTATCCAGACTGCAGGAGGAGTGGTGCCCTACCTCCTCCATAATGGCTTACACCCTGATATTCCCTCTCGTTTGGGTAAACAGTTCATTGTGGAGGAAATAGCATGAGGATACTGCACCTTACTGACACTCATCTACTGGCCGAGGGACTGCACTACAACAAAGTCGATACCCAAAAGCTGCTGGAAGATGTACTCGAACATGCCCAGACCAGGCAGCAGTGCGACGCTATCGTGGTCAGCGGTGACATTTCCGAGGACGGCAGCCCTGCCTCCTATACTAAAGCACGAAACCTCATTGGCGAGTTGGGCATATCATGGGGTGCTCCGGTTGTGTGGGCAAGCGGAAATCATGATCAACGTGGGCCATTGCGTAATGAGCTGGGGATCCCAGGGGCTGATGGGGAACCAATTAATTACACGGTGGACGTCGCTGGGACACGGTTTATTGTGGCTGACACTTCAGTTCCACGCGCTGGGTGGGGGTTTCTAGGTGAGTCAAATGAATGGCTGCGAGCTGAGATTAACCGGGCATACACTGATAACTTGGTTAGTGTTGTCGTTCTGCACCACCCGCCACTGACTCCACCCACTGAACTGCACGGGGCCTTACGCCTGGCAGATGCACCGACGCTGGCACACATGTTGCACACATGCGAGGCAAAACCTGCGGTCATCTTGTCTGGCCACTATCACTTGGCTCGCAGATCCACTATTGCGGGAATTCCCGTGATCGTAGGAGCCGCAGTGGCTAACAAAACCGCAACGCATTTTGGGCTGAAGCACGAAGCAGCACACGCTATTAGTGGCTACACCGTAGTGACGATCACTTCAGGTACGTCTGACGCGCAGGTCAGCTCTAAGACAGTGTGGGTGAGTGAGGACGGGCAGGAGATCTTCCACTATCTTCCCGAACAAGTAGCTCGTATCGCAGCTTTAGCCGGCCGGCCCGACTATACGGTTGGGGCGCTGCGCCACTGGCAAGGTGAGGGCGCCGAGCTAATTGGTGAAGTGGTTTGAAAGTACAAATACCCAATCGAAAAGAAAACCCGGGATATCGTTTCTTAATATCTCGGGAAAACGTCGGGCTAGCGGGATTTGAACCCACGACCCCTTGACCCCCAGTCAAGTGCGCTACCAAACTGCGCTATAGCCCGTGCGCGGGTAGACCCGCAACCCTGTAGAGTTTAGCCCAAATCTGGTGTTAAAGACTAATGCGCACGTAATAAGAACAGTGCAACCTATCACCTGGCTAGGCGCTATAAATCATTTGCACTCGGTCCTTGGTCGCGATTGAATGTAACAGTGAGTGAAAATCTGAAGCGCAGTGAAGCCCGCGAACGCGCCCGGGCAATAGCCGTAGATACCCAATCAATTTCGCTGGATCTGAGCGAAGCCGCTAGCGACCGCAGCACTTTTCCAGTGCACACGGAATTAGTAGTGCAAATTAGCGAGCCGATTACTACCTTTCTAGATTTCCTGGGGGAGAGCGTTGCCGAAGTCTTAGTTGACGACGCCGCAGTGGAGTTCACTTTTGACGGCGCGCGAATCTTGCTACCAGAGTTGCCAGCAGGAGCACATCGGATCGTGGTGACTGCACACGCAAAGTACTCCAATACAGGGGAGGGGCTGCACCGTTTCCGCGATACCGACGGGCAGGTTTACCTCTATTCTCAGTTTGAGCCAGCCGATGCCCGCCGGGTATTTCCCAATTTTGAACAACCCAATCTTAAGGCGCGCTTCCAAACCTCCATCACTGCGGACGCTGCCTGGACTGTGCTGTCAAATGGGGTGGAAGAAGCCAATATTGTGGTTGGAAAAAACTCTCTTGGCGCCGAATGCACGCGGCGGGAATTTGCTGAAATGCCTCCGATGTCCACCTATCTAGTGGCTTTTATTGCCGGGCCTTATGTGGGCTTCCAGGATGCTATCGAGCTCACCGACCCCCGAACTGCGGAGAAATACCAGGTAGATTTGGGATTCTACTGCCGAGCAGCAATGGCAGAACACTTTGATCTGGCGGATATCTCGCAGGTGACTAAACAGGGGTTACAGCTATTCCCACAGGCCTTCAACTGCAAATATCAGTGGGGAAAATACGATTCCATCTTTGTGCCGGAATACAACTTGGGCGCAATGGAGAACCCCGGCTGCGTAACTTTCTCTGAGGACGCCTACGTGCACCGCGGGCTCGCGACTCGTTCGCAGCTGGCCGGGCGGGCGAATACTATCTTGCACGAAATGAGCCATATGTGGTTTGGCGATCTAACGACGCCGGTGTGGTGGGATGATCTGTGGCTGAAAGAATCCTTCGCCGAATTTATGGGCACCTGGGCCTCAGCTACTGCCACCAAGTACACCGAGGCGTGGGTGAACTTTGCGGGCGCGCGGCTGACTTGGGCGCTGCGCAATGACCAATACCCGACCACGCACCCGATTGTGGCTGATATTCCAGATCTGGAGGCTGCCGAGCAGGCGTTTGACGGTATCACCTATGCGAAAGGGGCCGCTGTGCTGCGGCAACTGGTGGCCTGGGTAGGTGAGGAGGCATTCTTCACGGGTGCCAGTAACTATTTCGCTAATGCACCATTTAGCAATGCTGAGCTAGCCGACCTGCTCAATGTGCTGGCAGAAGCATCAAATCGCGATCTGACTGCGTGGAGTGATGCTTGGCTGCAGACTGCTGGCCCATCTACTATCTCGGTAGAGCGCAATGACGCCGGTATTAAAGTTTGGCAAAGTTCCGTTGATCATTACACCGGTTCAGAACTGGTCCGGCCACACCGGATCGAAATTGGGGCTTTTAACTTGGTTGACGGCATACTGCAGCGTCACAAGTCTGTGCCGATTGATCTGTACCAAAAAGCCGAAATTTCTTGGGCGGAACTAGGCGGAGAACCTGATTTCATTTTGCCTAATGACGGCGCCCTAACCTACGCCAAGCTGCGCTTTGATGAACTTTCACTGCAAAATGCCCTCGCGCATCCGTTAGCTGATCCATTAGCGCGGGCAGTAGTGTCTAATGCGCTGTGGCAGCTGGTACGCGACGCAAAACTAACCCCCACAAAGTATTTGCAGTATGTGCTGGCTGATCCACAGTTAGCCGATTCGGGATTGCTGACTCAGCGGGTACAAACCGCTATTCAGATTGTCGAACGCTATATCCCCGACGATGCCCGGCAAGTATATGGCGAAGCATTTTTCCGGGCTGCCTTGCGCGCCCAGAAAGGTGCCGAACTTGGCTCCGATCAATACCTCATTTGGACTAGGGCACTCGCTCAGGTTGGGGCATTTTTGCCTCAGGTGCGCGCGGAGCTGGAGAAGCTGCTCGCTGTGACCACTGACCAGGATCTGCGCTGGCAATTTTTAGCGGCACTCTCTGCCTTGGCAGCTGTGGACCAGCAAGTCCTAGATGCAGAGTTAAGCCAAACCGGGTCGGCGTCGGACAAAGTCAGCCACACTATCGCATCGGCTGCAGCGCCCGGAACTAGAGCCAAGATTTTGCCAGATATCCTGGCTGGCAATGGCTCAAATGACCATATCTCCGCATTGCTGGCTGGATTTACTCAGCCCCTGCACCAAGCTGAAGCGCGCGCGGCATTACCGGATTATTTTGCCCAGCTAACTGGCTTGTGGCAGAACCTATCCCAAGAAATTGCACAACGCATCATCTATGCACTCTATCCGCGAATAGCGGGGGAGCAGGACCTCCAAGCTGCCACTACCTGGCTGGAGGAGAATCCAACGGCGCCGGAAGCGCTGCGCAAAATAATTTTGGACTGCCGCGCTGACCTAGCTAGGGAAATAAAAGTCCAACAGAAGTTTACTTTCGAGGATGCCGCCAGTGCGCTAGAATTGGACGCAACTTGGGGAGGAAGCAATGGTTGATGAATTTGGTGGGGATCCCACTTCTACCTCGCGTTTTGCGCCAATTACTGACACTGAAGTGACGGCGCCGCAGCGCGGATTAGATGAAGATGACCTAGCCACTATTGCCGCCCTCCCAGCTGGTTCCGCACTGCTGATTGCCCGCTCTGGCGCAAATGCAGGGGCGCGTTTCTTGCTTAATGCTGCCGAAACCACAGTAGGGCGCTCACCTAAATCAGATATTTTCTTAGACGACGTCACTGTCTCCCGCAAGCACGCTCTTTTCTTGCACTCCGGGGATGATTTCTTCGTCCGTGATTCCAATTCACTCAATGGCACCTATGTGAATATGCAGCTTATTGAAGAAGCAAAGCTGACTAATGGTGATGAAGTGCGAATTGGGAAGTACCAGCTAACTTTCTATTCCTCTCCGCAGGTGGCTGAATGAATCAACCAGCCGCTGCCCAGTGGGATGATTCTCTGGGAAATTACTGGCCCCAGGATGTCTCCCATGAAGCTACCTTAAGAATTGGCGAAGTCATCAAGCACCTCAGTGGAGATTTCCCATTTTTGGCGCACTCTAAAGTGCGGTATTTTGAATCTCTGGGCTTGATTGCCCCGGAGCGCACCGATTCCAATCAGCGCCTATTCTCCATTGCAGACGTGGAGCGCTTGCGCTTCATCCTGGAACAGCAACGCGATAAGTATCTACGGTTACCGCAGATAAAAGAACTGTTGCGCCAGCTGGACTCCGGGCAAGTAGTACGTGAGCACGCTGGTAGGATGCGAGTTTTACCCGATAACGATTCAACTGCAGCCCGCCCGGCACCAGGAACCCGGGTGCGCAAAGATGAACTCTCTGCGCTCACTGGAGTACCGCTTTCCAGCATTGAGCGCTACATCTCTGCTGGGCTACTGGTTACCGACTCCCGGGGGAGATTGACGGCGCAGGCAGTGGATATTGTGCGGTATGCGCAGCTGCTGGAGCAGGAGGGCAATGATCTGCGGATCGCCCGCTTAGTGCGCAACTCGGCCCATTCCCATGCCATCAGCATCACTAATGCGTTAGCCACTTCGCGCGCTCGGAAATCTCCGGTAGCTCGCGAACGCGCGATAAATGAAGCTGGGGAAATGGCGACTATGCTCACTCAGCTCTATCGCGCTTTGCTGCTGGAAAAGCTCGAAGAACAGATGCGTTAAAGTAGATATTGAGACACGCCCTCGCGACACGCCGGCGACACTTCAACGAAATCGTTGAGAATAACTCCGATGACATTTACGCTGGAGGAAGATAACGGATAGGGGGCTTGTGATGGGCGATTCCGTACACCACGCACAACCACAACTCGCACAAGGTGCACTTTTTGACGACGGTCTGCCAGACCTCGATATGGAGACTGGCTACCGCGGCCCAGTGGTGTGCAATGCGGTGGGGATTACCTATCGCCAGCTGGATTATTGGGATCGCATCGGATTAGTTTCTCCTTCGGTGCGGTCAGCAAAGGGATCCGGCTCGCAGCGCCTGTACTCATTCCGAGATATCTTGGTACTTAAAGTAGTAAAGCGCCTGCTAGATACCGGAGTTTCCCTACAGCAGATTCGCTCCGCCATCGCACAACTATCCGAATACGGAGTAGAAGATCTATCTGGAATCACTCTGATGTCAGACGGGGCATCCGTATATTTGTGTACTTCCGATGACGAAGTAATTGACCTAATCAATGGGGGACAGGGCGTTTTCGGGATTGCGGTAGGCAGAGTCTGGCGGGAAGTTGAAGGGTCACTAACTGAACTTCCCACTGAACGCGCTGAAGACGAAATCATTGATGAGCTAGCTGCCCGGCGAGCGCGCAAACAGCAGGCATAGAGCTTTCTATGTTTGGCGCCGCGCAACCCATGCCACCAGAACGGCAAGCTAAACTCTTTGCCGCCGCGGCAAAAGAATTTTCGCTCGGGTTTTCGCGCGCATCGTTAAATGAGATCCTACGCAATGCCGGGTTTTCTAAATCTTCGTTCTATCACTATTTTTCCGACAAAGAGGATCTGTTTGAAATAGTGGTGCAGGCTGCAGTTACCGATTTACTTGCCACCATCGCACCAACACGCTGGGAGGACTTGACTGCCGATACCTATTGGTCGGAAGTGGAACGCATGCTAACTGCCCTGGCACGTAACTGTGGGGAAGGGTCTTCTGCACAATGGTTGGCAGGTTTCATACTGACGCCAGACATCACCAGTGCACCAGTTAGTCGCCTGCGCACTGAGCTCCACACTTGGCTGATGGAGTTTATTGCCCGGGGAGATGAGCTCGGAGTTACCGACAGCGCAACTGATCCGGCATATCGCGCCGACATTTTGGAAGCAATGCTGGGGGCAACTTTGCGCTGGGTGCAGACGCAGCCGCAAACCAACGTCTGGGAGTCAGTGCTGACACAAATTCGCACTCTCTAATATCTCTGGCCGCCGTGCCACACTGGCCGGCTACCGCAGGGTAGGGCAAACTATCACGTTCATTCGGGGAGGGGCAGGTTTAATCGTCAGCTGTTTGCTATCCTGTTTTGACATAATGTACATTATCGGATTCTAATCAATCTGCTGCGACTACCGCGATAGCAGCAAAACCCTACTAGCTAGCCACTTTAGCCCACTACTGCGATTGTGGATTTTATATCGCGATAAAATTACTGCAGAAATCTTAGGAGGAAAATATGGCAGAACGTTCTTTGCGTGGAATGAAAATCGGTGCAAACTCCCTAGAGTCCGAAGCTGGTGTTGCGTTTGCATCTCGGCGAGAAGAAACCTATGTGTGCCGAAACGGACACACCTTCACTGTCACATTTGCTCAAGACGCAGAAGCCCCACTGTTCTGGGAATGCAAGTGCGGCGAAGAAGCAGAACTACACAGTGGCGACGGCGAAGACGATCGCAAACCGCCCAAACCAGTGCGGACGCACTGGGACATGCTACTAGAGCGGCGCAACACCGAGGAACTGGCCGAACTCCTGAAAGAACGCTTGGAGCTATTGCGCGCAGGCAAACTCTATCGACGCGGCTGACCTTGCTGGGTTATGCCAGCGCCGGCCGGTTTCCGCTGTGCCGCCCGCCGCGGCATCCGCAATAAGGCAGCCAGCAATCCGGCAACGCCCAGGAAATACACTATAATTTCTCGGACGCCGGCGGTGCGCGCCGCAATTGTAGTGTCCTGCGCGAGCGGCAAAGTGACAGTATGTGCATCAGCTACAAAGAGCTCAGTTTGGTAGCGCACCAAACCAGTTGGCATAACTGCCCCGGATGTGCCAGTAGTTGAAACTTGTACTGCAGAGCGTCCGTGTTCAATTGCCCGGAATTTAGTCATGGCAAACTGCTGATACGGCTCATTGGAATCGCCAAATGATGCGTTATTAGTGGGCACTACTATCAGCTGTGCCCCAGCTAGCACCGCCTCAGCAACTATCTGATCGTAGGCAACCTCAAAGCATATCGGAGTGGCAATCTGCCAGTTCCCCACTGTCACATATGCTGGTTCACGCCCGGCCACCATATCGGTAGAGATCATATCTACCGCACTAGTGACCTTGCGAGCAGTTTCGCGCCACGGCACATACTCGCCAAAAGGAACTGGGTGCTGTTTAGTGTAGGAATCAGTAACTCCCCCAGCTTTGAAAACTACATAATCGTTATGGCGAACACCGTCAAAGTATTTTTGCGTGCCCAATAGGATTGGCACCTGCGCTGCATCTTGCGCTGCTTGTACTAATTCTAAGGCGCGGGCGTCCTGGCGAATATCGCGATCAGAGGCAGACTCAGGCCAGAGCACCAAATCCAGACCAGTCAGGTCAAGTTCGCGGCTGGCACTGACGTGACTTTCAGTAACTCGCAGTGCCCGGTCCGGACCAGGATCAGTCGGCCCATTCCCTTGCACAATTCCCAGCGTGATGTTGCCAGTCGGTTTATTCCCCACCGGCAGCGCTAATGGCGCAAAGATGAGTATGACGCCGACGCTGCCCGCTAGCACTGCGGTGGAAAACTCACGCCGCCGAATTTCAGCGAATAGACTGGCCAAACACAGCGCAATGAAAAATGTTGCTGCCCCTACCAGTGCGGTACTCCCCCACGGTGCCAGCCGCACCAGCGGGCTGTCGACCACGGCAAACGCCGTCTTACCCCAGGGCATGCCACCGAGTGGCCACGCGCCACGTAATTGTTCCACCGCCACTGCCACCGCAGTAGCTGCCATAAGCCGCACTATCAGTGGCAGCCGAGCGCGATGTAACCAGGACCAAATCACTGCGGTTGCGGCAAAAAATAGAGCTAAAACCGCAGCTAGTAGCACTTGTGCCAGATAGATTCCCGCCGCAAAGTGCACCCAATCTAGGTGCAGGAAAAAGTAGGTGAATCCCCAAATAAATCCCAGCGCTCCAGCCGCCAGCGCTCGACGCGCGCTCACTAGCCAGAGCACCGCGATACCCAGCAACATTAGCGGCCATAGCTGATAGGGAGCATGAGCAAAAGTTGCCGCGATGGCACTGGCTATCGTGACCAGGACAAGCAGAAATTTATTCATAATACGCGCATTTCCTATAAAAACGCAGACCCTGCGGTTCCTCGGACCGACCAAATTTGATCGTTTTCTATCGAACCACAGGGCCTACGCAAGCACTATGTGCATCCCAATAATCTATGTCCCGGCGCCGAAATATGCATGACTTTTTCAGATACTGAAAAACCATGCAACCATGATGTCGATAATGCCCAAACTGAACTGGAAAAAGGATAACCAGTGGCGGGCAAGTTGCGGCTCATACCCATTCCCAACGCCGGACTAATTCCCGTGCCGCAGCGGCAGTCTCCCCCAGCCAGAAACCAGCCCCGGCCTCAGCTAGTTGACCGAGCAAATCTATTAGGCGTCGATTTGCGGAGATGAAATCCCCAACCACTAGATCCGCTTGGTGCAAAACAGTCTCTAGGTCAGCCCCGCTGGCCCAGGCGTAAAATGCTTCTGCTCCCCCCACAAATGGCTCAGCAGTACGGGTAATTCCGGCGTCATCTTCTATCTCCAGTAAGAACGACAAATTGCGCAGCACTGCTTTCCAGGCACCGCGCAGCTGTGGAGTATGCGGTTGGCGGGTACCCAACCGGCGATCACACAGAAATACCGAACAGATCCCGGCAAACTGTGCCGCAGTGAGCTCAGCAAATTGGGTTTCGCTCAAACATAGGCAAATGAGTAGATCGGCCTCATTGTGAATCCGGCGCAAAATAGCTGCTCCTCCAGCTAGGGAGTATTCCTCCCCCTGTAGGTATCCGATACGGCGCAGCACATTAGCCGTAGCATCAAATTCTCGTGCCACTGATTCAGAAAATTTATCTCGAGTATTTTGCAGTTCAGTGCGGCGCGCCAGCAGTGACAGGAATTCTGCTCCTGCGGCTAGATGTTGCGGTAGCTCCGGGCAGTTGTGCACCGGATGCTGTTCTAACTGCGGATTTGGGCGCACCGCAAAGCGATCCCAGGATCCTTCCAAATCTCGATCTATCTCGAGATCAATTCGAGGAGAAATCTCCTGGAAAATGTCTGCGGCAATGCCATCTCGTACCGCTGAATCTTTTACCGATCTACCAAAAGGCAAAGTTATCTGCCCTAAATCGCGCAATTCTGAGGAAAGCTCATCCGCATATAGCCAGGCTAACCGCGCATCCCAGGTCACGAGCCGCAGTTTTTTCTCAGCTACTGACAGCACTACTCCATATTCCAACTCGCCATTGCGCGCATAGGCATAGAGGTGTCCAGTTTGCGCAGTGCGCCACGAGTTCCGTATTTTCTGCTGATACTCGGCCTTAGCTCGCTTGCGTTCCGCTTTAGATGCCCGCTGTGCCGTGCTGTGCAGCCGCAAATACTCCGGCAGCTCACCTCGAGCGCACTCCGTTGCCAGCTCTGCAGCACTATCTTCCAGCCGGGCCTCAATCCGGGATAGTTTCCCTTCCAGTTCTCCCAGCTCGGCATTGTTCTGGAACTGGGCAAATGAAGTACCCATTATGGTGCGCGCCTGCGCATAAGAGTAGTTAGCCAGCAGATTGACCACTGTATTGTATGAGGGGTAAAAAGCGGATAGCAGCGGTTCTACCCGCCCCGAACCTAGATCTGCCAGGGCGCTGATATCGAGATCGGGAGTATGCAGTACCACTGCATTTCCCACCTTGTCCTTGCCCCGCCGCCCGGCTCGTCCAATTAGTTGGGTGTACTCAGTGGCAGTTAGGTCTACGAAATCTGCGCCATCCCAGCGCCGCAATTCTTCTAGCACCACAGTGCGCACCGGCATATCGATCCCCAAAGCCAGAGTGCCCGTGGCATACACCAGCTTTAGCAGTCCTTGCTCCATCAAATTTTCCGCTAACTCTTTCAGCGCCGGAAACATACCAGCATGATGGGCGCTATAGCCGCGTTGCATTGCTTTGGCCCAGAAATTGAACCGCACTGCGCGGGCATCCGCTGCAGTTAGCGTTTGACGCAGCTCCTGGAGCTGGCGATAAATGGCTTGGTTTTCTGACTCGGTGGTCAGCACTACTTCAGCATCCAATAGATCTGCGACTGCGCGATCACAGCCTTTACGCGAGAAAATGAATTCGATTGCTGGCAACATATCTTGCTCGGCCAGTTGCCGAATTAACTTACGACGTCGAGCTGGCGAAACTCCGCGCCGCCGCCAGTCATGATTTGCTGCCGCTCGCGCGTCCATTCGAGCTAAGGCGGCAGAAAGCTCAGCATTATGGTCATACAGCGGAATTAATTGGCGCTTTGCCGCTACTTGCTGCACAAGTGGCACTGGTCGGTCGGTAGAGACTACCACCTCTGTTCTCCCCCGCACCGCGCGCAGCCACTGCGAGAACTCGGCAACATTGGCAATAGTGGCGGATAGCGACACTAACCGCACATGAGCCGGCAGTTGCAAGATAATTTCTTCCCAAACTGGACCACGAAACTGATCCGCTAAGTAGTGAACTTCGTCGAGTACGGCATATCCGACATCTGCGATAATGCCATCCCGCTGAAACAGCATATTGCGCAGTACTTCCGTGGTAACCACCAAAATTGGCGCCTGCCGATTAATAGTTTGATCGCCGGTAAGCAGCCCGACATTCTCTGCCCCCCAACTCTCCGCCAGATCTTTGTACTTTTGGTTGGAAAGCGCCTTAATTGGCGCGGTATAGATACACTGGGCCGAGCGCGCCAAGGCCAGCTCAACCGCAAATTCTGCAACCACCGTTTTACCAGCCCCAGTTGGGGCACTGACCAACACATCGGCGTCTGCGGCTAAGGCACGAATTGCCGCTAGTTGAAAGTCATCTAAAGTGATACCCCGCGCCGCGTAGGAATCGACGAAATTTGCAACTATCCGGTCCATTACAAAACGATTACCGGCCTAAACCAGCAGTTCTAAAGCTTGTGGCAAGATTCTCACGGTAGCAGGCGCAGCTACGATTTCCTCGCCGTCTGCCATCAATTTTGGCAACTGGATACCGGAGGCTAAATCGGGGGCAATATGTATCTCAGTAACCCGGCGGGTATGCACGCGCGGATCAGAAATATGTTTGGACACTGCCAGCTTTGGCAACATTTCTGCTATTTCTTTGCCACCTATTTTGCCAACTAACACTAAATCGAGATAGCCATCTGCCGGGTCTGCCTGTGGCGCAATGTGAATACCGGAGCCAATATACTGCGTATTAGCTACAGAAAGTACACTCACCATGCCGCGATTAGTTTCGCCGGCAATAGTTACTTGTGCGCCATATGGTTTATAGGCGAGCAATGAATGAATCAGCGCCCGGATATAACGCAAGCCGCCGCGGGGCCAGGTCATATGATTACTGCGCAGATTGATATCCGCATCGATTCCACATGAGACTACCGCCAGGGCTCGCTCGCGCACCTCGGCGCCCTCTATTTCAATCAAGTCCACAGTTTTCGTGCGCTGCGCCATTAGTGCATCCAGCGCCTGGCGCACCGCAGCAGCTGCTTTCCCGCGCGGCAAACCAAACTGACGGGCAATGTCATTCCCCGTTCCAATTGCCACTATTCCCAGTGGGATATGAGTGTCCCCCAGAGCATTGACGCCGCTGTGCACCATGCCATCACCGCCAGCACACAATAAGGCAGCTATCTCGCCACTTTCTGCCAGTTCTCGCATAGTTGCGCGATCTTCGGCAGCGCTCTGTCCACATACCCAAACTGGTTCTACTGGGTATTCGGCTAGGGTATCGCGGATAACGTCGAACTGTTTCGCACTGCGACCTTTAGACGACGTGCGGTTTAATGCGACTGCTACTTTCACTTTTTGAAACCTCCATATGATTTGCGCGCTTCTTCGCGGCGCTGCGGACCGAAACGATCCTGATAGAAGTCCGTACTGGCGTTGTCCCATCGGTCAGTTGCAGCTGCCAGCCGTTGCCGCCGGGATTCTTGGCGATAGGCACGTACGCGATTGCGATCTGCTTTGGCAGCTTGCCGGCGCCTCGGATCCTCATACAAGTTAGTTGGCCGCTGCGGCGCTTCCAGCTGTGGCGTAGAAAAGTTTGAGACAGCGGCACCAAATTCTCTACTGGCTTTGAGTAGCCCGCCAAATGAGATCCAAATCTGGCGGAGAGTTAAAAACAAGTAGATCGCTAGCAATAATAGCCCGATACCTAGTACAGCTTTAATCATTAACTCTCCTACTGATACTCCTGTGCCAGTATATCGGCAGCCTGTGCTAGTTGATGGGCAACATAGGGATCTTCTACTTTCTGCAGTCCGGTTCCCAGCTGCATTGCTAATTCCAAAAGCCACTCGGGGCGGGCATCCAGTTCAATGCGCAGCAGCCCGGCTACTATTTCCGTGGTGGCGGGCACTGATTCCGCCACCCATCTTGCCCACTGTTCGCACCACAGCGTGGTCTTTATCCCGCCAAATTCGGGTTCAGCATTTGCCCACTGCTGGCGAATTCTCCGCACGAGATTTTTCGATACTGTACCGGCAATTAGCTCTGCCGACCCAATCCGATCTAAGCGGTATTCTCGCAGTTCTTTGCGGTCATTAGCAGCAATTAGGCGCGGTTTACCAGCAGTAGAAATGTCGACGGGATAGATATCATAAGAATATGGCTGAGCTCCCCCAGGAGCTGCTTTCCAATAGGAGATACGAATTTTCTGTCGTGCCAATAATGACTCCAGAATTACGCCATATACTGCGCGGGCAACGCCGTTTTGTGGAGCCGGCCAAAGACTTTCCCCATAGCCAGCTGCAGTAGCCGCAGTAACTAAGTCTGCCCGCAGGGTACGCAACGCAGTTTGCGCAGCCGGATCAGTGGTGGCAATTAAATTATCTACTGCCGCCAATACCGCAATAACTTCCGCGAAAGAATAAGTCGGTTGCCAGTGTGGAGCTTGCACTAACTGCACCACCGAGTCCGGCCCGCCAGCCAAGTCGAAAATTAGATCAATTGGAGATTCAAAGAATCCTTTTTCGCTCAGTTCAACGGTGAAAAGTTCTTGCAGATCATTGCGGATTTCTTGCCAGGTTCCGCCGAAAATAGCTGCTAGTTCACTGAAAGTAGCTGGTTTATCACTGAGCCGGCGCAGAATCGCTAGCTTCCGCGATAACGAAATATCCACTAGCTTTCCCCTCCCAGCATCCCAATATGCGCCAAGCGCTGCCGATACTCTGCCACCAGTTCAACCGGTCCGGCCAACCTAATATTTTTGCCATAAAAAACCAGGTCGGCAAATAGGTCCGAGCGGTCCACTGCCAATAATTGCACCAGTTTCCAGTCGCCATCGGTATCCAGCACCGTCCCACGTTCCACAAGTGGAATATCAGCCCGCATCCAGACTTGGGCATCTACTGGAGTGAGCATAGAGGGCACTCGTTGTGGAGTTTGCGTGATTTGTTCTGCTAGCTCCACCACTTTGCCGCGCACTCGATCTAATTTATAGGTGCGCACGCCACTAGCTTCCACCCCGTTCTTAGCCCGCAGCCAACCACGCAAATAGAAAGCGCTGCCACGCACTTCTATCCCCCAGGGTTCCACTTGATATCTGGCTTGCTCACCGGACAACGGACTGTAATCAAACTCGATACAGTGCCGCCGTTGGATAGCAGTGGCAACTGGGATAACCGACTCCCCGCTCGGAACGCGCAGATCAAATAGCGACGCTGCAACCTGCCCAGAAAACTCCGGATACTCGCTATCCGAAAGCATTTTTTGCACTCCAGACTGGGCGAACATATCTGGCGTCGCTTTACTGAGGGAAGCCAGCGCCCGAACTAGCCAAGTAGCGACCCCTTTCGGCACCGCTACAGTCATATTCCCGCTCAAGTCCAGCTGGTATTCGTAGTCTCCAGCAGAATTTAGCACCGTCACTACATTGTGCCCCGAGTCCCGCAGCTGCGTAATATCCCGTTCCACTAGTTTTTCTGGCTTTACCAAATCTTGCGCCGCTCGATATGCCGGTAATGCCAAAATCTCAGGCATAGTAGCCGGCCCTTTCTGCAAAGTGGCGAGCAGTGCAAATCTCCGCTCCCGCGCCCGATGCGGACTGCTAGTTGATGCCGGGATAGTCATATAAACACTGTAGTGCACTAGGATGGAAACGTGATGATGTGGAGAAAGGCCAGTCTTGGTACACTGCGAAAATCCTGGGGACCGGCGCGAGAATACGACGCTACCTTAACCAACGGGGAACAAATCCGCGCCCTGGTATATGTACCTCAAGTTGGTGAAGCAGAGCCAGGTGACGCCGTCTTAGTGTCCTACGCGGCACTGGCACGCGGGCTGGGCACCGGTGGTTATGCCATTGTGATCGCAAATCTGGATCGACTTCCCGCTGATCCCCCACCCAGCCCGGGACATCTGATGAAAGCGCGTTACACTCCAGCGCAATTCATGGTTTTGGGCGCAGATGACCCAGAATCACCGCATCACGAGCTACTACAAGACGCCGATTCCATTACTGATATGCCGGTAGTAGTTGCTGATCTGCATTCAGCGTTACCGGCTATCGTGGCCGCAATCCGCGCTGACCAGCCGCACGCCCGCATAGCGTATGTAATGGACGACGGCGGAGCTCTACCCGCTTGGTTCTCGCAAGTTGCCTATCAGCTGACCAGTGCCGGAGATATTTTAGGCACTATCACCTGTGGGCAAGCCTATGGCGGCGCCCTAGAGGCAGTAAATGTACACACTGCACTATTGGCCGCCCGCTTAGTATGGCAGGCGGATGTGGCAATCGTGGCGCAAGGACCAGGAAATTTAGGCACTGGCACGCGCTGGGGATTTTCTGGAGTGTCTGTGGCAACTGCACTGGAAGCTGCAGCCGTCCTAGGTGGACAGCCGATTGCTTGTGTCCGGATGTCCAATGCTGACACTCGACCGCGCCACTACGGTATTTCCCACCACACCCTGCGCGTATTGCAAGATGCCGTACATACCCCAGGGGTGGTACCACTTCCCACTAACAGTGCCACTGAACTGCTATGCCAGCAAATTCCCGCTAGCGCTTGGGAAAAAGTTGCGGAACAAGCTACCCAACTACCGGAGCATCTGACGCAGGTAGCAGTGGACTCACGCGGATTGACCAGCATATTAGAAAATTCCACTGCCCCGCTGCGCACTATGGGACGCGGGCTAACTGAGGATCCATTAGCATTCCTCGCTGCCGGAGCAGCCGGACGCTACTGTGCCAGCTTGCTGTAACTAGATCCGCGAAGTCAAAATCGGGGTAACAATAATGCCGCGCGCACCGGCGTCGTGTAACTGATCCATTACCCGGTTGATATCTTCGCGCTCCACCATGGCCCGCACGGCTACCCAGCCGTCTTCATGGAGTGGCGAAATAGTGGGAGACTGATATCCCGGCGTTAGTTTCACGGCTGCGGTTAGTTGTGCTTCGGGGCAGTCATAGTCCATAATCACCCAGGACCGCGCCACTATTACGCCCTCTAGCCGACCGTCTAGCACATCCAGATCTTTGCTGTTTTCCAGCTCAGCATTGCGAATTAACACAGCTTCAGACTTAAGCAGTGGCTCACCGAAAGTCTCCAACCCAGCTGTGCGCAAAGTAGAACCAGTTTCCACTACATCAGCAATCGCATCTGCCACGCCCAATCGCACCGAGCTCTCTACTGCGCCATCTAGGTGCACAACTTCAGCGGGAATCTCATGGTCCATTAGATACTTTTTAACCAGGTAGTCATAGGAAGTGGCCACCCGTTTACCAGTTAGATCGCTCAACTGCGACATCTGCCCTTTCGGGGCAGCAAATCGGAAAGTAGAGCGCGCAAATCCCAAGGGGCGATGCTCCACCGCATTTACCCCGGAGTCAAGCAATAGATCGCGCCCAGTTATCCCGACGTCTACCGTGCCAGCTCCCACATATACCGCCACATCCCGTGGGCGAATATAAAAGAATTCCACTTCATTAGCTTCGTCTACCAGTACTAACTCGCGCGTTTCGCGGCGCTGACGGTAGCCCGCTTCGCGTAACATCCGGGTAGCCGGCTCGGACAGAGATCCCTTATTCGGTACAGCTATGCGCAGCAATTTGCTTCCTTAGTGTTAGAGGTACTTGTAGATATCTTGCAGGGTAAGACCCCGCGAAATCATCATCACTTGCAGGTGATAAAGCAACTGCGAAATTTCTTCTGCCAGTTCCGCATCAGTTTGGTACTCGGCAGCGATCCACACTTCCCCAGCTTCTTCAGCGATTTTCTTTCCAATGGCGTGCACGCCAGCGTCTAGTTCTGCCACCGTGCCAGATCCGGCAGGGCGCTCGGCAGCTTTCTGTGTCAATTCAGAAAATAATTCTTCAAAAGTCTTCACAGCTATACCCTAGCGCGCACGCCCGGAAAGCAGGATTTAATTCCGCGCTTCAAGAACCTTTGTGGTGTAGGCATCCTTTGCCGTCACCGGTTTGTCCAAAACTCCAATTTCGCTCAAGAAGTCAGCCATCGCCACCCAGGTATCTTCGTGCTGTTTCCCAAATACTTCGCCGCCCTGATATAGCTTCAGCGTGGCAGTTAACACTTTTTTAGCCAATTCAGCTTGGTCAGCTTCAGCCAATGACGGTACGTATTCCTTAGTAACTGCAATTGTGGCGTCAATATCTTTCCCCGCTGCTTGGGCACCCTTTTCAATTGCCCCCAACAGACGAGCGTAAACATCAACGTCAATTTTTTCTGCCACGGATCCTAGCCCGACGCCGATAAGTGGCAAGTCCTCCGCTACTAGCGGGATGTTTTTCACTGGGATACCAGCATTTTCCAGCGCGATAGTGTCGTTATTCTGGAAGCCAATAATGGCGTCTACTTTCTGCTCTGACAGCGCTGCTGCCTGGGTGTAGCCGATATATTCCACCGTCACAGAGTCTTCCAGCTGGTAGTCGCGCAGCATCGCCTGCAATCCGAAATAGTTTTCTCCATAAGGGCCCGGCAAACCTACACGCTTACCAGCCAGATCAGCTGGCGTATCTATCCCGGAGTCCAGCGGCGCAATGAGTACCACTGGGTACTGCTGGTACATAGTTGCCCAGTTGACGACGTCGACCCCCGTGGAACGAGCCTGCATCATTTCGTCAGCTCCGGCGAATACGACGTCCTCAGTGCCGTCTTCCAGGGCGCCAAATAATGCTTCCTGTGCCCCATGGTGGCGGATAGTCACATCCAAACCGGCATCCTCGAAAAATCCATTAGCCTCCGCCATATAGATAGGCGCGAACTGGATATTGGGAATGTAGGTCAGCCCAATAGTCACCTGATCTGGTGTGTTATTAGTGGCATCCGAGGTGTCAGCGCTGGAGCATCCAGTCAGTGCCAATGCCAGGGCAGCTGCTATCCCGAGGAACTTCTTCATTTTTTACCTTTCCGCTACTGCAGCGAATACCCGGCTTTCTAAACCGCGTAGCACTGCGTATATTGCCACTGCTGTCAGGGCAAGAATCGTAATAGTTGCGAACATTCCGGGGACATCACTCAGCTGTTGTGCGGTAACTAGTTGGATTCCTAGACCGTGCGAACCGCCAATTACCATTTCTCCAACTACCGCACCGGTCACTGACAAAGTAAAACCGTTACGCAAACCCGCCAAAATATACGGCGCAGCAAGGGGAAAAATGAGGTAGAAAATCAGGGATACGCCACTGGCGCCGTCTAACCGGGCGGCGCCGATGACTTCGTGGTCGATGCTGCGGATACCGATCGCAGTATTGATTACGATCGGAAAAATAACCATTACGGTACATAGCGCCACAATCGGAGTGGTGCCATAACCAACCCAAATAACCAGCAACGGCGCAATTGCCACCGCGGGTATTGCTTGCGAAGCGGCTAAATAGGGCTCAACAGTGGCAGCGAAAATGCGCCACCGGGAAATAGCGAATCCCAGTGGTACCCCGATCAAAGTGGCAAATATGCACCCTAATAGGGCTTCACGCAAAGTCTGCGCAGTAGCTGTTAGTAGGTAACCGTCATTGATTCCGGAAATGAGCCGCCGCATCACTGTAGCAGGGGCCGGGAGTGCAAAATCGCCCACCCAGTTCGCAGCAGTGATCAGTATCCACAGTGCGAGTACTGCTAGCCCAAACAATACTGGGGCTAGTACACGCCAGCGGTTCATACGGTCCTTCCCGGTAAATACACAGCACCGGGTATTGGAAAGTGAACGCGCATGCGCGATTCACTGACTCCTCCCATCCGGACTTTAACCGTCGGTTGGGGAATTTCACCCCATCAACCACACGAATTTTGTGCGGGTCGCGGACTGTAACCGCCGGTTCAGACTTTCACTGACCCCGGAGCACCTACCAGTATGGCACACTCTGGAAAATTAAGGTAACTGAACGTGCCGCTAGCTCAGTGACGATGTTGCTTAGCGAGTTCGCGCAGTGCTGCAACCTCAGCCGCCGCATCAGGTGCCTTGTATACCGCAGAACCCGCCACAAAAGTATCAGCACCAGCTGCAGCAGCGAGTTCGATAGTGTCCCGCGAGATACCGCCGTCTACCTGAATCCAAACGTCCAGCCCGGATTTATTAACTGCTTCGCGGGTGCGCTCCACTTTCGGCATCATGGTATCGATGAATTTTTGCCCACCGAATCCTGGTTCCACCGTCATAATCAAGATCATGTCAAATTCATTGAGGATATCCAGATACGGCTCAATTGGAGTGGCCGGTTTCAGGCCCAAACCAGCGCGTCCGCCCATAGCTCGGATTTCCCGGGCCAACCGCAATGGGGCCTTGGTCGCTTCCGCGTGGAAAGTCACTGACTGAGCTCCGGCCTCAATATAGCCAGGCGCCCATCGATCTGGATCTTCGATCATGAGGTGGCAATCCACCGGCAGATCAGTGGTGCGCACAATTGACTCCACAATCGGCAGCCCCATTGTCAGATTGGGGACGAAATGGTTGTCCATAATGTCTACGTGTGCCCAATCGGCATTGGAGATTTTGGCAAGCTCACCGCGTAGATCAGAAAAATCGCAGTTCAAAATAGATGGGCTAATTCTCATGGTTATATCCTATCGATCAATCGCGATCTTTTAGTTCTTTCGGATCAGAGCTAGGAACATGGCGTCACTGTAGTGGGCGTCTGGCCACAGTTGCAGGTAATCTTTGCCGGCAACCGGCAATTTCGCCTCTGCAGCCGCAATTTGCGCTGCGGGGAGTAATTCCGCATCGGGGTGCTGGGCCAAGAACGGTTCCACTACTTCCAGCGTCTCCGCCAGATATGGCGAACAGGTGCAGTAGCCTAATACGCCGCCGCTGCGCAGTGCCTTCCAGCCAGATTCCAGCAATTCACTTTGCAACACAGCTAGATCGACGGCGTCACCTGCGGTTTTGCGCCAGCGCGCTTCTGGACGGCGCCGCAACGCCCCAATCCCAGTACAGGGGGCGTCGATCAAAACACGGTCGTAGTTTCCAGTTTCCAGCTCGCCGAGCTCACGCCCGTCGCCCTCGCGCAGCGCTACTCGATCCGCATACGGAGCTACTGCGTCCGCAACCAGATTTAACCGGTGGCCATGTAATTCATTGGCGTGGATAGTGGCCTGCGGATTCCATGCAGCGAGTGAGGCAGTTTTCCCGCCGGGCCCCGCGCACAGGTCCAGCCAGAGCTCATCGCTGCCGGCAATTGGTGCCGCGGCAAAAGTGCGGCTGACCAGTTGAGAACCTTCATCTTGTACGGCCGCGAGGCGATCTTTTACCGCAAAAACTCGCCCGGGGTCACCGCCAGTTAGCAGCACCGCAGAGTCAACTAAATTGCCAGGTTTTGCTTCCATATGCCCGCGAGAGATATCAGCCGAGAGATCAGCTGTAGAGATACTGCGGGCCACTAAGGCCACTTCGGGTGGCGTATTATCTGCGCGGAGCACCGCAACTAGATCTTGGTGCGGGCGGCCATGGGCCCGCAAAGCCGCACTATATGCCCGCACAATCCACTCGGGATGGGAAAACCAATTGGCCAAAAAATTCACGGTATTGGTTTTGCCGCCCGCGTCGGCGAGGAGCTGCTTTTGCCACTGTTGTGGCGTGCGTTCGCTGACCCGGCGCAGCACGGCATTTACGAATCCGGAAGCGCCAGAGCCCAACTCATTGCGGGCTATTTTTACGGTTTCATTTATCGCAGCATGCGGTGGAGTGCGGAGTTCCAAGAGTTGGTGTGCTCCCATGCGAGTGAGGATACGCACTGGCAAATCCATATCTGGGCGATCCGCACAGTGAGCGACGATAGCATCCCAGCGCCCCTGCATCCGCAAAGTGCCGTAACACAAATTAGTGGCGTAGGCGGCGTCTTGCTTATTTAGGCGCGCTCCGGCGATTGCCCGCGGCAATGCCAAATTGGCGTAGGCGCCATTTTCAGCAACGTCCATCAGCACTTCAAACACCACTAGGCGGGCGCGATCCGAGGTAGATCGGCCGGGCCGCCAGTTAGTTGGCCGAGACATCAGTGTGCACCTCCCGCCACGGGATCCCCAGTCTAGAGTTGCGGGATGGACTCGGGTCAAATTTTAGTTCCCCCGATAGCCCCCGTAGCCATGATTGTGCATCCATCCACGGTTTGCCAGCCGGACACACCTGCCCTAGTCGCACGGGCGATGTACCAGTTCCTACCAGACCATCTGGAGTTATTTCCCCAGCGGGAATTGGCTCCTGGTCCGTTAGCTGCACCGGTCCTAGCTTAATTCGTTGCCCCCGCAGCTGCGCCCATGCTCCTGGCGCTGGGGTAACTGCGTTTATCAGAGAGCGCACCCGCGGTGCCTCCCAAGCAAAATCCACTGCAGCGTCGTCTTTAGTTAATCGGGGGGCATAGGAAGCAGCTCCAGTTTGTGCCCGCGGCACTGCTCCAGCGGCAATATCGCTGAGCGTATGCGACAGCTGCGCAGCCCCTGATTGTGCCAGCTGGGTAAGTACGGCATCAGCGGTGGCAGCTGCATCCACGGACCAAAATTGAGTGCTAAAAATTGGCCCCGTGTCGAGCCCAGCAGTTATTTGGAAAACACTCGTTCCGATTTCAGTTTCGCCAGCAGCCAGCGCGTACTGCACCGGAGCAGCGCCGCGCCACTTTGGCAAAGCCGAAAAATGCAGATTTACCCAGCCGTATTTGGGTATTGCTAGCGCATCAGCTGGAACTAGTAAACCGTAAGCAACCACCGCAATTGCTTCTGGCTTAAGCTCAGCAATTGCTTGCTGCACAGCGGTATCTTTCAATGTGCGCGGAGTGAGTACTGGAAGGGAGAGCTCTTGGGCCGCTTGCTGCACTGCCGACGCCGTCAGCACCCGCTTCCTACCCACCGGAGCTGGTGGTCGGGTTAGCACTCCGATCACTTCATGCTCCGCTACTAACTGGTGCAATGAAGGCACCGCCACATCAGGAGTTCCAGCAAAAATAATACGCACGCCGCAATTCTACGGGGTTCTGGGCCGCTGTTCACAAGGTGGGCATGCCGAGAGACAACTAGAGTTGCGGATCGATTCGCACCCGCACTGCCCGAGCCGAGTGGTGGATAGAGTTCTCGCGCACTGCAGCGGCGATTAGCGCAGTATTCGCCTCTCGGTCAGCATGTGGGAAGCGCAGATATGCCACTGTGCCAGCGCGAGTTTCGCGGGGACCGAGTACTGCCATGCCGGGAATGAGGTCATGGATACCGCCGCTTAGCAACGCATCCAGCGGAATATCAGCAGTCAGCACCCGGCCGGCGTCTAGTGCATGGGTGCGAATAGTACTCAGCAGGTGGGCTATGTCCCGCTGAGGTCCAAGTAGTTCCACCCAGGTGGCGGTGGGCGGCAGCGCTAAACTCGCACGCTGTTGCAGTTGTGCCGCAGACCAGGCGGCAAAGTCCCAGCGGGCAGCTACAGTTATCAGCTCATTGCTGATATCCCCCACCACTAGGATTTTGCCCTTTTGCCGCCGCGGGCGCACTTGGTGTGCCATATGCGCTAGATCGCGCAAAAAATACCCTTCCGATTCGAGCCGGTTAGCGTGCAACAGATATCTAGCATCTAGTACCACTCCAGCGGCATACCCGGTTTGGGCAGGCGGTATTACTCCCGGAGTTGCTACTACAATCCGGCGCCCAGTTATTTCCGCACTAGACTCCCCCACCCCAGCTAGCTGAATTACTGTGCCAGGAAATGCGCGCCCAATCTCTTGTGCAGTGCGTTGCGACCCAATGCGCACTGCCCGCAATTGTTTGCCGCCACAGTTTGGGCACACAAAATCTACTTGGGAACTACAGCGAGTGCATTTAGGCAACGCCCGCGGTCCTGGTATTTCCAGCTGTCCCTCACAATATGGGCAGCGCGCCAGCTCTCGGCACGCATTGCAGGAAACTGCAGTTAGATACCCAGATCTAGGCACCAAAATCAGTACCGAACCGTTTTCCAATCCAGCGCGCACCACTGCGAACATAGCAGACGGCATCCGCGCTACGTCCAGCCCTTCTAGCCTAAAATCATTGGCGGACATTATTTGCGCCACCTCAGTGCGGCGCTTTGATTCTGCCGGGCTGAGCTGGCGCAACCAGCCAGTGGCAGCAAATTCCGCCAATGCCACCGTAGGCCCATAGTTGAGTGCCAAAAAAGCGGCGTCGGCAATATCGCAGGCTTCGCGGAGGATCTGGCGAGTATGCACATAGGGGTTCCGCGGTTCCGCATGTGCTGAGTGTTGGTCATCGAGCAAAATAGCCAAGCCGAGCTGCGGCAAAGGTGCCCAAGCCGCAACTCGCGTTCCCACTACTATTCGAGCTTGTCCCGTGAGCACTTTCAGGAAATTGAGGTAGCGATCTGCATGTGCTTGCTGCGACGTGAAAAGGGCGATGCGCTCACCGGGGAAAGCAACAGCTAATTTCTGCTGGTAGCGGGCTGCCGCAACTGGTGTAGGGGCTACTATTTGCACCCCTCTCCCGCCAGACAGGGTGGCTTGTACTGCCGGAATAATAAGATCGACGGCGTTATGACCGGGCAGCATTTGCACCGCAGCGCGCGGCGATCCAGCTGGTAACTCCGCTAAAAATTCTGCACCGGCGGGGTAGTCATTCCAGCTGCTCGGTTCCGGTACGGTCCAGTTCGGATGCACTACCGGGCTAGGGTCAAATTCTTTTTCCACCCGGGCGTGGCGCCGCGGTACCGCTAATGCCGCTACTGCCGCCCGGGAAGAGATTTGCTGCCGGGCAATATTGCGGCATAACTGATAAGTGGCGGGCGGGAAAACAGCCAGATAAGAATATACGCGGTGTAGCGGGCGCAGTTTATGCCCTACCAACGTGAGATCAGTGCGTTCAATTAGGAAGCCATCGACTTTCCGTGCCCCAACTTCAACCTGAACTCGGGCACCGAGCGGAACATCGGCATATTTTTCTGGTATTTCGTAATCGAATAGTTGGTCCATATGTGGCTGCGGCATATTCAACAAAACTCGCGCCACGGGATTTGCAAATTTAGCAGTGATCTTTTGGGACACCGGTTCCAGCGCCAAGAGAGAGTCTTGCCGCTGCATATCAGGTAAATCGAATAGTGCCCCACTCATGGCATTATTCAACCACGGCTAGCTCGATTTATCTGACCCGAAATACGCAAGTACTAGCTAATGGCGGTAAGCAGTTCAGTTACCCGATTGGTTTTTTCCCAAGTGAACTCGTCGAGTTCGCGCCCGAAATGCCCGTAGCTGGCAGTAGTGCCGTAGATAGGACGCAAAAGGTCCAGATCCCGCACAATCGCTGCTGGCCGCAAGTCAAAAACTTGTTGAATAGCTGCGCTGATCCGTTCCGGATCCACTTGATGAGTGCCGAAAGTTTCTACCCGCACGGAAACAGGTTGTGCCTTACCGATGGCATAAGCCACCTGGATTTCACATCGCTCAGCCAGTTCGGCAGCCACCACATTCTTAGCTACCCAACGCGCTGCATAAGCGGCGGATCGATCCACTTTTGACGGATCTTTTCCGGAGAAAGCCCCACCGCCGTGGCGTGCCATACCGCCATAGGTATCGACGATAATTTTGCGTCCGGTGAGCCCAGCATCCCCCTGCGGACCACCAATAACAAACTTTCCAGATGGATTTACGATAATGCGCTGCGGCTTGCCCCAAGTGTCACCTAACACTGGCCAAATAACATGTTCGGTGATTGCTTTTGTTAACCATTCTTGGCTGACATCTGGGTCATGCTGGGTAGAAATTACGACGGTGTCCAACTCAACTGGCTTTCCAGCGTCATCATAATTAACTGTCACTTGGGTCTTGCCGTCTGGTCGCAATCCGGGCACTATCCCGGTTTTGCGAACCTGGGCCAGCCGCTGGGCCAGTTGATGCGATAGATCTATAGGCAGTGGCATGAAATTGGCGGTCTCATTGGTGGCATAGCCAAACATCAACCCCTGATCGCCAGCTCCCTGCTGATCCAGAATATCCACATCCCCACCGCGGGCCTCTAAAGAGCGGTCGACGGTTTGCGCGATATCTGGCGACTGGGCTCCAATAGACACCGAAACACCGCAAGAAGCACCATCAAATCCGATTTCTGAAGAGGTATAGCCGATTGCCTTGATCTTTTCCCGCACCAGCTGTGGAATTTCAACATAGGCCGAGGTAGTGACTTCTCCGATGACGTGTACTAGCCCAGTCGTAATGGCAGTTTCAATCGCCACGCGGGCATGTTTGTCCTGTTCCAAGATGGCGTCCAGGATGGTGTCAGAAATCTGGTCACAAACCTTATCGGGATGACCTTCAGTGACTGATTCTGAGGTAAAGGGTCTCATTGCTACTCCAGTTAGTTGACGACGCAGTATGGAAAGTTAGTTCCGTTGCTACCTGAGGGGCGAAGATACAGGTAGAAAGAAAAACCTCCCCGAAGGGAGGCTGCTGTAGTTTGTGACTTATTCGCCAGCTGCACCCATATCCAGTTTGTCCTCCACGATCTCTGCCAAAGCCAGTGATAGCGGCTTTTCTTCCGGAGTGGCGGGGACGAGCGGACCAATATTGGTGATATTGCCGTCGCCAGATTTCATTTCTTGGCGATAAGAGTTGATTTGGCGGGCACGAGCGGCGCTAAAAACAGCCAGCGTGTACTTGGAATCTACTTTTTCTAGTAGTTCGTCAATCGCTGGAGAAGTAATGCCCTCTGGTTGCGGAGTAGTTCCAAACAATGTTTGCCTTTCAAAAATTTTGCGGCCGAACCGCACTGCCCCGTAATTCTACTGGTTTGCCCGGACGATTTGCACTAGCTCTGCGGTGGCTTGTGCCACGGTATCGTTAACGATTACATAATCAAATTCATCCTGCGCAGCCAATTCCACCTTGGCGGTTTGCAGGCGGCGATTGCGCTCTACCTCAGATTCAGTTCCCCGCCCGATCAATCTGGCTTCTAATTCTTGCCAGGTGGGTGGGGCAACGAAAATTTGAATGGCTTGCGGCAGAGATTCCCGCACTTGCCGCGCCCCAGCCAGATCTAGTTCCAGCAATACATCGCGCCCGGCAGCCAGTTTTTCCGTCACGGGCTGGCGCGGCGTACCGTAGCGATGCTCACCGTGTACTTGCGCCCATTCCAGCATGCCGCCCGCAGCCACTAGTTCATCGAAACGCTCTGGGGTGACGAAGTAGTAATTTTTTCCCTCTACTTCCCCAGGGCGGGGGTGGCGCGTAGTGGCAGATACCGAGTACCACAGCTCAGGCACTGCCAGCAATAATTGCTCGATAATGCAGCCTTTGCCTACTGCGGTAGGGCCACAGATAACAAATGCGTGTGCGGATCTCATAGAGTCATAGTGCCAGAAAGTGCGCCAGTTTTACGTGGTAACTGGCGCCTATCTGGTCACACCACGACTCAGCCAAATAGCTCGATCAGAGCTTCGCGCTGGTGCGGGCCAAGGCCAGCAACGCGCCGCGTAGCGGAAATGCCAATCTCATCCATAATGGATGCGCACTTGGCTTGACCAATTCCGGGCATAGCCGTCAAAAGAGCGCTTACACGCATCTTTCCGATAATTTCATCGTCCTTGGCACGCTTCACTACTTCAGAAAGTTTTACCTCTCCAGCTTTGAGTTGCTTCTTCAGCTCAGCACGCTTCTGGCGTACTACCGCTGCTTTCTCAAGAGCAGCTTGACGTTGTTCCGGGGTTAGCTCTGGCAGCGCCATAGTGAGTCTCCTTTGATTAATGTGCTAATAACCACATAATAAGCCCCAATTGCACGCAAGTTGGGTATTTAGCGGGATTTAATTCCTAATAAATCACAACATCTGCATTTCCGCAGGTCAGGCGGGTGGCGTAAGTTGAGATTTTTTAGGCACGCGCCGCCTTTACCTGCTCTTTTACCGCTCGGGCAGCACTACGTAGTTCATCTGGGCGCGGTCCTGCTGCCAGAATCGATCGAGATGCTGACGCCAACACATAGGATTCCCGACCGTAAACTGCGGCTATTTCCGCGGCACCTGCCCCTTGAGCACCTACTCCGGGGGCCAAAATTATGCCATTGTAATGCGCTAAATCGAGCTGCAAGCGCTGCGGCGCATCTCCCACTGTGGCACCTACGACGATCCCCACCGGTCCCGGATTGGCATCGCCATTAGCTTGACGCATAGTTTCCACTACGGCACGAGCCACTGAATGCTGCCCACCTAGATGCTGCAGCTGTACTGCTTCTGGATTGGAAGTCAATGCCAACACATACACTCCCCGACCCTGTGCAGCCGCAAAATTAATCGTGGGCAGCAAGGAAGCTGGCCCCAGATAGGGGCTGAGCGTTATGGCATCGGCCCGTAACGGCGAGTCAGCGGCTAAATAGGCATGCGCATAGCCTGCCATGGTGGACCCGATATCGCCACGTTTTACATCCAATATGGAGAGCAGTGAAAATGCGCGCGCAGCGTCTAGCACTTCTTCTAGCACCGCAATACCGGCGGCTCCAAAACGTTCAAAAAACGCTGACTGCGGTTTCACCGCAGCTACTTCCCCGGCTAACGCTTCCACTGTGCGCAGTGAAAACTCGCGCAATCCGGCGGCGTCTTCGGTCAGTTCCCAATCGCGCAATAGCTGCGGATGCGGGTCAATACCGGCGCAAACTGCGCCGTAACGGTTCATGTATTCGAGCTGAATTTCTCCGTAACTCATCAGTGCTCCTCGTGGTGTTCTTGCAGAGTTTTAACAGCGAACTTGTGAGTGCGCTGGTTCTTCATCGCTGCCGCAGCTGCAGAAAACTCAGAAGCAGTGGTCATAATCGGAATATCTGATGCGGTAGTAGCTGCCCGGATTAAGTAGCCGTCTGCGCGGTCTCCTTTACCATTTGGAGTGTTGACCACCATATTCACTTTTCCAGATTGGATGAGATCGACGACAGTCTGCTCCACATCCGAGGTGGCACCAGCTTCCCGTTCGGAAATCTTCGCAACTGACATAGCGCTAATCCCATAGCGCCGCAGCACAGCGGCAGTGCCGGTGGTGGCGTAGATAGTGAATCCCATATCTGCCAGCTGCAGTGCTGGGAAAATAATTGCGCCCTTGTCTTGATCGGCAACGGATACAAATAGCGCACCTTCGATTGGCAAGCCATTGTGTGCTCCGGCCTGTGACTTGGCGAAAGCAGTGGGGAACGTGGAATCCATCCCCATCACCTCGCCAGTGGACCGCATCTCCGGACCAAGCACGGTATCCACTACTAGACCTTTGCGGGTAAGGAAGCGCTTAAAGGGCAATACCGCCTCTTTCACGGCAATAGGTGCACCCGGTACTTCTACCCGAGCATCATGTTCGGGCAAAGTACCATCGGCTTTCAGTTCCGCAATAGTTTCGCCCAGCATAATGCGAGTTGCTGCCGAAGCCAGCGGGAAGCCAGTGGCTTTTGAGACGAACGGTACGGTACGCGAAGCACGCGGATTGGCTTCAATTACATAGAGCACATTAGATTGCAGCGCAAACTGGATATTGACCAGACCGCGCACCTGCACCCCGCGGGCAATCAGTTCGGTAGCTTCCACAATCCGCTGCACCATGGCATCAGAGAGCGTCAGCGGAGGCAATACGGCAGCCGAATCGCCCGAGTGTACCCCGGCTTCTTCGATGTGTTCCATGATGCCGCCCATAAACAGCTCTTCACCGTCAAATAGCGCATCAACGTCTAATTCAGTGGCGTCGTCCAGGAAACGGTCAATCAGCAGCGGCGCAGAAATCCGCGACGCATCCGTCTTTTCCGTCTCGTGGCTGGCTAAATAGTCCAGCAGATCAGCGCGCGAGTACACGATACGCATGCCGCGCCCACCCAATACATAGGAGGGGCGGACTAGTACTGGATATCCGATTTGTTCAGCTACTTCAATTGCTTGGGCATCGGCTACTGCAGTCCCCCATTCTGGTGCGGTTAACCCCGCTTCAGCCAATACCCCGCCAAATAGTTTGCGATCTTCGGCCGCATCAATAGCTTCCGGCGAAGTGCCGACTATCGGCACCCCTGCCTCCGCCAGATCCCCGGCCAATGACAGCGGGGTTTGCCCGCCTAGCTGTACGATAACTCCGGCAACGGGACCCGCAGCTAGTTCTGCCCGGTAAACTTCCAATACGTCTTCCAGCGTCAACGGCTCAAAGTAGAGCCGATCGGAGATGTCGTAGTCGGTGGATACCGTTTCCGGGTTGCAGTTAATCATCACAGTTTCATATTTGCCGCGTAAGGCAAACGTGGCCTGTACACAGGAGTAGTCAAACTCTAAGCCCTGCCCAATTCGGTTTGGCCCCGAGCCAAGGATTAGCACAGCCGGGCGTTCCCGCGGCGTCACTTCAGTTTCGCCGTCGTAACTGGAGTACAGATATGGGGTGGCGGCTTCTACTGTGCCAGCACAGGTATCTACCATTTTGTAAACCGGATGCAGCTGGTAGGCGTTGCGGATTTCCCGCACGGTACTCTCCCCAATACCTCTAATTTCTGCAATTTGCCGATCGGAAAAACCGTGGCGCTTTGCTAGCCGAAGCAGTTCTGGATCTAGCCCCTCTGTGTCAGCAATCTGTTGCGCGATCTCATTTAGCAGCACAATCTGGTCAATAAACCACGGATCTATCTGCGAGGTGGCACTGATTTCTGCCGGATTAGCTCCCCCGCGCAGTGCCTGTTGAATGTCAATCAGGCGATTTTCGGTAGGAGTGGCGCTGGCTGCCACTAATTGCGCCGCCTCAGCTGCAGTTACCGTGCCCCGCCAATGGAAGGTGGCGCCCTTCTTATCGATTGAGCGCATAGCTTTTTGCAAGGATTCAGCGAAGTTGCGCCCCAGTGACATTGCCTCCCCCACTGACTTCATTGTGGTGGTGATAGTGGGATCGGCGTCTGGGAATTTCTCAAATGCAAAACGCGGAACTTTGACTACTACATAGTCAACTGCCGGGTCGCCTGCCGAAAGCGGCAAACCAGTGATGTCGTTTTCGATTTCATCCAGGGTATATCCAATGGCCAGCTTGGCGGTGATTTTAGCGATCGGCACCCCAGTAGCCTTAGAAGCTAATGCCGAAGACCGGGAAACCCGCGGGTTCATTTCGATCACGATAACTCGCCCAGTGTGTGGGTCGACGGCGAACTGGATATTACAGCCACCGGCATCGAGCCCGACCTCTTGGACGATGGCGATACCTAATTCCCGCAACTGCCGCATTTCAGAATCTGCCAGAGTCAGTGCGGGAGCAAGCGTGATGGAGTCACCGGTGTGGGCCCCCACTGGATCCACATTTTCAATCGAACACACCATAATGGCGTTATTTACTCGATCTCGAATAACTTCTAGCTCAATTTCTTTCCAGCCCAAAATGGACTCTTCTAGCAGTACTTCAGCAGTAGGTGAATAGTGGAAACCAGCACCGACGATGCGCTCCATTTCCTCTGGCGTCCACGCTAGCCCCGACCCGAGCCCGCCCATCGTATACGAGGGGCGCACCACCAGGGGGTATCCCAGTTGGTCTGCCGCGGCATGGCACTCCGCCAAAGTGTGGGCAATAAACGAGCGCGCACTTTCGCCGCCACAGGCACTAACTACTTCCTTGAATGCTTCACGGTCTTCCCCTTTACGGATGGTGTCAATACTGGCGCCCAGTACCTCGACTCCATATTTTTCCAGGATCCCGGCGTCGTGAAGTGCGGTCGCTGCGTTCAACGCCGTCTGTCCGCCCAAAGTTGCCAACAGCGCATCTGGGCGCTCGCGGGCAATTACGTCCTCTAACACTGCGGAGGTGATTGGCTCAATATAGGTAGCATCCGCTAAATCCGGGTCCGTCATGATCGTAGCGGGATTGGAATTAACCAGAATTACCCGGTAGCCCTCTGCTTTAAGTACCCGGCACGCCTGGGTGCCAGAATAGTCAAATTCGCAGGCCTGCCCAATAACGATCGGTCCCGAGCCGATAACAAGAATCGAAGAAATATCATTACGCCGTGGCATCTGCTACGCCTCCTGAGTAATAGTCGCGATCAAACTTTTGCCACGCGCATGCCGCACCAAAGCGCGAGTATCTATTTCACAAATACCGACTATGCCGGCAGCAATCAGTTGCGGTTCCAATTCACCAGTAGCGCGATAATTGGAGGCGAGACGCGCCGGCTCGCGCACCACTGCTCCGGCCACCGCATAACTGCCACGGGCGTCGCCGTCATTAACCCCCACATTTCCGATATGTGGGAAAGCAAAAACTAAAATCTTGCCACTATTATTTGGATCAGTTAGCGCTTCTTGATATCCAGTAGCGGAAGCGAATATTTCCAACGGACCGCTAGTGGTGCCGGCAGCGCCGTAGACGCGACCAACAAAAGTGGTTCCGTCATCAAGTTTCAGTAGAGCTGGCTTGCGGATATTCACGAGTTAGTCCTCCAAAACGCCGTTATTTACCACGTGACGTCCACCAAAGAAAGTGTGCACGACCTGTCCCGGAAGCTCCCGACCACGCCACGGCGAGTTCGTGGATTTCGAAGCCTGTTTTGTGACATCCACTGTGCGCCGCACCGTGGGATCATAAATAACCAGATGAGCTGGCTCGCCGACGGCGATCGGGCGGCCTTGGTTAGCAACTCGCCCAATCCGGGCTGGGTTTTCGCTCATGACTCGCGCCACTCCCCGCCAATCCAAAAGTCCGGTGTCTACCATGGTGTCTTGGATGACCGAAAGCGCTGTTTCCAGCCCAATCATGCCAAACGCACCAGCGCTCCATTCACAGTCTTTATCTTCTAGCGGGTGCGGAGCATGGTCAGTTCCCACCGTATCGATCGTGCCGTCAGCTAGTCCCTCGCGGAGCGCCTGGATATCGTCTTCCGTGCGCAGGGGCGGATTAACCTTGAATAGCGGATCGTAGGACTCGGCTTCATGGTGGTTCAGGCTCAAATGGTGTGGCGTAGCTTCCGCGGTGACGTCAATTCCCTGTGCTTTAGCCCAGCGGATTAGTTCTACCGAACCCCGAGTAGAAGCGTGCAACACATGGAGACGAGAACCCACATGCTGCGCTAGCAGGCAGTCGCGGGCAATTATGGACTCTTCCGCTACTGCCGGCCAGCCAGTTAGCCCAATTCGGGACGACACACAGCCTTCATGCATTTGTGCATTCTCAGTTAGCCGCGGGTCTTGGGCATGCTGCGCGATGAAACCGTCAAAAGCCTTTACATATTCCAAGGCGCGGCGCATCAGTACCGGATCCGAGACACACATACCGTCATCAGAGAACATGATTACCTGAGCATTTGATTCGTGCATTGCACCCAGCTCGGCTAATTGTTCCCCTTTTAGCCCCGCAGATACCGCACCGACTACTTGCACTTGGGTTAAGCCAGCTTCCAGCCCCAAATGATAGACCTGGTCTACTACCCCCGCAGTATCTTGAGTAGGTGAGGTATTTGCCATGGCATGGACGCAAGTAAAACCACCTAAAGCAGCTGCTCGCGAACCAGTTAAAACGGTTTCGGCGTCTTCCCGCCCGGGCTGGCGCAAGTGAGTGTGCAGATCAACCAACCCCGGCAATAAGATGTTTCCATTGCCATCTACCGTGCCCGTTTCGCCGCTAGCTGGGCGGATGGCAACAATTTTTCCGTCATCAATTTCAATATCTACTGCGTCTTCGCCGTAGGGTCGAACATTCGTAATTAACATTTTTTACCTCGTACCAGTTAGCAATAAGAAAAGAGCTGCCATGCGAATGGCGACGCCGTTACGTACCTGACGCACTGCTACTGACTTTTCGTTATCGGCAGCAGTCGCCGAAATCTCCAGCCCCCGGTTCATTGGCCCCGGATGCAAAATAATTGCCTCATCTTTTAAGGTGGCCAGCCGGTCTGAGGTGAGACCATAACTGCGATGGTATTCCAAAGCCGAGGGGAAATATCCTCCACCAGCGGCCGACATCCGCTCATTTTGTACCCGCAACATCATTACTGCATCTGGTTGTGCAGCTAGTGCAGCATCAAATGAGTAGGTGACATCGCAGGGCCAATCCGCCATATCTGCTGGCAGTAAAGTTGGCGGCGCTACCAGAGTAACTTTTGCCCCCAAAGTGGTGAGCAAATACAGGTTGGAGCGTGCTACCCGGGAATGCAGTATATCTCCGACAATCACCACCCGCAGGCCAGTCAGGTCTTTACCGCGCGGATCGGCGTGAAAATGCCGGCGCAAAGTAAAGGCATCTAGCAGGGCTTGCGTCGGATGGGCATGAGTGCCATCACCGGCGTTAAGCACCGGGATATCCACCCACCCCGCATGGGCCAGCCGTTCAGCTGCCCCGGCAGAGCGGTGGCGAATAACGAAAGCATCTGCCCCCATTGCCGATAACGTCAAGGCCGTATCTTTCAGGGATTCGCCTTTAGACACCGATGATCCCCGTGCCGAGAAATTGAGAACATCTGCCGAGAGGCGTTTGGCAGCAGTTTCAAATGACAAACGGGTGCGGGTGGAGTCCTCAAAGAAAAGATTTACCACCATTTTGCCGCGCAAAGTAGGCAGCTTCTTCACTTCGCGGGTTTGGGTCGCGGACATTTCTTCAGCAGTATCTAAGATCGCCAAAGCATCTGCGAGGGATAATGACTGGGTATCCAATAGATGGCGCATCATTTTTCTACCTCCCCGAGAATAACGGCGTCTTCGCCGTCAATCTCGGATAGATATACCGCAACCTGTTCCTCACGTGAGGTGGGGAGATTTTTGCCAACGTAGTCCGGGCGAATCGGGAGTTCTCGGTGCCCGCGATCGATTAGCACTGCCAACTGCACAGCTTTGGGTCGGCCAACGTCCACTAACGCATCCAGGGCAGCGCGCACCGTCCGACCAGAGTAGAGCACGTCGTCTACCAGAATTACCACTCGATCCGATATACCGCGCGGTGGAATGGCAGTTTTATGGGGAACTCGAATAGGGCGCGAAGCTAAATCATCGCGGTATAACGTGATATCTAGTGTGCCGACATCTACTGCAGTGCCGCTAGCTTCAGTTAGGGCAACCGCTAACCGCTGTGCTAGCGGAACGCCGCGAGAAGGAATACCGAGGAGGACGACGTCTGCCACATTGTGATGACGTTCGATAATTTCATAGCCGATTCGACGCAAGGAACGCGCGATATCGTCACCAGTAAAAACTCGTTTTTCACGAGCCAAATTTTTCATGTTTTCCCTTTCCCGCCTCTCTGGACGGCTTTAAAGGTGTGGTATTCAGTTATCGCAAGTAGTTTAACTCAGGCCAGCAGTCTCTGTATCTCGAATCTCCGCAATTCGGTTCATAATCCCCATGGTGAATCCCACAGCGGTGTCATTAGAGAATTCCCGAGCTAATGACGCCACTTCATTGGCCAGCACTGCCACTGGTACATCCAGGAACATTAGCTCCGTAGCGCCAATGCGGAGAATATTGCGATCCACCAGGTTCATCCGCTGGACTGCCCAGTCAGTAGATGCAGCTTCAATCATGGAATCAATATCATCTGCATGGTCGCAGAATGCCGCCACAATTTGTTGCCCATACTCTTTAATTGGGGTTTGCGCAGTAGAAACTGTGGCACGTTCCTGCAGCAGTTGGGGCAACTGCGCAATCGGCAACTGCCGCAAATCTGCTTCATACAGCACGTCTAGGGCGCGCTGGCGTTGGAGCGACCGCCCTTTGCGACGTGGATTTTTCTTAGCCGTACTCATTAAGCGCGCGACATGTATTCGCCCGTACGGGTATCCACCTTAATCTTGGTGCCTTGATCCAAGAAAAGCGGAACCTGCAGTTCATAGCCCGTCTCCAGCGTGGCTGGTTTGGTACCGGCATTGGAGCGATCACCCTGCAGTCCGGGTTCCGTGAAAGTCACTTCCAGCACTACTGATGCTGGCAATTCCACGAAAAGCACCTGCCCATCGTGCATCGCCACAACTACATTCTGATTTTCCAGCATGTAGTTCTTCGCGTCCCCCACTACCTGAGCGCTTACTGGGAGCTGCTCATAGGTATCCATATCCATGAATACGAAATCTTCGCCGTCATTGTACAGATACTGCATATCGCGGCGATCCACATTAGCGGTCTCAACTTTCACGCCTGCATTGAACGTCTTGTCAACATTCTTACCTGACAATACATTCTTCAACTTGGTGCGAACAAAAGCCGGGCCTTTACCAGGTTTAACGTGCAAGAATTCGACCACCTGCCACAGCTGGCCTTCCAGCTTCAGCACCATTCCGTTCTTGAGATCGTTAGTAGTAGCCACTTTTGTCCTTTCGGCAGTAAATAGTCCTCCCCTAGGATACCGGAACTTCAGCTACTTGGTTATCAGGTATTTGCTCACGTTCTAGCTCTAGTTCCAGTTTTTGCTCTGCCGCCGCCGGACGCGCGGCCAGCAATGCCCACAAAATACAGGCTAAATCCACTAATTCTTGGGCCCACGCCCCGATAAACGCAGGCATAACACCGGTAGCACCAATGAGCATCAACACAATCGACAGGCTCACTCCGATCATGATGGCTTGCCAGGCTACTCGCATAGTGCGCTTACTGAGTAACAGTAACCGCGGCACCCGCAACAAATCATCCAACATGATGACGACGTCAGCAGATTCAGTTGCAGCAGCTGCGCCACGCGCTCCCATCGCCACCCCAATATCAGCAGCAGCAAGTACTGGCGCATCGTTAACCCCATCGCCCACCATAAGTACTGGATGTACGCCTAATCCAGAAACTACGTTTACTTTGTCTGGTGGCAAAAGTTCCGCATGAACTTCATTAATGCCAATCTCAGCGGCAATCCGCTGTGCAGTAGCTGCGGTATCGCCAGTAAGCATAACGCTGCGTCCACCGGTTAACTGATTCACCAATTTGACTGTGACAGCTGTTTCTCGGCGCAATGGATCCGCAATATCAATCCGCCCAATTATTTGACCGTTGCGACTGACCCAAATGGCACTAACTCCCGTGGAGATTGCCGGCAAATCGGGGATCTCGGTTACCTCGTCAGCCACATATTCCAGTTTGCCGACTTTGACATTATCTCCAGCAACTACTGCAGACACCCCGGCTGCTGGAATTTCTTGCACTCGATCTGCCGGTGGAATTTCGCCATGCTGTTGAGCCGCGCGCACTAACGCCTCAGCAAGTGGATGCGCCGATAGCTGCTCCGCGCTAGCGGCAATTGCCAATAGTTCAGGTTCTGCCAGCTGCCAAGAATGCACTTGGCACACCTGAGGCTCGCCAGCAGTTAAAGTGCCCGTCTTGTCAAAACAAACTCGTTTTGCTTTAGCTACTTTCTCTAGGCTGGCAGCACTTTTGACGATGATTCCCGCTCGAGCCGCACGGGACATTCCGGCCATAAACGCCACCGGGGCGGCGATGATAAGCGGGCATGGCGTCGCCACCACTAATACTTGGGCAAATCGCATCGGATCGCCGGTAGCTAGCCAAGCCCCACCCGCAATAGTGAATGCCAAAATAGTAAATGGCAGAGCCACCCGGTCAGCGAGCCGCACAAATGGTGCCTGCGACTCACGGGCGTCCTTTACCAGTGCAACTATGCGCTGATACTGGGAATCTTCTGCGCGCACACTAGCCAAAATGACAATTGCATCTGCACTGTTGAGGGCACCAGAAAGTACCCGATCAGATTTTTTGCGCTCTATCGGCAGTGATTCCCCAGTAAGGGAACTTTCATCTAGAACTGCAGTGTCACTGAGCAATATGCCATCGACTGGCACCACTGCATGCGGAGCGACCACAATTTCATCACCAGGTTCAATCTGGTTGATATCCATTTCTATTATTTGGCCATCACTTTGGCGTACCCGTGCCGTAGTAGGCACTCCAGCCAGCAGCGAAGTCAATTCAGAACTGGCCCGTTCTTCTGCATAATCTTCCAGCGCTTCCCCGCCAGTTAGCATCAAGCACACTACTAATGCCGCCCAATACTCTCCGACTGCCAAAGTAGATGCAATCGCGGTCACTGCCAAAATGTCAATCCCGAAGCTGCCGGATCGTAATGTGCGCACCATATCTGAAAATTGCGACAGCGCCACTGTTGCTGCCACAACTGATACCGCCCACTGGGCCCAATTGGGATGGTCCAATAGGGTACATATACCGCCAACTACCGCAATCAGAATAATTACTGTTACCCAGGGATACCGCGACAGGAATTTCTTCACCATGGTAGTAGTAAAAATTAGCCGCGCTGCGGCTGCAAGCAAGGTTAGGCAAGCCTGCGATAGAAAATTACCCTAATTGCTGTAGTTCGCTAGCCGCGTGTGCCGGAGTGGTATGCGTAGTATCGAACTCTAAATCAGCAAGTTTTTGATAGATTTCACTGCGTTTTTCTAGCTGTACCCGCAATTCACGGCGAGGCAGCACTAACCCGCCCAGTTGCGAATTAGCTAAGCCCAACCGAGTTACCATTGCCCCTAGCTCGGCAGTCAAACACACTACTTTCCCCCCGTAGTCTCGCCACTGCTGGAGTGGAATTGCCAGCGCAATATCCTCCGGATCAGAACCGAATAATCCAGAACTTGCCGCAATTACGCAATGCTCAGGCTGCTGGGCTAGCACTTGGCTAACTAATTCTTGGAAAATCTGCTGTTCTACCTGGCGGCGCTGCGCAGTAGAAATATCTACATATGCCGATATTTCGCTGCGGCCTAACCGGTGAGATACCGCTTGGTCAATATCGGCACTAAGCCAGCCCCGCTCTTGTAACTGGGCGGCAATCGCCGTCTTTCCTACCCCGCTAGCACCAATTAATAACAAGGACGTCATGCGCCCACCGCAGCAAATGCTTGATCGAGCACTGCTCGACCGGGAGAAATCATAATTTCTGGTTGGGCAATATCCCGCAGCACAACAAACCGCAACTTTCCATCCCGGACTTTCTTATCCGAATACATGATGTTTTCTAATTTGGCGCGGTCTGCCCCGGGATGGTTAACCGGCAGTCCTAGCGCGGCAAAAGCTTGCCGATGCAAATCGGTATGCCCGGGCGCAGCTATTCCCGCTGCTTCTGCTATCGCAGCCGCAAATACGCATCCGATGGCTACTGCCTCCCCGTGGCGAACGCGATAATCAGTATCCAGCTCTACCGCATGGGCAAAAGTGTGCCCATAGTTAAGTATTTCGCGTAAGCCTGATTCCCGGAAATCTGCACTCACTACCTCCGCTTTTACCTGAACAGCTCGAGTCACCAATTCCCGAATCGCATGATGGGTGGGGTTAATTACTCCGCGACCATATTTCGCAATAACATTCAATATCTCGCGGTCACGGATAAACCCGCATTTAACTATTTCTCCCATCCCAGCGCGCAGTTCGGCAATTGGCAAGGTCGCCAGGGTGGACATATCGCAGATTACGGCTCGCGGTGAGTGGAATGCCCCCACCAAGTTCTTGCCATGGTCCGTATTTATCCCCGTCTTTCCACCTACTGCCGCATCCACCATTGCCAGCAGAGTAGTGGGAACTTGAATAACTGGAATCCCCCGCAGCCAAGTGGCAGCAAAGAAGCCGGCCACATCAGTAGTTGCGCCCCCACCGATTGCAATGACGGCGCCGTCGCGCCCCAGTTGAAATTCCCCGGCCGCATGCCACAACTCTGCTAAGCAAGTATTGGTTTTGCTGGCTTCGCCAGCTGGCAGTTCATAGCATTGCACCGGTATTTCTGCGGCGCGGAGCTCATCATGAATAGCAGCTACGGTAGCGGAAACTTGCGGAGCATGCACCACCATTACTTTGGCGTACTGGGCGGCAAAGCGCACTACCTGCGAAGCCAGCTGATTGCCCACAATTACTGGGTATTCATTCGTTTGCCCTGCTGCCACAGTTATGACGTCGCTCGGATCGCGTAACACCGCCAAAGCATCAGCTACCACTCGGCTCATCGGATTTGAATCCGAGTGCACCACATAGGCAGCTAGCCGATGGTAGAGTGCCGCGCGCTCTTGGCGGAGCCGAGCAATAGTTCCGGCTGGGTCGGCAGTCAGTATTGGCCGCACCGTGCGCGATTTAGTCACCCGGCGCACCAGCTCCGCATCGGAAACTTCAATCAATATCACGGGCAGATTAGTTAGCCGCTGCTGCACTGCCGGATGCAGCACTGCCCCGCCGCCCAGCGAGATCACTCCAGAGAAGTGATCGAGCGCATCGCAAACCACTTCTTCTTCCAGCTTTCGAAAGCCGCTCTCGCCCTGTTCGGCAAAAATCTGCACAATTGATTTGCCAGCTCGCTTAACTATTAGATTGTCGGCGTCAGCAAATTTAACTCCCAGTTCCCGGGCCACCGCGCGCCCCACCGTGGATTTCCCTACTCCGGGCATACCAATGAATACTGCTCTAGGTGCCATTATCGTTGCATTTCTGGGATAGCTGCAGTCCAGGAGGCAATATTTTGCCGCACCTCTGCCAGGGAATCACCACCGAATTTTTCCACCATTGCACTGGCCAATTCGATTGCTAACATCGCTTCCGCAACGGGTACGGCGCGGATAACCGCAGTGGTATCTGAACGCTGGTGCTGTGCGCTAGCTGGTTCCCCAGTCTGCGTGTCAATAGTGCGCAGCGCATGCGGGACCGTAGAAATCGGCTTCACAGCTATCCGGGCAACTATCGGTTCCCCATTAGACATCCCGCCCTCAATGCCGCCGGCACGATTGGTTATCCGCCGCAGGGCGCCATCCCGCACGATCTCATCATGTGCAACCGAACCGCGCCGCCGAGCGCTGGCAAAGCCATCGCCGATTTCCACCCCTTTTACTGCCTGTATCGACATCAATGCACCGGCAATCCGGGCATCCAACCGGGTGTGATCGCCAGCGTATGATCCCAAACCTTGCGGAACGTCCCAGGCCACTACCTCAATGACGCCGCCCAGGGTATCGCCAGCTTTCTTCGTTTCCTCAATTTCAGTCACAAATTTTTCAGCTAGCTGTTGGTCCAGTTGCCGCACCGGCGAAGCATCTAACTGCGCTGTTTGTGCGGCAGTTGGCAGCGGTAGATCGACACCTGACACGGCACCGATTCCCACTACCTGCCCTACTACAGTAATACCGGCAGCTTGCTCAATAAAAGCACGGGCCAATTCCCCTACTACTACTCGCGCTGCAGTTTGCCGGGCTGAAGCTCGCTCTAAAACTGGCCGCGCATCAGTAAACCCATACTTATTCATCCCGACCAAGTCAGCGTGCCCAGGCCGAGGGCGAGTTAGTGGTTTATTGCGCGCAATTTCCCGTTCATCACCAGTACCTGCGTCAATTTTTAAGTCTGCTGGATCCACCGGATCCGGGCTCATTACAACTTCCCACTTAGCCCACTCAGAGTTTTTTATTTCGACGGCGATTGGGGATCCGATAGTTAGCCCGTGGCGCACCCCAGAGAGAATGGTGACTTCGTCGGCCTCAAAAGCTTGCCGGGCACCGCCACCATGGCCTTGCCGCCGCCGCCACAAGGCATGGGAAATACGCTCAGTGTCTATCTCAATACCGGCTGGCATTCCCTCAATGAGCGCTATCAGTGCCCGCCCGTGGGATTCTCCTGCAGTTGACCAACGAATCATATGGCTATTGTGCCATTTTGTGACCAGCAGCGGGTGGCAGGCTATATCGCGGACTCGATTAAGGTACAGATCCAAGCAGCGCCAATTAGCCACGGTCCCAGCGCATGCGACCGGCGCACTGAAGTTAGCCCCCAGATTGACCAAACTAATACCGCTAGCGTATGGAAGAAAAAACTAGCCGCTAGCATCAGCAGCGCACTAGTTGGTGACCACAGCCCATTCCACAGCAGTAAGACAAAGATCAACCGAACATCGCCAAACCCCATTAGTTTTCCAGCGGAAAAATGACTCATTAGCCCCAGTGGGACGGTCAGCGCTACCGCAATACCTAACGCCAGTAGCCCAGCGCGCCACGGTGAAATAGCTTGCGTAACTAGTGCTGCCAAAGCCACCACGCCACTACAGTGAGTGAATCGTTTTACCAGTTTTTGAGTGGCGGCATCTATCCACGCATTTAAGAATAGCGGGGCAAAAAATAATGCCGCAATTATTGCCACGAAAATGCCGACACCGGAAACTACTAGCCCGCTGAAGGTAGCTAGCGCACCGGTTAGCACTAGTGCTGCTGCTTGTCGGTTGGTGCAGGTCGCCAATAGTAAGGGATGGGACATGACACGATTCTAGGTACCGCTAACCAACTATATTTTAGTTATCCACAGCAGCCAGTGCAGTGGCTAGCAGTGATTCTTCATCTGGGTTGGCCCCGGTGAATAGGCGCAATTGGTCAACTACCCGCGCCACCAGAACTTCCATCCCGGTTACCGTTCCAGTTGGGCTCTGCACTGCTAGCTCATTTTCCGCATAGATAGTTACTGCGCCAGGCGACTCAGCTGCCTGCGGGGACCCAGTCATTATGGTGGTAACATCTATCCCCAACCGATGAGCAGCCGCTATCGCAGAGCCTGGTCCTCCAGTTGGCGGGGCGATCAGGAAAATATCGGCGGCAGAAAATTCTACTGCCACAGCAAGTGCACAAGCTGCTAAAGCTCCCCCACCGCGGATTGCTACCCGCTGCCCACGCATCACATCGGCACCCAAATGGCGGGTAATAACTCGAGATAGCGCCCCTACAGAGGTCACAAATCCGGCGCTCATCCGGTGATCTCCCATCGGGGTGAAGGCCACCGTATCTACTACCTGAAGCTCTTTCGCAAGGCCATCTAGGATGTCGCACTGTGCCAGAACAGGCGTGGCAGCGGCGGGATCAAGTGCCACGCCTCCGGCGTCTTCCCACTGGCCCGTATGGAGCTCTGCTCCAGCAGCAACAAATAGTTTCCGTTCCAGCTCACTAACTGAATCTGCACTGACTGTCAGCACTAGTTGTTACCGTTCTTCGCGATCCAGTCCCGTAGCAGTTCTACGTTCTTATTGTGTTCCGTCAAGCTGTTGGTAAATCTAGTTTCCCCACTGCTGAGGTCAATAGTGACGAAGTAGAGCCAGTCACCATCGGCCGGATTTAGTACCCCTGCTATTGCAGCTTTCCCTGGATTTGAGATCGGAGTTGGCGGCAAGCCCGGGTGCAGGTAGGTGTTATAGGGCGTATCTTTTTTGAGATCAGCTTGAGTGGGCACCCCACCAGTTTTTCCCACCCCGTAGAGCACAGTGGAATCCATCTGCAAGCGACCATTCACTTGCCCGTTATCCGCCAAACGATTGGTAATAACTCGGGCAACTTGCCCATAGTATTCCGGCCAGTTAACTTCTCGCTCCACAATCGAAGCCATAATGAGTGTGTGCTGCCAATCTTCGGGAGCTGCCCCTAGCTCAGTAAGCTCTTGTACCCGCTGTTGCACCATAGTTTTCAGCACTTCGGTTGCGGTGGTCTCTGGCGAGAATTCATAGGTAAGTGGGGATAGCCAGCCCTCAATATTGCCGTTCGCCTCACTCGGTAGCCCAATTGCCGCAGTATCTTGCGCTGCGGCGCGCACTTCGGCTTCTGGTATTCCCATTACGTCAGATATCCGGGCAAAAATCTGTTCCGCAGTAAACCCTTCGGGAATAGTTATTTTGAGCTCTGCCCGCGACGCTGGATCCAACAGCGCTGCCACTGCGGCTTTGCCCGACATCTTCAGTTTTAGCTGATATGCGCCAGCGTGGATAGACTGAGCGCGCGGATCGTCATTAAATGCCGCCACGAAGGCCGCACTTGATGCCACTACGTCGGCGTCAGCCAAGATATCGCCGATATCCTTTCCAGTAGATCCTTCGGGAATTACCACCAAGACCTGCCCACTGCCAGTTCCCTCGTAGTCCGCTACCTCAGTAAATCCAGCTATTTCCCGCACATAAGGCCAAGCTACCGTGAAGCACAGCACAACTAGCGCAACAGCGAGGAAAAGTATCAATTTACTGCGGCGGCGCTGCTGATTACTACGGTGTTCGTGCGCAGTTGCGGACTGCTGATGGAGAATCTTATTCGGCACTTTCATTCCCTTTACCCACTGGTTCACCGGGCGGTCTACCACTTCTGCGCTCAAACTCTAATGCGCTTTCCAATATGATAACTGCCGCTGCCTGATCTACTACCGATTTATGGTCAATTTCTTTCCGGCCTGACTGGCGGAGTTGCTGGTGGGCACTGACCGTACTCAGCCGTTCATCCACTAGCCGCACTGGAATATCCACTCGGTTTTGCAGCTGCTGTGCCCATTTCCGCGCTCCCTGTGCTGCCGCACCGGCAGAGCCATCCATATTCAACGGCAAGCCCACAATAATTTCGATAGCCTCGATTTGCCGCGCCAGCTTCGCTACCCGGCGTTGGTCTCCTTGGTAGCGGCGCAAAGTAGCCACTGGGGTGGCCAAAATGGCGGCTGAATCGCATTTGGCAACCCCAACTCGCACCGCACCAACATCTACCGCGACTCGGGCTCCCGGGCGGATATCAGCCACGCGTTGCCACCGCATCAGTTATCGCAGCTAGAGCGGCAGGTATTTGGGAAACGTCTTTCCCTCCGCCCTGGGCCAAGTCAGGCTTACCTCCGCCACCGCCGCCCAATGCCCGAGCTGCAATCCCCACTAGTTTCCCAGCTTGGATCCCAATTTCACGGGCCGGCTCATTAGTAGCGACCACAATAACTGGACGATCATTGGCATGAGTAGTAAGTGCCACTACCGCAGGTAGGCTCCCCGCACGTGCCCGTAAATCCAATGCAGCCGCACGCGCATCATTGGGATCGACGTCGGCACCCAAGTCTTGTGCCAGCACCCAAACTCCAGCAACATCTTTGGCTTTCTCCGCCAAAGCGCCCAGCTGGGCAGTGAGATTTGCTTTTCGAAGCGCTGCCACCTCTTTTTCCGCAGCCTTCAACCGGGACAAAATACCGCTGATATGTTCCGGCAACTCCTCCGGCCGCACTTTGGTCAGGGCGCTGAGCTGTGCCACCATTGCTCGTTCTTTGGCGCCAGCGGCATACGCACCGGCCCCAACTAACGCTTCAATCCGGCGCACGCCCGAACCAATTGAGGACTCGCCCAAAATAGTTACTAAACCTAGTTTGCCGGAATCGGGCACGTGCGTACCGGCACACAGCTCTTTGGACCAGTCTCCGCCAATGGAGACCACGCGCACCCGCTGCCCGTATTTCTCCCCAAACAGCGCCATTGCCCCTGATTTTTTCGCCTCATCCAGGGACATAATTTCGTCCGTCACTGCCAGATTTTCCTGGAGCTGTTGGTTAACCCGTTTTTCGATATCAGCGAGCTGCTCAGCGCTTACCTGTGCGGAATGCCGGAAATCAAACCGCAGATGTGAGGGCGCATTTTCCGATCCCGCCTGATTGGCTTGCGGCCCTAAGAATTCATGCAAGGCTTTATGCACCATATGCGTAGCAGTATGTGCCCGGGAGATCTGCTCTCGCCGGGTGATGTCTATTTCGCTATATACGCTATCCCCGACTGCAATATCCCCCGCAGAAAGCGTCACTCGGTGGATGAAGAGCCCTTTTACCGGCATCTGTACATCAGTTACCTGTGCAATTCCACCGCGCTCTACCGTGATGGTGCCCTGATCGGCCAACTGCCCACCCTGTTCGGCATAGAACGGTGTCTGATCCAGTACGACGTCAACCTGGGCTGGAGCCTGCGCAGCTACTACTGGCATTCCATCTTGCAACAGAGCAACTACTTTGCCATCGGCACTAAAATCGGAGTACCCCAAGAACCTGGTATTATCCCCAGATTTTGCCTGGATTTCATGGTAGACCGAGGAGTCCACATGCCCAGTTTTCTTGGCCTGGGCGTCGGCCCGTGCTCGATCTTTTTGAGCCTGCATTAGGGTGCGGAAGCTGTCCTGATCCACGCTTACGCCTTGTTCCTCCGCCATCTCCAGAGTCAAATCAATCGGGAATCCATAAGTGTCATGCAAGGTGAATGCCGCATTTCCAGAAAGGGCACTGCCGGCTTTCTTCGCTTTCGCCACTTCTAAATCAAAGATCTGGGTTCCGGCGGTTAAAGTACGCCGGAAAGTATCTTCTTCGGCGTAGGCGACTTGAGAGATAGTGGCAAAATTACTTTCCAGCTCCGGGAACGATTGTTTCATGGCCGTCATAGACACTGGTAAAAGGTGCGATAACGCAGGTTCATCCACTCCCAGTAAGCGCACCGCACGCACTGCCCGGCGAATAATTCGCCGCAGCACATAGCCGCTGCCCTCGTTACCGGGGCGGACGCCGTCTGCAATAAGCATCATTGCCGAACGAATATGATCGGCAATTACCCGCATCCGTACGTCGTTTTCTGGCTCCTGCCCGTAGCGCACCCCAGTTAGTTCTTCCGTAGCAGCGATAAGCGGGAAAACTTCGTCAGTTTCATACATATTGTTCTTGCCTTGCAGCAAGAATGCGATCCGCTCCAACCCGGCTCCGGTATCAATCGCGGTACGATCCAGCTTACCGAGCAGCGGATAGTCCTTGCCCTCGCCAGCACCGCGCTGGTACTCGTCAAAAACCAGATTCCAGATCTCCAGGTAGCGGTCCCCGCCCGGATCCACGGTGCCGCCGACTGCGTCTGGGCCGTATTCTGGGCCGCGATCATAATGTATTTCGGCACAAGGCCCAGCTGGCCCGGGCTGGCCGGTGGACCAGAAAATTTCTTCGCGCGGCAGGCGCACAATCTGCCGTGGATTTACTCCCAGCTGAGTCAGGTGCTGGAGCGAGACGTCGTCTTCGTCCCAAATAGTCACCCACAACCGATCAAATTCCAGCCCAAAGCCGCCGGCAGCTACTGGCGAAGTGAGCAGACCAAATGCGTGGTCGATTGCGCCCTCTTTGAAGTAATCCCCGAATGAGAAATTACCGCACATCTGGAAGAACGTGCCATGCCGAGTAGTTTTGCCAACATTTTCGATGTCATTGGTGCGGATGCATTTCTGCACACTAGCTACCCGAGGATAAGGCGGCTCTTCGGTGCCCACAATATAGGGGATAAATGGCACCATGCCAGCGATGGTGAACAGAATAGATGGGTCAGGCGATACCAGCGGCACACTGGGCTCGATGTGATGATCATGTTTTTCGAAGTAGTCCAGCCAGCGCTGACGAATTTCATAGCTCCGCATTTTTCTCCCCAACCGTTAATTATTGTGCCGACGCCGCCTGCCGGCTCCCGCCATAACTTCAGCTATTTGTATTATCCGCTGCCGGATCCACTCCCGTACTTGGCTGTGCCGGGAAATTGTTTTGTGCTTCCTTATTCAGTCCCAAGGAATTGCGGACTTTTTCTGCCCCACGCCGGGCAGCTAAAAATGGCGCTCCCACAGTGGAGGTAACCAAAGTAGTCATTGCAGAAATATCCTCGGTAGTGCGCGCAGCCGCAGCTGTAATCGTATCGAGTTTGCGCACCTGGTTATTAGCCTCTGCCACGGTTTGAGCAGCATGGTCGATAGCTGGCAAAGTGTGCTCGGTAAGTTCGCGCAAGGATTCTGCCATCCGATCTAATACCCCAGATAGCTTCCGTAGCGGGCGAATAGAGAAATAAACCAGCACCAAAAATGCTAGTGCAGCCAATAAACCGGCGATTTGTCCCAAAGTAATTTCCATAGCTTCACCTTACCGTGATATGAAACTGCGTCGTCGATATAAAACAGCGCGCCACGTTACCCGCGGCGCGCTGCCTATAAGTTCTAGTTAGTCCTAGCGTGAGTAGTGCTCAACAACCATCTGGACGTCACACGTAACTGGAATTTCAGCCCGCTTCGGAGTGCGAACCAGCTCAAACCGGAGCTTTTCTAGTTCTACCTTCAGGTATTCCGGAACGGCCGGCAGAACATCTGCGTGCTGACCCTGAGCAGCTACTAGGAACTGTGGCGAAGCCTGCGAACGCGGCTTGACCTGCACAATCTGACCTGGCTTGACCCGGTAGGACGGACGATCAACCAACTGACCGTCAACCATAATGTGCCGGTGTACTACTACCTGCCGAGCCTGAGGCATAGTGCGAGCGAAACCAGCGCGGAGCACTAGGGCATCCAGCCGCATTTCTAGCAGCTCAACCAGGTTTTCACCTGCCATGCCTTCCATCCGGCGTGCTTCTTCCCAGATCTTACGCATCTGCGCTTCCCGGATGCCGTACTGGGCGCGAAGCCGCTGCTTTTCCTTCAAACGTACCGAGTAGTCCGATTCTTTAACCCGGCCACGACCGTGTTCACCTGGTCGGTACGGCCGACGCTGCATGTACTTTTCAGCTTTAGGGGTCAGAGCAATGCCCAGAGCACGGGACTGGCGTACCAGCTTACGGGCGCGATTTTCCGCCATATTTATTCTCCTGTCGTCATAAATGGCACACCCAATCGGGTGTGGGACCGACCTATTGGCTAAGGTCCCAGGTTAGCTGCCGATATCTCTATCTCAGCAACTTGTATAGCGTACCCTATTCGCCGCGCAATACCTTACGGATCCGGGCTAATCTCGGCGTGATATTCGCCTCGTAACCATTGGTAGTGGGCTGGTAGTACTCCGCATCAGCTATTTCTTCCGGCAAATACTGCTGCGCCACAATTGCATCCGGATAGTCGTGCGCATACCGATAGCGGGTTTCTTTACCGGTTTGTTTAGCAGCTATTTTCGACGCCGATACACTCTGATCCCGTAAATGCGCCGGCACCGGGCCGATATTCCCCGACCGCACGTCGGCAATAGCCGCATTGATAGCGAGATATGCCCGATTAGATTTGGGGGCAGTCGCTAAGTGCACCACCGCTTCGGCCAAAATTATGCGCGCCTCCGGCATTCCTACCAGGGCAACTGACTGTGCCGCTGCAGTAGCGGTTTGCAGCGCAGCTGGATCTGCTAAGCCCACGTCTTCAGCAGCACTGATCATAAGCCGCCGCGCAATAAATCGGGGATCCTCCCCCGCCTCTAACATGCGCGCTAAGTAGTGTAGAGCAGCGTCCACGTCAGAGCCGCGAATTGATTTTATGAATGCGGAGATTACGTCATAGTGCTGATCGCCGTCCCGGTCATAGCGCACGGTGTAAACGTCAACGGCAGCGCTAACATCTGCTAGCGTGACATGCGGCCCAGCTACGGCAGCTTCCAGAATAGTTAATGCGCGGCGCCCGTCGTTACCAGCTAATCTAATTATTTCTGCTCGAGCTGACTCATCAACAGTGACTTTTCCGCCATAGCCGCGCTCATCACTTAATGCCCGGTCAATCAATTGTGCAATATGTTCTGGCTGCAGCGGGCGCAAAGTTAGTAGCAAGGACCGAGAGAGCAGCGGCGAGATAACCGAAAAAGAGGGGTTTTCAGTAGTAGCTGCCACCAAAATAACCCAACCATTTTCCACTGCTGGCAGTAGCGCGTCTTGCTGCGTCTTGGAGAATCGGTGTACTTCGTCAATGAAAAGTACTGTGTCTTTGCCAGTAGTAACCAGCTGGGCTTTTGCCTGCGCAATAGTAGCACGCAGTTCTTTTACCCCCGCAGATACCGCAGAAATTTCGACGAAGTTCCGCTCCCCTTGCTGGGCTACTAAATATGCCAAGGTAGTTTTCCCGATTCCAGGTGGTCCCCACAAAAATACTGAGGACGGCGCCCCCGCAGCAGCCGGCTCAATTAGCCGCCGTAAAGGCTGGCCGGGACCTAATAGGTGGTCCTGCCCTAAAACCTCATCTAGCCGCCGCGGGCGCATCCGCACCGCAAGCGGAGCGTCCCCTAGCTCAGCTGCCGCATCCTGAAATAAATCCACGTTGCTAGCTTACCGCTCCCTTCCCACAGTATTTTGCGCACAAAACTGCCGCTGCTCGTTTTCGGGTAAGGCTCTTGGCGAATACCCCACAGTAATTGGCATTAAACTACCCAGCCAGCAGCAATAAGTGAAAGAATAGCTACATGTTTAACGTGGTCGGCAGAGCAGTGGCGCGGCACCCACGAGTCTTTATCATTTTCTGGCTTGTCTTGGTGGCGCTTGGAGCATTAGGAGCCCTATGGGGATTTGGGCAGGGACCATTATTTGAGCGGATGTCCTCTAGCACATCCATGGTTCCGGGTAGTGAATCAGATCGGGTGCTGCAACGCACCACTGACTCGGACACCTATATGGTGCTGGTGAGCGGCGTGGCGGAAACTGACCCGGCGATCCGAAACTTCCGTTACGCTGCCAATGGCCTAGCTGGGGTCGATACCGTTACCGACCCGGTGAGTTTGACGGCGGATGTCAAAGTAGAAATCGAAAACCAGATCTACCAAGCTATTGAAAAAGCTAAGAAAGACAACGCCAGTAAATATAAGACTGCTCAGGACTACACACTGGCCACCCAACGGTCTCGGCTGGAACAGTTAGAAAAAGATGAGGGCGCAGCAGCCCGTAAAGCAGCCGAAAAAGAAATTATTGCCGAAGTAAATAAAACAGTTGACGAATCCATAGCAGCAGAAGTGCGTAAGGCAGTAGCTGCTGAAACAGAGAAAATGGCCGATCCAGCTGATTCACTGCGGGCTGAGGATTCTTTCGTCGTCTTGGTCGCCATGCAGACTGATGCGACCGATGCAGAACATGCCGGCGTGGCTGCCAAGATCACCGAGCTGAATGAGAAGCTGACGGCAGATAATTCACAAGCTAGCGCATCGGCCGTTTCCAGCAAGATGATCTCTGACCTAATTCTGGATCGGGTGGCACAGGATTTAGTGCGCGGGGAAACTTTCTCGTTGCCAGTTGCCCTCATTTTGCTGGTAATTATTTTTGGTGGCATATTGGCTGCTGGTCTGCCATTAACCGCCGCTATCGCCTCTATTCTGATTGGAATGGGGTCATTGTGGCTGATTACGCTGTTCACCGGCGTGGACTCGTTCGTGCTCAATATCGTCACTATTATTGGGCTAGCCCTGTCAGTTGACTACGGGCTTCTGATGGTGTCGCGCTACCGCGAAGAGGTGGAGTTTGCGTTAGAGAAACGCGAATTACCAACTGATGGCACAGTTATCCCCGATGACGTTGCAGAACTCGTGCACGAAGCAGTCCAAGGCACAGTGGCAACCGCGGGGCGCACAGTTACTTTCTCAGCGCTGACTATTGCACTGTCAATTTCCGGTTTGCTCGCTATGCAGGCGCCCATACTGCGCCTAGTTTCAATCGGCGGCATCATCATCACTATGTTTGCGGTAGCCACCTCACTAACTCTGGTTCCTTCCATCATCGTCTTGCTCGGCAACCGACTAGTTAAGCCATCTAAGCTAATGAAAGTGCCCGGAGTGAACACTCTGGTGCGAAAAGTAGGTGACACCACCTCTGACGAAGGCATATTCTCCGGGCTGGCACGCTGGGTACATGGTCGCCCGTGGCCGGTATTGATAGTTACTGTGCTGATCTTGCTCGCCATGGCGCTCCCCATTAAGGACATGCAAATTCGGTCGAACTTTATCGACTATGTGCCAGCCTCAGCGGAAAAAACTACTTATGACACCATCCAGCAGGATTACCCGGATCTGCGCACGCCCGATGGCACCATTTTGGCCAATGTAGATCTGAAACTGGCTGACCCATTCATCACTCAAGTCAAAAAACTAGAGCATGTAACTAGAGTGAGCACACCACAAGAGCTGGAAAAAGGCTGGATATCATTTTCCTACTACACCGATACGGATGACCCAGTTGGGCAAGAAGCAATTGACACCGTCACTGCGGTGCGCGCCCTAGAGCCGGGATACCGGTTCGATGTGGGCGGTGCTGGGGCTATGCAGGCTGACTTCAATCAGTCGCTGATTGACGGTGCCCCAGTGGCAGTTGGCATTGTGGTGTTATCAGTATTAGTACTGTTGTTCCTGCTAACTGGATCAATTGTGGCCCCACTAAAAGCACTAATCATAAACACCCTTTCGCTGGTGGCATCGCTGGGGATAACTGTTTTCCTATTTGAAAATGGGTTGTTGGGTGTGCCGCAGACGCCGGGCCTAGAAACTTTCGTGGTGGCGACCGCCGCTGCGTTCGGGTTTGGGCTGGCAATGGACTATGAGGTCTTCTTGGTGGCACGTATTAAAGAGTTCTGGGATGAAGGGCACGACAACGATGCCGCAGTAGAAAAAGGTATGCAACGCTCCGGGCGTATCATCACTTCTGCGGCGGCAATTATTGTGGCGGTATTCCTCGGGTTCGTAGGTGGCGATATGCTGCCGATCAAGCAAATCGGGGTGGCCCTGTCCATAATCGTGGCGGTAGATGCCACGGTAGTGCGGCTACTATTAGTGCCCTCGTTTATGACACTGATCGGCAAGTGGAACTGGTGGGCACCTAAGCAACTGCGCAAGATTTATCAGCGGATAAACCTAGCGGACTAAACTGCTAACGCTTGCAGATCTGGGAAAGGTTCGCGCCGCCCGACAATCAGTTCATCGGCCGGATTGGTTATTCCCAGCCGCCGGTAGAGACGTTTGGCGCTATGATTCCAGTTCCACACCCCAAATTGGACACTGTGATAGCTGGCCAGCGCTAGATTTATTGCGCCTACCATGATGGCACCACCATAGCCTTGCCCACGATACTGCGGGGCTGTGCCCAAACCGTGTAGGAAAAGCTCTCGCCCACGCGGCTCAGCCCCGAGCACAGTAGCCACTGCCCCATCTGAGAGCCGCAGTACAAACCAATCCAGCTTTGCAAAATTCGCTACCGAGTCAGAAATAGGGTTGGATGCCACCAGAACCTGGTATACCTCGTCAGCAATTTCTTGCAGCTGTACCGAACCAGCCGGAAAGAACTCTACTAATTCTGCATTCGGTATTGCTGGCAGTGGTTCAGTTATCCAGTAATAGTCCCAGGCAAATCCCCACTCCGGCCCAAAGTGTGCGCGTTCCAATGCGGCCAGCTCTGCCCAAACCGGCTGATGTAGCAAACTGCGGTCCGGGCGGGCAAAGTTTTCCCGTACCTCTGCCAATACTGTGCTGACCTGCTGCGGGTCACCGCAAGCAGCTAGCTGTAGTGAATCCTGCCGGTACAGCGCAACCGCTGCATCGCTGCGTTCAACTACATAAAGAGTATTGCGCGAAGTGAGGGAGGGCGCTATTGAGAGCTGCCAGAATGCCGAGTTAGCCCCGGCGCTGGCTGGCTTCATCAGCGTCCTCTGCTTCAGCAGCATTAGATTTCTCGCCTTTAGGCTTGGGCTTGGCATCTACACCAGCTTCTTTGCGCTGCTGTGCTGTGATTGGAGCGGGAGCGTCAGTAAGCGGATCCCAACCGTTACCGATCTTCGGGAAAGCAATGACGTCCCGGATTGACTTGGCCCCCACTAGTAGGGAAACAATCCGGTCCCAGCCAAATGCGATGCCGCCATGCGGTGGCGCACCGTACTTAAATGCCTCCAGCAAGAAGCCAAACTGCTTATTAGCGGTTTCTTCGTCAATTCCCATCACATTAAAGACGCGCTCTTGTACATCACTGCGGTGGATACGGATGGACCCGCCGCCAATTTCATTGCCATTGCACACGATGTCGTAAGCGTAGGCCAGAGCATTGCCTGGATCAGTATCGAAGGTGTCTAGCCACTCGGGTTTCGGCGAAGTGAAAGCGTGGTGTACTGCAGTCCACTGCCCGCCACCTACCGCCACATCGCCTTCGGCTTCCGCTTCTGAAGTGGGCTTAAACAGTGGCGCATCCACTACCCACACAAATGCCCACTCATTTTCATCAATCAGATTACAGCGTTTACCAATTTCCAGCCGCGCTGCACCCAAAAGATCACGCGATGCTGCCGGATTACCCGCGGCAAAGAAGATGCAGTCCCCGGGCTGTGCTCCAGTGGCAGCCGCCAAACCAGCTCGCTCAGCTTCAGAGATATTCTTGGCAACCGGGCCACCGAGGGTACCGTCTTCCGCAATAGTCACATAGGCCAGGCCTTTTGCGCCGCGCGCCCGGGCCCACTCCTGCCATTTATCAAAAGTGCGCCGCGGCTGGGCAGCTCCGCCGGGCATTACCACAGCACCCACATACGGATTTTGGAATACCCGGAACGGAGTATCTTTGAAGTACTCCGTCAGATCTACCAGCTCTTGGCCAAACCGCAGATCTGGTTTATCGGTGCCGAAACGTTCCATTGCTTCCCGGTACGGCATACGCGCAATCGGCGTCGGCAAGTCGTAGTCAATCAGCGCCCAGATTTCCTTGAGTACATCTTCTGCAACTGCAATGACGTCATCTTGATCCACGAAGGACATTTCCACGTCTAGCTGAGTAAATTCGGGTTGCCGATCAGCGCGGAAGTCTTCATCTCGGTAACAGCGCGCAATCTGGTAGTAGCGCTCCATGCCCGCCACCATCAACAACTGTTTGAATAACTGCGGGGACTGCGGCAAGGCATACCAGGAGCCCGGGGAGAGCCGCGCCGGCACGATAAAGTCCCGCGCACCTTCGGGGGTGGAGCGCGTCAGCGTGGGCGTCTCAACTTCTACAAAGTCATGCCCATCCAGTACTCGGCGCGCTGCCTGGGAAACTTTAGCCCGCAGCCGCAGTGCGCGCTGTTCATAGCTGCGCCGCAAATCCAAGTAACGGTACTTTAACCGTACTTCTTCATTGACTTGCCCGGCGTCTTCCGCGTGATCGGAAATCTGGAATGGCAACGCCGCCGCCGGGTTGAGCACCTCTACCTCAGTAGCTGCCACTTCAATCTCACCAGTGGGCAGTGTCGGGTTGGCATTGCCTTCTGGCCGTTCATTTACCACCCCAGTGATCTGCAAAACGTATTCCGAACGCAATTCATGCGCTACTTCTGCCCGGATAGTAACCTGAGCGATCCCAGAAGCATCTCGTAAATCGATAAATGCGATACCGCCGTGGTCCCGGCGCCGGTCCACCCAGCCCGTCAAAGTAACAGTAGAGCCGATATCTTCGCGGCGTAACGAGCCAGCCATCCGAGTGCGCAACATTTTTCCTCCTACGTTTCAGATCACCCGCGAGACAGGCGGGCTACAGAGTTCCGCGAGACGGGCGAAACCCACGAGATTTACCTTACGCCTTTGCTGGCGAACTGCCGCTTTTACTTTGCCACTTCGGCGAAAATCACATGCCCGCACCTCCCAGCGAGCCGAGGGCTGTGGCACGATAATCTGGTGAGCAAACCCCAAATCGTCAATGAGTCGCTGGAGAAGTGGCTAAAAATCTTCTCCACCCTGCTCATCAGTCTGGTTGCCTTCGAGACAGTGGCAGTAGCTACTGCTATGCCGTTCGTGGTAGAAATTTTACACGGTGAGAATTTTTATGCGCTCGCCTCTGGGGTGGCTCTGGCAGCCCAAATGCTGACCACAGTACTAGCTGGGCCATGGTGTGATACCCGGGGTCCCAAACCTTCGCTCTACACCGGCACCCTACTTTTTATCGCCGGGTTATTAGTAGCAACCGCCGCTCCCAGTGTGCAGATCCTGATCGTAGGTCGCGCTATCCAGGGTTTGGGCGGCGGTCTGATGGTAGTACCGCTCTACGTATTGGTGTCGGCACATGTGGCTCCCGCCCGGCAGCCAGCATTTTTTGCGCTTTTCTCCGCCGCATGGGTGCTGCCCTCAATGGTCGGCCCAGTTATCGCCGGATATTTGGTCGACTACGTGCACTGGCGTTGGGTTTTTGGGATGACGCCGTTGCTCTTGGCGTTCGTATTGCCATTTTCGGTTATGAAAATACAACGTTTCCCGAATCCGCCGCTGCAGCCCGCACCTAAACGTGCTGGAAAAATTGCCATATTTGCAATCGGCACTGCCAGTATGGTGGGGCTATTGCAGGTACTTTCGGGCACGGAAGCTGGCGAATTTGACTGGCAGATTTTCGCGGCAATCCTGCTGGCAACTGTGGCAACTTTCGTGCTGGTACGCCCGCTGCTGCCGCCGGGATCGCTGCGGGCAGCCAATCCGCTCGGCGCCACTGTGTTAATGCGTGGCATGTTGAACGGCACCTTTTTGACGGTGGAGATTTTCCTGCCGTTAATGCTGAAAAATATTCACGGTTGGGGCCCAACTCAAGCAGGGATAGTTTTAACTGCAGGATCATTTAGCTGGGCACTTGGCTCCTGGATTCAGGGGCGAATATTTTCCCAAACCTACCGAGCGCTGCTCCCGTTCTGGGGCACAGTCGGATTTTTATTAGGGATCCTCATTGCTTCAGTGGGGATCTTGCCCCAGGTACCTGGCTGGATGGCGATATTTGGCTGGCTGATTGCCGGGCTGGGAATTGGCACAATCTATCCGGCACTAACTGTGCACGCCCTCGAAATTACGCCTCCCGGAGCAAAGGGCGCTACCTCATCGGCAGTACAAGTAGCTGACACTATGGGTGCAGCACTGTGTATTGCATACGGCGGCATTATTTTCGCCGTCGCTGGCGGTGGCGGACCCACCGCATTTTTCGCCGTCATCGGACTGATGGCAGCGATTCTGATACTGGCTCTGTTCGTTAGCAATAGAGTTGGTGTCATGGAAGGCTATCGAAACGAATAATTTATGACTTCTTTTCCCCATTTAGGCTTGCCCGAGCATCTATTAACTGCAGTGGCAGAACTGGGATTCACTACCCCTACTCCAATTCAAGAGCAAGCAATACCTCAGCTCATGGCAGGGCGCGATGTTATTGGCGTGGCACAAACTGGCACCGGAAAAACTGCTGCTTTTGCGCTGCCGCTGCTGTCCACTATTGACCCGGCCGCCAAATACGTGCAGGGGCTGATCTTGGCGCCCACCCGCGAATTGGCAATGCAGGTTGCCGCCGCTACTGCCGATTTTGCCCGCCAAGAATCTGAAATATCGGTGGTGGCAGTATACGGCGGTTCGGCATATGACCCCCAGATTAAAGCTCTGAAAAATGGCGCCCAGGTAGTGGTGGGCACGCCCGGCCGAGTGATGGATCTGATGCGCTCGGGGGTATTGGATATTTCGCAGGTACACTTCTTTGTGCTGGATGAAGCCGATGAGATGCTACAGCTCGGATTTGCCGAGGACGTAGAAACTATTGCGGCCCAGCTGCCCAGCCCCCGGCGGTCGGCACTGTTTTCCGCCACTATGCCTCCGGCAATCCGAAAAATCGCCAATACCTATTTGACTGACCCAGCGCAGGTAACGGTTTCGGCAGAACCAGTGGCAACAATTGAGCAGACTTACGCAGTGGTTCCTACCCGGCATAAAGCTGGCGCATTAGCTCGAGTGCTGGCAGTTTCCAATGCCGATGCGGCATTGGTATTTGTGCGCACTCGCCTTGGTGCCGAAGAACTGGCAATTGAACTTTCCACTCGGGGTGTGCAAGCTGCGGCCCTGTCCGGTGATGTCCAGCAAAAAGATCGGGAAAAGTTGGTGTCTCGGTTACGCACCGGCAGCTTGGATGTGCTGGTGGCTACCGACGTCGCGGCGCGCGGCCTGGATGTGGATCGCATCGAACTAGTGGTTAACTACGATGTTCCCCGCGAAGTAGATACTTATGTGCACCGGATTGGCCGCACAGGTCGAGCCGGGCGGGCGGGCCGCGCCTTAACTTTCGTGACCCCGAAAGAACATTCCCGGCTGCGGCGCATTGAAAAGGTAACTAAGAAGCAACTGACTCAAGTGGATATCCCTACTGCGGCGCAAGTGTCGCAGCAACGCGCAGTGGCCTTGCTAAAAACCGCTGCGGCCCGTATCCCACACGGGAATTTGACGGCATACCACGATGCCATTGCTGAATTTGAAGAACTAGCAGCCCACCTAGTACCAGAGCGGGATTTGCCGGAGCTAGTTCCAGCACTATTGGCAGTAGCGTTGCGCGATACGGGGCAAGACGACGAACCAGAAAAACTAACTGCCAAGTTCGACGGTGATAAGAAATCAGGCCGTGGTCGTATCCGCGCAAATGGCGGTGCCACCTACCGAGTTGCCGTGGGTAAACGCGACGGCGTCTCACCGGGAGCGATCGTTGGTGCGATTACTGGCGAAGGCGGATTATCTGGTTCGCAGCTGGGGCGAATAAATATTTTCCCCAGTTTCTCCCTGGTAGAGATCGACTCGGACCTAGACCGCCACACCCTACAAAAACTATCCCGAGCCCGCGTCGCTGGCCGCGCCCTAAATATCCGCAAAGATACCGGTCCGCGTGCGAACAAAAAAGACCAGTTACCGCAGTCGCAGAAACTCGCGCGCCGGGGGCGCCGCCCTAATCGCTAGCCACGCTACGCGACAGTTGCCCGGCTAGGGCGAGGAACTTCCGGTATTCGGCTAGTGCTGCACTGGCTGGTTGCACAAATTCCTGCTGTAACTGGGCATCTAACTGTGCACTCATCCGCACCGTTACCTGGTTTTGCACCCGTTTGGCACCGATATTTACTGCTACTTGGCAGAGCAACGCCAAAATCCAGCTGGAGAGGATTCCGAGGACAAGCAGCGCGGTAGGAACTGGAACTATGCCTACAGCTGGCGGCTCCGGGAGCCGGAATTGTAAGAGATCTCCAACTATCAACCCCAATAGCCACAGTCCACCTGCTAAGGAGACCGCTAACAGTAGGTACTGCAGCACTTGTATTAGCCGCCACCACATGGGTTTACGCTGCGCTAAATCAGTCTGGGCAGCTAAGGCATCTACCCCAGCCAATACCCCAGCATATTTTTCTTTCAATTGGGCACTAACAGTTCGTGCCCAAGACCGCGGCAACTCATCCAACTGTTCTTGCAGGTAATTTTCGGCTGCCACCAATGCATTGCGCTGCAATGCCGGCGATACTGTAATACCAGTTACCGGTGCTACCTTGTGCGCTGTTGCTTGTTCCTCAGCTAGCCGCAGCCGCCGCAAAGGATCAATTTTACGGGTCTGTAGCCAGGCTGCAACTGGCCAGCTGGTAACTTTTTTACCGCGCAACCGATAGGAATCCCCCGCTGCTTTGGCGACCACTTTGGTGCCACTTGCCGCCACTGCCGCACTCAATGCCGGGCGGTAATTAGCTGATTCTGACTGGGGAGTTAGCTTCCCGCCGTCTTGGGTAACTGCACCGATAAGCTCCCGGCCCGCGGTGCGTAGATCCGCGGCGACTCGCTGTGCGCTAGCAGTGCGCGCAGCTACTGCCGTGAAAATTTGCTCCCGCAGTTGCACAATCCCGGCCCCCGTTAGCGCCGAAGTAGTCAGAATTGGCGCACTCAGCCCATCAGCAGCTAGCAGCTCTGATAAGTGCGCAGTTACATTTTCCAATTCGCCTGGTCTCAACAAATCGATTTGATTCAACACCACAATGCTCACTCCGGAGTACTCTCCCAAAGTGCTCAGATAGGTATTGTGCACCGTGGCATCTGCGTATTTTTGTGGATCAAGCACCCAAATAATTAGATCTGCCAGCTGAATCAAACGATCAGCCGTGTCCCGGTGGGCTGGCTCGGTGGAATCAATATCTGGCAAATCCACTAATACCAGTTCCCCATCTACTGGGATGGGAAGCTGATGGCGGTTAGCTATTTGTAACCAGTTCAGAATCTCAGTTGCTGGCACATTGGAAAAAGACTGCGCCTGTTTAGTGGTTGGGCGCGTAGGAGCTGCTACCGCTAAATTTTCTCCTAATAATGCATTAACCAGCGAAGACTTTCCGGAACCAGTGCCACCTGCTAACGCTACTACTGTGGTCTGGCGCGGTAAGCCATGGCGCTGTTCGATGCGGGCACTGAGCTCCCGCTGTGCAGTCAAATCCAGATAGGGATCTCCAACTGCCAGCGCCTCAGTTAATACCGCTAAGGAATCAGCGCTCATTTGTCTTGCTCCGCTCGACTAGCCGCAGCCAAACCTGCTATTCCCGCTGCAAATTCCTCAGCTTGGGCCGAGCTCAACTCCAGTTGTTCCAGTTGTTGGGCAAATACTTGCTGATCCGCAGCCAGGAACTGTTGCACCCGCTGCGCTAGATCATTCCGGGCTTGGGACGCCATCCGACGCACAGCGCTGTCACCGAATAGGGCTTCAAGCACCCGCTGGGCCACCACTGCAGTACCGCTGGCAACTGCTACTTCTCCCCCAGCTAATCCACCAGTTACCGAGAAGACGGCGATCATCAGCGCAACTCCGACTACATTAACACCCAATGCCAATGCCCGCGCCATCGTCTTTTTGTCTTGACCTTCGGTGCGCACAATTTCCAATAGGTACTTTTGCCACTGGCGGATCAGTTCGGCAGCTACTTCCGCGCGCACTGAACTAGAACGCAGATTCTGCCGGACTGCGCTGGCTAGTTTCTCACCACCCGGGCGGCTCTCCCAGGCCTGCAGTGCCTCTACAATCGCGCTTTGTGCTTCGGCTACTAGCAGGGTGTGCAGACTCTCTTCAATTGCTTCTGCAACCGGTTCCGTGGGCAGATTGCGCGCCCGGAAAAACCCGGTTATTCGGTCGCGAAGCCGGGAAATACCGCTTTCTAACATGCGCGTCCACTGCCCTGTTCCGACTACATCTTGCCAGCGAGCCAGTACTTCTCCGCGCAACAACGAGCCATCACTGAGCTGTTCTAGTACTTCAGCTTCGGCGGTTGCAAATTTGGTTAGATCCTCCGCATATCCTGCTTTGGCGATAAGTTGCTGTTGATATGCCGCAGATATTTGCCCCAGCGTATCTTCTAGCTGTCCAACTGCGCCCAGCAGGCTCTGCCGCACTACCGTAGCCCGGGCAGCAGCGTCCGCCGTCAGCCCTTGTAGCCAATCGCGCAATGGAGCCACATCTGGTTCGGGCAATAGGTGGTCCGCACCCAGGTCTTGCTCAGAAATAACAAATAGCGGCGCGTGGGAAAGCCCGCGTTGAGCAAATTTGTCTACCAAATCGGCACGTACCTGTGCGCCCACACCCGGCGGTACCCGATTTAGCACCACACCGATCACCACATTGCGAGCGGCGGCTGCATCTAGCATTGCCCACGGTATGGCATCCGCATAACGCGCAGCAGTAGTCACAAATATCCATAAATCGGCCGCTGCCAATAACTGCGCTGCCAGCCGGCGATTTTCTTCCACAATGGAGTCAATATCAGGTGAGTCTAATAGAGCTAACCCTCGTGGTACTGCAGTAGCAGCACGCAACTCCAGCTGAGTAGTATCTGCCGTATCTGAGCGTATCTCCGCAGCTTCGGCAGTTCCCGTAGTGGTGACCCGGGCTAACTCCGGCAGTATCCGGGTAGAAGTAAACCAAGATTCTTCTTCAGGATGGAAAATCAGCAGTGGGCGGCGAGTCGTGGGTCGGATAGCAGAGGCCACCGAAAGTTCTGCCCCGGCGAGCGAATTAATCAGAGTGGACTTTCCAGATCCCGTAGAACCACCAATAACTGCCAGTAGCGGCGCATCTAACGCGGCAAATCTGGGCAGAATGTAATCCTCCAACTGGTGGCGCACATCCAAAACCAAATCAGCGCCCAGTTCTGCATCTGGTGCCACCAGCGGAAACCGCAAGTTGCCCAGTTGCGGATAGAGCTGGCGCAACTGGTTAGATACCAGAGATTCAGCTCCTGATTCCACTACCTAGCCCACTTTCCACTTGCACTGATAAATCTGCCGCGGGTGGTTGCCAAGTCATCGGATCAGCTGCAATCTGCTCTCCAGAGCGGATGTCCTTGACTTGTTCCCCGTCCTCAGTAGTAAACCAAACATAAGGAATACCGCGCCGATCCGCATAACGAATCTGTTTGCCAAACTTGGCACTGTTTGGCGAAATCTCAGTGGCAATACCGCGCCGCCGCAGTTGTTGCGCAGTTAGCTCCGCATGACGCCGCTCGCTTTCGTCGTTAACGGCAATCAGCACACAAGTTGGTACTTTGCGCACGGGCACTAAAATTTCTTGCCCCAGTACGCGCGCTAAAATCCGCGAAACCCCGATCGACAGCCCCACTCCGGGGAACTTCCGATTGCCGTCTGCCGCCAGGGAATCGTAGCGGCCGCCAGAGCACACCGACCCTAAATCTTCATGCCCTTCCAAAACCGATTCATAAACTGACCCAGTGTAGTAATCCAAGCCGCGGGCAATCTTCAAATCAGCACGGAGTGATCCGGGAATTAGCTCGTTGGCACCGGTAACTAGCTGCACCAGTTCTTCCAATCCTTCATCCAGCAAATCATTGCGGTAGCCGAGCGCTAAAACTTGATCAGCAAACCTGGCGTCGGCGCCCGAAATTTGAGCCAGTTCCAGCGCCAATTTGGCTTGATCCGGGGTGGCTCCCACATTTTCCGCCAACATCTCAGTAACAGCTTGCGGCCCGACCTTGTCGAGCTTGTCCAGGATACGCAGCGTCTCCTCAACATTCTCCAGCCCGATCGCCTCATAAAAGCCTTGCGCCACTTTGCGATTTGAAGCCAAAATATGCACTGGCGGAATATCAAGTTTCGCTAGTGCATCCACCATCACCAAGGGCAGCTCGATTTCATGGTGGAATGCCAAAGTGTCTTGCCCCACTACGTCCACATCAGCCTGGATGAACTCCCGGAATCTGCCATCTTGCGGGCGCTCACCACGCCACACTTTCTGTATTTGATAGCGCCGGAACGGAAAATCTAGCTTCCCGGAATTTTCCAGCACATACCGAGCCAGCGGCACCGTGAGATCAAAGTGCAACCCCAGTTCGGCGTCTTCTTTGCCTTGGGCCTGTAGCCGGGAGAGTAAATAAATCTCTTTAGAGGTTTCTCCTTTGGACAGCAATCGCTCTACTGGCTCAACTGCACGCGTTTCAATTGGCGAAAAACCATAAACCTCAAAAGTGGCGCGCAAAGTGTCCAGTACGTGCTGTTCTACAATGCGCTGTGCCGGCAACCATTCAGGGAAACCGGAAAGGGGCAAAATTTTTCTCATACTCTCTATTGTTTCACTAGTTGTAGAATTTTTAGGTTTAACCCGGCTCTAGTTGCGCATCGCATGCTGCAAGAACTGGGAATATCTGAGCTCCTGGAACATGGTGGTATGCGGACCGTGCCCGGGGAAAATATAGGTTTCTGATTTCAGTGACTGCACCAATAGCCGCAGCGTAGCGGCCATCACGTAGGGGTCTCCGCCCGCTAAGTCTGTGCGGCCAATCCCGTTATTGAAGATAACATCTCCCGCCAGTAGGAAAAGTTCGGTTTCCCGGTTGGTGGGGGCCATGGCTGCCTCTGGATCCGGCGTTATTTGCCCTTCGAAGAGGAAGACAGTGGAGCCTTCGGTATGTCCGGGAGCTGGGATACCGCGCAGATACACTCCGGGCACAATTTCCACTGTAGTGGTGAGAATATCGCTCAGTGGCACTAAGTTCTGCGGCTTGCTCCACTGCGGGCTGCTCCCCATCCGACCGAGCGCCAGTTTTGCCGTGGCATCGGCAGCAAATACTGGATCCTCCATCCGGTAAAAGTCTGGTTGTGCCAGATACACTGGCGCGGAGCCCGCAACTGCAGCCGCATCCCAGACATGATCGGCATGTCCATGAGTTAATAGCACTGCCCCTAGCGTTAAGCCCCGAGAACTCAGCGCAGTTGGCACCCAAGCATGGGCTCCGGCTCCTGGATCCACCACCAGGGCACTTTTTTTATCCGGGTCAGCAATTACGTAGGTATTTGCGTTGAGGTAGGTCTGGTCATTGCGCAAAAAGATCATAGGAACACGCTACCTGCTTTGCTTAGTAGTAGGTAATTAGGCATAGTTAACCAGTGCAACCGTGTCCGTTTTGCCGGGTTACCCAAAATTTTAGGCAATTAAGTGGGCACAGTTGCAACCTAACCAGTAAAACTGCGTAAACTAGCTACGTATGTTCCGCGAACGGTGTGGCACCGCTAACCCCGTCTTTAAGGAGAGTCTCCATGACCGAGCCCACTACCCCCAAGCCAGATACCGAAACTCACGCTTCGCCTAAAACAATAAAAGTTGCTGCTCCAGTACCCGAAGTGGACGACGCTGAAGCAAAAGCAGCCGCTGAATGGGGCCGGGTGGACGACGAAGGCAATGTTTGGCTACGGGAAGCAGACGGCGAACGCATCGTTGGGCAGTACACGGCACAAGGCACTGCGGCTGACGCCCTGGGGCTGTATGTACGGCGCTACCTCGACCTGCAGTCGCAGGTCAATCTGCTCGAACAGCGCCTTGACCACATCACGCCGAAAGAAATCAATAATTCGCTTGCCACTTTGCAAAAAGAACTTGCGGAGCCAGCCGTAGTTGGTGACGTCGGCGCACTGCGCACTAAGCTGGCAGAGCTGGAAGAACGCGGAAAAGTTCGCAAAGAAGAAGTTGCGCAACAGCGGGCAGCAGCTAAAGAAGAAGCCGTTGCTGAGCGCACTGCAATTGTGGAGGCTGCAGAAACACTAGCTGCCCAAGATCCGGCACAGACCCACTGGAAGAATTCACGCGAAGAATTGATTCAGCTGCTGGAACAGTGGAAGTACCAACAGCGCCATGGAGTGCGGATTGACCGCCCGGTGGAAGAAGCGCTGTGGAAGCGGTTCTCCTCGGCCCGCACTAAGTTTGATCGGCATCGCCGTCAGTTCTTCTCCGAACGCGACGCACAGCGTAAGGAAGTGTTAGCGCAGAAGGAGGCGCTGATCGCCCAGGCGGAAGCGCTAGCGGATTCCACTGACTGGGGTGCCACCTCCGCCCGCTATCGCGAACTGATGAACGATTGGAAAGCTGCCGGCCGCTCATCAAAACGAGAAGATGACAAACTCTGGGAGCGGTTCCGCGCCGCTCAGCAGTCATTTTTTGACGCCCGGGCAGCTCATAACTCCATGCAGGATGAGGAACTGCAGCAAAATCTGACCGAGAAGCTGGCCTTGCTCACCGAAGCTGAAAAGCTGCTCCCGGTTGACGATATTGAAGAAGCTAAGAAACAGATCCGCCTGATCGGCGATAAGTGGGATGCAATCGGGCACGTACCGCGGGCAGATATCTCGCGTACGGAAGGGCGGATGCGGGAAATCGAACGCGCTATCCGGGATGCCGAATCAGCCCAGTGGCAGAAGACGGATCCAGAGAAAGAAGAACGCTCAGCTGGAATGGCGCAGCAACTAGAACGGCTTATTGCCGAACTAGAAGCACAGATTGCGGAGGCAAAGGCCGCCGGCGAAGATGCCAAAGTCAAGGAGTATGAAGACGCACTAGCGGCTCGTAAAGCTTGGCTGAAAGCAGTACAAGAATAACGAAGAATTCACGTTATTGCCGCAGGTAGCTGAGCTACCTGCGGCAATACTTTTTTACCAGAGCTATTTATTCTGCTGCCGGCGTGGGGCTGGGCGCTGGAGCCGGCTTCCGGCTCCGTCCCCGACTCACTCGGCGTTCTGATTTCCGCTTCGAGCCAGTGACGCGGAAAGCATCGTAAACGCCTTCTATTTTGCGCAGCTCACGCAATACCTGCTCCAGATGCCGGGGGTCGGCCATTTCAAATACGAAAGAAGACTTAACTACCCGGTCGCTGGAGGTATTCATGGAACCAGAGAGCATGTTGACGTCATGCTCTGACAGGGCGCGAGAAATATCGGCTAGCAAACCCCGCCGATCCAGTGCTTGGATTTCCACTTGTACTAGGAAGACGGCGTCTGCGGAATCGGCCCATTGAATCTCGATAAAACGTTCCGGTTCTTTTCGCAGGGAATTTAGGTTCGGGCAATCCGCCCGGTGTACCGAGATCCCAGAACCACGCGTAACATAACCGACGATTTCATCGGGCGGCACCGGCGTACAGCATTTCGCCAGTTTTACCAGCACATCAGCTTCTTCAATATCCGAAACTACTACTGCTGAGCTGGAATCGCCATCTTTGCGGTGCTCAATTTGAGTAGGAGTTACTGCTTCCGCCAAAGTCTCTTCAGTGCCGGCTTGCCCACCTTGGCTGGAGATCAGCCGCCGCACTACCGTCTCCGAGGCAACACTGCCCTCCCCGATAGCTTGGTAGAGATCTTCGACGTCTTTCCGGGACAGATCTTGGGCAACGGCTTTCAGCGTTTCATGGGACATCAGCCGCTGCACTGGCTCATTGCGCCGGCGAATAGCTTTGGCCAACTTATCTTTGCCTGATTCAATTGACTCTTCGCGGCGGGAACGGGTAAACCAAGCGCGGATTTTGCTGCGGGCACGCGGCGTAACTACAAATTCTTGCCAACCTTGAGAGGGCCCGGCATCTTCCGATTTGGTGGTAATAATTTCTACCGTGTCGCCAGATTCTAACCGGTGATCCAGGGTGACTAGGCGATCATTCACTTTGGCACCCACCGTGCGGTGGCCTACTTCAGTGTGCACTGCATAGGCGAAATCTACTGGGGTAGCTCCAGCGGGGAGTTCCATAACTTCGCCTTTAGGAGTGGAGACGTAGACTTGATCACCAGATATTTCATAGCGCAGCGAGTCTAAAAATTCTTTTGGATCCGCAGTTTCTCGTTGCCAATCGACTAACTGACGCAACCACTCCATCTGCGTGCCAGCGCGCGAAGTTCCAGTTTCGTTGGCATTCGACTTGGCATTCTCTTTGTACCGCCAATGTGCGGCCACCCCGTATTCGGCGCGGCGATGCATTTCATGAGTGCGAATTTGTATCTCTACCGTGCGACCGGACGGCCCAATAACTGTGGTGTGTACCGACTGGTAGAGGTTGAATTTTGGTGAGGCGATATAGTCCTTAATCCGCCCCTGGATCGGCACAAATAGACTATTGACCACACCTAGCGCGGTGTAACAGTCCTGCAATTCATCAACTAAAACCCGTACTCCCACCAGGTCATAGATATCTTCAAAATCTCGACCCCGCAGAATCATCTTTTGATAGATGGAATAGTAATGCTTTGGCCGCCCAGTGATAGTGCATTTAATACCCGCTGCTGTCAGCTCTTTTTCCAGTGCGGCTTTAATTTCTTCAATATAGCTTTCCCGTTCTGGCGCCCGCTCAGTAACCATCCGCTCAATTTCGGTGTATACCGCGGGATACAGTACCTTTAGCGAGCGATCTTCCAGTTCCCATTTGATGGAGTTCATCCCCAGCCGGTGGGCCAAGGGAGCGTAAATCTCTAGCGTTTCCCGAGCTTTATTCTGGGCATTAGCCAATGGCACATAGCGCCAAGTGCGCGCATTATGTAACCGGTCACTGAGCTTTATCAGCAGTACGCGGATGTCCTTCGCCATGGCGATGACCATTTTGCGAACCGTTTCCGATTGTGCTGCTTCCCCAAATTCGACTTTGTCTAATTTGGTGACCCCGTCGACTAACAGAGCAACATCGGGACCAAATTCATCAGTTATTTCTTTTAGAGTGTGGCCAGTGTCTTCTACTGTGTCGTGGAGTAATGCGCCGACGATAGTGTCTTCATCCATCCCCAGTTCTGCCAGAATCTGAGCCACCGCCACGGGATGAGTAATATATGGCTCTCCCGATTTGCGGTACTGCCCGCGATGGCAGCGGTCCGCCACTTCAAATGCGTGCAATACCCGCTCTTGATTAATGCGAGTATTGGCAATTTGCGCCATAATCGGCTGCAGTAATTCCGGCACCGCGGAATCAGGCACTGCGCTACTATTCGGCAATGTCGATTCTGCAGGCTGGGATTCTGGAGTCATGCTGGAATTATACTCTGTTTCTGAGCTAACCCAGCATTACGTGCCGAGATTAGTAAGCGAGCACTGCTTCCACCGGGAACTTATCAGCCAGGTAGGCGCGGCCCCCTAAGTCGGCGAGCTCTAATAGCACGCACAGTCCCACTGGGACTCCCCCAGCCTGTTCAATAAGGTCAAAAGCTGCTGCGGCAGTACCACCGGTAGCCAGTACGTCGTCGATCACCAATACACGCATACCGTCCTGAACTGTGAATGGTTGCAGTTCCATCCGAGCAGAACCGTATTCTAATTCGTAGTCCACCCCCACTACCGGGCCAGGCAGTCGGCCAGCTTTACGAACTGTCAGCATGCCTACCCCCAGTGCCACTGCCAGCGGTGCCCCCAGGATAAAGCCCCGCGACTCCAGACCAGCAACGGCATCGACTTTGCCCCGATACCGCTCTGCCAGGATATTAATCAACGCACTGAAAGCTTCCGCATCGGCAATAAGCGGAGTAATGTCCCGGAACAATACCCCACGAGCTGGGAAATCCGGCACTTCTCGAATATGCGAGCTAACCGATTCCACGACCTCGGCTGGGAAAATGTCTGCTCCGCTACTCATCGTTTGCTCCTCTGCTTCTTATGCTTCCGCTTCGGCTGTGCTGCTTGACCGCGGTGTGCGCCCGATTCGCGTTCCGCTGGGGATAGATCTGCAGCGAGCACTTTCCTCTCCACTAGAATATTGGGGGTATCCCCGCGGCGATCTAGCACGCGCTTAGTGTGCTCTTTGATTCCTTCATTGCGCATACCCAGGGTCACTGCCAGCGGTGCCGCTAAGAAAATGGAGGAAAGCGTAGAGAGCAACATACCTACAAACATGACTAGCGCCAGATCGCGCAGGGTATCCGCTCCCAAGATACCGACCCCGAGGAACAATACTGACATCACTGGCAATAGCCCCGTGATTGAAGTGTTAAGCGACCTAATCAGCGTTTGATTAATTGCCAAGTTGGCGCTTTCCTCATAGGTGTATTGGGTTTGGCTAGTCAGCTTCTCGGTGTTCTCCCGGACTTTATCGAATACCACTACGGTGTCATATAGCGAGTACCCCATAATCGTTAACAAACCGATCACAGTTGCCGGGGTAATCTCAAAGCCAAGAATCCAATAAATTCCGAGCGTAACGATGAAATCGTGTAGTAAAGCCCCGAATGCGCCCAGGGCAATCGTCCAGGATCGGAAATACAGCGTCAAAACGATCGAGATCAAGACGACGAAGACCACGAGCGCCCGAATAGCCTTGGACAGAATATCTTGCCCCCAAGACGGACCAATAAAGGTAGAAGTCACATCCTGTTCCGGCACTTCATAGGCAGCAGCGAGTTTTTCTTTGAGCTGCTGGGTCTGTTGATCGTCCAGTTGGACCGTCTGCACTCGAATAGTTTCGGAGCCAACTGATGAAACGCGCGGGGCGCTATCTTTCCCAACTTCAGCAACCGCATCATAAGCCGGCTGGTGGGAGGTGTTTGCAGTTCCCGAAACAGTGAACTGCGAGCCACCACGAAATTCAATACCTAGATTTGGTTTGGTAAAGGCGAATGCCAACGCCGAAATCAGCACCAGCACAATTGCAATAGCAAACCAGATCTTGCGCCTACCGATAATCGGTAGCGATTTTTCCCCAGAATAGAGTCGGTTACCGATGGAGTACATGGACAACATTATTTTGCCTCCTCGCCGTCTGCTTGTTCTTGGGTGGCGGCGGCAGCTTTCCGTTCCCGCCGCTGTCTAGCTTTACGCTGTGCAAGGCTTTCGCCCGGGCGAATATCGTCATCCACTGCTACAGCTGTTGCCCTTTCCGCTGGCTCAGCCCCTAATTCTTCGCCAGCAGCGACGTCCCTAAACCGCGCTTCTGGATATTCATAATCTTCCAGCACATCCGGATCATTCTTAGTGCTTAGCGCAGTTTTGGTGCCTTTGCGTGGCTCGGTAATTTCAGCCGGCAATTCAAAATTACCGCGCCCCCGGTAGCTGGGGTTCTTGCGTAGCGAAGCCACATCCACCCCAGAGCCACGCCGTCCTTCGCCAAAGAACTTGGTACGACCCAAGAACTCCATCAGCGGATAAGTGAACATCGTGACGACGAACAGGTCAAGCACCGTAGTGACGCCCAAAGTAAAGGCAAATCCGCGCACGGATCCTACCGTCAGCAAGAAGAGCACTACGGAGGCAATAAGGTTCACCATGTCCGAAATGACGATGGTGCGGCGCGCCCGGATCCAGCCTTGCCTGATGCCGCCTGGGACACCGTGCCCATCACGCATTTCGTCTCGGATGCGTTCGAAGTAGACGATGAATGAGTCCGCCGTTACCCCGATCGAAATGATAATACCTAGCACCCCAGCCATAGAGAGGCGGTAACCCATCACCCAGGACAGCAAACAAATCACCAGGTAAGACAGTCCAGTTGAAGTCGCAATAGACAGAATAGATACCGCACCCAGTGCGTGGTATTGCCAAATCATATAGAGCACGATTAGCCCCAAGCCGACCAATCCGGCAATCAAGCCGGAGGACAGCTGCTCAGTGCCCAAGGTGGCCGAGATTTGTTCTTCGGACTGGACTTCAAACAGCAGGGGCAAAGACCCGAAGTTGAGTTGATTAGCTAAGGTGGCAGCTTCGGCTGCGGTGAACTTACCAGTAATTTCTGCTTTGCCACCGGAAATAGGACCATTAGGAACTGGGGCGGAGAGCACCTGGCCATCGAGCACAATTGCGAATTGATTGCGCGGCGATTCCAGCTGGTAGATCCGACCAGTTACTTCGGCGAAGGCGTCCCCACCCTTGCCATCTAGTTCCAGATTTACTGCCCAACCACCTGTGGGATTGCCAGCGCGGTCATATGCCAGGCTAGAAGCAGCTTTGTCAATATTAGCGCCTTCCAGTTCTGCCGGACCGAGCAAGAACTTCGCTTGCCCATCGGCAGCACAAGCTACCGTGGCCTTTGCTGAGTCATCATCGGCTGCGGAGATGCGGGCATCTTGGCTGCCACACTGCAAACGGTAGGCGTCAAAAAGTACTTTTTCAGTTAACCAGGCCGGATCAGAACTATTCTCTGGCGTGCTAGCCGGAGTGTCTGAGAGCGTGCCGTCACCGTTTACATCTGCCAGCTGAGTTAAGGCCGCGGTTAGCTCTTCCGGCGTCATAGTTTCCGCATTGAGATCCCCTGCTTTATCACCCAGCGCAGCAACTGCATCTGCCGCAGTCATGGCATTAGGATCACCCAAAGCTAGCACTGGGCGCATACGCAGCACGGCAGAAGTGCGCACCAGATCCAAAGTGGCTTTATCCGGATTTCCAGGCAAAGCCACGATGATATTCGAGCCGCCCTGGGAAGTAATTTCTGCTTCAGCAACCCCCGAAGCGTCAACGCGTTGGCGGATGATCTCAATCGCTTGTTTGACGTCCGAATCGGTTACCTCAGACCCGTCAGTGGTGATAGGAGTCAGAATAATTTGTGTGCCACCTTCCAGATCTAGTGCTAGATCTGGCGCGAATCGGGCCTTATCAGTGGTAAGACTGCCTACGATTAGGGAGCCAATAAGGAGCACGATCAGAATCGCCGTAACAATTAGGCGCTTTCCCGGGGCGATCTCCTCAGAGCGTGGAGCGGAAGACATATTTTCTAGATTCTCTCGAAGTTACTAATTACTATTTCCAGGCAGAACCGGAAGAGTCGGTGTCATCGCTAAACGGACTCTCGCCCTTGATTTCTGGTGAGGCATCCGCTGCGGGCGCATCAGATTCGGGCTCAGCTGCGGCTGGTGGAGTTACCGTTTCCGGTTCACCAACAATTTCCGCACTGGTTTCGCCGTCTTCTTCAGCCACAGCTTGCAGTGGAATTTCCATTACTCCCATGATGGCACTGTTCATCCAGACGGTTTCGTCGCCAGACGGAGATTCCAGTGTCACTGCGTCGCCGTCAATATCGACGATACGCCCAAAGAATCCCGACTTAGTTACCACGTTATTGCCGACGGCGATTGCTTTTTGTTGTTCTTCTTGCTGAGCTTTCTGTGCTTTGCGAGCACTACGCGATGTAAACAGCAGAAACAGCACCATCACACCAATAATGATGACAAGTTCCAAAATTCCACCTCACAAAAATTGCCGGAACAATTTATTATTCCACGAACAACCGCATTCCACCCTAGCTAAAGAGGGTTTGTTCCGGGGGTTGCAGTCCAAGATGCGTCCAAGCTAACGATGTGGCAACCCGCCCCCGGGCACTGCGCGCTAAGAATCCCTCACGCAATAGATAGGGTTCAGCGACAGTTTCAATAGTCTCCGGTTCTTCGCCCACTGCGGCCGCCAAAGTATTGAGCCCCACCGGCCCACCCTGGAATCGCACACAAAGCGCTTCTAATACCGCCCGGTCCAGCCGGTCCAATCCGCGTTCGTCTACTTCAAAAACTGCTAGCGCACTGCGGGCTGCGGCCAAATCTAATACTCCGGTCCCCCGCACCTGCGCCCAGTCCCGCACCCGGCGCAATAGCCGGTTGGCAATACGCGGAGTGCCCCGCGATCGCGAGGCAATTTCCACTGCAGCATCTGATTCGAGTTCGACGTCGAGCTTCTGGGCATTGCGGGCCACAATGGTGGCTAGCTCATCTTGGGGGTAGTAGTCCAAATGGGCAGTGAAGCCGAAGCGATCCCGCAGCGGGGCTGGTAAGGAACCAGCCAACGTGGTAGCCCCTACCAGGGTAAACGGAGCGATAGGAATGGGCATTAATGTAGCCCCCGGCCCCTTACCGATCATCACATCTACCCGCAGGTCTTCCATTGCCACATAGAGGGTTTCTACTACCGTGCGCGCCAACCGATGAATTTCATCAATAAATAGGACATCACCTTCCTGTAGCGCTGCCAGAACGGCCGCTAAATCGCCAGGGTGTTGAATCGCAGGTCCGGTGGTGATGCGCAGAGCTGAGCCCATTTCATTGGCGATAATCATTGCCAAGGTGGTTTTCCCCAGCCCCGGCGGCCCAGAGAGCAACACATGGTCCGGGGTGCGTTCCCGGCCAATAGCGGCTTCTAATACCAATGACAGCTGATTGCGCACCGTCTGCTGCCCCACAAATTCCGCAAGTTGTTTTGGGCGCAGCGCGCTTTCGTCCGCTAGATCGGTGTCATTTGCTCTCGGTTCAGTCAGTTCACTCATTTATCGGCGCCCCAAAATTTGTAGTGCCAAACGCAGTAATGCCGGCGCATCGGCATCTGGTAATTCCCCACTGGCGGCGCGCAAAGCCTCAGTCGCCTCACGGTCTTGCCACCCCATATTCACTAGTGCCGCAATAAGTTCAGCACTGCCAGCTACAACGTTACCCGCATTACTGGTTATTGGTGGTGGCCCAAGTTTAGTGCCCAATTCCAAAACCATACGCTGGGCCCCCTTCTTTCCTATCCCAGGAACCTTAGTGAGGGTGGCTTCGTCTTCCTGGGCCACGGCAGCGCGTAATTCATCTGGGCTGAGCACGCTCAACACTGCTAGTCCAGTGCGCGGTCCAATACCAGAAACCGTAGTCAATATTTCGAAAACATTGCGCTCATCTTCGGTGCGGAAACCGTAAAGCGTGAGCCCGGTATCTCTCACTACAAAAGAGGTGTAGAGGAAAGCGGTAGTGCCAATTTGCAGCGAGCTTAGCGTAGTTGGAGAACAATTTACTTGCATGCCAAATCCGCCCAGCTCAATCACAGCAGTATCAGTGCCCACAGCTTGCACTTGCCCCCGCACAGATGCAATCACGCTTCCTCCTTCGAACATCTGTTTGATAGTTTAGCTTTTTGTGCTGGGCACTGTGCAGAGCACGCGCGCGAGCGTAGTTACTGGTTCTTAGCTTGCGGTTTTACGGCACCATGCCGGCGGGACATCCGTTCAGCCTGCGCCCACATCTTCTGCGCCGGAGTCAGATCTCCACCCTCTGCGCGCGGCAACATCCCGGCACCGCCATACTGGGCCCGTTCCACGGAATTTTCTGCCATATCTTGTGCCCCACCGCGCCAAGAATGGCAGATCGCAATCGCCAGTGCATCTGCCGCATCTTTGGGGCGCGGAACTGCTGACAGCTTCAAGATAATCCGCACCATTTCTTGGACCTGTGCTTTTGCCGCTCGCCCATTGCCAGTAACAGCTGCCTTAACTTCGGATGGGCTGTGCATACCCAGCGGCAAATTGGCGCGCGCCGCGGCGAGCATCACAATTCCAGCTACTTGGGCAGTCCCCATAACTGAGCGCACATTGTCCTGCGCAAATACCCGCTCAATTGCCACCACATCCGGCTGATACTGCGCAATAGCTTCTTCTACTGCCACAAATATCTGCTGCAGGCGATGTTGCGGCGCCATATCGGGCTGTGAGCGGGCAACCGAAACGGCCACCAGCTCAACCTGGCGGCCGCCGTCGGTGTCAATGACTCCCAAGCCACATCGAGTTAGCCCAGGGTCAACCCCTAAAATCCTAATCTTCGCTTTCCTCCAGCTGCGCAGCGACGTCATCTGGGATATCCAAATTGGAGTACACGTTTTGGATATCGTCGACGTCATCCAAAACGTCAATCAGATTGAGTACTTTGCGGGCATTCGCCAGATCAACTTCGACTTTAACATTCGGCACGAACTGCACTTCTGCCGAGTTGTAATCAATACCGGCTTCCTGCAATGCGGTGCGTACATCTACCAAACCATTGGGTTCACAGATGACTTCGTAGACTTCGCCCTCGCTATTTACTTCTTCTGCGCCGGCGTCTAGTACCGCCATTAGGATGTCATCTTCTTCTGCATCTGACTTCGCCACCTCAACTACGCCCTTGCGGGAGAAGTTATAGGCAACCGAACCCGGATCTGCCAAAGTGCCACCATTGCGAGTGAGGGCTACCCGCACTTCCGAAGCAGCCCGGTTGCGGTTATCGGTCAAACACTCCATCAACAGGGCTACCCCACCAGCGGCGTAACCCTCGTACATGATGGATTCGTAGTTGACGCCATCTGCGCCCTCACCTGAACCACGTTTTACTGCGCGTTCGATGTTGTCTGCCGGAACAGAATTCTTCTTTGCTTTCTGAATTGCATCAAACAGCGTCGGATTGCCATCAGGGTCAGCCCCACCAGTGCGAGCAGCAACTTCGATATTCTTTACCAGCCGGGCGAAGAGTTTCCCGCGCTTAGCGTCAATAGCTGCTTTCTTGTGTTTGGTGGTAGCCCATTTAGAGTGTCCAGACACCGTGTCTCCTTTAATTCCGTTGGATACTGCCTGCATTCTACCGGTTTGCCAGCAAACTGTTTATTTGGCGGCAAATAGAAATTTTGTGGACTACGGCTCAACTGAATGTTTTAAGACGCCGTCCCAGCCAGCTAGCCACTCTGCTGCCATTTCCACTAGCCCTACTGGATAGACAGCTTCTCCCGCCGCCGCAATCGCTGCGAGTTCTGCCAACGTAAACCAGTGTGCCCCATCAAGAAGTTCTTGTTCCGAGGCGGTGAGCTCTGCTGCGGCTCCCGAGTCAATTGTTTGCCGCTCAGTTGCAGTTACGTGTAACAGATAAAACAGCTCATCTTGCTTGCGGGTGGCAGCAGCAAAATAAAATGTCGATTTTCGCTCTAGTACCGGACCGATTAACCGCTGCTGATCCACTATTAGACCAGTTTCTTCCCGCAGTTCCCGGGCTGCACCGGCACGGTGGCTCTCCCCTGGTTCTAGCCCACCGCCAGGAGTAAACCACCAATTGTGGTCGGGATCGTCATAGTCATGCCCGTGAATAAGGAAGATTTTTCCGTCGGGGTCGAATACGACGGTTCGGGCTGCCTGCCGATGGGGAAATCCGTCAGCATCTAATGGCCATTCTCTGTGGAACTGTGCCGCATGATCTGGGGGTAACTGGGTATTAGATGTCATCGAGGTCAACCGTCCGCGGCAGTGGCGCCGTCCCTTGCAAATGCAGAACTCGCACAAAGGGGTGAGTTCGCAAAGTACGCACCCGCGTCACTCGGGTGTTGTGAAAAAGGCGAGTCATCCGCAGTTGATCGCGCGCCCGCTCCAGCCTCTCGAGCCGTTCTGTGCCCGCCGCATCTATACCAGCCAGTTCGACGTCTGCCAGCTCATCGACGGTATAGCGCAACGTACGGGATAACTCAGATTCCAGCGCCAACCGATCCGTATAGGCGGTGCCCGCTTTTTCGCTCACCACAACATTGCCCTCGGCATCCCGGATTTCGATAGCTGATAGGCCATCTTCCACGATCGGGAACGCCGAAGCATTAGCTGCTTGGCTGGCTGCTTCGGCTAGCAAAATTGCGCCTGCCATATCTAAAACTCCAGAATTAGCCACATCAAATGCGGCTAACGAGCGTTCTCGCAAGGCACGCTCCAGCATGACCCGGGAACGCACCACATTTTTGTGCAGTCTATCTAGTTTCCGCGCTAGCACTAATCCGGCAATCCCAATGATCGCCACTAGCAGGGCCACAACAAGTATGGCGATTTGCCCGGTATCCACTATTCCTGCACCTCCAAAGCAGCGGTGCCAATAGCTGTTTCGTACACTGAGAGAATATGTGATGCCACAGTTGACCAGTCATAGCGCCACGCTCCGGCAGCTGCGCGCTGGCTAATTTCTTGGCGCCGGCGCGGATCACCCAAGGCAGCAATTACCGTCTCTGCCAAGTGAGCTGGATTTTCGTTGCGGAAATGGTCTCCATATTTTCCATCTTCCAGTACCGCCCGGAAAGCTGGAATATCGGAAGCCACTACAAATGCGCCTGCGCTCATCGCTTCTACCAAAATAATGCCAAAAGATTCCCCACCAGTATTGGGAGCTAAATATATATCAGTACTCCCCAGCAGTTTTGCCTTGTCTGCATCCGAAATTGGCCCCAAAAAAGTAACGGCCTCGGCGTCGGGACCAAACATCTGCGCTGCCTGCTGTTCATCACCTTTTCCAGCCACGAAAAGGCGCACCCCCGGATAGGCCTGCCGTATTTGTGCTAAAGCTGCTGCCACCTGCGGTAGCCCTTTTCGCGGCTCGTCAATTCGACCCAAGAAAGATAGCGTCGGATGCTCCGGCGTACCGGCAAATCTGCTATCTGGCTCAGCTAGCTGCATGTTTTTTACATAGACGCCGTTGGGAATAATCCACGCATCCCCGCCCAAATGCTGCACTGCAGTACGCCGTGCTTCTTGCGATACTGCAATCCGCGCCTGGATCTTATCGAGCATCGGCACTAAGAATGGCGACGCAATAGCCAGCATCCGCGAGCGATCCATCGCAGTGTGGAAAGTAGCCACCACTGGGCACTGCGCACTTACCATCGCCAGCATCGAGACAGACGGCGTAAATGGCTCATGGACATGCAATACGTCTAGATTTTCTTGTTGCAGCCATTTGCGAACCGTGCGGTTTACCGTTGGCCCAAACGCCAATCGCGCTACCGAACCGTTGTAGCCGATGGGGATAGCCGCACCGGCTGGATAGACGAATGACTCCAAACTTTCAGTATTTTCCGCAGGAGCAATCACAGACACATAGTGCCCGCGCCGAATAAGTTCTTCGGCAAGATCGCGGATATGATACTGCACCCCACCAGGCACATCCCAAGAGTATCCGCAGGCGATCCCGATTCTCACTGTTCCTCCCGATCCACCACTTTTTGGCGCGATTTAGCGAGTCGTTCTTGGTCTAAGTCAGCTACGAAGACTTTTTGTAACATATGCCAGTCTTCCAGATATTGCGGCAATAGTTCACTCACCTGGTCAAGCCATTCTTGATTCATCCGCACTAGATCTGCTTCCCGTTCCGCAGTGGTCTGCGCTGGATGGGCCCAAATCGGGTCACCCACAATCAGATCAATGCCCCAGTTAGTGCCGGCGGCACGCACTCGAGCTGCGTCATCTTTGAAATTGCTAGTGACGATGGTGACCGGAAACATTGGCTGCCCGGTACGCTGTGCCAGCAGCGCTGCGCCCACCGCAACCCGTACTGGATGTCCGCACAACTTTACTTCCACTCCGGTGGCGGACAAGTCCCGATCGCACAGCAACGGCACAAAGCAGGTTTCTTGTGCCATATCAGCTGTTAAATTGCGTATTGCACCACCGCCCCGGACAGCGTGGTAGATAGTCATACCGAGGTCCCGGCGAAAACCTAAGAAAAGCTCGGCCAATTCCGGGGGCTCTAATTTTTCCGCAATAGTATGTACCGGAGCCAGAAATTCCCCCGCCCAGGCCCCAGCTAGATCCCAGTTGCCCATGTGCATCAGGGCGCCGGACGCCGATCCGCCAGTGGCGATGAGTTCCTGCAGTTTTTCGCCGTTGACTAGCTTAACGCGGCTGCTTATTTGGGCTGGAGTCAAAGCTGGCAACCGGAATGCCTCATAGTAGTAGCGAAAGTAGGATCGCATTGCGCGCGCCGAACGCCGCCGCGCTGCCCAACCGGACAGCGGAACAATGCGGTGGTAGTTGGTGCGTAACTGGCGCACACCTTTAATATTGGAAAGTCCAACTGCCGTGCCAATCAGATCGAAAATTGCCCGCCCTAGTGCTTCTGGTAAGACGCCAACTACGAAAATGGCAACTCGAAATAGCTTTACCACTACTGTTTTCCTCAGCTCTCGGTAGACGGCGGTGTCTTGCGGGGGCGCGGTTGAGCTGGTGCTCCAGCTGGTCGAGTGGGCCTATTCTGGGCAGCATTGGCACGGTCAGTCAATGCTTTGCCTACTACCACCATGCGCTGCAGCACAGTGACGAACGAAGCCACCGCGATAATCCACAGCCCCACTGCCATTACCCAGTGTGGCAGCCCGGCTGCCACTAGGATCATGGTGATCAATCCAGCAACTAACCGGTCAGCGCGTTCCGCTATCCCCACTGCGGCATTGACTCCCAGGCTTTCCGCTTTGGCGCGTGCATAGGGTACGACGCCACCGAAAACGATAGTTGCCAATGCGCCGGTGATGATCCACAGGCGTGCCGAATCATCGGCGAAGCGCAATGCCCAAATTCCTAGGGCAGCAAAAACCACTCCATCAGTTATCCGGTCGCACGTGGAATCGAGGAATTTACCCCACTCTGATTCGGTATGCGTCATCCGAGCAATTTGCCCGTCGAGATTGTCGAAGATGACTAAAACTGCGGTTACGATGATCCCCGTCCACAACATATTCAGTGGGAAGAACACTAGTGCAGAGATACACGCCGCCACTGCCCCGATTATTGTCATCTGGTTAGCGGTTATTCCTAGCTTTACTGCAGCTTTGGCGAACGGACCAAAAATTACCGCAGCGAGCGGCCGACCACTTCTGGAGAGCATATTTCCCCTAACTTCTAACCCTGGCTCGATTACTGATTGGTATGGGCCGATATTTCCGCAACAATATGCTCAATAGCTTGTGCTACCGGAACACCATTGCGCTGTTCGCCGTCTCGCATCCGGAACGAAACTGCTCCGGCGTCGGCATCTTGCCCGCCCGCAATAAGTGTGAACGGGATTTTTTCCTTGGAAGCATTGCGAATCTTCTTCGGGAATCTGTCATCTGAAGTATCGACTTCAACCCGCACTCCGCGGGCGCGCAGCTGCGCAGCAATATCTGCCAGGTAGTCGTTGAACGCTTCGGCAACTGGTATACACCGCACCTGCACCGGCGCCAACCAAGCGGGGAATGCCCCGGCATAGTGTTCCGTTAGCACTCCGAAGAAACGTTCAATGGAACCAAATAGCGCCCGGTGAATCATTACTGGCCGTTGCCGGGAACCATCGGAAGCGGTGTATTCCAGATCAAAACGCTCCGGCAAATTGAAGTCGAGCTGAATAGTGGACATCTGCCAGGTGCGGCCCAGAGCATCGCGAGCTTGTACCGAAATCTTCGGCCCATAGAATGCAGCCCCTTCTGGGTCAGGTACCAATTCCAGGCCAGAATCTGCGGCTACTTCTGCCAAAACTCGAGTGGCTTCTTCCCAAACGTCGTCATCGCCCACGAACTTTTGCGGATTCTTGGTAGATAGTTCTAGATAGAAATCATCTAGTCCGTAGTCCTTAAGCAAATTCAATACGAAGGTCAGGAGCCGGGAGAGTTCGTCTTTCATCTGGTCACGGGTGCAGTAGATATGTGCGTCGTCTTGGGTGAAGCCGCGCGCCCGAGTCAAACCGTGAATTACCCCAGATTTTTCATTTCGATATACCGTGCCAAATTCAAATAGGCGCAGCGGCAGATCTCGGTAGGACCGCCCGCGGGATCGATAAATCAGATTGTGCATGGGGCAGTTCATGGGTTTCAGATAATAATCTGCCCCCTGCTTCGTAATATTGCCGTCACCGTCGCGTTCTTCATCCATATGCATCGGTGGGTACATGCCATCGGCATAGAAATCTAGGTGACCGGAGACCTCAAATAAATTGGACTTGGTGATATGCGGCGTATTGACGAAGGAGTATCCCGCTTCCACATGCTTTTGCCGGGAATAGTTCTCCATTTCCATCCGAATGATCCCGCCCTTGGGATGGAACACAGCTAGACCCGAACCGATCTCATCCGGGAAGGAGAATAGGTCCAGCTCAGTGCCCAGCTTGCGGTGATCTCGGCGTTCTGCCTCTTTAATGCGCTCTTGGTAGGCGCGCAGTTCATCTTTAGTAGGCCAGGCCGTGCCATAAATCCGCTGCAGCGAATCGTTGTTTTGGTTGCCCCGCCAATATGCGGCTGAGGAGCGAGTCAAAGCAAAGCCATTGCCGATAAGCCGAGTATTTGGCAGATGCGGACCGCGGCAGAGGTCAGTCCATACCACTTCCCCATTGCGCCGCACGTTGTCGTACATAGTCAGCTGACCGCCGCCAACTTCCACTGACGCACCTTCAGCTGCCTGTTCATTATCCGTATCTGATCCGCCCTTAAGGGAAACCAGTTCCAGCTTGTACGGTTGCTCAGCTAGCTCTTGGCGGGCGGCGTCGTCAGAAATCTCGCGGCGTACAAAACGCTGACCTTCTTTAACGATCCGCATCATGTCTTTTTCCAGTTCTTTGAGCAGTTCTGGAGTTACCGCATCGATATTGCCGAAATCGTAGTAGAAGCCATCAGTAATGAACGGGCCAATACCCAGGTTCACCTCAGGGAATTTATTTTGGACTGCTTGGGCCAGAACGTGAGTGGCAGAGTGGCGCAGGATATTTAGCCCATCCGGTTCAGTTATTTTCACGCTTTCGACGACGGCGCCACTTGGCAGAGTTGCTAGATCAGTGGCTAGGTCTTTTAGCTCTCCGTCTACTCGCAAAGCTACTACATCACGATTCTTTTCAAAGTATTCGAGTCCGCTCAATGCTTCAGTTAGTTCAACTGCACTGCCATCGATTTTCAGCGTAGACATCGTTCTCCATTCTTTTCTGCCACGTACATACCGGGGACGCGGCGGTGGATTTACTGCGCATTTCCTGCACCGCATCCATAATACCGCTGATAGTTCAATGCCCTAAATATTGGGTGTTTTTCAGATCACTAAGACATCTCGAAAAAGTGTTTGTTCTACTAGCTTATGCGGGTCTATTCTTGCAAGGTGAAAAATGATGCCACTGCAGTATCCGCCACCGCAGACACTGAATCCCCTGCCGCAGAGACCCTAGCTACCCGGCTGAAAAAATTTTTCGGCGCACACAAACGCGTCATAACTTGGGTTTTCTACGCCGTCATGATTTTGGCGGTGGTACTAGTAGCGCACAACCAGATCACTGAAATATCTGGTGCGGAACTCGGCCAGCTGTTGGCAGCACAACAGCCGGGAGTAATAACTGGTTTTTTTGCGCTGGGGGTCGTAGCTTTTCTCGCCACCGGGCTTTACGACGTCTTCGCCTCCAAACAATTTGCGGTAGATATTCCGCTATTCAGTGCCCTAAAGATTGGCTGGGTGGCCCAAGCCCTGAATAACTTTGCCGGGCTAGGTGGTTTGACTGGCGGCACCATTCGCACCAAGTACTACACCAGATACGGCGCCGAAACTAAACTGGCCCTGAATGTAACCCTGGCAGTGTGGTTAGCAAATCTCATCGGGCTATTTGTGATGCTACTGGCCACAATGCCACTGGCTATTCACTGGGATGGGGCTTTCCTAGTAGTCCCCCTGCTGGCCTGCCTGTATGTGCCGCTCTATTTTTTCGGGCAAAAGATTCACTTCGGGAAACTTAATCTCGCCAATACTCCGCTCGGTTCCCAAAATGCCCGCGCCAAACTGGAGATGACCTTTGCCTCAGTGGTGGATTGGCTGGCAGCCGCAGTGTTCTTCTGGGCATGTCTGCGCCTATTTGCTCCTACTGCCCCGCTTTACGCCACAATTTTCGTATATGCCACCGCTACTATCATCGGATTACTCTCCATGCTGCCAGCGGGATTGGGATCATTTGATATCGCCGTACTCACCATGATGGGGATGCTGGGCTTTGGCTCGGAACGGCTGCTGCTGGGGGTGCTGCTATTCCGCATTTCTTACTATCTATTACCCTGGCTGCTGTCATTGATCGTATTGGCAAAAGATTTTGCGCTGAAACTAACTGGCCTGACACAACGCAGCCAAATTGAGCGAATTTTGCATCTGATGTTGGTGGCGCTGGCCTCCCTTTCCGGTGGATACATCCTGGTCAGCAACCTACATCCCATTGCGTTCGAGCCAGCATGGATGCGTTACACCATTCCGTACAACATTCAGATAAGCGCTTCATTAACCAAGCTGTTTATCGGGGTAATTCTATTGGCGATAGCGTGGGGGCTGTATAAGCGGATTTACCGGGTTTATCAGGCAGCAGTACTGCTAGTTTTAATCGGCTGGGCGGGCGAACTGATCCGTGGAGTGCATTACCGCGACATACTATTCATCGGAATTTTCTCGCTACTGCTCTATTTGGCACGTGACGCATTCACTGTTGATCCTAAGTATTTGACTATTAGCAATCTCATTCATATTTCGTTAATTGCTACGGTGACGCCGGTGGCGCTAATTACGGTGAAGGCACTGCTGGTGAAGAAAACTATTTCGGAGCTGACGCTTTGGGATGCCCTAAATCTGGCTGCCAACCCGGCACATGCCCACTTGGCGGTGCGAATACCGTTCTACTTCTGCCTGGGCTTTGCGTTTGGATTGATTTTGTTGTCCTCTCGGGCACGCCGGCTAGATTTTGTACCAATGACTGCAGCGGAGATAACTGAGTTCTTGGAGTTTGAGGAAAAGTGGGGTGGAACCGGGCATTCTTATTTATTTGCCCTGGGCGATAAACAGGTTTTCTACAACCGAGCTAAAACAGTAGCCTTTTTGTACCGGCCGCATCGCGGAGTGCTGGTGCAGCTGGGCGATCCACTGGGCAAACGCGAAGACGTAGAAGACGCATTGGATGAATTTTTTGATTTTGCTGATGCGAATAATATGACCGTGATTTTCTATGAAGTCAGTGGCGAATATCTTTCTGACTTACTAGATGACGGCATGCGCATCATAAAAATTGGCGAAGACGCTGATATGGATCTCACCTGTTACTCCAATGTGGGCAATAAGGGGAAAATCTATCGGCGGATGCGCAATCGGATGAAACAGAACGAAACCTGGCCGGAGATACTGTATCCGCCATTTACCGAACAACAGTTAGATGAAATTGAGCAGGTTTCTGATAGTTGGCTAGCTGACCGCACCGAAATGGGATTTTCGCTGGGGTTCTTTGACCGCGACTACTTATCGCTCAATCCGATACTCGTGGTGCGCTCAGAAGAACGGGTAGAAGGTTTTGCGAATCTGATCCGCAATAATGAGACCACCTTTTCCTTTGATCTGATGCGCATCCGGCCCGATGCCCCCGGCGGAACCATGGACGGCATATTAGTGTCCTTAATTGAATGGGCAAAGGATAACGGCTATCGCTATATGAATTTAGGTATGGCGCCGCTTTCGGAGGTAGGTACTGGGCGGTACTCACATGGAGCGAGCCGGGTGGTAAAGCTAATCCACGACTTTGGCAACCGAATCTACAATTTCCGCGGTTTGCGTTCCTATAAAGAAAAATTTAGCCCGCAGTGGCATTCCCGTTATCTGGCATATCCTTCCGGGCCCTCGCTGCCCTCTTTGCTCTTTTCACTGCTGGAGTTAATCAACAGGCCGAAACAGAATGACGCTTTGGAAACTGTGCAGGTGCGCCACACCGTGCGGGAAATAGTAGAATCAACGGCTCCGCAGCGTAGTGAGTAGCGATGATTAGCCCAGATTCGCCCCTGCTGTGCTTTGCCGCTGGAGCTTTGGCCCTTGGCTTTATCGGCACGGCAATCTGGGCTCTGCTCCGCCACCGCTTGCTCGCCAGCGTGGGGGCAATTCTAGCTGCCAGTATTTTTGCGATGGGGCTAGTGGGGGCGCGCCTCAATTCAGTAAATCACTTCTACCCCACCTGGGATGCCATACTCGGTGCCGACGGGGAGAACTATGCGGAGCGCAACCCGCTACCGTTACCGGCGCGAGACGCTTTTTCGGTAGCCAATCCAGCCTATAAAACTAATTTTTCGCCAATTACCGACCCGGAGACTCTGGGCGACTCGCCCCAGGGTGAGTATTTAGCAACTGAGTTTCGCGGCCCAGTTTCCGGTTTTAGCCAAACGGTTAGGGTCTGGGCGCCAACTGGCTGGCAGGAGATGCACAATTTACAAGTGCTGGTTTTCTTACACGGCTACCCCTCCGCCCCGCAACGGGCACCCCAACAATTAGATATTGGGCGCACCATGACCAGCCTAATTGCCGCCGGGACTATCCCGCCGACAATAGTAGTTTTTCCAACGACGCTAGTGCCCGGCAGCGAGCCCACTTGTGTAGATGTGACCGGAGGCCCGGCTACTGGGACTTGGGCGGTGCGCGAAGTCCCCACTATGATCGCTGCCAATTTTCCAGTATCGACTGCTGCCACCGATTGGACTTTAGCCGGATATTCCTATGGCGGATATTGTGCCGGAGTGCTAGGCGCCCTAGCGCAAGACACATTCCATCAGGTGTTTTTATTCGGAGGTTTTGACTCTCCTATCTATCCACCGTTAAATCGCCCAAAATATGCCGATACTTATCGGGTTTCCACCCAATTCGCTGCTGCTCATCCGTTCCGTATCTACGCTCCCGTCGTCACCAGAGATCCAGATACCCAAGAATTGGCGACTGCCTTGTCCGGAATAGCCCAGGATCAGGACGTATTAGTCACCCCGGTCAATAATAGCGGGGGGCATAACTGGAAAACCGTCCGTACCGAGTTGCGCTCGGCCCTAAAATGGCACGGCGGAGTGGCGCCGGAGAAATCCGTATCTGGGAACTATGCGCCACCGGAAGCTAGCGCTGCTGCCCATGATTCTGCTGCTGACGCCAGCTTAGTAATCACAGTGGTCACGCTGAGCGCTATAAGCTGTTTGGCTGTGTTGGCGGTTTTCCGTGGCTGGCGTAAAGACACCCGCTGCTCCCAAATTGCCGCCGTCATAGGAACAGTGATGATTCCAATAACTGCTGCGTTAGGTGCACTTTTGACCGGGGCAATTGCCACTGGAGTTGTTACTGCAGCTGCCGACCTGCCGGCACTACTGAACCTATTAGGTATCTGACGAGGGGCGTAGGTGGTGGGCGATACTGGACTCGAACCAGTGACCTCTTCCGTGTCGAGGAAGCGCGCTAACCAACTGCGCCAAACGCCCAATTAAATGATGAGAGGTGGGTACGGGATTCGAACCCGTGTATACGGCTTTGCAGGCCGCTGCCTCGCCTCTCGGCCAACCCACCAAGTGGTTTAGTAGAACTCTACTTGGCCTTCGAGCGGATGACGGGATTCGAACCCGCGACCCCCACCTTGGCAAGGTGGTGCTCTACCAGCTGAGCTACATCCGCGTACGTCATTGACGCCCCACCAATATAGCTAAATTAGTTTCCAGATGTCCAACTGGAAGTTAATGACCTGTACCACGCCTTTGTAATTTGATCCCGAGCTGCTATCGAGTTATCCTCAGTTGGACTGCGAATATGACGCGCAGGTTCGGGCGGTTAGCTCAGTGGTAGAGCGCTTCGTTCACACCGAAGAGGTCGCTGGTTCGATACCAGTACCGCCCACTCTTCGTAGAATTATTACTTTTGCACTTTAAGACGTTGCTGAATATCTGGGTTATCCTGTAGCCACGTTGCAGCGTCGCCACGCAAATTTGCCGATCCACCCTCATTAATGAGTGCGTTCTCCAGATCCGCTAACTCCTCAGCAGTCATATGGAAATCTTTTATCATCGCAACAATTTCCGGGTAGTCTTCGGCAAATCCAGAACGCCCGAAGGTATGTATTGATTCCTGCTTCCCCAACGCACCTTTGGGATCCGCCAGATCTTTCAAATCATAGGCACTATATGCCCAGTGCGGGCTCCACAGCGTCACCAAAATATCTTTATCGGCCTGTTGCGCTGCCTTCAGCTCGGTGAGCATTGCGGCCGTGGAGGAAATCATAAAATCCATATTTTCCAGACCGTACTCTGGGATTACTTTCTCTTGCGTCAACCGGGTAAGTCCAGCACCGGCGTCGATTCCCACAATCCGATTATCGAATAGTTCGGCATTCTCAGCCAGCTCTTCGAGGGAGTCGATTGGCGCATCGGCATTCACCGTAAGTGACAACTTTGCGTCGTCAAACCAGGCGCCGTAGTCCTCTAGCGATTTTTCGTATTTCTTCCAGTACTCACCGTGGGTTTCGGGGAGCCAACCGTCAAATAATAAATCAGTGTCGCCTTGGGATAGCCCAGTAAAGATCAGCCCGATTTCTGCGTCAGTCAGCTTTACGTCATATCCTTGTTCTTCCAATGCCACCTGGAACAGATGCGAAAGTGCGACGCCTTCATCCCAACCGGACGGTACGCCCACAGCTATCTGTTCGGCATTGTTGCTCGCAGTTCCGGCACATCCGGTTAAACTAAGCGCAATTGCAGCGATACCTGCAGCGAATTTTGAACGAGAAAACATTATCTTCCTTTCGGTACGTCAATCTGTTTTGCTAGTTAGAGTTAGTGCTTTCACCCCCAAAAGCTGCGGTGACTCGATCTAAATACATCGCCAAAATGACTACTGCTAAACCAGCTTCCACTCCCAGCGAGATATTTACGCGCTGTAGCGCTTGCACCACATCATTCCCAAGGCCACCAGCACCAACCATGCCCGCAATAACCGTCATTGAAAGTGCCAGCATGATTACCTGATTTACGCCTGCCATTATGGTTTTGGTGGCAAGGGGTAACTGGATCTGAAATAAGACGCGCCGTGGACTAGCTCCAAACGCATATGCTGCCTCAACTACTTCGCCGTCTACTTGCCGGATACCTAACTCGGTAAATCGCACTGACGGGGCGATAGCAAAGAAGATAGTTGCCACAATGCCCGGCACCACCCCAATTGAAAAGATGACGACGAACGGAATTAAATACACAAATGCCGGCATAGTTTGCAAGAAATCCAGTATTGGTCGAATGATTGCAGATGCAGTGGTGGAACGGGCAGCCAGAATTCCAGTTGGTATCCCCACAATGATCGCTACCATAGAAGCCAATAACACCAGCGCCAAAGTATTCATCGCATTGTCCCACTGCCCCATACCGAATATGAGCAGGAACCCGATTAGTGTTCCCAGCGCCAAGCGCCAGCCTTTTGCCCAAAATGCCAGTGCCACAAAAACGGCAATCCACACCCAAAACGGCGGCAAGGTTAATGCATTTTGGAGCAGCCCATTCAGTAGTCTCAACACCAGGGAGATCCAGTCAAAAACCCCACTAAAAGTTGCGGTGAGCCAGTCAATTACTATTTCTGCCCAGTCTCCGAGCGGAATCTGGAAATCCATCTATGCACCTTCTACTTCTAGCTGTGCTGCCACATCTACTTGTTCATAATCGGAATCCTGGCTTAGTGCTTCGAGCAATAACGCTCGTGGAATAACCCCCAGCAGTCGACCATCGTCAGACACTACTGGCACTGGCACGGGTTGATCTGCTGCCGGTGCTACCACTTCAGATAGCGGCGTATCCGGAGAAACTCCCGGATGCGCTGTGCTGATGAGATCGGAGATAGACGATAACTGAGGGTTTTTCCGGAGTGCTTGCACTACATCATCGGCGATAATTCGACCAAATAACCGGTTAGTCCCACTGGCGACTACCCAACCACCGGCTGCGTCTGCCTCTTGTAGTTTGTGCAAGATCACGTGCGGTCCATCGCCACCATATAGTCGAGTCAGCGGGCGAACCATCACACTGCTAGCAGTGATAACTCGTGATCTATCCACATCAGCAACGAAACGCCTGATGTAATCATTCGCCGGATTAGTCAAGATCTCTTCCGCAGTACCGATCTGATCAATTGATCCAGAGCGCATAACCGCGATCCGGTCACCCAAGTACATAGCTTCATTCAAATCATGGGTAATAAAAATTATGGTGCGTGGACTCTTCTCCTGGATGCTGAGCAAAAGCTCTTGCATATCACGGCGAATCAGCGGATCTAGTGCAGAAAACGCCTCATCCATCAGCAAGATATCTCCGTCGGCACAGAGTGCCCGTGCCAGACCTACTCGCTGCTGCATTCCGCCCGAAAGTTCAGCTGGGTAGTTATCTTCCCACCCGGTTAGCCCAGTTGTCTCCAATGCTGCTTTGGCGCGCTCTTTGCGTTCGTCTTCAGCTATCCCCTGAATTTCTAGCGGATATGCTGCGTTCTCTAGCACAGTGCGGTGCGGGAGCAACGCAAAATTCTGGAAAACCATCGACAAAGATTTTTCACGAATTTCCCGAATCTGTTTCCGGGACATCTTGGTGATATCTTCCCCATTTATCTCCACTGTGCCGCAACTGGCTGGACCAAGTGCGTTTAGCGTGCGGAGCAAGGAAGATTTCCCCGAGCCCGACAGCCCCATTACGACGAAGATTTCCCCTTTTTCCACTGCGAAACTAACGTCACGCACTGCAATAGTTATATCTTCGGGTAGTTCTGCGGTACTAGCTCCCGCCTGCAATAGTTTTACCGCGCGAGCTTCGTCTTTTCCAAAAATTTTATAAACATTACGGCAAGTAACTGCCTTCATATTAAGCTTTCACTTCTGATGACGATGGCCAACGATATTAAATACCACCGTCAAATATGCAATTCCGTATGTGCGCTATCGCTGGCGCATGTGATTCAGCTTGAACGTTTTCCAGCGTTTCATGTTTCAGTTGCAGCTTCAAACTTCGGAAATTTTTATAAATATTTACCAAATCGGGAGATTTTCCCTACTCGACAACGAAGCAGCCCGCTCACTTTTCTAAAAACTTCACAATATTTTGTGCCGCATATCACACGATAATCCTATTTTTTGCTAACCCACGGCACAGCTCTACCACCCTAGTCGGGATCATGACATCCTATTGTTATGAAGATTTGGCCTGGCTCCCCCTACCCCCTTGGCGCAACATTCGACGGTGCTGGCACTAACTTTGCGCTATTTTCCTCAGTTGCTGATCGCGTAGAGCTGTGTTTAATTGACGGTGACGCCGATACCGGACTTACTGAACAACGTGTGGAACTGCAAGAAGTAGATGCTCACGTGTGGCACTGCTATCTGCCCGACATCCGCCCCGGTCAGCGGTACGGCTATCGTGTTCACGGTCCTTATGATCCCGCACAAGGCCACCGCTGCGATCCGTCAAAGATTTTGCTCGATCCCTATGCCAAAGCAATCTGCGGTCAAGTGGATCGCCATCAAGCAAATTTCTCTTATGATTTCAATGATCCCGATCAGCGCAGCGAATTAGATTCCCTCGAGCACACCATGCTTTCGGTGGTAATTAATCCCTTCTTCAACTGGGGGCATGACCGCCCACCCGGCCACGCTTACCATGATTCAATAATCTACGAGGCTCACCTCAAAGGAATGACCGAGCTGCATCCAGATATCCCAGAAGATATCCGGGGCACCTATCGCGGCATGGCGCATCCAGCAATGGTCGATTATCTGACTGACCTGGGCGTGACCGCGATAGAGCTGATGCCCATCCACCAGTATGTAAATGACACTTCCCTACTGGAACGCGGGCTCACCAACTACTGGGGATACAATACGATCGGCTTCTTCGCCCCGCACAACCAATACTCTGCGTCCGGAGAACACGGCGAACAAGTAGATGAATTCAAAGCATTGGTAAAGACCTACCACGAAGCCGGTATTGAGGTGATTCTTGACGTCGTCTACAACCACACCGCCGAGGGCAATCATATGGGGCCAACCCTATCCTTCCGTGGAATAGATAACGCCGCCTACTACCGGTTAGTGGAAGATGACAAGGCGCATTACTTTGACACTACTGGTACTGGCAACTCGCTGACGATGAATTCTCCGCACACTCTGCAACTCATTATGGATTCCTTGCGCTATTGGATCCTGGAAATGCACGTGGACGGTTTCCGTTTTGACCTAGCTTCCACCTTGGCACGGGAACTATATGCCGTAGATAAGCTGTCATCTTTCTTCGACATCATTCAACAAGATCCGGTTATTTCCCAGGTTAAGTTGATTGCGGAACCGTGGGATATCGGCGAAGGTGGCTATAACGTCGGCGGATTCCCCCCGCTGTGGACTGAGTGGAATGGAAAATATCGGGACACCATCCGGGACTACTGGCGAGGCGAGCCGTCCACACTTTCGGAATTTGCTTCCCGATTGAGTGGCTCATCCGACCTGTATGAGAACTCCGGGCGCCGCCCCTTTGCGTCGATTAATTTCGTCACCGCACACGATGGCTTCACCATGCGCGACCTGGTTTCTTACAATGAGCGGCACAACGAAGCCAACGGAGAGAATAACGCTGACGGTGAATCCCATAACCGTTCGTGGAACTGCGGCGCAGAGGGGCCTACTGACGACCCGGAGATACGCGCCCTACGCCAGCGCCAAGTACGCAACTTTTTTACAACTCTGCTTACTTCACAGGGCGTGCCAATGATTTCACATGGCGACGAGTTAGGCCGCACCCAGCAAGGCAATAACAACACTTACTGCCAAGACAACGAGCTCTCTTGGGTCAATTGGGAACTATCAACTGTCCAAACAGAGCTGCGCGACTTCGTCAAGTCCCTAGTAGAACTGCGTACCGCACACCCAGTATTCCGGCGACGGCGTTTCTTCCAGGGGGCAGCAGGACGCGGTGGGCAGTCGACTCGTGGCGATATAGAGTGGCTGCGCAATGATGCCAACCCGATGGAAGATGCCGACTGGAACACTTGGTATGCCCAAGCGGTGTTGGTATTCCTCAACGGGGCACGTATTGCCGAACCAGATTCGCGGGGTAATCCGGTAATTGACGACGATTTCTTACTCGCATTCAACGCTTCTCCCGATGATCTGGACTTCGTTATACCGCCGGCTAACAGCGACTCCGCCTGGGAAACAGTAATAAATACTTTCGATCCCACCGCGGTTGACGGGGTATGGCACAGCGGTGATACTTTCCAGGTTCCTTCGCGGTCAGTGCGGATTTTGCGCCGCGCAGTTGCTGAGTCAGCTACCAAAACTCCCCCAGCCGGTAGCTAATCGGCGTGCCACTGCCTAGCTGGCTGAGGTGAGCGTTAGGCTCGCTATGTGAATACGCCACCCGAAAAGTTTATTGTTGCCCTAGAGTCTTTGAAGGGGCAAACTTTTCGACCCGAATTTCACCTCACCCAGATTCCGCCACCCACGCGAATTGCTCCGTTTGCGGTTGCCTTGCAAGGTGAGCTAAATCCCGATCAGGCCAATCCGGAAAGTCTATTGGGCAGTGCAAAATTTGTGGTGCTCTACGACCCAGACGGTCAACCCACTTGGAATGGACCATTCCGCATTGTCATTAATGCGCAAGCACCCATGGATGGCGAAATAGGTGACGACCCACTACTCGGCGAAGTTGCCTGGAGCTGGCTCACCGACGCTCTCGCCCAAGAAAATGCCCCGTACCACAGTTTGAATGGTACGGTTACCCGAGTATTTAACGAAACTTTCGGGGAACTACATTTGAATTCTGCCCGGGTCGATCTAGAAGTACGCGCTTCGTGGTCGCCAACTAATGAAGACTTGACTGCGCATCTGCATGCCTGGGCAAATTTTGCTGCTGCAGTCAGTGGGCTAGGGCCGTGGGATCCCAAAGTCGTATCGCTACCGCGCAAAGTTGATCTAGTTTAATGTCAGCATCTTCAGAACCTAATGCAGATTTGACTCCGCTGGATTTGCCTCGCGGAGGCTTACCAGAGGTCACAAATGCCGATATTGCCAACGCAGTCGCTCAGCTGCGCGCAGGCACGGGTGCTTTCGCCGTCGATACTGAGCGTGCGATGGGAATCCGCTATTCTAATCGCGCCTATTTGGTGCAGGTACGCCGGCCAGGTGCGGGCACTTTCCTGATTGATCCGATTGGGATTGAAGATAAACTCACTGAGCTACGCGAAGTTATGCAGGCAGAGTGGATTTTACATGCTGCTGATCAAGATTTACCGTGCCTACATGAATTAGGGCTCTACCCAGAAAAAGTTTTTGACACTGAACTGGCCGGACTAATTCTGGGGTTTGAACATGTCTCGCTACAAGCTATGGTGGCAGACCTTTTGGGGTGGGAACTGGCAAAAGAGCATTCCACTGCCGACTGGTCCCAACGCCCACTCGGCCCAGAGCTGCGCGCCTATGCGGCACTGGACGTAGAACTATTGCATGAACTAAAAGAAGTTTTAGTAGCAAAATTAATTGCTGCCGGGCGGTTGGAATGGCTGGAACAAGAGTGTGAAGCGGTACGACTCAGCAAACCGGCGCCGCCACCAAAACAGCCGTGGCGGCGCGCAGCCCGACAAGCCGGAATCCGGGATACCCGAGCGCTAGCTATGGTGCGCGAATTATGGCGAGTGCGCGACGAACTCGCCCAACAGCGTGACCTAGCACCGGGGCGCGTTTTGCCTAATAAAGTGCTGGCCGAATTGGCCGCCCGGAAACCGCGTTCGCGCGCCGATGTAGCTAGGTCTTCCCTACTGCGTTCTCGCGAACGCCGCCAAGATGCCAATAACTGGTGGCGGGCAATTGATATTGCCTGGCGGCTAGATGAGCGAGCATTGCCGGCGCGGAGATTCCAAGAGTCCACTGCGCTGTTCCCGCCAGTTAATCGGTGGGAACGCCATGATGAAGACGCCGCTGCCAGATGGGCGGCACTGCGCACTGCGATCTTTGGGCTAGCTGATGAACTGGGCATTCGCCAAGACATTTTGCTGAAACCGGCCATACAGCGCCATGTCGCGTGGTTTGGCTGGTCAAGCCGGGCAGATTTAGCAGAAAAACTTGCGGAACAAGGCGCCCGTCCCTGGCAAATTGAACAGGTCTCCGGCGTCCTGGATTCAGCGGTGCGCGCCAGCAAGTAGCCGCTGTGCAGCAGCGATAACGCCGTCGGGAGTCATTTCGAAGCGCTGTAAAATAGACTGCCGGGTAGCGTGGGCAACGTATTCCCGGGGCACGCCCAAAGTCTCTACTGGCAAATAGTGGCCAGCGCGGTGCAATGCCAGCACAATTTCGGTCCCTATCCCGCCATCAACTAGACCGTCTTCCAGTACTACAGCTCCAGCAGAGTCAGCTATTAAGGCCACTAGATCGTCCGGAACTGGCAGCACCCAGCGTGGGTCTACCACTACTACCGGCGTCTCAGCTAGTTCTTGCGCAGCAGCAACCATAGTGTGGGCCATCGCGCCGACGCCCACGAAAATTAGTGGCTTTTGCCCGCGGAATTGCCGCTCAAATAAAACGTCTAGCTCCCCTATTTGCCGTTTTACAGCTAGCTCTGCCGGCAATGAACCCTTGGGATAGCGCACCAAGGTGGGGCCGTCATAGGCAGTTGCTTCGCGCAAAGCAAGCCGGAGCCGTTCCCCATCTCGTGGCGCCGCTACGCGCAACCCCGGAACCATAGCCGCAATAGAAAAATCCCAGATCCCGTTATGTGAGGCGCCATCGTCACCAGTGATGCCGGAGCGGTCTAAACAGATAGTTACTGCTTCGTGGTGTAGCCCCACATCCATAATCAGCTGATCGAAGCTGCGATTCATGAAAGTTGCGTATAGCGCTAGCACCGGGTGATACCCAGCATGCGCTAGCCCCGCTGCCATAGTCATGGCATGAGCTTCGGCAATACCGACATCTATTACCCGGGAGGGAAAATGCCGTTTCATTGGGCCTAAGCCCACTGGCAACATCATCGCCGCAGTGATTCCAATTAGTTTGGAATCTTTGCGGGCTAATTCAACTATTTCCTTAGCAAAGACGCTGGTCCATCCGAACCTAGATGGTTCTACCGGAAGCCCAGTTTCGGGATGGATCTGCCCAACAGCATGGAAATGATCTTCAGCATTTTTCTCCGCTGGCGCATAGCCGCGCCCTTTTTCGGTAATACAGTGCACTACAATCGGCCCACCGTAGTCTGCTGCCAGGTGGAAGGCTTCTTCTAGCTGGGCGATATCGTGCCCATTCACGGGCCCGATATATTTCACGCCGAGAAAGTCAAATATTCCCGCATCCACCAACATGAGCATGTCTCTCATGCCAGTCTTGAAGCCGTGCAATGCTTCGTAGGTGAGTTTGCCCGGTACCCCAGAATCCTGTAGCACCCGCTTCACCCAGTCTTTTACGTTTTCGTACTGCATATTGACGCGCATATTATCTAGCCGGCGGACCGGATCTAGCTGGCGCACAATTCCGCCCACAGTTGGAGCATAGGATCTGCCATTGTCATTCAGCACGATGATGATCGGGCGATGCGGATCTTCCCCGATATTATTTAGCGCTTCCCAAGCCATTCCGCCAGTGAAAGCACCGTCGCCAATAACTGCTACTGCGTGGCTATTCTTCCCAGCCAATTGGAAGCCCCGAGCGACGCCGTCGGCCCAGGAAAGCGCAGTAGTAGCGTGCGAATTTTCCACGATGTCATGTGGGGACTCGCTACGCGCCGGATATCCGGATAGTCCGCCCTCTTGGCGTAGCTGGGAGAAATCTTTCCGACCAGTCAGAATCTTATGCACATAGGCCTGATGTCCAGTATCGAAAATTAGCGCATCTGCTGGCGAGTTAAAAACGCGGTGTAATGCAATTGTCAGCTCCACAACCCCCAAGTTAGGCCCCAGGTGCCCGCCAGTTTTTGCCACGTTTTCCACTAAGAAACTGCGGATCTCACCGGCGAGCTGGTCTAACTGGGCATGGTTCAGCCGACGCAGATCAGCTGGACCATTTATTGAGTCGAGGATCGACAATTTACCTTCCTTAAGGTGCAGCCAAAATAATGCCTTCAGGCTACCACCGATATGCGCTTTTACTTAGCGGCTAACTCCCGCAATACGTACTGCAAAATGCCACCGTTACGGAAGTAATCAGCCTCAGCTGGGGTATCGATTCGCAGCACCGCGTCAAACTCCACTACTTCCCCACTGGATTTAGTGGCGCGCACCGGCAAGGTATCGGGCACCGTGGTATTTAGCTGTTCGATGCCGGAGATATCAAATACCTCAGTGCCGTCCAAGCCTAAGGAATCAGCGCTCTGCCCGGCAGGGAACTGTAGCGGCAGCACTCCCATTCCCACCAGGTTTGACCGATGAATCCGTTCATAGGACTCAGTAATCACAGCTTTTACCCCTAGCAAGGACACCCCTTTAGCTGCCCAGTCACGCGAAGATCCGGAGCCATACTCCTTACCTGCCAACACCACCAGCGGAATATCGTGCGCCTGGTAGTCCATTGCCGCATCGAAGATGGTTTGTTGTTCTCCGGTGAGCAGGTTTTTGGTGTACCCACCTTCTACTCCCGTTAGCAGCTGGTTGCGCAGCCGAATATTGGCAAAAGTGCCCCGCATCATCACTTCGTGGTTACCGCGGCGCGATCCATAAGAGTTGAAATCTTTCTTTGCCACGCCGTGCTCAGCCAGATAGATGCCGGCTGGGGAATCCCATTTAATAGCCCCAGCTGGGGAGATGTGGTCGGTGGTGACTGAATCCCCCAATTTAGCCAGTACTCGCGCACCCGAAATATCGGAAAGTGGCGGCAGTTCCATAGTCATACCAGCAAAGAACGGCGCCTTACGCACATAGGTGGAGTCATCATCCCACTGGAAAGTGTTGCCTTCTGGCGTGTCCAGCGCCTGCCAGCTGGCGTCACCAGCAAATACTTCCGCATACGATTCGGTAAACATATCCCGGTCGATTGACGCATTAATAATCTGCTGTACCTCAGCCGGATCGGGCCAAATATCTTGCAAAAATACTGGTACCCCATCTGGATCGGTACCCAGTGGCTCAGCTGCAAAATCAAAGTCCATCGTTCCCGCCAAGGCATACGCAATTACCAGCGGCGGAGATGCCAAATAATTCATTTTGACGTCGGGGTTGATACGCCCCTCAAAGTTGCGGTTGCCAGAGAGCACCGAAACTACTGCCAGATCATTTTCATTAATAGCAGCCGATATCTCTTCCCGCAGCGGGCCCGAGTTGCCAATACAGGTAGTACAGCCGTATCCCACTAAGCCAAAGCCCAGTTCTTCCAAAGCCGGCCAAAGCCCCGCCTTTTCGTAGTATTCGGTCACTACCTGAGAACCGGGAGCCATCGACGTCTTAACCCAAGGCTTGGGGCGCAGCCCTTTAGCCACCGCATTTTGCGCTAATAACCCTGCCGCCATCATCACTGACGGATTCGACGTATTAGTACACGAAGTTATTGACGCAATAGCTACTGAGCCATGGTCGAGAGTGAATTCTGCGCCGTCGGCACCCGTGACCGGCACCAGCTTATGGGGACGGTCGCCCTCAGCTGCTGGCCCGGCATAGGTGGGCAAGCTCTCCCGGAAAGAGGATTTAGCCCCAGTGAGTTCAATGCGATCTTGCGGGCGCTTTGGTCCCGCAATAGACGGCACTACGGTAGCGAGATCCAGCTCCAAATATTCAGAATATTGCGCCGGATTATCTGGATCGAACCACATCCCCTGCGCTTTGGCATATGCCTCTACCAAGGCAATCTGTTGTTCGCTGCGCCCAGTGAGCCGCAAGTAATCAATCGTAACTTCGTCTATTGGGAAGATCGCAGCCGTAGAACCAAATTCAGGCGACATATTGCCAATCGTGGCGCGGTTGGCGAGCGGAACTTCCGCAACTCCTGCCCCATAAAATTCCACAAATTTGCCGACGACGCCGTGCTCACGCAGTTTCTGCGTAATAGTTAGCACCACATCGGTAGCAGTAGCACCAGCGGGAATGCTGCCAGTCAGTTTGAAACCAACCACTTTAGGAATGAGCATAGAAACCGGCTGCCCGAGCATAGCAGCTTCAGCTTCGATACCGCCTACTCCCCAGCCGAGCACTCCGAGACCGTTAACCATCGTGGTGTGTGAGTCCGTACCGACACAGGTATCTGGATAGACCTGTTTCTTCCCGTCCAGTTCCCGCACCAACGCTACCCGCGCCAAATATTCGATATTTACTTGGTGCACGATACCTTTGCCCGGGGGAACTACCTTGAAGTTTTCAAAGGCCCCCTGCCCCCAGCGCAAGAATTGGTAGCGCTCATGGTTACGTTGATATTCAATTTCCATATTGCGCTGGAGTGCCATAGGCGTCCCGGCAACATCGATCTGAACTGAATGGTCAATTACCAGTTCAGCAGGCGAAAGCGGGTTAATATCTGTGGGATTGCCGCCCAGTTCTGCCACTGCTTCGCGCATAGTTGCCAGATCAACTACACAAGGCACACCAGTAAAGTCCTGCATTACTACTCGACCAGGCGTGAACTGGATTTCAGTGTCGGGCTCAGCCTGCGGATCCCAATTAGCCAGTTTTTCGATTTGGGCAGCCGTGATATTTTCGCCGTCTTCAGTGCGCAACAAGTTTTCTGCCAGCACCTTTAAGCTGTACGGAAGTTTTGTTAACCCGGGAACGGCAGCTAAGCGAAAGTACTCGTAATTTTCGTCTCCCACGGTGAGAGTGGATTTGGCGTTGAAGCTGTCAATACTCATCAGCTGGCACTCCTAAATTTCTCCGATAATTCCATTCCGCGGTACCGGTAAAACATTGCAATTCTACCCGGCGTTTGGAATATCGCCCGACGATGAATGAGCATACCAAACACTGCTGAGTAGCTTGCTGTGAGCCCATATTACCGGGACAGCACCGTCACAATCTCCATATGGTGGGTTTGCGGGAAAATATCGCGGGCAGAAATCGCAGTAACGGTGCGCCCTGCGTTGACTAGATTAGCTACATCACGCGCCATCGCAGCGGGGTCACACGAAACCAGCACAATGCGCGGCGCCGCTAACTTACCAAGATATTGAGCCAGTTGTGCCCCTAAGCCGCTGCGCGGCGGATCGGCGACTATCACATCGGCGTCTTCCACTAATCCGGCAAGCCGGGATGCGGTAACTCTCCCTCGCTCCGCGCGGGCCCACGGATAACTTCGCAAATTGTATCGGGCATCTTTTACCGCACTGGCCGATCCTTCCACGGAGATTAGCCGCCCCTGCTCCCCTACTGCCTGGGCTAACGGCACGGAGAATAGCCCCGCTCCGGAATATAGCTCGCAAATCTTCATCCCTGGTTCGGGCTGCACCCCTGCCATTACTAAACTCAGTAGCTCACTGGGAGCTCGATAATGAATCTGCCAAAATCCGCCCGGGCTAATCTGATATTCGTAGCTTTTTACCCCATCGGTGGCAGTTTCTCGAATGCGTTTCGGCCCGGGCACTCCGGGAGCATAGAACGCACCCCGTTCCGTCACCACCACATTATTGCCGCCAACTGGGTGTACTACTTTTACGCGCGTTCCTGCTGATATTTGTTCATCCCAACGATCAGTGAAAATATCGGTCGCAATATCGGATACCGCTAACATCATCTGGTCCACCGGGATGAGCTGGTGGCTAGCTTCGCGATACATCCCCGCACCGGTATCCAGCTTCACACATTCAAATCGGGTGCGGGTGGCCCATTCCTCGCCGGCGACAGCGTTAACCTCCACTGCTGGCATTTCCTCCGCGAGAGCGGCACCGGCAATCCGCCGAATATTTTGCCGTACCACTTGGGTTTTTAAGGTGAGTTGATGTTTGTACTCAATATGGCCGAAATCTGCCGCGCCAGTTTCCCCGGCGGCACCCACCGCCCACTTATGGGGAATGCGGTATGGGCTGGGCACTAATACCTCGGTTACCAGCGCATGGGCCAGTTTGGCTCGTTCAGCAGTTAGCTGTACTGATACGGTCTCCCCCGGAATGCCTCCCCGGACGAAAACGACTCGACCGTCGTCTGCCCGGGCCACGCAACTACCCCCGTGGGCAATATCAACTAGCTTCAGTTTCACTGCTCATTGCCTCTAATTGGAATGGAACTTGAGTGACCATAACTCGTTGTTCGTTCATTAGTTCGATTACCACCCGCGGGACAACATGGCGCAACACAAATTTATCCCAGCGCCCCGGTGGCACTATCCGGGGGATAAATACTTCTACCACATCGTTTATATGGCGATCGGAAAGCGTGCGCACAAATTCCACTACTGGGGTGCGGGCCGCCCCATTGGGTGTCCCCAATACAGTTAGCGGGATCGGTATTTTGTGGGTTTGCCAGTCTTTACGCAGTTGTTTAGTGTCTTCCGGTTTAGTGTCCACACACACTGCAGTGAGGCTAGAGAGCCGCGAAGAACGCGCCCAAGCTAGAGCGCGCAGTGCCGGTTGATCTAGGTGATTGATGAGCACCACCCCGTGTACTCGGGTTGGAATCCGGATTCCTGCTTCGGGTGCCGGGCGCAGTGCTTCATAGAGTTTGACTCGCCCGCGCCGATAGCCACTCAATAATGCCGCTGGAGCTAACAGGGACACTGTGGCGTAGATAGCCCACACCGGTTGGGACACCGCGATCGCGCCTAGTACCACTATGGCGAGTAAACCGAACCCGATAAATATCCACCGCAGTTGTTTGGCAGTTTTTCGCTCTACTAATGAGGTCGACTCTGCCAGGATTTTGCGCGATCGGAACACCATTGCCAGGCTCCCAATGGCAGCCCAGGTGAACGAAACAAAAATGAAAACCATCGCAATGGAGTGAGTGGAGTCAAGGAACCAGACTACCAAAGCGCTGACTACTGCGATTACTAACAGGAGCTGACGGCGGGGGGCGACTGCGTCTTGTGCAGCTAGCCGGCGGGGCAATAATCCATCAACTGCTAATTCCCGGATCAACCGCGGTATCTGCAGATAGGACATATAAGCGGTAGTGGCTCCGAGCAGGGCAAAAAGTATGGCTATTACGAATCTACCATTGGCCCCTAGAAAGGCGGAGGCTGCCGAAACGGCTGGGATACCAAGCCGGCGCCCGGGCATCTGCAGAGTCACTACAAAGTACAGCGTGAGGGCAATCAGGATTAGAGTTGGCAAAAATACGCGCAACACTTCGTGCAGCTCTGGGCGGCGCTCATTGGGATCAACCATCACTCGTTCCGTCACCAATAGCAAAACGGCTGCCGCGAATAGTGCGCTCAGTAGTTCCATTGCCGGTTTAGCCCGGCCAGCGTTGAAATCTGCCGCATAGGCATCTTGCCGGGCCTGGATTATCTCTGGGAGATTTATTGCCCGCGTCATCTCTAAGAACATGCCGTATAACAGCAGTGCCGCCAATGCCACTATGCCGATTAGTGCAACTGCAAATCCCCAGTTAGCTGAGCGTTTAGTGCCAAGAACTGGCAGAGCTAATATCACGATTAACGCTACCGCAAGATGGGATGACCACTGCTCAATGGGAGCCACTGCGGTTATCGCCGAAACAACTAATTCCACTCCCAACAGCGCAATTAATGCATAGGCAAGAATGCGGGCAGAAGCAGCCAATACTCCCGCCCAGCCACTGATATAGCGTTCTGCAAGTTGATGCACGGAACGGCGTGGCACCGCCATTTTCATCTGTTGAAATGCCACCAACGCAAGCGCAAAAACTACTATCCCGACGAAGAACACAAAGTAGACTGACCGGTCTACTTTGCTGGCGCTCATAGCGCGCACGATAACTTGTGGCCCCACGATCGCTGTCATGAAGATGATGCTGATTGAGGTCACTTGCGAAACTGTTCGAGAGCGAGCAGATATTTTGAACATCAAGATTCAGGTTACGCTGGAAACCGGTTTAAGGTAGCGTCTAAGGCGTGCACTTCGTCATTATGGGTTGCGGGCGGGCAGGGATATCGCTCGCGTTACAGCTAGTTAATCGCGGTCATTCGGTAGCGGTAATTGACCAAAATCCGAATGCCTTCAATCGGCTGCCGGATGATTTTCCCGGACAACAGGTTACCGGGGTGGGCTTTGACCGCCAGGTGTTGTTGCAAGCCGGAATAGAAGAAGCGCAGGGTTTCGCCGCCGTCTCCTCCGGTGACAACTCAAATATTATTGCGGCTCGAGTAGTGCGGGACACTTTCGGAGTTGAGAATGTGGTGGCGCGGATCTACGACCGCTCCAGAGCAGAAATCTATGAGCGGCTGGGGATCGACGTCGTTATCCCCGTGGCATGGACGGCGCGCGAAATGGAACGCGCCTTAATTCCTTTGGGGCCGCATATCGAACACGTGGATTCCGTCAACGATGTGGCATTGTTCTATGTTGATCTGCACGATTCTTGGTTTGGCCGCACAGTGGCAGATGTAGAACGAAACACCAATGCCCGCGCTGCTTATATCGTGCGGAATGTGACTTCCCTACTGCCCACTCCGGATACTGTGCTGCAGGACGGCGATGAATTGCATATGCTCGCGCCGGTAGATCGCACGGTAGAGATACAGCGGGTACTGAATTATCCGGTTAAGGAGACGCAGCTATGAGGGTGATGATTGCTGGGGCCGGTTCAGTGGGCAGATCCATTGCTGGTGAACTCGTAAATTCTGGGCACGACGTAGTGTTGGTAGATTCCAACCCGAATGCTATGCGGATCGCGTCAGTACCGGCAGCTGATTGGGTGTTAGCTGACGTATGCGAAATATCTAATCTGCAGCAAATCGAACTAGATACGGTGGATGTGGTAGTTGGGGCCACTGGGGACGACAAAGTAAATCTAGTGCTCTCGTTGCTGGCAAAAACTGAATTTGGTGTCCCCCGCGTTATTGCTCGCGTCAATAATCCGGCCAATTCTTGGCTGTTTGACGAATCTTGGGGCGTAGACGTACCGGTTTCCACCCCACGCATTATGACTTCCCTAATTGAAGACGCCGTAACCGCTGGTACTTTGGTGCGCCGATTAGAGTTCTACCAGTCAGGCGCAAGTATGTACCAGGCCACGGTGGCGCGCAAGGCCCCGTTAGTTGGCACGGTGGTAGCAGATATGGCATTGCCACCAGATATTGTGCTGTGTGCGCTGATCCGTGACGACGTTCCCCTGGCAGTCAGCCCAGATACTCTTATCGACGCCGGGGATCAGCTGTTGTTCATTGCCGGGGCGCGGGCGCAAGCTAATCTTTCGGAGGTTGAGGCGTTGATATCTCCGGCAAATCCCGAACCATAAGCCAGGAAAACCACGCGGTGAGTCCAAAAAGCGGCACGCCCATAGCTAACCGCACGATGCCGAGCGCCGAAGTGGCGTCCAGCAGATATAGCGGCGTCTGCACTGCCAACCGGACAAAAAATAATGCGGCCCAGAGCCAAGTGAGGCGCGCATAGCGGCGTCTTAAGAAAGAATCTTGGCGCCAAGCAGTGCCGTGAGATTTTAGGAACCCAATCAGCAGCCCCAAAGCCGGCCAGCGCACTGCCAAAGAGAGCAACAGACCTAACAAATAGACCAGATTAGTTATCAAACCCCAGATAAAGAAGTCAGTAGCTTGCCCAGAACGCCAGGCCAATAGAGCGGAGAGCGCAATTGTGAATAACCCACCGAGTGCGGGAGCAATGGGGATACGTTGCAGTGCGCGTACCACTATGAACAACACAGATGCCGCGAGGGCAATTATCAATGCCCAGTTCAGTTCCTGGGTCACCGTGTAGAGCACTAGAAACAGCACCGTAGGAATTACGGCTTCGGCTACTCCACGCGGGCCGCCCACCGCCGTACGCATATCAAACTGTTCTGCCGTGATGGACGCTATGCCGCCGCGGTCAGCCTCACTGGGATCTGGCAGGGTAATTTCCAAATGTCTGCCCTATATTTCTGCTTCGATGATGTAGCTGGGATTGTAGATGGTGGCAGCAGCATCGCGATTTATCACCGCACCAGTTGCACTGAGTACTTGCCCAATTTCGAGGCACTCCACATTGCGCCGCGACTGGAATCGCAGCAGATAATCGCCAGATCCCGTGCGTAGCATTACTTTAACTTCAGGTTGGGTGCCCCACCCCGGATATTCAATTGAAGTTATGGTGCCCCGAATATTGACGATGCGATTGCTATCCATCGGCTATCCCTGATTGGAATCAGCACCGGCAGCAGCTGCTTTACTGGGTTGCGGGATCTCCAACGGCAATAGCTCGCGCGGCGGATAAGGATTCTGCCCGCGCACCACCACTATTTTTCTAAATATCTCGATCATCTCTGCGGCCGCTTGATCATCTGAACCAGCTCGGCCGTAGATTGTGGCGCGCAATAGCCAGCGCGGACCGTCAACCCCGATGAACCGATGCGGCGCAAAACTGTTGGAATTGGGCACCGGCATTTGGGCACGCAATTCAGTGCCAAATGGCCCCTCTTGTTCAGTTGACGACCCGCCTTGTTTAGCGATCGACGTCATCATTTCTACCCGCACCGTGTCCCAGATGCCAGCGGATCGGGGCGCTGCAAACGCCTGCACCTGCAGGGCAGAGTCATTTTTCAGGAAAACCACGCCCAGTGGCTGTTTAGTGCGGGCATCTAACGAAAACTGCAAGGTGGTGCCGGCGATAAGCGGAATCAATAAGCTGCCCGCATCGAGCAACCCCGCCTTATCTGGCTGGTCTGCTTCATCCCACGGCCCGCTAGTAGCCGGGCCGGCTGGTTCGGGATCAGCTACTTGCTCAGTTGCTTCCTGTTCAGTTGGTTCCGGATCTATTTCTTTTTTCTTACCGAAAAACCACGCCATCTGGTGCTCCTTTGTTCCCCTCCACCATAGCTACTAGTTGGCGGTTAGGATGCACATTCGGAGCAGACCGGCAAACCGTTTTCCTCATAGGCCAACTGCGAACGGTGATGCACCAAGAAACACTGCGAACAAGTGAATTCGTCCTCCTGGGCTGGAACTACTGCCACCGTAAGTTCCACATTCGACAGATCTGCTCCCGGAAGTTCAAAGCCCTCCGCCGCTTCAACTTCATCTTCATCAACTGACGAAGACTGATGGTCCGAGCGGCTGGCTTTTAGCTGTTCCAGCGAGTCTTCTTTTAGATCTTCGTCTCGTTTACGAGGAGCATCGTAATCAGTTGCCATAATTTTCCCTTCCCTACCGGGGTATGTCCGTGCCTTTCTTATCAGAGCTGGCGCAGAATTACAACAGCTGTTCGACCAGTGGGGAAAAATACAGTTTTTGGGCTAGACCACCTGTTCCATAAATGGCGAACACACCGGCTCAGATGGGGCAATTCCACACTCGCAGGTGGCAGTCTAAGGGTTAGGAGGAAATTATGACGCAGCTCGAATTATTGGGTTTACATCCGGACGGCGACAAGCTCAGCCTCAACGACGCCGACGGCAACCGTTACTTACTCCCCATTACTGCAGATTTACGAGCCGCGTTGCGCACAGATCTCACTCCTGATGAAGTCAGTGCTGGTCCGCGCCCAATCACCCCTAAAGAAATACAAGCCCACTTCCGGGCCGGGCTAAGCATTGAAGAAGTAGCGGAACTCTCCGCAATGCCGGCCTCACAACTGGCCGGGCTAGCTAGCCCCATTTTTGCTGAGCGGCAGTACACCGCTAAATTGGCGCGTTCCTTCCGGCAAGGCAAAGAAGCCGGCGATATGACTTTGGAAGAGCTAGTGGTCTCTCGGCTCATTTCGCGCGGAATCTCGGCTGACTCAATCCAGTGGGATTCCTACCGGGACGCCGGCGAGCCCTGGACGCTTTCCGCAACTTATGAAACTAAAGACGCAGAAAATACTGCCTTATGGCAGATTGACACCCGGGCACGTACGGTAGTGGCCCTGAATGACGAAGCTACTTGGCTCACCGAAACTCAGCTCCCGGATCCCACTGAACCCTGGCGACCATTGAACACTCCCGCGGCTGAGCCGGAGCGGAAGATTACCGCGCTAGATGCCCAACCGGCGTCTGCAGGCACGCCAAATATCGACCAACTATTGGCGGATTTGGATGAACAGCGCGGCAAAGCCCGCCCGATGCCAGATCTAGATTTAGAGCTGGAGCCAGAATTCGCCGGGGCACACCCCGCTGTTTCCGAACCAGATGCCGCCACTGATGCCCAGATTTTGCCTTTCCCCAGCAAGGATAGTGCTCTCACTGATGTTACCGGCGCGGATCTACCCGCCATCACCACTGCAGATATCAAGTTAGCTGGACAGCAGGAACTCCCCGGCATGCCGGCTGACTCAACAGACCTGGAATCTGCCACCAAAAAGCCACGCCGAAATCGCCCGGCTATGCCGTCTTGGGACGAAATCGTATTCGGTTATACCAAAGAAGACGATGACTGATCAGGTGCGAGTAACTACACACGGAATTTCCATCTCCGCTGCAGTGAGTGAACCGTGTACGCCGATAAGATTTATCGCTTTTTCGCTCTGATACCGGGAATCTACTATTGCGGTGGTGCCTTGGGCAAAGGCTAATACGCTCCCGATACGCTGGCGAGTGATCCCGGTAGTGGGACCAAAAATACCGCGCGCAATTGCCTGATCAGTTTCCATCACCCACACTTTTTCGCCCAGCTCCTGCTGCCAGCGCGCCGCCACTTCTTGGGGATGATCGGTGTAAAGGTGCACAGCGCGCGATTCCCCAGCCACACAATCTACACCAGCAGTTAGAGCTGGGTTATGGGCAATATCGATCCGTTCCGTAACATCAACCATGCCGTGGTCGGCCGTGAGGATCACTAGGGTCTCTGGCGGGACCTGGCGCAACAACCGGCCAAATTCAGCGTCGAAAGTTTCTAACGCTGCCGTCCATTTCTCGGACTGCCACCCGTATTTATGCCCGATCGAGTCCAGATCTCCCCAATAGAGGTAAACCAGTTTGGTCTCCCCCCGCAGTTCGGATACTGCAGCACTGACTCGATCTGGCAGTGTTTCGGCAACCCTAGTAGTTGCCCCGCGCAAGGCAGCTAAGGTGAGCCCCGAATCCACGAATTTCTGCGGCTGGATGATACGTGCAGCAGATGCCGGTAACCGTTCAAAGAAAGTGGGCACGGTCTGCCACTGTTCCGGCTGCACTGCGGGATCGTCCCAAGCGATAAGCGAGAAAGTTTTTGCTGTGCCCGGCACGCGCAGGGCATAACCGGCCATCCCGGTGCGTCCGGGGAGCTGCCCGGTGGCAAAGCTAGTTATCCCAGCAGCAGTGGTGGAAGGTGCCACAGTGGTGATGGCGTCGTCCAGCCCTAGCGATCGAATATGTGGAATGTGACCGCGTCGAGCGCGCAGTTGGTTGATTCCCAATCCATCCACTAACACGACACACGCGCGGGCGGCAGCTGGAAAAGACAGCAGCTCCAGCCGCTCGCCGTCGTTCCAATCGGGTGCCCTGCCAGGCATCAACTGCTGATCTGGCAGCGCTAACGGACTAGGAGTTAACCCAGTTGCTCGCATAGCAGCTGGCAAAATATCAGCTATCCCTCCCGGACGCGGCAACACAGCTCCGTGCACTACACTCCCCCAACTAGCTCGTGTTTTTCTATAGCTTAGCGCGCTTTCCCGCCCGACTATCAGCAAGCTCACGGCTTTTTTGGCGCGCCATCTCAGCAAAATCTGTGGCTACCCCCGATAATTGGAAGGTGGTTACCCGAACTGTAGAAAAGATCGAAGATATCGACGTCTCGCAAGAAATGCGGACGTCTTTTTTGGAGTACTCCTACTCAGTAATTTATGCGCGCGCCCTGCCAGATGCGCGTGACGGGTTAAAACCAGTACAGCGGCGCATTTTGTTCCAGATGGATCAAATGGGGCTGCGCCCTGATAAAGCCCATGTGAAATCTTCCCGAGTGGTGGGGGACGTGATGGGACGCCTCCACCCACACGGCGATACTGCTATCTATGACGCTATGGTGCGCCTCGCCCAGCCCTTTACTATGCGCGTGCCAATGGTAGACGGGCACGGCAATTTTGGTTCCTTAGACGACGGTCCGGCAGCTCCACGCTATACCGAAGTGCGCATGGCACCAGCAGCGTTAGCAATGACTGCTTCCCTAGATGAAGACGTCGTAGATATGGTGCCCAATTACGACAACACCTACGATCAACCGGAAGTGCTGCCGGCTGCTATCCCCAATCTATTAGTTAACGGGGCTGCAGGTATTGCGGTCGGTATGGCCACCAATATGGCCCCGCATAACCTCGGAGAAGTTATTGCCGGAGCGCGTTTCTTGCTAGACAATCCCACCGCAGAACTGGACGAACTGATGCGGTTTATCCCCGGGCCGGACCTGCCGGAGGGCGGCAGAATTGTGGGGCTAGATGGGATCCGCGAAGCTTATGAAACGGGGCGCGGTATTTTCCGAACTCGCGCCAATGCCCATATCGAAAATATCTCCGCTCGGCGCAAAGGAATAATTTTCACTGAGCTGCCCTACCTAGTTGGCCCGGAGAAAATCATTGAGCGGATCAAAGCTGGCGTACAGTCCAAGAAACTACAAGGTATCTCCGGGGTGCAGAATCTGACTGACCGGCATCACGGCACGCGGCTACTAGTGGAAGTGAAGAATTCTTTCAACGCTGAAGCAGTGCTGGCGCAGTTGTATCAGCAAACCCCACTAGAAGACTCTTTTGGCATCAATAATGTGGCATTGGTGGATGGCGAACCGCGCACTCTGGGGCTTAAAGAACTACTACAAGTATTTTTAGATCACCGGATAGCAGTAACTGAACGCCGCTCCAAATTCCGGCTCCGCAAAGCCGAGGAACGGCTACACCTGGTAGCTGGTTTGCTGATTGCGGTGCTGAATATTGACGAAGTAATCGCAGTTATTCGTTCCTCTGAAGACACCCCAACTGCTCGAGATCGCTTAATGCTGGTATTTGACCTCACCCAAGCCCAAGCTGACTATATCCTTGAGCTGCGGCTACGGCGTCTAACTAAGTTCTCCCAGATCGAACTGGAAGCTGAAAAGAACGACCTAGAAGAAAAAATCGCGCAGCTGCGCGCTATTCTCGACTCTCCCGCTCGATTGCGCGAACTGGTTTCGGCAGAATTAGCTGAGATCTCACAGCAATTTGCCACCCCGCGCCGCACCGTTTTATTGGAGGCAGATGCGGTGGCAGCGCCAGCTACCAAGAGTTTGAAAGTGGAAGATGATCCCTGTTGGGTACTACTTTCGGGCACTGGGCGGGTGGTGCGCATCGTCGGAGATGAGCCACCAGCCCATACTGGACCGCGCAGCCCCCATGATGCAATCGTTACCGCAGTTAAAACCACTAATCTTTCCGAAATCGGCGTATTAGCCTCTGATGGCACTGTCTCGCGCCTGGCTGTGGTGGATGTGCCAGCTATTCCACAAACCCAGGGGGCACCGAGTTTAGCTGCGGGCGCTGATATTGCGCAGCTGGTATTGCTCAGCAAAGATGCCAAGGTAGTTACCCTGGTGCCGCTCGAGGATATGCCGGTGCCCCTCGCTATTGCCACCGCACAAGGCAAAATAAAGCGCCTAAAACCAGAAAAGGCACCCGCATCTGGGCAAATTGAAGTTATTAGACTTGCCGACGGCGACACAGTAGTTGGAGCTGCGCTGGCTCCGGATGACACCGTACTCGTGCTGATTTCAGATACTGCCCAGTTACTGCGATTTGCCGCCGACACGGTGCGGCCACAGGGGCGAACTGGGCAAGGCATTGCGGGTATGAACACTGAGGGCGCCCGGGTTATTGCGTTGGGAGTAGTGGCTGCAGACGATATCTCCGCACATGGCGTAGTAACTGTGGCCGGTCCCGCCAATGCCCTACCAGGAACTGTGCCTGGTTCCGTTAAAGTCACTCCCCTGGACCGTTATCCGGCTAAAGGCCGCGGCACTATGGGGGTGCGCTCCCAGCGATTCTTGCGCGGGGAAGATTGCCTGACTGGTGCCTGGATCACTAACCTACCGCCACGCGCTATTGGGCCGCGGGGGCAAGCAATGCAGTTACCCGAACCGGATGAACGCCGCGACGCTTCCGGCACTGCGCTACCAACCACGATTGTTTACGCTAGCTAGTTTAGGACTTCGCCAGCAGTTATTTTGCAGCCAGTTAGCTACAGATCGCGCCCCAAAATCAGAGTTTCAGCCACTCGGACAAATCCGAAGTGTTCAAACATAACTACTTGTTCGCTGTCTTCGATGTCCACTCCAGGCGGGATAGTGATATCGATTCCGATATAGTCCACATCGGATTTCGCCATGGCATTTATCGCCGTCGATAGCATCCCGGTAGAAACCCGTTTTCCACGCCACTCTGGCAAAACTACGATTTCTTCTACATAGCCTTCAAGAGTGGGCTCGGATTCATCAGGTGACTCATAGCGGGAAGCTAATAGATATCCGGCTAGTCGCGGGCGATCGCCAAAGTTGTCGATAGCTACGAAACACCAATCTTTTTCCAGTGTGTTTAGGAAAGAATCCCAAGCATCTGCGTCCATCTTGGACCAGGTAGGCAAATCAGAGAGCACCCTATTGTGTGCCTTGCGCATTTGTTCCACCCAGTCTGATGAAACTGGAGCAACCGAAATATATTGCGAGGGCTGAGCCAATTCCTCAACCGAATGCAATTCCCGGCGCAACTGCACAAAGCTAGTTAGCTGCGTGAAATCGAGGAGTTGGGCGATATTACGCAGATCTTCCTCGCCGCTTTCGACATACAGAATCACGCGCGGGTCAGTAATCTGGGCATCGGCTGCCACATTTTGTGCAGCTTCAAGCTGGCGATTCATCAGTTCTGAGCCCAGACCTAGCAGCCGCCAAGCAGTGCTCACCCCACCAGAAAGGGTGATTGGTGAGGTGGCATAGCCGTCTCGAGGTACCCGAGCCAACCCGAATGCAATAAGCTCTTCGCCTACCCAAGCACCTTGGGCGCGCCAGATATGCGACGGCGAAAAATACGAATACACTTCGTTGCGGCTGGTGCGCACGGGTGCTTCGTCAGCTGCTTCGATTTCACAGATTAATCCGTAAACCAGCGGCACGTCGGCAGCAGTTAGCGCACGCCATGACCATTTCTTTGCACTCATGCTGCCCTAACTGGTTTGGGATAACACATACCGATAGTGTACCTAACCTACTCAGTCTTAGGCTCAGGCATCAATCTGTTCTCGGGAAATGTCCTGGGCGCCAGCCACGATGAACTCCCGCCGCGGCGCCACTTCGTTTCCCATCAACAAATCGAAAGTTTGTTCTGCGGTTTGCAGAGCAGCTTCATCAGCCAGCGAAAGACGGCGCAACGTGCGTTTTTCCGGGTTCATCGTAGTTTCTGCCAGCTGATCGGCGTCCATCTCCCCCAGACCCTTGTAGCGCTGTATTGGTTCTTTGTAGCTTTGACCAGCTCGTGCCAGTTTCTTAAGTTCGGCGTGCAGCTGGGCATCCGAGTAGGTGTAGATATATTGCCCTTTGCGCGCGCCTTTACCGGCAACTTCGATCCGGTGCAACGGCGGCACGGCTGCGTAGACCCGACCCGCTTCCACTAGGGGGCGCATATAGCGGAAGAATAAGGTGAGCAACAACGTTCTGATATGGGCGCCGTCTACATCCGCATCCGTCATGAAAATTATTTTTCCGTATCGAGCAGCGTCCAGATCAAAGCTGCGCCCGGAACCTGCTCCTACCACCTGGATAATGGAAGAAACTTCGCGATTCTTTAAGATCTCCGCAGGGGAAGCTTTCTGCACATTGAGGATTTTGCCGCGAATAGGGAGCAACGCCTGGAATTCCGCATTCCGTGCCAGTTTAGCGGTGCCGAGAGCCGAGTCACCCTCCACAATAAATAACTCAGCGCGTGCGATATCTTCAGTGCGGCAATCAGCTAATTTTGCTGGTAACGCCGAAGTTTCCAGCGCATTTTTCCGACGCGAAATTTCCTTTTGGGTGCGGGCAGCAACTCGAGCGCGCATCTCCGCCACAATTTTTTCGAGCAGTCGAGAAGTTTCAGTGCGCTGATCCCGATTTCGCGACGTAAGTATTTTGGTTATTTCAGTTTCTACTACCCGCGAGACGATCTGCCTTACCGGGGCAGTACCTAATACTTCTTTGGTCTGGCCTTCAAACTGTGGTTCTGGCAGACGTACCGCAACTACCGCCGTCATCCCAGCCAAAATATCGTCTTTTTCAATCCGCGGGTCACGTGCAGTTACTTTGAGCTGGCGTGATTTGCTTTCAATCTGCGCCCGAATTGCTTTTACCAGCCCCTGCTCAAAGCCCGCCACATGGGTGCCGCCTTTGGGAGTGGCGATGATATTCACGAATGACTCTGTTTGAGTGTCGTAGCCCTGCCCCCAGCGCAGCGCAATATCAACTTCACAAGTTCGCTGTACTTCTTTGGGCTTTAAGTGACCGCTGCGCTTGTCTAATACCTGGATAGTCTCAGTGAAATTTCCCTCCCCCCGCAGCTGCATAGTGTGGGTAACCGACACATCAGTAGCCAAAAAGTCGACAAAGTCCACTGTGCCGCCGTCGTACTTAAATACCTGCTCTACCGGGGCATCATCTCCGCCGCTGCCGGCAGCGCCGCGCTCATCGCGCACGGTGATTTCCAGACCCGGCACCAAAAAGGCCTTTTCCCGCACCCGCTCAATCAGCCAGTCAAAATCAAATTGCACATCTGCTGGGAAAACTTGCGGATCAGCCCAGTAGCGCACTCGGGTGCCGGTCTGTTTTTTCGCGACTTTTCCACCGATGCGCAGTTCGGAGGAGTCCGTAAACGGAGTGAATGGGTTATCCGGCTTGGGCCCAGCTGTACCGTCTTGGAAAATGCCCGGTTCACCGCGGCGGAAACTCATCAACCAAGTTTTTCCCTCGCGGTCGACTGCCACGTCGAGTCGCTGGGAGAGGGCATTGACCACTGAAGCGCCTACGCCATGGAGACCGCCTGCGGTACTGTACATCGAGCCGTCAAATTTCCCGCCGGCGTGCAACTTGGTATAGACCACTTCAATACCGGAGGCACCCGTTCCAGGCACCTCGTCTACTGGGATGCCACGCCCGTCGTCTACTACCTCTACTGAGCCATCAGGAAAAAGCGTTACGGCAATTTTGCTAGCAAAACCAGCGGTAGCTTCGTCTACCGAGTTGTCAATAATTTCCCACAAGCAGTGCATCAGACCCCGGGAATCGGTGGAGCCGATATACATGCCAGGGCGCTTTCTTACCGCTTCTAAGCCCTCTAATACGGATAGATGGCGCGCTGTGTATTCTTCCTGACGGTTATTTACCACGCCCAAATATTACCGATAAAAATGACCGGCCCGGCGTATCACCACACGCCGAACCGGTCACAGAATTTCTGAAGCTAATCCTCAGCCTAGGCTTTTATTAGCTCAGCGAACTTTCTTAACCAGCGGTAGGAATATCAGGGCGATAACTCCCAACGCCGCCGTAATTATGTACAGCGCGGTGTAGCCACCTAGATGCAGCACGATCGGAGCTGCCATAACTGGGGCCAATACCTGCGGAGAAGCACTTGCCAGATTGGCTACTCCCAACATAGTAGCTGCCGATTTCTTATCCGGCAGCGCAGAGGTAATGATTCCGACATCTACTGCCAGGTAGAAACCCCAACCAATAGCGAACACTGTTACTGCGCCATACAACAGCGGATAAGAGTGAGCGTACGCGAACATCACGGCACCGACCGCCATAGTCACCCCGCCGAGCACTACCCAGACCTTGCGCTTTTCCATCTTGTCCGACAGCACCCCGCCGCCAGCAGCGCCAATTGCAGATACCAGCACGTAAACCACCGTGAGAATTAGGACCAAGTCGCCAGCGCCGTCTTTGGTGAACCGTTCCTGAATGAAGTAGAACAGGTACAGCAGCATTAACGCAGACACTAGGTTCATGAAGAACCGCGTCATAAAGGCGCCAGCAAAAGAGCCGTCAATGCGGAAGTTCTCCCGCTTGAAACCAGAATCTTCTGGGCTGCGCGCAAAGTTGGGGTCGTAGTCCCGCAGGTCTTTACCTTTGTTGTGGATGACGGTGATCGGAATAACCAGCAGCGGCACCGCAATTGCCACTGCAATATACCCGATGCGTTCTTCGTTAAGCAGTACTGCCAGCAAAGTACCCAATACGGCGCCCGCCATTTGTGCCATGCCGAATAAACCGCCTACAGTGCCACGCATCCGCTCTGGAACGCGGTCTGCCACAAACGCGATAAATACTGCGAATGGACCGTTAAGGCCGATCTGTACCAGCAGCCAGCCCAGGATCATATTGGTGCGAGTGACCGCAAAAGACAGCCAAACTAAGCCGATTACCCCGACTATCATGCCAGCAATTGCCACTGGGACACGCGAACCCCGGCGATTGTAGGAACGGTCGGACAAAATGCCCCAAGTCGGGTTGGCAATCATGGAAGCAGTAGCGCCAATGCCGGCAACCGTTGCCAGAATAGTTTCCTTATTTACGCCCTCCATAAGCTGTGCAATTTCATCAGCTTGTGCCGGGAGTAAAATCTGCAGTGGCCCGAACCAACCGCAGTACACCCCAATAGTTGCCATAATCAGCAGCGCGACCCAAGACCGCGATGGCTTAGGGACGTGATTGTCTGAGAACTCTTCCGCCACCGGCTCGGAGTACAGCGCCTGTTCCGCAGATTTTGCTGCGCCAGTATTTTCAGTCAAGGTTTTTCCTCCTCCGGATTCCCACCTTTGGGAAATGATTCCGGAAACATATTTTAGAACAGAGACAGTGTGCCATGTTTCAACTCTGTACTTAAAGTTTCAGCAAAGGCGGCGGGTACCGCATATCTGCACAGCAGGCAGACATTATCAGTTGCGTCATCAGTTGCGTGGCCGACTTTTAGTGGAACCCCTTTGGGCTAGCCAAAATAGTGGCTATGGTAAGCACATGAGCAATAAACCCTCCCCCTGGCGTAATCGACTTTCTTTTGGCATCGGTACTCTAGGGCGTGACGCCTCCGCTGGGCTAGTTTCGATGTACCTCATGTTCTACATGACAGAGGTACTAAACATATCTACGGCTGCCACGGTATCCGTGGCCACCATTATTATGGCAATGCGGATTTTCGACGCCTTGAACGATCCCATCATGGGGCTAATCGTGGACAACACCAAAACCAGGTGGGGGAAATTTAAGCCGTGGATAATGCTCGGCGCTGGGCTGTGGGCAGCCACCACGGTAACACTATTCATCGATACTGGCCTAACCGGTGGTGCTTTCCTGATCTGGTTTACCATCGTCTATCTGATCTGGTCGATTGCCTACACTATTAACGACATCTCGTTCTACGGCATGTTGCCGGCGCTATCTCGATCACAACCAGAACGAGAGAAAATCGGCGTCGTTGCACGCATCTGCGCAAATGTCGGCCTATTCGCCACGGTAGTTGGGGTGGTCCCGATAACTAAGGCGCTCGGCGAACAGCTGGGCAATCCGCAACATGGTTGGCTCGTTTTTGCTGCCATACTCGCCGCGATTATGCTGTTCTTCCAGTCTTTCACCCTGATTTTCACCAAAGAACAGGTAACTTTTAGGGACGAGCACACACCGCTGCGCGAGCTACTTTCGGTTATTTACCGCAATGACCAGCTGATGTGGGTTACTGCCGCCATGCTGCTATTTATGGGGGCCTATACCACCATCACTATGTTGGGGCTGCACTACTTCAAATATATTTACGGCGACGAAAATATGTACCCGATATTTGCGGCAATTTTGGGAGTAACCCAATTGCTGGCGTTATCGGTTTTCCCGCAGCTAACCAAAGTCTTTTCGCGCCGCCAAATTCACACTCTGGCCAGTGCGCTATGTGCCGCAGGGCTAATCGTATTCTGGTTCGGGGAAGTGAATATGGCAGTAATTGCTGTGGCCGGGCTGCTGCTATTTAGCGGTCAGGGCTTTATCCAACTGCTGATGATGATGTACATCGCCGACTGCGTTGAATATGGTCAGTGGAAATTAGGCCGCCGCAATGAATCAATTACTGTTGCCCTGCAGCCGTTCATTTATAAAGCATCCAATGGCATCGCCTCTGGCTTAATGGGGATAGCGCTAGTAATCTCTGGTATTTCTGCATTTAACGACGCCGGGATCCCGGATTCAGCTCGGGTGCTCACCGCAGCACAAATCACTAACTTCAAACTGGTAATGCTGGTGATTCCGCTGCTTGCAGTTATCGTCTCCTGGATTATTTTGTTCACCAAATACCGTATTTCTGAAGACAGATACCAAGAAATAATCGCTGACTTGCAACTGCGCGAAGCAGCTACCGCCCCCGGCGAGTCTGCTGGTCCAGGTACTGCTATCCCTGTTACTGCGCAAGATACCCCTACTGATAATCCGGACTTGAAGAGCTGAACCCAAGGAGAAGCTGTGCAGAATCTAACTGTTGGCAAGGTATACGCAAATCCAGCCGGCCGCGACGCACTGGACAAAATGCTGATGCAGCTGGGCTGGCCCACTTTCGTGGTGAATAACCCCATCGTCGGCCAGATACCATTGCGCGTTGTGGGGAAATTAGCCAAAAAATTCCTCAATGACGACTTCACCAACGCAATTCAGGATCTGATGGCTGCCAACACTGGCGAATTGCCAGATAGCGCACCAGTTCCAGCATGGTGGCAGTCTGCAGTTTTCTACCAGGTCTATCCGCGATCTTTCCAAGACTCCGACGGGGATGGTTTCGGTGATATTGCTGGCATCACCTCTCGGTTGGACTATTTGAAAGATCTGGGAGTGGATTGCCTTTGGCTCAGTCCAATTTTTGAATCCCCGGGCGATGACAACGGTTACGACATCTCCGACTATCGCGCGGTAGATCCCGAAATGGGCACCATGGCCGAATTAGAGGAATTAATTGCCGGGGTGCATGAACGTGGCATGCGCATCATCTTGGATTTAGTAGTAAACCACACTTCTGATCGGCACCCGTGGTTCCAAGCTGCACTTGCTGACCCAGATGGTGAAGCTGGGCAATGGTATTTCTTGCGCGATGACGCCGCGGCGGGAGAGCCAGGTACTAAGCCGCCCAATAATTGGACTTCATTCTTCTCTGGTAGCGCTTGGAAGTGGTTCCCCGAAGCGAAAAAATGGGCTCTGCATTTATTTGCCCCCACCCAAATGGACTTGAACTGGGATCATGCTCCGGTGCGCCGGGAAGTAGCAGATATCGTGCAGTGGTGGCTAGCCAAAGGAGTGGACGGCTTCCGCTTAGACGTTATTAACTATATTTCTAAACAGGCCAACTTGCCGGCAGGGAGTAAATTCATCGGTGAACTTATGACCTTCACTGGGGTGGAGAAATACTACTCGGGACCCCATCTACACGAATACTTAGCAGAACTGCGCGCCAATGGTTTTACCCGTAAAGATCAGCCAGTTGGTGCGGAACAGCCAGGAGCAGATGCCCGACCGGTAATGATTGGCGAGACTCCCGGTATCGGGGTAGAAGTTGGCCGAATGCTAACTCATCCAGAACGTGGGGAAATGGATCTCATCTTCAACTTTGATCATCTGGAAACACCCGGACACATTAGGTGGGATGACTACCAGTACGATCTGAACTTCTTAAAGAAATATCTGATTGATTACCAGCGCAGATTGGGCGAAGAAGAGTGGATGAGTCTATTCTTCGAAAATCACGACAATCCACGCATGGTGTCCAAAGTTAATCCAGATCCCAAGTTCCGCAGTGCAGTATCCAAGGCGCTGGCCACTATTTTGCTCGGAACTCGCGGCGTGCCATTCATTTATCAAGGGCAAGAAATTGCGTCAGCGAACCAAGACTTCCCAAATCTGGAAGCCTTCCGCGATATTGAATCTATTAATTATTTTGCCGAGGCACCAGATTTCGGGCGCGACGGTTGGCAGGCACTGAAAGCCGGATCTCGAGATCATGCTCGTACGCCAATGCGATGGGAACCGCGGTCAGATCTGGGATTCACGGCCGGAGTGCCATGGATCAGCCCGTGGGAACAATCCACCGGCTACACCGTGGCAGAGCAAACTGGGGATGCGAATTCTCCGCTGGAATGGCACAGACGCCTAATTCAATTGCGACGAGATAATCCTAATTGGCCGCGTGGTCACATCGCGTTCTGGGAAGAAAATAGGAAAGACTACTTTGCTTGGCTGCGGGGCGACAGCCAGCAGCGTTTCTTCTTTGAGATCAACTTGAGTGACCAGGAGATTTCTCGGCCAGCATTGCCACGCGCAGTGCAACTATTGGCGGCAAGTTATGCACCGGTAGATGCCCCGCAAGTGAATAATCCAGAAATCTTGCTCCCCTATGAGGCGCGGATCTGGCGAGTGCGGTGACTGCAAAAATTCCCTGCCACGCAAGTGTCGGTTGATCGTTTGTGCGGGGCGGGTAAATTCGCCGGTATACATCAACTTTAGACATGTAAAGTGCACGTGTTAACTTGCGTTTCCGCTAGGAACAGACCCGACACTGAGGACAACACCATGCCGAGTACTTCTATCTCTGATTTTCTGAAGAAAAATTTAGCTGACGCACTCACCGCAGGCGCTACTGCTGTGGAAAAAGCAAAAGCTAAGCCGGAGCGCGTAGCACTTTTTGCGGCTAGTGCGGTGAACCTGGCGGCATCGGCAGCTGGAAAGTCCACCATTCGCAAAGCGGCAAAACTGTCACTGATGCCGCTAATTGCTGCCGGAGTCTGGAATGAACGAGATGAAATTGGCACTGCGGACGCCAAAAAACTAGCTGCTGCCTTGGGGTTTGGCTGGTTGGGTGATGCAATACTGATGCCGAGGCGCGCCAATCTGAACCGCGGAGCTATCCCTTTCGCAGTCAACCACTTGTTCTACCAATACTTTGTACGCCGCGCTGGCGCCAAACCAGTAAAAGAACTGTTAATGACTATGACCCCACTTTGGGCGGGTAGCGTCGTCGCCACCAAACTACTGCAGCCAAAGTATCTGCCAGCGGCAATTTTCTATGGCGGTTTACTGGCGCATACCAGCACAATTTACGCTGACGAAGTACTCACTGCAGACGCAATTGACGGCTACGATCCGCGGCGCGGGCTAGAGCCCGGCGGGCTGTTATTCCTGATCTCGGATAGCTTATTAATAACTCGAGCTATCGTAGGGGAAGAAAAAACGGTAGCTCAACTGTTCGACGCCGCTGTTATGTTCACTTATATCGCAGCTCAGCTGCTTATTTCTGACGGGATTTCTGAGTTGTCCCGCCGGCAGCGGGCAGTGAACCACAGCTAATTTAACGCCGCGTAAACATAGGCATAAAAACGCTTGAGTGAGTCGCTACTCACACCTAAGCTAGACTCACCATTGATTCTCAAAGGGGAGTTTTTATGTCAAAGAATCGAAAGGCATCGCTGCTAGCAATGCTGGCTGCCCTAGCACTGGGCGGTTCTGCGCTGGCTTCGATACCCGCGGTAGCTGATTCCACTACCGAACCAGCTCCAGCTACAGCAGTCCAGGAAACTGAATACCTGGTCGGCACTGGTATGTATGACATCACCGGTGCTGCGGTAGAAACCGGCTCGTTTGGTTACGCATCTGGACAGGAAATGTCCGGTATCCACACCCGTTTGTTTGCCCACGCATACATCGTTGTGGACAGAGACACTGGCAATCGTTTCGCCTATGTCAGCACTGACTTAGGCGCAGTATTCCCGTCAGTAACTGAAAATGCTTATCGCCAATTAGCTGAAAAGTTCGGCGATCGTTACACGCTCGACAACACCATGATTTCTGCTACCCACACCCACTCGGGTACCGGTGGACTAGCATACGAGCACCTATACCAGATTGCTGCTATGGACGGAGCTAACTACGGTTTCGATCAGCGCAACTTGGACACAGTAGTGAATGGCATTGTCAAAGCAATCGAACGCGCCGATGCCAACTTGGAACCGGGTACGGTATCCCTGGCAATTGGCGACCTCAAGGGAGCCTCACGCAACCGGTCTTTGGATGCATTTAAGACCAATCCGAATGCTGATGAATTCCCGGATGCCGTCAATACTACGGTTACCCAGCTAAACTTCCGTGCTGCGGATGGCACTCCGCTGGGTATGCTGAACTGGTTCGGCGTCCACGCCACTGCATTCAATATCCACAACACACTGGTAACTGCTGACTCTCGTGGTTACTCCGAATGGGCATTTGGCATGGATATGGGAGCTGACCCAACGCGGGACAAGACCTTCGTAGCTGCATTCCCATCTGGCGATGCGGGCGACGTCGTCTCCACCCAGGGCAACTCGGTTTCTGCTCCCGGCTTCGGCGGTCTGGACGACGACTGGATGAATGCCAAGATTGACGGCGAACGGATGTACCAGAAGGCTGTCGAGCTGTGGGATAAAGGTGTGGAACTCACTGGCCCGATTGACACAGTGGGCCACTGGGTGGAGTTAGGCCCCAGCTATGTAGTTGATGGCCAATACTCGCGCAATGGTGAAGATACTGCCCTGTGCCAAGCGGCACGTGGCTGGTCTTTCTCGCCAGGTGGCGAAAACGGCCCCTCTAATATCCCTGGGGTATACGAAGGCATGACCTCCGACACCTTATCCATCACCGACAAGTACAACCAGATTGATACTTCAGTTATGGGCGGCATCACTCGGTTTGCCTTCCGGGTAGTGGGTCTCCCCTTCCAGGACGACTGCCACGAAGAGAAACCAATCCTGTTGCCAACTGGCGCCTGGGGATGGGCCCCAACGGTACTGCCGTTCCAGATGGCAAAGATCGGCAACTTCGCAATGTTCGGTGTGCCTTTTGAAGTCACCACTATGGCTTCCAAGGAAATCCGCGATGCAGTGTACGACGCTTACGGTGACTCGGTAGATAACGTCATGCTTTCCGGATACACCGGCGCTTATGCTGGCTATCTGAGCACGCACGCCGAGTACGCGGCACAGCACTACGAAGGTGCTTCTACTGAGTTCGGTGCCAACCAGATTGGCGCAGCCCAGCAAGAAGGCGCCCGCCTAGCTAAGGCCCTGCTGGAAGGCACCGCGGTCGATCGGACTGCAGTTCCCGAAATGCCATCGCAGAAGATGACGCCACAGCGTCCAGGCGTGGTATACGACGGTAAGCCCGTCAACGAAGATTTCGGTCAGGTTCTGCGCGAACCGAACGAAAGCTACCAACGCGGTGAAATTGCTTCGGCAGAATTCCGCGGCGCACACCCGAAGAACGACTTCCGCACGCAAGGTACCTTCATGAAGGTACAACGTAAGGTGGGCGACTCCTGGGTTGACTACCGCTGGGATCGCGACTACGACACCACTTTCGAATGGCGTCGTGACGGTTCTGCTCGCTCTATCACTACGGTCACCTGGCGCATCGGCGATGATACCCCGGCTGGTGTCTACCGCCTAGCCCAGATGGGCGACTGGAAGAACGGCTGGAACCAAAAGATCTCTCCATACGAGGGATACACCCAGCCATTCACCGTTAACTAATTTAGTTAGCCACTAACTAAGTGGTGGGGGGGGGTATAAATATATAGCCCCACACATTTTTTTTAGGTTTTTTTTATAACAATAAGATAAGTTTTATTTGCTTTTAACATATGTT
>JAUNLU010000002.1:0-117896 GCA_030532125.1 Trueperella sp. | reverse complement strand
AAATTAACACTCCATCCGAGGTATACACCCAGCCATACACCGTAAACTATTTTTTTTAGCAACTAAATATGGGGTGGGCGAGATATAAAATCTCTCCCCCACCACTTTTTTGGAAGGTTTGTAGAAGACCTATCAGCTCAGTTTTATTGCCTGATCCGATCTGTTTCGTCGACTATATTTATGGCTACCTCTTTGATTTTTTCGCGGTGCTTCTTGGCGTGATGTGCACAAAACAGTAGCGTGCCAAATGGCATATCTACCCGCACATATGCCTGCGCTCCGCAAGCATCGCAGCGGTCAGCGCTGGTCATTACTTGTTCTTCTACTAATGTGTTCACGTCTATATCAAAGCACAATTAACGAATTATATTCCGCTGCGTCCACTGGCCGTTCACATCTAGCCAAATTTGGCGCGGCATAACTGCCTAAGCTATTCGCTGCCTTACTCTAAGTAGTCGCGCAATACCTGGCTGCGCGATGGGTGGCGCAACTTAGACATAGTCTTTGATTCAATCTGGCGGATACGTTCCCGGGTGACTCCGTAGACCTTGCCAATTTCATCTAGCGTCTTAGGCTGACCATCGGTGAGGCCAAAGCGCATCGATACCACCCCGGCTTCACGCTCTGACAGCGTATCTAGCACCTGTTGCAGCTGTTCTTGCAGTAGGGTGAATCCCACTGCATCTGCTGGTACTACTGCTTCGGAGTCTTCAATAAGATCGCCAAATTCGCTATCGCCATCTTCTCCCAGTGGAGTGTGCAAGGAGATAGGTTCCCGGCCGTACTTCTGCACCTCGATTACCTTTTCCTCGGTCATATCGAGCTCTTTTGCCAGCTCTTCCGTGGTTGGTTCCCGACCCAGATCTTGCAACATTTGCCGCTGAACTCGAGCCAGCTTGTTAATTACTTCCACCATATGCACTGGAATACGGATAGTCCGCGCTTGGTCTGCCATTGCCCGAGTGATCGCTTGGCGAATCCACCAGGTTGCATAGGTGGAGAACTTAAAGCCCTTGGTGTAGTCAAACTTCTCCACTGCACGCACCAGGCCCAAGTTACCTTCCTGGATTAGGTCCAAAAACAGCATCCCTCGACCGGTATAGCGTTTTGCCAGCGATACCACCAGGCGCAAGTTAGCTTCTAGTAAGTGGTTTTTGGCATTATGCCCATCGCGCGAAATAATCTCCAGTTCGCGGCGATATTTCGGGTCATCAATGCTTGTAGTTTCCAGTAGGTGTTGTGCGAACAGCCCCGCTTCAATCCGCTTTGCCAGCTCTACTTCTTGTTCCGCGTTGAGCAGTGCTACTTTGCCGATTTGCTTCAAGTAGTCTTTAACCGGATCGGCCGTAGCGCCGGCAACATGCACCCGCTGTGCCGGTTCATCAGTTTTATCGGAATCCTTGACGACGAACGCACCCTTCCGGGAAACTTTCGCTTCTTTACCGCGTTTACCAGCAGTTACCACAATAGCTTCAGCGTCATCATCTGCGCTCTCCGCACTATCCGCGCTCTCCGCACTGTCTGCCGAATCTGAGCTCTCTGCCGTTTCCGCAGTTACCGCCGTATCCTCAGATATCTCCAGGTCGTCAATATCCTCGGGGGTATCCAGCCCGTCAAAGTCCTCATCAGCTATGTCCGCAGTGCTTACGCTTTCCTCACCGCTATCTGCCACTGGAGCTGCAGGTGATTCAGTAGTTTCCACCGACGCCGTGCTGGCAGGTGGAGCAGCCGGCGCTGATGCAGCTGTAGCTGGTTGCGATGCATCTGCCCCAGCCAAAATGCCAGCGATATAGTCTGCTTTGCGACTGCGCGTTGGCAGTTCAATCCCCAGCGCAATGGCAATTTCCTTCAGTTCAGTAACTTTTTTGCGCTGCAATTCAGCCGCAGTAAATTGCAAATTATCAGCTGCTGGAGCATCAGTATCCGCTGCTACTGCCGGTGCTTTTGCGGCTACTGGCTCGACCGAGGCAACTGGCGGGGCGGATACTTCAATTGGTTCTGCTGCCTTTTCGGGTGCGGTTTCAGATTCAGTTTCAGCCACAGACGCCGCCACCAGTTTCTCAATATATTCCGCTTTTCGGGTTCGAGTAGGAAGCTCCAAGGAAAAGTCTTTTGCGAGTTCACGCAACTGTGCCAAGGTCAGCTTACCGAGTTCCGCCGCATCCAGCGCTTCCGGTACTTCGGCAGCAGCTTGGGAATCCAGTGCGGCAGAGATCTGCGTGATGTACTCTGCTTTCCGAGTGCGGCTGGGTAATTCCAACCCTAGTTCCAGGGCTTTCTCCCGTAGCTGCGCAACAGTAAGGTCTGCGAGTTGTGAATCGGAAACTGGAGTAGTCTTAGTCTTCGCCGTCTTCTCAACTTCCGTGCCCTGGGAAGCGGATTTATTAGCCGAAGAAGACTTCTTAGATGCAGCCACGTGTGACCTTTCAAAACTAGCGAGCACAATCGCCCAAATTATACCTAATTAGCGAACATAACGACAATTTCGGGTCAACTATTCGCCAAAAAATTGCCTAATTGCTATAACGTACTGCGGTGCTAGTTATTCCAAATTTGGCCAGTAAATAGCTAGTTAGCCAGAATGGGAGGTCTCCTTTTCCTGTTGGGACCACGGCGGAGGCAATTGTGCCGTCACCGCGCGCTCCACTAACCGAGCTAATGAATACTGCGGATCAGATTTCAACGCTTGGGCAGCATATTTTTCTGCCAAATCGCTCTTTCCCGCCCACCACCACAAATAGGCAAGTGCGGCGTAGGCACTGGGGTCTTCGTCAGCGGAATAAGCAGCTAATACCTCTAGGACATCAATTACTTTAGTTATTCGCTGTTTGTTAACTGGCAGCTGGGAAGCCACCTTCAACTGCGCGGCGGCAATATCCGGATGGCATATTTCCGACACTGGCATCTGCGGATTGATTGCAAAAACTAGGATGCTATCGCGCAAACTGATATCTTTTAGCGCTGCATTAAGCCGACCCAATTTTATGGAGTCACTCGCCAAGCCCAATTCGGTCCCCTCTGCCCCAGCAGCTAACTTAGCCAAAATATTTTTCCACAAGACTTTTGGGCGAAATTCTGTGCCGGCTATGCACTGCCGGTAGCTGGTAACGGCAGCTGCCCGGATAGCTGCGGGGACACGCAACTCTAGCTCCGCCGGTTCGCAATCAAGTGGGGCTGATCCACTGAAAACCAATTCAGCGTTCATGGGCCGCTCAACTAATTTTTGATAAGGCACCACAATTCCAGCTTCTTGTGCTGCCGCAAAACTGGGCTCAACTAGTTCGGTAAATTCCGCAAAATTAACTGCCTGGCGATAGTCTGTTCCGCCAGCGCATACATAACCACGCCCATTCAGTTGGTGACGCTGAGCCAAATATGCTTGAACTTGCCGAGCTGCAGCGTCAATATGATAGGCAATATCCGAGCCGTCACACATCTGGGCTAAGTCTGCGCCATACCAATCGATAGCTAAACCCGTTATTTTATAGTCCAAAACCAGCTGCATGGCGACATAGGATAGATCAGCGTACTCCGCCAAATCGGCTAAATCGCACCGCACAATCGGTCCCGTACCCCGCTGTGACTCCATCGCCAGCGTTACTATTACAATTTCATTTCGCGGCCGAAACCCCAGCAAATGCGGGGTCAGCGCCATCGTCTCTCTCGGATCGGAGAATTTTAATTTAGTCATATCCCGATCCCATCGCACTTCCGCCGCCCGCGGTTCCGGTCGGCGCCACCTGTGAACTCAGCGCGCATTCCAGATAGTGTGGACAATCGGCAGCTAGACATACCATTGACAACTACTGCCGCAGCACACAGTAAGATGGCATCATGCAAAATTTCCGTGCTGCCGTTTCTGCTCACTTAGTAGCCACGCTCACCAAGCCACCGCATTTTCTCTCGGCTAACCAGCAACAGTGGCAGGAATTCCTCACCCCCGCGCTGACTCTGGCAGATTCTGGAAAGCGCACCCGGGCACTACTGGTAGCAGCTGGCTGGCAAGCCGCTGGCAATGTGGAATTACCAGTAGCTGCCGGGACTGCGGTGGAACTGTATCAACTTTCTGCACTAGTACACGATGACATTATTGATGCTGCCGCCACTAGACGCGGAAAACCTGCAGCTCACTATGCATTTCGCACCATACATCGCGAGGAAAATTTAACTGGAGACCCAGCAGATTATGGCAATAATGCCGGATTACTGCTCGGCGACTACCTACTTTCACTAGCGGCAGCAGAGCTAGAAAACGCTGAGTCAGTATCAGCAGCTGCCTTTGCGCGCGGCCGGCGGATTTTTCATGAGATGACGATGGAAACCGCGTATGGGCAATACCTGGATATGCGTGCCGAGCATACTTCGTTTGCCCAAGATCCTGCGCTAGCTATTGCAGATTCTTTCCAGGTGCTGCGCCACAAATCTGCCCGTTATTCGGTGGAGCTGCCACTGCAGCTAGGGGCAGCCTTGGGCGGTGCCGACGACGCTTTCCTAACTGAACTAGGCAATATCGGGCGGCCACTAGGAGAAGCATTCCAACTGCGCGACGATGAACTGGGAATTTTCGGGGAGCCCGAAGTTACTGGTAAGCCTGCCGGCGGCGATATTGCTGAGGGAAAGCGTACTGTTTTAATCGGACTTACTAGAGAACGCGTTACGGGAGCAGAGCTCAGTTTTATCACCGCGGCCCTGGGGCGAGAACTCACTGACGCAGAGCTGGCACAAGTACGAGATATTGTGCACCGCAGTGGCGCTTATGCGGCACATGAGGAATTGATTGCGGAGCGGGAAAAAGCGGCCCATACCCAGATGCGCGAATTAGGAGAATTTCCGATCTTGCAACAACTGATGGCAAATCTAGCTGCCCGCCGCTCCTAGCCTTGCTAGCACTCACCTGAGCCGGTGGGCGAATAGTGCAGCCAATGCAGCACCGAGTAGCTCAGCTACCCTAAAACGCTAATCCCGCAATTACGCGGCGTACTGCGTGAATCTTGCCACTGCGCAAAGTTTCCAGCGGCGTCTGCCCTAATTCTGCGTCTACTGTGGTCAACCAGTTTAGCGACTCAGCAGCGGAGTACCCCGCATCTGATAGTGAAATCAATGTGCCGCGCAGAGCCGGGATAGCAACAACTCTGCCATCTTTTTCAATAAGCTGACCAGCATTTATATACCAAGCATTATTTGGTCCCCGCCGCACCGCAACTATTTTCTTGTCGGCAAGCATCTGGCGCACATCTCGCTGGCGCACCTGCATTACTTCAGCGACTTCGGGCACCGAGAGCCATTCGCCCGGATCAGGTACATGACACACGCGAACAAATTAACGCATATTTTCCTAAATGTCTGGAAACACGCCGCAAAATGCACTATTGTCACATATGAAACATCTGAAACAGCATTATCAGTATCAACAACTTGCACAGAATATAACTTACGGAGGTACCATGCAGTCTCGTTCTAGGATCAAACGATCTGGCACGGCAATCGCTGCAGCAACCGCAGTTGGTGTCCTAGCTCCGGCAGTGGCACAAGCTGCACCTGTCTCTACCCCGGTTGTCACCGGCAACCTAGCGGCAGCCGCCCGGCTCACACCGCAGCTGCTCAAAGCGCCAGTGCAGATGACCTACCAGGTAAAACGAGGCGATACGGTGTGGGCTATTGCGCAGCGCACTGGCACTTCGGTATCCGCAATTATTTCTGCCAATAGCCTCAGCTCACGCGCAGTCATTTACCCAGGACAACGGCTAGTCATTCCAGGTAAATCCACTCCGGTTACCGCCCAACCAGCTGCCAAGCCAGCGCCAGCGGTTAAACCAGCTGCTACCCCGAGCACGGTGTACGTGGTAAAGAGCGGCGATACTCTCTCCGCTATTGCCCAGCGTTTCGGCACCAGTGTCTCCGCCATCGCCAAAGCCAACTCCATTGCCAACCCCAACCGCATCGCAGTTGGCCAGCGGCTCACTATTGGCAGCAGCGCTCCAGCGGCCACTAAACCCGCACCTAGCCAGCCAGCGGTCTCCGCACCAGCTGCCAAGCCAGCGCCAGCGGTTAAACCAGCTGCTACCCCGAGCACGGTGTACGTGGTAAAGAGCGGCGATACTCTCTCCGCTATTGCCCAGCGTTTCGGCACCAGTGTCTCCGCCATCGCCAAAGCCAACTCCATTGCCAACCCCAACCGCATCGCAGTTGGCCAGCGGCTGAACATTACGGGTAGCGCAACCGTAAGTTCCCAATCTACTGCCACTAAACCCGCAGCTCCCACGGAGAAGCCTCTAGTAACCAATAATTTCCCCGGCTACACCTACCCGGATGCCACTGTGGCAGCAGCTAACGCCAATAAGCAGGCCCTTATTGCGCAGCCGGTACCTTCACGCGCTGAAATTCAGCAAAAGATAATTGCCACTGCCAACGCCTTGGGGGTAGATCCGCGCTTGGCACTGGCACATGCTTATGTAGAGTCCGGTTTTGACGCCACGGCGGTTTCCCCAGCAAATGCTATCGGCACTATGCAGGTAATCCCCTCCTCAGGAGTATGGGCCTCTCAGCTCGTAGGTCGGTCACTGAATTTGCTAAATCCAGATGACAATATCACTGCTGGCGTGGCCATTATCCGTTCGCTGCAAAAATCCGCTACCTCCCTAGAAGAAGGTATCGCTGGGTACTACCAAGGGCTCAGCGGGGTGCAACGCTACGGCATGCGCAGCGACACCGTAAAATATGTGGCAAAGGTTAAGGCGGCTATGGCGCGGTTCTAATCGCGCAGGTAGTGCAGTCACGAAGAATTGATATTTCCGAATGCCGGCTAGCCTAATACGGCTGGCCGGCATTCATTAGCTATTGTGAGTGTTGTGAAACCACCAGATCCATTACTGGGTGCAACAATTGATGCCCGATACTTGATAAACGCCCGGCTCGCCAGGGGCGGCATGGCTGCCGTATACCGGGCCACTGATCTGCGCCTGGAAAGATCAGTTGCGATTAAAGTTATTCACCCGCATCTTGCCGAACAGCCAGATTTTGTGTCTAGGTTTATGCGGGAGGCACGCTCTGCCGCGCGTCTTTCCAGCCCCTATATCGTGTCAGTCCACGACCAAGGAGTCGCTGATACTCCCAGTGGCAAACGCCCATACTTAGTAATGGAATTGGTTAATGGCCCAGATCTGCGTTCTCAGCTAAGAACTCACGGTTCCCTCCCCCTGGGCACTGCACTTGAAGTCACCCGGCAGGTATTGCTGGCGCTGTCTGAGTCGCATACGAATGATATTGTGCACCGCGATGTGAAGCCAGAAAATATTTTGCTCACCAAAGAACTGGATATCACCGCGATTAACGGCAGCGCAGTGCACGCCAAAGTGGCAGATTTTGGCCTAGCGCGAGCGGTTTCGGATGCTACCCACACGGCAAATATGTTGGGAACCGTGGGGTACGTGGCACCGGAGATGGTTACTGCAGGTGCAGCTGGCCCCGCCTCGGATATCTACTCCGCCGGCATCATGCTCTATGAGCTTATTGTCGGAACTCTGCCATTTACTGGGGAAACTCCGCTCTCTGTTGCCTATCAACACGTAAATTCTCCGATGCCGCGTTTGGTGGATAACGCCGAGTGGATTCCACCAGCGCTTGACTCCGTAATCTCGCTATTTACTGCCAAAGATCCCGTGCGGCGCCCGCAGGACGGCAAAGCAGCTTTAGCGGCGTTGGAAGACGTTATAGCTACGGTCACCGCGGATGAGAAAATCCGGCGCATCCCCGTTTTTCCGGCCACGATTCGGCAACAAACTGAGAGCGGTATCGTCCCTGGTGCCACCACTGCCCTGCCAGAGCCAGCACCAAGCGAAACTTCGGGGTTACTGGCAGAGGAATTTGATTCTGCCTCAACCAGCTTCTCTCCAGATGGCGAACTAGCTAGTTACCAGCCGGCTCAGTTCACTGAGGCTTATGATATTGCCGCCCAACCTGAGAATGCTGCTGCACTGCCCGCCTTGACGCTGAGTACCGACGGTGACCCACACTACTACGACACCCCAGTTGCGATAGCGGAAGACGACGATGCTCCACGCCGCCCGCGCTGGAAGATTGCGCTGATAATCGCTGCCGTTGCGCTAGCGCTAACTGGATTTGGCTTGTGGTTCTTCCTGGCGGGCCCGGGAATGCGAGTACCAGTTCCAGATGTTTCCGGTATGACTTTGCAAGAGGCCACTGCAGAACTGGAAAAAATCGGCTTTACAGTGGAGAGCGATCAGCGCTTCTCAGACACGATGGAAAAGGGCAAAGTGGTGGAAACTGACCCGCCCGTTGGCGCCTCAGTACATCCGTCAACCACCGTCACCGTCTACATCTCTAAAGGCGTGGAGATGCTGGAAGTGCCGGACGTCGTCGGAAAAGAAAGTGACGATGCCGAAGCCCAGCTGCGCAGTGCGCGCTTTGAGGTGAATCTAGTGGAGGAATACTCGGAGACTGTGCCAGAGGGAGTGGTGGTCTCCCAGGATCCAGCCGGTGGAGAAATCGTACGCCATGACACGATTGTGAAAGTCGTAGTCTCTAAAGGGCGCGAACCGCTGGAACTGCCCGCATTAGCCGGCAAGACCATAGCCGAAGCAACTAGCATTTTGGAGGAGATGGGCCTGGCGCTTGCCACCACCGAGGAATACTCCGATGATATTTCCCAAGGCACGGTCATTTCGCAAAGTCCCGAGCCAGAGACGGTGCTCTACCGCGGCGACCAGGTGAATCTGGTGGTTTCTAAGGGGCCAACTCCAATTGCGGTGCCGGATGTCTTTGGACTGCAACGGGATCAGGCAATCAAAATTCTGCAAGATGCCGGATTCAAAGTTAATGAAGAAAAGCTGTTAGGCGGGGTCTTTGGTACTGTGCGTTCGCAGACGCCGGGCGGTGGAGCTATGGCACAGCCCGGGACTACCGTCGTCATTCGAGTTATCTGACCTCAGCAACTGCAGCACAGCTTAAAAATTTTCGCGCAGGATTTCGGACACTAAGAATGCCAGCTCCAGTGACTGCCGATGATTTAACCGGGGGTCTACTAGCGTCTCGTAGCGTTTTCCCAGGCCATCAGCCAAGATAGCTTGAGTGCCGCCTAATACTTCCGTCACGTTGTCGCCAGTTAGTTCAATGTGTAGCCCACCAGGAACCGTATTTAGTTCCCGGTGTACCTCAAAGAATCCCTTCACTTCACCCAAAACGTCATCCAGCCGGCGCGTTTTGAACTTTCCAGCCGAAATAGTATTGCCGTGCATCGGATCGGTGAGCCAAGTTACTGGGCGCCCATCCGCCTGCACAGTTTCGATCAGGAAAGGCAGCTTTTCGCGCACTTTACCTACACCCATGCGGGCAATGAGGCTGAGCCGCCCCGGTTCGCCATCTGGATTAAGTCTATCGATTAGGCGGAGTAGATCGTCTTTAGTGGTAGCTGGACCTAGTTTAACGCCAATGGGATTGCGCACTTTGGAAAGCATCTCTACATGTGCCCCGTTGGGATCACGGGTGCGCTCCCCAATCCACAACAAGTGAGCTCCGACGTTGTACGGCAGCCCGGTGCGAGAGTCTATCCGGGTCATAGCATCTTCATAATCCAGCAGCAGAGCTTCATGGGAGGAATAGAAATCGACCGTGCGCAACGACTCTGAGTCCACTCCCGCAGCACGCATGAAGCTGATGGCCCGGTCCAGTTCCGCAGCCATTTGGTTAAACCGGGCGTTATCGGGATTGGAGGCGAAACCGCGATTCCACTCGTGCACCCGGTGCAAGTCCGCAAAACCACCCGAAGTAAAGGCGCGAATTAGGTTCAGGGTTGCCGCAGAATTTTGGTAAGCCTCAACTAGCCGATGTGGATCCGGGCGGCGCGCTTCCGGGGTGAACTGATGACCATTCACCGCATCCCCCATATATGACGGCAGTTCGACGCCATCGCGAGTTTCAGTAGGGTTGGAACGCGGTTTAGCGTATTGGCCTGCTATCCGCCCCAGTTTCACCACGGGCACCGAAGCGGAGTAGGTAAGAACTAGCGACATCTGCAAGATAGTGCGGATTTTGGCGCGGATCCGCTCTGCAGTGGCATCTTTGAAGGATTCAGCACAATCCCCGCCTTGTAAAATGAACGCCTTGCCCCTGCCAGCCTGGGCAATAAGAGCTTTCAGGGAATCGGCTTCGCCGGCGAACACCAGGGGCGGCATAGTACGAAGATAATCTACCGCGGCTGCCAGAGATTCCGGCTCGGGATAAGCCGGCTGGTGTAAAGCCGGCTTATTTTTCCAGGTGCGTAGCTGCGCTAACCGCGATTCATCAGGATTCTCGTACACACTGGAATTGTAAACAAAAGAATGCCATAAGGCATATCGTCCCGAGTCGCGGTATGGCCCGGCCGAATGCAGCACATATATTCCGCCAGTATTTCGGCACAAAAGTGGCGCCGAGCTTTTGCCCGGCGCCACTTCAGTACCTTAGTGACTTTGCCCTATTGGCTTATTCTTCGTCGAACTTCGGGCTCCACGGCTGACCAATTTCATCCATCAGGTCAACAAACCACTGCTGGCGCACATCGAATTTCTTGTGTCCAGCAATACGCTCAAATGCAATAGCCGATAGTTCATCGTTATTTTCTTCGTCGTGCCCAATAACGCCTGAGACACCAGCAATTGCACTCGCCACTGCTTTATCAGCCATCTCAGCGATGAGCTGCAGATCGCGCTCATTGGACTTAGCCGACCGGGAGAAGTAACCCGACTTCTGCACCATCACCTTTTCTGCGCCGATGATCTGTGAGAACTTATTCGCCAGCCACTGACCCGGATTGATCATATCCAGTTTGACATGCCCAAATGGGTCGCGCTCTGGTTCTTCCCCAGCTTCGATCATTTCTTGGATGATTTCCGGAACTCCCGCACCTTCCGAAAGGAAGATGTTCACATTGCCGTATTCATCCATTATTTGGCGCAAGCGCGAGGCTTCGACGTCAAAATCAAAGGACATTTCAGGCAGGTAGAGCGCATGAATATCCCAGCGCTCTTTCATCAGCCCAGCCGAAGGCACCCAGTCCTGTTCTTTCCACCAGTTGCGGTACTCTACCGCCGTCTGCGCTGCCAAGTAACCACAGTTGCGCCCCATGATTTCGTGGATGATGAGCATCCGCGGGTTCACCCGGTGCTCACCTACAATGTTCTGCGCAAAAATAGCTGCCTGTTCCGCAGCGGAATATGCTCCCAGAGACTGGCGAATCGGCACGATATCGTTGTCAATAGTCTTGGGGAGACCAACCACCGTCAATTCATAGTCATGCTCATGCAAATAGGCCGCTAGATCAGCAGCGGTGGTATTGGTGTCGTCGCCACCGATCGTGTGCAGCACATCTACGCCGTCTTTACGCAGCTGTTCGGCCGCTACCTCCAGCGCGCTTTCCCCGCTCTTAATCAACCCCCGCTCTACCAAGTTCTGCGTATTGGTGAGCTTAACTCGCGAGTTTCCAATTGGAGAACCACCAAATTTGGTCAGTACCTGAGCTTTTTCCCGGGCTTCATCGTCGAAAACCACGTAGTTACCGGTCAGCAGGCCATGATAACCATGCTGGTAGCCAATAATTTCGGCCTCCGGAAGCTCTTTGGTATAGCGTTCAATCAAGTCACCAACTGCCGTAGACAAGCAGGGAGCAAATCCTCCTGCAGTCAGCAGTGCTACGCGACGGATAGTCATCCGTGTTCCTCCTAGTAGTCTTATATTCCCGCGCCTAGCGGCACACATATTTGGATTGCGCAGATGCGCAGCAAATACACATCCCGCGTATGCCTGCGCCGTGAGTCATTCTACCGGTTTCGCCGAAATCTTTTCACACCCAGATGCGGTAATAGTCATTCAACTGTGGGTAGGATTGCGGCATGACTAACGCTAAATCAAATTCTGGAGCAGATGACGCTGCCCCCGCTCCGCGCTCGCAACGCGAGTTCGATTTAGCTTTCCAAGATATTGCCGCCCAACTACCTGATTTATCGCACCCCACAGTTGCGGGTGGTGGCCCGCGTGACTGGTCACCCACTCCCCCAGATGATGCGGCGGAGAGCTTCGACCCCGCACAACTTCCGCCGCCGCCAGCCACTCCCGTCTCTGCGGCTACCCTCCTCACCCTAGGGGCAGCCGCAATTTTGCTCGGACTAGTAGCTCTCAGCTGGGTAGGGGTATTGTCCTTGCCTACTGCCCTCATTATTAGCGGTGGAATCGGTGGCTTTGGAGCACTTGGCGCTGGGATTTGGCTTTCTTCCCCGCGAGAAAAACCATATGACGACGACGGTGCGCGCTTATGACCCAGCAGCTCTCATAACTAGCGAGGCGCGCTTATCGCTAAATAGCTGCCTAACTACCCCTACCCCAATAGACTTAGCTCAGGAACAGACAGAAAGAGTTTCATGTATACCGCAATTGTTTTGCTCGACGCTGAGGTCGACAAGATTCCTGAAGTTGCTGACGCGGTCGCTTCAATCCGCTGTGTCAAACAGGTTTATTCGGTAACTGGCGATGTTGATCTGATCGCGGTTATCGCAGTTCCTGAGCATGATCAGCTGGCGGAAGTTATCCCCGGAAAAATCGCCAAGGTTCCGGGCGTGCGCAAGATCCGTACTCACTTGGCATTCCAGGAATTTTCCCGCGCCGATTTAGAAGCTGCCTTTGATATTGGGCTTGATTAACCTATTCGGACAACTGATCAGACAGCGCCACCCAATTAGCCAACAAGGCACTGGCGGCTCCAGAATCTATAGTTTGGGTGGCAATTTCCAGACCATTTGCCATCCGCTCTAGGAAAGTGCCATCTTGAGGCCGCACGCCAGCTAACTGCCCGTCGGCTACAAAGGCACCAGCGGCGTTCAGACACACTGAATCTCGGACCGGGCCGCGCGCTCCCGCTAGCACTTCCCGCGTAACTTTGGCGTTATAGGCGGCATCCGCGCCCAATAGATCGCTAATATCTGCCTGCGGTAGCCCCAGTTCAGCAGCATCAAATTCGTAGTAGTTCGTGGTACCGTCCCGCACTTCCCAAACTTGGTTGCGCACTGCAGATGAGAGCTCATCTAGCCCATTTTCGCCTCGGAAAACCAATGCCCGATTTTTCCGCCGCTCCAATACGCCTGCCACCAAAGGGGCCCGGCTGGCATTAGCCACCCCGATTGCCCCCGCTACTGGCTGCGCCGGATTCGTTAAAGTGCCTAATACGTTGAAGGCAGTGGCCACCGCCAACTCTTTACGCGCCCGCGCCGCGTATTTCATTGCCGGGTGGAACAAATTGGCAAATAGGAAAGTAATCCCCAATTCGTGAAATATTTTTTCCACTGCTGGAATCGGTAAATCCAGATCTACGCCGAGTTCTTCCAGGCAGTCTGCTGATCCTGATTTTGACGACGACGCGCGGTTGCCGTGTTTTACCACCTTGACGCCACCAGCCGCAATAACCAGTGCAGCCGTAGTGGATATATTGACGGTCCGCAGCCGGTCGCCCCCCGTGCCGACAATATCTAGTGATTCTGAAGTCAGTTCCACTGGGCGAGCGTGGGCTTGCATAGAGTCCGCTAAGCCGAGAAATTCTTCTGCTGTTTCGCCCTTAGTAGCAAGTGCCGTCAAGAAACCAGCCAATTGGATCGGGCTGGCTTCGCCAGACATTACGCTATCCATTGCCCACGCGGTTTCTGCCCGCGTCAAATCCTGGCGTGCAATAACTTTTGTGGTGAGATCAGGCCAAGTAAAAGTCACTATTTGCTCAGTTACTTAACTCGATCACGCAAAATATCGGCTACTGTCGCAGAGATTTCACGTGGATTTACCGGGAAGGGCAGAATTGCTTCTGGCTTAGCCACTCGCGCCAGCCATTCGTCTTGTGGCCGGGCAATGAGGATGATGTATGGAATATCTGGATCGATCTCATCCCGAACCATCTTCCCCATACCGATCCCGCCGAGTTTAGCGGTTTCCGCATCCAGGATTAAGAGGTCAAAATTGCCATCCCGCACTTGCTGATAGGTGCCTTCATAGGTAGCAGCTTCAGTGAAATTAATTTCCGGTAACTCGGTAGCCACCCGGCGACCTACGGCTTGGATCACCTCAGCCCGCACGTCGCTATTGTCTGAATAAACCAGTACTTCCAGAGCATCTTTGCGCTGCGTTGCCGGTGCGGAATTCTCCGTCATCATTACCTCCATATTGGTTAACCAAGTCCATAATAACGATCTTTTTGCTCTGGTCGCGAATTACTCTCCGCAGTATTAGTGGGCGGACACGATCAGAATATTTTCGCTGTCAGCGCAGTAGTGGACTAGGAGCACAGATATTGAAATTATTCCGGATGCATCGTCGTTAGAGTTAGTGATGTGCCCCAGACTAGGGCACAAAATAGACATTTTGGAGGATAAATGACGGTCTATACTTTGCCAGAGCTTGACTATGACTACAGTGCCTTGGAGCCACATATCTCAGGCAAAATCATGGAACTTCACCATTCCAAGCACCACGCGGCATACGTCGCCGGAGCCAATTCTGCACTAGAGAATTTGGCCGCAGCCCGCGAAGCCGGAGACCTGTCTAAAGTTAACCAATTCTCAAAAGATTTAGCTTTTAACCTCGGCGGTCACACCAACCACAGTGTGTTCTGGAAGAATCTGTCACCAAATGGTGGTGGCGAACCAGAAGGCGAACTTTTGGAAGCAATTAAAGATGCTTTCGGATCCTTCGCTAACTTCCAGCAGCACTTTACTGCCGCTGCAACCGGTATTCAGGGCTCCGGCTGGGCAGTGCTGGCATTCGATTCGATTAGTGGAAAACTAAATATCTTCCAGCTATTCGATCAGCAGAACAACGTACCAGTAGGAACTTACCCACTGTTCATGTTGGATATGTGGGAGCATGCTTTCTACCTGGACTACTTGAATGTCAAGGCAGATTACGTCAAGGCAATCTGGAATATCGTCAATTGGGAAGATGTGGCAGCGCGGTTGACCACCGCTCAAGAAAAGGCCACGGAAATGATTCTGCGGTAATTACGCAAGTAGCCACTACAAAAATCTGGGGAAGCAGCTGCGCTGCTTCCCCAGATTTTTGCTAACTAATTGTGTTGCTAACTAATTGTGATATCGCGGCTACTTCTCAGGCGGGAGCTGTATTCCCAAGATATCGACCATAATTGCGTACGCCGGCGTAGTGACCGGATTCTTAGAGTCGCTGCCGTCACCACCATTTGCCGGAGCAGTGATTAGCACCCGAGACCCCACTGGAATACCAGATAGTGCCACAAATGGAGAGCCTTCTACAATCGGCACTTCCTGCGGGCCGTTGCCGGCGTAAGTCTCCTCTTTTTGGGAGTTGTCCCATAAGGTCATAGCGTACGAGATGTAGACGCGCGAGTCTTCACCGCCTACTGGCGCCCCACTACCCCGCGCAATTACCGTGGTAGTCAGTTCCGCAGGAGGTTCCGCGCTGTCTTTAACTTTAATAGTCACTGGTTTACCCAGCTCACCGGTAACCGCTACAGGCAAGGAATCCAACTCCACCTGCATGGCCGCATCTGGATCACCAGCCTGATCATTGCCATATGCTGCCACTACCTCAACATAGAAAGCAATGGTGTCTGCTCCACCAATACCAGCACTGGGGGCACCTTGGTCGCCATAACCCATTTCCGGAGGAATAGAAAGAATAACTTTGGCACCCTCTTGCAATCCAGCCAGCCCCTTTTGCCAGCCGGGGATCACCTTGAATAGCTCAAATGAGGTAGACATTTTGCGCTCAAATGATGAGTCAAACGGGTCAGCGTTACCCCAAACTTGACCCACATAATTAGCGACAATTAAATCTGTGCTCTCGACTGTGCGTCCCTTGCCTTTTTCCAGCACCAAAAGCTGTAACCCGGCAGGCGGCTTCGAACTTGGGAATTCTAAAACTGGAAATTCGCCGTCTTCGTTTAACGACGGCATGATGTCAGCTGACGCTATCTGTACTTCGGTGGCGGTAGCATCAGTTTCTTTTTTGTCATCTGAAGAACTGCAGCCCACCACGCCTACTAGCATCAGCACAGCTGCCAATGCAATCGCAACTTTGCGCATAACAACTCCTGTAAAAATGTTTTACCGGTCTAGTGTCTCATAAGCTCCGCAGCAATTCTTAGCCGGAGCTCCAGCAGCTTTAGTTAAATGACTGCCCACAGGAACAGGATCCGGCTGCACTGGGATTATCAATTGTGAATCCTTGGCGTTCGATAGTGTCCGCAAAGTCAACTGTGGCGCCCACTAGATACGGTACCGACATTTTGTCTACTACTACTTCTACTCCATCAAAGTCCCGCACTGCGTCGTCATCAAGCAAACGCTCATCGAAGTAGAGCTGGTAGATTAGCCCAGAACAACCGCCTGGTTGTACCGCTACCCGCAGGCGGAGATCATCGCGCCCTTCTTGGGCCAATAGCGATTTGACCTTTGCTACCGCAGCCGTAGTTAGTTCTACTCCATGAGTGGTTTGTTCGAGCATATCGCTCATCAGGCCCTCCATCGATTCGGAAAATAATCAGTGCCAGCTTACCCGGATATCGAGTTTCCCACCACGGTGAGATTAGTATCCCCAGGTGACGGCGACACGCTGGAGCTGTTCAGCTAATTTTTCAGTAATGGCCGCGCTACTTTGCGGATCATCGGGCTGTGGTTCCAAAAATGCCAGCTCGGGGCGCAACTCATAGGAACCATGAACTCCCAAATTTTGGAGTTCGCCTTTGCGCATCCCCGCCGCATCGGCAACCAACACCACCGGTACACCGTATTTCCCCGCCCGGTCAGACAGTTCTGTTAACGGACTGGGGATATTAACGCCAATTCTGCCCCCGATATAGCAGCACAAATCACTTTGCGAAATAGCGGTATCAGTTTCGGGGTACATACCAAATAAATAAGCCCCAATTGGCAATACTCGGGCGCGCAGCACTTCCAGCATCATGGCGAGTCCCCCGCCAGCGCCGGCGTATGCACTCTGTGTGGCCAGCGGAGTTCCGGGCAGCAGTCGGTCCGCCATGGTGTCCAGTGCCTGCGCGACCGTATTCCCCCACTGCCCCAGTTCTTGCTGCGCTCGCTGGGCCAGCTGCGGATCCAATCCCTGTTCTGCCCAGCTATGAGCCATCCCGGAGAACCCCGCTAATTCCATCGGAGCAGAATAGGTAACGTACACAGTGAGCTGGGAAATTGCTTGCCTAGCTGCGCCAATAATTTGCGCTACGGTTCGAGTGTCCGCCCCCGTAGTGTCCTGGCCAGTAAGTGCGGCTAGCAGCCCTTGCCCGGCGTCAGAGTACCTCATAAACTGCGGCAGATTTATCTGCAGACGGCGCACTCCGCTAGTGATTAAGGTGTGCAGATCTCTGCCTAAAAACGCAGACGAACCCAGTGGCGAACCATGTCCCTCCCAGGACATTGCATCTGCCAAGTCAATAAGTGCATAGTGCTGCTCATCAGATATCCAGATGACATGCCAGGGGTCTGCTAGCGAATCGCCGCGTTCCAATGCGCGCAGATCGGGATAGGTGCGTTGCGCAATTTCCGCTAGCCCAGTGCCGATTAAGTCGCGGGGCCACCCGGGCGAAACCGGAAAAGTTTCCACTGCGTCTGCAGGGCGAATCTGCCACCAACTGTCCTGCGCCAGATCAGCTACTGCGCCCGGGCTCATGCCCGGTAGGGCCTCAGCACAAAAGAAAACTCGCATCGTTTACTGCGCTAGTTTGCCAACTCGCTGAGTAACAGCGCTTCGGCCACTATCGCGTTTTGCCAATCTCCCAAGTGGAGAGACTCGTTGGCACTGTGCGCGCGGGTGTCTGGGTCTTCCACCCCGGTTACCAAGATGCTAGCGGCCGGGAACACTTCTGCTAGATCCGAAATAAACGGAATGGAGCCCCCTACTCCGATATCTACCGGTTCTTTACCCCACGCCGCCGCGAGCGCAGCGCGCCCCAGATTGGTAAGTTCTGTGTCGGCTCCGGCAGTGAATCCCGGGCCAGTTTCTACGATATTTACTGTCACTTCTGCTCCAAAAGGCGCGTTGGCAAGCAGATGAGCACGTAAGGCTTCGGCGGCAACTTTGGTATCTTGTGCTGGCGAGACGCGCAGGGATAGCACAAATTTAGTGGTGGGGCTGATGGTGTTTGACGCTTGTGCCACGGTGGTGGTGTCCATGGCAATCACTGAGATCGCTGGTTTGGTCCACAGGCGGGAGGTTAGTGACCCGGTGCCAGCCAGCTCCACTCCAGGCAGTACGCCGGCGTCCGCGCGCAACTGTGCTTCGGCGTAGTCAACATCGGTGTTATCGCTACCAGCTAGACCAGCAACTGCCACATCTCCCGCGTCGTCATGCAGGGTGGCAATAAGCCGCGCCGCTAAAGTTACCGAGTCCAAGATTGGCCCGCCGTACATTCCGGAATGGAGCGCGTGGTCGAGCACCCGGAGTTCTACTTCTAATGTGGCTACCCCCCGCAATGAAGTAGTCAATGACGGGCTGCCCACTTCCCAGTTATTTGAATCGGCCACCACAATCAGATCGGCAGCTAGTTCTTCCTGGTAGGTGTGTAAGAAATCGACGAAGGTGGGCGAGCCAACTTCCTCTTCCCCTTCGATAAAGAGGACTATGCCAGCACCGGGTTCTGCAGCGGCGATGGCGGCAAGGTGCAAAATCACTCCAGCCTTGTCATCGGCCGTTCCCCGGCCATAAATACGGTCGCCTACTACTTGCGCCTCAAAAGGTGCCGTGTCCCAGAGCGCTAGTTCGCCCGTGGGCTGCACATCGTGGTGGGCGTAAAGCAACACAGTGCGTTTGCCGGGCTGCGCGGGGCGGGTGGCGAGGATTGCGGGACGCCCAGTCCCATTTTCGGAAGTTTGTAGTTGAATGATTTGCGTATCTAGCCCTAATTCCCGGGTGCGCGCGGCGATCCAGTTTGCACTTTGCTGCATCTGCAGCTCGTGGCTAGGCAGAGAAGATATCGACTCGATCGCCACTAGCTCTTTCAGATCGGCAATCGCTTGGGGAAAATTTTCCGCTACTCGGGTTTTTATCGCTATTTCATCCATGCGCTCAGCATAGTTGGCGGCGCCGGCGAATTCTCGATTAACGTCAGTGACCGCTACACTTGTCACAGATCTAATCCTAATTGGAGGCGCGAGGCGTGTTTTTCAAAAAGTCAAAGCCAGGAACTGAAGAATCTTCGGCTGAGGTAGCACCTGAAATAAAACTTCCTAAGGGGCACACTCCAGCTAAAGGTGCGCCCACTCCGCGGCGCAAAGAGGTAGAGGCGCGGCGGCGTCGGCCCATCGTTTCTAATCGGGCCACGATGACTCCAGAAGAAAAGAAAGCCTTCAAAGCTGAGGAACGCGCCCGTTCCAATGAACTTTATGCCAAGGAACAAGAGGCAATGCGCACTGGCGATGAGCGCAATATGCCACCACAGCATAAAGGTAAAGTGCGCCGCTTCGGGCGCGATTTTGTAGATGCTTCCGCGCCATTTGCTGCCTTTTTCATGCCGACGGCGATTCTGCTGATTCCGTTGCTGGTGGTTAACTCACGTTATCCACAGATCGGCAGGTGGATTGTAATAGCGCTCTATGCAGTATTCATTTTGATGCTGTTGAATGGATTTTTTGTGGCATGGCGCGCCAAGAAACTCGCCGAACGGCATTTCGGTGCCAACCAGATACCGCGCGGGTTCCTCGCCCAAATGATGGGGCGCAGCTTTTATTTGCGCCGCTGGCGCTTACCTAGCCCGCAGGTAAAACGCGGTGAATTCCCGGAGGGCGCGGCGCGCGAGCAACGCCTGGCAGTACTAAAGTTCTGGCAGAAGAATAGCTGACGATTCTGCTTAACTAAGGCTTACTAACGCAGCGCCCGGTTCAGTTTGCTAGGCAAAAATGCGCCGTGGTAGATGAAGCTGGTGTAGATCTGCACTAAATCAGCGCCAGCAGCCACCATGCGCTTGGCATCCGCGGCAGTGGTTACCCCGCCCACACCAATAATCAAGAAGTCTGGCCCCAGTTCGCGGCGCAAATCCGCAACTACTTGGGTCGAACGCGGCAATAAGATCGGCCCGGATAATCCCCCTGGGCCGCGGTCATGCCCAATAGTGGTATTCGTAGCGACTACCCCGGCGAGCTGTTCTGTTTTAACTAGTGCGGCAACTTTGGCGATATCCGCATCGGCCAGATCAGGAGCAATCTTCACCAATACTGGCACTGGGCGGCTAGTGCCTGCCTGCGCACCAGCAATTGTGGCTCGCACAATTGGCGTCAGCGATTCCACTGCCTGCAAGTCTCGCAGACCGGGAGTATTTGGTGAAGATACGTTAATCACCAGATAGTCGGCGTACGGAGCCAGTTTTTCTGCCGCATAGGCGTAGTCATTTGGCGCCGCTGCGGCGCTAGTCCACTTATTTTTTCCGATATTCACCCCCACGACGGCTTGCTTCCCCGCTGCGGTAGCACGCAGTTGTGCTAGCCGAGCGGCACAGGCGTCAGCGCCGTCGTTATTGAACCCCATGCGGTTGCGGATGGTTTCGTCTGCCAGGTGGCGCCATAGCCGCGGTTGGTCATTTCCCGGCTGGGGTTTGGGGGTGATAGTGCCGACTTCTACAAATGCAAATCCCAGCGCGTCCAGCCCGCGCACGGCAATGGCGTCTTTATCTAACCCCGCAGCTAATCCCACGCGCCCAGTCAATTGCCGGTTAAAGTAATGGGCGCTGGGGTATCCCCACCGCAGTACGCGGCGCGCTAGCGCGGCAACCGGGGTTATTTTCCCGAATAGGGCAAGTGCCCGCATAACTCGGTTATGTGCCTGCTCTGGGTCAGTTTTTGAGATGAAGAGTTTGAACATTAACCGATACATATGCGCTCCAGATCAATTATTGGCCGTGGTATTTTCCGACGCCGGTTTGGCATTGCGGGCAGCGACTCGGGCCGGTTGGGACCAAAATAGCCATCCCAGAGCCAGTGCCGCGCCCACTGTAGGCAGATAAAAATATGTGCTGCCGCCGGAAAACCACGGGCTAGCCGAATTTAACCAGTCAGATTGGAAAGCTAAGGTCAAGATCGGCACCACTGTGTTCAGTGCCCAGGCACTCCATGCCACCCGACGCATCCGCCGCCCGTTATGCGCGAGGCCAACTCCGCCACACACCCACGCCAGGGCACTGAGAATGGTGCCCGTAGCAGCTAGCGGTTCGCCGGCGGTGAAGTCAATCGCTGCCGATATGATGCCGCGCAAGGCAAAAAACACTGCTGCAACACACAGCACTCCGATAAACACTGCCGGCCAACCGAAGGTACGGGGGCGAGTATCTGCCAGCTGCTTATCCGCAATCTGCGTCATTATCTTTCTTCCCCTTGCGCAATGCTCCAAGTACAACCACTAGTCAGATGAGTTTTATTAAACCGTGACGTAGAATTCTGGAATGAATATTTCTGTTGCACCAGTAGAAAATGACCTATCTGAAAATCTTATTGTGGGGCTGAAATCCGAGGGTGACTCGTTCCAGCTCGTGACCAATATTAGCGATGATTCTTTCTTGAAGTCGGTGCACGCGGCATTTGACACTGTGCAGGCAAGCACAGCTGATCTGTCCGTAACCCGCATCGTCTCCCCCGCCGATAGCAGCAAAGTAGTTATCGGGGTAGGCACCGCTAATGAACTAACTCCAAATGTACTGCGCAATATGGCGGGTGCTGCCATCGCGGCCAGCGCTGGACTAGCGCAGGTTGCCGTTACTCTCCCAGCCGAAACTGAGGACGATGTGGTGGCGATTGCGGAAGGAAGCCGGCTGGCTGCCTATGACTTTGCCGCCTATCGCAAAGCCAAGAAAGAACCAGTAGCTGAAGTAGTTATCCGAGCAACCGGCGATTTTGCCACTGCCCTGGAACGCGCTGAGATCGTGGCTACCGCAGTTAATGATGTGCGGGACTTGGTAAACACCGCCCCTAACTATCTAAATCCAGCTACTTTTGCTGACATCGCCCGCAAAGAGGCAGAAGCAGTGGGCTGTGCCGTAACGGTTTACGCTGGACAAGATCTAGTTACCGAAAAATTGGCTGGCATCTTGCATGTGGGAGCTGGATCAGCTTCGGCACCGTGCCTTATTCGCGTGGAATGGAATCCGGAAAATGCCCAGGGCTTTAGCGCTTTGGTAGGCAAAGGCATCACCTTTGACTCGGGCGGATATTCGCTAAAGCCGTCTAATTCCATGACTGAGATGAAAACGGATATGGCTGGCGCAGCCACTTTGCTGCACACTGTTATTGCAGCCGCCAAATTGGGTGTCCCCCGCCGTATTGTGGCTTGGCTGTGTATGGCAGAAAATATGGTTTCTGGTGCGGCAGGTCGCCCAGATGACGTCATCACTTACCGCAATGGCAAGTCAGTGGAGATTAACAATACCGACGCCGAAGGCCGGCTGGTACTGGCCGATGGCTTGATTATGGCCGTTGAGGAAAATCCGGACGAAGTTTTGGATATGGCTACCCTGACCGGCGCACAAATGGTGGCGCTGGGCGAACGTACCACTGGGGTTATGGGAACTGCAGCGCAGCGGGATGCCATTGTGGCCGCTGCGGACGCAGTTGGCGAAGAAGCTTGGGCCATGCCGCTACCGGCTGAGTTGCGTAAGTCGCTAGATTCTGAAGTTGCCGATCTGCAGAACTCTGGATCCCGCTGGGGTGGTATGTCGGTAGCTGGCCTGTTCTTGCAGGAATTCGTTGGGGAAACTCCGTGGGCACATATTGATATTGCCGGCCCGTCCTTTAATCGCGGCTCCGCCTATGGCTATACCCCGAAAGGCGCCACTGGCTGTATGCTGCGGGCAGTTTTGCACTACCTAGCGGCATAGCTCCCCGAGCGGCGCAACCTGCCGGAAAAATCACACTCTGAAAAACAGGGAAATACTGGTGGTCAGGCACAAAGCCTGACCACCAGTTTTTTCAGATAGTGCCGAGTTAACCGGTAAAATTTTGCATAAGGTGGTTCAATTTAATCAAAGGGTTAATTAACACTCGATAGGAAGCAACAGTGACACAATCTGAATACGATGTGGTGGTGCTCGGAGCCGGATCAGGCGGATATGCTGCTGCAATGCGTGCCGGTCAACTCGGGCTGAAAGTAGCTTTAATTGAGGGAGACAAAGTCGGTGGCACTTGTTTGCACCGCGGTTGCATCCCCACCAAGGCCTTGCTGCACGCAGCTGAAGTAGCTGATGAGATGCGCTCCGGCGCTGAAGTCGGCGTAATAGGAACTTTCACCGGAATTGACGCGGAAAAACTCGCCAACTACCGCACCGGCGTCGTCGAAAAAATGTTCCAAGGGCTCACCGGGCTGATAAAAACTCGGGGTGTAGATATTATTTCTGGCTACGGTCGGCTCATCTCCACTGACACCGTGGAAGTAAACGGTCAGCAGATTCGCGGAAAAAATATCGTGCTCGCCACCGGCTCATATTCGAAAACTATCGGGCAGACCATCACTGAACGGGTAATAACTTCGGAACAAGCCTTAAGCCTGCCCTACGTGCCGAAGTCTGCTGTGGTGCTAGGCGGCGGCGTTATTGGGGTGGAGTTTGCCTCAATTTGGTCGTCATACGGTACTGAAGTGACGATCATTGAAGGACTGGACCACCTAGTTCCCAATGAGGACCTGGCGATCTCTAAGAATTTGGAGCGTCAGTTCCGGCGGCGCAATATCGCTTTCCATACCAAGACCATGTTTGATCGGGTGGAAGAACACGAAAACGGCGTCACGGTATTCACCCAAGACGGCGCCACTTTTGCAGCAGACGTTTTGCTGATCGCCATCGGCCGCGGCCCAGCTACGGCCAATCTGGGATATGAACAGCAGGGCATAAAGCTCGATCGCGGTTTTGTTATCACCGATGAAAATCTGCACACCGGAGTGGGGAATATCTACGCCGTAGGCGATATAGTTCCTGGACTACAGCTCGCCCACCGCGGTTTCCTACAAGGTCTATTTGTAGCTGAGCGGATTGCCGGGCTAACCCCCCGTCAAATCAATGAGGACTACATCCCCCGAGTCACTTTCTGTAACCCAGAAATTGCTTCAGTCGGGCTAACTCAAGCCAAGGCGGAAGAAAAGTACGGTAAAGACGGCGTTACAGCTGTCGAGTTCAATCTGGCCGGCAATGGGAAGTCCCAGATGCTTGGAGCGCAAGGCTTTGTGAAACTGGTGCGGGAAAAGGACGGTCCGATTGTTGGCTTCCACGCCATCGGCACCCGGATGAGCGAACAGATCGGCGAAGGTCAGCTGATGGTGGCCTGGGAAGCCTACCCAGAAGACTTTGCTGCCCTTATCCACGCACATCCAACACAAAATGAATCAGTCGGCGAGGCAGTGCTAGCGCTAGCTGGCAAGCCACTACACACTCACAAATAGAAAGGCAGCTCAATGTCTGAGCCAATTAAAATGCCCGCTTTGGGCGAATCGGTAACTGAAGGCACAGTGACCACTTGGTTAAAAAATGTGGGTGACACCGTTGCCGAAGACGAACCCATTCTGGAAGTAGCTACTGACAAAGTAGATACTGAAGTGCCCTCCCCAGCCGCTGGTGTACTGACCAGCATTGAAGTACCCGAGGACGAAACCGTAGCGGTAGGCACTGTGCTGGGCTATATCGGTGACAGCGTTGCAGCTAGCGCTCCAGCAGCACCGGCAGCACCGGAGACGCCGGCCGAACCAGAACCCGCACCCGCTGCCGCACCGGCCCCTACCCCAGCACCTGCCCCGGCTGCAGCTGAGGGAGTAGAGGTCACTATGCCGGCTCTGGGGGAATCAGTAACTGAGGGCACCATCACCACTTGGCTCAAGCAAGTAGGCGATGAGGTTTCCGAGGATGAGCCGCTGCTGGAAGTTGCTACCGACAAAGTGGACACTGAGGTACCCGCTCCAGCCGCTGGCATACTCAGCGAAATACGCGTGCCAGAAGATGAAACTGTAGCAGTCGGCACTGTGTTGGCAATTATTGGCTCGGGAGTTTCCGCTCCAGCAGCCCCGGCCGCTGAACCAACTCCGGCGCCAGCTGCGGAACCGGCAGCTCCAGCTGCCTCGACCCCAGCTGCACCGACTCCAGCTGCGCCAACCCCGCCAACCCCGGCTGCTCCCCCCGCAGAAGCTAAATCCGCTTATGTCACTCCAATAGTGCGCAAACTAGCGCAGGAACTCGGCGTCGACCTGGCTGAAATTACTGGTTCTGGAGTGGGTGGGCGCATCCGCCGGCAAGATGTAGAATCTGCTGCCGCAGCCGCCAAAGCTGCCGCAGAACAAGCAAAAGCTGCTCCCGCACCTGCTCCAGCAGCGGCGCCCGCCGCGCAACCTGCCGCGAACTCGGTTAAGAAAGCCATTGCGGATAAAGCACAGGCGGCCGCTAGCTTGCGCGGTACTCGGCAAAAGATGAGCGGTCTGCGGCGCACTATCGCAAAGCGCATGGTGGAGTCTCTGGAAGTCTCCGCCCAGCTCACTACGGTTATGGAAGTAGACGTCACCCGGATTGTGGCACTGCGCAATCGCGCTAAAGACGGTTTCTTGGCCCGAGAAGGTGTCAAGCTAACCTACTTGCCATTCTTCGTACAGGCAGCCACTGAAGCGCTTAAGGCGCATCCAATTATCAACTGCTCAGTTGAAGGCAATGAGATTGTCTACCACGATTCCGAGCATGTCGGTATTGCCGTAGATACCGAAAAGGGACTTTTTGTTCCGGTGATAAAAGATGCCGGCAATCTCAACCTGGCTGGTATCTCCAAGTCAATTGCTGATTTGGCGGCCCGCACCCGCGATGCCAAGATTTCGCCAGATGAGCTGAACGGATCCACGTTCACGATCACCAATACTGGGTCGATTGGGGCGATTATGGACACCCCGATTATTAATCAGCCCAATGTGGCTATCTTGGGCACCGGTGTTATCTACCGGGCGCCGGGAGTAGTCAAAGATCAGGATGGCAACGAGACTATTTCTATTCGCTCTAAGTGCTACCTGTGCTTGTCTTATGACCACCGAGTAGTAGACGGCGCGGATGCTTCCCGGTATCTGCGTGATGTGAAGATGCGGCTGGAAGAAGCCGACTTCGCTGCGGAATTAGGGCTGTAGCCCAGTAAAATCACTTGGCCGCTTCGGGCTGTGCCTCCGGGCAGGGCTCGAAGCGGCTAATTTTATTGCCGGCCATTATCCAGATCGTGCACTGCGGCTTATTTTGCGCAGCTTTAATCGCAGCTGGCCCCGCAATATCGGCTGTTTTTTGGGTTGAGCGCACCAGTACTGCACTTTGCCCAGCCGGCAATTTCCCAGTTGAGAGGGCAGTAAGTTCGGCAATCTCTAAAATCTCAGTTTCGATTTTTTCTACCTTTACCCCGTTTTCAATTAGCCAATCCCGGAGCTGGTCATCTGCAGCGCGCGCTGGAGAATCCGGTACTGAAATCCGCGCCAACGCCTCCCAATCTTCAGTAGTCAATGCGCGATTTCGGGCAGAAATTAACTGTTGCACCTGCGTCTTAATATTCTCAGCAGTAGTAGGCGCGGCTGGTGCCGCGGGGGCAGTTGACTGCGGTACGTCAGCTGCTTTCACCACCCCCGGCTCCATTCGCTGCTGCGCGCCGGCGTTATGCGATGAAAATGCGCCAGTAAAGGCCAAACCGACGCCAATTAGAATTGCTGAAATAGTTGCTAATACCAGCGTTGTCCGATCCATGAGTACAGCAAAACACTATCTGCTCGAATAAGTTTCAGTTATCCACAGGGCACGGTTTAGCATGCACCACATTGGGAAAGCTTTTAGTAATCGGCTGGCATGAACTAAACTTTTAATATCACTAGAAATGGCGAGGATATGGCTAAAAAAGAGAAGCAGAACAAGGCGAAAAAGAAGCGCTGGTATACCTATCTGGTAGAGGCATACCAGATTTCGCAGAAATCGTACTCGTGGACCCCATTTGCTGTTTTTGGCCCACTTGTTGCGGGGATAGTTCTAGGCGTCGTACTCGGCGCAGTCACTCACCAGTGGCTGCTGTGGGTATTGACTGGTGTCCTGCTTGGCATCACCAGCGCCATGTTCATTATCAGCGCGCTGGTACGGCGCGCGTCCTATAGCCAAATAGATGGCATGCCCGGGGCTACCGCTGCCGTACTTGGCCAAATCAAACGCGGTTGGGTATTTGACCAAGAACCCACTCGCTTCAACCGATCCCAGGACATGATCTTCCGGGCGGTTGGCCGCCCCGGCGTCGTCGTACTCGCCGAAGGCCCATCGAACCGCGTCAACCAACTGGTTAAAGACGAAGTACGCGCGATTAAGCGGGTGGCTCCCTCGGCTCCGATTGAGGTAATCAAAGTAGGCAATGAGGCTGGTCAAGTCCCACTCATTAAATTGGAACGGCAGCTGCGCCGGCTCCCTAAGCGCATTTCTAATGAAGAAGTTACTGCAGTAGCTCAACGGCTACGCGCTATTCAGACTAGTGCGCTGCCCATCCCGAAGGGGATCGACCCGTTCAATACCCGCCCGAACCGACGGGCTATGCGCGGATAATACTTCCGGTAGTGATACCGGCACGCGGGTAGTTCCGCAACCACAAAAATGGTGTGCACCTAGCGGTGCCTAATCAGATGGGATCTGATGTTTACTAACGCAGAAGAAGCGAAAGCTTTTATCGCCGAAAACAATATCGAATTCGTAGACGTGCGGTTTTGTGACCTGCCCGGCGTCATGCAACATTTCGCTATCCCCATCGCAGCTTTTGAAGAAGAAGCGCTGACCGAAGGATTAATGTTCGACGGTTCGTCAATTCGCGGATTCACTGAAATTCATGAATCTGATATGAAACTTATCCCTGATCTAGGCACTGCTTTTGTAGATCCATTCCGCAATCACAAAACGCTGGTGCTGAACTTTTTCGTAGTTGATCCGTTCACCGGCGAACCGTATGCCCGCGATCCACGCAATATTGCCCGCAAAGCCGAAGAATATTTAGCATCTACCGGCATTGCCGACACCGTATTCTTCGGGGCGGAAGCTGAATTCTACGTTTTTGATGACATTCGGTTTGATGACTCGCCCCGTGGCTCGTTCTACCAGATCGACTCCCAAGAAGCCTGGTGGAACACTGGGCGCGCTGAAGAGGGCGGCAACTTGGGATATAAAACTCGGATTAAGGGCGGTTATTTCCCCGTCCCCCCAAATGACCAACTAGTTGACCTGCGCGATGAAATGACTGCAGTATGCCAGCGCGTGGGATTACAAGTAGAACGGCAACACCACGAAGTGGGCACTGCGGGCCAGATGGAAATCAACTATACGTTTAGCACGCTGCTAGCAGCTGCGGACGACCTGATGAAATTCAAGTACATCATCAAAAATGTTGCCTACCAGGCGGGACGCACTGCCACCTTTATGCCAAAACCACTATTTGGGGATAATGGCTCTGGTATGCACTGTCACCAGTCCCTCTGGCAAGACGGCAAGCCACTATTTGCTGATGAACGCGGCTACGGCGGGCTATCTGATCTGGCGCGTTGGTATATCGGCGGACTGTTAAAACATGCGCCGTCACTGCTGGCACTCACCAATCCTTCAGTTAATTCTTTCCACCGGTTGGTTCCTGGCTTTGAGGCACCAGTTAATCTGGTGTATTCCGCACGCAACCGCTCGGCATGTATTCGCATCCCGGTTACTGGATCCTCACCAAAGGCAAAGCGCCTGGAATACCGCACCCCGGATCCGTCTGCAAATCCGTACTTAGCTTTTGCGGCCCAGCTGATGGCCGGCATTGACGGAATAAAGAATCGGATCGAACCCGCAGAACCAATTGACAAAGACCTCTACGAATTGCCGCCCGAAGAGCATGCTCAGATTGCGCAGCTGCCGGAGTCACTGGAAGATGCCTTGCGGCACCTGGAAGCTGACCACGACTACCTCACTGAAGGTGGCGTTTTCAGTGAGGATCTAGTGGAAACTTGGGTGGACTACAAGCGGACTAATGAGATTGATCCGCTGCGTCAGCGCCCGCATCCCTACGAATTTGCGATGTATTACGACCTCTAAACTAGCTCTAGCAAGGCGCTACAAGCCCAATTCCTGGTGACGGGGTGCCTTCTCCGGGCACTACCTCCTGCCCCATCCAGTATTGGGCATGGTAGCCGGTATCTAGCGTGCCCTCGAGCACTACCCAGCCTCCGTTATGCGGGTGACGGCGCAAATATTCAATGCTGATGCCTTGCCCCCGCATTGCTGTCCAATAAGTAATAAGCGAACCGTGGGCAAAGATAGCTGCTACCGGCACATTGAGCGACTCAATTTCCTGGATAGCGGCGTCTACCCGGCACAGCACACTGCTGCCGGTTTCCCCAGCTGGACCTCCAAGAGTGCGCTGCAGTTCCCCAGCCACCCACGATTCCACCGTTTCTTTGAAAGTCTGATAAGCCGCGGCAGAGGTTTCCCCTTCTAGCTCACCGGCTTGTATCTCCCGCAAATTAGCCCGGGCATTAACTGCCAACCCCAACCGCGTTGCTAGTGGAGTGGCGCTCTGCACTGCCCTAGTCAGATCAGAAGAAAATATCGCGCCAATACCGGTATCAGCCAGGTGGCCAACTAAATCATTTACTTGCTGCCATCCAGTTTCGGTAAGTGCAGTGCCAGGATGGGCCGTATCGAGAATACGGTTGATATTGCCATATGTTTCGCCGTGACGCACCAGATAGAGTCGCACGTAATCACTCCTCGTAGATAATGTGTTCAGCAGTGGCGCGAGCGCGTCGAGCTAGCTTTAGGTAGTTCTCTTCCAAATCATGCCGCTGAGCAGCTGGCACTCCTAATAAAGGCGCTATTACTGCCAATTCTTGGGCTTCATGCGGTAGCACATCAATTTTTACCCCCTGAGTACGCCCGGTACCCAATACGTTTGCATCCCGCAGCAGTGAAGCCATCGACCACGCTTCTGCTAGTCGATCAGCGTCTCCCGCATTGATCACTCCCACAGCTTTTGCCGCGGACAGTGCGGGAAGTGTGCCAGTCACTTGTAGTTGTGGATATTCTGCGCCGTAGCGCAGCTGCAATAACTGCACGGCCCACTCCACATCTGCCAATCCGCCGCGCCCTAGTTTTAGTTGCCGGCTGGGATCCACTCCCCGGGGAATACGCTCTGATTCTACTCGCGCTTTTATAGTGCGGATTTCGCGCAACTGTGCTGGAGTTAGCCCCGCAGCCGGGTAGCGGAAGGGGTCGATTATTGCCTGGAATTCACCCCACAATTCGGTATCGCCAGCGCAGTATCTAGCTCTTAGTGCCGCTTGCTGTTCCCAGGTCTGCCCCCAGCGTTCATAGTATTCCTGATAGGAAGATAGGGTGCGGCTAAGCGGGCCATTCTTCCCTTCCGGGCGCAAATCAGCATCTGCCGGGAATGCCGGCTCAGGGCCAGGCTTAGAGAGATATGAAATAACTGCGCGAGCTAGCTGAATTGCCTGCTCATTTGCCGCATTTTCTGGCACGCCTGGCAATGGCTGATGCACGAAAATTAGGTCAGCATCTGAGGCATATCCCAGCTCTGCTCCTCCGAGTCGCCCCACCGCTACCACTAAAAATCTCACTAGCGGCTCTTTCTGCGCAAAAGCAGCCCGCAGCGCCGCCGTCACCGCGATATCACCCGCAGCAGAAATAGCTTCGCGGGCACCTTGGGGACTAATTTCATGCAAAACATCGGCCATCGCGGTGCGGAGCAGTTCACGCCGGCGCAGGTACCTGCCTGCTTGGGCGATTTCTTCTCCGGTAGTACGCCGAGCAAGCAGTGCGTCTAATTCAGAAATCAAATCAGCTCGAGGTTGGAGCAGTTCGGCGTCATCCAACCAGGTAAGTGCCTCCCCTAGTTGCGGTAGGGCACCGGCCACATAGCGAGAAGCAGATAGCAACCGCGCCAAGCGCCGCGCCGCATATCTTGAATCCCGCAGCAACCGCATATACCACGAGGTAGTTCCCATCGCTTCCGAAAGATCCCGGAATGCTGCCAGCCCTTGATCTGGCTCCGCACCTTCTGCCAACCATCCGATAAATGCCGGCAAAATTTGCCGTTGTATTGCTGCCGTGCGGTTCATGCCCACACTTAATGCCACCATATTTCGATAAGCCGACGCCGGATCGCGGAAACCAATTGCCGCGAGCCGGGCCTGAGCGGCATCAGCTTGCAAGGTCACTGCGTCGGCAGAAATTCGCGCTGTAGCCGGCAATAACGGCCGATAGTAAATTTCTAAATGTGCTTCTCGCACCTGACGCTGCACTTTCCGCCATTTTTCTTCCAGTGCGGCTGCATCAGGCAAGTTATCGCGCATAGCGCGCGCAATACGGCGCAATTCAATTTCTTTTTCTGGCACCAACTGGCTGCGGTGGAATCGCTCCAGTTGGATCCGGTGTTCCATTGTGCGCAAAAACCGATAGTTCTCCCCTAATTCTTCAGCAGCATCGCGATTAATGTAGCCACCCGCCGACAGCGCGGCAATAGCCGCCAATGTGGAGCGCACTCGCAGCGTCTCATCGGTGCGCCCATGCACTAATTGCAGCAGTTGCACAGTAAATTCCACATCCCGCAATCCGCCTTTACCAAGTTTAAGCTGCCGGCCAGCGTCTTTAGCTGGCACTAGCCCCTCTACCCGGCGGCGCATCGCCTGCGATCCCTCTACAAATTCTTCGCGGCCGGCAGCGCTCCACACTAAGGGCGCTAATGCCTGTACATATTTCTCGCCCAATTCCATATCGCCGGCAAGTGGGCGGGCTTTGAGCAAGGCTTGAAATTCCCAGTTTTGTGCCCACCGCTCGTAGTAGGCAAGATGCGACTCCAGGGTGCGTACCAAGGGGCCATCTTTGCCCTCCGGGCGCAAGTTAGCATCAATTTCCCATAGCGCCGGCTCTGGTCCCGGTTCGCTGACTGCGCGCGCTAAGAAAGACGCCAATTGCGTGCCAATAGCTATCACATCAGTTTCGGCCAATGGCGCCTCGCCCGCAGCCGACAATGCCCGCACGGCATAGACTAAATCAACATCAGAAATATAGTTGAGTTCGCGCCCGCCAGTTTTTCCCATAGCGACGACGGCGAGGCCCACTTTTTCAGAATTTGGGATAGTAGCCCGGCCTACGGCCAATCCGGCCTCAATTATTCCGGCAGCGACATCGGTGATTGCGCCAGCGACTTCAGCGAACACTGCTGGCCCGCTGGCAGCAGTTAAATCAGCGGCAGCAATTTGGATAATCCGATACCAATAGTGGGCGCGCAGGGCGGATACCGCCGAGTCTGGCACCATTCCCGACACTGGAATTGGCGCAGCCGGATCAGCATGCACAGCTTGCAAAGCCAATTGTTTTTCTACTGCGACAGTGGTGGCCAACGGACGCATATTGGCTGTTTGCAAAATATGCACATTTGCCGGGCGTGCTACTAGATAGTCCGTAGCTGCGCGCGAAAAACCCAAAATCGCAAATAGTCGAGCCGCCGCTTGCGGATCTTGGCACGTAATATAGAGCGCATCTTGTGCCGGTTTGCCGCTTTTCTCCGCTGATTCCAGCAAGCGCAGATAGCCCAACAAACCCAGATCTGGGTCCGCTACCTGGCGCAGGCGCTCTATTAGCCAATACTTATCTACATCCGCTAGTACTGGGTCAGCCAGCAGACGCTGTGCATTCGCTGGATCCCAGAATCCAGCTTCGCGCAGCAGCGAAGTATCGGACAGTTCACGCACGCGGACTCGCTTGGAAGTTGAAAAGCCGCCGCTCAAATGGGGTTACCTGGTTGCGGTAGCCTTCCCATTCGTGGCGCTTATTGCGCAAGAAGAAATCAAAAGCGTCCTCCCCTAGCGCGCGGGCAATCAGTTCAGAATCTTCCATGCACTTCAGGGCTTCGTTTAACGACGCCGGTAACGCCGGTATCTGCAAAGCTTTGCGCTCTAGGTCGGTTAAAGTGCCCACGTTAGCATCCACTGGCTCTGGCGGTTCTAGCCCTTGTTCTATCCCAGAGAGTCCTGCTTCTAGCAGTACTGCATATGCCAAATAGGGGTTGGCTACTGAATCCAAGGCCCGATATTCAATGCGAGCAGATTGCGCTTTGCCTTCCTTAAATGACGGTATCCGGATCAACGCTGACTGATTGTTCCGCCCCCACGCAACATGCGCCGGAGCTTCGTCGCCCGCCCACAAACGTTTGTAGGAATTGACATGCTGGTTAGTGATGGCGGAGATTTCGCGAGCGTGTCGCAAAATTCCCGCCACAAATTGCCGCGCAATATCAGAAATCTGGAACTCCAGCGTCGGGTCAAAAAATACGTTTCGGTTGCCTTCAAATAGGGATAAGTGCGAGTGCATGCCAGAGCCCGGATGCTCAATAAGTGGTTTTGGCATAAAGGACGCCTGCACTCCTTGGGCAATAGCTACCTGTTCGATAACCACCCGGGAGGTCATGATGTCATCGGCCATAGTCAGCGCATCTGCCATGCGCAAGTCGATTTCATTTTGCCCCGGTCCCGCCTCGTGATGAGAGAACTGCACTGAGATGCCCAGCTCTTCAAGGGTGCGAATGGCGTGGGAACGGAAATCGTGCGCTACCGGCCGGGACACATTGTCAAAATAGGATCCGTTATCGATTGGCGTTGGAATTTCATATTCATCTGCAGTGGGCAAAAATAGGTAAAACTCCACCTCTGGATGAACATGGAAGGTGAATCCCAAAGTGGCAGCGTGCTCCAATGCCCGTTTCAGCACAGCACGCGGATCAGAACGCACTGCCTGCCCATCGGGGGTGCGGATATCGCAAAACATCCGAGCTTCTCGCGCCGCCGCATCCCCCCAGGGCAAGATCTGGAACGTATTGGCATCTGGATGCATCACCATATCGGCCTCATGCACCCGGGTCAGCCCTTCGACGGCCGAACCGTCAAATCCGATGCCTTCACTGAACGCACTTTCCAGTTCGGCCGGCGCAATCGCTACCGATTTCAGTGTCCCAGCGATGTCAGTAAACCAAAGCCGCACGAACCGCACATTCTGATCTTGCACGGTGCGCATTACGTGTTCTTGCTGTACGTCCATCACGCCTCCTCGGGTTTGCTCTTAATATTGTGCCACTAGCGCCAGCAGCTTCCCCACTGACTTTCCGCTTCTGCCCGCGATTAGCCACTAATTTTCTTGCCACTCGGCATCGGCTGCCGCCCATTCGCGAGTTTTTTCATCCCAGCTATCTGGCTCATTCCACGTATCTTGCGCACTCCACTTAGCGGCTGCGGCGTCTGCAGTCTGTTTTTCTGCGGCTTCTTGCGCCTGCACCAAATCCGCTGCGGCATTACGCGCAGCCGCCACCAAATATGCATTATGCGCCAATGCTGCAGTCTCATATGGTCCCATCCGCACGTCAATTGACCAAGGCGGCGAAGTTGCATACTGCACTTCGCCAGTTTCGGTATTGAACCAGTACATGACACTCCTAACCATTTTGGTTTCAGCATCTGCTCCACCTGGCTAGGGGAATCAGCTAGAGCTAAGCTTAGCTACATGCAAGCAAATCGGGCACCTCTCGGAAATCTGAAACCAGGAAAAATATCGGCCACGCGCAAAGTCCCTAAGGATATTGAGCGCCCAGAATATCTTTTTCATGACGGCCCCGAAGTAGTCACTGCTTCAGACGTTAAGTCCCCCGAAGTAGTGGAAAAAATCCGCCGTGCTGGCAGAATTGCGGCCGATGCCCTCTACCTGGCGGGCCGGGCAATCAAACCGGGCGTGACTACTGACGAACTGGACGCTATCGCACATGAATACATGGTGAGCCAGGGCGCCTACCCTTCGACCTTGGGATACATGGGGTACCGCAAGTCGATTTGCACTTCTATTAACGAAGTAATCTGCCACGGCATCCCCGACAATCGGCCCCTAGCCGACGGCGATATCATCAACATTGACGTCACCGCTTATATCGACGGCGTACATGGCGATACCAACGCCATGTTCTATGTGGGCGAAGTAGATCCAGAATCGAAGTTGCTGTGTGAACGCACTTACACCGCGATGATGCGCGGTATTAAAGCAGTAAAACCGGGGCGGGCAATTAATGTAATTGGTCGAGTGATCGAGTCCTATGCGAAACGCTTTGACTACGGCGTCGTGGAGTCTTTCACCGGACACGGCGTAGGGGAAGCCTTCCACTCCGGGCTAATCGTGCCACACTATGACGCTGCCCCGATGTACGACGACGTCATGGAACCGGGCATGGTTTTCACTATTGAACCTATGCTGACGCTCGGGGAAATTGATTGGGAACAGTGGGATGACGACTGGACAGTAGTAACCAAAGATCGCGGCCGCACCGCTCAGTGGGAACACACGGTAGTGGTCACGGAAACTGGAGCTGAAATCCTCACTATGCCGAGCGGACCACAAACCACTGCGGCACTCCCGGACACAAAGTAGGTGCAAATGAAAAAATGAAAAAGAAGTACCGCAAACTTGCCATCGGAGTTGACGTCGGTGGGTCGGGCATCAAAGGCGCCCCGGTTGATCTGACCACTGGAGAGTTCGCTGCCGCTCGTAAGCGCATCCCCACTCCCCCCAACGGCACTCCGGAAGAAATCGCTACCGTGATCCGCAAAGTGGTACGAGAGTTTGATCTGCCGCGCAAAGTCCCAGTGGGTATCACTTTTCCGGCGCCGATCACCAATGGAAAAGTGCGGTTCATGGCCAATTTGAATCAAGACTTTGTGGGGATGAATGTGACCGAATTCTTTGCGGACGCACTCGACCGCGAAGTAGTGGTATTGAACGACGCCGACGCCGCCGGCTATGCCGAAACCCATTTTGGAGCGGCCCAAATGCCTGAGCATCACACGGCAGTAGTGCTCACCTTAGGCACGGGGATTGGCTCTGCGCTGGTACGGGACGGTGTGCTGGTGCCGAACACTGAAATGGGGCATTTAGTACTGCTCAACGGGATGACTGCCGAGCAATATGCCTCGTGTGCGGTGTACGAAAATGAGGAGCTCAGTTTTCCGCAGTGGGCAGAGCGCTTGCAGGTGGTTTTCTCGTATATCGAAAAGCTATTTTCACCCGATCTGATGATAATTGGTGGCGGCATCTCCAAAAAGCACCAAGAATTTTTACCGCTCATCGACACCACTGCGCTATTAGTACCCGCAAAATTGCGCAATGCCGCTGGAATTGTGGGGGCAGCACTGTTGGCGAAAGCAGCTGCCACAGAAAGCGAATGAGTCGGCCTATACGCCGGGTTCTGTACCGCAAAAAGCGGTGGCGACCATCCATCTAGGCGTACAGTTACCTGCACGCTCCAGCAACCTACCCGTGCGCGAAACGGGACGCCTCATAGCGCACTGCTTGGTTTTGCTCCCGGCGGGGTTTACCATGCCGTCCCAGTCACCTGGCACGCGGTGAGCTCTTACCTCACCCTTTCACCCTTACCCAAAATGGGCGGTTTACTTTCTGTGGCACTTTCCTGCGGGTCACCCCGAGTGGGCGTTACCCACCGCCGTTCCCTGTGGAGCCCGGACGTTCCTCGAGTCTAGTGCTGAGCATTAGACGCGCGGCCGCCCGGCCGACTCATTCGCCGAAAAATTCTAACATGCCCACTAGGCGCACTCTGCGTTAGGCGTCCAATAACACCACAATGCAGTTGTACTCATCCGAGATATTTATCTGATCCGGATCAGCATTTTTTATCGCCGCAACTTCGATCGGAGAAAGCTGCATCCCACCAGAAGTTTCTCCATTGGGGTGCACAGCAATTACTGCCAGTCCGCCGCTGGCTTGAGCGCGTTCATACTCCCGGCGTAATGACTCTGCTAATGGCAAATACAGTGCTGCCCGCTCAGTTTGTAGCTGCGCTATCTCCCCTTGTATCTGGGCGCTGGCATCTTCTAGTTCACTACGCCCGGTGACTATGCGTTCATTCAGCACATCGCGTTGTGCTCCTAGTTCTGCCAGCTGTGTTTCCAATGCTTCGGTTTTCTCGAGTGCCGCAAATTCAGCCTCAGTCAATTCATCCAGCATTTCCCGCTGGGTAGCTATCTCACTTTGCAAGGTTAAGAGCTGCCGCGAATCCATTCCGGTGCCAGACTGGAGCCGGTGTTCTTTTTCCGAAATAGCTGCCGCCATGTCTGCAGTTTTTGCTGACGCCGACCGCAATGCCTTTTCCGCCGTAGCTAGGTCTTGTTCGGTTTGGGAAATATCGCGACTTTTAGCGGCAACCAGATTCATCAGTTCCCCAATTTCGGTACGCAGTGGGTGGCGTTCGTCGTCGCGCCGCAACCGAGACAGCTGGGCATCCAGCTGCGCTACTTCCAAGAGTTGCAGTTGATCAGTACGCGGTGCAGTAGCCATTTTTCCTCCTAGATGCGTTCCACCCACGGATCGGTTATTAGGGTAGAGAGGTAAGTTGCCACGCCCAGTTGTGCCACTCGATCTCGCAGTTTCGGTAATACCGGCCATTCAGAGGCAAAATGAGTAGCCCCGATTAATGCGCATCCGCCTGCCCAGAGGTGATCGGTAGCTGGGTGGTGACGCAGATCTGCAGTAATGTACACATCTGCACCACTGTGGTTTGCGACAGCCAGATAGGAATCGCCAGAGCCAGGCGATACCGCCACTGTGCGGCAGATTTTATCTGGGTCACCCCCAATTAATATCCCCGCCGGAACTTCCGGGAGCTGGGCACGCAAACGCTGTGCCACTTCCCGCACAGTCATCGTCATTTCTAGCTCACCAATGCGCCCAATCCCTAGTTCGGGCTGGTCTAGTTGTGGAGATAGAGGGCGCAGATTCTGTAAACCGAGGAGTTCAGCTAGGGCTACTGCCGATCCATCGGCAGCTGCATCAGCATTGGTATGGGCACTAAATAGGGCGACGTCGTGTTTTATCAGCTGATGCACCCAAGCACCTTTGGCAGTATCAGCCGCCACAGTAGAGGTACCACGCAGGTACAACGGGTGGTGCGTAACCAATAATTGGGCACCGCGGGATATTGCCTCTGCCACGGTGGCAGCACACGGATCAACTGCGAAACCAACCAGCTCAATTTCTGCCGCTGGGTCGCCAACAGTAAGCCCAACTCGATCCCAATCTTCTGCTAGGGCCGGCGGGAACTCTTCATTTAGCACAGCTATTACTTCGGCAAGTTTCATATGTTCACCCTACAATCCGCATCAGCAACGCGCTACGTTGCCTGCAGCTTTGTGCCAGCAAAACATACACTGCTACTAGCAGTTGCATAATTGTATTATGCGTTCTATCCAAGTGCACTTAACTAATGCTGGGCTCGTGGGTCTAGGCGGAACGCTGGGTACCTTAGCCAGATTTGGTATCGGACAGCTAATAACTCCAGCCTGGGCAGCAACTTTAACGGTCAATTTGCTGGGCTCATTTTTAATGGGGCTGCTAGTCGGTGCGTTATCGACCGCTGGCAACTCTACTGCTGCGCGATCTGCCGCGCTGAATTCTTTTGCCGGTGCTGGTTTCTTGGGTGGCTTTACCACCTACAGTGCCCTGGCAACTGACACTTTGGCATTGACGCAAATTCATGGCACCAGTGGGATTTTACTTGCAGCTGGCAGCGCCGCGCTAGGCTCACTCCTGGCCGGTATCGGCTTTGCACTGACCCGCCATCACCCCGCGGACTTGGTGGGTGAGACGAGGGCGAAATCCTGATGCTGACACTAGGCATAGCTACTGCTGGCGGCATTGGGGCAATACTGCGCTACCTGATCGACGCTTTACTTGCTGCCCACCGCCCCTGGGGAATCTTCTGTATCAATGCAATCGGCTCATTTTTCTTAGGCACGTTATTGAGTTTTGCATTAGTTCCCGATCCAGCCTGGATAGCCGTACTAGGTGTCGGTTTCTGCGGTGGCTTCACTACCTTCTCCACGGCCAGTATGGACGCCGTACGGATTTATTTGACGCGGACGGAACTTTCTAAAGTCCAAAGAGTTTTCGGTGCTGCCACCTATTCGCTGGCAATGTTCCTAGTCTGTGTGGCCTGTGCCTGTATCGGCAATCTACTGGTTAGCTAGCCCCCAAATTAGCTATCCCAGAGTAGCTAGCAAGTTTTATCCGGCTCAGCAGCAGCAAATTTTATGGCATAAAAATACTCCGTTATCGGAAAATCCATAACGGAGTAATAGTGGTGGACCCTACCGGACTCGAACCGATGACACACGCGGTGTAAACGCGTTGCTCTACCAACTGAGCTAAGGGTCCGCGGAACAGTTTATGCTACTGCGACCCTTATGCAAAACTAATCCGAAAAGATCACAAAAAATCTTTTCTGGAGTGTCGATATTTGCTATCTACGCCCGTGTGACGTAATCCGAAATGCCGTCCACCCAGAATCTAGCCCATGTGAGGTAGTAACGGACAGCCCAGCTACCGAAGCGGCGTCGTTAATATCTATCGCTGAAACATTCTCGGGCGAAAGGTGATTAGGGGCGAGTAACCAAATAACACCCCGGCCATCTGACAATCCAGAAGTGCAATCCACCAGGAAGTCAGTCAAGTCCTCGGTATCGCCGTCGTCAGCTCGCCACCAAGCCAGAACGCCGTCCGCGAGTCCGCGGTAGTCTTCATCTTCAAGTGCTTCGCCGGTGGTATTTTCTATGTCGTCTCGGATGTCAAAGTCAACGTCGTCGTCATAGCCAAACTCTTGCACGACGTCCCCATTTGAGAACTCAAAATCTACACCGGTGGTCGAACCGGACACGCGCGACCTTCCTTTCGGTCAAAACTAAAGTGCATTGCCGCTTCCCCCATAATACGGGGTTATCACCAATCGTACCGACAAATACCGCAAGTCAGCGATACCAGGCAAAGGACAGGCCAGTTTCGGTGCGACGCAGTTAACCCCCGCCCAGTACCTGCGTTATTCTCACCTTGGATATAGTTACAAGCGGATAGCTAAATCACTTGCTAGGCATCCCAAAAAGCAGAGTAGATTTAGTTTGGGCTCTGTATTAAACACTCACTATTCGGATATTGCCGCAGGAGGAAACATGACTCAGCAACCAGTGCGCCCTCTCATCAATGGTCTTTTGAGCCAAGTTCCGGATATCGATCAAGAAGAAACCGCCGAATGGATGGATTCTATTGACGGCCTGATCGAAGCCCGGGGCGGACCGCGCACCCGGTACTTGCTGATGGCAATGGAGCGCCGCGCTCGGGAACGTGGAGTAAATGTGCCGTCCTCCATCGTCACCCCCTATGTGAACACCATCGGGGTTAATGACGAACCGTACTATCCCGGCGACGAAAAACTGGAACGCGAATTCCGACGCTGGGTGCGGTGGAATGCAGCAGTACAAGTTACCCGGGCGCAAAGTCCGAGTATTTCAGTAGGCGGGCATATTTCCTCGTTTGCCGCCCAAGCTACGCTGTACGAAGTTGGGCACAACTGGTTCTTCCGGGGTAAGAACTCACCCGGCGGCGGTGACCAAGTATTCTTCCAAGGGCACTCTTCGCCGGGTAACTACGCCCGCGCATTCCTGGAAGGGCGCCTCACCCAGGACGATATGGACTCTTTCCGCCAGCAGGCTTCGGCGATGGGGCGGGGACGCGGGCTGCCCTCCTACCCACACCCACGGCAAATGCAAGACTTCTGGGAATTCCCCACGGTTTCGCTGGGTATTGGGCCAATCACTGCGATCTACCAGGCCTGGTTCAACCGCTACCTACACGAACGCGGGTTGAAAGATACCTCTCGGCAACACGTGTGGGCCTTTATGGGCGACGGCGAAATGGACGAAGTGGAGTCGCGCGGGCTTTTGCACTTGGCAGGTTCCCAAAATCTCGACAACTTGACCTTTGTGGTGAACTGTAACTTGCAGCGGCTGGACGGTCCAGTGCGCGGTAACGGCAAGATCATCCAGGAGCTTGAAGCCTCCTTCAAGGGTGCCGGCTGGAATGTAATTAAAGTTATCTGGGGTCGCGAATGGGATGAGCTGCTGCAGGCAGATAAAGACCGGGCGCTAGTTAATATCATGAACAATACGCTCGACGGCGACTACCAGACTTTCAAGGCCAATAACGGAGCGTATGTGCGCGAGCACTTCTTTGGCCGCGACCCACGCACCAAAGCCATGGTGGCGGACTGGTCTGATGAAAAGATCTGGAACCTCAAACGGGGCGGACATGACTACCGCAAGGTATATGCCGCCTACAAAGCTGCGGTAGAGCATAAAGACCAGCCAACTGTGGTCTTGGCCCACACAATCAAGGGCTACGCATTGGGGTCCAATTTTGCCGGGCGAAATGCTACCCACCAGATGAAGAAACTCAATTCGGATGACCTAAAGATGCTGCGCGATACGCTGCATCTAGATATTCCAGATGCAGAGCTGGATAATCCATTTGAGGCGCCGTACTACAAGCCAGCGGATAACCACCCGGCACTGGAGTACATGAAAGAACGGCGCTTGGAGCTGGGCGGATACTTGCCAGAGCGGCGAGTTATCGAGCACGGGATAAAGCTACCGGCGGAGAAGAACTACGACGTCCTTAAAGGCGGCTCCGGCAAACAAAAGGTAGCTACCACTATGGCCTTTGTCCGGCTGTTGAAAGAGCTAATCCGCGATAAAGATTTCGGGCACCGCATTGTGCCGATTATCCCGGATGAGGCGCGCACTTTCGGGCTGGATGCTATCTTCCCGACCGCGAAGATCTTCAATATCCATGGCCAGCACTACACGGCAGTAGACGCCGATCTGCTGCTCAGCTACAAAGAATCCACTAACGGGCAGATCATGCACACTGGTATTACCGAGGCCGGTTCCGCCGCCGCTTTCGCCGCGGCGGGAACTTCCTATGCCACTCATGGAGTGCCGATGGTACCGGTATACATTTTCTACTCTATGTTTGGTTTCCAGCGCACTGGCGACCAATTCTGGGCCGCAGCTGATCAGCTTGCTCGCGGCTTCATCATGGGCGCAACTGCTGGGCGCACCACCCTAACCGGGGAAGGGCTTCAGCATCTGGATGGGCAATCGCCAGTGCTAGCTTCTACTAACCCAGCAGTAGTTTCCTATGATCCGGCATATGCCTACGAGATTCGCCATATTATGCGGGACGGTATCGTGCGTATGTACGGCGATGGCTCAGATGGCCGAGATCAAAACGTCATGTACTATTTGACCATTTACAATGAACCGATCTCGCAGCCTGCGGAACCAGAAAATGTGGATGTAGAAGGTATTTTGCGCGGTATCCACCGGATTGCCGAGCCAGCAGGCGACGGCCCCACTGTGCAACTACTTGCTTCGGGCGTGGGGGTACCGTGGGCGTTAGAGGCCCGCGATATGCTCCGCAATGATTGGGGCGTGCGCGCCGGAGTCTGGTCGGTCACCTCGTGGTATGAGCTGCGCAGAGATGGTCGCGAAGCGGATGAACACAATTTCTTGTATCCAGAAGAAGAACCGCGCACCGCATACGTCACCGAAAAACTGCGGGACGAAGCGGGACCGTTCATCGCCACTTCAGACTTTGAGAAGCAAGTACAAGATTCGATCCGCCCCTGGGTACCGGGTGACTACTACGTGCTGGGGGCAGATGGATTTGGTTTTGCCGATACCCGAGCTGCCGCCCGCCGCAAGTTCAAGATCGATTCGGCGTCTATGGTGGTGCGAGCACTACAAGCTCTCGCTGACCGGGGCGAAATTGATCGGGCCAAAGTAGTGGAAGCAATTCAGAAGTACGATCTGCACAACCCCAAGGCTGGAACTTCTGGGGTCACTGATCCCAACGAAGTAGCTTAGGAGCGCCTTGACCCTTATCAAGTTAACCTGGGACTTTTTGCGCCATAAAAAATTAGCTTTGCTGCTAATTTGTGTGGCGCAGCTGGCCCAGGTACTGCTGAGTCTCTGGTTGCCGGCGCTCAATGCCTATATCATCAATGCCGGGATTATCCCGGGAGATATCCCATTGATCTGGCGCGCGGGCGGAATCATGCTCGGTATTTCACTGATCCAGATTGCCTGCCTCGTGGGCGCAATATACCTAGGGGCGCGCACGGCAATGGAATTCGGCAAATATCTGCGTGCCCGCGTCTTCCGGCAAGTACAGTCATTCTCAGTTACAGAACAGCACCGCTTTGGGGCGCCCACTCTGATCACCCGCGCTACCAATGATGTAACGCAGATACAGATGGTGGTGCTACTTAGCTTCACGGTGATGGTGATGGCCCCGCTGATGGGCTTGGGCGGCATAATCATGGCCATCCAGCAAGACACCAAACTGTCTTTGCTGTTGGTGATTGTGGTGCCGCTACTGGGAGCATTGGTTGGGATAGTAATTAGCCGCCTGACCCCGCGCTATCGTATCCAGCAAAAGCGGATCGACCGGATAAATACCCTGCTGCGCGAACAGCTCACTGGGGTACGAGTTATCCGCGCCTTTGTACGGCAAAGTACACAACGCCAACGCTTTGCCGAAGCAAATGGTGAATTACGTGAAGTCTGGCTGAAGATTGGGATTTTATGGGCATTTATGATGCCCGCAACTTCCCTAGTGGTCGGAATTTCGGCGGCCGCAGTTATCTGGTTTGGGGGCTACCGTATTGAAGCGGGCGCGATGCAGGTGGGCGCGCTAACGGCGTTTATTTCTTATCTGATGATGATCATGATGGCGGTAATGATTTCCGGCATGATTATCATGCTGCTGCCGCGCGGTGACGTATCGGCCAAGCGGATAAAAGAGATTTTAGACGTAGTGCCAGCGATTTCTTCTCCTGACTCCCCCGTGGAAATTCCCGCTGGTCCACTAACTTTTGGACTCAGCAAAGTCGGGTTGCAGTATCCGGGCGCCGAGGCACCGGTATTGCAAGATATTGATTTGGTGCTGTCCCCCGGAAAAACAGTGGCAATTGTGGGATCCACTGGCTCGGGTAAATCCTCATTAGTCAGGCTCTTTCCTCGCCTGCTGGATGCTACCCAGGGAGAAGTCCAAGTAAACGGCGTCCCGGTGCCTGAGCTAGAACTGGCTGATTTGCGCTCCCATATCGCACTGGTACCACAACGGGCATTTCTATTCTCCGGTACGGTGGCTGCCAACGTGGCGGGCACTATTGCCGGTCCACTGTCGCCACCTGCGGACAAAGACGGCGAAGCTGCTGCCGAATACCTAAATGAAGTGCGGCTCGATCCCGCTACCGAACAACGGGTCAACCGCGCACTGCAAGCTGCGCAGGCCATAGATTTCGTATCAGATATGCCATACGGCATCTACTCGCATGTGGAGTCTGGAGGCAAGAACCTTTCGGGCGGGCAGCGGCAACGTATTACCATCGCCCGCGCTATCTATCGATGTTTACCGGGCGCTCATCAAGCAGATTTACTTATTTTTGACGACTCATTCTCGGCACTTGACTACACCACTGACGCCCGACTCCGCGCCAAACTGCGGAACTATATTGGCGATACCGCAGTGTTAGTGGTGGCGCAGCGCATCTCCACTATTCGCGATGCTGATGAGATTGTGGTGCTGGAAGCCGGGCAGGCGATAGCCCGCGGCACCCACACCGAGTTGCTGCAAACTTGCCCGACTTATCAGGAAATCGCCGCCTCCCAGTTGAGTGAACAGGAGGCAGCCAATGAGGGGTAAATACAACCCGTATGAAAGCAAGGCCCGAGATTTTCGCGGTTCGCTGATGCGGCTCGCCCGCATGCTAGCCAACGAAAAACTGCGTATTTTCGGCATCGTAGTTCTAATGCTGATCTCAACACTGGGTTCAGTATTTGGGCCCAAGCTACTGGGAGATGCCACCAATCTGATTGTGGATGGGATGCAGACGGCGGCGGCAGTTGATTTCTCTGCACTTGCCAAAGTACTAGGAATAGTAGTGGCGCTGTATCTAATCGGGGCGATTACTAACTTCTTAGGCGGAGTTTTGATCCGCTACACCGTACAGAATCTAGGTTACCGACTGCGCCGAGATGCCCAAGCTAAAATCGATCGGCTCCCCCTGTCCTGGCTAGATAAACAGCAACACGGAGATTTACTATCCCGAGTCAGTAACGATATCGACAACATCACCCAGACGCTAATGCAGACCCTAAACCACGTGATCCTCTCAGTTTACTTAGTGGTCGGCGTCGTCGCGCTGATGTTGTGGATCTCCTGGGAGCTGACGCTGCTGTCTATCGTGGCGCTACCGCTGGGCATTGTGGGATTGATCGTGTTGCTACGCAAAGCTAAGCCGCAATTCCGCAAACAGTGGGCGCTGACGGGGCGCGTTTCTGCAATCGTGGAAGAATCTTTCACGGGGTTAGAGGTAGTGTCGGCCTACGATATCGCACCGGACTTTGAAGCAGTTTTTGACGATGCCAGCGATGACCTATTCGAAGCCAGTTTCAAAGGCAATTTTTTCTCACAGCTAACCCAACCGCTAATGGGCTTCATTGCAAATCTATCGTTCGTGATAGTAGCTGTAGCTGGCGGTCTGATGGTTATTGCCGGGAATCTGACCATCGGCGGAATCCAGGCCTTTATCCAGTATTCGCGGCAACTGAACCGACCAGTTTCGACTTTGGCTTCGGTAGCAAATATGCTGCAGTCCGGAGCCGCTAGTGGCGAACGCATCTTCGACTTTTTGGATACCCCAGAAATGGAGCCCGATGCGGTAACAAACTACCAGGAACTGGTAACCGCGGATCAGCGTAGCGGGAATATCGAATTCAAATCGGTTAATTTTGGTTATGACCCGGATCGCCCGGTACTGCATGACCTGTCATTGCAGGTACACGCGGGGCAGCAAATCGCCATCGTAGGCCCCACTGGCGCCGGTAAAACCACTTTGGTGAATCTACTGATGCGCTTCTATGAGATCGGCAGTGGCGAAATCACCATTGACGGTATCTCCACTCGTGACTTCTCCAAGGACTCACTGCGCGCAGAAATTGGGATGGTGCTACAGGATACTTGGCTTTTCGAGGGTACTATTGCGGAAAACATTGCCTACGGAAAAGAAGGAGCTAACTTCGAGGACGTAGTGGCTGCTGCTAAGGCTACTGGAGTCGACCGCTTGATACGACAACTACCCCACGGCTACGAGACTACAGTAGACGCCGACGGCGGTAACCTATCAGCGGGCGAAAAACAGCTCCTTACTATCGCCCGAGCTTATCTGGCTGACCCCTCGATTTTGATTCTGGACGAAGCCACCTCTTCGGTAGATACCCGCACCGAAATGCTGGTGCAGCGGGCGATGAATGAACTGCGCCATGGGCGCACCTCATTCGTAATCGCCCACCGCCTCTCCACCATCCGGGATGCTGACCTGATAATCGTTATGGTGGATGGCAACGTAGTAGAAGCTGGCACGCACGCAGAGCTTATGCAACGCGCTGGGGCCTACTACGAGCTATACCAATCACAGTTTTCTGGCGCCGAACGCGACTAGCCGATAATTAGATCAACAAGTTCTTCGGCGTCGTCCGCAATTTTCCACGCCAGGGAAAATTCCTCTGCTGGAGCTTCCGCCCAGCCTACGAAAATAGTGGGGATTTGGTACACCGCTGCACCACGAACATCGTAGATGCGATCCCCTACCATCACTACATCGGTGCGTTGCTGCGGTAAATTGCGCAGCTGGGCGGGATTGGCTTCGAGTAACCCCGTCTGCTCGACCCGGCGCTCAGCTGGGTCTAACCAGCCGCCCGCTTCCATCCCGGCAAGGGCGGCCCCTACTACCTGGTATTTTTCGGCAGTAATATCACTAGAGCCGCAGAGTACGTCAAAGTAATCTATGATCCCGAGTTCAGCGCATACCTGTTCCGCCACTTTCTGTTTCTTCGAAGTAGCTAGCGCCACCCCCACTCCGGCGTCGTGCAGCTCAGTGAATACCTCAGGAAAACCGGGGAACAAATCAGTGTTTGCGCTGATCGAACTGTAATATTGCCGGTAGAAAACTTCATACTCGTAGACTTCGCTGGCGGGCGCGCCTAACTGCTGTAAACTCCAGCTCAGCGGCGGCCCCACAAATTGTTGCAAATCGGCTTCAGCCACTTCGATGCCGGCCATTTCCTTCATTGTGGTGGCTAGTGCCTTGCGAATAATTGGCCCCGAGTTCGCAACTGTGCCGTCTAAATCGAAAATTGCTACTTTCATCTACTGCACCTCAAACATAGAGATATCACCGGCACCAACGCGATCAATCATCACGTTTCCATCCGCCATATTCAACACGGTGGTGGGGCTGCCTTCAGAAACCGGGCCTTCTATCACCACGTCAAGCGCATTGCCGAGCCGGTCTGCCACAATCCACCCTTCGGTAAGCGGTTCCTCTTCGCCCGGCATGATCAAGGTAGAAGATAGCAGCGGCTCGCCCAAAGCCCCCACAATGGCATTAGTGATTCGGTGATTAGGGATCCGCACCCCAATCGTGGATTTCTTGGGATTCAGCGTCATGCGCGGCACTTCTTTTGTGCCCTTCAAAATGAAGGTATACGGCCCGGGCGTGAGGGACTTTACTAATCGGAACTGCGTATTATCCACAATCACTAACTCGCCAAGTTGCGCAAAATCATGGCACAACAAGGTGAAATGATGTTTTTCCCCCACTTGCCGGATGCGGCGAATGCGTTCTAGGCCTTCTTTGTTTCCCATGGTGCAAGCAATGGCATATGCCGAATCAGTGGGCAACGCGATTACTTCGCCCTTGCGCAATCTATCCACTACTTTTTGCACCAGACGTTCCTGTGGATTTTCTGGGTGTATTTCAACATAACTAGCCATTGCGCATCAGCCTCATTTCCTTAGATATCATGGGAACAGAAGTGACCCCACCGCATTGCTTACTACCACTCTGAGCCTAGTTGATCTGGCACAGCTGGATATTAGCAAACGCTAAGAGAGGAAAATATGGGCAACAACTACCACCCCAAAGACGTGGCGTTGGCGCGTACTCGAGTGGCGTTAGCGGAGCTGGCTCCGGAGGTTCCAGAAACTGAAATAATCTTTTCCGCTGGTTTGCGCACCGAATTGGGACTAGATGAACTCACAATTTGGGCGCTAGCCGCAAATCTAGAGAAATTGGCGAAAGTCCAGATAGCTGATGCCGATATTGCCGCAGTCAATACAGTTAGCGAGCTATGTGAACTGGCGATAAGCGATGTGCCGTTTACTGCTGAACCAGTTACTGACCCTCCGCAAGAAACAACCCCCGGTGCTGCTCCGGCGCCAGCCAGCAATGCGGAAACTAATGCGGCCACGGTAACCGACTCTGCCGCTGACGGCGAAACCACTGACGTAATGGCAGCTGCCGCAGATCTGGCAAAACTTTTCAATAACTAGCAGACAGGCTACGCAGTTCTATCCCACCCGGTGCAGCCAGCGCACCGGTGCCCCGGCACCCGCGTAACGGAATACCTCTAGTTCATCATCCCAAGCTCGGCCTAATACCAGATCTAGTTGGCGCTGCAGTTCGGCACTATCTGATCCAGCCTGCTCAATGGCAGCGCGGATCCGGTTCTCGGGAACCACGATATTGCCTAGCAGGTCAGTCTGGGCATGGAAAATCCCCAGACCGGGCGTGCACGACCACCGGCCGCCCTCAGTTATCGCAGTGGGTTCTTCGGTGATCTCAAACCGCAGATGCTCCCAGCCCCCTAGGGCGGAAGCCAACATAGCTCCAGTGCCCACTTCGCCCGACCAGGACAGTTCGGCGCGGTTCATACTGGGCAGAGCTGGTTGTTTCGTCCACTCAAAGTGTGCTTGGTAGCCAAGCACACTAGCAACCGCCCATTCAACATGCGGTTGAACAGCCGGTGTCACTGAATGAATAAATATGACGCCGCGAGTAGCGGTTGTTGTGTTCACCGTGACCTCCTTTGGGTGAAATTCCCCTTGACACCCGGGGTCACTGTTTCAACTCTGCCATATCAAGGCAGAGAAGTCACTTATTTCCCTTCTTGCGTCCGCCGAAATTCCCGCAGTGCTTTCTTACGCAGCATCCGCGGCAGCCGATCGATATAGAGGTGGCCGTCCAAATGGTCTACTTCGTGCTGTACTAGCTGTCCCCAGATATCTTCCCCACCAACGGTTACCTCATTGCCGTCTAGGTCAGTCCCCACTGCTTTGGCATACCAGGCCCGTTCACACGGGTACCACAGATCTGGGACAGACAAGCAGCCTTCGTCGTCATCCTGGAATTCATCTTCAGACATCTCCACGATTACTGGGTTCAAGATGTATCCGATGTCGCCGTCAATATTCCAAGAGAATGCGCGGAGCGATACTCCGATTTGGTTGGCGGCAAGCCCAGCTCTGCCCGGCGCATCCACAGTGTCTAGCAGATCTTGGACTAGACCGCGCACTCCCGGGGTGATTTCAGTGATTGGGTCACAGGGCGTACGCAGTACTGGATCGCCCATAATGCGGATTTCACGAATCATTACAGCCCCTCTGCTCGCATTCCTACTGGTAAAAATTTACCCCGAGTTGCTAGGCACCTCGGGGATTTCAGCTCCCGCAGTTGGATTCGAACCAACAACCCTTCGATTAACAGTCGAATGCTCTGCCGTTGAGCTATGCGGGATTGCGACTTGACCACCTTAGCAAAACATTTTTCTAAATAAAAATACGAAAGTGGAGCAAGCGGTTGTTTGTGGCTGGTTCCACACTCCCACCTGGGGAATTACTCAGCGCAGCTAACGCGCCTGATAGGAAATACCCACTGCCTCACGCAAAGAATTTTCTAATTCATTCATCACTTCTTGATCCACTACGCCGATTTGACCGTCTACAAAGATCTGAGTGAATAGACTCTCGTCCATATTGCGCCGCACCTGACCGCGAGCGATTGCTCCCGAGGGCAGCTCCCGCAATTCCTGGTAGACGATGGAGCGGTCAATCCGTTCCCTAATGAGCGTCACAATTCGTTCGTTGTAATCGGCGGGGAGCTGGAAAAATAGCGGCGCCAGCCGCGGGTCAATAAAAGTGAGTTTCAGCGTGCGCGCGTCCCCGTCCCACTCACCAGTTTCAAATTCAGACCATTCATATACGGTGTGTTTTTCAGCGGCGACGACGGCGAATACCGTAGCCCAGCCGGCAATCCAGGTTTCCGCTGTATCAGCTACAACGGTGGCAGCAGCTGGCATTTTCCCATTCCACGCCAAATAAGCCGGCAATGCCCGGCTGCGCTTAAAGAACATCTGCAGTTCCTTCCGCGGAGACAACCACTACTACCGCAGCGTCTGGATTTTGATTGGCTTCGCGTTCCGCGCGCATATTCTTACCCGCGATAAAGCCAACCGTGGCTAGGAATAGCCCCAACATTATGGCCAACACAATGAGGCGCCGATTTTTATCCCGCAGCTGCGCTGCACTGGGCAATTCTTCTGCGCTCAGGTCGCGTTCTGAATTATTCTCTTCTGGTTTCTCCACATTCCCAGATTACCGGTTAAACCAGAAAAGTCACCCGGTGGTGAGCACTGCTTCCATTTCTATCGCGTTAAGCTGATCGCCGTACGCAACCGTATGGGCTGATCCCGGTACCGGCGTCCAGGGGCTGGCGCCCGTCCGCAAGAAAATCTCCCAGGTGACTTCCACCGCCGGGGTGTATGTGCCGCTACGCCGATAGGCGGCGTGGGCATTGCCGTGTGGCCACGGACCGCCTGCGGTAGCCGTCTGGAAAACTGTGCCATCTCCCAGCCGCCAAGTGTAGGAAACCGGGTCAAACCGCAGTTCTACTTGCTGACCCAAGATAGTCAGTTGGGTGGTGTAGCTCTGCGCTGACGCTGTGAAATAAACATCCTTGTTCACCCACACTTCCGCGCGGTTGGGCTGGATAGTGATGACGCCCGGATCTACTATTTCGTTGGCATGCGCAGAAATGTGGTATGCCAGAATCTCTGGCGACGCCGGCTCGGCCGGGTCGATTTGCGGAGTCCCGATAGCATTTACTATGCCGCCACCAATGCTGCACCGCAGCTGCAGGCTTTCCGGTGCGAACTGCCGCAACTGCACCGGCGTCTCCCGATAGCGAGCACAGATATCTGCCAAAGTTACTTTAGTGACCTTTGCCGGGATAACATGCGGTTTTGCCGCTGGAATACGATGCACTCCAGGGATTATCTCTTCCGTTACGATGAGGGAGCTGATATTTACCTTGTCATATTCCACCACGGCATCCCAGTTAATTATTTCCACCATCGGAAATAGCCCTGTTATTGCCAGTGCACCCGCCGTGAATTGCTGCCACATTAATCTATTACCTCTGCGCGGAATTTATCCGGTTTGAGAATGTCGAAAGTTTTCACCACTGGTTGACCATTTTCTTCTACAAAGCCGATGATCACAGCATGCTGCGCCGGCGCCACTTCGTCTGTGCCGTCGGCAGTGTATTCCACTAATTTGGAGCGTTGCACTAGCAGATCTACCCGGCGATCCACATTCCCCTGATTTACCGTGAATACCGCGGTATCAACTACATCTAAACTCATGTCGGTCCAGGCACCAGTACGGTTATTTTCTTCCACTCGGCCAATAAACTCTTGACAAAATACACAGTCAGAGTGCGAGAGCCGTTCCCACTCGATCAAGTCCCCAGTTTTAGCGGCATAAGTATAAAGCTCCAGGAAATACCGCGCAGTTTGTTCCAATGCGGCGGTAGATGTCCCCGTCAACTCCGGGCGCGGCGGCGGATCAATATTAGTAGGCCGGGGCGGGATACTGGTATCTACGGCAGGTGCTGGGGCAGCTGTCTCTGGAACGGTTGCCGGTTCATCCTGAGCGCAGCTACTTAGTGTCAGCACTAACGCTAAAGTAGTGAAGCCGCCTATTAGGGTGCGGCGCAGAAAATAAGGCATGGCTTGAAAGTAACAGACTGCAATTCACCAAATACAAGTTATCCACAGATTCTCGTGCTTTTTGGCGAGATACCGGGTATACCCAGCAAAATGTGCCGGAAATTTAATCTTGGGCCAGCGGCTGCACCGCTAAAACCTGCACTACCCCTGCAGCCACCCGGAACCGCACATTCAAACCCGCAAATGTGACACCGTAAACTCGCGCGGCGTCATCGTGAAATGCTGGGCGCGGATCTTGAGCCAAAATTCCCCGCAGTGCCGGCAATTTATCGGAGGGCACCAGGGCAGCCAGCTGTTCTGGAAATTCCACGTCTAAGTAGCGATCCGCATTTATTGCGGTATAGCCGCGGCTCGCATCTGGGTGGCAGTCGCTAGCTACGTAGGGTTTGATGTCATAAATAGGCGTGCCATCCAGTAAATCTGCCCCCGCCACGTGCAAAACTGGCCGCGCTGGCACCGCGTCGTCAAACTCAAGCAACCGCACTGACGACATCCCAATCGGATTAGGGCGCAGCGGGGAGCGAGTAGCAAACACCCCTTTACGCTCCCCCACTAGCCGCGGCGGACGAACCGTGGGATGCCACTGGGCAGAGAAGTTCTCGGAAAATCCCCAGAGCAGCCAGATATGGGAAAAATCGCCAATACCGCGCAAGGTGTCGACCGTAAATTCTGGAGTGAAGACGACGCTGGCCCGCAGTTCTGCAACCATTCCGGACTGACGCGGGATACCAAATTTTTCTGAGAAATCCGAGCGAATGTGCCCAATCGGAGTTAAAACTAGCGAATCCACAGTTCCCCCTCACATAAAAAGTGCCCCCAACAGGACTTGAACCTGTGACCAAGGAATTATGAGTTCCCTGCTCTAACCAGCTGAGCTATGGGGGCTGCGGTAGACCGCCAGATCATCTTACCTAGTTCTACTGGCTAACACGATATCGCCAGCAGAGATTAACACCACGCACCCTATCAGGTGTCTGTCTCATCGAATAGTCGGCGCTGATTTTCCAGTTCTACCAAACGGGTGAAAAGTACTTCCTGATCTTGCGGTGCCGCACGCTGCATCTCACCACGTAAATCGGCTATTTGCCGAGTTATTCCTTGGCGGATCAGCGACATCATAATTCCGCGCACATAGGGCCACTTATCTTTTGCATCTCCATCCGGCAGCGGTTCCACGGCAAGTTGCGTAACTGCTTGCCGCACTACGCCGTCTGCCTGGGCAGCGATTTGCTCCACAAACCAGGTGGTAGCTTTGGCGTCTAAATCGCCGTCTGCCCCATTCTGTTGCAAATGCGCCACGCGACTAGCGTGCAGCTCCACCCCGCCCGCTGCCCGAATAGCATCGTAGACAGCCGCATGGATTGGCACTGCAAAAGACTGACTGGGCAATTGCCCTGCATTTGCGGCTTTTGCCAAGGCTGGGAGCTGCAATATTACTTGTAATGCTTGCCGCTCTACCCGCGCCACCGGATCTTGCACTGATCTAGCATCCGGCAGTACTGGCACCGCAGGCGGATTTTCTACCGCAGTAACATTACCCAGTGGCGCCGGCATACTGGGACGGGGCGGGGCATTGTGCACTGCTTGCCGTACCAGCTGTTCGTCCATCCCCAACCAGCCGGCCAATTGCCGGGAATATTCGCCCCGCAAAACTCGATCCCGGATCGATGCCACTACCGGTGCTGCCATCCGCAAACCAGCGGTGCGCCCTTCCGGAGTATGTAATGGCATTCCTTTAAGCACCGAACGAATCACAAATGCAAACAGCGGTTCTCTATTAGCAATCAGCTGCGTTACGGCTGCATCGCCACCAGCTATCCGCACATCGCACGGATCGCGCCCCTCAGAATCCACCGCCACAAAAGTTTGGGCCGCAAAACTTTGATCTTCTTGGAATGCCCGCAACGCCGCTTTCTGGCCAGCTTCGTCACCGTCAAAGGTAAAAATTACTTCCCCACCGTACGCCTGCCCGCTGGATAGAATCACGCCAGCTGCTGGATTAGCACTATCCCCTAGTAAACGGCGCACAATTTTCACATGCTCTGCCCCAAAAGCGGTGCCACAGGTAGCTACTGCATACGGTACACCCGCTAGATGAGCTGCCATCACATCGGTATAGCCCTCTACTACCACTACTTTTCGTTCGGTAGCGATTGCACTTTTTGCCAGATCCAGCCCATAGAGCACCTGGGATTTCTTGTAGATCATTGTTTCTGGCGTATTCAGATATTTTGGACCTTGATCGTCTGATCCTAGTTTGCGCGCCCCAAAGCCAATCGGTTCCCCGGTGATGGAGTGAATCGGCCACATTACCCGACCCCGGAATCGGTCATATACTCCCCGACTGCCTTGGGTAACTAACCCAGAAGCAGCAATTTCTTTTTCGGTAAATCCTCGATTGCGCAGTTCGCGCAGTAATGCATCCCAAGAATCTGGCGAATACCCCACTTGGAAATGAGCGATAGCAGCGGTATCAAAGCCACGCTCAGCCAGCATCTCCCGCGCCGGCGCCGCCGCAGCTGTCTGCAACTGTGCCACATAAAATTCCTGCGCCACTTTGTGGGCGTCGATTAAGCGCGAGCGCGTTACCTCCCGCGGTCCGCGCGGTGCGGTGCTGCCCGCTTCGTATTCGACCGCAATGCCAGCTTTACTGGCCAGGATTTCCACGGCTTCGATGAAGGAGACGTGCTCTATCCGCTCGATGAATGCGATAGTGTCCCCGCCTTCGCCACAACCGAAGCAGTGCCACCGCCCGATGTGTGGGCGCACATTAAAAGACGGAGTTTTTTCATCGTGGAATGGGCATAGTCCTTTCAGGGAACCTACTCCGGCAGGTTTTAGGGTCACGTATTCCCGCACTACATCATCAATGCGGACGCGATCGCGCACCTCATCGATAACCTCGCGTTTTATTAACCCAGCCACGACTTAATTCTACCCACTTACTCCCACACTTTTTCTGCGTCACCGGCTGCCCGATGTATGCAACTGTGGCAAATAGTACCCAGTAAGGGTCAGTGCCGCAGCATACCGCAGTAGCGCGCATGCCACATCCGCGCCGACTGATCGGTAAGTGACGCTACTTGGTCTACCACGATTCGCAACCGTTCGGCGTCGGTATTGCTCTGGAGCCATAGATCAGCAAACTGGCGTTCTAGCCGGGTTAGCGGATCTTCCAAAATCGCATCCACCAAATCAAAAATGAGCGAGCGCTGCTCAAAAAATATCGGTTCACTTTCCCGCGGCGCCATTACATAATGCACGGCCAGCCCCTTTAGGTACAGTATTTCTGCCACTGTAGCTGGCGGGATTTCGATATCCGCACTGTAGCGCCCAATAGTTTGGTTATCTGCGGTGATCGACGCCGAGCATACCGCCGAGACAAAACGGCCGATTAGATCAGAGGTTAGGTCTTTAATTTGGGCGAGATCCCGCAGCGTACCAGTGAAAGTTTCTGGCCATGATCTCATCTGAAAAAATCGTTTTTCTGCGGCAGCTAATTCACTTTCGGAAACTTCACTGCCGTACCACCGCTGAGTTGAGGCAATAACCGCATCTCGCTGCGCAGCGCGGTTGGCCGCATATTCTTGAGGCCGTAATGCCAGGCGCACAATTGCATCTTCTAAATCGTGTACCGAGTAGGCGATGTCATCGGCTAGATCCATCATCTGCGCTTCTGCGCACCGTCGGTGCCCATGATCGCCATGTGCCCAGTTCAGCACCGGAGCGTCATCGGCATAGGCACCAAATTTAGGATCTGTTACTCCCTTAGGCCCGGCACCGCGCAGCCAAGGATATTTCGCCGTGGCATCTACAATAGCGCGCGTCAGATTTAAGCCGGCAGGAGCACCATCTGGATGAAAGCGCTTGGGTTCTAACCGCGTTATTACGCGCAGCGTCTGAGCATTACCCTCAAACCCGCCAATATCAGCGGCAACGTCATTGAGCGCCCGTTCCCCATTGTGCCCAAAAGGTGGGTGTCCAATATCGTGGCACAGACAAGCTGTTTCCACGATATCTGGGTCGGCACCAAAATTTTTCGCCAGTGAGCGGCCAATCTGTGCCACTTCGAGCGAGTGCGTGAGCCGAGTGCGAATAAAATCATCTGACTCTGGCCCCACAACTTGGGTTTTAGCACCGAGCCGACGCAATGCCGAAGAGTGCAGCACTCGGGCACGGTCGCGTTCAAAATCGGTACGGGTTGGGCTTTTTGCCGATTCAGCTGCCCAGCGCTCCCGATCTTCTAATGAGTAACTATGCACGATAACAGCCTACGTCATCCGCCAGAATCAGCTAACTCTGCTTCATGAATACGCTGTTGCTGTGCAGCGGTGAGCTGGGGACTATCCAACCATCCCTCTGGCAGATGCGCGCGTTTTTCCCCGCCGGCACGGCCGCGTTTACCGATAGCTGCCTGCGGGAACGGCTGGTCCAAATCCAAGCTATTGAGTAGTGATTCCAACTGTGCCAGCTCAGAGACCAAATGCAGTTGGCCGCGTATTTTGCCGCCGACTTCAAAGCCCCGCATATACCAGCCCACATGCTTGCGCATCTCGCGCAGGGCACGTTCTTCGCTGCCGAAGTGTTCCACCGAGAGTTCCGCATGGCGCATAACAATTTGAGCAACTTGGCGCAGGCTTGGCCGCATCCGGGCGGATGACCCATGGGCACTAGCCACCAAATCATAGAACAGCCACGGGCGGCCCTGACAGCCGCGCCCTACTACTACCCCGTCACATTGAGTTTGGGCCATCATGCGCTCAGCATCGTCAGCTTCAAATACATCTCCATTGCCAAATACCGGCAATTCACTAGCTGATTTCAACTGGGCAATGCGATCCCAGTCAGCAGTGCCAGAATAGTGCTGCGTCAGAGTTCGCCCATGCAAAGTGAGCCCAGAAATCCCCGCTGCAGCGCAGAGTTCCGCCGCAGTCAAGAAAGTTTCGTGATCGGCGTCGATCCCGATACGCAGTTTTGCAGTTACGGGTACCAAATGGTCCCGACTTTCCGAACCCTCAGCAGCGCCGCGCACTGCAGCTTGCACTATTTGGGAGAATAAATCCTGTTTCCAGGGCAATGCCGCGCCCCCGCCTTTGCGGGTAACTTTCGGCACCGGGCACCCGAAATTCAAGTCGATATGGTCGGCCCAGCCTTGGGCAGCCAGCAGCTTTGCTGCCTGATAGATATTTGCCGGTTCCACCCCATAGAGCTGAATAGAGCGCACTGGATCGCCCGGATCCGGCTGAATCATATTCATTGTTTCCGGGATTCGCTCCAATAGGGCACGCGAAGTAATCATTTCGCACACGTATAGCCCCGCTGGAGCTAGTGTTCCCCGTACCGGAGCCACAGCTGGGCCCGGGAGTTCAGCCAAAGCTTGTTCGGCGAACTCCCGGCACAGCTGCCGAAATGGCGGGTTAGTTACCCCCGCCATCGGGGCCAGCATAATCGGCGTGCCGAGTTTTACTTCCCCGAGTTGTACTGTCGCTACCGCACTCAGCGCTAGCACCCAATCAGCTTAGTGGCGAGGTAAGACTCTACCTTGGCTAAGGGCAGGCGGATCTGTTCCATAGTGTCCCGATCCCGGATAGTAACCGACTGGTCAGTTAGGGAATCGAAGTCCACCGTCACACAGTACGGAGTGCCAATTTCATCTTGCCGGCGGTACCGGCGGCCAACTGCACCAGTGTCGTCAAATTCGACATTCCAGTTCTTGCGCAGTGTCGCAGCCAATTCTTTGGCCATTGGCGAGAGCTCTGCGGAACGCGATAGCGGTAGTACCGCCACTTTAACTGGCGACAGCCGCGGATCGAGGCGCAGCACCGTGCGTTTATCGACTCCACCCTTAGTGTTAGGAGCTTCGTCTTCCGCATATGCTTCTACCAGGAACGCCATTAGCGAGCGGGTAAGCCCGGCCGACGGTTCTACCACGTATGGCACATAGCGCTTATTTTCTTTCTGGTCGAAGTAATCCAGTTTCTTACCTGATGCTTCCATGTGGGAGGAAAGATCGAAGTCAGTGCGGTTAGCGATGCCCTCCAGTTCGCCGAAGTCAGAGTTCTGGAATCCGAACCGGTACTCGATGTCCACGGTGCGCTTGGCATAGTGGGAGAGTTTCTCTTTCGGGTGCTCATAGAGCCGCAGATTGTCCCGGCTGATCCCTAGATCCACGTACCAATTCAGCCGTGACTGAATCCAGTGTTCATGCCAATCCTCGTCAGTTCCGGGCTCTACAAAGAACTCGATTTCCATCTGCTCAAATTCGCGAGTGCGGAAGATGAAGTTCCCGGGCGTGATTTCGTTACGGAATGACTTGCCTACCTGTGCAATACCAAATGGCGGCTTCATTCGAGCCGAGTTGACCACATTGGCAAAGTTGATGAAAATACCTTGTGCGGTTTCCGGGCGCAGATAGTGCAAACCTTTTTCGTCGTCTACCGGACCGAGGAAGGTCTTTAGCAAGCCGGAGAAAGACCGCGACTCAGTCCAGTTGCCCCGGGTGCCACAGTTCGGACACGGCACATCTGCCATATCGACGTCGGCTTCTGCCACATTGTGTTTGGCAGCGTACTGTTCCTTCAGTTCATCTTCCCGCAGGCGCTTATGGCAGTTCAAGCACTCAATTAGTGGATCGGAGAAGGTAGACACGTGCCCGGACGCTTCCCATACTGCGCGGGGCAAAATAATGGATGAGTCGATACCGACGATGTCGTCCCGGCCTTGCACATTGGCTTTCCACCACTGCCGTTTAATGTTTTCTTTTAGCTCAGTTCCCAGCGGGCCGTAGTCCCAAGCTGATCGGGTTCCGCCATAAATTTCCCCACAGGGGTAGACGAACCCCCGACGTTTCGCTAATGAAATTACGCTTTCTAGACGCGAAGTCGCCGATTTGGCCACTGCGTTTCTCCTTTCCTGCATCTGGCTGATGCAGCGCCAGTGTCGCGACTGGATGCCGCGACCTAATAAGTACACCGGAAACCCGGCGGCCATGCCCTTCTAGTGTACGGAACCAAAACGGCAATCCCTAGTCTGCTGGCACTGTGCGCGTAATTTCACGCATTGCTGGTGGACAGGAGGTTAGATAGGCAGGCAGGCGGGGCCGTTCACACTAGCAATCGCTAGCCGGCGTCCACAGTTGCTAGCCGGGCAGTAACTGAGGCGTGCTTCACCAACCAAGCTAGTTGACAATGATTCTCATTTAGCTCAGACTTTTTCCTATGAGAAAAGAAATTATTGCCCTCACTGGCGCCCTAGGACTTGCCCTGGCTGCTTGCTCCCCTGCCACTGACGCCACTGACGCCGCCAAGCTACATATCACCACATCGTTCTACCCACTTACCTACTTAGTGGAAGAAATTGCCGGTGACACGGTGGCGATAACTGACCTCACTCCCCCCGGTGGAAGTGCTCATGGCGTAGAACTATCCCCGAGCGATATCGCCAAGATGCAACAGTCTGATCTGGTAATTTACGCCGCTAAAGTTGCACCAGCGATTGACGACGCCGTTGCAGCGGCTAATCTCAAATCCCTAAATGTTGCTGAATACGCCGAGTTGCTGCCGTATCCGGAACTCGCCGCTAGGACGGCTCCCGGGGGAATAAATGACGACTTCCTGAACCGGGAAGATGAAGCCACTGCGGATGACGACCATAGTGAACACGACGATGACCAGGATGACGACCACGCCAGCCACCCAGAAGAACACAATCACGATCACGGCACCCATGATCCCCATTTTTGGACCGACCCCGACCGGATGGCGCAGATTGCCCCAGTGATTGCCAAGGAACTGAGCAAACTAAATCCAGAACAGGAAGACGCCTACACCACCCGGGCTCAGGAACTGAAGACGCAGCTCGAAGACCTGGCCGACAAGTACGAAACTGCTTTCGAAGCTACCACCTGCCGCACCAACGCTTTTATTGTCAGCCACGAAGCTTTCGGATATTTGGCTGACGGATTCAACCTGGTGCAAATCGGCGTCGCCGGGATCGACCCGGAGATCGAGCCCTCACCAGCTCGAGTGAAAGAAATCGCTGACCTGGCAAAGCAGTATCAAGTGGATACAATTTTTGCCACCTCCGATGCCGAGCTGCGCACCGTAGAGAGCATCGCTGAAGGAAGCGGTCTGAAAGCTGCAGTGCTGGACCCAGTTGCCAGCCAGCGCGACCCCAATAAGGACTATATGGCAGTAGTCGAAGAAAACTTCAAGCGGCTGCTCGCAGCCAACGGCTGCTAAACTGCAGGCCACAATGGAAAGGGGCAGGATTTGCCAGAGCCAGTAGTAGAAATAACTGACCTACATGTACAGCTGGGGTCAGCCCATATCTTACGTGGAGTTGACCTTGAGCTAACTCCTGGGCGCACGCTCGCAGTGCTGGGCGCCAATGGCTCCGGCAAATCCACCCTTATCCGCACCTTGATGGGCATTACCCCGGTCCAACGCGGCAGTATTGAGTTATTTGGGACACCGCTATCTCGGCGTCGCCAGGTGCCGTGGGAAAAAATTGGGTACGCCCCGCAGCGAGTTACCGCCACTTCGGGCGTACCAGCCACTGCCCTAGAAACCGTTGCAGCTGGATTGGTATACGGCTCCAAGCTGCGCCCCGGGCGCGGCTGGCGCGAAAAAGCCATGGCGGCACTAGACCTGGTTGGGCTAGCACATCGCGCCAATGAATCAGTCCAGACTTTCTCCGGCGGGCAACAACAACGGGTGACGACGGCGCGCGCTTTGGTACGCAAGCCCGAGCTGCTCATCTTAGATGAACCATTCGCCGGGATCGACGCCGCCTCTCGGGCGGCGCTTATTGAGACGCTAGAAGCGCAGCACCGGGCGGGAGTAGCCCTAATTCTGGTACTGCACGAACTATACGAAATTGAATATTTGATTGACGAAGCAGTGGTGTTGGAACAAGGCAAGATTGTGCAACACAGTGAATGTGACCACGGGCTACTAGTTGGTCAGGATAATCACCACGCGCACGGCACCGAGCATCCGCACTACCGCTCTCCAGTTATGGCAGGCACCCTATGATAGAGCTGCTTTCTTCCCCGCTTATGCAACGGGCACTAATTGTGGCATTACTAGTTGGCCTAGCTGCTCCAACAGTAGGCACTTTCCTAGTACAACGCCGGTTGACGCTGCTCGGCGACGGCATTGGCCATATTGCATTGACCGGCGTCGCCCTGGGCTGGCTGGCCGGCTCAGTGGCTGGAGTCGCCAATAAAGATGCCTGGGCAGTACCGGGGGCAATAGTTGCTGCTGTGATAGGCGCACTGCTAATTGAGTGGATGCGCGATCGCGGGCACACTTCCGGTGACGTCGCACTCGCCTTGCTTTTCTACGGCGGTATTGCCGGCGGAGTATTGCTAATCGGTATCGCAGGCGGCACCACATCTAATCTGAACTCATACCTATTCGGATCGATCTCTACCGTAACTCGAACCGACGCCTGGCTAACCGTGATACTAGCCGTAGTGGTATTAGCTGTGGGGCTGAGCTTGCGCCCTGCCCTATTCACCCTGTGTCACGATGAAGAATTTGCCCGCGCCTCTGGACTCCCCACTAAAGTGCTCTCCGTACTGATCTCAGTAACAGCAGCGCTTACTGTGGCAGTGGCCATGCGAGTGGTGGGAGCCCTGATGGTTTCTGCGCTGATGGTAGTTCCAGTGGCAATATCCCAGATCGTGGCCCGCTCTTTCCGCGACACCATGATTTCCGCAATGCTAATCGGCGCTGTAGTTTCGGTTACTGGGCTGGTTATCACTTTCTTCCATCCCTGGTCACCGGGGGCAACAATTGTGTTGCTCGCCGTCGGGCTCTATGCCCTGGTGGCGATAACTCATCCAGTTTTAGCGCGAATTTTGTATCGGAAGTGACGATGCAGTGAATATGAAAATGACTCGCCAACGCACGGCGATAATAGATTTTTTACGCCAGCAGGACAGTTTCCTCTCCACCCAAGAGGTACATCAAGCACTAGTGTCTCAAGGCAATGAAGTTGGCCTCGCCACCGTATATCGCAATCTGCAGACGCTAGCTACTAATGGCGATCTGGATGTAGTGCGCCAAGAAAATTCCGAAACACAGCTGTTTAGGCTGTGCGCTGACAGTAGCCACCACCACCACCTGGTGTGCCGCAACTGCGGCGTCAGTGAAGAAATAACCAGTGCCGATATTGAGGGGTGGAGTGAACAGATCGCCAAACAGTACGGCTTCACCCAAATAAGCCACTTTGTGGAACTGTTTGGGCTTTGTGCCCAGTGTGCCGTTCCAGAATCCACTACTTAAGGGGCCACCCTCCCGGCTATACCCGCAAATAGACACCCATTTTAGCGACACCCAGCAGCACAGCTGTAGTGAAACCTAGTTCTGACGCGGAATAAAATCGTGTTTCTTGCGACACCTCGCCAATTGTTTAGACGCAGTCCGGTCTAGTAAGTATTCTGAGGAACATGTCTGGCGTTATAGATTCGATGATGAATTTCATCTATACCGGTCCGGTAGTCCCAGTTTATTTGTTCTTACTATGCGTGGTATTTTTCCGCGCCCAAGGAACCTACTGGCTCGGCCGGTATATGGGGAATTTTATTATGACTCGGGGTAAACCACGCGGTGGTTGGCGGCTGCGCACCTATAACTGGATTCACGCCGACAGCACCGCCCGCGCCATCGCCACCCTGCAGCGGCGCGGCTGGCCGGTTATCCCGTTTAGCTTCCTCACCGTTGGTTTTCAAACCATGATCAATATGGGAGCTGGCGTTATCCGAATGACCTGGCCCCGTTATACCGCAGCGATGTTTCCCGGCTGCCTGGCTTGGGCACTTATTTATTCCACCATTGGCTGGACAGTGTGGAAAGCTGCATTTAGCGCAGCTGCTGGCTCACCGTTAGGCATATTAGTAATCGCAGTTATCTTGTTCGCCGCAGTGTGGTGGTTTCGGCACACTAAAAAAGTCAGCAAAGATATCTCCGCCGCCGAAACAGTAGAATCAGTAGAAGTAAATTAATCGGTATCGCACCAAGGAGAAATGTGGAAGACTACCCCGTCAGACTGCCAATTAGACTGGGACAATTCTTAAAACTCTCCGCATTAGCGGAATCGGGCGCACACGCCCGCGAACTGATAACCGAGGGGCTGGTACTAGTTAATGGCGTGGTAGAAACTCGCCGCACTCATCAACTACAAGCTGGAGACCAGGTTAGTCTGACCCTATCCGGCTCCCCTAGCTACCGAGTAACCGAACAATAACCAGCCTGAACTAGCCACTCAGCTGCACTAGGCACTAGCTAACGAACTGTAACTAGAGCACACAGTCACGCCCCAACAGTACCTTCAAATCGGCAAATAAGCTGGGATCAGGGTGCGCCCGATACTGCGCCCCCAACTGCACTACTGCGGTGCCATCTGCCTGTACCACATGCAAAAATACCGGTGCCGCACCGGGATACTGCAATAGCGTTTCCCCGAGTCGAGCAACTAGGTCTTCGGTACACATCCGCTCGGAGAGCTTCAGGTTTATCGGTGCGTCGGCAGTTACCTCTTCGATATTGAGCTGTTCCAAGCTACTGGCGTGCAATTGTAGATTCTGATCCCGCACCGAAAGCCGGGCTTTTACCGTCACCACTGCGCCCTCTACCACCAGCTCACGATATTCTTCGAAGGTCTTCGGGAAAACATTTACCTCAATCGATCCGGTCAAATCGACTAATTCGATGCTGGCCCACATCCGACCACTCTTCTTAGCCACCCGGGTGATTACCTTGTTAATAATGCCCGCCACTGTCACCATTTGACCGTCTACCGGTTCATCTTGGCTGATTAGATCGACGACGGTGTGGTCAGCAACGGCAGCCAGCCGGCTCTCCATCCCCGATAGCGGATGATCGGAAACGTACAGTCCCAGCATGTCAGCTTCAAATTCTAGTTTCTGTTTCTTAGTCCACTCTTCTAGTTCAGGGACAACTACTGAAACTACGTCGTCTTCCTGCTGGCCAATATCGCTGAATAGGTCAAACTGCCCGGCAGCTTCATTGCGCTTAACTGGCACAATGGCATCCACTGCATCATCAGCAACTGAAAGTAACGCCCGGCGCGAGTACCCCATACTGTCAAATGCACCCGATTTAATTAGGCATTCCATTGCTCGTCGGTTACATGAGGCAAGCGGTATTTTCTGCAAAAAATCAGCAAAAGAAGTGAACTCGCCTTTTTCTTCTCGCGCCTGCACAATGCCGTTAACCACGTTAATTCCAACATTGCGTACTGCTTGCAAACCCACGCGGATCTGGTCGCCCGAAGCCGAGTAGGTTCCCCGAGAGTCGTTAACATCCGGCACCAAGACTTCAATCCCCATCCGCCGACATTCCGCTAAATAGGTAGCCACCTTTTCCTTATCGGACATCTTTGAGGTGAGCAATGCCGCCATGAACTCTGCTGGATAGTGTGCTTTCAGATATGCGGTTTGGTATGACACTAAGGCATACGCCTCAGAGTGCGATTTGTTAAATGCGTAGGACGCAAACGGCACCAAGATATCCCAGAGAGTCTTAATTGCTCCCTGCGAATAGCCATTGGCGAGCATGCCATCTGAGAAACTCTTGAACTGTTCCTGCAGCACGTCAACTTTTTTCTTGCCCATTGCTTTCCGCAAAATATCAGCTTGCCCCAAAGTGAAACCAGCCAGTTTTTGCGCAATACGCATGACCTGCTCTTGGAATACGATTAAGCCGTGGGTATTGCCCAGAATATCTTCCAGATCTTTTGCCAATTCGGGGTGAATCGGAGTCTTTTCCTGTAACCCATTTTTCCGCAGCGCATAGTTTGTGTGTGAACCAGCCCCCATCGGACCGGGGCGATAAAGTGCCGATACCGCAGAAATATCGTCAAATGAGTCAACTTTCATCTGCCGTAGCAAAGTCCGCATCCCACCACTATCCAGCTGGAAAATTCCCAGCGTATCGCCGCGAGCTAGCAGGTCATAGGTGAGGGCATCGTCTAATGCGATCTGGTCGATAAGTGGCGGTTCTTTGCCGTTATCGCGAATATTTTGCAACGTATTTTCGATGATAGTCAAGTTAGAGAGCCCCAAGAAATCCATCTTGATTAGCCCGAGTTCTTCGCATTCGGGGTACTCGTACTGGGTGATTATTGCTCCGTCTGCCGGGCGCTGCATCACCGGAATGGTGTCAGTGAGCGGTTCGGAAGACATAATCACTGCACAGGCATGTACCCCCCACTGCCGCACAATTCCTTCGAGCCCGAGTGCCAAATCAAAAACGCGCTTATTATCTGGATCTCCCTCAATTACGCTGCGAAATTCTCCAGCTTCGGCATAGCGCGGATGATCCTTGCTGTAAATCTTGTTTACTGGAATATCCTTACCCATTACTGATGGCGGCATGGCTTTAGTGAGCCGATCTCCCACTTCATACGGGTAATCGAGCAAACGTGCTGCATCCTTTAGGGACTGCTTGGCCTTAATCGTGCCGAAAGTTACCACCTGCGAGACTTTGTCTTCGCCATATTTCTTTTCGACATATTCGATTACTTCATCGCGGCGCGAATCGTCAAAGTCAATATCCAAGTCCGGCATTGACACCCGCTCCGGATTTAAGAACCGTTCAAATAGCAAGTCATGCTTTATCGGATCCAACTGAGTGATACCTAGCGCATAAGACACCATCGAACCAGCACCGGAGCCGCGCCCCGGACCCACGCGGATTCCCTGCTCCCGAGCCCAGTTAATGTAGTCCGACACCACCAAGAAGTATCCCGGGAAACCCATCTTCACGATTACATCGACTTCATAGTCGGCCCGCTGCCGCACATGGCTGGGGATATGTTCGCCATAGCGCTTATACAGCCCAGCATTGACTTCTTTTATGAACCAGGAAGTTTCATTCTCCCCTGCTGGCACTGGGAAAGCTGGCATAAAGTTAGCCCCATCGCGGGTAGTTTTGAATGAAACATTGCACCGCTCTGCCACCAGCAGGGTATTTTCACAAGCTCCGTCTAAATCTCCAAATAGCTCCCACATTTCTGCAGTTGAACGCAGATGATATCCGGTACCGTCAAATTTGAATCGATCTGGGTCAGAAAGCGTAGTTCCAGAGTTCAACGCCGTCAACGCTTCTTGCACTCGGCTGTCTTCCGGGCGCACATAATGCGAATCATTAGTGGCGATTAATGGTGCCCCGATAATCTGGGCCACTTCGAGTAGCTGATCCCGTACTCGTTTCTCGATCGTATTGTCATGATCCATGACCTCGACGAAGTAATTCTCTTTACCGAAAATGTCTTGCATTTCGCCGGCAGCGCGCACTGCTTCGTCAAACTGCCCTAAGCGCAGCCGCACTTGCACTTCTCCCGACGGGCACCCGGCAGTGCCGATAAGCCCTTCGGAATAGCGTTCCAGTAGCTCACGGTCGATACGCGGGTACTTCCCCATTTGGCCTTCTAATGACGCCAGGGATCCTAGCCGGAATAGGTTATTCATCCCAGTATTGTTATAGCTCAGCAACGTCATATGCGTATAGGTGCCGCGCGCCGAAACATCATCCTTGCGCTGATCTGGCCGCCCCCAGCTGACCCGAGTTTTATCAAACCGCGAAGTGCCGGGAGTCATATAAGCCTCTAGCCCAATAATCGGCTTAATCCCAGCATTTTTGCATGCCTTATAAAATTCATAGGTGCCAAATAGATAGCCGTGATCTGTAATGGCTAATGCCGGCTGCTCATGTTGCGCCGCCTGCGCAACCAGCGCATCAATTTTTGCCGCGCCGTCGAGCAGAGAGTAGTCAGTATGCGCGTGCAAGTGTGCGAAGTTCTTAGCCATGGAAGATAGTCTACAAAGGCTCTCCCCCAATTTTTGCACCAGTTAGCACCCGGAAACAGAAATCGGCGTCTTCCCGCGGCAACACGCCAGTATCGATATTTTCACAGCATGCCGGCGCGCATCAGTTCCAGCGCCGTCTGTAGCTGTGGCGGGTAGTCCGAACGGAACTCCACGATTTCCCCACTGCGCGGATGAACAAAACTCAGCTCCACTGCATGCAGCCACTGGCGATCTAACGCCAATTTTTCCGCCAATACCGGGTCAGCCCCATACATTTCATCCCCTATACACGGATGTCGCGTTGCCGCCATATGCACTCGAATCTGGTGCGTGCGCCCCGTCTCTAACTCCACTCGAATTAGACTGGCCCCCGCCATCGCTTCCACGGTGTCGTAATGCGTAATAGCTGGCTTCCCATCCTGGCGCACGCCCATCTTCCATTGGTAGCGCATATCGCGCCCAATTGGCGCATCAATCGTGCCGGTGCTGGGATCGGGGTGCCCGTGCACTAGCGCATGGTAGATCTTAGTTACCGTGCGCTCCTTAAATGCCCGTTTCAGCACGGTATAAGCCACTTCGCTTTTGGCGACTACCATGCAACCGGTGGTTCCCACATCGAGCCGATGCACAATCCCCTTGCGCTCTGGCGGCCCGGAGGTAGTTAGCTTTACCCCTTGTGCTAGCAGCGCGCCCAACACATTGGGACCTTCAAAATTGAGCGAGGCATGCGCGGCCATTCCGGCGGGCTTATCCACCACCACTATGTCAGCGTCTTCGTAGATGATGTCCAAGGCAGCCGGGGTGGGCTGTGGTTCTAGCGGCGGCGGAGGTAGCTCTACTTCTAATACATCGCCATTTGCCACTCGGCTGGCTTTTAACGTGGTCTCCCCGTTGTGCCATACCTTGCCGGCTTCGATCAGCTCTGCGGCTTTACTCCGCGAAATACCGGTAATCTTAGCTACAGCGGCATCTACTCGCGCTTCATCTAGCCCCGGGGGTACTAGATACGTATTCACTGCAGTTCCTCCCCCAATTTCCTATGACGCCGACTCGCTCGCTGGTGCGGTTAATACCCAGTAGCTAATTGATTTGTTCTTCGCTAGCTTTTGTTTCTTCGCTAGCTGAGGGCGGGCAAAATTGCATCACTAAAACTGCCCCCAGGGCAAGCACTAGGAAAATATCTGCCACATTCCCGATGAACCAGTTGTTGTAGTTGATGAAGTCGATTACGTGCCCATTGGGGAAGCCAGGTTCCCGAAGTGTCCGATCAATCAAATTGCCAGCAGCTCCGCCCCAGATCATTGCGCCAATTATCCGGACGGAGAGGGCGGTTTCTCTAGTGAAAAGCAGTACTGGAATGGCAATTACTGCGAGTGCGGCAATGAGGGTGAATAGCGCAGTTACAGTGGATCCCAGGGAAAAAGCTGCACCTGAGTTGAAGGTCAGCTGGAACGAGATGAAATCCCCAATAACAGGAATCCGCTGCCCTGGTGACAGCTGCAGCGCCGCCTGCTTAGTAATTTGGTCAAGCGCCACAATCGCTAATGCCAGCGCAGGGGGCAATAATTTTTTCTTCACAATGGTCATTTTAGCGATATACCTGGGGGGAGGCACTTAGTGCCTCCCCCCAGGTATTAATAGTTGCTTATTCGCTATATCTGAGTGTTCTGTGCCTCTACGTTCTGTAATAGCGATTCGAGGTAGCTCTTCAAGCGAGTGCGGTAGTCACGTTCAAATTCACGCATTTCTGCGATCTTGTGCTCCAGCAAGGAGCGCTCTTGCTCCAGCTTAGTAAGGGTGCGGTTGTGTACCTCTTCTGCCTCGGTGATGATGCGGGTACGTTCCGCTTCCGCCTCGGCCACGATGCGTTCCCCTTCAGCTTTGCCATTGGCGATGTGCTCATCGTGGAGCCGCTGCGCCAAAGTCAGCATCGACGTAGCGTCTACCGCCTCACCGGACGCGCTTGGGACCTGAGCAAAGGAAGCAGTGGAAGACGGATCCGACGGAGCTGCCTGATCTGGGCTAGCAGGTGCCGAATTGACCTGGTTTTCCAGCTCCATTACTCGGGCTTCTGCCTTCTGCAGTTTTGCCTCTAGCTCGGCCTTATCTTTGTTCAACTGGGCGATAGTCTCAGCAACTTCATCAAGGAAGAAGTCAACCTCGTCCTGGTCGTATCCTTCATCAACTCGCTTCGGCTCTTTGAAGCGCATGTTCACGACATCATGCTCGGTAAGCTGAGCCATCTTTCACCTCATTAGTCTGTAATGTGCGTTTTTTACGCCTAATAGCAAAGAATACTAGAGGAAACCCTCAAGTACCTAACTTTTGACCTCGAACACGATAAAACTATCACAATAATGCAGTTAGCTACCGTTTTGACCAGCTATATCTTGCTGAAAGGTGCTCTCAACCGAAAACAGAAAGTGCCCAAGTCCCCAGCATTTGTACTCCCATAAACAGCAGGATGAAGCCGATATCAAATGCCACATTACCTACTCGTAACGGCGGTATATAGCGGGCCAAGAATCGCAGAGGTGGGTCAGTCAGCTTGTAGACAAGATTTAACAGCACCAGGAGAATCCCGGTGGGCTGCCAATTTGGGGACAGCATCTGCACTAGTGAGAAAATTGCACGTGCCAGCAAAACCAGCACATAGATCTCACATAACCAATAAATGACTGAACCGATGTAGGGCATCAGTTGAATAGATTGTTGGTATCGGATCCGCGGTTTTCAGTTTTCACTTTTTCCGGAGTGAGTAGGAAGACGTCATCAGAGACTTTCGAGAACTTACCTGCCAACCCGAAGCACAGTCCTAGCGCGAAATCTACAATCCGAACTCGCTCAGTGTCTCCCGCCCGCGAGAGATTTAGAATTACTGGCGTGCCCAGCCGAAATTCATTTGCAAACCCTTTAATTTCTTCGTAGGTCGACACCCAAACCGTCATGATGCGGGCAATCTCTGGTGCCTGCTCCACAGAATGAATTTCAGTTACCGACGGGTCGTCGCTCTCGTAGTCTTCGACGTCGTACTCATCGTATTCGTCGTATTCGTATTCATCGTCGAAAGTAGCAGCTTTCGCGCCGAGTCGATCTAAAAACCCCATGATGGCACCTCTCCCTAGTACTCTCTTAAAAGTATGTGAATCCGGCAAGAAATCGGCTTATCTAATACGGTGTGTTGAGGTAGAAGCCGGATCTTGGCCGAAATCAGACCAGCAGATTATTCATCCCCAAATAGGAACGGGGGAATATCTAAATCTGGACGACGGTGCTCATCATTAGTTTCCTCAGCTGGTTCAGCTGCAGTATGAAGTGGCGGCAGGGTGTCGTCCAGAATGGGTGGCACCAGTGGCGCAGCCGGCTCTACTGGTTGCGCAGCCTGTGCTACTTGCCCCGGAGTGTGTGGTGCGGGCTCCGCTACCGGTTTCTCCGCCGGCTTTGGCATCGCATGGCTAGGTTTGCGGGACTGCAGCAAGTAATCCCGAGATTCATCGAAACCAGCGGCAATTGCTGTTACCCGCACTTCGTCACCCAAGGACTCATCGATAGTGAGACCAATGATGATATTGGCATTGGGATCCGCAACTTCTTCAACCAACCGAGAAGCTTGGGCATATTCCTGCAGGGTAAAGGCGGTGGAAGCGGTGAAGGAAAGCAGTACCCCTTGCGCCCCGTCAATCCGGGTTTCCAATAGTGGTGAGGAAATAGCTGCTTCAGTGGCGCGCAGCGCGCGGTCTTCCCCAGTCGCGGAGCCAATACCCATGAGTGCCGTACCCGCATTTTTCATGATGGTTTCCACATCAGCGAAGTCAATATTGATGTCACCAGTATTAGTGATCAGATCAGAGATACCCCGCACCCCGGAACGCAGCACTTCGTCTGCCATTCGGTAGGCTTCGATGATCCCCAGGTCTTCTTCGGCGATCTCCAGTAGCCGGTCATTCGGGATAACTACCAGGGCGTCCACGGCATCACGCAGTTCACTGATACCTTGGGTGGCATTGCGGGACCGTTGCTGCCCCTCGAAAGTGAATGGTCGAGTTACTACCCCAACAGTCAGGGCACCCAGTTCCCGAGCAGTAGCGGCAACTAGCGGTGCGCCACCAGTACCAGTGCCGCCGCCCTCTCCCGCAGTAACAAAAACCATCTGCGCGCCTTCTAACGATTCGCGGATCAGGTCAATGTTTTCCTCGGCTGCGCGCCGGCCCACTGACGGATCGGCGCCCGCGCCCAAACCGTTAGAAACATCCCGGCCAATATCAAGTTTTAGTTCTGCCTCAGATTTGGCCAGAGACTGACTATCCGTATTCACCGCGATAAATTCCACGCCGCCTAGGCCGTCTTGGATCATCCGGTCAACCGCGTTAACGCCGCCGCCGCCAATGCCAACCACCTTGATATTTGCGGGGTTAGTTAGTTGATACATGCTAAATTCCTTCCAAACCCTCAAGCTATACTTGAGGTTCTCCGGCTTCTACCTCGCGCAAAAGATAGAGAGCACTAACTCGAAACACAATTACCTGACTAGGCGTGTCGCAAATTGCTGGAATTAGCTGCAATCAGCTAAAACAGTTCGCGCTATTTATTAGCCAGACACTTATCTGCTTACTGGGGTAGTTGGGGCAGAAATGTCATAGAAATTAGCTGGCTGAGTCAGTAGCACCGCCAAAATTTCTGCCTTTTTAGAATTTTGGGTAGGTTCCCCCCAGTACGCGGTGCGCCCGCCGTCTAGCTGCAAGGTAACTAAATTAGCCCCCGTTATTTCGACTTTGGCAATCTGTTCTCGAGTAGGTGCGGATAGCTCCCCTAGTACTTCCAGCGCAGTAGGCACCACATCAGATAATTTGGCGCCCTCTCCCGCCACCACTACCGGCAAAGCATTTGCCAGCTCTGGCGCAATATTGAGTTTGGTGCCATCTTCCGCCAGCGCAGTACAGGCGTCATTAGCCAATAGACACGCCACTGGCTCATGTGGCACCACCACGATTTCCAGCCCAGTCGGCAATGCCAGCGTTACTTTTGCAGTTTTCACTTCCGGAACTTTAGCGGTGATTTCTGTCGCCAACTTATTGCGATTCAGCCGCAGCACTGGTTCGCCGCTATGTGCAGCGACCACTTGTTCTACCGCGCTCCGATTCACGATCGAATTCTCGGCTAGCTTTATTTGCCCAGCTTGAAAGGAATAGCCCAGCAACGAGGAAAAGAACAGCGCCCAGACCAGTAGGGCTACCGCCGTCACAGTACCGCCGATTATCCCGATTCGCTTGAGTCGGAACCGGCGCGCTTCCCGCTTCTTCTCTGCCCGGCGCGCACTGAGCTCGATTGGGCCGTTGATTCGCACTGCGTTGCGCGCCGCCGCACTTAGCTGATTTTTACTTTCCCCAAACCGAGTTTTGGTGGCCGTGAGAATCCGCTGATACCGCGATGGAGTATCTGGCGCAGCGGCTTTAGAGGGCAGCCGAGGTTTTGATATTTTTCGACGGGGGTTAGCAGTCTGCGGCACAGGTTCCGTTGGTGCGGGCTCACCAAGCGGTTCTTCAATTATGAAATCTTCATTGCGCGGCGCCGGCATCGGAGCCGTAGCCACTGACTCGGGAATCGGTTGGCTGACTTTCTGCGGTGGCAGTTCGCCGCCAGAACTGCGATTATTTTTTGCCGCCGGCACAATGCGGCTCGGTTTACGCGGTTTTCGAGGCTCTCTCACTGCGCCTCCCGTTTCTTAAGCTCAGCCAAAACTACTGACGCATATCCTGTGATATCGCCAGCCCCCATGGTGATGATGAGATCGCCTGCCTGGGCAGTATTGGCAATCTGCTGTGCTGCTACCGTCGGATCAGCAATAAATTCTGCCCCCGGTAGATATGCCGTTATTGCATCCCCCTCTACCCCAGCGCTGGGATCCTCGCGGGCCGGGTATACCGAAGTCACAATTACGGAGTCAGCGGCTGCTAATGCGTGGGCAAATTCCGCCGCAAAATTTTTAGTGCGAGAATACAGATGTGGCTGGAACAGCACCCGCACCTGTGGCGCTAAAGCGCGAGCAGTTTTCAAGGTGACCGCTACCTCAGTGGGATGATGGGCGTAGTCATCCACCACGCTGATATCAGCTGCCTTACCGCGCAATTCAAAACGGCGTTGCATCCCATGGTAAGAAGCCAGCGCACGAGCCATTGCAGTTCCGCTAGCTCCCAATTCCACTCCGGCCAGCCAGGCAGCACTGGCATTGGAATAGTTGTGGTCTCCCGGAACTGTGAGTTGCAGAGAATATTGCTGCCCAGCAAAAGATATCTTGGCAGCTTCTCCAATTGCGGTTGGCAGAGTCAGCTGGGCGTGAGCAGCAGCGCCGTCACTGGGCGCATCGGCAACTCCATAGGTGTGCACGCGGATACCTAGTGCCCGGCATTGCTGCGCCAACTGCGCCGATCCCGGATGGTCAGCATTACACACCAATAACCCACCGGGGACCAAGCGCTGGGCAAATTCCAAAAACGCCTCCGCAAATGCGGCAGCAGTACCGTAGTGATCGAGGTGATCTGGCTCCACGCTGGTCACTATCGCCACCCGAGGGCGGTAATTCAGAAAAGAGCCGTCTGATTCATCTGCTTCGGCCACTAATACTGAGCCTGCCCCTAAGTGCCCACCAGATCGCCCCCCAGCCAGCGATCCGCCAATGGCCCAAGATGGTTGCCAGCCCAGGTCCTCAAACGCCATCGCCAGCATTCCGGTAGTAGAAGTTTTTCCATGTGCTCCGGCAACTGCCACAAAGTCGCGTTCCCCAGCTGCCAAAACTAGCGCTTGGGATCTATGCAGTATCTGCTGGCCCCGAGCTTGAGCGATCTGTAATTCTGGGTTTTCTGGCTTTATCGCACTAGAAATCACTACTACCGCATCTGCCGGCACTTGCTCAGTTTGATGTCCGACGAAGGTCTGCACCCCAGCAGCTTGCAGTCGCGCTAGATTAGCTGACTGTGTCCGATCAGAGCCAGAAACCTCGTGTCCTTCAGCTAATAACAGCTCAGCGACGACGCTCATTCCAGCGCCGCCGACGCCAATCAAATGGAACTTCACCCTGCCTCCCCTGCCGGGCTATCTCCAATGCGCAAAATCAAATCTGCCAGAGATTGGGCCGCATGCGGTGGAAATACTTGTTGTGCTTTTTCTGACATCTGGGCCAGCTGCTCCGCAGCAAAAAGTGGCAGCAATTGCTGTGCCACATACTCGGCAGTGAAATCCGCATTGTCTACTAGTACCGCTCCGCCAGCCGCCACTACATCTTTAGCATTGCGCGCCTGCTCGCCATTGCCTACCGGAAGCGGCACAAATACCGCTGGGATACCAAGGGTGGAAAGCTCTGCCACCATACCGGCTCCAGCTCTAGTTACCACTAGATCCGCTATTGCATAAGCGCGATCCATCTGGGTTAGATAGTCCAGTATTACGTATCCCGGCAGCTCGCCAGCTACAGATCGCACTGGTGCGTCTTTACCTCGGCCAGTAATATGCAAAATTTGGATACCAGCTGCAGTGAGTACCTGGCCGGCGGCAGCAATAGTTTCATTTATGCGCTGTGCCCCTGAGGATCCACCGGTGACCAACAGGATTTTCCGCTCCGGATCCAAGCCGTATTCTTGTGCAATCTGCATCCGATTTGTACCTCGCCCGGCAGCGGAGAGCTCGGTGATCTGTTGGCGCAGTGGTAGACCAGTAACCACAGTTTCCCCGCGGCGAGCGACAAGCGGAGTTGAGGGGAAGGTGAGGGCGACGGCGTCAGCAAACCTAGCTCCCCACCGATTGGCCAGCCCAGGTAGCGCATTTCCTTCGTGTACTACCACTGGTATATCGCAGCTGCGGGCCGCCAAATACATTGGCGTGGAGACATACCCGCCAAAGCCTACGCACACTTCAGCCTGGGTAGCGCGCAAAATTTCTTTACCTCGCGCGATGGCATTATTAAATTCGCGCGGAAAACGCAGCGCCTTAAGATTGGGACGCCGCGGAAAAGGCACCCGCGGAATTAGTTCTAGCGGGAAACCAGCAGCTGGAACTAGATCCGTTTCCAAACCGCTCTCCGTCCCTACCGCCCAGACATTAGCTCCAGCAGTTTTCAAAGCAGCAGCGGTGGAAAGCAGCGGATTAACGTGCCCAGCAGTGCCGCCACCGGCTAATACGATATTCATCATTTTCTCCTGATAACGGCCAGCGCTCTATTGGCGATATTGGAGCGGTTTTTGAGGCTTTCTGGCACACCTGGTACTGCTCGCGCACATGCCACCACACAGCCCAACATAAACAGTGAGGACATCATAGAAGACCCACCCATGGACACAAATGGCAGCGGTACCCCGAAAATTGGCAGTAATCCAGTCACCACGAACATATTGGCAAAGGCTTGCCCGCAGAGCCACAGTCCAGCACCAGCAGTCAGTAATTGGGCATAACGGTTGGGCTGGTTGATACACAGCTGCACCAGGGACCACCCCAGTGCCAAAAATAGCGCAATCACAGTGAGCACCCCGAATAGTCCCAGTTCCTCACCGATAACTGCAAAGATGAAGTCGGTATGGGCTTCGGCGAGATCACGCCATTTCTCTTTTCCAGCCCCGAGCCCGGCACCCCACAACCCACCAGTGCCAAATGCGAACTGGGCAAAATCTCCCTGAGTGGGTTCGTGAATATCGGGCAGAATTAGCAAATTTTTGAAATAGTCAAAAACTCGGGTCAGCCGCGACGGGTTCAGCGCCACCAATATTGCCGCGCCGAAAGACGCGATCACCAGTGCCCAGAAAATATGCTTCCCGCGCATCCCGGCTAGCCAGAACATCCCCACTGCAATCAGGGTAAATACGAGCCCGGTGCCCAGGTCTTTCCCAGCCAGTACCAGGCCGATCGACACCGCAAACCCCGCGGCAGGGATCGCCAGTGCTCGCAAATCTTCTAGGCTCTGTAGCGGCAGCTTCGCCAAAGTCTTAGCCAGCCAGATAATCATGGCTAATTTCAGAAACTCAGACGGTTGTAGCGATACTGGCCCCAGTGACAGCCAGTTGTTATTACCGCCAACGCCCTCACCACCAGTTGCCAAGACCAACGCTTGCAGTACCATACCCAATGCCAGGAGGAAGTCAGCTACTCGGCGAATAACGGTGTACGGTATGTGCGCGAGTATGATGCCGCCAGCAATACCCACTATCGCCCAAATAGTTTGCCGAATCGCCGAGGCAAAGAGTTGCCTGGTAGGGTCCGCATCTACCATGCCAATTGAGCTCGGGGCAGTTGCCGAGAAGACCATTATTACCCCAAGTACCACTAGCGCTACGGCAGAAAGAATCAATACGGTAAGGGCGCGGCGGATAGCTTCTACTCGATCTTCTTTACTTGCCGGCGCCGCTAATTTCGCAGTTCGCTCCCGCAATTTAGTCACGAGCAGTCACCTCCGCCACTGCGGCGGCGAATTTATTGCCTCGATCTTCATAAGAAACGAACTGATCCATTGAGGCAGTTGCTGGCGCCAACAGCACCGTATTCCCCGGCTGAGCTAGTTGCGCGGCAGCTTGCACTGCCGCAGTCATCGGCGACTCAATTTCTGGCGGCACAAAATGCACCGGAACAGTCAACTCTGCTAAAGCAGCTCGCCACGGTTCTTGATCTTTGCCGATGACGACGACGGCAGCTAACCGGCTAGATACTTCGGCTACTAGTTCCTCAAACCGAGCACCTTTGGCTAGTCCGCCTACGATCCAGACCGTGCTGGCCGGGGGCAAAGTAGCGAGGGCCGCGCGCGCCGCATGAGCATTAGTAGCTTTTGAATCATCTACCCAGCGCACTCCAGCCACATTGGCCACTTCACTGATGCGATGTGCTCCAGCTGCCACATTGGCTAGTCCAGCCGCAATATGTTCTGGTGTTATCCCAATAGCGCGAGTGAGCGCAGCAGCGCTGAGCGCATCTTGTACCAGGTGCGCAGGAAGTGCGGCTCCGGCTGGCACCAATTGGGTGAGATGATCGAGGGTGAATAGCTCTGTGGCCTGGCTGATTTGCCCCGGAGGGAATGCGCGATCCACCGCAATATCTTCTACTAAACCAATTTGGTCTACTTTAGGCACCGTCAAAGTCACTGCCACTTGGCGCGCAGTTGGGGATGCACTCTCCAGCATCTGCGCTATGGCAGAATCTCCAGCGGGATAGCAGCAAGTGCCCGTAACTTGGCGATAGATTTTAGCTTTGGCAGCTTGGTATTCAGCTAGAGACCCATGCCATTCCAAGTGATCATCAGCTAGGTTCAAACAAATTGCCGCAGCTGGCGCCATGGAATGAGTGGCATACAGCTGGAAAGAAGAGAGCTCCAATACAAATGCATCCGGGGCAGAATCAGAAGTATCAGATACCGCGGTGACAGCTGGATTTCCCACATTACCGATTGGGGCCCCGCCCCGGCCAGCAGCTTGCAGGATACTTGCTGCCATAGTCACTGTGGTGGTTTTGCCGTTCGTACCAGTAACGCATAGCCACGGAGCAAATTCTCCAGCGTCATTCGCAGCCCGCAGCTGCCAAGCAAGTTCAATTTCCGACCAAACTGGAATATCGGCCGCCCGCAGCTGGCGCCACACCAGCCCGGTAGCTGGAAAAGCCGGAGCTATTATCACCAGGTCTGGTTGCCATGCGATTAATTCGGTAACCAGCGTGTGCGGATCAGCCTGGGCTACTGCAGTAGCTAATTCCCCGGGCAGCTCTGCGATTGCCTCTGCCCGCCCGTCCCAAGCGCTCACCGTGGCACTGGTATGCGCAGTCAAAGCAGCGATAGCTGCCTGGCCAGAAATTCCCAGGCCTAATACAGCTACTCTTTTGCCAGTGAAAGCGGCCGCGCCCGGGATATTCATAGCTGCTGCGCCAGCCATTCCGTGTAGAACAGCGCAATACCGATAGCAGCAAATAATCCTTGAATCATCCAGAAGCGCACCACAATCGTCACTTCTTTCCAGCCTTTTAGCTCGAAATGATGATGCAGCGGCGCCATGCGGAATACGCGTTTGCCAGTAGCTTTGAAAAAGCCAATCTGAATTACATCCGAAAAGACGATAACTACGAACAGCGCACCGAGCAAGACGGCGAGCACTTCGGTCTGGGTGAGGATTGAGACGCCGGCAAATGCCCCGCCCAGGGCGAGCGATCCAGTATCGCCCATGAAGATGGAAGCTGGTGAAGTGTTATGCCACAGGAAACCAACGCAGGCCCCCACTATTGCAGCACAGACGATGGCCAGATCCCGCGGATCGCGCACGTCGTAGCAGCCCGCAGCCGGCGTAACTACTGAGGCACATACTTGGTAAGACTGCCAAATTGTTACTACGGTGTACCCGCCAAATGCCAACGCCCCTGCCCCGGCCGCCAGACCATCGAGACCATCGGTCAAATTGACGGCATTCGACCACGCAGTTATTAAAAAGTTTGCCCAGACTACAAATAGCACTAGGCCAACTGCTGTCCCAGCAAATGCCAAATTGATAGGAGTATCGCGCACAATCGAGATATTCATAGTGGCAGGCGTGCGGTTGAAATCATCCCGAAATTGCAGAGCTAGCACCGAAAATGTAATGCCTACTAGGCCTTGCCCAACTATTTTGGCCCCCGGTTTTAGCCCTAAGGAGCGCTCTTTGCGAACTTTGGTGAAATCATCGAGGAAGCCGATGAATCCCAAACCAATCATTAGCCCTAATACCAGCAGTCCGGAGGGATTTGGCATCCGTTGTGAGGTCAGATTGGCGACCGCATATCCCAGCACCGTCGCCCCGATAATGACGATCCCGCCCATAGTAGGTGTACCGCGCTTCACCAAATGCGAAGTGGGCCCGTCTTCCCGGATGAATTGCCCATAAGAACGCTTGCGGAGCACCCGCACTAGCAGTGGCGTGCCGAACAGCGAAACAAAGAGCGCTGTGCTCAGCGAAATTATTACTGAAAGCAACTAGCTCTCCTTTGCTAGGGCGTCGGCAATTTGCCATACGCCGGAACCATGAGATCCTTTTAGCAAGATTACGTCACCGGGATGCAAAATCGAGGTAAGCAAGGCAGTGGCATCGGGCGCAGTTTCACAGTTATGTACTTCCACCCCGCTAGTTTCTGCAATCGCAGTGGCCGCCTGCATCTGCTCCCCTACCCCAATTAGCACTGATATCCCGCTTTGTGCCACATATCGCCCTAATGCTTCATGTTCAGCTAAAGTATCCGCACCCAGCTCCAGCATGCTGCCCAATACGGCAATTTGCCGGTGTCCAGCGGCAAGTTTGGCAGTGGCAGCCAATGCCGCGCGCATTGAGTCCGGATTAGCATTGTAGGAATCATCGACGACGGTGCATTCGCCCAGTGCTTTCACATCCATCCGGTGTGCACTGGCTGGCCCGCTTGCCGAAAGTTTTTCAGCGATCTCAGCAATATCGATCCCTAAAATATCGGCCACTGCCGCCGCTGCCAATGCATTGGAGACGTGATGCTCACCAACCAACTGCAGCTGCACCGGAGCCACTCCATGCGGGGTGTGCAAAATAAAGCTGGCGCGGGCGGCGGCGTCCACCGCAACTTCAGTAGCACGAATAGCTGCATCTGGATTTCCAGTTGCCGAGAAGTACCTCACCTGCGCCTGCGCCGCACTTGCCATCGCAGCCACCCGAGGATCGTCTAAATTAAGCACCACTGTGCCATCAGCTGGGGTATTTGTAACTAGTTCTTGTTTTGCCCGCGCCACATTTTCAATACCGCCAAACTCGCCTAAATGTGCGCGCGCCACTGCTAACACCACCGAGATATTAGGCGGCGCAATAGCAGTCAGATAGTCCAGATTCCCAATATGGTCCGCCCCCATCTCCAACACCAGAGTACGAGTTGCGGCGTCAGTTCGCAGTACCGTGAGAGGCAATCCCAATTCATTATTAAATGAGCCAGGCGGAGCAATAATTGGTCCGCGCCCAGCCAGCAAAGTAGCTAATAGATCTTTGGTAGTAGTTTTCCCCACTGACCCAGTAATGGCGACGACGTCCGGCTGCGCTACCTTGCGCACTTCAGCTAGTACGTACCGCGCTATTTTTCCCACTGCCGCAACTGGCTCTGGCACTACTAGTAAGCGATCAGCTGGTATCTGCGCCTGCAGTGGCTCACTGCTCAATACCGCTGCTGCACCGCGATTTAGCGCATCAGCGGCAAATTTATTGCCATTGACTCTCTCGCCAGCGATAGCCACAAAAATATTTCCCCGCTCCACCTGGCGATTATCGGTGACTACCCCGGTAACGGGCACAGCACTAGTTATCGGCGTTCCATCCGGAGCTAGTGCGGCGGCGGCACGTGCAATATCTGCCAATGGGATCGGGATCATTGGGTCGCCCCTGCTTCCCGACTAGCTAGCGCCGCGCGGGCCACCACGCGATCGTCGATCTGAATACTGTGGCCACCAACTTCTTGTACCGTTTCGTGCCCGCGGCCAGCCAGTAGCACAGTATCTTCTGGCTGGGCCTGCAAAATAGCCCACTGGATTGCTTGTTCTCGATCAGCAATCTCAACCCAATTAGCTGCCAGGGGAATCCCGGAGATTAGATCTTGTCTAATCTGCGCCGGATCTTCAGAGTGCGGATCGTCATCGGTGACTACCAGCATATCGGCCAGCTCACATACTGCGCGGGCCATCAGTGGGCGCTTTTCCTTATCGCGTTCTCCAGCTGATCCGGTTACCACTATCAATTTTCCAGCTGTGGTATCCCGGAGGGCACCAATCGCTTTCCGCAGCGCCGCCTCATTATGGGCAAAATCAACTACCACGCGGGGCGCAGTTCCCACTACTTCCATTCGCCCAGGAATTACCGGGGAGATTTCTCCATGCAGTGCTGCGGTCAATTCCGCCGGAGTGAATCCAGCTTCCAACAGCATAACCAGCGCTAGCGCCGCATTGGCCACATTGAAATCACCAGGCAATTTGGTGTGCATAGCCAATTCGCGCCCGTCAGTACTCACCAGCTGAAAGCTGGAGCCAGTGGCAGTAATAGCTATATTTTTTACTTGCCAGCCCACTACGGCGTCGTCATGTTCTGGCAGTTCCGTGAAAACTGCCAATATCGCGGTGGCGTGTGGCCGAGCCGCCGCAGACATTTCTGCTAATTTTCGGCCCCAAGTGTCATCCACGGTAATAACCGCCCGCCGGGAATTTTTTGAGTCAAATAGCTGTGCTTTGGCGGCAAAATAGTCACTCAATCCGTGGTGGTAGTCCAAATGGTCTTGACTCAAGTTACTGAAACCAGCGATATCGAACTTGATCGGGCGGGTACGCCCTTGCGCCAGCGCATGTGAGGAAACTTCCATCACAAAGTCTTGGCCGCCCAGTTCCACTAACCGCGCCAGCATCATCTGCAAATCAGCAGGTTGCGGGGTAGTTAGCTGAGCCGTAATCTCTTCGTCTAATAGCCGCAATACCACCGTACCGCTGAGCCCGGAGCGCCGGCCCAGTTGCCGCAGCGCGTAATCAATCATGAAAGCGATAGTGGTTTTACCATTGGTACCAGTTACCCCATAGCAGGAGAGTTGCTGGGCGGGGTTACCGAGAATAGCTGCGGAAATATTGCCCAGTTCTTTATCCAGATTTGCTGATTCCAACACTGGAATATCTGCCGCAATTAATTCCACCCCCGCCCGGTCAGTTATCACCGCCGCGGCACCGGCAGCAATCGCCGCATCGGCGAAAATAGCGCCGTGGACGCGCGCTCCAGGCACCGCCAAAAATACCTCCCCCGGGAGAATTTGCCGATTGTCAGCGCAAACTCCAGTGACTGCAATTTCTTCCCATCCCGGCTGGGCATGGGCAACTAAGGCGAACTGAGCAGCCAGTTGCGCCAAAGTCACACTAGAGGGGTTCTGCGGGCGAATCACATATCCTCCTGATACCAGGGATAAACCTGTAATGGGGTGGTAGAAGGTGGGATCTTCAGGTAGCGCATGGCGAACTGCCCTACCTTCGCAAAGGCAGCAGCAGCGGTATCACTACCGTAGCCTGCACCCCCAGCATTGTAGAACACTGCCGCAAAGGCCACCTGTGGATTTTCTGCCGGCAAAAACCCCACAAAGGTACCTACCCGGTTAGTGAGCCGTCCATTGGCATCTGCCATCTGGGCAGTACCAGTTTTACCGGCCACATTGTATCCGGGAACTTTAGCCCGATAGCCGGTAGCTCCCTTTTGAGTGCTCGACTGCATGATGCTGTTCAGCGTTTGCGCTGTTTCCGGCGAAATCACCTGTACCGGTTTACCAGGCATAGTGGGTTCAAATTCGCCGGATTTGTCATAGGTGCCATCCACAATGTGCAGCGGTATTTTTACGCCCTCGTTAGCAATGATGGACACCATCTGCCCCAGCTGCAAAGTATTCGCTGACCAACCTTGACCAAACATAGTGGTGTACCGGGTGCGGCCGTCCCATTTCTGATAGGGATGGAGTACCCCAGCTTCTTCAGCTGGCAGTTCAATTTCGGTTTTTTGCCCCAGCCCAAACTCTTGCAGGTACTTAAAGCGCGTGGCATCTGAAAGTTTATCGCCGATCTGCACCAACCCAGTGTTATAGGACGTAGCCAAAATGCCCGCCACTGTCATATTCCTAGCCGGGTGGCCGGCATTATCATTTATCACTTCACCATTCGGCATGGTCATCGGAGTGTAGACCGGGAATAACGTAGTGGGCGTGACCAATCCTTGGTCCAGTGCAGCGGCAAAAGTGATCAGCTTACCGGTAGACCCCGGCTCAATCACCGCAGATACCGCCCGGGAATTCCAGTTCTTTGGATCCGTAGCGTTCAAATTTGCTGGATCGGGGCTGCTGGTGTCTCCGAGTGCCAACACTCGCCCAGTGCCCACTTCAATCAGTACTCCGGTAGCCCATTCCGCTCCGGTTTCTGCCCGAGTGCTATCCAGCGCTTCTTGCATAGCCTGTTGTAGATCGCGCTCAATAGTCAGCTGAATATCTTTGCCATCCACTGCTGGCTCTTCATGCCGGGTTCCTTGGGGGAAGACGACGCCGGCCGGCCCCACTTCCACCACTAATTCCCCGGATTTACCCGCCAGGTGTTCATTGAAACTGAGTTCTATCCCGGCACGACCCACCGGTTGTGGGTCTTCTTCCGTCTCGCCAATGTAGCCCAGCACGGTTCCAGCTACATAACCATTGGGATATTCCCGCTTCATAAAGCGTTCTGGATAGATACCTTTTATTCCTAGACTGTTTATTTCCCGCCACTTATCTGGCGAGATGTCCCGAGTTACTAGCTGCCAGCGAGATTTTTCTTCGCCGCCAAGCAGCAGCCCGCCTAGCTCTGCTTGGTCCATTTCCAGCACCGGCGCCAGCAATTTTGCTGCCGCAGCTGGTCCGGCGCCAATTACCTTGCGGTCGTCGTCATACCGCAAAAAGGAAAGTATCTCCTGTTGGTCCACACGCACGTTATAGCGTTCAACCGACGTCGCCAAAACATTGCCGTTAGAATCCAGAATATTTCCCCGTTTGGCGTTTATTACGTAATTGCGAGTGCGCAGTTCTCGGGCGGTGTCTGCCAATGCTGGCGCCCGCAAAACTTGCAGATAGAACAGGCGCCCGCCCAGTATCAAGGCCAGCACTAATACGACGGTGACGGTTTGGCGCAGCCGATTATGTGTAGTTTTGCGAGCAGGTATATCTGGCCCCAGAGCCTCGCCTGTCCGGTAGGAGTTGAGGACAGCAGAAATGATTCCAGATCCCATTTCGTTATCCACCTACTCCTGCGGGTTGGAAATCACCCCGGTCGTTAAATCGAGATACGCCACGGACTGCACTGGAACCATGCCAAATTCGCTAGCAGTAGCGCGCAGCTTCTCCGGCGTAGAAACAGAAATTATTTCCTGCTCCAGCGTTGCTTCCCGTGCGGTCGCTTCGCTAAGTTCCACTCTAATATTCTTCAGGTCATACGCGCCTTGTGCCATCTGCGTGTTGAGGTGAAAACTAGTCCCTACCGCACTGGCAACCACCAAACCTGAGGCTACTGCAATCCAGAAAAATCCTCGCGCCGGAGCCGGAGTAGGTACTACTGCTAAACCGGTTTTCTGAGAGTCGGTGCGAGTAGCGGGGGCGAGTACTGGCGCTACGCTCATTTGTTTCTCCCTTTGGTGTGCATTGGAGTTACGTTATTTTCGGAGTTAAGTAGATGGGCGGGGGTCGGTCGGATGCGTTCCACCGCACGGAGCCGCACTGACGCTGATCGCGGGTTTTCAGCTATTTCGTCGGTACTCGCTTTTTGTGCACCGCGAGTCAGGGCACGTAGATAGGGCTGGTGGCTTTCCAGCTCTACTGGCAGCCCAGCTGGAGTGCTGGAGTTGATCCCCTGGGCAAAAGCGCTCTTAACCAGGCGATCTTCCAGCGAGTGATAGGACTCCACCGCTATGCGACCGCCCACTTTCAGCTCGGCAATTGCCCGCGGTAAAGCGGCTGCTAAGATGTCTAGCTCTGCATTAACTGCAATTCGTAGCGCTTGGAAAGTGCGCTTCGTGGGATTTCCACCCGTGCGCCGAGCTGGGGCAGGGATGGCGTCCTTAACCAGCTCCGCCAACTCACCAGTAGTCTGTAACGGCTGCTGTTCCCGATACTGCACTATGCGCCGCGCTATCCGGCTCGCAAATTTTTCCTCACCGTATTCGTGCAGAATACGGGCCAATTCTGCAGTGCTTGCCGTGTTTACCAGTTCAGCTGCGCTCACCGTAGCCGTACCATCCATGCGCATATCGAGCGGTGCATCCTGGGAATAGGAAAATCCGCGTTCTGGCCTATCCAGCTGCCAGGAGGAGACTCCTAGATCCATCAGAATCGCAGCCACGTTTCCGCTGACGCCGTAATGCCGGGCTACTTCTGGAATGGAATCATAGGTGCTGTGCACTGCGGTAAAACGGCGGTACTCCGCCAAGCGTTCCTGAGCTAGCTCAATTGCCTGAGGATCGCGATCTATCCCTATTACCTGCAACTTAGGAAAAGCATCCAAAAATGCTTGACTGTGCCCGCCCATCCCCAAGGTGGCATCGATCAACACTGCACCGTCGGCACGGCACGCTGGCCCCAATAGTTCTAGACAGGCTTCGAGGAGGACTGGTTGGTGCAACGCATTGTGCTGAGCGGCGGGCACGTACCTCTCCTCTTCTCTTAGGTCACCAGGTGACTAGCAATTAAATGGATCCAATGAGTTCAAAAGATCCAACACCGCTGGCCTGAAGCTGGGGAATTGCCGCAGGACATCAGTGTTGGGTCATCTGAACTCATCAGAAGACTCCAGGGATTAGTTCCTCTTCCCGGTCAGCGAATTCTGATTCGCTATCTGCCAGGAACTTATTCCAGGCCGCCATATCCCAAACTTCGATATGGCTTCCGGACCCGATGACGGCGAGCTCCCGGTCCAAACCGGCATAGTCCCGCAACTGCGCTGGGATAGTGATCCGCCCTTGTTTATCTGGGACCTGGTCATTGGCCCCAGACAGAAACACCCGGGTATAGGTGCGGGCTTCTTTGGAGGTCATTGGGGCCTGCTGCAGCCGCCCCAAGATTTCTGCAAACTCATCCATCGGGAAAACGTAGAGACAGTGTTCCTGACCGCGCGTAACCACCAAGCCACGCGACAGTTGGGTTCGGAATTTGGCAGGCAGAATTAGGCGGCCCTTGTCGTCCAACAATGGTTCATAAGTCCCAAGGAACACCTAAATCACCTCCCATTCTCGTTTGACTCCACTTTACTCCACTTCACTCCCTATGCAAGTTATTTTTGGAAATAAAATCCGCGTGTTTCGCTAATTCTAAGGGAAAGATGGGGTGGAGTGATTTCTGTTATTGGTGTGATTTTTGGGAAAGAAAAATAGCCTATGCAGTTTTTAGGTAATAAAAAATCAGCCAGCACAATTGCTGACTGATTTATTAGATTTAGCTAATTGGAACTAGCGGCCTTCTTGCTGCCGCTTAAGCCACTCCTGAGCTTGCTTTTCCATGAAGGATAGTCTGGCCGACTTTTGCCGTTTCACCGGCCCCGCTGCAACTTTGGTCATCCCCATAGATACATACCAAAATCCAGCAAATACGATCACAAACCCGGCAACCCCCACCAAGATTAGCTCGGACATAACTCCAACTACTGCCACTGCCAAGCCGAGAACTGCCACAATCAGCCCAATGACGAGGTGGCGCGGGGAAAAGGCGGTACGCGTATGTTCGCCGTCTTCTGGAGCCAGCGCAGTAGCCAGCTTCGGGTCCTCGCCCGTCAACTGTTCTTCTAGCTGTTGTAGCATCTGTTTCTCGTAATCGGAAAGACCCATTACCTCTCCCCCTCAGTTTGTTCTTACAGCCTATCTGATATCCGACCCATTTCGCTTACTCGGGTGGCGAAATTCAGCAGCTTGCTGCTTAGCAGTCAGCGTCCCCGGATAAGCTGCCCTCCGGCCAAACCGCTTCGTCACGCTATCCATTGCCGCTTCCGCTTTCTCTCGGCGTTCGTCGTCGTCAAAAGCCAACTGGATGCCATCAGCTGGGGTCACCAGTTGCTCGGCACGCACCCCCAGCAACCGAAACCCAGATTCCGGCACCCCCTCCCGATGCAGTATTTGCTGGGCCGCATCGTAGATGTCTGCCCCCAACGCAGTAGGGACGCGCAAAGTAACCGAGCGGGAAATAGTGTGGAATTCTCCGGATCGCAATTTCACCGCTACAGTGCGCGCCAGCAAGCCGGCTTTTCGCAGCCGCCGCGCCACATCATGCGACTGATGCAGCAAAATTCGTTCTGCCTGCACCAAACTAGTAACCGTGTCAAAAAATGTTTGCTCGCGACCAATAGATTTTTCAGTGTGCTCGGGGACCACTGGGCGCGGATCAATCCCCATCGCCAGCTCATAGAGCTGAGTGCCCGCCGCGGCCCCCAGAATACTGCGCAACTTCTTTTCGCCGTGCGCCACCAAATCGGCGACCGTATAGATACCGCGCCCAGCCAATTTTTCCCGAGTTTTTTCGCCCACTCCCCAGATGGCCCCCACCGGTAGCGAATGCAGAAATTCCACCGTTGCCTCCGCTGGAACCAGTAGAACTCCATCTGGCTTGGCATGCGCTGAAGCTATTTTCGCTACGTGTTTGGTGGCAGCGATCCCTACCGATGCCGTCACCCCTTCTTGCGACCTAATACGGGCGCGGAGGTCTTGTGCTATTTGGGTAGGAGTGCCAAAAATCCGGCGCGCACCGCTGACGTCCAAAAATGCCTCATCTACTGATAGCGGTTCTACCAAGGGAGTCACGCTGTACAAAATATCCATGATGCGCCGAGACACCGTGGCATAGCGGTCATGGCGGGGCGGCAAAATTATTAGTTGTGGGCACAGGCGCCGCGCAGTGGCTACCGGCATAGCCGAGTTAACCCCAAATTTGCGGGCTTCGTAGGAGGCGGCAGAAATAACTCCCCGAGTTTGCCCACCCACTGCCACTGCTTTCCCACGCAACTGTGGGTAATCGAGCAACTCCACTGATACGAAGAATGCATCCATATCTACATGCAGAATATTGGTGTGGGAATCGTCAATGCCCCAAATTCTTTTGGCGGCACTAGCTCTAGGTGCGCGAGACATCTCCCTCCTCTCCGCAGCGCCGTTCCGCGCCTCTACTTTACGTCTCGGGTTACCATGTGTACGTGACGCACTCCGGCCAGACTTTACCAACTGCTGTTTCTACGGCTATGTCAGAGCTGACTATTGCCACCCGAGGCAGTTTGGTGACTCTTTTTGTAGACGGCGTCGAATCCAGCGCAATCGATTTGACCGACCCACACTATCTGGAGTTTGAATATTTGCAGCAAATGCGAATCGTGCTCAACACACTCTTCGGTGCGACGGCGCCACTGCGCGTATTACATCTAGGCGGCGCTGCCTGCGCTTTTGCCCGCGCTATTGCGGCCGACCGCCCCAATTCCCGACAGCTAGCAATTGAAGTAGACCCCCAGTTGGCGCAATACGTACGCCAGTGGTTCGATTTGCCGCGCGCGCCGCAGCTTCGCATCCGCGCCCAAGATGCGCGCACTACCTTGGATACCAATAACGGCTCCTGGCAGGTAATCGTACGGGACGCATTCCGGCGCGGGCGTATACCTCTCCAGCTGGCCACTGCGCAAGCGCATGCCAAAGCTGCAAACTTGTTGACACCAGACGGCGTCTATCTGCTCAATATCGCCGGCGAAGCCGGACTCGAACCGATGTACCGCGAAGTAGCTGGACTATTGCAGTCCTTTGATTACCTGCTGGCAATTGCTGACCCAGCAATTATGAAAGGACGCCGCTTCGGCAATGTCGTACTCTGCGCAGCACACTCCCCCTTGCCAACCGTAGAAATCGACCGACTAGTACGCAAACTGCCCCTGCCCACCATTGTGGTCCCCCAGGCCAAGCTAGTTGCTGGCGCACAGAGCACGGTGCCATATACCGACGCCGAAAATCTGCTCGGACGCCCCGCTGACTGACGCAGCACTATTTTCCAGCTGACACGATTAACCGAGCCTATTTTTCGCGCCGGTGCCACTCCCGGCGGATCGCCTCCCGCACTGGCGGTATATGTATCCCATAGGCTGCTATGTCTTTTCGCACCCGGCGTTTACTTATCTCGATCCCAACCATGCCAATTGTCCAGCAGATCACTTGCATCGACATCGCAATTTTATAGTCGAAAGCGGTAGCCGGGGCGTTGCCCGCACTTAGATCTAAGGCAATGCCGATTAGGGCAGCTGATATTAGCGTGGCAATAAAGCCACCCATATTTGCTAGCCCATTAGCGGTACCTAGCCGCCGGGGTGCAACTGAGGTGCGCGTAAAGTCAAATGCCACTGAAGACGCCGCTCCTACCCCGGAGAGCGCTATCAACAGCAAAATAATCAACCAATCAGGCGCCGGGGCCGGTAACAGCAAGATCGCCAACCAGATAACAAATAATGTGCTGCTGGCACCATAGATTATCCAAGTACGGCGCAGCGGGTGGCGGCCAGTGAGTTTTCCAGTTATTGGGCCGAAGAAGATGCCGCAGGCGGTGGTAACCAGTAGCAGTGCGGCGGCAGTTTGCGGCGCATAGCCATTGTGCACCTGCAGAAACGGCACCCCCCACAACAATAAGAAGGTGGTATTCGGGAAGTTCCCCACCCAATGGCACCAGAATCCTAGCCAGGCCCCCGGTTCACGCAAGACGTCGTGAAAGGTGTGGTGGGTGTGATAAGCGATCGGAACCAACGCTGGGGATTGCGGGGCCGGGGCAGCGGCGGCGTCTTTTGCCTGAGGCGGGCGCTCTGATACCAGAAAATAGCTAATGACAATTGCCGCCCCGCCCAATACTGCCAAAAATGAAAATGCCGGAGTCCACCCAATGTGCACCAAGATAAAGGCAAAGGGCAGCGATGAAATTACTTGACCGAGTTGCCCGGTAATGCCAATTAGCTGCGTCATTAGTGGCACCCGTAACGGGTGAAACCAGTGCGGCACCAGACGCAGCACTGCAGTGAATGCAGTGGCATCACCCAGCCCAATTAGGACACGAGCGGTCAATGCCCAAGGCAAGGTATGCGCCACCGCTAATAGCAGTTGGCCAACAGCCAAAATTGCCGCTCCACTGAGCAGAATTTTGCGAGTTCCATGCCGGTCTAGCAGCATTCCTACCGGAATTTGCGCTCCGGCATACACCCCCACCTGCAATACGGTAAATAGGGATAGCACCGCGGCAGTTATTTGAAATCGATCAACTGCCACCAGCCCAGCCACCCCGAAGCTAGTGCGCCCGGCGATAGCCACGATATAGACGATTTCTGCTGCACCCCACACCACTAAGGCAGAACGCCGGTCACTCATTGGGCTGCGGGGCCTCTCCTGTCTCTGGGGCTGTGTCTGGTTCAGTGCCCGGGCCCGATGTGCTGGAATTGCGGTCTTCGCTGTAGTGATGCCGACCGCGGCGGGGGCGATAACTACGCGGGTGTTCCGGATCCCCCAGAGTCTTTTCCTTGCGTTGCGCGCGATCCAATGGGCTGCCATCGCGCATTGACAAAAAGAGTTCTGCAGCTTTCCCGATTTCTTCAGATGTAGGAATATCCGTTTCGGTATCTATATTCTTAACCAAACCCGCTTTCAACGGAGTGCGGTCGTATTCTTCTTCGAGATTTTTTAGCAGTATCTCAAACTCAGAGCCAGCTTCAATCATCTGAGTGAGGGCAAGATTTTGTTGATCTTCTAGCTGCTCTAGATCCCCCAGCGGCAGGGTCGGCCCACCCAAAGTGGCAATCATCTTCATAGCGGCCAGCGCTCCGGAAATAAAGGGATTTTCCCCAACTGCCAGATATAGCGGCACCCGCACTCGAATATTGGTGACGTCGATACCAGCTTTCCCAGCAAAGAACTCAAAATAGTCCGCAAGCGCCCCGTAATGTTCCACCTTGCCCAGCATCACGTTCTCTAGTTCGGTGGTGGTGCGCAACAACATATCTGCCGGGCGGGTATGCGGCACTGGCGCTGGCATTGCGGCCAAGGTAAATATGCGCTTAACCCCAAAGTACTCGGCGATCTGCAGTAGATCTTCCGCCAAGGTCCCCCACCGAAAATCCGGTTCCTGACCCGACAGATACAGGAAATTATTTCCTAGCACGTCAGTTACCAGTGAGAGCCGAATTTCGGGCACCGCGACGTCTTCAATCCGCCCGTCGTGATAAGTGATAATTGGGCGTTGCGCCCGGTAGTCAAATAGCGGATCGGAGTCAAACTTTCCCATCTCCACGAAATCGAGCGAAGAGATAGAAGCGTGGGCAGTTTGTGCAGTGTCTCCGGCGTCTACCAGCGGATCAATCAAATTCATTATCATGCACGGTACTTCTATCTGGGCTGCGGCCTCAGAAAACCTCATGTAATGCACACTGCACCTCCTAAGCTCACGTCCCCCCATTCTAACTATCTCAAGTGGGCTGCCGCCTGCAATGTGCCCCACAGTTTATATATGGCATTGCCTCGCTAAATCGGGAATAATAGAGAGTCCCTATTTTCCGATATTGCAGGGGTTATGAGTAAATCCGAAGCTGAATCCGCCACCAATCGGGCAATTCGTGAAGAGCAAGACTTTGTAGACCAAGCCTATGCTGCACTAGATAATCAGCGTGATTACTATACGCAGCGCTTGGCGCAGGTACGCGCCCAAGGCGGACATGGCACCCCGGGGCAGCGCACCGAGCGGGATACTTTTGCTATCCACTATGAGGACAACCTGGCACGCTTGCGGCTGGTGGAAAACAGCTTGGTGCTGGGCCGATTGGATCACACCAATGACCACAATCTGCATATTGGGCGGATAACTTTGCGCGCGGCCGACGATCATATTTTGCTAACTGACTGGCGCGCCCCACAGTCCGAACCGTTCTATCAAGCCACGCCGGCCCACCCCGGCACGGTAGTGCGGCGGCGGCATATTCAAACCAGATTGCGGGAAGTAACTGCAGTTGAAGATGAGTTGCTGGGCGGAGCAGAGGCCCTGGAAAATATCGATACCTCTGCACTGAATTTAACTGGAGAAGGTGCGCTGCTAGCTGCGATGCAGACGGCGCGCGGCGGACGCATGGGCGATATCGTGGCCACCATCCAGGCAGAACAGGATGAGATTATTCGGTCGGCAGATGCCGGAGTGCTGGTAGTACAGGGTGGTCCTGGTACTGGTAAAACGGCGGTGGCATTGCACCGCGCGGCTTATCTGCTCTACACCTATCGCGAGCGCCTGGCCCATTCGGGAATCTTGATTGTTGGCCCGAGCACCACTTTCTTGCGCTATATCGATCAAGTGCTGCCGTCATTAGGGGAATCTGGGGTGGTTTCCACCACCTTGGCACAGCTAATTCCGGGGATAACGGCACCCGCGGCTGACACTGCAGCAGTAGCGCAACTAAAGGGGCGGATTGTGTGGCAGGATATCGCCCGCCGGTCGGTGAAACTGTTGCAAAAACCGCTACCTGCGCCAGTCAGTTTCAAAATTGCTGGGAAAAAGTTGACCTTGACGCCCGCCGCGGTGGCGCAGGCCCAAGCTCAAGCCCGGCGTTCTCGAAAACCACATAATCAGGCGCGGGAGATCTACGCCCGGCAGCTAGTAGAAGATTTAGCCCAGCAACTGGCCACGGCATTGCACACCTCAACTGCGCAGGACGACTGGATTATTAGCGACGTCGTAAATTCAGTAGATGCCCGCCGGGAAATAAATCTGCACTGGCTGCCAACGTCTGCCGAACAGCTGCTGGCGAGAATTCTGCACTATCCCGAGGTACTTGCGCAGGTAGCCCCAGAATTTTCCGACGCAGAGCGGGCAAGTTTGCGCCGAGAAAAAGGCTCTCCTCTAACAAGCAGCGATATTGCCATTTTGGATGAGATGGAAGAGCTGTTAGGACCCTTACTCACCGACCAGGAGCGCGCCGCTCAAGCCGCAGCGGCCGCGGAACAAGAACAGCTCAGCGAGTACGTTTCAAATACTATGTCAGCAATGGGCTTAGGCGGCGGTATTGTCAACGCCAAACGGCTAACTGAACGCCTCAGCACCGAATATCAATCGCATACGCTGGCAGAACGAGCAGCTGCGGATCGTTCTTGGACGTATGGGCACGTAGTGGTGGACGAAGCCCAAGAACTAACCCCGATGCAGTGGCGGATGATTGCCCGGCGCAATCCGGCTCGGTCAATGACTATTGTGGGCGATCTCGATCAACGCCCTGCCGGGGCACCAGACGGCGGTTGGGCAGAAGTGCTGGGTTCGCTAGCTGACTACCACCGGATTTCCGAGCTGACTATTTCCTACCGCACTCCGCAGGAAGTGTTAGAGCGCGCAGGATCAGTATTGACCCAGGCGGGTTATCAAGTGCGCACGGTAACCGCAGCTCGCAGTGAAGAAAATTCTTATGCCGCGCAAGTTGTGCCGGCAGCTGAGCTGGATGCCGAGCTAATCGCTTTAGTGGCGGCAGAGAACCGCAAATTAGACGAAATGTACGGTGCGGGCTTAGGCACTCTGGCTGTGATTGTTCCCCAGGGAGAGGCTGCGCATCTGGCAGCTGTAGTGGAATCAGCTAGCGCACTAGAGTCTTGGACAATTGATAAAATGGGCTCAGATATGTCTGCTCGAATTAGAGTCACCACTCCTACCGCCACAAAAGGATTGGAATATGATGCGGTGGTTTTGGTCAATCCAGGGCAGATTCTGCACGACGGTCCAGGTGATCTCTATGTGGCATTGACCAGGTGCACTAGAGCGCTGCGCGTGCTGTCCAGTGCAGCACTGTTGCCTGGTCTATAGCCCCAATTTCCAGCAGAAGCTGCGTGTGAGTTTAGACTCACCTCCGCACCACATTCCGGGAAAACCCGCGATTATGGCTAAAAATGCTGTTTCAAAAGTCGGACTGTGTCCGATTGGGCTTGAGAATATGACTAAATAGCACAAAAGTAATGGTTGTGGCACGACTACTTTTACTAGAAAACCCGCACACTGTAGCGGATAAGACGTTTGATCGATACGGCTTCACTGTCGAAAGAATTCCGGGAGCACTTCCGGAAGATGAACTAATTGAAAAGCTCCAAGATTTTGATGTCGTGGGGATCCGATCCAAAACCCACATCACTAAGCAGGTGTTGGCGGCAAATCCGCACCTAACTGCAATCGGCGCTTTTTGTATTGGTACCAATCAAATAGATCTACACGCTGCCACGGAACAAGGTGTGGCCGTGTTCAATGCCCCCTATTCCAATACCCGCTCTGTAGTGGAAATGGTTATTTCCGAAATTATTGCCCTGATGCGGCAAGTCCCCCAGCGCAATGCGGCGCTGCACCGTGGCGTATGGAATAAGTCTGCAGCTGGTTCACATGAAGTGCGCGGCAAAACGCTCGGGATTATCGGATACGGTTCGATTGGCTCCCAGCTATCGGTAGTAGCTGAAGCTCTGGGTATGCGAGTTGTGTTCTTTGACCTCGCAGAACGCCTGGCAATGGGCAATGCCCAGCGCGCACAAAACTTGGCCGAGCTACTTGAGGTGTCTGACGTAGTCAGCCTGCATATTGACGGCCGACCGGAGAACAACAATCTATTTGACGCTCGTAAATTTGAACTGATGAAAGACGGTGCTTACTTCATCAACTTAGCGCGCGGCCACACGGTAGATTTGCCGGCGTTACGTGACGCATTGGCATCTGGAAAATTAGCCGGCGCTGGTATTGACGTATTCCCCACCGAACCAAATAGCAACGGTGACTTCTCTACTGGTCTTGAGGGAATGGATAACGTAATCCTCACCCCGCATATTGGTGGCTCTACCCTGGAAGCACAGGAATCAATTGGTCGCTTCGTCTCGCAGAAGTTGAGCAATTACTTGCGCAAAGGGGAAACCGAGATGTCGGTTAACTTCCCCAATATCGCTGGTTCCCCGGCAGAAAGTTCCTTACATCGAGTGGGCTGGATGCATCGCAATACTCCCGGCGCTTTGGCTTATATGAACAAAATTTTCGCCGACCACGGTGCAAATATCACCTACCAGTCCCTTGCCACTACCGGCGAGTACGGCTACATGGTCATGGATACTGCAGGGGAAATCCCAGACGAAGCACTACAGGCACTTGCCCAGTCTCCAGCTCATATTCGCACGCGCATTATGACCAGAGATCACTGATTCTCGCTAAATCGGCTATAATTCAAAAAGAATTTACGATGAGCGACTGAGCAGGAGTTTCTTTGAGCACCGAAATGATGAAGCGGGCACATGCGCACTATCCCGCCGGTATTCCTACTGAAATCGAGCCAGTCAATCACACTATTGCCGATCTGCTCGATCGAGCAGCGCGTGACTGCCCTAATCGAGTAGCGATAGATTTTCTAGGCAAAGAGTTTACCTACTCTGAGATCTACACTGAGGTGCAGCGGGCTGCCCGGGTACTGCGCATGTGCGGTGTGCGGCGTGGTGATGTGGTGTCATTAATTTTGCCGAACTGCCCACAGCACTATGTGGCGTTCTATGCGATAACCGCTATCGGCGCTATCGTTTCGGAACACAATCCGCTGGCCCCGGCTGCCACCCTGCAGAAACAACTGGATCAGGTAGGCGCCGATGTAGTTATTGCGTGGGAGAAAACTGTTGAACGCCTATTTGAGGAACCAGTTTTTTCTGACACGCGTACTTTCTTAGCCGTCGATCTGCGCCGAGCGCTGCCACTACAATCGCAGCTATTGTTAAAGCTGCCAATCAAGGCTGCCCGGGCACAACGAGAAAAGCTGAGTGGACAAGCTCCAGTTGGCGTACACTCTTGGGATAACCAGGTAAAGAATGCTGATCCACTGAATTTGCGCATGGTCGAGAGCGCTTATGTGGAAGACACAGCGGTATTAATCCAGACTGGCGGAACTACCGGCACCCCCAAAGCAGTAGAACTAACCCACCAAAGTCTGCTGTCAAATACCCAGCAAGCAGACGTGTGGATGCAGGGTTTTGAGCACGGAAAAGAAACCGTAGCAGCGGTACTGCCTTTCTTCCATGCATTTGGGCTGCAGCTCTCCATGCTGTTGTGTGTAAATAAAGCCGCCACTCAAGTCATGCTGCCCTCCTTTGACGTAGATTCGTTATTCGCGGCCCACAAGCGTCACCCAATAACTTTCTTTGGTGGGGTGCCGCCCATGTTTAAGCGAATTTTGGATGCGAAGAACTCCGGTAAAGACGTCGACCTAACTTCGATTTCTCGCTCTATTTCCGGTGCAATGGCGCTTAACCCACAGTTAGCCCAAGCTTGGGAGGAAGCAACTGGCGGATTTATTGTCGAAGGCTATGGCATGACGGAGGCTTCGCCAGTACTGTGCGGCTCACCATTTTCTCCAGATCGGATACCGTCCACTCTAGGACTCCCCTTCCCCAGCACTGAGGCAAAAGTAGTGTCGCCAGATGATCATGCAGTGGAATTGGGCGACGGTGAAGTCGGGGAATTGGCGGTACGCGGACCTCAAATCTTCCGGGGCTACTGGAATAATCCGGCAGAGACCAAGGCAGCATTTGAAGATGGCTGGCTCTACACCGGAGATTTGGTCCGGTGGGATGACGGTTTTCTGGTGATGGCTGATCGCCGCAAAGAAATGATTATCACTGGCGGCTTTAATGTGTACCCCTCCGAAGTGGAGTCTGCGGTACGGGAGATGCCGGGAGTGGCAGATGTGGCAGTGGTGGGCATGCCTACTGACTCATTTACCGAATCAGTAGTAGCCGCATTGGTACTAGAGCCTGGCGCCAAAGTAAATTTGGAAGATATCCGGCGCTGGACGGAAGATAAACTCTCGCACTATGCCATGCCACGTTCAATAGCTATTTTGGATGAACTGCCCCGTTCGCAAGTTGGCAAAGTTATGCGCCGCAGCGTGAAAGAAATCCTCGCCAACTTCGAGCTCTCTGGCAGTGAGTGGAAGAAGAAAATTATGTCCGCCACTGGGCGGAGCAACAAAGCCAAAGGCGCGGCTGAGGGGGAAGGCGAAGAGCCGCCAACTACTCAGCCTGACTCTGCCAAGTAAATCTCCCGGATACTACCCAGATTCTACTTAGCGTTGTTTTCTGAGCGCAGCTTTGCGATCGCGTCTTCGAAATCTTGCAGTGAATCAAAATTTGAGTAGACCGAAGCAAATCGGAGATAGGCCACCTGATCTAGTTTCCGCAGCGGCTCGAGAATAGCTAGCCCAATTTCATGCGCCTCTATTTGCGACGATCCTTGGGCCCGGACAGACTCTTCTACCTGTTGCGCCAAAAGCGCAAGCTGATCTTCGGTAACTGGCCGTCCCTGGCAGGCTTTCCCCACTCCGTTGATGATTTTCTCGCGGCTAAATGGCTCCGTAGCCCCAGAGCGCTTTACCACCGTCAACATTGCGTTCTCCATAGTGGAGAAACGGCGATGGCAACTCAAACACTCCCGGCGCCGCCGAATGGACAAGCCATCGTCACTAGCGCGGGTATCTATTACACGTGAATCTGGGTACCTGCAGAAAGGGCAATTCATGCCACTAAAGTACCTTGGATTAGATAATTTCCCAAACGGTTTAGTTATTAGCTAATCCAAAATTGTGGAAAATAATTGAATAACTACCACTCAATTAGCCGGAATAAGCAGTTCTTGCCCCGCAAACACTTGACCATTAGCCAGCGAGTTCATATCCGCAATAGCTTTTGCGGTTTCAGAAACACTGCCGTCTCCACTAACTGCAGCTGCAATTGACCATAGGGTGTCACCCGGCTGTACCTGAATGACAGTGTCTACCGGAAGACCGCTACCAAGCCCAACTATTATCGCCATAGCAACAGAGAACACTGCGAACATAGTGGCAAGTAGCAATAGCACCACCAGCACGCGATGCAATGCCGACTGCGGTGTAGCTAAGGCCTGCACTGCGGGTTGCGCTACCCGAGTACGCTTTGCCGCTGGTGGAGTAACTATTTGCCATTCTCGCGATACTGGAACGATTTTTGACACCGAGTTATGCGGCACGGAACGCAAGTGACTTTGTTTCCGAGAGTCCGGGCGGTCCGGACGCACAATCTCCCGTGGGGAAACAATTCTCCGCTGCGGAATGCCGTGCGGCGCCGTAATCTGCGGAGCCTCTTTCACCAAGCGCGGGCGCGCAACTTCAAATTCCGGAGCTGATACTACTGACAACTTCCGGGCGCCAGTATTTTCCCGGGTAGTGATTTCTAGAGCACTCATTTCAGTCCCCTTCCGGATTTGGCTACATCTTTCAAATCTCACGTTCGAGAGTATCGCTGCACTAAAATGCACAATATTCGAACACCTGTTTGAAGCCTACCTGATTACCGAGCAGGTGTCCAGAACATATGTTCGACACCTAAACACCCTCGAACATTTGTTTGAATAACTGCCGGCTAGCGGTTAAGCTGTACTTCAAGTAAAACAATTGGCTCCCCCACTTTTTTCGTACACTTGGGCTCGCCTGCCACTAGAGCCAGCCCGAGCTGACTTACCGCAAACAGTTGAGGAGCTATCGGGAGGACGCATGCGCAGCAAAACAATTACCAGCCGCCAGCGCAGCATACTGCACGCCATAGCGGACACCATCTCTGACCGCGGCTTCCCACCAACCGTACGAGAAATCGGCCAGATCGTAGGGCTAGCTTCGTCCTCCTCGGTCAAATACCAGTTAGACATCCTGGAACGCGCCGAACTGCTGTCCCGGGACCCCCGCCGGCCGCGCACTATCGAAATAACTGAGGCCGGATATGCCGCACTAGGAATTCCTATCACAGCTCCCACCTCGGAGGCGCCCGCGGATTTACCCGCAGTGGCCGAACCTCCTACCCCACCGCGCGAGCCTGAGGAAACAACACCCACCGCTACCGTAAACGTCCCCCTAGTGGGGCGCATTGCGGCGGGCAGCCCAATTTTGGCAGAACAAGTTGTGGAAGATGTCTTCCCCCTTCCGCAGCAACTAACCGGCAGTGGCGAACTTTTTATGCTGGAAGTTTCCGGGGACTCCATGATAGATGCGGCAATTTGCGACGGAGACTGGGTAGTTGTGCGCCGTCAACCAGTGGCAGAGAACGGCGAAATTGTAGCTGCCATGATCGACGGTGAAGCCACCGTAAAGACCTGGCAGCGCCGAGATGGACACGTCTGGCTACTGCCCCGCAACTCGGCTTATGCCCCCATTCCCGGGGATGAAGCCTCCATTCTAGGGCGAGTAGTCAGCGTACTGCGCGCCATTTAACTCAACTCAACTGCGCCGATTGCGCTAACCGCTCTAAGGCTTCTCTAACCTGCACCGGATCGCTAGTCGGCCACATCCTCGGCAAAGAACGCAGTAGCACTTGCCCATAAGCTCGGCTAACCAGCCGAGAATCCAGTACAGCTACTACCCCGCGATCAGACCGCCGCCGCAGCAGTCGCCCAGCTCCCTGCGCCAATAACAGCGCCGCCGTCGCCACTGAAACCTCCATAAACGGATTTCCGCCAGCTTTCCGCACCAAATCATTGCGCGCATCCACCAATGGATCATCCGGGCGCGGGAACGGAATACGGTCAATAACCACCAGTCGGCAGGCATCTCCGGGCACATCCACCCCTTGCCACAGCGAAATAGTCCCAAATAAACACGAGGACAAATCGGAACTGAACTGCATCAGTAACGTACTGAGCTGATCTTCACCTTGTACCCAGACCGGGTAGTCCACCCGGTCACGCACATATGCTGCGGCCCGTTCCGCCGCCGCTCGAGCAGTGAAAAGGCACAGCGCACCCCCGTGCGAAGCCGCAATCAGCTCCACCAACTCATCGAGCGCCGCATCTCCATAGCCATCGCGCCCGGGCGGATCAAGATGCTTAGCGACATACAACATGCCCTGTTCTGCTGGCTCAAAGGGGGTACCTACATCGATTCCCTCCCACGGACCCTGCGAAGGAAACGCAAACCCCACCTGGTGCGCCAAAGCGTCGAAACTGCCGTTTATCTGCAGCGTGGCCGAGGTCAGCACCACTGGGCGCATCTCAAACAGCGAATCTGCCAAAGTAGCTGCTACCTGCAGCGGCGCGTAATACAAGGCAGACCCGCCATCAGCAAACTCGGTTTTCCATGCCACGATACGTTCTGCCGCAACCGCATCGGAAAGCAACTCACTGCAGACTGTCACCAAATCCCCCAGCCGGGAACGCAATATCTGCTTAGTTGCCGCTTCACTAATTTGCGCCGCTTCTTCAGCCGCCGCCTGCACTGCCCCTAACAGCCGCGCCACGGCGTCATTCAGTTCGGTAGAAATTTGCCGGAGACGCCCCGGCGGCACCGCATCCAGCAAGTCATCAATCTCGGCTGCGGAATCAGAGAGCGTATTTTCAATCCCGGCCCGGCGCAGCATTTTCGCCGCAGATTCCAACTCGGCACCAGAAAGGGAATTAGTTAATTGCGCAGTCACCCGGTCAATCAGCTCATGGGCTTCATCTAAAATATAGGCACCAGTCTCCGGGAGCACGGCACGCCCAGTGGCGGCAATCCCAAGCAAAGAGTGATTAGTGACGACGATGTCTGCCTGACCAGCTTTTTCCCGGGCAATGGCAGGGAAACAGTTTGCCCACAGTGGGCACTTATCACCCAAACACTCCTTTTTCGATACCGAGACTTGTGCCCAAGCTCGATCTGAAACGCCGGGAACTAGATCGTCGCGATCGCCAGTTTCGGTGACTTCTGCCCACTCGCGCAGGCGTACCACCTCCGCCCCGGTGGCAGTCACTCCATATTTCCCGGCCGATCTGGAAATCAGGGCACCGTCTTCAGTTTCTTCTTCCGCAGCTTTGCGCAGACACAAGTAATTATTCCAGCCCTTTAGCAGTGCCACTTCCACATGCTTACCGTGCAGCTCTGCCACCGCTTTTGCGACTAATGGGGCGTCTTGCACCATAATCTGACGCTGCAAAGCCAAGGTCGCGGTGGAAACTGTGACGCGATCCCCAGTCTTTAGCGCCCAAAGCATCGCCGGCACTAGATAGCCAAAAGACTTTCCAGTGCCGGTTCCCGCTTCCACCAACAAATGATCTTCATTATGCAATGCCTGGTAAACGCGCTGGACCATCTGGTCTTGCCCGGGCCGTTCTCCGCCGCCAATTTGGGAAACTACCTGGCGCAGTAGCTCAATTTCTTCACTCACTTTGATCCGCGCGCTCCCACCACTCGGGTGCGGGCCGCGCCACCAAACCGGCGTCTTGCAAGGCACCTAGAATTTCTCCGGTAACCAAAGCCCGCAATGCAGTACCTTCCGGCAGATACTCTTGGGTGAAAATTTCCCCGTCTTCGTAGATTCGCGATACTAGATCTCCCCGGTCGAACGGGATAACCACTTCCACCTGTACCGCCGGGCGGGGCAACAGCTCAGCGATTCGCTCCGTTAATTGCGCGATTCCTGCTCCGGTCACCGCACTGACAGTTACTGAGTCTGGGTGTCGCGAGCGCAAAATAGCCAAATCCGCCGGATCAGCGATGTCGGCTTTAGCTAACACCAACAGTTCTGGCACCGCATCGGCACCTGGCACTCCAGCGAGCACTTCATGTACTGCGGAAATTTGCCCTTCTGGGTCTGGATGGGCGGCGTCCACTACATGTAGCAATAGGTCAGCTTCGCCCACTTCTTCCAGGGTGGAACGAAATGCTTCTACCAATTGGGTAGGCAAATTGCGCACAAATCCTACGGTGTCAGTGAGGGTATATTCCCGCCCATCAGGAGTTTCTGTGCGGCGCACCGTGGGATCCAAAGTGGCAAAGAGGGCATTTTCCACCAGCACCCCGGCGTCAGTTAGCACGTTCATCAGCGAGGACTTTCCCGCGTTGGTATAGCCCACTACGACGACGGCGGGCGTCGTCTGCTTACCCCGGCGGGCGCGGCGAGTTTCCCGATTTACTTGCATATGCGCAATATCTCGGCGCAGTTTTGCCATTCGGGCGCGGATCCGCCGCCGGTCAAGTTCTATCTTCGTTTCCCCAGGACCGCGCGAGCCAATCCCAGCGCCAGCAGCAACTCGCCCCCCGGCCTGACGCGACATGGACTCACCCCAGCCGCGCAACCGTGGCAATAAGTATTCTAGCTGCGCCAATTCCACTTGGGCTTTGCCCTCTTTAGATTTTGCGTGCTGTGCGAAAATATCCAGAATCAACGCCGTGCGATCAATTACTTTTGCGTCTACTATGTCTTCTAGTGCTCTCCGCTGTGACGGCGCTAATTCAGAATCTACAATCACCGTGTCAGCGTCTAACGCTGCAACTAGATCAGCCAGCTCCCGCGCTTTGCCGGCCCCGAGATAGGTAGCTGGATCAGGCAAATCCCGGCGTTGTAGTACGCCGTCCAGAACTTCTGAGCCGGCAGTTTCTGCCAACGCCGCCAATTCGCGCAGCGATTCCTCTGCTTCAGCCATGCTCTGCGCTATTGCCAGCCCAACTAAGATGACTCGTTCTAGGCGCAGTTGCCGGTATTCGACTTCGGTGACGTCTTCCCGTTCCGTTGAAATACCTGCCACTCGGCGCAATGCCGAACGCTCTGCCCGTTCTAGTTCGCTTCCTGCCCAGCTGCCTTGGTATGCCGGATCTGCTTGTAATGCTGTTCCCTCGTGGGTGTGCACATCGAGTTTCTTAGTCAATACTGGTTTGCCTCCTCGCTACTCTCATATTCTCATTTAACGCCGAGCCGTTACCACTTACAGCGCCGTCCTTGGTTATTGTGGAGAGCGTGAGTGAACACTATTTTTCTGCCACCCCGGAATCTGAACTCCAGGAACGCACTATTGCGGTGCAGCTCCATGGCCAGACTTACCAGGTACACACCGCCAATGGAGTTTTCTCTCCCGATCGGCTCGATACCGGCACCCAGGTACTGTTGAAAAAGGTACCGGTGACGCAGCTGCCAGCTGATGCGCTCGCCGTCGATCTGGGCTGCGGCTGGGGTGCGGTGAGCCTGGCCTTGGCCACACAATATCCTGAGGCTCAAGTGTGGGGCGTGGACGTGAATGAGCGCGCACTGGCCTTGGCAGAGCGCAACTGCGCCACTTTCCCCAATGTGACAATCAAAAACGCTGCTACGGCGCTAGCTGATTTGCGCAGCTCCGGGCAGCAGCTGGACTTAATTTGGTCTAATCCCCCAATCCGAATTGGGAAGACGGCGCTACACGAGTTACTTACGGACTGGCTGGAGTTGCTCGCCCCTAGTGGGGTGGCATACCTGGTAGTGCAGCGCAATTTGGGGGCAGACTCCTTAGCAAATTGGCTGACTAACACCGGCTTCCCCGCACAAAAACTGGCCTCACAAAAGGGGTACCGCATTTTAGAAGTGCGCCGCCAAGGCTAAAGTACACCGCCAAGACTAAAGCACCCAGCCACTAATTTTCGGCAGCACTAGCTGATATTTTTTGTTACCCGAGCCAGTGTGGCGGCAGTTGCGCCACTATCTGCGCCACTGCCGCATCAACCGCAGCTTGGCTGTTTTCTGCCACTGCGATCGCAACGTAGCGCGGATCTGGGCGCAGCCAAGTGCGCTGCCTGCGGGCTAGTCTGCGGGTAGCAAGGGCAGTTTGCTCGATTGCAGTTTCCACGCTTATCTCACCGGCTAAAACTGCGGCTGCCTGGGCATATCCAATGGCTTTCCCGGCAGTGCTATTTGCTACCAGCCCGTGCGCCTGCAAGGCTTGCGTTTCTGCCAGCAGACCATCGGCAAACATTTTTTCGGCGCGCTCTACGATTGCTGTTTCTAAATCAGCGCGTTCTAGCTTGAAGAATTTGGCGTGTGGATAATGCGAAGTGTGGCGCGGAAATTCAGGCACAACGGAGTGCCCAGTGATCCGATTTACTTCCACGGCCCGGATAACGCGGCGGGGATTAGCCAGGTCGATGACGGCGAAAGCCTGCGGATCTACTTGTTCCAATTCCGCTACCAGGGGCGCTAGCCCATGCTGACGCCAGACATCTTCCAATTCTGCACGCACGGCCGGATCGTGCCCTGGAAATTCCAACTCATCAACCAACGCCGAGATGTACAGCCCCGAGCCACCCACCACTAGTGGAATTTTGTGGCTTTCCACAATCGCCTGCACATCTCGCCGGGCATAGCGTTGGTAGGCAGCTACCGACGCTTCTTCCGTTACCGCCAATACGTCAATTTGGTGGTGTGTGATACCGCGGCGCTGGGCTACCGGAAGTTTCGCGGTGCCAATATCCATACCGCGATACAGCTGCATCGCGTCTGCTGAAATAATCTCCACCCGCGCTGGACCACCTAGCTGCTGTGCCAGGGCCAAGGAAATCTCAGATTTTCCCGACGCCGTTGGGCCAGCAATAACTATTGGTCCCATTGACGGGAGGGTCGAGTCACTCATTTGCGTACCGTAGGCATTCCCAATGACACCGGCGCCAGCCCGGCAGCTTCTTGCGCCAGTTCTGCCTGGCGCTGTTTCGCCTGTTCCCAAGCGTCTCCGGCGCGGGTGCGGCGCAGCTGATATTTCCCGCCGTTAAGTGCAGAATCGGAGATTAGATAATGTGGTGCACCATAGGTAACTTCTGCCGTGACGATGTCGCCAGGTCGCGGTTTTTCGTTAGTACCTAATGCCACGTGCACTAGCCGATTATCTGCTGCGCGCCCAGAGATACGTTCCGTTGCGCCGTCTTTACGCCCTTCACTGTCAGTCACTAAAACTTCTACCGTGCTGCCTACCAGCTTGGTGTTCTCCTCAGCACAGATCTGTTCTTGCAGTGCGGTCAGGCGCTGGAATCGCTCTTGGGAAACTTCTGCCGGAATTTGGTCCGGCATATCTGCAGCGGGGGTACCCGGGCGGGGCGAATAGATGAAAGTAAAGGCGGAAGAGAATCGTGATTCTGCCACCACATCTAATGTGCGCTGGAAATCTTCTTCCGTTTCTCCCGGGAATCCCACAATCACGTCAGTAGTGATAGCCGCATGGGGTATCTGGGCACGCACCCGCTCCAAGATGCCTAAGAATTTTTCGGTGCGATACGAGCGGCGCATCATCCGCAAAATACGATCTGATCCGGACTGAAGCGGCATATGCAGGGACGGCATCACTGTGGGAGTTTCTGCCATTGCCGCGATTACATCATCAGTAAAAGCTGCCGGATGCGGCGAAGTGAAACGCAAGCGCTCTAGACCGGGAACTGCACCAGCTGCGCGCAGTAGCTTGGCAAATGCTCCCCGATCTCCGAATCCCACGCCATAAGAATTGACGTTTTGCCCTAATAGCGTGACTTCAATAGCACCCTCATCTACTACCGCCTGCACTTCGGCCAGGATTTCCCCGGGGCGGCGGTCCCGCTGTTTACCTCGTAGATGCGGCACGATACAAAAAGTGCAGGTGTTATTACAGCCCACGGCAATTGACACCCAAGCGGAAGCAGTGGAGTCACGCCGTACTGGCAAAGTGGATGGGAAAACTTTTAGTGCTTCTTCGATTTCCACTGCAGCTGCACGGTTGTGTTTAGCCCGCTGCAATAGTGCCGGCAGTACATCTAAGTTATGGGTTCCCAGCACTACGTCGACCCAAGGGGAACGCTCTACAATCCCCGAGCGCAATTGCTGGGCTAAGCAGCCAGCAACCGCAATCTGCATTTCCGGGCGGTCACGCTTCACCTCAGCTAACTGCCCCAAATTGCCGAAAAGGCGATTAGCGGCATTTTCCCGCACGGAGCAGGTGTTAATCACCAATACATCGGCTCCTTGGTCACCAGCCTCGGTGGCGCGCGCAGCTTTTTCGGGCACCAAGTCAACTGGCAGATAGCCGGCTTCCTCCAGAAGCCCCGCTAGCCGTTCGGAATCGTGTAGGTTCATTTGGCACCCGAGGGTGCGCACTGCATATGTGAGTGGAAGAGTCATCGCGCCTAGTCTAATCGAGCCACCCAGTGCGATCCCACTGCTGAGCAGTGACCCCTACCCCACTGTTTCGATCCCGGCAGCACACAGCGCTTGGCGCACTTGGTCAGGATTGTATCCCCGCCGTGCTAATGCACCGTAGAGCCGGCGCCGCGCCACTTCTGGCGCCAAGTTAGTCATTGTCCGCGCCCGACGTTGGGCAAAATCGATCGCCGCCTCCAGTTCTGCTTCATCAGATATTTGCGTTAACGCTTCCTGCGCTATTTCGGCGCTGATTCCTTTTTCCTGCAGTTCCCGAGCTAGCACCCGGCGCGAAGTTGCTTTCTGGGCAAATTTAGATCGTACGAACATACCGGCAAATCTGGCATCATTCACCAAATCAGCCGCAATGAAAGATTCCAGTGTTTCTTCTGCAATATCTGCCGGCACTCCGTGGCGCTCCAGTGCCCAGCGCAGCTGGTGCACGGAACGCTCCATCATGCCCAACTGCCGATAGCACAGATCCCGCGCATAATTACGCCAGTCATCTGGGGTGCGGGCGGCGGCACGCTCAGCGCGCCGCCGCGCCACTTCCGCTGGATCCCGATATTTGCGCGGTCGTGGCCGCGCAGAATAGTCAACCACAGCAGCGCGCTATTCGGCTGCCGCTGCAGTGGCAGCGTCGCCAGTTGTTTCTGCTACGTCGCCGCCAACGCCCAATGCCGCTTTAACTTTCTGCTCAATTTCTTCGGCAACTTCCGGATTGTCTAGCAAGAATTGCCGAACTTTTTCTTTGCCTTGCCCAAGCTGATCGCCTTCATAGGTGTACCAAGAGCCAGATTTCTTGGCTACCCCGATCTCAACCGCCATGTCCAAGATATTTCCTTCACGGGAGATACCTTCGCCGTAAATTAGATCAAATTCTGCTTGCTTGAATGGCGGCGCCATTTTATTCTTCACTACTTTAACTCGAGTGCGGTTCCCAACCGGGGTGGAACCGTCTTTCAGCTGTTCGGTACGGCGCACCTCCAACCGCACTGAGGAGTAGAACTTGAGCGCCCGCCCCCCGGTAGTAGTTTCTGGATTGCCATAGAATACGCCAATCTTTTCCCGCAGCTGGTTGATAAAGATAGCAGTAGTGCCCGAGGCGGAGAGGGCTCCGGTTAGTTTGCGCAATGCTTGTGACATCAGCCGCGCCTGCAAACCTACATGCGAATCCCCCATTTCGCCTTCTATTTCCGCTTTGGGAACTAGTGCCGCCACTGAGTCAATTACCAAGATATCTAGCGCACCAGACCTAACTAGCATGTCGGCAATTTCCAACGCCTGTTCCCCCGTATCTGGCTGCGAGACGATCAGGGCGTCAGTATCCACCCCTAGCCGTTTGGCGTATTCCGGATCAAGTGCGTGTTCGGCGTCAATGAATGCTGCAATACCGCCCAGCTTCTGCGCATTAGCCACTGCGTGCAGCGCTACGGTGGTTTTACCGGAAGATTCTGGACCGTAGATTTCCACTACCCGCCCCCGTGGTAAACCTCCGATTCCCAGCGCCACATCCAGAGCCAGCGAACCAGTGGGAATAACTTTTACGTGCTTTTCTGGGGAATCCCCCAACCGCATTGCGGAGCCTTTACCGAACTGCCGGTCAATCTGACCGAGCGCTATCTCCAGTGCTTTTTCGCGGTCTTTAACATTACTAGCTGCCATGCTATTTCCTTTGTTGTCGTGGCTTGCGCCGGGCGTACAGAACAGGCCTCCTGAAACTAGCTGCCCTCTCCGAGCTGCCAGAGATAACTCTATGCTGGGCCTCCCACATAAAAATCGACCACTTCTCCCCCATAGGAAAAAGAGGACGATTCGTCATCTGTGCAAAAGCATACCGAACATGCGTTCGATAAAAGTTACGACCCGCCCAAGTCTGCACCGAAAAATCTGCCATCTCCCGGCAAAAATTGCGCTAATCCGCCCGCACAATAAAGTTGTTGAACCCAAGTTTGGCGATATCAGACTGCAATTTAGCAAATTTCGCATCCCACCCCGCCCGGTGGGCTTGGAAATCTGGGGGCGCACCTAGCTCTCGGGCTTTCTGCAAAGCTAAGGTTCGCACTCCCAACTGCTTGGCATACTCAGCCACCTGATATTCTTCCCCCGGAGAGTCGGGAAAAGCGGTAATCCGCACCTCATAGTCAAAGTCCGGGTGAATACGGGCGTAATCCAGCACCACCGCCAGTGATTCGTAGGCTTTGGCGCCAGATCCCGACCGGCGCACCACTTCCGGATAGTTTGCCCGGGTAGCTTTCAGATCTATCCCCACCCAATCTACTAACCCCGCGTCCAATAGCTGCGCTAAGCGCCGCGGATAGGGACCCGCCGTATGCAGCCCCACCGCAAACCCCATTTCCTTTACCTGCCGAGCTGCCGGGACAACGCCGAGCTGGCGCGTAGCTTCCCCGCCGGAAAAAACTACGCCGTCTAATAGACCATGACGCTTACTAAGCAAAGCTGTCACCGCAGTAAATGGCACTGCACCGGGAGTACGCGGATCTAGAATCGCTGAATTTTGACAGTACGGGCAATTCCACGGGCAACCTTGAGCGAAAACTGTAGCAACCAATTTCCCCGGCCAATCCACAGTGGACATAGCGGTTAGTCCGGCAATCTGCAAATCTGCCGAACTCACCTCGTGCTCACGCCAAACACCCAATTACTACCCCAGCATGGACCGCAACTGACCATGTGCCGCAGCTGCCGCTTCGGTAAACATAGTGCGCTCGCGATACTCTGCTTTCTTCCCCGTATTGAATGAAGTCACCGGACGGAAGTAGCCCATTACCCGCGTCCACACTTCACACACTTGCGTTTCGCCAGTGGCAGCACACTTTTCACATTCAAAGTGCTCTCCAGACAGATAGCCGTGTACTGGGCAAACCGAGAAAGTAGGCGTGATAGTCATATACGGCAAGGTGAAAGTACGGAATGTGCGGCGCACAAACTCTTTACATGCCTGCGTGGACGATACCCGCTCCCCCAGATACAGATGCAATACCGTGCCGCCGGTGTACTTGGTCTGCAACTCTTCTTGCATTTCCACCGCCTCGAACGGGTCGGCAGTGAATCCCACCGGCAATTGCGAAGAATTGGTGTAGTACGGCGCATCTGGAGTGCCTGCCTGGATTATCCCGGGATAGCGTTCAGCGTCGGCCCGGGCAAATCGATAGGTGGCGCCCTCAGCTGGGGTTGCTTCCAGGTTATACATATTGCCGGTGGTCTCTTGCAGCTCTTGCATCCGCGCGCGCAGATGATCCAAAATCCGCACCGCCATTTCATGCCCGCGCCTATCGGTGATGTCATAGGCGTCGGCAGTGAAATTGCGAATCATTTCGTTCATACCGTTAACCCCAATAGTGGAAAAATGATTCTCTAGCGTGCCCAGATAGCGCTGGGTATACGGATAAAGGCCCTGGTCAATAAGTTTTTGAATAACCACTCGTTTCTTTTCTAAGGTGGACGACGCCAGAGCGATTAACTCATCTAGCCGCGCGATCAGCCCGGTTTCGTCACCACTATGTAAATAACCCAGGCGCGCCATGTTTATGGTTACCACCCCGATTGAGCCGGTCAGCTCGGCCGAACCGAATAAGCCATTGCCCCGTTTGAGCAGCTCTCGCAGGTCTAGCCGCAGGCGGCAACACATTGACCTGATCTCTGCCGGATCCAGTTCAGAGTTAATAAAGTTTTGGAAGTACGGCAGCCCATATTTCGCCGTCATCTCAAATAGGGCATCTGCATTGGGAGCATCCCAGTCAAAGTCTTTCGTGATGTTATAGGTGGGAATCGGGAAAGTGAAAGTGCGCCCTTCAGCGTCGCCCGCACCCATCACCTCGATATATGCCCGGTTAATAATGTCCATTTCTGCCTGTAGATCCCCGTAGGTGAAGTCACACACTTCATCGCCGATAAACGGGTGTTCATCCCGCAAATCATCCGGGCAAGTCCAGTCAAAAGTGAGATTAGTGAACGGGCACTGGGAGCCCCACCGCGATGGCACGTTCAAGTTGTAGACCAGCTCTTGTAGCTGCTGATACACCTCTGTATAGGACATATTGTCCAGCCGCACAAATGGCGCCATGTAGGTGTCGAAAGAGGAGAATGCCTGGGCGCCCGCCCATTCATTTTGCAAAGTCCCCAAGAAATTTACGATCTGTCCGCAGGCAGAGGAGAAATGTTTAGGCGGGGCAGAAGCGATTGCACCCGACACCCCGTTAAAGCCCTCTTGAAGCAGTCGCTTTAGCGACCAACCGGCACAGTAGCCGGTGAGCATATCCAAATCGTGAATATGCACATCACCATTGCGGTGAGCCGCGCCCTCAGTTGGCGAATAAACTTCGCTGAGCCAATAATTTGCTACCAGTTTTCCAGCGGAGTTGAGAATTAGCCCTCCGACGGAGTAATCCTGGTTGGCGTTAGCATTGACTCGCCAATCAGCTCTGGTTAGGTATTCATCAATCGTTGCTATTGGGTCTACTACCACTTTTGGCTCAGCCATCGCCCATACCCCCTCTACTCAGGCCCACCGTGAGCGCCGGTGCTCAGCGGTAAACCAATGATTGGACGTACCAAAAACTGTACGCCGCAAACACTACATATTGGGTTTTATTGGCGCGTGTCGCCATATATGTAGGGAAAATATTTAAGGGTGGAGAAATTTATTGCGCTCTTTGCCGGTGATGCGATGCAGAAATTCGTAACCATCTGGTAGATCCATCGCCACTCGCAGCGCATGCCACACCAGTTGCGGGTCTTCATTCTGTGCCAGGGCCACGACGGCGGTGCGCGAGCCCAACTCTGGGAGCACAAGATCTTGCGCTAACGATCTGCCTAACCCATTTGGGAAAGCCTGATCTACGATGTCCCAGAACTCGGTATGCGTCATTCCCTCATTGTGCCACGAAGCGCCTCCCAAAATATGGCAGGCGCTTCGTGGCTAAGTATGAAACGGTGAATCGGACCTACTTTTGCATAGCAGCCAATTCCGCTGCCACCATTGCCGGTGGCAAAGTGTCTGGCACATGCACGCGCGGCGGCTGATTTACCCGGCGAGCATGTGGCGGAATCCGCCCCTCCGCTAGGTCGATTCGATCAGCGATCAGCCGCAATACGTGGCTCATCGGCACATTGAGCGCGTGGCAGATCGAGTTCAACAACTCAGAAGAAGCCTCTTTTTGCCCACGTTCTACTTCGGAGAGATACCCCAGAGAAACACGTGCATCCGAAGAAACTTCACGCAGGGTCCGGCCTTGCCGCTGCCGGTATTCCCGGAGTACGTCGCCCAGCTCACGGCGGAACAGTACTGACTCAGTTCGATTTTCGTTGTACATTCCTGTCTCCTATTTGGTGAGGTCTCGTCTCTATATTTCGTGCTACCAAGTTCAACGCCTAATCCCACAATTATGTTCCCAATTGAAACTTAAAGTTTCCTGGGAATTACTTAACTAAATAACCCACCTGCTACTACCAGGCTTTTTGCTATAAATCCTCTAACAGTAGTTGCAGAGCCCGCTGTACAGTAGCAGCTCGCACTCCCGCCCGATCGGCGTCAAAATTCTCCAAAATAGCTCTACTACTGCCACACTCGCGGCAGTAAATCCCAAGCCACACCGTCCCAGCCGGGTGCCCATCAGCCGCTCCCGGACCAGCTACTCCGGTGGTGGCAAGCGCATAGTCAGCATCAAATAACTGCGCCACGCCGTATGCCATTTGTTTCGCTACTTCCGCATCCACGGGACCGAATTGGGAAATGCGTGCCGTATCCACTCCCAATACTGAAATTTTGGCGTCAGTAGCATAAGTTACCGCCCCGCCGCGAAATACCTGCGAGGCCCCCGGCACATCCACTATTGCTGCTGCCAATGCCCCACCAGTCAGCGATTCAGCAACCGCCAAGGTAGCGCCCCGCCGCGCTAAAGCGTCGATTACTTCTTGGGCTATCGCGGCAGAGATCATCACAGTCTAAATCAACTCTCCGCAGACTTTGCGGCGCGAGACAGCCTGAGCGCTTCTCGGATGTACTCATACGCGGAAGTGAGCGCAAATATCAGTGCGATACCAAGCAGTGCCCAGCTGAGATACACCAACACGCTCCCTACCACTTCCGGCAAAAAGCTGTACCAGGGCAAAATCAATCCTGCCAAACCGAAAGACTGCGCCATCATCTTGATTTTGCCGCCCATTCCGGCAGCCATAACTTTCACATGAGCCATCATTGCGCGCATGATGGTAATTCCCAGTTCCCGCACGATAAATACGATGGTTACCCACCACCACAGCCAGCCGTGCCAGGAAGCCAGCAGCAACGCCGAAATAATTAGTGCCTTATCGGCGATAGCGTCTGCCATTTTCCCAAAGTCAGTTACTAGGTTGTGCTTCCGCGCCAGTTTGCCGTCGAGCTTGTCGGTTATTGCGGCAACCGCGAAAATAGCAAATGCGATCCAGCGCCGTTCAGTGGTGTCTTGCCACAGCGCAACCACGAAGAACGGCACGAGCACCAATCGCAAAACGGTCAGTGCGTTAGCAATGTTTAATAGCGGGACTTTCTGTTCGGTCACCTTTTCACCTTAGAACATTTATCTGATTACGGCTCAGTATTCGGTAAAGCCTTCAGCATCCGATTCCGGGGTTGCAGCGCTAATGTCGTCAGCTGCCGGCATATCCACCGTGGCTACCGCGGACGCGCCGTCCCGATACGGCAGCGAACTTTCCGGTTCCCGTGCCACATCGGCGTCACCCAAATCTGCCACCTCAGCATAGTCGTCGTCAGCTGCTACCAGGGGCTGAGGCGGTTCTTCGCCGCGGAGCAGCGCTAGCACTTGTGGCAGTTGGTCAGCGCCAACCAGAACATCCCGTGCTTTCGACCCTTCCGATGGCCCCACGATATTGCGCGACTCCAGCAGATCCATCATTCGCCCAGCTTTAGCAAATCCAATCCGCAATTTACGCTGCAACATTGAGGTAGAGCCAAACTGCGAAGTCACCACTAGTTCGGCGGCGCGCAACAGATCATCGAGGTCGTCGCCAATATCTTCGTCAATTTTCCGTTTCTCTGCAGTGGGGATGACGTCGTCACGATAGCTAGTTTCCATCTGTTGCTTAACGTGTGCCACCACTTGGGAGATTTCTTCTTCCGTGACCCACGCCCCCTGCACTCGCATTGGTTTGGACGCCCCCATCGGCATAAACAAGGCATCGCCCATCCCAATAAGTTTCTCGGCACCTGAGGCATCGAGAATGACGCGCGAGTCCGCTAACGACGCAGTCATAAACGCCAGCCGAGACGGGATATTCGCTTTAATTAGCCCGGTAACTACATCCACTGACGGCCGCTGGGTAGCTAGCACCAGATGGATCCCTGCAGCTCGCCCCAACTGGGTAATGCGTTGGATAGAGGCTTCTACATCGCGCGGCGCTACCATCATCAAATCAGCCAATTCGTCAACTACCGTCAATAGGTACGGGTAGGTTTTCAGCTGCTTTTCGGATCCCGGCGGAGTAGTTAGTTTGCCAGCGCGGATCGCTTCGTTGAAGTCATCAATGTGCTTGTAGCCGTAGTTGGAGAGCTCGTCATAACGCCGATCCATCTCCCGCACTACCCACTCCAGCGCTTCAGATGCTTTCTTCGGATTGGTGATAATTGGCGTAACTAGATGTGGTATTCCCGCATAGATAGTGAGCTCAACTCGTTTGGGATCCACCAAAATCATCCGCACTTGCTCGGGCGTAGCGCGCATCATGATAGAAGTGATCATCGAGTTCACGAAGGACGACTTACCCGACCCAGTTGCACCAGCCACCAGCAGATGTGGCATCTTTGCCAGATTAGCAACCACATATTTGCCGTTGACATTCTTACCCACTGCCACCACCAGCGGGTGGTTTTGCTTGCGGGCTATCTCGGAGCGCAATACATCACCGGTCATCACCGTTTCGCGATCTGAATTGGGGATCTCGATCCCAATCGCAGATTTACCGGGAATCGGGGAAATTATTCGCACATCGGCGCTAGCCACTGAATAGGCGATATTTTTGGAAAGTGACGTTATCCGATCTACCTTCACCCCTGGTCCCAACTCAACTTCATACTGGGTGACGGTGGGCCCTCGGGAGAAACCAACTACTTCAGCGTCTACGGAGAACTCTGTAAATACCTGGGTCAGTGCCGCCACTACCGAGTCGTTTACTGCGGAACGGGCTTTATGCGGCGGACCGGCTGCCAAAATATCCGCTGCCGGCAGTGCATAAGTGATATTGGAGGACAGCTCCATCTGTTCCAACGGGATCACCGGTTGTGGTTTCGGTGCCGAACGACGCCGCTGCGTATTAGTTTTTTCTGCTGGCGCAGCCGGGGCGGCTACAGTGGGCGCTTCGGAATTAGCTGCCGGGGCGTCGTCTTCTGCAGTCTCTTCCGGGCTCTCTGCCGCGGGCTGGCGCGGACGGCGCAACCGTAGGGTTTTTTGCGGTTCAGCTGCTTCGTCTTCAACTATTACTGCCCCGGCTGATTCCCGATTATCTTGCCACGCAGTGCGCTTGGCTTTTAGCCAGTCCAGAATGTCCCGCACCGAGATATTAAGGGAAAACAGCATTGAGTACAGCACTAGTAGCACTAGCAGCGGAATTGCGCCCCACTGGGACACCAAAGCCGTTAGGGTGGCGCCACTTAGCCAGCCGAGTATGCCCCCCGCATCTTCTACCGTCACGAAATTATCGATGGGGTTAGGTTGCCCCAGGGCAATATGCAAGATCCCTGCAATAGCCAGTACCAGCATCCCTAGGCCAACGGCGAATCGCGTATTGGTTGCTGCGGTGGAGCGCCGGAAAAATTTTATCGCCAGCATCAGCAACAGCACTGGTACGAAGATAGACAGCTCCCCCACTACCCCCGCAGTGGCATGATGGATGATGTCGCCTAGTATCCCAGAGAGGTTAAACCACTCGCGCAGTGCCACTACGATAGCTAGGGCAATCAGCACAAATGCTAAGCCGTCTCGGCTGGGGCCAGACTCTGCTGGTTGTGGTGCCTTAGGCATGACTTTGGTGCGGGGTTGTTTCTTGCCCCCACGACGCGCATTTCCGGTATTCTCGCGAGCCAAAGTCTCCCCTTACTTTTTTCGCCAGCACAAACTGGCGTATTCGTATGCACAGTACGCTTCAAGGCTAGTTATTTCGCAGCACAAAGCGGAGGTGGCGCGCCGCAGACAGCGGCAAATGGGCGGTTCAGGCCTCGATTACGGTAGGGATAATCATTGGAGAACGGCGTAGCTGGCGGGCAGCCCAGCGGCCAATCACCCGGCGCATCGCCTGCTGCATTTGGTAGGTATCCGCCGATTCATTGGCAGCAGTTTCTTCTAATGCTGCCCGCACCTGTGGCAAGATCTCTTCAAAGATGGTGTCATCTTCTGCCATCCCCCGGGCCTGGATATGCGGGCCCGCAATGATTTCTCGAGTTTGCCCATCAACTACCGCAAACAACGCAATAAAGCCCTCTTGCCCCAAAGTGCGCCGGTCAGTAAGTTCTGCTTCGCCGATTTCCCCAACCGAAGAACCGTCTACAAATACATAGCCGCACGGCACTTCACCCACGATCTGGCAGACGCCGTCTTTCATATCGATAACGGAGCCATCTTCACAGAGCAATACGTTTTCTGGCGGCACGCCAGTTTTCACTGCCACTGCACCATTGGCAACTAGGTGCCGGGACTCCCCGTGAATCGGCATTACATATTCGGGCTGCACAATGTTATAGCAGTAGAGCAACTCCCCCTGGGCACTGTGCCCGGAAACGTGCACTTTGGCAATACCCTGGTGGACAACTTTTGCCCCCAACTTGGTGAGCCCATTAATTAACCGATAAACCGAGTTTTCATTGCCCGGGATCAACGATGACGCGAATAGTACGGTATCGCCTGGTCCCACCGTAATTTCTTTATGGGTGCCCGAAGCAATCCGCGAGAGCACTGCCCGCGGTTCTCCTTGGGAACCGGTAGACATGTACACGATTTTTTCCGGCGGCACTGAGCTGATATCCCGTTGCTCTACCAAAATGCCTTCCGGCACCTGCAGATAACCGAGATCGGCGGCAATACCCATATTGCGCACCATAGTCCGCCCCATAAAGCACACTTTGCGCCCGAACTTATCTGCTGCATCTAGTACTTGCTGGACGCGGTGAATATGAGAGGCAAAGGATGCCACCACGATCTGGCCCTTTGCCTGTGCGAATACGTCTTGAATGACCGGGCCAATTTCGGATTCTGAAGTAACAAATCCGGGAACTTCCGCGTTAGTGGAGTCCACCATAAACAGATCTACGCCGTCATCCCCCGCGCGCGCAAATGCCCGTAGGTCAGTAATCCGCCCATCTAGCGGCAGTTGGTCTAATTTGAAGTCACCGGTGTGCAGGATATTGCCCGCTTCGGTGCGAATCAATACTGCTAACGCATCCGGAATGGAGTGGTTTACTGCGATAAACTCACATTCAAAGGGCCCTAGCTGTTCTACCTCATCTTCTGCCACCGTTAAGGTGTATGGCTTAATCCGGTGCTCTTCGAGCTTGTTCTCCACCAGTGCCATCGTTAGTTCGGAACCGACGAGTGGAATATCGGGGCGCAGCCGTAGCAGATACGGCACGGCACCGATATGGTCTTCGTGACCATGGGTGAGAACTATGGCTACTACGTCGTCTAAGCGGTCGGCAATATATTCAAAATCCGGGAGGATGAGGTCCACTCCAGGCTGATTTTCTTCCGGGAACAAGACGCCGCAATCCACAATTAGGAGACGCCCTTTTGATTCAAAAACGGTCATATTGCGACCGATTTCCCCAATACCACCTAGTGGAACTATCCGCACCGTCTCCGGAGCAAGCGGAGCAGGAGTATTAGTTTTAGTCACACTGCAATTGTGTCATGAACCCCTGCTGCAGACCAGCAATGCCAGCAAACAGCCACAAAATTCACTAATTTACCTGGCGTTCTGCGTTATAGCAGTCCTTCGCGCGCCAGCACATCCGAGAGCATAGCTAATTCGGGTCGAGATGCACCTACCAGTGGCAACCGCACAGTAGCTGATGGAATAACTCCCAACAGTTTCAGCGCCTCTTTAGCCATTACCGCCCCTTGACCGCCGCCCATAATGGCGTCAATAACTGGAACTTGTTTAGCAAATTCTGCCCGTGCTGCTGGCAGGTCTCCGGCGTCTACCTCATCAACTAGCGCCCGTAGCCCGGCAGAAATGACATGCCCAGCTACCGAAACTACCCCCGCTGCCCCGTGGGCGAGCCAGGCGAAGTTTAATGAGTCGTCTCCCGAGTAGTATTCCAACCCAGTCCGCCGCATCCGCATAAAGCCCTGGTCCACTTTGCCGGTAGCATCCTTTACCGCCTTAATCTGCGGTATCAACGCCAAGCGATCCAGAGTTTCATCAGCGAGTACGAAGCCGGTACGGCCCGGGATATCGTAAATCATTACTGGCAGGTCAGTAGCTTGGGTAACTTTGACGATGTGTTGATAGGCCCCTTCTTGTGAGGGACGGTTGTAATACGGAGTAACCACCAACAGACCATCTGCGCCAGCTTCAGCTGCGGCCTGCGCATTGCGCACTGCATGGGCGGTGTCATTGGAGCTGGCACCGGCAATAATCATGGCTTCCGCGCCGACTTCGTCCTTTACTGCGCGGATCAGTTCACTCTTTTCTGGCTGATGCGTGGTGGGTGATTCCCCGGTAGTGCCGGACAGCAACACCGCATCACAGCCGTCATCTACTAGCTTGCGCGCCACTTTGCGAGCTGAGGGGATATCCAATGAGCCGTCTGGGTGGAACGGCGTAACCATCGCAACTGCGACTGATCCGAAAGAACGTGAAACACTCATGCCTCTAGCCTAGCGCGCTCACCATTTTCGAGCAGCACTGCACGCGATATGAAATAACCAGCTGTACCAGGCACAATGAATGCATGACTAAACTTTCGGTACGCGCCGCACGGATAGCGGATGCCGCTGCGATCGGCGAAATCCAAGTGCAAACATTACCTGCCGCTATCCAGTCGGGCACAGATCAACCGCTGGAGTTAGCGTTTTCGGCTGCAGAATTGGCGGCGCAGTGGGAACACACTATTGCCAATCTACCGGGTCCTAATTTCTGGGTATTAGTTGCGGTAGCCGGCGAAGTAGTACAGGGATTTGCGGCGGTAATGCCAGCTGAACCAGTGATACTTGAGGGTGACGATGCCACCGGATTAGACGACGACGGTATCCCGCGCGTGGCATTCGAAATAACCAACTTGGATGTGCCAGCACAGTTCGCCACTGCTGGGCATGCTGAACGACTATTGGCAGCAGCCACCGACCTGGCTAATGAAGCTGGCGGCCGAGAAGTCCATATGTGGGTGATCGCGGGCAATGATCCGCAAACCCAATTATTAGGTGGTGCCGGTTTTGCACCGCGCCCAGTGCGCCGGGTGGCAGAAATTAATGGCGCTGAAATCGCCGAACATCTGTGGTGGGCACTAATAGAAAGTGCACCTTCTGCCTAACCGACAGAAGGTGCACTAACTAGTTATTTAGTTTTGCGTTATTTAGTTGTTTTTGCTGCTCCGGCGTTTTAGCCCGACACCAGCTGCAGTAGTTAGCCCAGCAGCGGCAAGCAGACCAACCAGCGCAATGCCAGTTTCAGCTAGATTCTGGTTGTTTTCCGCCGGCTGTTTCGGAGCGGCTGGCTGCTCTGGAGTTTCCGGTTCCACTGGA
>JAUNLU010000001.1:239959-737331 GCA_030532125.1 Trueperella sp. | reverse complement strand
AAACAAACATAAAAAGCTGACACACTATTGAGATATCAAACAACAAGCCCACACCTTACGGAGCAGCGGATTCATCCACTACCTCGCAAAAGGAGCAACCTCTCTAAGGTAACGAACTGCTTGACTAGTGTCAATCCAGATCGGCGCTTTGTGACGCATCCTGCATTCGCAGTATTTACGACCACTCAGCTAAGAGATCTTGACCGATACCCCGCGGATCAGATCCGCTTGGCTCCTGGCCACGGATAAGAACTTTACGAGGTTTGCCGGCACCGGGTCAAATTAATTTGTGGTGTCTCTACTCACAGCTGCGAAACCCCGGAATTTCAGGCAAAACTGCAGGTAGTGAGACCGGGGCAACAGTGTTGTTGCCCCGGTCTGGTGGATTTATATTGCGCTATTTTGCTAACTACAGCGCGGCGACACTATTGCCGCGCTAGCCGCCTACAGCGCTGCACGGCTATGCGCTAGGCGCTTAGCTGTGCTGCGCGCGCTCCATGACGATCTCCCGCACCCGCGCGGCATCGGCTTTCCCTTGGGTAGCTTTCATAACCGCACCGATGATGGCACCTGCCGCCTGCACCTTACCGCTGCGGATCTTCTCCACTACGTCTGGATTGGCTGCTAACGCCTCATCTACTGCCGCAGTTAGGGCAGAGTCATCCGAAACGACTTCCAGCCCGCGCGCTGCCATTACTGTGCGCGGTGAACCCTCACCAGCCAGCACCCCGGCCAGCGCTTGACGCGCTAACTTATCGGTCAGTTTGCCGCTAGTCACTAATTCGTCCAGCTCAGCAACGTCTTGGGCTGACGCCGGTACCGCTTCCAGATCAATTTCCTGATCTTTGGCATAGCGGGCCATTTCACCCATCCACCACTTACGGGCGCCTTCAGCCGTAGCTCCGGCTTTCACGGAATCTTCAATCAACACCAGTGCCCCAGCGTTTACGATATCCCGCATCTCCAGATCAGAAACTTGCCACTGTTCCTGGAGTCGCTTGCGTTTTGCTGCTGGCAGCTCCGGCAGATTTGCTCGGATTTCTTCCACTAATTCGGGCGGGGTCACAATTGGCACCAGATCTGGCTCCGGGAAGTAGCGGTAGTCATCTGCATCGGATTTCGGCCGCCCGGAGAGGGTAGTGCCATCCGTTTCCTGCCAGTGGCGGGTTTCCTGCAGCACAGTGCCCCCGCCTGCCAATACTGCACCTTGCCGGCACATTTCGTATTCCACTGCCCGCGCAATCGCCCGGAAAGAGTTCACGTTCTTAGTTTCGGTGCGAGTGCCGAGAGGTGCATCTGGGCTGGGACGCAATGAGACATTGACGTCGGCGCGCACATTGCCGCGCTCCATCCGCGCCTCAGAAACTCCCAATGCCCGCGCAATATCCCGCACAGTCTGCACATATTTAGCAGCCACTTCTGGTGCCCGCGCCCCAGCGCCTTCAATCGGCCGCGTCACGATCTCCACCAGTGGCACTCCAGCCCGGTTGTAGTCCACCAAGGAGTACGTTGCCCCCTGGATCCGACCCTCGCCGCCCATATGGGTGTTCTTGCCAGCGTCTTCCTCCACGTGCGCCCGCTCGATATTCACCCGGAAAACTTCGCCGTCATCCAATTCGACGTCTAGATAGCCGTCATAGGCAATCGGTTCGTCCGACTGGGAAGTCTGGAAGTTCTTGCTCAAATCCGGGTAGAAGTAGTTCTTCCGGGCAAACCGGCACGACTCGGCAATTTTACAGTTCAGCGCCAGCCCCAACCGGATCGCGTATTCAATCGCCGCCTTATTAACCACCGGCAAAGCACCGGGCATCCCCAATGAAACTGGGGTGACGTAGGTATTTGGGTCGCCACCAAACGCATTCGGAGCCGCGTCAAACATTTTGGTTTTCGTAGCTAGCTCTACGTGGATTTCCAACCCCAGCACTGGGTCGAATTCCCGGGTTACGGTTTCAAAATCTAATAGTTCGTCACTCACAGGTTTTCCTCCCAGTTCTCCGGGCATTCCACCGGGTCGGCAACTGCCGCTACCGCTGCGCCCACCCGGTACATTTGTGCATCACCGTATGCCGGGGCAATCACTTGGAAGCCCACCGGCAGCCCATCAGCCAATCCAGCAGGCACCGACATCGCCGGCACGCCAGCCAAGTTGGCCGGTGTGGTGGTTAGGTCATTCAGGTACATGGAGATGAGGTCATCCGTCTTTTCCCCGAACTTAAATGCCGTACCTGGGGTGGTAGGCGAAACTAGCACGTCCACCTGTTCAAATGCCGCATCGAGATCTCGCTGTACCAGGGTGCGCACCCGCAGTGCCGAACCGTAGAACGCATCAAAGTTCCCCGCCGACAGCGCATAGGTTCCCAAGATGATCCGGCGCTTGACTTCACTGCCGAACATCGTGCCACGGGTAGCAGACATCATGGTTTCGGCAGTTACCGGACCAGTAGTGGGTTCTACCCGGTTGCCGTAGCGCACGCCGTCAAACCGCGCCAAGTTGGACGAGGCTTCCGCCGGCATAATCAGGTAGTAAGCCGAAATGGCATAACTGAATGACGGGCAGGAGATCTCCTTAATTTCCGCCCCGCGCGCCCGCAGCCGCTCCACTACCTCTTGGAATGCACTGAGCACTCCTGGCTCGAATCCTTCTGAACTCATTTCGGTAACGACGCCGATTCGCAGTCCGGCAAGATCCTGGGCAGTAGCGCCGTCTTGCGCAGCATCTGCCAAGCCGGTCAATGCTTCTGGCAGTGAAGTGGAATCCAGCGGATCGTGCCCGCCAATAATTTCTTGGAGTGCAGCAGCATCCAGCACGGTACGGGTCACCGGGCCCACCTGATCGAGTGACGACGCCATTGCCACCACGCCATAGCGAGAGACGGCGCCATAAGTTGGCTTTGCGCCCACCGTGCCGGTCATCGCACCGGGCTGGCGAATCGAGCCGCCAGTGTCCGAACCTAGCGCCCACGGCACTAAGTAGGCAGCCACTGCCGCCGCCGAACCACCGCCGGAACCACCGGGGATCAGATCCTTACCCCATGGGTTTTTAGTAGGTCCAAATGCGGAGAATTCGGTAGAGGAGCCCATCGCAAATTCGTCCATATTGGTGTGCCCGACAATCGGCAAGCGCGCCGCGCGCAAGCGATTCACCACAGTCGCACTATAAGGTGGCAGCCAACCTTCCAACATTTTCGAGCCACAGGTGGTGGGCACGCCCCGGTCACACATATTGTCTTTAATCGCCACTGGCACCCCAGCGTAGGGAGGCAGTTCGACGCCAGATTCCCGATCGGCGTCTACCGCTGCAGCTTCCGCGAGTGCTGCTTCGCGATTGACATACAGAAATGCATTCATCCGGGGATTAACCGAATCGATGTAATCCAGACACGCAGTAGTGAGTTCCACCGAAGTAAGCTCACCGGCCCGCAACTGCGCTGCTAGTTCAGTGGCAGATAATTTCAGGAAGTCTTTCATGCGTCCTCCCCCAAGATGCGCGGTACCGCAAATTTACCGTCTTGATGTGCCGGTGCCATGGCAAGCACTTCATCCAGATCGACGCCGTCCGCAACGACGTCTTCCCGGAACACGTTAGTGAGCGGGATAGGATGCGAAGTGGCCGGAATATCCGGGGTAACTACTTGCGAAACTTTGGCTACGGAGTCAGAGATCAGCCCGAGTTCTGCAGCGAATTGGGCGATTTCACTGTCCGTTAGTGAAATACGTGCGAGGTCAGCGAGTCGCGCTACCTCTTCTTGAGAAAATGAGGACATGCTCCACAGTGTAATGCCTTGAGTAAGATGATTCGTATGACATGGTCTTTCCGTCCAAAAAGCGAACACGCAATTTCAGCTCTCAAGTGGGGCGCAGCTGGTTTGGTAACCGCGCAGGCTATTGCTGCGGCCACCATTATTTCGATTGACGAACGCCGCAAACGCCGCCAGCCGCCAAGTGACGAATTTCCCTATATTGAGCCGAAACGCACCAAAGTCGCCGACTCGCAGATCACTACTTATACCTACGGCGAAGACCTCTACGCCACCATGCTGGAGGCGATCAGTTCTGCCACGCAGTACATCTACTTCGAATCATTCATCGTCAAAGCGGACCGAGTGGGATATTCCTTCCGTGACGCGTTGATTGCCGCCGCCGAACGCGGGGTAAAGGTGTACATCATTTTGGACACAGTCGGGAATTTTAACCAGGATCCTCGCTTCCGGCACTTCCCGCAGCTGCCAAATCTATACGTTATTAATTTTCCCATCTTGCGCTTCGGCACGCTGACCGGCAAAGCACAAGACCGCGGCATAACCCACCGCAAGCTGCTGTGCGTGGACGGCAAAATCGGGTTTGTGGGCGGCTACAATATCGGCGCCCTATACGCGGAAAAATGGCGCGATACTCATCTCAGCGTGCACGGCCCCGCTGCCCGGGAACTAGATATGGCATTTGAGACACTGTGGAATGTCTACCGCAAACGGCGCCAGCCAGTTTTACCCAGTGCCGGCATCCAGCACTGGTCGTCAGAATTTCAGGTAATCCAAAATCTGCCCGCCTTTAAGATGTACCCAATTCGCAACACCTATCTGGCTGCGATTAGGCGCGCCACCAAACGAGTGTGGATTACGATGGCATATTTCGTACCCGATGCCAGCATGATGAATGAGCTGGCCAGCGCTGCCCGCCGGGGAGTAGATGTGCGGGTGCTAATTCCGGAGTACTCAAATCACATCATTGCTGACTGGGTGGCTCGATCGCGCTACAGCGAATTACTAGCAGCTGGGGTACGTATTTTCCTGTTTGAAGAGGCGATGGTACACGCCAAAACTATGACGGTAGATGGAGTCTGGTCCACAGTAGGGACTATGAATATTGACCGGTTGTCGATGGCAGGTAACTACGAGGTGAATGCCGAGATCTTCGATACCGCGCAGGCCCAACAGATGGAAGAAATCTTCCAGGTGGACCTGACCAATTCACATGAGCTACTGCCGCGAGTTTGGGAACAGCGCCCGGTTATTGCCCGCGCGGCGGAAGTGGTATTGCGCCCGCTTTCTTTCCTGGTCTAGCAGTCAGCAGTTAGCTACAGCGGTAGCATTCCTGTTTCCAACAGCTCCAGGAACTGTGCTTCGGTGAGCTGAGGTATCCCGAGTTCGCTAGCTTTTGCGGCTTTTGAGCCAGCTCCCGGGCCGACGACGACGGCAGTGGTGTTTTTGGACACCGATCCAGTGGCTTTGCCGCCATGACTGACGATTGTTTCTTTCACCGATTCGCGAGTGAAGTTTTCTAGCGTTCCAGTGGCAACGATCGTCATCCCCGCTAGAGTTTGCGGCACAGTTGCTGCCATTGCTGGCGCATTGTCTGCAAAAGTGACGCCAGCCGCCGCCCAGCGCTGCACAATCTCTTGATGCCACGGTTCGGCAAACCAGTCCAGGAAAGAAGCGGCAATAACTTCTCCTACCCCGTCTATCTGCTGCAAGGTTTCCACTGAACTAGTGCGCGCGGCAGCCAAGGACCCAAACTCGGCTGCAATTGCTCGCGCAGCTACTGGGCCAACATGGCGGATATTCAATGCCACCAGCTGGCGCCACAGCTCCTTGGTTTTGGCCCGGTCGATTTCCGCAATTACCTGTTGCAAGGTCTTTGACGGCTGTGCTGGCTCGCGCAGTTCGTAGCTGTTCCGCTGTTTATTAGGTGCTGCCCACTTGGGTTTAGTCCAGGTGGCGCGCTGATAGCGGTAATCACCGGTATCTTGCCCGCCCTGGCGCACCGGCATCCAGGTATACACATTCGCCACTGCATCCGCAGTCAGCTCAAATAACCCGGCTTCGGTTTCTAGGAATGGCTGCTGTGGTTCCGGTATCCCTAATTCAGCTTTTACCGCAGCCGGAATGATCTGCTCTGGGTCGAGTAAAGCGCCGTCTGCATCCACGATCTCCAATTCTTGGCGGCGCACCAAACTCAACTGTAGATGCACGGTCGGGCCAGGGCTGCCCGCCACTAATTCTGCCCCCTGGCGAGCGGCTGCGAGCGCAGCATCGTCTTCCAAAATCAGAGTTTTACCGGTGGCCAGTGCGATCAGCGCGTCTTCCCGGTAGCGCTCTGGATGCGCCAGCCACAGCGCAGTTTCCTCCCCTAGCCCCTCGATATCTAGTGCGCCGCGCGAGCCAATATGAGCCACCCGCGCCACTAGCTGTGCCGGGCACGACCGAGTATTGGAACAGCGCAGATCCACATCTCCTGTTTGCGCCGGTACCACTGGTGCGCCGCAAGCAGGGCAGGTGTCTGGCATTTCAAAGTCGCGTTCGCTGCCGTCACGGGCGGCAAGCACTGGACCGAGCACCTCAGGGATAATGTCACCAGCTTTCCGCAAAATCACTAGATCGCCAATTTTCACGCCTTTACGCGCCACTTCTTGTGGGTTATGTAGGGTGGCTTGCGAAACTGTGGAGCCGTCCACGAACACTGGCTCCATCACGGCATACGGGGTAACGCGGCCAGTGCGCCCCACCTGCACTCGGATATCGAGTAGCCGAGTCTGCACTTCAAGGGGCGGGAATTTATATGCCACTGCCCAACGCGGGACCCGGGTGGTGAAGCCGAGTTGCTCTTGCACTGCCCGGTCTTCAATTTTGATAACTACCCCGTCAAATTCATGCACTAATTCAGTACGCCGCGTCTGGTAGTAGTCCAGGTAGGCATTTACTTCGTCCAGGGTTTCCAGCACTTTGGTTTGTGCGGAAACTGGCAATCCCCAATCGGTGAAGGCGCGATAGACGCCGTCTTGGGTAGCCAATTCGGCGCGGGCATCCTCAGTAACACCTTCTAAGGCGCCGATGCCGTGGGCAATAAAACTCAGCTGGCTGAGGGTGAAACTACCGGAATCGTCTTGCCGCAATATGCCGGCAGCAGCGTTGCGCGGGTTCACAAATTCTTTTAACAGCGGCTCGCGTTGTACCGGTAACCGCGGATGACGGCGCTGCGTTTCTGGAAGCTCGGCAGCTGCGGCAGCTTGGCGGGCGTTTTCTTTGCGCAGTTCGGCATTGTAGCGGGCAATTTCTTCGTTGCGCTCCTGAATTTGGGCATTGCGCTCGGCAACCCGGGCGTTGAAATCAGCAAATGCCGCAATGGGAAAAAACACTTCGCCGCGCACTTCCACTAGCTCTGGAAAATCGCCAGTTAGCTGATTAGGAATATCGGCGATGGCGCGCACATTGCGGGTAACTTCTTCACCAGCGGTGCCGTCCCCGCGGGTAGCCGCCGTTTCCAGTTTGCCATTGCGGTAGGTGAGATTCAGAGCGAGGCCGTCAATTTTAACTTCAGCGGTAAATTTGGTGTGCGGCGGAATTTGTTCTGCAACACTCGTGAACCAGTCCGCCAGCTCCGCACGAGAGAATACATCTTGCAGGGAGTACATCTGCTCCCGGTGAGTGAGCGTGCGGGTGCCGGGTCCGGCCACCTTGGCGCCAACTTTCATCGTGGGAGAATCCGGCGACCACAGCTCTGGGTGCTGTTCTTCTAGCCGCCGCAGCTGGCGAATCAGCTCGTCATAGCTGGCGTCCACCATGATGGGTTGGTCGCCAGAATGGTAGGCATCCTGGGCGCGGCGCAGTTGCGGGGCTAATTCTTCCCAACGGGCTTTAGCAACATCGAAATCATCCACATCCCTATTGTTACTGATTCTCCGTTCTCCAGCCTAAATTTAGGCATGACACCGTGCCCGGTAGGCGGATTGTCTGATCTGGTCGAGAATCACAGTTTTTTCTCTTTACCGAATCTATAAAACCTGGAAAAGTAAGCAAGTACAGTTTTCACCGCGTGGATACTTATTTTCCACCCCTGACCTCGGCAGTGACACTGCCCAAGGAGCAATAGCAGATGGATTGGCGTAGTCGAGCAGCTTGCCTGAACGAAGATCCGGAATTATTTTTCCCGATCGGCACTTCTGGCCCAGCCGCAGCACAAGCAGCACAAGCAAAGCAGGTCTGTGCTGAGTGCGACGTCATCGAGACTTGCTTGCAGTGGGCGCTGGAAACTAATCAAGACGCCGGGGTATGGGGCGGCATGGCAGAAGATGAGCGCCGGGCACTGCGCCGCCGCACCGTACGCGCCCGCCACTGAATACAGCAGCTAAACGCACAGTAGCTAAACACAGTTTTTGGGTAATCGCCCGAACTTTACGCTGCTCCAACCGCGCTAGCCGCAGCGCGATAGCCGCAGTTCTCCCGGGGTAATTTCAGTTAATGCTATGCTCTGCCGTTTACATTCATGCGCAGGCGCAGCTCCACAATCGTGCCGCCCTCCGGCCGCGGGTTCCACACGATAGTGCCATTTAATTCGCCGGCCACCATAGTGCGCACAATCTGAGTGCCCAGCCCCGCCGGAGAACCGGGGATGCCAACGCCGTCGTCAATCACATCGATATTCAACTCGGTGCCGTTGCGCTGCGCGCTGATGGTGAGGTGCCCTCCGCCTTGCAGCCCATGTTCCACAGCATTAGCGATGATTTCGTTCATAACCACGCCTAGCGCTGTGGCTTGTTCAGCAGACACTTCGCCAAATGTGCCTTGAAATTCGGTGACTACCTGTGAGTCGGTAATTGACACATCCCGTACCATGCGCATCACCGGCACAAAGACTTCGTCAAAATCGACTATCTCTTCCAAGTTTTGGGATAGGCAATCGTGGACGACGGCGATTGCGGAAACCCGCCGCTGCGCCGCAGCTAGTGAAGCGCGAGTTTCTTCGCTGGTGGCACGGCGAGCTTGTAGCCGCAGCAGAGCCGAGACCGTCTGCAAATTGTTCTTCACCCGGTGATGAATCTCGCGGATAGTGGTGTCTTTGGTAATCAGTTCCCGCTCTTGGCGGCGCAATTCCGAAATATCGCGGCACAAGATTAGTGCTCCAGCGCGCCGGCCGTTATCACTCAGCGGCACAGCACGCAGCGAGATAATCACCCCGTTGGCTTCGAGCTCTACCAGCCACGCAGCCCGCCCAAGCAGCACCACCGGCAGCGATTCATCCACAAAAACTTGGTTGCGGATTTGATTGGTAACCAGCTCCACTAGCACATTGCCAGCCAGCGAAGTTTCCACCCCGAGCCGGCGGAAGTGTGAGACCGCATTGGGGCTGGCATAGCTAACTCGCCCGTCATTGTCCAGGTGAATCAGCCCATCGGACACCCGCGGAGTGCCGTGTTTGTAGCCAGTGGGCGCCCCCCACAGCGGGAAATCCCCGGTGGTAATCATTTTAATTAGGTGGTCACGGATATCCTCGTAGTTTTCTTGCGCTTGACCAGGAACTCGGTCGGGTACTAACGCACTGGCCACCATCAACACCGCGATTATTTCACCCGCGCAATTTACCGGCACAAAAGTGTAGTTGATATCTTGACCGTCTGTGCTTAATACTTCTCTGGAGGCAGCCGCAGCGTGAATATCCTCGGAGAATTCTGCATTAGTCTCCCCAACGACGTCGTTATCGTAAAGCGTGGCAGCTGTGGCAGGGCGAGTTTGAGCAGCCGCCAACGGCATGTCATCGACACACACGTACAGCACCAAATCTGCAAATGCGATGTCTGCCAGTATCTGCCAATCTCCGGTGAGCAAGTGCAGCCATTCCCGTTTTTCCGGGGGCAGGTCGGTAGAACGATCCAAGATATTAGTCAAAGTTGACACACAGTTAGCCTAATGCCCCACTGCACTTAATTGGTATTTTGCCGTCCATAGACCGGACAAAACAGTCTGCCACCACACTGACCGGGCAGCTAGTGTTGAATAGGAGTCATGGAATTCAAAGCAAATGTTAAATATGACGGCACGGTTGCTGAGGTCGTTAAAGTACTGATGTCGCGGGCGCTGGCTGATGCGCGCGCCCAGGCGCTGGGGATCGCGGACTACTCCTTTGAAAGCAGCGAAAATACTGCGGTTACTCGTTTTACAGTTGAGCCGGAGGGGATGCCCGCTAAGGTTAAGAACTTTATGCGCACGGGGCTAACTGCGGCAATTACCGCCGCTTTAGACCCGGTTGCCCACCGCATCAGCCACAAAGTGAAATTGCAGGGGGTGCCAGCTGCGATCACATTTGCTATCGACCTCACAGAAGACGCGGGCAAGACTCGTGCAGATTTTACTGGCGAGGTGAAAGTATCCATCCCACTGTTGGGTAAGGAACTGGAAAAACAGGCAGTGGCGGAAGTAGCTGAACTGCTAGCGGAGGACGCCAAGCTAGTTAACCAGCAACTTTGAGTTGACTTTGCTAGTAACGACGGCGCTGGGCTGGCACTCAGTTTGCGGGTGAGGGAACACCGGTTCTCCCACCCGCTTTTTTGTGGCCAGCAATTTTGTGTTGCGAGAAATTTTGTGTTGCCTGCAATGGATTTACAGCACACCCAATCCGCTCCACCTTGAGCGAACAGGACTCAACTTTGCTTGCATTGCCGAAACTCAACGTATACAGTGAGACGTGTTAAAGAGCTACGAAATGAGGTAGATAAAAATGGCACGAATCAACATTGACCCGTTCCAAGAAATTGAGCGGCTAATGAACAGCACCTACCGTCCGGCAGCACCGGCAGCAATGGCGATGGACCTGTACCGCAAAGGTGACGCTTTTGTAGCAATGATCGATCTGCCAGGAGTGGATCCGGAGACGATCGACATCGACATTGACGACCGCACGCTGACGGTGCGCGCTGAGCGCAAGGCAGTGGCAGATGAGGACATCAAGTGGCTATCCCATGAGCGCGCTACCGGCACATTCGCCCGCCAGCTCACCTTGGGCTATGGCATGGCCCTGGATCGCATCACCGCTGACTACTCCGATGGCGTCTTAACTTTGACCATGCCGGTTTCGGAAGAGTCGAAGCCGCGCAAGGTGACAGTCAGCACGCACAGCAATGACCGCGTCATTGACGCCTAGTCAACCCTAATTCGTTAACCCTAATTTCGGCGTCATCAGCCAACTCGGCTACGCCGAAACACAGCCAAAATTAACTGAATTAGCTACCAGTTACACACCCGGGTGGGCAGTTTCTCAGACAACTGCCCACCCGGTTTTTATGCTGCAACTTGCCCCGCTCAGCCGCTACGCCGGCAGAGTATTTCACTCCCCACTTCCCCCAGGCTTCCCCTAAACTAGAGGGCATGATCAACAGGCAGTATGAGGACTTACTGGCAGACGTGCTGGAAAATGGCGCGTTGAAAACTGACCGCACTGGCACCGGCACTTACTCAGTATTTGGCCGGCAGCTGCGCTACGACCTAGCCAACGAGGGCTTCCCCCGCATCACCACCAAATTTGTGGCGATGAAAGCAGTAAAAGGGGAACTGCTGTGGTTCTTGCGCGGGGACACCAACGCCCGCTGGCTACAAGAGCGCGGCATCACCATCTGGGATGAATGGGCTGATGCAGACGGCGAACTAGGCCCGGTGTATGGCTACCAGTGGCGGTCTTGGCCCACCCCAGACGGTCGGCATGTAGACCAAATTGCACAAGTCATCGAAACACTGCGCACTAACCCAGATTCGCGCCGCATGATTGTTTCGGCATGGAATGTTTCCGATCTGGACAAGATGGCTTTGATGCCCTGCCACGCTTTCTTCCAGTTCTACGTGGCGGACGGCAAGCTCTCCTGCCAGCTCTACCAGCGCAGCGCCGACCTATTCCTCGGGGTTCCGTTCAATATCGCCTCTTACTCACTGCTTACCCACATGGTGGCACAGCAAACTGGTTTGGAAGTGGGAGAATTCGTGTGGACCGGCGGGGACTGCCATATCTACACCAACCACGTTGAACAGGTGAAAGAACAGCTCAGCCGGGAACCTTACCCTTTCCCGGAACTGGAACTGCGTAAAGCGCCGTCCATCTTTGAATACGAGATGGACGATATCTTGGCATCCAAGAACTACCAGCACCACCCCGCGATTAAGGCGCCAGTGGCGGTATAAATGCTGGGCATGATTTGGGCGCAAGGTCACGACCGGGCGATCGGTCGCGATGGCGGTATGGCGTGGCACGTGCCCGAAGATTTTGCGTTTTTTAAGGCGGCCACTTTGGGGCATCCGGTGATTATGGGGCGCAAAACTTGGGAATCTTTTCCGGCGCAGTTCCGCCCGTTGCCCGGTAGGCAGAATATCGTAATCACGCGCAATTCAGACTATGCGGCGCCGGGAGCACTAGTCACCGATTCATTTGATACCGCCCTAGAGCTTGCGCTGCAATATGCGCGCACTGAGGCTACCCCCGGCTCACTTTCTAATTCAGCTGACCCCTTGGTGTGGCTGATCGGCGGCGCCCATTTCTACAATGCGCTGATCGATCAGGCAGATGGCGTTGTGGTCACTGATATTGATTTAGCGGTTCCTGAGGCAGATGCATTTGCCCCAGCGATTCCACCGGACTGGGAACTGATTGCCACAGATCCCAGCCGCGGCTGGCACACCTCCCGCAAAGGCCCACAGTACCGGTTCTCGGTATATCGCCCGCGGGGCTCAAAGTTCCCCGCTAGCGTCTTGCCCGCTGCAACTGAGTGAAGTCCCGAAAGTCTGGGAAAAAGTCGCGCGCATCTTCACTGGCACCACTTTCCGGTTCGGGATCTGCAGCACCGTTACTTTCGGCGTCATCTGCCACCGCAGCGCCAGTTGCCGGCATCAAATACCTGGCCAGCTCACTGGCCGCGCGCGCCACTCGGGAATTTAGGGTTGCTCCCCCACTGGCATCGGAGTCCGCCGCGTGGTGCCCGAAGTCTTCGGTTGCCACATAGAGCGCGGTGGGCATAACCACTGCATGTAGATAGGAGAACATCGGACGCAGCGCATGCTCAGTGATCAGTGAGTGCCGCGGCGTGCCGCCGGTAGCCCCCAAGGCTACCGGCTTGCCGCGCATAGTTTCCTCGGGAAGCACATCCCAAAATGACTTAAACAGCCCAGAGTACGAGGCGTTATAGGCCGGAGTTACCGCAATGACGGCGTCCGCCGCTGCCACTGCATCAAATGCCGCCTCCAGTTCAGGGCCCGGGAATCCGGTGAGCATCGCATCTACAATGCCATGCGCAAGATTCCGCAGCGACACATGCGTGACCTGCACTTCTGCCTGAGCCCGCTCCACTACTGCCCCAGACAGGGCTTGCCCCAGCCGATCAGCAGAGGAGTTTTCCGATAGTGACGCGGAAACTACTACCAGCTGTTTCATTTTCACTCCCGAGTGTTACTTATTCTTCGAGTTATTTGTGCTGCGTGGCGCGCAGCAGCCGATCAGCGTTTTCCACTGCAGCATCGTCATTTTCTTGCTGTTCGTAGAACGAACTACCGGTGACGTCGTCAACTGTGGCAACTGCAGCCTCAGCAGTGTTACCACCCAGTGCAGCTACCCGCGAGGCGTGGGTTGGTGCATCCGGCACGCCTGGGGCGCGCATGGCATCAAATTCCCGGCGCATCACCGGCAAAATTTCACCCAGCATATCGAGCTGATGCAGTACCGTCTTCAGCGGCAGTCCGGCGTGGTCCACTAGGAAAGCTTGCCGCTGGTAATCGCCCATATCCTCCCGGAAGCTGAGCGTGCGGTCGATAACTTCCTGCGGGGAACCGACAGTGAGCGGCGTCTGTTGCGAGAAGTCCTCCAGCGATGGCCCGTGACCGTAGACTGGCGCGTTGTCAAAGTAAGGGCGGAATTCGCGCTTTGCAGTTTGCGAGTCTTTCGCCATGTAGAACTGGCCGCCAAGCCCAACGATTGCCTCCTCCGGCTTGCCATGGCCGTAGTGGGCGAAGCGCTGCCGATACAGAGCGACCATGCGCTTGGTGTGGCTGCTGGGCCAGAAGATGTTGTTGTGGAAGAAGCCGTCACCATAGTAGGCAGCTAATTCGGCAATCTCCGGTGAACGAATCGAGCCGTGCCACACGAATGGCGGTACGCCGTCGAGCGGACGCGGAGTGGAAGTGAAGCCGCGCAGTGGGGTACGGAAATTGCCCTCCCAATTCACGTTTTCTTCTTCCCACAGCTGGCGCAGCAGTGAGTAGTTCTCGATCGCCAGCGGGATGCCTTGGCGAATATCCTTGCCAAACCAGGGGTAAACCGGACCAGTGTTGCCGCGGCCTAGCATCAGGTCCATGCGACCGTCGGTGAGGTGCTGCAGCATGGCGTAGTCTTCTGCGATCTTCACCGGGTCATTAGTAGTGATTAGCGTGGTAGAAGTGGTGAGAATAATTTTCTTGGTCTCGGCGCCAATGTATCCCAGCAAAGTGGTGGGCGACGACGAGAAGAACGGTGGGTTGTGATGCTCACCCATCGCAAAGAAATCCAACCCGACGTCTTCCGCATGCTTTGCGATAGTGACCGCAGCTTTAATGCGTTCGTGTTCGGTGGGGGTTTTACCAGTGGTGGGATCAGTAGTGATGTCTGATACCGAGAAAATGCCGAATTGCATGATGCCACTCCTCTATCACTTGTAGGTTCTGACTTGAGCATAATCCAATTTAGTTTAATTTTCAACTTTATGGAAAGTGGAGTTTGCTCACAGTGCCCGCAACCACCACCCACCGGCGTAGTATTGGGGAAAATACGCAACGAAGAGGTTGAAAAGTGCTCACTATGCCGTTAGTAATGTCCGCTAATTTACTCCCCCAAATTTCCGGAATCGTGCTGATGCTAATCATCCCAGTGTTGATAGTGATCGGATTCTTTGCCACTGTGTTTTTCCAGTTCCAAATTTGGAAGAACACCAAGGCAATGCGAGCAGACCTAGACGCACTACTAGAAAATAGCGACGAGCCAGATACTCCTTAATAATCTGCGTGCGCAGTGTGGTTAACAGCCGGCTGCTGGCCGCCGGTACCGCACTATTGCCAGGGTACCGGCACCGATAAACAGCAAAGCAACAGCCAGCAGACCGGGACTAGCAAGACCAGTGGCAGCCAAGCTCTCACCATCAGGAGCTGGGCCGCTAGGGGCATCCAATGAGGGCTGACCCGACTGTCCGGATTCACCTGGCTGGGTCGCATCACCGGGCTGAGTTGTCTCACCTGGATCGGGCACGGTCGGTTCGTCCGGATTTGGGTCTACCGGTTGCACTGGATCCGCTTCCCCGCCATTATCTGGCGACGGTTCCTCGGTCGTGGCAGCCACGGTGAACGTAAGCACTGGCGAAAGAAATTCGGCACCGTGCTCATCTAGCACACGCACGTACCAGTGGTACGTGCCCGCTGCCAAATCTGCCCACACCGCTTGTGCAGTAGTGGGGGTAGAAAGATTGCTAGCTTCGCCAATCACCTTTTGCGTCAGTACTTCAGCCCGGAAAGCATCTGTAGCCAGCGTGTACTGCCCTGGTTCGATACCTAATTGATCATAGGAAACCCGGAAATCTTGATCCCGGTAACGATTGCCATCCAAGTAGGTAAGCGAAGGATCCTCAGAATTGTAGCGATTCAGCGAGGGAGAGAAGGTACGTACGTGCATCTGGCGTCCCACATTGTCAAAGTGCAGTAACCGCAGGAAGCCCTGCCCACCCTCCGGCAGTCCCTGGTAGTCGAAGAGCATCGAAGTAACGGTGCGCTCTGCCACGCCGTCGCCGTCGTCATCAAAAGAATCGGTACGGGTATAGGCGTCGTGATAGTGACCCGAAAGGATCATGCGCACATTGGAGTTTTTGGCGGCTACTTCGTCGAGAATGCGTTGCGGAATCGGCCCCAGGCCACCCGTAGTAAGCAAAAACTCGTGGAGACTGATGATCCCAACCCGGTCAGGATGCGCAGCGAGCACATCATTCATCCAGTCAATCTGCTCATCGCCAATCTCCCACCCCATCGATACGATGACGAAGTCAATACCACCGGCAGAGATGAGATCGTAATGCCCGCGGTTATTGGCGTAAGACCCGCCATACCACGGGTTATTCTCAAAACGCTGCTCCCCAAAATACTGGTAGTAGTTGGTGTAATTTGCTGGACGATGCGAGACGTCGTGGTTACCAGCGAGTACACCATAGGGCAGCTGGGCCTGATCAAACCGAGCATACTGCGGATCAGCATTTTCCCACTGGTAGAGCTTGTCAGCTTCGTCCACGATATCGCCCGTGTGGAAAACATACTGGATATTCATATTCTTGCGCTGGGCGAGGATGTAATCATGGATAGCTACCTGATGCTGGTAGAACTCCTCGTTGTAGTACTGAGTATCTGATTCCCATGCGATGGTGAAGTCGTACTCGTTACGTGGCTTATCCGCAATATGTGCCCGAGTTACGGCACTCTGCCGGGTGGAGAGATCAGCACCGGCCCAGCCGTCAGAATGCTGCACCAGGAAAGTGGCACTACCGTTTACCGCATAATCGGCTGTGTCAATGAGCCCCTCAAGCGCAAAGCTCGTGGATTCTGGGGTAGTAATATGACGATCCAGCTGCTGCCATCCGCTACCATCGGCGCGCTTGCCATATAGCGCAACTTGGCTATTCGCCTCAGCCTGGCCATCCCAGCGCACCCGCATCTGCGAGTTAACGTCAGTAACGTCTACTTCAAATAGCCGGTAAGGGAAGGCCGCTGCCGTCGTCTGCTCCACCACACCGTCAACTTTGGCAAGGGCGTCAATTTCCTGTGCGGTCAGCTCGCGCACACTCTCGCGTTCGCTAGCAGCGGCGTCATTGGTGGTGCCCACGCCAATTCGCACCTCGCTCTTCAGATCTGCGACAATCCCCTGGTAGAAAGTGACGTCCACTCGATCTGCAGTGGTATCGGTGACTTTAGCTGACAACTGAACATCCCCAGCTGGAAGGGTGGCCCCGTTGGCAGGCGCATATCCATCTGCTGCGGGCGTTTCGACGGGCGTGGTAAAGGAGATGACTTGCACCGCTTCATTGCCGAGCTGGTCGCTAGCCCGCACCACTAGCTCATGCTTGCCCGCTTCCAAATCCAGCGAGGAGGTCTGGTAAGGTAACTCGATAATTTTTCCATCAAGCTGCGCCGAGAGATGATCGAGACCAATGCCGCCATCGGTAGCAGAGGCTGCAATGGTAAAGTCGCCCTGAGCTAGTTCGCCGTCTTTCACGCCGGTAACGGTGATAACCGGCTTGGTGTTATCGACGTTGACAGTGGCACTGTCAGTATCGCCGCCAGCGACAGCATGTAACGTGTGTTCGCCGTCAGCCACTTTAGTCGTATCCCACTGATAGGACTGAGCAGTGAAAGCATCCGCGGGCAAGGTAAATACCGCGTCTACATAGTCGAGTTTGCCCGCGGAGTCGCCCATCCGAAGCCAGGTATTTGAATTGGCGAGCCCCTCCGGGGTGAGCGAACGGCCATCGGGGAGGATTAACCGCAGCGCCCGAATCTGGAAGTCGTCGTTATTCTCGTTCACATCAATTTCCGGGGCTGCCTTGGTGCCGGCATATACGGAAACGGTGAGTTTATTTCCCTCTATATAGGAGGTAGGAACTGGCGTCGAGATAGTTTCGATACGCTCATAAGTGCCATCATCAAACACTTTGAGAATGTCCCCGCCAGCGAGGATGCCGTTGCGGAAGAAGATGTCGGTCTGGGTGACCTCCATGGCGAAAGTTGGGAACGCCTCCAGGGACTGCTCAGTTGCCACTTTGACGCCATCTATTGACAGAGTTGCCGGGTTATCCAGGGAGTCGGTGGCGGCGATCACGTCAGTAACCCCCGAGACCCAATCCCCATCTTCGTAGTTGAGGCGGACCGGATCTGCATTAATTCCGGCAACGGCAATCCGCCGAGTCTGCGTGGAAACCTTATTGAATCCGTCAGTTACTGCCAGCGAGTATTCGATCCAGCGCTTGCCGGTTAGATCGGCTACCGGTATTTCGTAGCTGTACTGGTCTGCTACTGCCAGCAAATTGACAGTGCGGGCATCACCCGGGGCGGAGGAAGTAACCGTAAGAGTTGCCGTACGAACCTGCACGTCGTCAGTGACGGTGAAACTGATCGGGAATGCCGCAGCAGGGTCAATGGAATCCGCGGTGTGATCCGTAATAACCGGAGCAACCGTATCGGCTGTTACTGATAGGAGCGGATTAGGGAGCTGATTTGCCTCTAGCGCACCGGGCGTGGGTTCATTGGATCCAGCGAGTGTCTGCTTGAGCAGGTCTTCCTCATTGACCAGCCATGTCAGACCTTTGTTTTTCTGGACGTCGCGCTCAGTCATATTGTAGTAGGCGCGGTTGATCATGACGCCGGTGTTGGTTTCAATCTGCAGACCACGCTTGGAGCCATTAGCCATACCGCCTTGGTAGATTTCTACGAGTTCGGTGCCGGCCGCTAGATCGGTGCCGTAGAACTTGTTGAAATCCTGTGCAGTGAGGTCATCATTTGGCCCGTTCTTGATCCAAAATACTAAGGTCTCTCCTGCTGGGATTACTACCTGATCCGGCACCGATTCCCAGACCACCGAGTTGGAGTTTGACTGTTCATCAATGGGATATAGGTAGCGGATCTTGAAGTCAGTGAAATCGACTGGCTCTGCAGTGGCATTGGCTATCTCAATGAACTCGTAGCCGTCTGAGCTGCCAACATTACTGGAATCGACCACAGCTTCGGTGATAACTAACGCAGCCGAGGTAGTGGGGGCAGGCTGTTCTGGGGTGGGATCTGGGTCTGGATCTGGAGCAGGTGTTGGATCGGCGATCTCCAACTGGACGGGATTGATAACGCCGGGAGTGTAGTCAGCCAGACTCTGCACTACCCGCATACTAGAACCGGTTTCCGGCAACCCGAAGTCGATGGACTTATCCGGGCTAACCGTGCCAGCGGGATAGAAGGACCAGTTCTGCACTTCACCCGCGCGCAAGACACGCACTCCGCGCTCGCCGCCGTTTGCCATGCCAGCTTGCCCTTCGACGCGCACAATCGGCGCAGTTGAAGTCATCTTGGTAGCCGCCCGGAAGTCTGCCACCGTCTTGGCATAAGAATCCACAGTTTTGGTGACGTAGTTCAGCCACATTACTGCCGATTCTCCCGGTGCAAGCACGGGGGCAGTTTCCCCAGCAACCAGGCTCAAGGGAACGTCTTTGGTAGTGTCTGCCGAATCAACATAGGAGTAGGCAAAGGAGTACCCAGCTGCAGCCAGATCAATTGGCTGGCTTGACGCATTCGTAACCTCGAAGTACTCGAAATTGTCGTAACTGGTGTTATCAGGCGCGATCTCGGTGATGATAATCGCTCTGGCGTCGGTGGGGGCAATTTCTGCCGGGGCAGCTACTGCCGAGGTAGCAAAAGCGGCGAATGCCAAAATTCCTGCCGCTGCTACTGAAACCATACGGCGCATCAGATATCCTTTCTCTGCCGTCCTATGGACAGAAAAACTCGCGTTTACTGATTTTTGCCCGGCGTCACCATAAGCAAACCGGACACACTAGGCGAGGCTACGGCGTGATTCTTAAAAGGAAATGAACAACAAGGAACATCTGACTAACGCCCGTATTTTTCCGTTACGCTAAGTAAAAGAATGCGCATTCAAACTCCAGTGCGCAGCTCGGCATTTAATAAGGAGAACACGCATGAAGAAACTTAGCCTGGTAGCCCTAGCTGCTGCACTGTCACTTACAGCTTTGACTGCCTGCTCTGGTGGATCCGATGAACCCGCATCCGAGCCTACTAGCGCTCAACAGTCAGAAACTCAAAATACTGATGAAGAGAGCGAGATGGCCGCTGAGTGGAAACTTCCCAAAGATGCGCCAGATATTGCGGCATCGAAAGAGTTTGTCCTGGCAGGCAAAACGCTGCAGACCGGAGTTACAGTGCGTGAAATGGTCGAAGCGCTCGACTGGCAGTTTGACACCAAACGTGAAGACGTAACAATTGAAGATATCCTCGCTCTCATGCTCGGTCCCGGCGACAAGGACAACCTGCCTATGAAGTTCCCCGGTAAAGACGGCATGATAGTGAATATCGGGTTGAGGAATGAAAGTGATGCTGAAGCTCCCGTTGCTGAAGCTATCGTTCGAAGTATTACCGTCTTCCACAACGTGCCCGATGACTTGGAGACTGAGTTCGCCGCCAACCCGCACCGATATGAGGGGTTTGCCAAAGTAGGTGACGCCGCTCTCAGTATGAGCATTGATGACTTTATCGCGCGGTACGGAAAGCCTGAAGACGTAGGAGCCCAGGCTTTGACTCCACTTGGCACTATCAGCTACACGTACGCCACAACGGGTAGCCACCTCTTGAATGAGTTTGATTTTGCAAAGGGTAGCGACGGAAAATTTTACCTGTATTCCTTCCTAGTGCGCGACTTCCCGGACGAGGTAAGGCAGTACATTAAGTAAGAACCGACTTTTCCCACAGCTAAATACCGGTCCCTTTAACGACGCCGGTATTTGGGCTAAGCCATGCAGATTACCCGCGTAGCGCAGGCGTTGCTTTAGTGGGTTTGGCCGTGATGACTAGTACGGCTGCGCTGAGCACAAATGCCAAAATGGACAATACGTTGACGATGGCGCCCGCGTGCCAGACCGGATTTGATCCGGCGAGGTAGCCGGCAAAGCGGATGGCGAGCCCCACGTGCAGGCCAACCAGTGGCGGCCACAAGGCCACGTGGTAAGGCAACGGCCTGGACAGTACCGCAGGGAAAATGACCGGGGCATGCGCCATAATCATCGAGATTCCAAAGCCGATAAACGTAGCGTGAATCGTCAGATCATATACCGCACCCATCGCGACTTTCCCGTTGACGATCCACGTCAGGCCAGCAACTATCAGCCAGATGTACCCCATCCCCAGGGCAGCCGCGTTGAACCGGTACAGCCCGGAAGTGAAGATCATTTTGCGCACAATATCTGCGCGCAGTAACCAGATGGCCAGCAAAATGATGGTCAGACCAAAAGCCCTGATCGCATCCGGCCACACGAGCGTTGCAACCGGCAGCAGCGCCAGCGGCAGTGTGAAAACTGCCAGAATCTGCGGTGCGTTCTTAATCGTGAGGGCCGCAAGTTCCGCACGCTCCGACGCAATCGTCAACACCAGGTAGCTGGCCAGTAGTGGAATCAGTTCGTTCACGGCAAAGAACAGCCACAATATCGCCGCTAAAAGTGCCATCAACGCGGATGCGACTTGAATGACCAACAGTGGCACTCGTGCGCGCCACCATAGCGCCACATAGACCAGCGCAAATAGTGCAGTTCCTTGAATCAGTAGCAGCGACCCCAGCGCTAGTCGTCCGGTAACAAGGGCGAGCGCGCCCGCTCCTATTACCGCGGGGGCAAGGTAAGCCCAATTCTGTCGGAGGCTTTGAGCACGCTCTAGCGAAATAAGAGTTCCCATGAAACCGAGCGTCATCACCATGCCGTGAATATCCGCCATGCGCGGTTCGTTCACTGGCGCCCACACGCCAAGGGCGACGAGAGCGGCGTTCAGCCCTGCTAGCAGAGAGACCCCGCCCAGAGCCAGCAGACCGATGCGCAGCTTTACCGGATCCTTCCTCATTTTTCGACCGCTTTGAAAATAGCCCTAGCACCCTTCTCGCCGTCAATCATCGCGTGGTTGACGGCGGTGTACGTGCCCGCTTCGGGGAAGACGAGCTCAACGAATCCGCCTTGGGCCGCCAATAGGGGCAGCACTTGTGCACCACCTTGCGGATACCCAAAGGCGTCTCTGCCCGCCTTTAAGGTATAGGCACCTTCGGTCCAAGTCGTATCAAACTGCGTGCCGACAATATGGAATGGAAATGCGCGGGTGGGGCCAGCGTCCATAAGCCAGATTCGTACCCGCTCCCCGACCGGAACTTCGATCGGGTTTTGCACATACTGGTCGGCGATGCCGTTGAATGCCATGAGGTCGGGTGATTCAGCCAAGACCTTGTCCGCATTCACTTCCTGTGCAGTTTCGGGTGAATCGTACTGGTCCCCCAGGTAGATTTCAGACTGCACAAAGACGAACTCGTTCTCGACGGGCTCAAGGTGGTCCGGTTCGATGATGACCGCCCCATGCATTCCGGCCGCAATATGGCTGGCCATAGGGTGCGTTGCGCAGTGGTACAGCCAAATCCCGGCGCGCTCAGCCTTAAACGTGTAGACCAGTGATTCGCCGGGCGGTATTGTGCGCATAGGTTCGTCGGGCGCGAGCGCTCCAGCGTGGAAATCAATCGAGTGCCCCATCGTCCCGTTGTTGGTTAGTGTGATTTCAAAGGTATCGCCAACGCGTCCGCGCAAAGTTGGCGCCACACTCTTGCCATTGAATGTCCAGCGTTTTTGCCAGATTCCGGGTGCCACTTCCAGAGGCAGCTCGGTTACGTCAATGTTTAGCTTGTGCACGGTTGCGTCCGTACGCTGTGGCAGCTTTGGATCAATAACCTGGTGCAGTTGCTGATCCAGATCTGGCATGATGTGGGCACTTCCGTGATTATGTCCGCCATTCTTTTGGGCAGACGCAGACGACGCTTCAGACCCTCCGATGGCATTGATCTGAATTACCATACCCATTTGGCGGTGCCCAGCAATCGAACACCACCCCTCAATGCTCGTGGTGATGATCCCGGCGTCTAACACTTCGCTCTCACCGGGTAACAGCCGCTTTGTCCGCCTGTCGGCGACCACCAGGTCATGTGAGGATACTTCGTCCTCATTAACCACCGTAATCACTAATCGGTTTCCAGCCGGAACATCAATACTTGAGGGCGTGAACCGCATATCGGCTGCTGTGACGGTGACTTCTGTGGTCTCACCGGTGGGCGAGACGGCATTGGCACTGTCTCCAGTTGCGGTAAACATGTGATTTAGCGTGAGGACGAAAGTCGCTGGTTGCAGAGTAACGCCTACAGTCAGCGCGACCGTCAAGGTCAGAACCGCAGCCACGAACTGGCCGGGCCGCACCAGCGTGCGCTCGATTCCCGGTTTGGCAGCGGTAGGGGCCGCAACCTGTGCACTCGCGGCCGCGCTATCTTCCGCCTGCGTAGCGTTCGCCGGGGCACTCTCATTTTGTTGTGCATGTTTTATTCGCAATGCGGCAAACAGAGCGCGGAACAGTAGCGGCAAGAACGCAGCAACAGCTGCGATGGTTACGACGGCGACGCCGACCCACATCCACTTAGGCAGTGGAAGAAGAAGTAGGACTAGGCCAAGATTGGTGACTGTGAGTCGCCAGGTGGAAAGACGCGTCAGTTCGGTGAGTGCGGCGCGCGACCCGGCGGGTCCGCCGCCGATGGCCATCGGGAATAGATGCGTGAGGGCTCCCAGCAGAATCTGCACACCGAATCCCAAGGCAAAAATACCTGCAGTGGTAAAGATGGTGTCAGTAAAGGACTCCCACGACATCGCCAGGCGCACCACCATGAAGCACATTCCCACCAGTGCCCACAGCAATGCGGCACCAACAGAGGCGGGGGCAAACTCGGTGATTCCGCGCTTCTTTATCGGCAGGATCATGGATCGCCCCACCCAGATTAGACCGACGATGTAGATAAGCAGACCGCCCAGGATGACCCAACGCGCTCCGGTCAATGCCCCAGTAACCCCAACTGCGATTGCAACAATAAAAATTGGTAGGGCGTGTGCGGCGAGTTTTTCCGCGCGGTCATCCATCCGGGCACGTAGCAACGTAGGCCAGAAGGTTACCAACGTGCCGATCACGGTCAAGCCAATCCACCCAAATACGTTCAGGATTATGTGTGCCGCCAAAGACCGCGCATGCCACGTGTCAGAGAGTCCATACGCGAGGGCGGCGCCAAAGCTCGCGCCGATCGGTAGAAAGATACTCGAGGCCAGGTAGTAGTACGTGACCTTGCGGAATCTAGTCGGCAGGGCGCGGCGCAGGGCCTGCAAAATTGCGCTCAGATGCCAAATAACTGCGCCCGCAATTAGAGTTGCTCCGGTGACGACGCCGGCCCAAAAGTTCGCGGGCATCGAGACGAGCACGGCCAGCGATCCAAGTGCGAGCATCCCATAACGGCCCGTTGCACATTGCGAAAGGGGCACGCGCAGTAGCGTCTTGGCAAAATGTTCCGACCAAACCATCACCGAGTGACTAAGCGCACCCAACAGCACCAGGTGCACCATCAGCCACGCAGAATCTGGCACCCATTTTCGCCAAATAGCAATTGCGATTGCTGCTAGCAGCCAAATGATGGCAGTTTGATCTCTAAGTGCTCTGGTCACGACCTTTACTCTTTTTGACCGCAGGAAATGTTTCTGATGATTTTGGTCAGAGGTGATAAACCAACCATTTCAAACTGTAACTTATTATGGTCGGAAAAATCTATTTACCCCGTATTGGTGTTTAATGAGGTGATTTCGATTGAGGCTGCTGAAGGAGTCAATGTTGACCACGATGCGGGCCGTTTCAGAAAATAACTGATTCCTTTAATGGCCCCTCGTCCGATTCTGGACAAAATAAAGCCCGGTATCTAAGCAACTTTTCGCCTAAATACCGGGCTTTCCTCGTGGCGGGGGCCGGATTTGAACCGACGACCTCCGGGTTATGAGCCCGGCGAGCTACCGAACTGCTCCACCCCGCGGCGTATCCCCCATATTAATCAGGCACCCGACCTGCTTCAAGCGCAGGTCGGGTGCCTTTTCTCACGTAGCTAACTGGCTATAGCCTATTTCTTAGCATCCAGCTCCTGCTGAGCAGTAACGGCTTGCTCGATGGCTTTATTCAACGCATCTTGCGCCTTACCATACGCCGCCCAGTCACCATTCTTCATCGCAGCATCAGAATCTTGGATTGCCTTCTTGGCCGCCTGCAGTGCCGCATCGAGCCGAGCTGCTGCCGGTCCAGTTGCTGCCGGTGGCGTATTATCCCCTTGGGGAGCAGACGGCGCCGCGGTAGCCCCCGGTGCCTTGCCGCCAGTTATCGGGGCTTCCTTATCACCAGCCACATTCACATCACCTGCCGAAACACCAGAGTCACCGCCAAATACTTGGTCAAGCGATTCATCCAAAGTGGGGGCGAACCCGACCTTGTCCCCAAATAGCGTCAATACGTACTGCAAAGTCGGATACTGGGTACCCTTCGAAGCCTGCACATAGATCGGCTGCACATAGAGTAAGCCGTCGCCAATTGGCAAGGACAGCAAGTTACCTTCCAACGTCTGTGTTCCGCCTTGCCGCAGCAAGTTCAAATCGGTGGAGACCTTTGGATTGGTAAGCATAGTATTCTCGGCCTGCCCTGGTCCCGGCACAGTCAAGTCACGCGGCAACTCCAATAGCCGCAACTTGCCATAAGTATCAGCAATTTTGCCCTTCTCGTTGCCGGCATTGCCATCGGCTGCCAAGAAGCCGGTCATCACGTTGCGGTTGGTGTTACCGCCCGGGATATAAGAGGTAGTCAGCGAGAACGAGGCCTCATCCTGCCCCGGCATCTTTAACGTTAAGTAGTAAGGCGGCTGCTTCGGCGTGGTCGGTGAAGCTTCCTGCGTTGGCTCCAGCGGCACCCGCCAGAAATCGCCACCGTAGTAGAACGACTTAGCGTCCGTCACGTGGTACCGCGCCAAAAGTTGCCGCTGCACTTTGAATAAATCTTCCGGGTAGCGCACGTGCGCAATCAGATCGCCCGGCATTTCTGATAGTGGAGTAATCTGCCCCGAGAAAATCTGCGACCACGCCTGCAAAATCGGGTCTTCGTCATCCCACTGGTAGAGGGTAACCGAGCCGTCATAAGCATTGACTACCGCCTTCACCGAGTTGCGGATGTAGTTAACTTCCTCCGGCGCCTGCATCATGCCCCGCGTCAGCGAGTCCGCCGTGGCGTCCTCCAAAGTTTCCCGCGCTGAATACGGATAGTTATTCGACGTGGTGTAGGCATCGATAATCCACACTAAGTCTTTGCGAGTGTCCGGGTTCCCGTCCATATCGACGACGGCGGGCACTGCCTTCGCATCCAAGGTCAAGTACGGGGCGACTTTGCGCACCCGCTCATGTGGATCGCGATCGAATAAAATCTGCGACTCATTGGTTACCCGGTCGGAGAAGAAAATATCCGTAGACCGGAACTTGACCGCGTACATGAGTTTTTCAAATGCATTAGCAATAGCCGGGCCACCATCACCCTTATAAGTGGTATTCACCTGGCCATTCGGGGCTTCGTCATCCGGGTAGTCCAGTTCCCATTCTTCCGAACCTTCTGGCGCACCCACAATGGAGTATTCCGGAGACTGCTGCCCGAAGTACACCCGCGGTTCGTAGTCGCCCAGCTCGCCAACTGACGGGATACCTGCCTCCCAGAACGCCGGGTCCCCGCGAGTATTCATGGTGTTGCCGTAGGCAGCCGCCACCCCAAAGCCGTGGGTATATACCGTGTGGTCATTAACCCAGCTGCGGCGCTCGTTATCCAAACCGTCCAGATTAAGTTCTCGCACTGCGATGACGGTGTCCCGCAGTTGGTCGTCAATAGTGTAGCGATCAACCGTGAGCGGCTTCTTAAACTGGTAGTACTGCCGGTTTTGCTGCAGCTGGTTAAAGGATGGATCTACGATATTGGGATCCAACAACCGGATCTGCGCCGCAGTCTCCGAGTCTTTTCGCAACTGCCCCGGCTCCACATCCGTACGCGCCTGATAGGACTGGATTTCGACGTCTTCCAAGCCATAAGCTGCCAAAGTGGCATCAATATTGCGCTGGATAAAGGTGGACTCCAACTCTGCCGCATTTGGCTTCACCTTGAAGTTCTGCACTAGCGCCGGATAGATGAAACTGACCAAGAGCGCAGTAGCTACCGAGGCGGCGATACCCACCAGGGCCGGCTTGAATTGCTGGCGAATCGCCGCGTAAATGAAGAGCAATGCCACCAGCGCCACAGCAATCGCCAAAATAGTTAACCCCGGTTTCGAGGCATTGATATCCGTGTAGCTGGCGCCAGAAAAACGCTGATTATTGCCGAGCAACAGATCATAGCGGCGCAGCCAATACTGAACTGCCATCAACAGCGCACCGATAGCCAATAAGATCGCGGCGTGGCGTTTTACTTTCTTAGCAACCCGGAATTTGCCGCCGTGTGCAGAGATACCTTCGGTAACCCAGTACCCAATCGCGGAGAACAGCGCACTGAGCACCAGCAGCATCAGCAAGAAGGAGAGGATAACGTGCAACACCGGCAACAGGAATACGAAGAAAGAAACATCTAACCCGTATTCCGGATCTTTTACCCCAAATGAGGAACCGTTAATCAGCAGTAGGAAGCTCCGCCAGTTCCCACCCAGGCTCGAGCCGAAGAGCAGCCCGGTAACCAGCGGCACTACCCCGTAGGTCAGCCAGCGGCGCTCATAGATGAAACTCCGATACTGCTCTGCTGGCGTTTCCAGGCGGACCACATTGCCGGCTGGCTTAGCTCCGAGCGCAATCCGCAGGCTCACTGCCACCACCACAGCAGTTAGCACCACACCGATTAGCCCAATGCCGATAGTGGCACCGTACTGCGTCCAGAACACCCGGGCAGCTTCCACCTGTTTGAACCACTGCAGTTCGGTGTAGAAACCGGCGAAAATAACTATTGCCAACAGCAAGGCTGCCAAAACTGCGAGGGTGGGGATGAATGCGCCACCCATTTTTGGCTTTGCTGCACCGGGTTGCTGCGGCTTCTCTGGGGCTGGAGTAGACGTCGTCATGAAACCTCTTGTCCGTACTGTTAGCGCCGCTTCTTGCGCCATTTTTCCATTCGTTACCTAAAACGTATCGCAAAGCCGGGGGCGGTTTCTATGTAGTGCGCCCAGAGCGCATTCTATGGGTGTACCCCTGGGCACTCTATGCAGTACACCTAGCGCACCCAACCGCACAATGTGCCACAATTACCGCGTGAGCGAAAATCAGCTAGCAAAAGCAACGATCGAGATCGAACGCCATGTGGCGCGCGGCGGGTGGGATGGTCCCCTACGGCTATTTGCCCTGGTGTATGCCCAGGAGGCGCTACAGCAACACCCGGAACTGGCAGCGGAACTGCCCGCAGATGTAGCCAGCGCCGAAATTTCTGATCCCCAGACTCTTTTTTCGGTGGAACAAGAAGATTTACCGCAGATCGATACCGTCGGCGAGCTCATCACGCAGATAGTGTGGCCGGAGGAAGTTAGCGGTGCCGCCGTCAGTGTAGAACGCATCGTCTTGCCCCCCAGCGTTGAAGTAGAGCTCCCGGAAGACGAATCCGAGGCGCTGGAATTCCTGCGCAATCACCCGGAGCGGCGCGACGTGCGGATAGTGGCAGCGGCATTGCGCACCGGTGAAACTTGGTGTGTAATCCGGATGAAAGATTATGACGACGATGCGCAAGTGCTTTCCGGCGCGGACCTAGTTCCCGGGTTGTTGGAGGGACTGCAGCTCACGTTCCAAGCAACTGCAGAGAGCTAGGCGCTGCTGCTGACCTGATTACTGGCGTTCACCAGCAGACAGCACCGCTTCGCACGATAGCCGCGCGTCGTCATCCCCAGCTCCAATAGCGGTGGCAGCTTCCACCGCCGCGGAGAAGTCGCGCACGGCCCACACCGTCAGCCCGGCTGGTACATTCCCCACTACTTCCTGGCAGTTGGCGGCAGGTGCGATGAAGTCGGTAGCACCGGCGCGCACCGCACCGCGCATTTTGTGTTCCACGCCTCCGATTGGGGTCACTTCCCCACTCCACGTGATCGCTCCCGTGCCGGCAATCCGTGCCGAACCCCCCAGCGAGCCGGGCGTGACGGCGTCGTAAATACTCAGCGCAAAAATAGTGCCCGCACTGGGTCCGCCGATTCCGTCAATCAGATACTTCACCTGCGCCGGTATTTGCACATCTTCCACTTTCACTAAGACGCCGAGCAGCGAGCCGGGGCTAGTCCACCCGGTCTCATCGGGCTGATAAGGGAGGGTGGTTAGTGGCAAGGTCAACTCTTTGCCATCCCGTTCTACCCGCAGTTTTATTTCAGTTCCCGGTGCAGTGGCACTCAGCACCTGCGACATCTGCGCAAAAGTTTGGATATCGATCGATTTTTCCGGGGTGGTGAGCCCGGTGATTATATCTCCTGGTTTCACCACTTTTGCTGCCGAAGAATCCTTAACTGCCGCAGTGATGGTAATTTTCATACTCACTGCAAAACCGGCAGCTTCCAAGGCGACCAGATCTGCCACATTTTGTGAATTATCCATCAGCTGCGCATTTTGTTCTTTTACCTGCTGAGAAGTGACATTCGCCGGGTAGATCATTCGCACCGGCAGCAGTTGAATCTCCGGATTTACTGCGGCCAGAAATGCGGTACCGCCCAATACGCCTCGGTCAGCTGAGCCAGTGGCAGAAACTGTGGTGAGCAGGAAGTCGGTGTCGGAGTCATAAGTCGCCACCTCCGAAATTTCCACCAACGACTGGCCCTCAAATTCTTTTGTTACGTCTATGGCTGGGCCGGATTTTTGCGTCAAATAACCGGTAGGGAGCAACAGTGCAGCCACCAGCAATATTGAGAACAGCACCGAGGCAGCTGCCCGGCGTCTGCCCGGCCGCCGCCGGCGTTTACCGCGAGCAGCTGGCGCATCAGTAGAATCAGCTAGCGGTATCTCAGGGGATGCAGCGGTCAGCTGTGCCGGATTTTGCGGCACAGTACCAGCGGGAACCGTCTTCGTAGAATTTCGCCAAGCGCGCATTGTTTGATTGTACCGCGCTTGCGTTGCGCATTACTCTTGAGGGAGGGCGAGGAGGAACAGATGAGTAATCCGAGCGAGGACCACAACAACTGGCAGGAGATGTTGCGCGCCATTTTAGGGCCGCAAGCCGCAGAAGAAGTTATCGCTGCTTTGAATGCGCAGGGCATCAATCCCGAAGCGCAGCTCCAGGGTATGCTGACGCCGGAAAATATGCAGCTAATAACTGGTCAGATCCAGCAGCTGTTGGGGGCATCTGGCGAGGGCCCGGTTAATTGGAAAATTGCGGAAAAAGTCGCTCGGGACACCATTGCATCGCGCCACCTAGATCGCCTCACCGGAGCCGCAGGTGACGCCGCTCGCCAAGCCCTGAGTACGGCCTCGCTATGGTTGGACGCCGCTTCCGAAATTGACCCCACTACCGGGCCTAATATGGCGTGGACGCGGCTGGATTGGGTGGCACATGCCCTGCCCACTTTCCGCAGGCTATTTGAGCCGCTGGGTGCGAATATCTCTCGCGCGTTCAAAGAAGCAGTGGCAGAACATATTGGAGAACTTCCGGAGCAACTAACCGGCTTTGTCCAGCTACCTGGTGGCATTGGCATACCGGGTGGTGGTGCCGAAGCAATGATTGAAAAAATGCTGGCCGCACTGTTGGGCATGCAATATGGGGGTGCGCTGGCTGAGCTCGCCGTCGGTTCCTTCGGCTCTACTGACACTGGAATTCCATTCTTAGAAGGGTCCTCGGCAGCACTAGTGCCTGCAAATATCGCAGATTTCAGCGCCGGCTTGGAAGTTCCAGAATCAGAGGTACTCGCCTACGTGGCAGTGCGGGAAGTAGCAGCGGCGCGGCTTTATACGCGTGTGCCGTGGCTGCGCCCACGGCTACTGGACACAGTGGCAGAGTTTGCCCGCGGCATCGACATCAATACTGATGCCATTGAGGAACAAGTGCGGAATATGAATTTCGCCAACCCCAACGAGATCACCGAAATTGATCTCTCGGATGTATTTGCACTGGAACTGACGCAGCCACAGCAAGACGCAATTGCCCGGCTCGAACATTTGCTCTCGCTAATTGAGGGCTGGGTCAGCGAAGTTTCCGCATGTGCCGTGGCTCCACATCTGCCAAATGCGGTGGCATTGCGCGAAATGTTTGCCCGCCGCTACGCTACTGACAATCCGGCGCGCCACGTCTGGCAAGCCCAAATGGGGGTACCGCTAGCGCCGCGGATGATGCGCGAATCAGTGGCTTTCTGGCAATTGGCTAATCGCAAACTGGATATTACCCAGCGGGACCACCTGTGGTCGCACCCAGATCTGCTTCCCACCCCAGAAGTTTTGGCTAATCCAGAAGATTTCTTTACTGCCAACCCCGCAGAAATTGAATCTGAATTGGACTCCTTCCTGGAAGATCTTTTCGCTGGCGACACTGGCGCTTCCGCTCCGCATGAGCCCAAGTTTGGCGAAGAAGACGACGCTGGCGGCCCAAACACCGGCGAAAATACCGACTAGCAGCTCCAGAGCCACCTCCCCCTGGCCAGCTAGCCATTTTCGCTGCCGCACGCCTGGAGAATCCACAGCTGTGGATTCTTTCGCTACTCACCGCCAGACCTCCCTTAAGCTGCTGGCACACCTGAACAAACCAGCAGCCGGAGGATAACTATGCAAATCAGCAATGGGCTGGGCTTTTACTGGACGGAAGTAGACCGCGCCCAGATCGGGCTTGACCCCCGCACTGGAATAGCCCTAGCTGATTTCACCACTGCTGAACTGCGGCTAATCGATGCACTCACCCGCACCACCACTACAGTGGAATATCACTACCGGGCACAACAACTCGGCGTCACCCTAGAACGCGCCAACCAGATTGTGACCTTACTGCAACGCACTGGTGTGCTGGATGAACGCACCGGCAGTGCACTCGACTCGGGACCACATTGGCGATTACACCATCAGGAACACAGCCGCGGGCAAAAACACGTGGCCCTGCATTACGCCGATCAGCTCGGAGCTGGAATCGGCTTGGGGCTGGCCAATGCTGGAGTGGGGCGGATAACCACTACCGACCGCGCTGCCGTAGGAACTGCCGATCACCCAGCATTGCGGGTAGATGGATTAGGGCTGGAGCGCGCCAGCGTTTTCCACCAGGTACTACAGAACTTTGTGCCGGCAGATTCGCACCGGAAGCTAGCTGATCGGCGCAGTATTACGGCAGCAACTGCCGCACCTGATCTAGTAGTACTCACTGGTTCCCACACCGTAGACCCAATTTTGGTGGGTGAATACTTGTCACATGGCACGCCAGTTTTCTTAGCATGGGTCGAAGAAGTAGATATCTATGTGGGCCCGCTGCTGACTCCACAAACTGGATTGTGTGGGCGGTGTTTGTATCTCTATCGCTGCGACGCTGACCCCGCTTGGAACCGATTGGCACTGCAAGCCAGTGTAGCTGTGCCAGCGATGGCGGAAGCCACCGGTTTGGGGTTAGCAACTGCCCTAGCTGTGCGCGAAATAGTGAATATCTTGGACGAGGCGCCTAGCTCATTAACCAATGCCATGTGGCGTATTCCGCCCGCACCCGGGCAGCCCCAGCTAATTGAGTTGCAACCGCATCCCGACTGCGGGTGTGACGACCTAGCGCATCTACCTATTCACCCATCTTGCCAGCCGGTTTAGCCACCAAACGGACGCTCAGCCACTATCGCCAAAATATCTAGCCCATAGTTAGTTAGTTTGTGGGCACCGATACCACGGATTTGCCCCAGCTCCGCCAGATCCTGCGGGCGGCGGATAGCAATTTCTTGCAAAGTGACATCATGTATCACGTTATATGCCGGTTTGCCGAGCTGGGCAGCTTTAGCGGCTCGCCAGGCTTTCAGCTCTGCAAATAGTGGCACCGCCTCTGGGTGCTCCGTAACCAGCTCTTTTGCTTTGGCACGAGAACGCCGGCGCGACGCCGTCGCCCGCGATTCTTCTTTCGGCCATAAATCGGCAAGGAACCGGGAAACTTTCCGCTCTCCGCGCCCAGCATTCCCTTTGGCATAAGACACAAATAGCTGTGCCCCCGCGCGCGTCACTCCCACATAGAGCAACCGCTTCTCTTCTGCCAGTGCCTCCCCGCGCGCCAAAGAAATCGGCAACAGCCCTTCACTCATCCCAGCTAGGAACACTGTGCCCCACTCTAAGCCCTTAGCAGCGTGCAAAGTGGAGAGCGTTACGGCTTCTTGGGTGGGTTCGTATTGGTGTTCTGCCCGCGTCTCCAGCTCGGCAATGAAATCGCCAGCAGTAGCTCGCCTGGTCTCCCACAGTTCGGCTGCGAGCGCGCGAATCGTTTCCCAAGAATCCCAGCGTTCCCGCGCTGCCCCCTGCGCCGACGGCGGGTGTTCCCGCCAACCCATCGTGTACAGCACGCCGTCCACTAGTTCCGGAAGCTCTCCAACCGGCCCGCTGCGCGCCAACGCCCGCAATGTCACCATGGCTTCTTTCACTTCGCGGCGCGCAAAAAAGCGTTCGCCGCCCTGCACCAAGAACGGAATACCCGCCTGCGCCAGGGCATTTTCAAACTCGGCAGATTGCGATCGAGTGCGATACAAAATCGCCATATTGGAAAGCTGCTCTCCTTGTTTGCGCAGCGTCAAAATTTTGCCGGCAATTTCGCTCGCTTGAGTGGCGTCATCGGCATAGCAGTCAAAACTGACTGGATCGCCATCCGACTGCACGGCTTGTAAGCGCACTGCTCCAGGCAATTCCTCTGCCACGAGCTCATTGGCTAACTGCACAATTGGCCCCGTAGAGCGATAGTCGGTTATCAGCGCAACTTCTTTAGCACCGGAGAACTGTTTGGCAAAATTAATCAGATAGTCCGCTTGAGCGCCAGCAAAAGAGTAAATAGTTTGCGCTACGTCGCCTACTACACATAGCTCGCGCCGGTCCCCTAGCCAAAGCTGCAGTAGCCGGTGCTGCATTGGCGAAACGTCCTGGTATTCGTCCACCACAAAATAGCGATACTGGCGGCGCACCTCACCCAAAAGATTCGGATACTGCACGAAGATACCAATTAAAATTAGGATGACGTCCTCAAAATCAATGACGCCGCGCTCAGATTTCACTTCTTCATAGGCTTGCAAAAGTTGCGCTACTTCTTGATGACTATAGTTTCCCACTGCGTCGCGGCCTGATTCGACAGCGCGTTTCGGGTAATCCGCGGCGGTTATAAGCGAGACTTTCGCCCACTCCACTTCGTTTTGCAGATCGCGGATAGTGACGGGGTCAGTTTCCATTCCCAGTTGGGTAGCAGCTTGGGCGATTAACCCTCGCTTCGTTTCTTTGATTTCAGGTACTGGTCCCCCGATTACCTGCGGCCAAAAATAGCGCAACTGGCGCAGAGCAGCGGAGTGGAAAGTGCGCGCTTGTACTTGCGCTACCCCTAGGTCACGCAGTCGCGAGCGCATCTCCCCGGCGGCGCGGGCAGTGAAAGTTACCGCCAAAATCTGCCGCGGATTGTGCGCACCGGTTTTTACCGCATAGGCAATGCGATAAGTGATCGCGCGGGTTTTTCCTGTGCCAGCCCCAGCGCGCACACAAACTGGACCGTGGACTGCGGTGGCAACTTCGCGTTGCTGGGCGTCCAGGTCACTAAGTAGCTCGGTGGCACTTCGCTCCGCTGCGCTCAATAAACTCTCCAGTTCTTTCTAGTGCTTTGGGGGCACGAGTTTGTGTCCCTGCGGTTCCGCATCTTCCGGGGAACTCGGCGTCATTCCGCAGCTAGCCAAGCGTCAATCAATGCCCGCGCTGCCGAAGCCTTGCCGGGCAGCAGCAATTCGCCGCTGCGGGATGCCGCTAGTAATTCTTCCTTACTGAAGAATTTTGCGTATCCGATTTCCACACCGTCCACTTTTATTTCGGGATGTGGGTCGCGGGTCCAGGCAAAGAATTCCATCATCAGCGAGCGCGGCAACGGCCAAGATTGGGAACTCTGATACTCCACCTGGTCTACTACAATTCCCACTTCTTCCATGACTTCTCGGCGCACCGCGGCCTCCAAGCCTTCACCAGCTTCCACATATCCGGCCAGTACTGAGATCCGCCGCGCGGGCCAGGCGTCATTGCGCGCCAATAGTATCCGGTTGTCACCGTCAAATACGGCCATTATCACGGCGGGATCTATCCGCGGGAAAATCTGGTGCCCGCGCTCACATACTTGCATCCACCCGGAGAGCTGTTCGCGAGTCGGGGTACCGCATTGGGCACAAAATCGCACCGTATTCAGCCAATTAACTAAGGCTACTGCCGTAGTGGCCAGGCCGGTTTCTAGATCATTGAGGTGCGGGGCGGCTTTGCGCAGTAGTTTGAAGTTCAGGTGTGCCAGTGGGGCCGGCACCGCAGTCAATATCGGCGAGGCGTCAATCGCGAAATAATGGTTTGCGCCATACATTCCTAAGTATTTTGCGGAGTCAATCGGGAAGAACTGCGCTACTTGATCCCGATCCCAGAGCACTAAACCGGCGTCAGCAACCGGTACCGAGTTGTGCGTGGCCAGGAGGAATTTCGCAGCCGGGCTGGCTAGTATTTTCGATAATTCAACGGCGTCTTCCCGTAATATCGCGTTTCTATCGGCCTGATACCGTGCTAGCGAAAGCTCCCCATACATACTGCCCACCCTACTATCTCTACGCGCTATCTCTGCGCACGGGTTTGTATTGCACCTCGGAACCGGGTCACAGAGCCTGATTTTGCCAACAGAACTGGAGGCAGATGTCGCAAAAACAACAGATGTTTGCGCTGTTCAGCGCACTAAACCCGATTGATTTGCCACTCATTAAAATAAGTCGTCACTCAATTTGCACGCAGCGGAAAAAGTTACTAGCTTCTTTACCTAGAGTTTGGCGAGATCTAACTCACGCTGCGATAGCATCACAGTATCGCCAATTGTTCTACCTGGGGAAAAACTCTCACCAGTTCCAGGCGGGGCACAGGACACGGCTCAGGGAGGAAGCTATGTATGTTCTAGCGTTGGAGGCTTCTACGTCATCGGCCAAAGCGATGCTTTATCAGCCGGAAACTGGCGAGACCTTAATCAATATGAAGTCATATCCACCCATGAATACTGTGGAGCAGGATCCGAATATCGTCTACAACACGCTATGCGAGTCGTCCCGGGAGCTTATAGCTGCTCACCCAGATAAGGAAGTTAGCGTTGTTTCGCTCGGGGGCACCTGGCATTCAGTTCTACTTTGTGACGACGAATTCTGGCCCACTACCCCGTGCTATGCCTGGAATTACACTGGAGCTTCGGCGCTGGCACAAGGGGCGCGCACCAATCCGGACTACATCTCGCACTACTACAATCTAACTGGTGGCATCCCGAACGCTTCCTATCCCTATTTCAAACTGCAGCTGCTGGCTTCGCGCGGCCACCGCCTGTGGGAATCGCGCATCATGGGGCAAGGCTCGTTCATCTTCTACCGGCTCACCGGCGAATACGTCTCAAGTGAATCGATGGTTTCCGGCTCAGGGCTAATGGATATCACTACCAAGAAATACGATCCCGGGCACCTAAATGACCTCTCTATTTCAGAAGCTAATCTGCCCCGGGTCGTCAAATGGGACTACTCAGCGCCGCTTACCGAACGTGGAGCAGAGCGCCTCGGCGTCGCCGCCGGGACTCCAGTGCTACCAGCCGAACCGGATGGCGCTCTCAACCAAGTGGGATCAGGTGGCCTGCGCCCCAATATCATGACGATGTCGGTAGGCACTTCTGGAGCACTGCGGCTATCGGCTCCTTCGCCGCGGTTGGATCCGGGCCACTCAGTGTGGTGCTATCTCACTCCCGGTGAAGATGCCTGGCTATCTGGTGCAGCCACCTCAGGTGCCACTTCGGTGTTGGATTGGTACCGCGAGAACCATCTGCCACCAAATATCTCCTATGCGGAAATGGAAAAGAATGTAACTCCGGATATGGATACCCCGGTGTTCTTACCGTTCGTCTTCGGTGAGCGCTCCCCCGGTTGGGGCGATCATCGCCGGGGTGGCTTTATTGGTTTGAAACCACACCACACTTGGGAACATATGTCGGGCGCGGTACTGGAAGGGGCGTTATTCAATTTGAAGCACGCCTACCAAGCGCTGATGCGGGTTAATGACGAGCCGGAGATGATCGTACTATCCGGCGGTATTTTGAACTCCGCGGTCTGGACACAGATGGCGGCAGATATCCTCGGACGCACGCTAACCCCGTGTGCCGAAAAACAAAACTCACTGCTAGGCGCTGCTCTCCTTGGAATGCAGTACCTAGGTTTGGGGAAAGCAGTGGAATACACTCCTCCACTGCTGGATCCAGTAGCACCGAATACGGACTCCGTCCGGATCTACCTGGAGAAATTCGGCCGCTACCTCGACGCCTACAAAACTGAGGCGTAAACCGGGGTTCCGGGGGCGCTAAAACTAGGCGCCTCCAGGCCCCTAAGTAGGGTGCCTTAGGCAGCGCAACTAGATGCCCGGCATCCCAACTGTAAGTAATAACTGACAAGACGGAGACACAATGTTAGCTGTAATTCCCCAAGCAGCGCCGTTCCTCACCAATATGGACACCTGGGAACAAACCCTCGGCGCTGGGCCACTTCTAGGAATCGCGTTAGCCGCGATTGCCGTTATTCTGATTGCGGTAATCGTGTTCCGGTTGCACGCTTTCCTCACCCTGATCTTGGTTAGCTTGCTCACCGCATTGGCTACCGGGATCCCGCTCACCGACCTGGTTAACGTACTGGTTAGCTCCTTCGGTGGCACGTTAGGCTCAGTGGCACTACTGGTGGCATTGGGCGCTATGCTTGGCAAGCTAGTGGAAGCATCTGGCGGGGCAAAAGTTCTGGCAGACGCCATGATCAGAACTTTCGGCGAAAAACGTGCGCCGCTGGCTCTTGGCATCGCATCCCTGATTATGGGCTTCCCGATCTTCTTTGACGCCGGCCTGGTGGTTATGCTGCCGATCGTATTCGCAGTTGGCGCCCGCCTGGGTGGCTCGGTGCTGCTCTACGGCATGCCAGCCGCAGCCGCATTCTCCGTGATGCACGTATTCTTGCCACCGCACCCTGGTCCGGTGGGCGCTTCAGCACTGCTCGGCGCCAATATGGGCTTGGTAATGGCACTCGGTATCCTCGTCGCTATCCCAACCTTCTACGTAACTGGTGTGCTGTGGGGACGCTTCGTCGGCAAGCGCTACAACATCGCAGTTCCAAAGCTCTTCGGTTCTATGGACGACGAAGACCTTGCTAAGAATCCGCCGTCGGTAGCCACCGTTATTGCCCTGATGCTGCTGCCCGTGCTCCTGATCTTCTTCAACACCGGCCTGAGCATGGCGGTGAAGTCGGAAGCAATTAGCGCCGACTCCTCGGTAGTTCAGTTCCTAATCATGCTGGGCAATACCCCGGTTGCGCTACTCATCGCTGCTCTGGTGGCAATGGTCGTGCTGGGTAAGAAAGTTGCTGAGGATAAGGTAGCCCTGGAGAAAGTAGTTGATTCGGCACTGGGTCCGATCGCTTCCGTTGTGCTGATCACTGGCGCCGGCGGCATGTTTGGTGGCGTACTGCGCGCCTCCGGAATTGGCGACGCCCTATCCGGCGCGATGGAAAACATTGGCATTCCGCTGATCTTGGCGGCATACCTGATCGCGGTGGCATTGCGCCTAGCACAAGGCTCCGCAACGGTGGCATTGCTGACCACCGCTGCACTGGTAACACCAGGCGTAGAATCCGCAGTTGCCAGCGGCGAAATGAGCGCCCTGGGCGTGGCCTGTATTGTGCTAGCCGCTTCGGCCGGTTCGGTATTCGCCTCCCATGTGAACGACTCTGGCTTCTGGCTGGTGGGTCGCCTCATGGGTATGGACGTAAAGACCACGTTGAAAGTTTGGACTACGCAGCAGGCATTTGAATCGCTGATGGCATTCGGCATCGTATTGCTGGTGTCGCTGGTAGCTTAGGCGGTTTATAAATGTCTGAGCTGTTTTCCGTAACAGACAAACTGGCGCTAGTAACTGGCTCCAACCGCGGGCTGGGCTATACGCTCGCCCGCGGACTGTCAGCGGCAGGCGCAAAAGTTATTCTGCACGGACGCAGCGAAGAGAAAGTGGTGGCGGCTGCCCAACAACTGGCAGCCGAAACCGGCAATGAGGTATTTACCGCCGTCTTCGACGTCACCGATGCGGCTGCTGCAGAAGACGCAGTAGCCGCAATCGGTGAGAAGTACGGCGTAATAGATATTTTGGTGAATAACGCTGGCATTCAGCGGCGCCACCCCATTGCCGAATTCCCAGCCGCTGACTGGGAAGAACTTATCACCACGAATCTTTCCGCTGCGTTCTACGTAACTAAACCCGTAGCAGCGGCCATGATTGCCCGCGGCAAAGGCGGAAAGATCGTGATGATCGGTTCAGTGCAGTCCCGCCTCGCCCGGCAAACCATTGCCCCGTACTGCGCCTCTAAAGGCGGACTCGCCATGTTCACTCAAGGGCTAACCGCCGATCTGGCCCGATACAACATCCAAGTAAACCAACTCTCCCCCGGCTACTTCGCAACTGAAATGAATACTGCGCTGGTAGCAGATGCCGAGTTTGACGCTTGGCTGCGGGCACGCACCCCGGCAGGCCGGTGGGGCGATCCCGAAGAACTAATCGGAACACTGCTCTACTTGTGCTCCCCGGCGTCGTCTTTCGTAACTGGGCAGAACTTGTTTGTAGACGGTGGGATGACGGCGGTGGTGTAAATGCGCGCAGTAGTAATTCACGGCAAAGAAGATATCCGGGTGGAGGAAGTGCCAACTCCTCAACCTGGACCAGGCGAGGTGCTGATGCGGGTGGCTTATGCCGGTATTTGCGGCTCTGATCTGCACTACTATTTTGCAGGCGCCAATGGCGAATTCAAAGTGCGCGAGCCGCTGATCCCAGGTCACGAAGTATGCGGTGTGGTGGCGGAAGATCCGGATGGCAAATTTGCCCCGGGTACACCTATCACTCCCCATCCCGCTACTTTCGGTACCGCACTGCCCGGCCTAGAGACGGAGCCACACCTGTGGCCTAACGGCGCCTACTTGGGGTCGGCGTCTACTATGCCGCACACCCAGGGCGGAATGAGTGAATACCTGTTGCTGCGCCACGATCAAGTGCGAGTGCTACCAGAAGGCCTGCCCATGAAACGGGCAGTACTATCCGAACCCACTGCGGTGGGCTTGCACGCCGTGCACCGCGCTGGTGACCTCACCGGTAAGAAAGTATTGGTGAGCGGCGCAGGACCAATCGGGCTATTGACGGCTGGGGCCGCAATGGCGAACGGTGCGGCAGAACTGTGGGTCTGTGACCTATTTGAAAAGCCGCTGCAACGCGCCACCGCACTGGGTGTAACTGGCACGATTAATGTGACCGAAACTCCGCTAACAGCCGAGTCCTTCGACGTCGTACTGGAATGCTCCGGAGCTTTCCCAGCTATTTCGGCAGCAATCAGCGCAGTGCGCCGGCGCGGACTGGTAGTGCAAGTGGGGATGGTGCCCGGCGGAGATATTCCGATCGCCCTAGCCCCACTAATCTCAAAAGAAGCCACTATGACCGGGGTATTCCGGTTCCGCGACGAGATAGACGACGCTATCTACCTGCTGCAGGACAACCCACAGCTGGAGAATGTATTGACACATATCATCGCCGCTAATGACGCACGCGGCGGGTTCGAGATCGCCCGCGACTCCCGCGAATCCGGGAAAGTGGCTATCAACCTGTGGTACGAGGATTAATCCCCTAACTGAGGAGAAGCAATGAAAGCAGACATTGGTGTGGTTGGCACTGGAGTTATGGGCGCGTCCTTAGCCCGTAACTTGGCGCGGCACGGGCACAAGGTTGCCATTTACGACCTAGACCCAGAAAAAGCCCGCCGCCTGGCAACGGCATATGAGTCAGAAGGGACGCTGCTGCCCGCAGCAGATATTACTGACTTCGTGGCGAAACTCGACACCCCTCGAGTGGCGCTACTGCTGGTACCAGCTGGTGCCCCCACCGATGCTGCTATCGACCAGTTGGCGGCGGAATTTACGCCGGGCGACATCGTGGTTGATATGGGCAATTCCTTTTATCAAGATACCCGGCGCCGGGAAGCCGCCCTGCGCGAAAAAGGCCTACACTTCGTGGGATGCGGAACCTCTGGCGGCGAAGAGGGCGCTCTGCTTGGGCCCTCATTGATGCCGGGCGGTTCGCCTGCCTCCTACGATCGACTCGGGCCAATGTTTGAATCGATCGCGGCGCACGCGGATGACGGCGCACCGTGCTGCACCTATATTGGCCCCGACGGTGCCGGGCACTATGTGAAGATGGTGCACAACGGCATCGAATACGCCGATATGCAGCTGATCGCCGAGGCGTACCAAGTGATGCGGCATGGGCTCGGAATGACCCCCGCCGAAATTTCTGCAGTGTTCCGGGACTGGAATACCACCGAACTGAACTCTTATCTCATTGAAGTAACCGCTGAGGTGCTGGCACAAGTTGACGCCGAAACCGATAAGCCGTTTATTGACATCATTAGCGATGTGGCTGGGCAGAAAGGCACCGGTGCCTGGACGGTACAGGATGCGTTAACCTTAGCCACCCCGGTTACGGTGATCAGCGAGGCCACGATGGCGCGCGGAGTTTCTGCCGCCGCCGCTGCCCGGAAACTGGCAGCAGCAACCTTTGCGGCGCCCACTAAGGAAATAACTGGGGCGGCACAGAGTGAGTTTGTAGAGTCGCTACGGCAAGCGCTATTTGCCGCAAAAGTTATTTCATACACCCAAGGATTCATGCAGTTGCAGGCTGCCTCGGCAGAATACGACTGGAACCTGGATTTCAGTGCGCTAGCGCGCATTTGGCGGGCCGGCTGCATTATCCGGGCGCAATTCCTGGATCAGATTAGCGATGCTTACCAGGCCCAGCCCGACTTAGAACTATTGGCCGCTGATGACTACTTCGCTGACGCCTTGCGGAACGCAGAACAGCCCTGGCGCCAAGTAGTAACTGCAGCTATCGGCGCCGGAATCCCGGTACCCGCATTAGCGGCAGCCCTCAACTTTTTTGACGCGATCCGCACCGACCGGCTACCCACTGCAGTTGTGCAAGGGCAACGCGATTTCTTCGGGGCACATACTTATCGGCGCATTGACCGTGACGGCGTCTTCCACACTTTGTGGTCTGCTGATCGCAGTGAGCAGCAGGTGAACCACTAATTTAGTTCGGGCACCAGCAGTTACTCAGTTTTCGAGATGACCCCGTGCCCCAGCACGCGGTCGTCCCGATAGACCACTACCGACTGCCCACGTGCCAGTGCCCCCAACTTTTCGTTCAGTTCTACTTGTAGGCGCCCGTCTGCAATCCGCACCTGGGCTGCTAGGGGGCGGCCATGGGCGCGCACCTGCACTTGAGCGGGGATCCAGTCCACACATGGAATATCAGTGGCATGCCACAGCGGCTGATCGGCCCAGATTTTGCGGGTTTGCAGTAGCTCCTTTGGCCCTACCGTGACGATATTTTCTTTGACGTTCACATCAATCACGTAGCGGGGGCGCCCATCTGCTGCCGGCCGGCCCAGCCCCAGCCCTTTGCGCTGCCCGATGGTGTAGGCGTACGCTCCCCGGTGTTCGCCTACTGTTTGCCCAGTTTCGTCAACCACTAACCCGGGCCGCTCCCCTAACCGCGTGCGCAAAAAACCTTGCGTATCACCGTCGGGGATAAAACAAATATCAAAAGAATCCGGTTTATTAGCTACTGCTAGCCCCCGGGCAGCAGCTTCAGCGCGAACGGCGTCTTTATCTGGCATGTCCCCCAGCGGGAACATCGAAAATGCCAGCATCTCCTGGCTCAATCCAGCGAGCACATAGGACTGATCTTTTTCAAATGCTTGCCCGCGCCACAACTGGGTAGGCACCGCCGCATCCGCCCGTCCGTCAGCTGCCTGCGGCGCAATAGTGCGGGCATAGTGGCCAGTGAGCACAGCGTCAAAACCTCGGATGCGAGCGTAGTCAAACAGCACCGCAAACTTAACGGTCTGGTTGCATCTGATACATGGATTTGGGGTGTATCCCGCTTCGTACTGCGCCAAAAAATCAGCAATAACTATCTGGGAAAACTCCGCTGCATAGTCCCACTGCTCAAAGGGAATGCCGATCTTTTCCGAATTTGCTGCCGCATCAGCGGCGTCTTGCGGGTTGCCGCACCCGGCCTGGCGCTGCGTCGGATCCAGCATTTCCGTGGACGCCAAATTATTGTGCAACGCTAAATAAACTGCCGACACCTCGTGGCCGGCTTCCACCGCGCGGGCAGCAGCAACCGCTGAATCCACCCCGCCGGACATTGCAGCTAGTACCTTCACGTAGGCGATCATAAAACGTCGGCTTGATGTGTGCCAATGCACCCGGATTTTTGTGCTCTCGGCCGCTCTCAATCGGCAAATCACCGCCACACCTGCCACAATGGAGGGCGTGACCAACACTGCTGTATCCGACACCAAATTCGTACCTGGCAGCGCTCAGCCCTGCCAGCCGATACGACGCCGCCCGGCCCAGTTAGGCGCACACCTGCGGGAAACCGGGGTGGATTTTGCGGTGCAGGCAAGCTACGCCAACGAAGTTTGGGTATGCCTAGTGGACCCAGCCACCAATACTGAGCAGCATTGGAGTCTGAACCGAGACAACTTCGGACTGTGGAGCGGTCACATTCCTGGGATTGGCGCCGGGCAACACTACGGCTACCGCGTTTTCGGAAAATGGGAACCCGGAGCTGGGCTCCGGCACAACCCAAATAAGCTGCTACTGGATCCATACACCCGAGCAATTGGGCGCTCGGCTCAGCTAGGTCCAGAACTGTATTCTCATGTAGTAGATACTGACCTACTGCCAGCTCCCGATTTCCCGCTCGACACCCGTGATTCAGCGGCACTGGCCCCGCTCGGCACTGTGGTGGCGCCGGAGTCACCCCTAACGCAACCGCTGTATCTACCCTGGAACACCACCGTTATTTACGAAGCCCATGTGGTGGGGCTGACTAAGCAGTTTGACCGCATCCCCGCGGAGCTGCGCGGCACCTACGCTGGCTTGGCACATCCCGAAACAGTTGCTTATCTGCAAAATCTGGGGATTACCGCAATTGAGCTACTCCCCATCCACGCCAAAATGAGCGAACCGTTCCTCACCCAGCAGGGCAAAGCTAACTACTGGGGTTACAACACTCTGGGATTCTTTGCTCCAGAGCCGTCCTATGCCACTGCGCATGCCCAGGCTGCTGGCCCGCAAGCGGTGCTAACCGAAGTGAAGCAGATGGTCTGTGCCCTACACGAGGCGGGGATCGAAGTTATTTTGGACGTGGTCTACAACCACACTTGCGAAGCGGGAATTGACGGCCCTACGGTGAGCTGGCGCGGGCTGGACAACACCTCGTACTATCGGCATGATTCCGCCCGCCCGGGGCAATTCAAAGACAGCACCGGCTGCGGAAATTCGCTGGACTTCCGCCGGCAATCAGTTATCCGACTCACCCTCGACTCCCTGCGCTACTGGGTTAGTGAATTTGGGATTGACGGCTTCCGGTTCGACCTGGCGGTTACCCTTTCGCGCGATGGCGACACCTTCAACCGCCACCATCCGTTGTACCAGGCGATGGCTACTGATCCAGTTTTGCGCGAAATCAAATTAATTAACGAACCGTGGGACGTGGGTTTTGGCGGCTGGCGCACTGGGCAGTTCCCGATTCCGACGGCGGACTGGAACGATCGCTTCCGGGACACCTTGCGCAGTTTCTGGCTCAGCGAACCAGCGGCGATTACCGCCGGGGGCGCAGGTGAAGACCAGCGCGATCTAGCCACGCGACTTTCCGGATCAGCAGATCTGTTCAGCCATGGCCGCACGCCAGGTGGGCGCTCCGTACACGCCAGCGTCAATATGATCACTGCACATGATGGCTTCACTTTGGCTGATCTGGTTTCCTATAACGAGAAGCACAACTGGGACAACGGCGAAGAAAACCGCGATGGCACCCCCAATAACCTATCGTGGAACCACGGAGTGGAGGGGAACCCAGCAGATTTGCCGGATGAGGTGGCAGCGGCGCGGCGGAAATCAGCGCGCAACTTGATGGCGTCGCTGTTGCTGGCAGCGGGCACCCCAATGATCACCGCGGGCGATGAAATCTTGAAAACCCAAAACGGGAACAACAACGCCTACTGCCAAGATTCCCCACTCTCCTGGCTGGATTGGCCACTCGGACCAACGCAGCAAGACATGTACCAAACCACCAAGTATCTGCTGCAATTGCGCCGGGAAAATTCGGCATTGCGCCCGACCTCGTTCTATACCGGAACTGCGGTAGGCGCGGATGCCCTGCCTGACCTAGAGTGGCTGGATCGCACTGGAAATCAGGTGCCGGAATATTTGTGGTTTGACAATACCGAGCGCGTCATTCAGGTGCTGCGCTCCGGGGCCGGCACTGATGCCGATGTGTTGCTGGTGTTGAATGGCTCCCCCAATGCCCAGACCATACAACTGCCAACCGCGCGGAATTTACCGTTCCACCTGGTGTGGGATTCGCAGTGGGAACGCCCCCGCCCTGGCACCCGAAAATATGAGCCGCAGGCAGTGACCACAATGGCGCCGCTGAGTATGCAAGTTTATTTGGCATATCCCGAGCAGTAGGCGCACGCACTGCCCACCATATTCACAGTGGAATAGTCCACTTATCCGCTCTAGTTCCGCCCGGACTAACTGCCCACGCTAGGATGGCTCCATGAGTGAAAAAACCGCCGCAAGCACACTGGAAAATTCGACGTCGGATGCTTCCCTGGCGCACGCCCGCGAGATTAGCGCCAAGATTAAAGCCAAAATTGCCGAAGATCCAAGCCAATTCCGGGTGCTCACTGGAGATCGCCCCACTGGGAACTTGCATATTGGCCACTATTTCGGGTCGCTACGCAACCGGGTGGAGCTGCAGCGCAAAGGGGTAGAAACCTGGCTGTTGATCGCGGACTACCAGGTAATCACTGACCGCGATGCTGCCGGTCCGATCCGCGAGCGCGCTTATTCCTTGCTGACGGACTACCTGGCAATCGGCATGGATCCGGACGAAACCGTATTCTTTGCCCACTCTCAGGTACCAGAGCTCAACGAACTGGTGTTGCCTTTCCTGTCGCTAGTGACCGATGCGGAGCTGCGGCGCAATCCCACGGTAAAAGCGGAACTGGACGCTACCGATGGGCGACCGATGTCCGGGCTACTGCTTACCTACCCGGTACATCAGGCAGCAGATATTTTGTTCTGCAAGGCTAATCTGGTGCCAGTCGGAAAAGACCAGCTGCCCCACTTGGAACAGACCCGAGTTATCGCGGATCGGTTTGCGGCCCGCTACGGCAACGACGGCGATAAACCGATTTTCCCGCGCCCGCAGGCGTTACTTTCGGAAGCGGAAACGGTACTCGGGTTAGACGGTGCCAAGATGAGCAAGTCCCGCGGCAACACTATTGAACTGCGGATGAGCGCCGATGAAACGGCCAAGCTGATCAAACGGGCAGTTACCGATTCCGATCGCCATATCACTTACGATCCGGTGAATCGACCGGAGGTTTCTAACCTGCTGTTGCTCACGGCGCTGGCTGCGGGCGGAGATCCGGAACAAATCGCAGCTGAGATTGGCGACGGCGGAGGCGGCACATTGAAAGCCCAACTCACTGAGGCATTGAACGAACATTTGGCGCCGATCCGGCAGCGGCGGGCGGAGATTGCGGCCGATCCAGCCTATTTGGAAGCGGTATTACAACGCGGTATTGCGCGTGCTCGCCAGACCGCGCAGGAGACGCTGGCCCAAGTGCATACTGCGCTGGGGATGCAATACTGACTATTAACTTTGCTCAGCCGCGTTTACGCTGTTCTTGCCACATTGATTACGAGCTTCTGAGGTATTACAGCAGGTAGTTCGGGCGCCAGCGAGTGCTGATAAAGCTACGGATACCCGGTCTGTATCTAAAGCGAAAGGATCAAAGAATACCAATGAGTTGGCTCAATAATAAGAATCCCCGGACTGAGATTGAAAACCTATTTGCGCAATCCAAAAATCCGATGAATCAGGCGATCACCTGGGCGAAATCTATTGCTCAGGCGGAAGGTCTGGACCCGGTAAAAAACCAGATTCAGTTAATCCGTGAGTTACGGCGGGCCGAACCTAGCCTAGATCTTAAGGCCGCCACCTATCTTGCCACAGAGACCGCTAAGGCTTCCTAGAGCAGATAGTAGTAAAGCAACGCCCGGCATCCTCGATTACCCCAATGCGGCTAATAGCGCCGACGGCTACAGCAGTAATCGCTGTGCGCAAAAATAACTTTATGAGGAGCCACCCGTCCTCATATATTCTGGGAGAGACGGCATATGCCGCAGTAGTTTCGATAAGGGAGATTGATGACCCACGTGGATGCAACCACCTCGCTCGGAATGCAGGTGAGGTCTGTTTCAGGTAAGAATGCACACTCCGGAACGCCAATGGAATATTGGACCGGCGCAGCCCAGATGGTTGTGGATCGGATCGCAGACAACTGGCAACGCACTGAAGAGCGCTACAACGCTGGCCGGATGCAGCACTACTTCTCCGCCGAATTTTTGATGGGGCGGGCGCTACTCAACAATCTAAGTAACTTGGATATGGTCGATGAAGCTCGGGACGCTCTCGCGGCTTACGGCGAAAACCTATCTGATGTTCTCGAAGCCGAACCGGATGCCGCCCTCGGCAACGGCGGTTTGGGCCGGCTGGCTGCCTGTTTCTTGGATTCAGCCGCCACCTTGAATATGCCAGTGCGCGGCTACGGCATCTTGTACCGCTACGGCTTGTTCAAGCAGAAGTTTGCCGATGGCTTCCAAGAGGAAGAACCAGATCCGTGGATGGAAGAAGGCTACCCGTTTGTTATCCGGCACGAAGAAAATACGGTACTAGTGCGCTATGCGGATATGGACGTGCGAGCAGTTCCCTACGATATGCCAATCACCGGTTACGGCACGGATAACGTCGGCACCCTGCGGCTTTGGAAAGCCGAACCGATGCGCGAATTTGACTACAACGCATTCAACTCACAGCGGTTTACCGACGCAATCGTAGAACGCGAGCGCGTACACGACATCTGCCGCGTGCTCTACCCCAATGACTCCACCTTCGAGGGCAAAGTATTGCGGGTGCGCCAGCAGTACTTCTTCTCTTCGGCGTCTTTGCAAACCATCGTGGCAAACCAGCTGGCGCAGCACGGCACCCTGGAGTCCTTTGCGGATTACAACTCAATTCAGCTCAACGACACCCACCCGGTGCTCGCCATCCCTGAGTTGATGCGGATTTTGCTAGACGATCATGGCTACACCTGGGAAAAGGCGTGGAATATCGTTTCCCACACTTTCGCCTACACCAACCACACTGTGCTGGCAGAAGCGCTGGAAACTTGGGAGATTGATATCTTCACCCAGCTCTTCCCGCGCATTATGGAGATCGTGCGAGAAATTGACCGCCGGTTCCGCCTGGAATTGGAAGCCGAGGGCTACCACCCGGGCAAGATCGAGTACATGGCGCCCATCGTCGGCAATCGAGTGCGGATGGGGTGGATTGCCTGCTATGCCGCTTATTCCATTAACGGGGTGGCAGCGCTGCATACGGATATCTTGAAGAAAGATACCCTGAAGGACTGGTACGACATCTGGCCAGAGAAGTTCAACAATAAGACCAACGGGGTCACTCCGCGCCGCTGGCTGCATCAGTGCAATCCCCGTCTCTCCGCGCTGCTCACCGAGAAACTGGGCTCGGATGCCTGGGTACGGAACTTGGATGAACTACAAAATATCCAGCATTTTGTGGACGATCCGGAAACGATGGCGCGCCTGCTGGAAATCAAGCACGCCAATAAAGTGGATTTCGCGAACTGGATTGAACGCCGCCAGGGTATCACCATAGATCCAAATGCCATCTACGATGTGCAGATTAAGCGCTTGCACGAATACAAGCGGCAGTTGCTCAACGCTTTCTACATTTTGGATCTGTATTTCCAGATTAAGGCGGATCCGCAGCGGCACGTCGATCCGCGCGTCTTCATCTTCGGCGCGAAAGCTGCTCCGGGATATGTGCGCGCCAAGTCGGTGATCAAGCTGATCAATACCATCGCTGAACTCGTAAATTACGATCCCGATGTTGCTGGCCGGCTGAAAGTGGTATTCGTGGAGAACTACAATGTTTCTCCGGCGGAGAAGATCATCCCGGCTACCGATATTTCGGAGCAGATTTCCACTGCTGGTAAGGAGGCTTCCGGCACCGGCAATATGAAGTTCATGATGAACGGCGCGCTGACGCTGGGCACGATGGACGGCGCTAATGTGGAGATTGTAGATGCAGTGGGCTTTGAAAATGCGTACATTTTTGGCGCTCGCGAAGAAGAGCTGCCGGAATTGCGCGCCAGCTATGACCCCTGGGAAACCATGGCGAATGTGCCGGGGCTAGCTCGAGTAGTAGATGCGTTAATTGATGGCACTTTGGACGACGGCGGTACCGGCATGTTCCGCGACCTGCGCGCTTCACTGCTCGAGTCGGGTTCAAATTCAGATGAATACTACGTATTGGGCGACTTCGCAGACTACCGGGCTACCCGCGACCGGATGGCACAGGACTACTACGCCGACCGAGAAGTGTGGGCGAAGAAGTGCTGGATGAATATTGTCCGCTCGGGTCGGTTCTCCGCTGACCGCACCATTAACGATTATGCGCGCGAAGTGTGGCGCCTGGAGCCGGAAAAAATTTAATCCTCGAATAACCTAATCAGCTAAAACAGCGGGGCAAAGACATTTGCCCCGCTGTTTTAGTCTGCTCAATCACATAGAATATGCACTATGGGAACGAGCCAGAAAACACCAGCATCGGAGCATTGGTTTCCCCAACCGGCGTCTTTTGCGGAGGTCTCCCGCATCCCGATTGTGGATATCTCCCCGTGTTTACAGGGCGGAGCTTGGCCAGCTAAGGGCACAGTGGCGGAGTCTTTTCCGGTGCAGGCCACAATTTTCCGTGAAGGTCATGACCAATATGCCGCCGAATGTGTGCTGGTGAATCCAGATGGGAAAGAAGTGCAGCGCTGCCGCATGGTGGATGTAGCGCCTGGGCTACGCCGCTATGAAGGCTGGCTGACTCCCACCACAATTGGCACCTGGTCTTTTTATGTGCGTGCCTGGTCAGATCCGATTGCCACTTGGGAACACAATGCCCGCATCAAGATCGATGCCGGCACAGATATTGCTCTGGTGTTTCTGGAAGCAGAACAGCTGTTCAAACGCGCGATGAAGCAGATGCCCGCCGGGAGTGCCGAACGCGCTGCCGTGCGCGAAGTAGTAGCTACCGTAACCAAAAAACGCACCCCCAGCGCCAAGAAACTTGAGGTGGCGACGTCGAAAAAAGTGCGGGATGCCCTCTGGAAGTATCCGCTCCAAGAGCTAGTCTCCCGCAGTGCTAACTTCCCGGTCAATGTGGACCGCGAACGCGCCCTGGTGGGTTCCTGGTATGAGATTTTCCCGCGTTCTATCGGCGCCAAGTATGACGCAGCAACTGACACCTGGACTTCAGGCACGCTGCGCACTGCCGCCGCCGGTTTGCCGCGAATTGCAGAAATGGGCTTTGACGTCATCTACTTGACCCCCCTCCACCCCATTGGGGTAACTAACCGCAAAGGCCGAAACAACACTTTGGTAGCCGAACCGGGCGACCCGGGCTCGCCGTACGCTATCGGGTCTCCAGCAGGTGGGCACGACGCTATCCACCCTGAGCTAGGCACTATGGCTGATTTCGACTATTTCGTGGCGCGCGCCCAAGAGCTCGGCATGGAAGTGGCACTTGATCTAGCACTGCAATGTTCACCAGATCACCCCTGGTTGCGCGAGCACCCAGAGTGGTTCAACCACCGCGCCGATGGCACTATCGCCTACGCCGAAAATCCGCCAAAAAAGTACCAAGATATCTATCCCCTCAACTTCGACAATGACCCAGAGGGCATCTACCAGGAGATTAAGCGGGTAATTCAACATTGGATTGACCACGGGGTCACTCTGTTCCGGGTGGATAATCCACACACCAAACCCGTGCAGTTCTGGCAGCGTATTCTGGCGCACTTCCGCCAGAAACATCCCGAAGTTATTTTCTTGGCCGAAGCATTTACTGCCCCGCCGATGTTGCAAACTTTGGGGGCAGTGGGCTTCCACCAGTCATATAACTACTTCGCATGGCGCAACGAAAAGCACGAAATTGAATCTTATCTCCAGGAAGTTTCTCGGGAGTCTGACGCCCGTATCCGGCCAGCATTCTGGCCCACTACCCACGATATTTTGACGCCATATATGCAGCGCGGCGGCATTCCCGCATTTGCCATTCGCGCCATTTTAGCAGCGACCGGTTCCCCCACTTGGGGAATCTATACCGGCTACGAATTAGTGGAGAACGTGGCACGCCCGGGATTTGAAGAACAGATCGACAACGAAAAATACCAGTTCAAAGTGCGCGACTTCAAAGCAGCCGAAGCCAACGGCATCGCCCAGCTGCTCGGCAAGCTGAATGACATTCGATCGCGCCACGTGGCGCTACAGCGGCTGCGTAATGTGCGGATAAACCCCACCACCGACGAAAAAATCTTGTGTTTTACCAAGATTTCCCGCCCCGAAGAATCCCCAGATGGCACGGCAGACGCCGTCATCGTAGTACTAAACCTAGATCCATATACTTCGCGAGAAGCCCAGATTGAGTTGGATTTGACTCAGTTCGGCGTCGCTCCAGCAGCGGTGGGGCAAACCATGCTTGAGGTATATGACGAAATGACTGGCGCCACCTACCAGTGGAGCGACCGCCCCTTTGTGCGGCTAGATCCGCATGGACAAGTTGCCCATATCCTCGCAGTGAAAGTCCATAATTAAGCTAATAACTACCCAGCAAAGTTCGGATAAGGAAAATGGAAGCTATGAAAGAGCCAATCACAGTAGCGCCAGATGTACTTGCAGCGGTGTCGAATGGAGAATACCACTCGCCACACGATGTATTGGGTCCGCATATTGCCGATCAGCGGATAACTATCCGAGTTTTGCGAAAGCTGGCTGACTCCGTCACGCTGCTGACGCCGTTTGGCGAGGTGCCAGCCCGCCACGAATACAACGGCATCTGGGTGGCAACGCTCGAAGGCACTGAGATCCCGGACTACCAGGTATGTGCCGTATTTGGCGGCAGCGAAGCCATCAGTGCCGACGGCTATCGCTTCTTGCCTACCGTGGGCGAAATGGATCTGTATCTGTTTGGCGAAGGGCGCCACGAGAAACTGTGGCAGATGCTGGGTGCCCACCTACACAGCTACGACACTTCGATGGGACCGGTGACTGGGGCTAGCTTCAGCGTATGGGCGCCTAATGCCCGAGCAGTGCGGGTAGTTGGCGATTTCAACAGCTGGGATGGCGTAGCTAGCGCGATGCGCACTATGGGCGAATCGGGAGTATGGGAATTATTTGTCCCGGGCGCCAGCGCCGGCGATCGCTACAAGTTTGAGATTCAATATGCAGATGGCTCCTGGCACCAAAAAGCTGATCCGATGGCGCGCCAAACCGAGGTACCGCCGTCAACCGCATCGGTAATAACCATTAGTGACTTCACCTGGGATGACGACGCCTGGCTGGCTAGCCGGCTAGAGCGCGATCCACACACCGGCCCAGTTTCAGTCTATGAAGTACATCTGGGCTCCTGGCGCAAAGGACTGGGCTACAAAGAGGTGGCCGAACAGTTGATCGGGCACGTGAAATACTTGGGCTTCACCCACGTAGAATTTATGCCGCTAGCCGAGCACCCATTTGGCCCGTCCTGGGGTTACCAAGTGACTTCTTACTACGCTCCTACCGCTCGGTGTGGCAACCCAGACGAGCTGCGGTATTTGATAAACGAACTGCATAACGCGGGTATCGGCGTCATTATGGACTGGGTGCCTGCCCACTTCCCCAAAGATGACTGGGCACTGGCTAAATTTGATGGTTCTCCGCTGTACGAGGATCCCAACCCGTTGCGCGGGGAGCACCCCGACTGGGGCACGCTGGTGTTTAACTACGGCCGGCGCGAAGTGCGCAATTTCTTGGTGGCTAATGCCTTGTACTGGTGTGCTGAGTTCCATATCGACGGGCTGCGGGTCGATGCCGTGGCGTCTATGCTCTACCTGGATTACTCACGCGAACACGGCCAGTGGCAGCCAAATATTTACGGCGGGCGGGAAAACCTGGAGGCCATCGCCTTCTTACAAGAAACCAATGCCACCGCATACCGCAATAACCCAGGCATTATGATGATCGCGGAAGAATCGACGTCGTGGAGTGGGGTCACCGCGATGACGGAAACTGGTGGTCTCGGTTTCGGGTTGAAGTGGAATATGGGGTGGATGAACGACACCCTGCGCTATTTGGAAGAAAAACCAATTAATCGGCGCTGGCACCATGGCGAGCTGACGTTCTCGCTGGTGTATGCCTTCTCCGAGCAATTTATTTTGCCACTGTCCCATGACGAAGTAGTGCACGGCAAAGGCTCGCTGTACAACAAAATGCCCGGTGACCATTGGCAGAAGTTAGCTGGCGTACGGCTGCTCTACGCCTACCAGTGGTCTCATCCCGGCAAGCAACTGCTATTTATGGGCCAAGAATTTGCCCAGATTGACGAATGGAATGAGGGCAAATCGCTGGACTGGTGGCTGACCGACAACCCAGCACATGACGGCGTAATGTCCTGCGTGAAGCGGCTCAACGAAGTCTATCGGGAACACCCGGCGCTATGGGCAGATGACTTCACCAATAATGGGTTCGAGTGGATCGAAATGTCTGACGGCGATCGCAATGTGCTGTCTTACCTGCGCAAAGCCCCGGGCGGTGACGACCAAGTAGCAGTAGTCTGCAACTTCTCCGGCATCCCACAGAACGACTACCGGGTTGGTTTGCCAGTAGCTGGAGAGTGGAAAGAAATCATGAATACCGACGCAGTCGAGTACGGCGGCTCCGGAGTGGGCAACTTAGGCATGGTAAGCACTGAAGATGTTCCGTGGAATGGCCACGAACAGTCTGTGCTAATGCAGTTGCCGCCTTATGGCGTGGTTTATCTGACGCCGAATAGCTAACCTGCTCAGCGGCAAGTATTGATTTTTTGCCCCGCAGTGCCCGCTAACCTGGCACTAGCTCGCCTCAAGCTGCGTGCCAGTATCGCATTAGAACAGTGCGTTTGCGAGCGCCCGGCGGGCTTGTGCTACCAGTTCGTTTTCCCCAATCGTGTCAAATAGTGCCACTAGGCGTTGCCGGGCAGTCTCCCGCTCTGCGCCACTAGTTGCTTTGACAACATCAATCAAGCGAGCAAATGCGGCATCTGGCCGAGAGATCGACATCTCGACATCTGCTGCCACTAATTGAGTTTCCAGATCGGTAAGTGGCGCAGTAGCTGCGGTTTGCAGCAGTTCTTGGGCGCGGGCGCCGTCATTGCCTGGGTTAACGACTTCCAGCCGCTGCAAGAGCTCCACCTGATTCAGTGCAATTCGAGCTTCGCTATCCCCCGGGTTTTCCGCTAGTGCTTTTTCGTATGCCGCATGTGCCCCGGCTAAGTCGCCCGCTTCCAGTGCCTCAATTCCGGCTTGGTATAGCGGCGGAAGTTCAGGAGCCGGTGGCGTGGCATCGGCGTCGCCGTCCATCCGCCCGGAGATACCATACTGGGCAGCTGCAGCTAGTAGCTGATCTACTACGCCAGACAGCTGTTCTGCTGCCGGCATGCCCTGGAATAGCGGGATTGGCTGCCCTTGCAATAGGGCCACCGCACTCGGCACTGCAGTTACTGAAAAAGCTGCCGTCACCTGTTGGTTTACATCAGTATCTACCGATCCCAACTGGAAGCGGCCACCTAATTTATTCGCCAGTTCGGTAAGCTGCGCTACCAGTTCGCCGGATTTTTCTGATTTCGCGGAGTGGAAAACTAACACTACCGGCACCTGGGTAGAAGTCTGCATAATCGAGTTCAAGTTATCTGCAGTTACTTCCACCGAGATGGGCCCCGGGATGACATTAGCAGCTGCCCCATCTGCTGGTGTCCCTAGCTCAGTTAATGGCGAGGCGGGCGTAGCAGTTGGCGCTGGCTCCGGTTGTTTCTTAAACTGCGATAAATCGACGGCCCCATAAATAGACATCCGAGTCTCCCTTAATTAACTATTCACTTGTTACCGACAGCAAAGTGGGTAGTGCAGAGCCAATAGCCTGCACTGACGCCTCAGAACCAGCCGGCGGAACATACAATGCCACCGGCGCCGAGTACTCCCCAGACAGGGCCTTACCCACATTAACTACGGCAGTCCTACCTTGGTGTAGCGCACCAATTTCGCCGCCAATCCGCAAAGCAATAGCCCGGTTAGTGCGTTCAATCCGCAAGGTATACCGCACATCTGCGATGACGATCAGACCGCCGTCTTTGGTGGGAGCTGCCACCAACATTTGTTCCGGGGCAGCAAATGCGGTGCTAACTGTACCCATTTCCCCCACTGCACTGGCCAAGGCATCTTGTTGCTGTGCCACCTGTTTGGCAAACTCATCGCTTTCAGCAATCGGGATTGCGCCCTGTTTGCGAGTCCAGTTGTATTCCGCATATGCATTAGCCACTGCAGCTGGATCATAGGCGTATTTCTTAGCGTCAAGCAGATTCTTAGTATTGGTCTGCCCCGACTGCAAAGCCGGCACTTTCACGCCCGGGAACAGAGTTATTTGCGCCCAAGCTGCATAGTTGCTGCGCGGACCAGTTTGCACCCACGCCGTAACTGCCGGCAATTTCTGGTATTCACTGGCTGGCGTCACCGCTAGCAGAGTGCGTGGGAAATCTGTACCCGCATCAATTGGAGTAGCCTGGGGGTCCAAAACAATCGGCGGCAGCGAATAGCCCTCCCCCATAGCATTAGCTAGCTGGTACTGCGCCGTGCGATTTTCCCGCAGCGGACCAGCAATACGCCCACCCAGCTGGGCCGGATCTTTGGCTGCATCTGCGACCGCAAACTGATCAATAGTCTGCTGGGCTATCACTTCATATTGGGCACCGTGCACTACGGCTTCCGGCGATCCACCTGGGGTGGGATCCGGCAGGCTAGAACTTGTACATCCAGCTAAAAGCGACACTGCGGCCAATGCGGCCAGCGCGGAAAGTAATTTATGCATCTTCATCCTCCGCGGTGTGGTCAGTGGTTTCCGCCGCTGCGGCTGCTGTTTCCGGCGCTGATTGGGAATCTGCTCCAGCTTTAGTTACCGGCTGCTGCGTAAATTCCCACAGCGCACGCCAACTACTGCCTGAACTAATCGGCGGGGTTTCCGGCGGCGTATCAGCTGCACTGACGGCGCCCGCAGCTGGGGTAGCAGCCTCATCTTCACTTTCCACCTTTGCCACGCTTTCGGTTTTGCTCGCCGTATCAGTTTCGCCCGAGTCGGCTGCCGCGGCGGCATCTGCAGTGCCGGCACTATCTGAAGTTTCTGCTTTCTTATTCTTTGCCAGCTTCCAGAACGGCAAAATAACTTCAGTCAAATCAGCAGATCGGTCGCGTTTCTCAACTGGCTCTGCTGGGGCTGGAGCATTAATCCCATCCTGGATTTCCTGCACCAACAGCAACAACCCAAACAGCAAAATAAGCAGCGAGAACGCCAGCAGCGGTATGGGCTTAGCTACCGGCACATTGTCCCAGCGGACCGTCATCTCCGGAGCAACCCCCGTACTAGTGGTAGCGACAATTGCGCGTGGCACATTCGGCTCTAAGGTCAATTTGGCAACGGCTTTCCCTTCGCCCTCACCGGACTGCAGCCATAAATCTGAATGCGATAGATTAAAGCCCCCAGCTGCCACTTGTTGTGCGTCGGCGGCAGCAGCTTCTGGGGCGGCAGCATCATTTTTCACTTCTGCCTCGGTGGGCGAAACTACCCCCGTGAGAACGGCAGCTGCCGAGTCGCCCACATAGGCGACTACGTCGTCTTCATTACCGAAACCCCACTGGACTATACCGTCGCCAGCGAAAGTAACCGTAACTTGGCTCCCACCCATACCGAGTACGCCTGGGGCGGTATATACGAAGGTGCCGGAGCTAGGAACACTGACTTCAAATACAGATTTCGACTGTAAGGTCAGCGCCCGGATACCGGTCACCACGAGCAATACGGCGCCCAAAGCTATCAGTATGATGCCAACTATCTTTTTCATACTGGCTTGCTGGAATGGATTTTGCATTCTTTGAGTATATCTATTCGCCATTCTGATAACATCGGCAGTTTTCGGTAACGGTGAAAATCACCAGGTCGAATTACCACTCCCCGAAATAACTAGCGATATTGATCCGGCATACCGGTAGACTATCGGCGGAACTTTATCCCACTGGAGGAATACGGCGTGAGCGAAGAACTTATTTTCCCGGTTGTTATGCGCGGTTATGATCGCGCTCAGGTAGACGAGCGTTTGGCTCGATTGCAAGATAACCTGCTGCAAGCCCAAGAACAGGTAGCAAAGCTCGACGCCCGAGTATTGAAACTCTCCGGCGAACTATCCCAAGCGCAGGCTGATTTGCGGGAGGCAGGCCGCCCATCTTACTCTGGGCTGGGCGAACGGGTAGAACGGCTATTGAAATCTGCTGAAGAACAGGCAGTAGAGCTAGTGACGCGGGCGCGGGAAGAAGCCGCAGCTATCACAGAACAGGCAACGGCAAACCGTGATCAGCTGCTGGCCGACGCAAAAACGAGTAGTGAGAAAACTGTGTCCCAGGCAGAAAAAGATGCCCAGAAATTGCGCACTGCGGCCACCGCAGAAGCCACCAGCCAGACGGAAAATGCCCGCACTGCTGCTGAAGAGATGGTGTCCTCAGCAGAGCGGGAAGCTGCTCGAATTCAAACTGAATCAGCTGCTAAGGCGTCTGCAGTAGTCTCCCAAGCGGAACATGACAGCGCAGCATTGCGCGCCAATGCGGAAGAAGAAGTAGCCAAGTTGCGGGCGGAAGCTACGAATGAAGTCACTGAGCTGCGCACTACTGCCGCTACTGAAGTAGCCGAGTTACGCCAAGACGCAGAAACAGCTGCGGCACAACTGCGCAGCGACGCCGCAACTGAAGTGACTGAGTTGCGCAATAAGGCGGAAACCGAGGTAGCCAAACTGCGCAGTGATGCCAAAGCAGAAACTGACGCTTTGCGCGCCCAGTCAGCTAAAGAAATTTCTGAGCTGCGCAGTGCGGCCGAAACCGAAACTGCTGCTGCTAAAGCTGCCGCCGCTAATGAACTACAGGCAGAAGATGCCCGGCTGCGAGCGGAAGCGCAGCAGATGATCGACGATGCCCAGGCGGAAGCACAGACTGCGGAAGAAAATCTAGTAGCCGCCACCAAGCGCGCCGCTGAACTGAAGAAAACCACTCATGACGAAGTGGCGCAGCTACTAACTGATGCCCAAGAAGAAGCCGAGCAGATTTTGCAGCATGCCAAAGCACAAGCACAAAAACTGCGGGATGAAGCCACTGCGGAAGCGGATAACGCGCGCAAGTCGGCAGATGAGCATATCAAGTCCTTGCGGGCCGAGAAACAGAGCCTGACTTCTTATCTGCGGGATATGCGTGCCATGCTGGCCAATTCCGAACACGGCATCGTGGTGGATGAAGTAATCGCTGCTGCCCAAGACAAAGCATCTGACACTGCTACCGAGGCTGCTAGCGATACTGATTCGGTAGAGTAGCGCTAGCTACCGGGTATTAAGCGCAGCAATACCGAGTAGTTAGGCGCGGGCAGCCTCGTAAAACTCGCGCAACACACTAGCCAGCTCTGCTGGTTTTTCCACTGCGGTGAAGTGACCCGCGCCAGCTATCTCCACAATATGCGGCTGCTGCGCGCGCAGTGACCACTGCTGCAGCGTCTCCAGGGAACAAGTGGGATCTTCTGCTCCCCGCACCAAGTAGACGGGACCGCTTACTAGCTCAACTGCATCCACGTTTCCCGAACGAGCTGCCATTGCGCGCTGTATCCAGGCTAAACCGGCATTGGGCAGCTGCCGGAATTGCGCATCTAGCTGCTTGCGTATTGCTGGCGTAGCCGCTGAGCCCACCATAGTGGTGGTCCAGTCCTCAACTGCCCGATATCCGCGCCCGGCGTCTGCCTGGGCAGCAGTTCGCTCGCGCCCAGCCCGGCGTTCTGGGGTGTCAGCGTCGATATTAGTATCCATCAGCGCCAATCCCGCAATCATCGCTGGATAGCTGGCGGTGAAATCTGCGGCTACTGCGCCGCCCATCGACAGCCCACCTAAAGCCATGCGGTCAATCTCCAAGGCCTGCAAAGTTTCGTGTAATGCCGCCACGTAGCTTGCCATATTGGGAGCTGCGGCAGAGAGCTCCGCACCCGCCAGGGAAGCGCCAAATCCAGGCGCATCCACGGTCAAAATGTCTATGTCAGCTAGTTCGGTGCGTACCGCATCCCACATAGTGCCGTCTAGCGGCAGCGCGTGCAATAAAACGAGCGGCAGATCAGACTGCGGCCCAGTGCGATGATAGGCGAGTTTCATAAGTTCAGGCTACCACCGTTGGGGTAGCGGCCCCCGGCGGGAGCGCCCCCGCCAACAATTAGTGTGCCAGTGACGGCGAGCGGCTATCCCAGCTTGGGCACCAAAAAGTGAATCTTCGGTCCATACCACTACGTGAGATTCCCCCACAAAAATACGGCCCTGGCAGCCTGGGCATAGATATTCTTTTTTACCCGCTTTGATCTGGTGGACTTTGTATGAGATGCCGTCGATCTCTTCGTAATGGGTGTAGTTCATAATCCGCCCCACATTGAGCGGGCGAAATTCTTGGCGGCGCTTGTCCTTGCGGTGACTCAAAACAATCGATCCTGCGGGTCGTCCATGCCGCGCAAAACGTCATAGTCCAGAATCAAGCATTCAATGCCGCGGTCTTCTGCCAGTACTCGCGCCTGGGGTTTGATTTCCTGAGCGGCAAATATCCCGCGCACTGGGGACAGCGTGGAGTCCCGATCTAGTAATTCCAGATAGCGAGTGAGCTGCTCGACGCCGTCAATCTCCCCCCGGCGTTTGATCTCCACTGCAATGTGCCCGCCAGCCCCATCGCGCACCAGCAAATCTACTGGACCGATCGCTGTCGGATATTCTCGGCGCACCAGTGAAGTATTAGCCCCCAATACTGCTGGCACCTGTGCCGCCAAGAGTTCTTGTAGATGAGCCTCTACGCCGTCTTTTATTAGCCCCGGTTCTATCCCGAGATCCGCAGTGAGATCGTGAAGAATTTCGTAGATCCGCACGATTAGGGTGTCATCAGTTTTGTCACTGGTAACTTCCCAGACTTCAGTGACGCCAGCTGCAGTATCTGCATGCTCTACTGGTATGCGGCGCAAGGTACACGGTGGAGACATCCAGTTCAGCGGTTTATAGGAGCCGCCATCTGCATGCACCAATACAGAACCGTCGTTCTTTATCAGCAGCAACCGCTTGGCTGGCTCCAGATGTGCGTCCAACCGCCCGGAATAGTCCACCGCGCATTTTGCAATTACAATTCGCACGGAAATCCTCCTGCTCTGCAGCGGTTACCGCGGAGTATGCCAAGTAGCGGGGAGGTCAAACCTAGGCTACTTAGCAGTCTCCACTACTACGGTTACTTCGTCAGACTCTACCGTCACAAATCCGGCGCCGACTTCGTAGTGGTGTTCGCCCTCGGCATTGGTATACCGCAGCTGACCCGGCACTAACATACCCAATATAGGCGAGTGACCAGCCAAAATAGCTAGCGGCCCCTCGTATGCGGGTACCACTACCTCACTGACCGGACCGGAATAGATCTGGCCAGTGCGCGCTACCACTTCGAGGTTCATTAGCGTTCTTCCCGCTGGATCCGGTGCCAGGCGCGTTCAATATCCTCGATACCACCGATATTGAAGAACGCCTGTTCTGGGATGTGGTCGTATTCGCCGTCAGCAATCCGCTTGAATGCTTCCACGGTTTCCGCAATCGGCACCGTCGAGCCCTCCACGCCAGTGAACTTCACCGCCGTGTAGGTGTTCTGTGACAGGTACTGCTCGATCCGGCGCGCGCGAGCCACGGTGACCTTGTCCTCTTCCGAGAGTTCGTCTACGCCCAAGATGGAGATGATGTCCTGCAGCTCTTTATTCTTCTGCAGGATCTGCTTCACGCGAGTAGCTACTTCATAGTGCTCTTTACCGACGAACTGTGGATCCAAGATATTGGAAGTAGAAGCCAGTGGATCCACTGCCGGATACAAGCCGCGTGCAGCGATCTCACGAGAAAGTTCCGTGGTGGCATCCAAGTGCGCGAAGGTAGTAGCCGGAGCTGGGTCGGTGTAGTCGTCTGCGGGAACGTAAATTGCCTGCAGTGAAGTAATCGAGTTACCACGCGTGGAGGTGATGCGTTCCTGTAGCGCACCCATTTCGTCTGCCAATGTCGGCTGGTAGCCCACTGCAGATGGCATCCGGCCCAACAGCGTAGAAACTTCGGAACCAGCCTGCGTGAACCGGAAGATGTTGTCAATGAACAACAGCACGTCCTGGTTTTGCACATCGCGGAAGTACTCCGCCATGGTCAGCCCAGACAGCGCAATCCGCAAGCGCACCCCTGGTGGCTCATCCATTTGGCCGAACACCAGCGCGGTCTTATCCAACACGCCGGCCTCTTCCATTTCCATGATGAGGTCATTGCCTTCCCGGGTACGTTCTCCCACGCCCGCAAAAACCGACACCCCGCCGTGGTCCTGAGCCACGCGCTGAATCATCTCTTGGATCAGCACAGTCTTGCCTACCCCAGCGCCGCCGAACAGACCAATCTTGCCACCCTGTACATACGGGGTGAGCAGATCGATAACCTTGATGCCGGTTTCAAACATCGTGGTTTCCGGTTCCAGCTCGTCAAAGGTTGGGGGCTTGCGGTGGATGGGCCAGCGTTCCTTGATCTCCAGCTTTTCGCCGTCTGCCAAGTTCAAACACTCACCAACTACGTTGAATACCCGCCCCTTAGTGACATCACCAACTGGCACCGTAATCGGCGCTCCGGTGTTGTACACGGTAGCGCCCCGCACTAAGCCGTCAGTCGGCTTCATCGCGATGGTACGCACGATGTTGTCTCCCAAGTGCTGAGCGACCTCCAGGGTCATCATCATGCCGTTCTTACCGTCAGCGCTCGTCAAATCCAGCTCGGTGGTGAGCGCGTAGTTGATCTCTGGCAGCGCATCGGGTGGGAACTCTACGTCCACTACCGCGCCAACTACCTGGACGATACGGCCGGTGGACAGATCCTGTGCTGGAGCAGCAGTATCAGTCTGTACAGTCATTTTCTTCCTCACTGTCTCCCACTGAATTAGTTCTTCCCCAGGCTGTCTGCGCCGGAGATAATTTCGGTAATTTCGGTTGTAATCTCGGCCTGGCGCGCGTTATTCGCCAAGCGAGTGTATTTCTCAATAAGTTCTTGCGCGTTCTCCGCTGCCGAGTGCATTGCCTGCTGGCGGGAAGCGAGTTCAGACGCCGCTGCCATCAGCAGCACCGCGTAGACCCGCTGCCGTACGTAGATCGGTAACAAGGCGCTGAAGATCTCTTGGCCGGAGGGCTCAAATTCGTAGATCGACGTGACGTGGTGTTCTTCGGCTGCGTCGTCTTCCACCATTACCAGTGGCAACATGCGGCGCGTCTGCACCGTCTGCCGCAGCATATTCTCAAATCTGGTGTAGACGACGTGCAGTTCTGCCACGCCGCCGTCTTCTGGCGCAGCCAAGAACCGCTCCAAGAATTCGTCTGCGATTTCCACAGCGGTATCTGAACTGGGCTGGTCTGATTCGCCGATCCAGGTCTTTACCAGCGGGACACCGCGGAAGCGGTAATGCGAAACTCCGCGCCGACCAAATGCGTAGAGTTCCGGCTCTTTGCCCTCTTCACGCAGTTCTTGCAAAAGTCGGTCAGTTTCCCGCAGCACGCTGGAAGAATATGCGCCTGCCATGCCACGGTCTGAGGTGACCACTAGTACGATTACCCGGTTGGTATCCGTACGCTCGTTAAGCAGCGGATGTTCTTCGTCAGCGTAGGTGGCAACCGTAGCGATCGACTGCGTCAGAGCGCGGGTGAACGGATCTTGACCTAGCGCAGCGTCGCGCGCCTTGCCGATCCGCGAAGCCGCAATGAGCTCCATCGCATTGAAGACCTTTTCGAGCGTTTCAGTAGCTCGGATCTTCTTTTTGTAGATTCGCTGGGCACCGGACACTGCTAGTTACGCCCTTTCACAACAATCTGCTCTTGACCCTTTTCGGCGGGATCTGCGTCAGATTCTTGTAGCCCGATAGTTTCGTTGCTAATAGTGAAGGATTCTTTGAATTCTTCGACTGCGGCGCGCAGGGCGTTTTCAGTTTCTTCTGCCAACAACCCAGTTTCGCGGATGGTGGTCAGCACCTCGGTATTGCGCTCCAGGTGCTTGAGCATACCGTCTTCAAAGTCGTGGACTTTTTCGAGTGGGATGTCATCCAGATACCCCTTGGTACCCGCCCAAACGCTAGCTACCTGAGCTTCTACCTGGTACGGCGTGTACTGCGGCTGCTTCAGCAGTTCCATCAGGCGTTCCCCACGGACCAGCTGACGGCGAGTAGTTGCATCCAAGTCAGATGCAAACATAGCAAATGCCGCCTGCGCCCGGTACTGGGCGAGGGTGATCTTCAGGGTGCCGGCAACTTTCTTCATTGCCTTGATCTGGGCGTCACCACCCACGCGGGAGACGGAAATACCGACGTCTACTGCTGGGCGCTGGTTCGAGTTGAACAGATCCGATTGCAAGAAGATTTGCCCGTCAGTAATAGAAATTACGTTGGTAGGAATGTACGCGGAGACGTCGTTTGCCTTGGTTTCGATAATCGGCAAGCCGGTCATCGAGCCAGCCCCGTATTCATCGGAGAGCTTGGCACAGCGTTCTAGCAGGCGGGAGTGTAAGTAGAAGACATCGCCTGGGTAGGCTTCGCGCCCTGGTGGGCGGCGCAGTAGCAGCGATAGCGACCGGTAAGCTTCGGCTTGCTTGGAAAGGTCGTCAAAAATGATCAAAACGTGTTTACCGTCATACATCCAGTGCTGCCCGATAGCGGATCCAGTGTACGGTGCCAGGTACTTGAAACCGGCCGAATCTGAGGCCGGAGCGGCCACGATGGTGGTGTACTCCAGTGCACCTGCTTTTTCGAGCGTGGCACGCACCGAAGCAATAGTGGAGCCCTTCTGCCCAACTGCTACGTAGATGCACCGCACCTGCTTATCCGGATCGCCCGACTCCCAGTTAGCTTTCTGGTTTAGCACGGTGTCAATTGCCAGTGCGGTCTTACCAGTCTTCCGGTCGCCAATAATGAGCTGACGCTGACCGCGCCCAATCGGAATCATTGCGTCAATGGCCTTTATCCCAGTTTGCAGCGGCTCGTGTACCGACTTACGCATCATCACGCCTGGGGCCTGCAGCTCTAGGGCGCGGCGGGTATTGACATCGGTGATTTCGCCCAAACCATCAATTGGATTTCCCAGCGGATCGACGACGCGACCCAAGTAGCCATCGCCTACTGGCACGGAAAGCACTTCACCGGTGCGGCGCACTTCCATACCTTCTTCGATCTGGGAGAAGTCGCCGAGTACTACTACACCGATTTCGCGCTCTTCTAGGTTCATCGCCAAACCTAGCGTGCCGTCCTCGAATTTAAGTAGCTCATTAGCCATAGCTCCCGGCAATCCCTCAACTCGAGCGATGCCGTCCGCCGTCATGACGACGTGGCCAACCTCCTCACTAGCGACCTTTGTGGGCTCATAGGAACTCACAAAGTTATCTAGTGCAGCCCGGATCTCTTCCGGCTGTATTGTCAGTTCAGCCATTCCTCAATTCCTTCGCTTGAGCGGCGGGTGTGCCGCGGTTAATTCTTAAAGGCCTCACGGGCCGCAGTTATCCGACTAGCGATCGTGCCGTCGATTACGTCTTCTCCGATGTGAATACGCAGACCGCCGATAACTGCGGGATCGATTCCGACATGCAGGCGTACTTCACGCCCGTATGTTTCAGTTAGTATGCGGGCTAGTCGATCTTCTTGCTCGCGTTTCAGCGGCATAGCACTAGTAACCGCAGCTACTATATGCTCGCCTGCTTCAGCCGCAGCAGTTATGTACTCAACCAAAGTGGCAGTAACTGTGCGTCGATCTGCTTGCGTTACTGCCCGGTTCAACAAGGCGCGGGTAAAGTCATTGCTATTCGGGAAAGCAGAATCAAGTAGCCCAACCCGAGCGCTAGCCTCGTAGCGATCTGAATCGCTCAGTACTAGGCGCAATGCGCGTTCTTTTTTCAAGAACCGCATTGCCGAGTACAGCTGCTCTTCAGTCTGCGCCAAAGCATCAGCTCGACTGGCGCCTGCCAGAATGGAGCGTACTGCCAGATTTTCTAGCGCTGCCGTGAAGTCCGGCAGTTCTGACCAGGAATCGCGTGCCATTCCTTGGGTCAGTTCGCTAACTTCAGCCCGCACCCGGTCAGATAGTACGTCAGCTACCAACTGCCCGCGCGCTGCAGGAGTGCGCCCAGCGTCAGTGACACTGCCAGTAAGAGAACTGTGCTGCGCAAACAGATCCGCAACTGCGAAGATCTGTTCGGCAAATTCCAGTTCTTGGCCCGAGCTTTCGGCCAGCAGCGCATCCCAGCGCTCCTGGGCACGAGCTAAAGCCTGCTTACTTCCTGACTTCATTAAATCTCCTGCTGAGCAGTAGTTTTTTGCGCTGCTGAATTGGCTTCTAGCTCGGCTAGGAACCGATCGACTACTCGGTGGGCGAGCGCTTCATCAGTAATAGCTTCGCCGACGATGCGACCAGCCAGTTCCGTAGCTAGCGCCCCGATATCGGAGCTGAGTACCCGCCGGGCAGATTCCGCATCTGCGGCAATCCGCTGTTGCGCATTTTCCAGAATTACTTCTGATTCTGCGCGCGCTTTGCCTTGGGCATCAGAGACGATTTCTTTGGCTTCATCGTGGGCACCGTCGCGAATTTCATTCGCTGCCCGCCGCGCTGCCAAGATTTCATCTTCTAGCCGCGTCCGTTCGGCTTCTATCTCAGTACGTGCCGTTTCTGCAGCCTGCAGACCCTCTTCGATCTTTTCCCCGCGCTCATCAAGTAACTGAGCAAATTTGGGCCACGCAAACAGGTACACCGCTACCGCTACAATAGCGAAAGCGACAGAGCCCCAAATTAGATCCGCGGTAGCCGGGAGCAGCAAGCTAAATGTGCTTTCCCCTTCAGCCGCAGCGGAGACGAAGATTACCGGCATCATTATCCCCCGTAGACCAGACCAGCGACGAAGCCAATCAAGCCGAGTGCTTCAGCAAATGCGATAGCAAGAATCATGTTTACCCGCAGGTAGCCGCGCATTTCCGGCTGACGAGCGGTGGCTTCCTGGTTCTTGGAACCAATCAGGCCGATGGCAAGTGCCGGGCCGGCGGTGGCCAATGCGTAACCAATAGTGGCGATGTTACCGAACATGTGGTTTTTCCTTTTCTTGGGTTATCTCAGTCGTGTGAGACGGACAGCAGAATGTACGTAGAGGCGAGCAGTGCGAAAATGTACGCCTGAATCGCACCTACGAACAGTTCAAACAGTACGAAGACAACTCCGGCTATGAGTGCCAACGTGCCAGTTCCCAAGGCTAATGCCCCAGAGAGCTGGAAATACAGGAAGTGCGCGCCAGTAAAGCACAGCACTAGGATGAAGTGCCCCGCCACCATATTGGCCAAAAGACGGATAGTCAGCGTCATCGGGCGAATGATAAAGGTGGATAGGAACTCCAGCGGAACTAGCAGCAAGTAGATCGGCTTAGGCAAACCGGAAGGCGCCAGTTGAGCTTGGAAGAATTTGCCGAATCCATTGCGTTTAATACCAGCCGCAATGAACGATACGGTAGCAAATAGGGCATAGATCAACGGCATACCCACCAAAGAAGTTGCCGCAATCTGTAAACCTGGGATGACGCCGGTGATATTCATAAACAGCACACCCAGGAAGATAGTCATGATGATGGGCGCATATTTGCGACCGTCTTCTTCCCCTAAGATTTCTTTACTTACCGAAACCAGCGAGAAATTAAATAGCCCCTCTGCCAACGCTTGACTGCGCCCGGGAACTAATTTGGCCCGCCGCGCATAGAGCACGCAGATGAGCAATACGAATAATGCGGCAATCATCCGGATTAACAAAATCCGGTTCATCTCAAATGGGGTTCCCACAAAGAAAATCGGGGCCGGATCGAATTCATGCTCCAGCGTAGGCGAGACGAACTCCGCACCTTCCCCCATCAGGAATTGCGAAGCATTCACCAGTTCAAGCAGCGTATGCACAGCTGTCTATACTCTTCCCACTTGACCGCAGTTTTACCAACATTTTGGGCCTTACTTCTACACCGAAGTGACCCCTCAGTTACTTTACATTGGTGGCCCGCGCTATTCAAAGCGTGCAGCAAAATTAACTTAATGTCACGGCGTAATAAAAAATTTTATGTGCTCAGCTACGCGACGAGCTAGGCATCTCCGCTGGGCTATCCAGTCCCGGACCGCGGGAAGTGAGAATTAGGGTGGTGTGCACCGCTAACGCTAACAGCTCCGCTGCGATAAAGGCCCCCGCTATCCAGTACAGATCAAAATTGGGATGGGAACGTACCGCAGCAAATATCGCCAGCACTGCCGCCAGTTTTACCACGTAGCTGCCGGCCATAATCACTGCCACACTGGTGAGTAGGGTGCCACTGCTCAGCTTATGTGCACCCCAGGTGAGCAGCATTGATCCAGCCACCGCTCCGCTACCTAATGCGATCGCAGCCCACTGTTCTCGCCAGATCAGCATGCCGAGCAGGCTGGCGCAGATAACTGCCAGCACACTGCCCAATACTGCTCGGGTGATTATTGCCTCTGCACTCGGCACCGCCCCCGCAGTGCGCGTGGAACGCATTTTCACTACTGTTCCACCTGGGTAGACGGCGTCAGCATCTGCCGCCAGGTAACAAATACGCACCCGGCAATAATCAGCAGGATAATCGGAATAAGCCCCAAATGCGGGAAGATCACTGCCGCCACTGCGCTAAATGAAGCTGCTGCCGTCCACATATAGAGCACTAATACTGCAGCCGTGTGGGAATGGCCGTGCCGCAGTAGACGGTGGTGGAGATGCCCGGCGTCGGCAGAAAACGGCGAACGCCCCTGGCGCACCCGCCGCAACACTGCCCAAATCAGATCTACCAACGGAATAACTAAAATGAGCAGCGGTATCAGCAGCGGCATAAACGCTGGAATCGCCGCCGGAGTCTTGGCAGTGGCAGGATCAATTTGCCCGGTCACCAAAATACTCACGCCAGCAACTAAAGTGCCCAGCATGAGCGCTCCCGAGTCGCCCATGAAGATGCGCGCTGGGTGGAAGTTGTGTGGCAAAAACCCAATGCAGATGCCCACACACGCAGCGGTAGCCATAGTCGCTGCCGAGGTGTAGTCGCCTGGGGAAACTCCCCTAGTCAAGTAATAGCTGTAAATAAAGAATGCAAAGGCAGCGATGCCAACCACACCCGCTGCCAACCCGTCGAGCCCGTCTACGAAGTTCACCGCATTTGCCACTACTACCACCGCAATTATGGTGGTGAACAAGGTGAGGCGGGTGGAACCAACCGTCAATCCCAGCAGAGGCAAAGTAACTAGTTGCACGCCTTGCCACGCCATCAACCCGGCAGCCAAGATTTCCCCCGCCAATTTGGTGTACCAGTTCAGTTCCCAAATATCGTCAATCACCCCTAATAGGCACATAGCGGAGGCACCAATTACTATTCCCCACACCCCTGAGCCGGAGTTAAAGATCGCGCTTAGATAGGGAATCTGCGAGGCAATCAGCAGGGCAGCCACGAATCCTAGGAGCATAGCCACTCCCCCTAGGCGCGCCACCGGTATGGTGTGCACGTCACGGCTGCGGATTTGGGTGATGGCTCCAGTCGCGAGCGCCACCCGCAACACCACGGGCACCAACAAATAAGTAAGCGCCGCGGCGAGCAGCATCACCAATAGATAAACCCTCACGGTTGCACCTTAACCAAAGCCGCTATCTGTGCCGCGCTAATCGCTCCATGCCGCAAAATCTGTACGGCTGCGCCGTCAGCAGTCAACCGCACAATAGTGGACGGAACTCCACCACCGCTCTCCCCTGCATCCAGGTAGACGCTGACTGCATCACCCAATTGAGCTTGAGCAGCTTGGGCGCTGGTGGCGGGGTCATGTTCGGTGAGATTGGCGCTAGTAACTGCCAGCGGCCCAGTTTCGGCTAGCAGCTCCAGCGTCGCCGGTGAATTTGGCATCCGCAGTGCGATAGTTCCCCCCATTTCGGATAGGTCCCACCCCAATTTCACATCAGTAGGCAGCACGATAGTGAGCGCGCCCGGCCAAAATTCTTGGATCAGATCCAGCGCAGCTGGGGAGAGCTGCGGGCACAGCGCCCGGGCGTCGTCAATTTTCCCTACCAAAATGGGCGGGGGTTTAGCAATAGTGCGGCGCTTAACCCGTAATAAGTTTTGTACTGCTGGGGCGCGGTAGGGATCGACGCCAACCCCGTAAACTGTATCGGTAGGCAGGCAGATTACTTCGTCCCGGGCCAGTGCAGCGCGCGCAGCAGCGCGAATATCCGGATCAGTTATGGGTCCAATCATCGGTTCCCCTGCCTCCTAATTTGCTTTGTCAGCGCGCAACCAGCGCTCACGCCCAGTTAAGTCTCTGCCAGTTTCGCACTTTTCAAAATCTCGTGCAGCTATGGCCACAATTTTGGCCGCTTGCTCTGGGGCGTGTTCCATAAAGAGTACCCCGCCGGGGCGGAGTAGCTGGGCAGCTCGGGAAATTAGCTGTGCTGGTAAGTCCAGCCCATCTGAGCCGCCACCAAATAGCGCTAACTGCGGGTCATGCCGCACTTCTGGGGGTAGCTCATCAGTAGGCGGCACATAGGGCGGATTAGAGATGACTAGGTCCACTGTGCCCAACAATTGCGGGAAAGCAGTTCGGGCATCGCCCAGAACTAAATCTACTGAGTTGCCGTAGCTGGCATTATTGCGCTGGGCATAGCCGTAGGCGGCTGGAGAAATCTCCGCTGCGGATACTGCCGCCCTCGGATACTCGGTGGCGATAGCAATGGCGATCGCCCCTGAGCCACTGCATAGATCTACTACCCGCGGATGCTCTCCTAACTGAGGTAAGGCGGCAAGGGCGGCGTCTACCATTGCTTCGGTTTCGGGGCGCACACTAAATACTCCCGGACCAGCCGCTAATTCCAGATAGCGAAACCACATTTTGCCCAAGACATGCTGTATCGGCTGGCGTTCCAGCCGGGCAGCAGTGGTGTGCGATAACCGCGCCAACTGCGCGGGAGTAGGTGGCACGGGGCTAAGCCACGGCTGCTCAACGCCGGCGGCGTCTGCCACTAACAGCCGGGCTTCGGCGGCGCTAGAATCAATTCCGGCCGCCGCTAACTGCTCGGCAACTTGGCGCATTACCGCTTGCCAAGTGGAGCGCGGCCGCGAATCTGGGGGCATCCCCGCTAGCGCACTCACTTCTTACCTTCGGCTGCCTCCGCTGCCGCTGCTAGCCGTTCCCGTTCATCGACTTCACGCAGCGAATCGATAACTGCATCCAGCTCGCCGTCTAGTACTGCGTCCAAATTGTGCGCTTTGTATCCGGTGCGGTGATCAGAAATGCGGTTTTCTGGGAAGTTGTAGGTGCGGATGCGCTCGGAGCGGTCTACGGTGCGCACCTGAGAACGACGCTGATCTGCTTCCTTAGCCGCTAGTTCTTCCAGTTGGGCCTGACGCAGCCGCGCCCGCAGTACTCGCATCGCCGATTCGCGGTTCTTGATCTGAGATTTTTCATCCTGCATCGACACCGTGATACCGGTAGGCAAGTGGGTGATGCGGACGGCGGAATCGGTGGTATTAACTGACTGCCCGCCCGGCCCAGAAGAACGGTAGACGTCAATCCGCAGGTCGTTGTCGTTAATCTCAACTTCTTCCGGTTCGTCTACTTCAGCGAAAACTAGCACGCCGGCGGCAGAGGTGTGAATACGCCCCTGAGATTCAGTAACTGGCACCCGCTGCACCCGGTGTACGCCAGCTTCGTACTTTAAGTGTGCCCAGACGCCGTCTGCCGGGTCTTCTGGCACGCTCTTAGCTTTTATCGCCAGCTGAACGTCCTTATATCCCCCTAATTCGGTCACATTGGAGGACAGTATCTGCGTATTCCAACCGCGCTTTTCCGCATAGCGCTGGTACATCCGCAGTAGATCGGCGGCAAATAGCGCTGATTCTTCCCCGCCTTCCCCGGCTTTGACTTCGACGATGATATCGCGGCTGTCATCTGGGTCGCGCGGCAGCAGCGCATCGCGCAGTTCTTCTTCTGCCTTAATCAGGTTTTCTTCTAGCCGCGGCAGCTCGGGGGCGAAAAGTTCGGCGTCTTCTCCACCGCCAGCCACGATCTCTTTCATTTCCACTAGATCGGTATTGGCCTGCTGCCAGTCCAGATAGCGACTAACTACCCGCCCGAGTTCAGCGTAGCGCCGCCCCAGAGAACGCAGTTTTTCCGGGCGGGCCAAAATTTCTGGTGAAGCCATCTGCTGTTCAATATCGCGATATTCAGTTAACAGGGCTTCCGCTGCAGGAAACTGGCTCATAATACTCCGGTCAAAATTTGTAGTTGTTCAGTGGTGGGTAAGGCATCCGCGGTGGCGCCTCCAGCAATACCAGCATACCTTTGGCAAGATACGCGCAAGCGCCGGTACAGCTAAAAACTGTACCGGCGCTTAGCTACAAAGTTACTTCTTACGCTTGCCGTAACGTGCTTCGAAGCGAGCCACTCGACCGCCAGTATCCAGAATCTTCTGCTTACCGGTGTAGAACGGGTGACATGCCGAGCACACATCCACACGCAGGGATTCCTGGTTGAGAGTGGATTGCGTGTCAAATTCGTTGCCGCAGGTGCAAGTTACATGCACTGGCGCATATGCGGGGTGGATTCCCTGCTTCATTTTTTCTCCTTGGATCGTTTGTTGCTCTGGGTCCACGCCTTGTGACGCGGTGAACCAGCAGCCGACGTTCAATTTAACCATACCCAGCCGCCCGGATGCTATATGGGATAGCACACCCTAGGCGGCGAGCACAGTGATTATTCTTCCAGCCCTTGCATACCGCGAACTACCGACATGAGGAACTGTGCGTTCGATTCGGTCTTCCGCATTCTTCCGAGGAGGAAGTCCGAAGATTCCTGGACATCCTGGCTACCCAAAGCGCGGCGCAGATGCCAAACAATCTTCAATTCTTCTGGGCTGAATAGCAGTTCTTCGCGGCGCGTACCCGAAGCGTTGATATCCACTGCCGGGAAAATACGCTTATCTGCCAGTTCGCGGGAGAGCCGCAGTTCCATATTGCCGGTGCCCTTGAACTCTTCAAAGATAACTTCATCCATCTTCGAGCCAGTCTCCACCAGGGCGGTGGAGAGAATGGTCAAGGATCCACCATTTTCGATATTGCGGGCGGCGCCAAAGAATTTCTTCGGCGGGTATAGGGCGCTGGCATCCACGCCACCAGAGAGCACGCGACCCGAAGTAGGTGCCGCCAAGTTGTAGGCCCTAGATAGCCGGGTCAGCGAGTCGAGCAGGATCACCACGTCCTGACCCAATTCCACCAGGCGCTTTGCCCGTTCTACTGCCAGTTCCGCGACGATAGTGTGATCAGCAGGCTTGCGGTCAAAGGTAGAAGCAATGACTTCCCCTTTTACCAGGCGCTGCATATCGGTAACTTCTTCCGGACGTTCATCCACCAGCACCACCATCAGGTGCACCTGTGGATTGTTATTAGCAATGGCCATCGCGATCTGCTGCAATACGATGGTCTTACCGGCTTTCGGCGGCGAAACAATTAGACCACGCTGCCCCTTACCAATCGGCGCTACTAGATCAATTACCCGGGTAGTTAATGCTTTAGCGGTGGTCTCCATCCGCAGCATTTCCTGCGGATACAGCGGAGTGAGCTTGTTGAACTCCGGGCGCTTAGCGGCGTCTTCCACCGAAAGCCCGTTAATCGAATCCACCTGTACCAGCGGGTTGTATTTGTGCTGCCGCCCGCGCCGGTTTTCGCTGGCAGGGCGCACCGCGCCTTGTACCGCATCGCCACGGCGCAGCCCATATTTCTTAATCATCTGCTGCGAAACATAGGCATCATTCTTGCCCGGCAAATATCCACCGGTGCGGAGGTAGGCGTTGTTACCCTCAATATCGAAGATACCGGCAACTGCAATCAATGCGTCGTCATCATTATTTTGCTGCCGGTCAACTTGTTCCGCACTGTCCGCACGGCTAGCGCCGTTTTCTGCGCCCTCATCCGACTTGTGGTCTTGCCCTTGCCGATTGCGCGACTGGCGGTTCGACCGGTCCCGGCGCTCATTGCGCTCATTACGGTTTCGCCGATTGCGGGTGCGCCGATTGCGGTTTTCACCGTCTTCCTCACGCTCTTGGGCACGCCGCTCTGCCGCATCACCCAGCGCATCTAACGCAGCCTTTTTCTCTTCTGGGCTGAGTTCTGGCACGCTATTTTCTGCTGCCTGCTTGCGGTTAGGAAGTTCGATTTCATCTTTTACATTGTTCTTCGGCTGCTTCCCCGAAGTTTTCGCTGCTTTTTCCTGCTTCCGCGCATCCCGAATAGCAGCTACATAGTCCGCTTTCAGCGACTTTCCAGGCAGTTCAAGCCCCATCTGCGCAGCCAATTTCTTAAGTTCAGGTAGGCGCATAGTAGAAAGCGCAGGCGGACGGTTAGTTGGTTCGCTCACGAAGTTCCTTCCTAGAGCTGGTGATACCCCAAATGCAACCGGGTACACCGAAAGAATGGGAAATATTTAGACAGCCACCAATAAAATAACTAACTAAATGAGTTTTGGAGTTCAAGTGTGCCTGAGGCACCTTCGCTGTCCTCCCCAATAATACATACTTTTTAGTGGAAACGACAAAATTTTAGACGTGAATGTCGCGGCGATTAAATAGTGGAAAAGCCACCACGAATGCCGCTAATGCCACGGCAAGCAGCAAAACTACGTGTACCCAATTCATGCCGTTATCAAGTGGCTGGTGGCTGGCATACCAATATAGTGGGGAAATTCTCCCCCAGCTGGCTGCGGCTCCGCGGGTAACAGCGGCGGCATACACCAAATATGACACCAGGCCTAGCCCAGTCGCAGTGAGCACCGTAACTATTCTGCTGCCAGTTGCCGCTACCACTAGCACGCTGATCGCACCCAGACACAGCCCAAAAGCGAATAGATGCCCGGTCACCCCAAGAATCTGCGCAGTAGTTAGGCCCAGAGTAGATATGTTAGTGGTTAACAAAAGTGCAGCTGCAGTCACCACCGCAAAGATCAGCAGGCTGGCAACTAGCACCCCAATCAAATTGGCAATAATGCGGCTGCGGCGCACTGGATGCGCCAGTACCATCCCGAGCCAGCCAGATTTCTCCGGACGCGCCAACCCAGTGGCAACCCTGGTCCCAATTGCAATCACGGCAATCGGTGCTAATAGCCCGAATATCTCGCCCCACAGATAGCCAGTTGGAGTAGTAATATCGCCAGCCCCAAACCACACCAACATATTCGGCGGAACGCTGGCGGCCAGTTGTGCCACATCTACTGTGAAGCTATCCCAGATTTTCCCCATCAGCACAGTCAAAACTGCCATTACCAGGGATGCCACTGTCAGCAAAGATTTATTGCGCCGCAGCAGCATAGTAAAGATAGACGCCGGGCGGCTAACAGCTATCCGTGCCTGGCGCTGGCGCCGCAGCGATATTTCCGAAACGGTGCGCATATCGCGGTGCATAAACCACGCCGAGCCAGCTAAAAACAGCACCAGTGCTAGCCCGAGCTGCAGCAAGAAATAGCCGGTGTCAATTCCATCAATCAGAGCATTTTGGCTAGAAAACCAGCCGTACGGCAGGTAGGTAATGATATTTGCATGTTCCGGAACTAACGGGAGCACCCCGCTGGCTATCCAACCGAAAGTGAGCAAAGTTCCGCCAATAAATGCTGCTGCGGCTTCATTACCCGTTGTGCTGCCTACGGCATAGGCAATTGCACCGTGCAATAGCGCATTAGCAGTAACAACTAACGTCAATTGTGCTAGATGGGATTCCCCAGGGGATACTCCTGATATGGCATTCGCCAAATAGGTAGTAACCAGTAGCAACACCCCAGTGGCTAGTAATACGGTCAGTATCCCCAAAACTTTGGCTGCGGCAACCTGAGCACGAGAAATCGGAGTGCTCAATACCAACGAAAGCGTGCGGCGCCGTTCGACACCAGCGATAATATCGGTCCCCATGGCAATCGCCACCGCGCTCAACGCCAGGGGAGCAATCAGGTTAAGCCCTACCCCATATGCCAGCGCAGCTGCATCAGCACCACTGGGAATCCCCAACATATTCAGCACTGGTTCCGGAAATACTGCCAGTTCTGTTGGGTCTGCCCCTTTTACCGCGCTCATCGTCACCAATGTGGTGGCAAATACGGCAATCACCACTATTGCTGGGCCGCGCCATCTTTCTGCCAGCGTGCGTAGAAACAGAGTCGACATTATTCTCCCTGTTGCTCTGCTTCATGAAACTGGAGGAAGACGTCTTCCAAATTATCGTTGCGCTCGGAAATATCCTCGATAGCCACCACTTCACCGCGGCGAATAATGCCCACCCGATCTGCTACTCGTTGCACTTCGGAGAGCGTATGGCTGGATAAGAAAACCGTACGCCCTTGGTCCACTGTCTCCCGGACAAGCTGGTGGAATTGGCGCTGTACTAGTGGATCTAGCCCCGTGATCGGTTCGTCTAAAATTAGCAACTCTGGCTGGTGCATGAAAGCGGAAATTATGCCAACTTTTTGCCGGTTACCAGTAGAGAGAGATTCGACGCGCCGATCCAGTTCGGCGTCAAAGCGGGCTTCCAATTCATCGACATATTTCCAGTCCACGCCACCGCGCAACCGAGCAAAAAAGGACAGCACCTGGCGACCAGTCATTTTGGGAGGGAGCGCCAATTCTGCCGGGAGGTACCCAGTGCGGCGGTGAATTTCCACTGCGTCCTGGCGTGAATCAAGACCAAAAACTTTAGCGCTGCCGGAGTTAGCCCGAACTTCATCCAGCAAAATACGAATAGTAGTGGATTTGCCAGCACCGTTGGGGCCAATAAAGCCAAAGACCTCTCCCTGGCGCACTCCCAAACTTATTTCCTTTATGGCGGCTACCCGACCATACTTTTTCACCAGTTGGTGAATCTCGATTGCTAATACCACGTTACCTACCCTATAAGTTCGTCGCGTCGTTGCGGAAAACTATAACTAGATCAAGTATGCACCGCGAACTTGCTGTGAGGGAATTGCCCGGAAGCCTTCGGCAGCTAGTACTTGAGTAATTCGCTCATCTAATTTTGCAAAAACTAACAGAGATGGTCCAGCCCCCGAGACAACTGCCGGCCAACCAGCATTGCGCAATGCTGCCAAAACTCGGGCGCTATGCGGCATGGACTCAGCGCGATACCCCTGGTGGAGGCGTTCTTCGGTGGCATCAAATAGCAGCTGCGGCGCCCTGGCCAATGCGTGTACTAGGAGTGCAGCTCGCGCAGAGTTAAATGCGCCATCAGCGTGTGGCACCTGCACCGGCAGCGCTGCCCGCGCAGCAGAAGTTGCCAACACTTCCCTGGGCACTAGCAAAGTCGTGTGAATATCTGGGCGCACCTGCAAGTGTACGGAATGAGTTTTTTCGCCGCTGCTCCAGGACAGTACCGCACCGCCAAAAATTGCCGGTGCCGCATTATCCGGGTGCCCTTCCAGTTCGGTGGCAATCTGGAGCACCAGATCGTCGTCCAGCTCCTGCGGATGATCGATTAAGCCGCGCACCAGCATAATCCCAGCTACAATCGCTGCTGCCGAAGACCCTAGCCCGCGCCCCTGCGGGATATTGTTGTGGCAAATCAGCTCGAATCCAGCGTGCGGCGCCTGTATCCGATCTAAGGTGGCGTACATTGCCTGCAAAATCAGGTGCGATTCATCGCGGGGCAGCGTATCAGCGCCCTCACCGCGAATCTCAACTGCCGATGCCCCGGTAGTTACCCGCACCGAGACGTCATCCCACAGATCGTGTGCCATCCCCATAGCGTCAAATCCCGGGCCGAGATTTCCTGAAGTCGCCGGCACCCGCACCCGCGCACTGTTGGTAGCTATACGCATCAGAGACCCAATACCTCTACGGCGGCTGCCACGGTAGGTGCAATCGGCGTGAAATCTAGCTCCCGCTCCCCAAGTGCGGTTGCGGTGTCTTTCAAACCATTGCCAGTTACCGTACACACAATCTTGGCACCGGCTGGAACTTTCCCAGCTGCTCCGGCCTGCAACAGCCCTGCCACTGAGGCCGCCGACGCCGGCTCCACAAATACCCCCACTTCCGCTGCCAGCAGAGCTTGCGCTGCGAGGATCTGCTCATCAGTAACCCGGTCAATCCAGCCCCCGGAATTATCGCGAGCTTCTTCCGCGTATTGCCACGACGCTGGATTACCAATCCGGATAGCAGTTGCTACCGTTTCCGGGTCACTCACTGGGTGCCCCACTACCAGCGGGGCCGCCCCCCACGCCTGCACGCCCCACATCTGTGGCACCTTGCTGGCTTTAGGTTCAAGCCGGGCAGCGGAGTCTTCCATAGAGGCAGACGTCGTCTTACCCGCGTATTCGCAGTACCCCATCCAATAAGCGGTGATATTTCCAGCGTTACCCACCGGCAAAACGTGGATATCTGGCGCATCGCCCAGTGCATCCACAATTTCAAAGGCAGCAGTCTTTTGCCCTTGTAGCCGGTACGGATTGACTGAGTTCACCAAAGCCACCGGATGCGATTCAGTCAGCTCTCGCACTATCCGCAGGCAGTCGTCGAAGTTGCCATCTACTGCCACTAGCTTGGCGTTATGCACAATAGCTTGGGCTAGTTTCCCTGCCGCAATCTTCCCGGCGGGCAAAACCACGGCACATTCCAGACCCGCCGCCACCGCATACGCCGCCGCAGACGCCGAAGTGTTCCCGGTAGATGCACAAGCCACAATCTTGGTATCAGTCTGCGCCACCTGGGTAATTGCGCTGGTCATACCGCGATCCTTAAAGGATCCGGTGGGATTAGCTCCCTCTACCTTCACCCAAACCTCGGCTCCGATTTTTGCGCCGATAGCTGGGGCCGGCACCAGTGGGGTGCCCCCTTCCAACAGCGTTACCGGGGATACTTCCGGCCCGAATGGGAGCCGCTCACGATACTCAGTAATGATTCCGCGCCACTGGTGTGCCATTAGTCTTCCTCTACTCGCAGGATGCGAACTACTTCGCATCCGTCAATATTTGCCAGTTGTTCCGCTGTAGCTTCCAGATCTGCTTGGCGCGCCAAGTGGGTGGTGACCGTCAAAAACGCTTGACCTGCACTAGGAGCTGCCGTCTGGATTACAGCAGAGATAGAAACGCCAAAATTGGCGAAAGTTTCTGTAATTTCACTGAGCACACCCACCTGATCTGGCACTGCCAGGCGGATGTGATAACGCGACACAAAATCTTGCGGCTTGATAAACGGGACCTCGCCCAACACCAGCTCGTGCGGGGCGCGCCCGCCGGATACCTTCTTGGCCGCCGCTGCTACCAAATCTGATAGCACTGCTGACGCCGTAGGGGCACCACCAGCACCGCGACCGTAGAACATCAACCGCCCCGCACTTTCCCCTTCAATAACTACCGCGTTATAAGAACCAGACACGGAGGCTAACGGATGGCTCACTGGAACAAGCGCTGGATTAACTCGCAGTTCCACTCCTCCGTCCCGCTGATTAGCTGTGGCAATCAGCTTGATGACGTAGCCCGCATCAGTTGCAGCCTTAATATCCGCGGCGCTAATCGACCGGATGCCCTCTACCGCAACGTCATCCAAATGCACCCGGGTATTGAATGCCAATGAAGCCAGAATCGCAATTTTGGCAGCGGCGTCAAGACCATCTACATCAGCTGTGGGATCTGCTTCGGCGTAGCCGAGCTCTTGGGCAGTCGCCAAGACTTCGGCGTAATCCAGCCCTTTAGTGGTCATCTCATCCAGAATGTAGTTGGTGGTGCCGTTCAAAATACCTTGGATAGCCGTTACCCGGTCACCAGCCAGAGATTCGCGCATGCCATAAACTACCGGCACCGCTCCCGCTACTGCCGCTTCATAGTAGACATCCACATCCGCAGCTTTGGCGGCGTCGTAAATCTCTGGTCCATAGGAAGCCAGCAGCGCTTTATTCCCGGTAACCACTGACGCGCCAGCTGCAATAGCTTGTTGCACTAGCGTGCGCGGCGGCTCTATCCCGCCGATCAGCTCGATAACAATATCTGCCTTAGCAATCAGCCCGGCAGTGTCAGTAGTCAGCAATGACCGATCAATAGCTGGATCGCGGGGGGCATCAATATTGTTCACCGCAATTCCGATTAGGTCCAGCTTGGCGCCCGCTCGCGCCGAGAGCACCTCATTTTGCTCTGCCAATAGCCGAGCCACCTGCGTGCCCACTGTGCCACATCCCAGTAGCGCAATTTTTACGTTCATTTGGGTCTCCTCTTCGCGCTCAGCTTACGTCAAGTGCCAGTTGGTCGGCGATTGTCTCCCGCCGAATGAGCACCCGCGCCGCGCCGTCTGCCACTGCCACTACCGGCGGGCGAGAAATCATATTGTAATTAGACGCCATTGCCCGGCCATACGCTCCAGTAACCGGAACTGCCAGCAGATCGCCGGCTGCCACCTCCGCCAAGGCCACATCCCGCACTACGATATCGCCGGATTCGCAGTGTTTCCCTACCACGCGAGTGCGCTGCACCGCACCGTCTGCCTGCCGATTAACTATCGCAGCAGTGTAATCTGCCCCGTAAAGTGCTGGACGCAGGTTGTCGCTCATACCGCCGTCTACACTGACGTAACGGCGCGGGCCACTGTCCGTCATCACGTCTTTAATTGTCCCCACGGTATAGAGGGTGAGCATAGCCGGGCCGATGATAGCGCGCCCCGGTTCAATAGCGATATGCGGAGCCGGCAACCCAGTTTCCGCCACATGGTCACGCACTGCCCCCGCCAGCGCTGCTACAAATTCAGCCGGTGCCGGTGGCAGAGCGTCATTGCTGGTGTAGCGCACTCCGTAACCGCCGCCTAAATCAATTTCTGGGATGACGACGCCGCGCTGCGCAGCTTGCGCCCGCACGTCCAGCACAGCTTTAGCGGCGCGCGCAAAACCATCGGTAGCTAAAATCTGCGAACCAATATGTGAATGCAGCCCCAATAGTTCCAGCTGCGGATGAGCATGCGCACGTTCGATCGCCAACTGAGCAGCCCCAGTAGCAATCGAGAGCCCAAACTTTTGGTCTTCATGCGCGGTGGCAATAAATTCATGCCCACCCGCATGTACTCCCGTGGTGAGGCGCAAATAAATTGGCGCAACGGTATCGTGCTCGGTGGCAATTCGGGCCACCAGTTCCAGCTCAGCTAGAGAATCGACGACGATATGCGCCACTCCCGCTTCCAGGGCCAGCTCGATCTCTGCCACTGACTTGTTATTGCCATGCAGACCGCAATAACTGCCGGGCACGCCGCCGGCTAATGCCGTGCGCAGTTCCCCTTCGGAAGCGGTATCGATATGCAGCCCAGCTTCATACATCCAGCGCGCCACTGCCTTGGACAGGAAAGCCTTACCGGCGTAATAAACTGCTGCTCCACCTAGCTCGGCAAAGGCCTCCGTGGCAGCAGCTACCCAGGCTTGCGCCCGGGCGCGCATATCTGCCACATCCAAGATATACGCCGGGGTGCCGAATTCAGTGGCGAGCTCAGTCACCCTCACTCCTGCCACCTGCAGTTCCCCGGTGGCGGTTAGCGTGGCATTTTGGGACCAGATCCCCGTGGGCGTACCGTCTGGCAGCGGGGCAGTTACTTGTTCCAGATCCATAGGGCTGTCCATCTACTCAAGCAGTCACATACGTTCCGGCGCACTTACTCCCAGCAGGCGCAATCCATTAGCTAGCACTTGACCAGTGGCGTCATTGAGCCACAGCCGGCTGCGATGTTGGTCAGTAACCGGATCATCTGCCCGCGGAGTAACGCGGGATTGCCCATACCAGGTGTGGTATTTACCAGCGAGTTCTTCCAGGTAGCGCGCCACTCGATGCGGTTCGCGCAGTTGTGCCGCTTGGGATACCACTTCCGGATATTGTGCCAGGGCAGCAAGCAAATCGCCGTCGGCAGCGCCGTCTAGCAGTGCCGGATCAAATGCGGAACGGTCCACTCCGTGTTCGCTAGCATTGCGATCCACTGCGCAGGTGCGGGCATGCGCGTATTGCACGTAGTAGACCGGATTTTCGTTGGTCCGAGAAGAGATCAATCCCAGATCAATTTCCAACTGGGTGTCCATCGCAGCGCGCACCAGTGAATAGCGGGCGGCATCGACTCCGGCGGCTTCCACTAAGTCCTCCAGTACCACAATGGTGCCAGCCCGCTTCGACATCCGCACCGGTTTCCCATCCCGCACTAAATTGACTAGCTGGCCAATCAGCAATTCCAGATTTCCACCTGTGCCGGCAGTATCGCCAAAAGCGCGGGCCATGGCGTACATCCGCCCGATATATCCGTGGTGATCGGCACCCAACATGATGATTACTTGATCCGCCCCGCGGTTGCGCTTATCCAAGTAGTAGGCGATATCGCCAGCAAAATAAGCTGCGTTGCCGTCCGATTTGTAGATGACCCGGTCTTTATCATCCCCGAAGTCAGTGGAGCGCAGCCACACCGCACCCTCGGACTCGAAAATTACCTTCTTTTCCCGTAGCTGCTCCACTGCCTGATCCACTGCCCCAGATTCGTGCAGCGAATCCTCGTGGAAATAGACGTCAAATTCCACCCGGAAATTTGCCAACTCCTGCTTGATTTCATCAAACATCAGGGCGACGCCGTGCTCCCGGAAGTACTCCACAGCTTGCTCATCCGGCAGCTCAGCTGGGTTAGTTGTTGCCGCCGCAGTTACTTGCTCGGCAATATCGGTAATGTACTGCCCCCCGTAACCGTCTTCCGGCACATTTTCTCCGCGAGCGCGCGCCAAAAGCGAGGCAGCAAAGCGGTCAATCTGGGCGCCATGATCGTTGAAATAATATTCCCGGATTACCTCTGCACCGCTCGCCTGTAAAATTCGGGCCAGTGAGTCTCCCACTGCAGCCCACCGCGCGCCGCCCACATGGATCGGGCCGGTCGGATTGGCGGAAACAAATTCCAGGTTGATAGTTTTTCCCGCTAACTGCGTGCTGCTGCCGTACTCTGCACCTGCGGTTACAATTGTGCGCGCCAATTCACCCGCGGCAGCTTTGTTCAGGGTGACGTTAATAAAACCCGGGCCAGCAATTTCTACCTGCGAGATTCCCGGATCTGCCACCAACCGATCGGCAATAATCTGCGCCAGTTCACGCGGATTTTTTCCCGCTGGCTTTGCTAGCTGCATCGCCACATTTGAGGACCAATCCCCGTGGGCGCGCGAGCGCGGGCGTTCCACCCGGATCTCCGGTATTTCCGCCAGTGTCAGCTGCTCATCAGCTACGGCGTCGGCAATACAGGTACGAAAAAGTGCAGCAAGTTCTTCAGGAGTCATAGGGTAATTCTAGCTAGCGCAGCGGTAAGCGAGTGGCTCGTGTTCGTGAGCTCCACCATGCCACCGAGCCGATATGGGCGGATTCTGGTTTCTCTGTGTGCGGATAAACAAAGATAATTTGGGGAACTATCCCCAAGTACTGCTAGACTTGCTTTTCGTGCCCGCCCCGATAGCTCAGGGGATAGAGCGTCTGCCTCCGGAGCAGAAGGTCGCAGGTTCGAATCCTGTTCGGGGTACCGATTGTTATTCATATTCTTGCGCTAGCGCGATTCTTCGCCCTGGCGCATTTTTTTGTTTTCCCGCCACCCTAAGCCGAGAGGTCTAAGCTAAACCTTAAAAGTAGCACCGCAATATGGACAGCGAGGAGACAAATGCAGACTCAACCAGTAGTGCTAATCAGTGGCGGTTCCCGCGGAATTGGCAAAGCAGCCGCTGAAATTTTCGCCACCAAAGGTAGCGTCGTCTACGAAGTGAGTCGCAGCGGGAAAGACGCCGCTGGTATCACCCACATTACTGGCGACGTCACCGATCCGGAGTCGATGAGAGCTGCAGTTGCTCAAGTAATGGCTGCCGAAGGCCGGCTAAATGTATTGGTCACCAACGCTGGATACGGGGTAGCCGGGCCACTGGAATACACCAGCCCGGCCGACATGCGGAACCAGTTTGAGGTAAATGTATTCGGCACTGTGCACCTCATTCAGGCCGCGCTGCCGGCACTACGTGCCAGTGGTGGGGGCAGGATAATTTTGACCTCCTCGATGGCCGCAATTACTTCTATCCCATTCCAGGCGCTCTACAGTGCCTCAAAGGCCGCCGTCAACCAGATAGCTTTAGCACTAAATAACGAGTTGAAACCCTTTAATATCACCTGTACCGCGGTAATGCCCGGGGATATTGCCACTGACTTCCCGGACAACCGGGAAACTGAGATCCCTACCGATACCCCATACGGCGAGGTGCCGCAAAAATCAGTGGCAAAAATGGAATCAGATGAACGCAATGGCACCGATCCGCGCCTACTCGCCGGCAGAATAGTGGAGCTGGCGCTAGCAAAACGCACCCCGAAACCACTTATCGGCTATGGTGCTGGCTACCGTTCCCTGCTGGGCCTAGTAAAGTTTGCCCCGGCGCGCTTCGTAAACTACTGCATTTACCAGCTGTACTGCCGGTTCTAAGTTAGCCGGGGGCTAATGCTGGGCCCGCTCCCAGTGTTGGTCGATTACTTGCTGCGCCAAGCTAGGTTCATCTGTGATGATGCCGTCCACACCCAAGTCCAGGATTTCATTCATCTCCGCGACTGTGTTTATGGTCCACACATGCACCGCCAAACCACGCGAGTGCGCTAGCTCAATAAATGCCGGGGTAATTACCCGTACACTGTTGGATTCCAGTGGAACTTGCACTGCCTCAGCGCCCTTGCGGGGGCCCGGCACTCCGGTGGCCAACACGGTGCGCAGCGGGCGCGGGCTATGCGCCGCCAATACCAACTGCCCAATTGCGGCGGTCCCCAGCGAAGATTTCACCCCGGGGAGCTGAGAGCGCAACAGTTTTAATCGCCCTTCAGAGAATGACGACAGCGAAACTTGAGAACTAGCCTGACTGCGCCTAATTGTGGCGATTAGCGGGCGCAGCACGGAATTTTCTTTAGCATCGGTATTGAAGATCAGCTCCGGAAATTCTTCCAAAACTTCATCGAGCCGCATTAGCGGATTACCGGATTCATCAGTTACTTTGCTCAGCTCAGCCCAAGTGTAGTCACGAATCTTGCCCGCGCCGTCGGTAGTGCGCTCTAACAGCGGATCGTGATGCAGTACTACCACCCCGTCACTCGTAGCGTAGAGGTCAGTTTCAATATATTTGAAGCCCTTATCGCGCATATTTCGCACCGCTACGATCGAATTTTCTGGGGCCTCATTACCACCAGCGCGGTGGGCAATAACTATCGGTTTTTCCCCGATTTGCCAAAGTCTGTTACTCACCTTTTGAGCTTACCGCTTCCGGTACAGCCACGCTAATATCGGGGTGCACAAGCAATACCGCAGCCCAGCTGCCCCCACACCGCGCAGCAGGAAGCTACGCAGCTATTTTCCGCGCTACTTACAGAGTTGGGCGGGATCAATCGCGCCCAAACTACGCATGAACGGCATCGGATCAACTGCCGTGGTATCTATCCCCGCACCCGGCCGTATCTCAAAGTGGAGGTGCGAACCGGTAGAGCGCCCTTGCGAGCCCACCCCAGCAATATGCTGACCAGCTTTTACCGTGTCGCCTTCGGAAACCAGTATCTCGTTGTCGTACATATGCAGATACCACGAGGTGAAAACTTTGCCGTCAATCTCATGCTGGATTATTACCGAGTTATTAATGCCAGTTTTTGAGTTACGCCCTACGAACAGCACCGTGCCATCAGCAATCGCATAAATTGGCGTGCTCTTCGGCGCCGCGAAGTCCTGCCCGGTGTGCATTTCTGCCCTGCCGTTGAACGGATCTGCGCGGAAACCGAAACCTGAGGTCAAGTTGTAAGTGCCGGCAGCCATCGGCTGCACCACAGTATTCTCCGCGCGCACAAATGCCGTGACGATTGAGTTGGCGCCATTCTTGGCTTCACACGCCAAGGAGCCTTGTGCCGCTGAATTCTGGACCTCCTGGAACCGAGCCGCATCTGCCGCTCCAGAGTTTGCTAACAACGACGCCGGTGTGTCCCGGTTTTCTTTAATGGCGGTAAGCAGCGGGCTGGATTGATTGATATTGGCGTGCGCCAGCGCTGAATTAGAACTGCCGGTTACCCCGATCAAAAATCCCCCACTGACGGCGAGCAACCCCGCACCTACCAGCGAAGCTACCCGATCCCGCACCAGACCTGATCTAGTCTTAGCCATGAGCTTCTGATGGGAGCGCGGCACAACCTGTAGTGCCGGGGACGCGATGGCGGCCTGCACCTGGGCAGAGCTGATCTTTTCAGTCAGCGGTTCTTCGCTCATTACAGTCTGCTGAGCGGCGGCGCGTTGGCGCGCTAACCGCAGTTCACGGCGAGACGGTAGGGGGCGCGATTCTGGTGAGTTGGGCACACCCACATCCTTTCCGCTCAAGTGGATCAAGCCATCAAAAATGACAACAACACGATAATAACGGTTTGATAACGACAACGCTACACATTTCCACAAACTAATACTGTGAACACTAACACCGCCTAAAACGGCTAAATATCAACAGTTTCACTCGGTTAGTTACTGCTAGCGCTGCATAGCATCGCGCACTTCACCAACCAATTCCTCCAAAATATCTTCCAAGAAAATAACGCCCTGCACTTCTCCCCCCACCGTAACTGTGGCCATATGCGAACCAGCCCGCTGCATCTCCCGCAAGGCAGTTTCCGCTTCTTGATCGCCGTCGATGGTATTCAAAGTGCGGATAAGTGTAGGTGGAAGCGGATCGTTACGCCGCTGTGGCGGCACGGAGATGATGTCTTTCAGATGCACATATCCCAATAGCACCCCGCTATTGGCTACGGGGAACCGGGAATATCCAGTCTGGGCAATTACATTTTCAATTTCTGCTGGAGTGGCACTGGGCGATACGGTATCCAACTCGTCCAGCTGCACCATAAGCTCCCGCGCATTGTGCTCCGAAAATTCCAAGGCCGAAGAAATCAGACCGACGTCGGCATCTAGCACTCCTGCCGCTTTCGACGCCGCCACAATAGATGCCACCTCGTCAGCAGTGAATGCCGATGCCACCTCGTTTTTTGGCTCAAACCCAAAGAGGCGAATAGCGTGATTAGCTACCCAGTTCAGGGTGGCCACAATGGGCAGGAAAATTTTGGACAGTAGCACTAGCGGTGGCCCGAAAATCAGCGCCGCAGTTTCCGGGGTAGTGACTGCCAAATTCTTTGGCACCATTTCTCCGAGCACTACATGCAGATAGACCACAATCACCAGGGCTAGCGCTACTGCTACCACCTGCACCAGGGAATCCGGCATCCCCAGCGCGTGCATCGGGCGGGAAATAACTTGAGCTATTGCCGGTTCTGCCACTGCCCCCAGCGCAACCGAAGCCGCAGTCACCCCCAACTGGCAAGTGGCAAGCATCAAGGTCACGTGTTCCAAGGCGTAAAGTACGATTTTTGCCGAACGCTTACCCGCATCAGCTAATGGCTCTATCCGCGAGCGCCGCGCTCCCATTAGGGCGAATTCTGCCCCCACAAAATACGCATTGAGCAACAACAGCCCGACAGTTATGGCGAGCGCAGTCCAAATATTCATTGCTCGCTCACTTTCCCAACCCGCGCCAGCTGTACCCGGCGGCCATCCATCAGCTCCACCCGGGCCCAAACATCCGCTTCATGCACTTCATCGCCTTCAGCCGGGATGCGGCCCAGCTGCGCCATGATCCAGCCGCCCACAGTTTCCCACGGTCCCGCACTGGGAATGTCAATCCCGCATTCGCGGTAAACCTCGTCAGGGCGCATCGTGCCAGCAACCATCCACTCGCTTGCTCCCACCGAGCGGGCGCGTGAGCGCCGCGGATCGTGCTCATCCGAAACCTCGCCCACAATTTCCTCGATGGCGTCTTCCAAAGTGACTACTCCGGCCGTTCCCCCGTATTCATCCACCACTAGCGCCATCTGCATTCCTTCCTGGCGCAGCTGCACCAGGAGCGGGGCCAGCTCCATAGTTTCTGGTACCCGAGTAGGGGGAATCATCAATGACGACGACGTCACCTTCACTCCGCTACGAGCTTCATATGGGATTGCCACCGCCCGGCGCACATGCACAAAACCGCGGATATCATCGAGATCTTCCCCGATCACCGGAAAGCGCGAGTGCCCAGTCTTTTTCGCCAGCTCCACCACATCAGCGGCAGAATCATCTTCATGCAGCGCATTTACGCGGCCCCGGTCAGTCATAATTTCCACTGCGGTCAGTCCGCCCATGTCAATAGAGCGGGTGAGTAACCGGGCAGTGGAGACGTCTAGGGTGCCCTCTTGCGCAGAGCGGTGTACCAAGGCGATTAGCTCAGTAGCTGAACGCGCCCCCGAGAGTTCATGTGCCGGCTCCACACCGAAGCGGCGCAGGATCCAGTTAGCCGATTCATTCAGGCTCACAATCACCAATTTGAATAGCTTGGTGAAAGCACGCAGCGGAGCAGAAATCAGGGCGGCCGTGCGCAGCGGACTAGCTAATGCCATATTTTTCGGCACCAGTTCCCCGAATAACATCGAGAATAGATTCAAGGCAATAAAAGCAATTGCCCCCGCCAAAGTGGTAGCTGCCGCTTTGGTCATACCGCTCGTAAACCAATTGGCAAATATGCGATAGAGCGGTTCTTGAGCCACATACCCCAACACAATAGTGGTGATAGTGATGCCCACTTGGCAAGAAGAGAGCTGCAGGGAAAGTGAGTGCAGCGCCTTAACCACTTTCTTGGCCTGTGGGTCGCCTTCATTAGCCCGGGCATCGACAGTAGCCGGATCGAGTGCCACCAAGGAAAATTCGGCTGACACAAAAACTGCAGTACCCGCCGTCAGCAGGACACCAGCTAGAAGCAACAGCAAATCAGTTAACAAACTGGGGTCACCGCCGCAGGAACGTCGTCGTCTGTCATGTAGCCATAATAACGGAAGAGGGCTAACCCCGCCGCGGCGCCAAAAAACTGCATGCAGCACAGAAAACTATTTTGCTACCCTCCATAAACTCACCCTTGAAACAGGGGTAAGGATTTCTTGACGAATCACCGCAGTATCCCTATCTTTTAGCGAAAAAATCGGGGATTTTCCCGGCTCAAACACCACGGCAAGCGGGCAGAAACTAAGCTAGAGAGTAACAGCACGCAGCCGACGAATTGAGGGCAAAATGCCGTCTAGTCCCGATGATTTTGGCGCCAACCAGGGCTTTATTGAGGATCTCTACGCCGTTTTTTTGGCAGATCCGGACCAGGTGGGCCCGCAGTGGCAAAGCATGTTCCGCAATTGGAAAAAAGAGGGGCGAGTGCCAATTCTGCCCAATCCGGAGCAACCGGAGCTGGAGACTGCTGCACCGTCGGAAAAAACGGTGGCCGCGCAGCACGCCGTCTACAACAACGTAGACCGCGCCGCCATCTCGGATGCAGATATCACGCGTTCTGATCTGCCACCGCAACCGCGCGCAGCCACAGTGGCTCCCATAACTCCGTATGCGAAAAAATATCAGCTCCGCCCCACCGCTAACTGGGAAAATGCGGAAAACCAGAGTGTCCCCTTGCGTGGAGCAGAGCGAGCATTGGCGCGCAATATGGACGCCTCCCTGCAGCTCCCCACCGCCACGACCGTGCGTGCAGTACCGGCCCGCGTCATGTTTGACAACCGCGCAGTGATAAATAATTATCTGGCTTCTACCCGCGGCGGGAAAATCTCCTTTACCCACCTGATCGCCTACGCAATGGTGGAGGCGCTGGCAGAGATGCCGCAGATGAACTGCTTCTACCAGGAAGACGGCGGAAAGCCCCAGCTAGTGCAACCAGCTCACGTAAACTTGGGGATAGCAATCGACGTCGCTAAAAGCGATGGCAGCCGCACTTTGGTGGTGCCGTCAATCAAAGCAAGTGAAACTTTGACTTTCGCCGAGTTTGTCTCCGCCTATCAAACCTTAATCAAGCGGGGGCGAAACAATGAGTTGACGGTGTCCGATTATCAGGGCACCACTGCCTCGCTGACCAATCCGGGCGGTTTCGGCACCACGCACTCTATCCCCCGGCTGATGTCCGGGCAGGGTGTGATTGTGGGCGTGGGAACGATGGACTACCCCGCCCAGTTCAAAGGCACTGCCGAACACACTTTGGCGCAGCTCGGGGTGTCCAAAGTGGTACACCTGACTTCCACCTACGATCACCGTGTAATTCAGGGCGCGACTTCCGGTAAATTCTTGGCACTGCTGGAGAAGAAGCTGCTGGGCTTGGATGGGTTCTATGACCGCGTCTATGTGGCACTGCGGGTACCGTACAGCCCGATAGTCTGGGAAAAAGATGTGGTTTATGACGCCGAGCGGGAAACTGGTAAGCCCGCGCGAATTGCGCAGCTTATCCACGCTTACCGTTCCCGCGGGCACCTAATTGCCGATACTGATCCGCTGTCTTTCCATGTGCGGCGCCACCCCGATTTGGAGTTGGAATCCTATGGGTTGACGCTGTGGGATTTGGATCGCAGCTTCCCAACTGGTGGCTTTGGCTACACCGACAGCTTGACCCTGCGCGAGATTTTGCAGCAGCTGCGCAGCACCTATTGCCGCACCGTGGGGATCGAATACATGCATATTCAGGATCCGGTGCAACGCCAATGGTTCCAGGATCGGCTAGAACACCCGATTGAGCAGCTTTCTGAGGCCGAGCACCTGCGCATACTGCAGAAACTCAGCCAAGCGGAAGCATTTGAGACCTTCTTACAGACTAAATATGTGGGGCAAAAACGCTTCTCGCTGGAGGGCGGGGAAGCGCTTATCCCCGCGCTCGATCAAATACTGGAAAGCGCAGCAGAGAGTGGTCTTTCTGAGGCCACCATCGGAATGGCACACCGGGGCCGACTAAATGTACTAACCAATATCGCAGGCAAATCCTATAAACAGGTTTTCTCCGAGTTTGACGGCGTCGTCAATCGGCGCTCGGCTGGCTCTGGTGACGTCAAATATCACTTGGGTACCGATGGCACTTATACCTCCCCCAGCGGCGATGAGATAAACGTCTATCTGGCAGCTAACCCCTCCCATTTGGCGGCGGTTGCGCCGGTGCTAGCAGGAGTGGCCCGAGCGAAACAAGACGCCTTGGGGATAGGGAATGACTCATTCGCAATTTTGCCGATTTTAGTGCATGGCGATGCCGCATTTGCTGGCCAGGGCGTGGTAGCAGAAGTGCTAAATATGGCACAGCTGCCTGGGTACCGCACTGGCGGCACCATACATATTGTGGTGAATAATCAAATTGGGTTTACCACTTCGCCGTCTTACGCCAGGTCATCGCGTTATGCCACCGATATCACCAAGGGTATGCAGTTGCCGATTTTCCACGTCAATGGGGACGATCCGGAGGCAGTGTGCCGCGTTGCGAAGCTGGCTTTTAACTACCGCACCCAATTCCATAAAGACGTAATCATCGATATCACCTGTTACCGCCGCCGCGGGCATAACGAGGGCGATGATCCGTCGATGACCCAACCAATTATGTATTCCTTGATTGACGGCAAACCCAGCCCGCGCCAGCACTATCAGGATTCACTGTTAGGCCGGGGTTTGCTTTCTGCTGAGCAGATCGATGCTTTGGAAGCGGAATACCATCAGACGCTCAGCAACGCTTTCCACGAGGTACGCGCGGCAGAACAGGCAGCGGAGCAGAGTGAAGCTGAAGCGGCACAGATCTTGGGTTTGCCTGCTGCACAACAGGAAGACGCCGGCACCATGGTGGGCTGGGAGAGCGCGATACCACTGGAAGTAATTGCCCGGATCGGGGACGCGCACCAAAATGTGCCAGAGGGATTCACCCTGCACCGCAAAGTGGCCAAACTGTTTGACGCCCGCACCAATATGGCACATCTCGGCAATATTGACTGGAGCTTTGCAGAACTGTTGGCATTCGGTTCGCTGCTAATTGACGGGGTGCCGGTACGCCTAGCGGGGCAAGACAGCCGCCGGGGCACCTTCAGCCAGCGGCATGCGACTGCCCACTGTTTCCGCACCGGTGCCGAGTGGACGCCGTTACGCGCGCTCACTGCAGATCAGGCACAGATCCGCATCTACGATTCTCCACTGTCTGAATTTGCAGCGCTGGGATTTGAATACGGATACTCGGTGGAACGGCCTGATGCTTTAGTGTTGTGGGAAGCTCAGTTTGGCGATTTTGCCAATGGAGCGCAGACCATCATCGATGAATTCGTCACCTCAGCCGAACAAAAGTGGAATCAGAATTCCTCACTTGCCTTGTTGCTGCCGCATGGGCACGAGGGGCAAGGGCCAGACCACTCCTCCGCCCGCATTGAACGCTATTTACAGATGTGCGCCGAAAACAACCTGTTAGTGGCTCAGCCGTCCACTCCGGCCAACTACTTCCATCTGTTGCGCCAGCAGGCCTATCTGCGCCCGCGGCGCCCCCTAATTGTTTTCACTCCCAAGCAGCTGCTGCGTCGCCCAGAAGTATTGAGCGATTTGGCAGATTTCACTGCCGGCCAGTTCCAACCAGTAATTGGGGAAGACGCCGATCTCAGCCAGGTGCGCCGCGTGCTGTTGTGCTCTGGCCGGGTGTACTACGACCTAGTAGCGAAACGCACCGAACTGGCTGCCGACGACGTAGCAATTTTGCGGCTGGAACAGCTCTATCCAGAGCCAATCACACAGTTGCAAGCGGAGCTAGCCAAGTATCCCGCCGCTGAGGTGGTTTGGGTGCAAGATGAGCCACAGAACCAGGGAGCTTGGCCGCATCTAGCGCTCAATCTGTTCCCACAGTTGGAGCAGCCGGTGCGTTTTGTGGGCCGAGCAGCTGCCGCATCAACTGCAACTGGGCTAGTGCCGATTTATCAAAAACAAGAGGCCGAACTACTTTCCCTTGCCTTCGCGCGCTAATCGGCGCTTTTGTGGAAGAGTTGGGCTATGAGCAAGTTGCAGATTTACTTTGTGGGCGATGAATTGATCTCTGGCTTTGGTGATGCCCGCGCCATGGGTTGGGTGGGCAGGCTGATGGCGCGCACCGTAACCGAGCCGCCGCTATGCCACACCAGCTTGCCATTTGCTGGGGAAACCACTCAAGAACTGGATAAACGCTGGCCGGCAGAGGTGTTGCCCCGGTTGGATCGGGAAGCGGACAATCGCCTCGTAGTGGGGCTAGGGTCGCACGATCTAGACGCCGGGCAATCTTTGGCACGCTCCCGGCTACATGCGGCTAATTTATTGGATAATGCAATGCGCTATGAGCTGCGGCCATTTGTGGTGGGACCGCCGCCGCGCCCAGATATGCCACCAGCTATCCAAGCTGGGCTTACCGCTGCGTTTGCCGAAGTTTGTGAACGACGCGAGATACCTTTTGTGGACACCTATAACCCACTAGTGAATCACGATCAGTGGCTAACTGATATGTCCATTTCCGGAGGCTACGCGCCACGTCAAGCCGGATACGGCCTAATTACGTGGCTAGTGCTACACAAAGGCTGGCACAACTGGCTCGGCGTAACCCCCAGCTAATAGCTGCTTCGCTTGCAATTAGGGAAAATAAAACTGGTCAAGCACTTGCTTGACCAGTTTTATTAATGCTTAATACGGCGCTTTAGCCGACGCGGATGTAGGTCGGGTTACCGAAAACTGGGCCTTCATGCACTGTGGTACCAGGCTGCCAAGCTGCAATATGCCGCCCATTGCCGGTGTAGATACCAACGTGCCCTGGCCACCACACCAGATCGCCTGGCTGAGCTTCTGAAGCTGGTACTGGTACCCCAGCGCCACGCTGACCAGAGGAAGTGCGCGGCAAGCTAATGCCGTGCAGTGCGAATACATAAGAAGTGAAGCCAGAGCAGTCAAATCCAGCCGGGGTGCTACCGCCGTACACATAAGGTACGCCAGTGAAATTCCGGGCAGTCGCTACGATGGATGAGTCCGCTACAGCCAAGGTGGAGTAATCAAAACTGGGGGCAGCAGCCGGAGCAGCCGCACGAGCTGGTTCTGGGCGAGCGTTGCTGACTTCCAGCGAAACAGTTGGCATCTCCCAAGCAGCTGCAGCATCGGCGGTGAGTTCTACCGTAACGGCAGTTACCAATGATTCTTCAGCAGCTTTTGCATCTTCCTGGCTGGCGCCAGTGTCACCAAAGGCGACCGAAGCAGTCATGCCCATTGCGGCAGACATGGCAAAAGCGGAAGTAGTAATAGCGCGTGATGCGGGAGTGCGACGATCTACAACCAGGTGACGGCCGGGCTGACGTTTCATAGCTATCTCTCTTGACGACAACAGTTACGTAACAAAATGATAATGGTAGATAACGTTTTTGTCACGATAGATCTCAAATTGTGATTGAACCCGTAATAACAACCGGATTCTTGACTGTTTTGCCCGATTTATTACGTTATTTTTTGTCATTTTTAGCAACAACACCCGCCGCGCCGTTATCTTTCGATGACTACGGTTAACAAAATTTCCTGCACTCCAGGTAAAACTAACAGCGCCGGGCTGATGCCCGGCGCTGTTAAAGCTCTGCCATCCCTTAGCTGTTGGGACGCTTGCCGTGATTCGCCTTGCTCTTACGGCGTGCCCGCCGTTTATTTCCACGTTTTGACATTTCCCTCTCCTTATTAAACCTAGGTACATCACCAACAGATGAAACCGTTAGTATCAGCAACAGATCGCAACATCGCAATTTTAGCGGATATCAACCCCACAAAACCAAGTGCGGAACGTGCACCCGCTCACCGCTAATTAGCTTCGTAGTGCGTCACAATCTCCATAATGCGCATCCGCAGAGATTCCGGCGCCTGCTCACAGCAACCGCGGCGAATGATTCTACGCATCGCCAGCTCTCGCTCTACTCGCCCGCGGCAGTATTCACATTCCATGCTGTGTTTCAGCATTTGGTGCACTTGCTTGGTCGGGATCTCCCGATCAACTAGCTCAAAAATTTTGTCTAGTACATCTTCGCAGTGGCACGCGGAGGCGCAATCACAATTTGGATCGCAATTACAATCCTCTAGCTGGGCCACTAGTTCTTCAATTGTGCTCATTACTTCACCTCTTGGAAGCCGAGTTCCCGCGCATAATCACTCAGAATGTCCCGCAATTGCCGCCGCCCGCGGTGCAATCTTGACATCACCGTGCCAATCGGGGTGTCCATAATTTCTGCGATCTCCTGGTAGGAGAATCCCTCCACATCCGCCAGATAAACCACCACGCGCCGATCTTCATTCAGCTGTTCAAAAGCGGAACGAATCTCCTCATTTGGCAAGTTCTCTAACGCCTGCGTCTCCGCAGATTCCATTCCAGTGGAACGGTGTGAGGCCGCTTGGAACTCCTGCCACTCTTCCACTTCCCCTTCCGCCTCTTGCGGCCTGCGCTGCTCCTTGCGGTAGTTAGAAATGAAAGTGTTGTTCAGGATCCGATACAGCCATGCCTTCACGTTTGTACCCGGCTGATACTGGTGGAACGCCGAAAAAGCCTTGGCGAAAGTCTCTTGCACCAAGTCTTCGGCGTCATGCGGATTGCGGGTTAGCCGCAGTGCCGCACCATACAGTTGGTCCAGATGAGGTAGGGCCTCATCTTGGAACCGCTGGGCTAGTTGCGCGTCGGTATGGTCTGTGCGGGTGAACTCGTCAGTCATCTTGTACAGAATACCTTTCAGTGAACAGAACGCTAACTGGGGAACATTATTCCACGACTCTGTGCCCCTCGCCGACGGCGAACACTAAACTCGCTGCCCAGCACGCCAAACTTGCGCCACTTCTAGCTGCGCAGTGAATACTACGGCATTAACCGGCTCACCAACCTGGAAGTCCAGCGTCACACCCGGAAGCGCGGCCGTAGCGTGCAATACGGCAGCCGGTGTGGCGACGCAGGCACGCACTGCCTGTGCCAGCGTCAAACTACCACCGCGCACCATCCGCGCTATTTCTTCTGCCAGCCGCGCAGTGCCCCCAGCGAGTGCCCCGGTCTTTTCCAGATGGGCCATACCGCCGATGATCTCCACCGGCAACCCGCCTAATACATAATTTCCATCTGGCATCCCAGCGCCCGCCATAGCGTCGGACACCAACACATAAGCGCCGTCCCCCACTAGCTGCGCCACATCTGCCACCACATCGGGGTGGAGATGGACAGTATCGGCAATCAGTTCCACAACCACTTCGCCGCGGCGAGCGGCATGTAGCAATTCCCGCACCGGTCCCGGAGCCCGGTGACTCAGCGGCGGCATGGCATTAAATAAATGCGTGGCTGTTTGGCAGACGCCGGACCAGCCAATCTGCCGCGCATAGCTAGCCGTCTCTGCTAGTGCGGTGCGCATTTGCAGCGCCGTCGCATCAGTATGCCCCCAGGACGGTATCGCCCCCATATCGAGCAGCAGCCGCGCCGCCGCGAGCGCCTCAGTTAGTTCTGGCGCTAAAGTTACCGTCTTGATCCAGCCCCGACCTGCCACCAGCCAACTACGCAACTTTTCCAGGTCGACGGCGCTCACCGCTTTGGGATCCTGTGCCCCGGTGCGCGCCGCCGAGATAAACGGCCCCTCTAAATGAATCCCGGCGAGCTCCCCGCGGTCACAGGCTGCCGCCAACTCAGTGATCACCGGCATCGGATCAGCCATAGATACGGTAGACGCCACCACTGCGGTAGTGCCGAGTTGCCGATGTGCCGCAACTGCTTGTGCTATTTGCGCGGGGCGGGCGTCATCTGGGAACGAAGCTCCGCCGCCACCGTGACAGTGCACATCGATCAGACCCGGAGTTATCCAAGCCGAGTCAGCAACTGTGCCAGCCGCAACCGGTAGCACCTCAACTAGCGCTCCGGCGTCGTCCAAAACTAATCCGGAGCCAACTACGGCACCGTAGCCATTTAGTACTGTGCCGTTTAGTTGCATCACGCTAACGTATTCCAGCGCAACCGGTAGAAGTCAGTTAACTCCAGCCCAGCTGCAGCTGCTTCGTCAATCATCACCGTCACCCGGGGGTGGTTCTGCAATGCGCTCGCCGGCCACCGGGCGCTGATCGAACTTTCGATAAATTTGCGAACTGCTTCGCGTTTGGCAGTACCGGTGGCAAGCAGCAAAATCGACTTCGCCTCCATAATGGTGCCAATTCCCTGAGTCAGGCACAGGCTCGGCACCTTTTCGATATCGCCATCAAAGAAACGCGCATTATCCCGGCGAGTTTGCGGCGTGAGCACATCTACGTGCGTGCGAGACTCTAGGGAAACCCCGGGCTCATTAAATGCGATATGCCCATCGGCACCGATACCCAAAATCTGTAAACTAATGCCGCCGGCAGCCTTGATAGCGGCGTCATACTCCGCTGCCGCCGCATGCGGATCGGGGTTGGAACCGTCCGGCGAATGCAAATCTTCTTCTCGCAGACCAGTGCGGTGGGGCCCCACCAGATTGCGGATCAGCACATTGCGGTAACGTTCGGGGTGATCGGGCGCGATTCCCACATATTCATCAAGCGCAAATGCTGGTATGCCCTCCAGGCTGAACTCGCCAGCAGCATGCCGTTCACTGAGCACGTCATACATCGGTTCTGGGGTAGATCCAGTGGCCACCCCCAAAACTTTCGGCTCATCCGCTGCAGCCAGCTCGGCAATCAGATATTCTGCCGCTGCTACGGCCACCTCTGCTGGGGAGTCAAAAATACCGATTCTCATCTGCGGTTCCTTTCCAGAGCCTACTGACTCATTAGTTTTTCTTGCGGTCAGTATAGTCCGCAGAAAGTAGTCACATTTTTCGACGTGCCGCGCATTTTTCAGATCCGTTTTAGACTGGAGAATACCGGCGCACTCCCGCTGCAAACTTTCACGGAAGGATCCCCATGTTAAATCGCCTAGCTCGCCCACTACTGGCGGCTCCGTTCATTGCTTCCGGAATTGACGCTTTGCTTCGGCCGGCAGGCCACCGCGCCACCGCTAAACGAGTATCTGATTTCTTGACCGAACTAGGATTGCCAGCGCTGGAACCACAGGCGGAACTCATCACCCGTATTTCGGGTGGTTTGATGACGGCGGCTGGTCTGGCACTAGCCACTTCACGCACCCCCAGATTGGCTGCTTTCGCTCTGGCACTAATGCAAGGCCCACTAGCTCTCGCCAACAACCCGTTCTGGGATCACGACGGCGACCAGCGCACCAAAGAACTAAATCAGCTGATCAGCGCACTGGGCCTAGTGGGAGGGGCGGTAATCGCTGCCTCAGATCGGGGCGGTGACCCATCGCTGCGCTGGCGGATGCAAACTGCGGCAAAGAATGCTGCAGATTCCGCAAGTGAACGAGCAGAAGAGCTCGGGATTATTTAATTGTCTGCCGAGTTTTGGGCAGCCCCCTCCGCCCACGCCGTCACCGGGAAAATTGCGTTACCCGGTTCTAAGTCACTAACTAACAGGTATCTGGTGCTGGCGGCACTGGGCGCAGACCCGGTCACTGTTCACTACCCCTTGCTGGCGCGCGATACTGAACTGATGATTGCAGCGCTGCGCACCCTGGGAACTGAGATAACCACTGGCACTAATTCGGTTACGGTAACTCCCCGCCCCTGGCGCGCCGGCCAGGTGGACTGCGGGCTGGCTGGCACCGTGATGCGCTTTGTGCCACCACTAGCGGCACTAGCCAATGGAGATACTTTTTTCGACGGCGACCCAGCGGCGCGCACTCGCCCAATGGGAACTCTGGTGCGTGCGCTACGAGATCTAGGGATCGCAGTAGACGCAGCTAGCACCGCCGCTGGCGAACCGGCCTTGCCATTGACTGTGCACGGCACTGGAAAGATCGCCGGCGGCTACTTAGAGATTGACGCTACGGCGTCATCCCAATTTGTTTCGGCATTGCTGCTGTGCGCGCCACGGATGACGCACGGTCTGACCTTGGTACACACCGGGAAACAGCTCCCCTCTACACCGCATATCGAAATGACGGTTGCCGTGCTGCGTGCCGCGGGAATTGAGGTGCAGAGCGCACCGGGGCGCTGGGCAGTAGCGCCGGGGATACCGCAGCTAACCGAGGTACAAATCGAGCCGGATCTGAGTAATGCCGGTGCATTTTTGGCAGCGGCGCTGATAACTGGCGGGCAAGTGCAGATCCCGCATTGGCCGTGCCACACCACCCAGCCCGGGGCGAAATTTTTGGAGATTTTTGCGCAAATGGGCGGAGTGGTTACCCCGCGACCCGCCGTGGATTCTGATTCAGCTAGCTACACCGCCCAACTCAGCGGAACTGGGAAAATCTATCCCCTAGATGCAGATTTAAGTGCAGTCGGTGAGCTGGTTCCCACTATTGCCGCCGTAGCGGCATTTGCGGACGGCACCTCACAGCTGCGTCACATCGGGCAGCTGCGCGGGCACGAAACTAACCGACTGGCTGCCATTGTCAATGAACTAGGCAAAGTAGGGGTGAGGGCTCGGGAAGTTGGCGACGGACTGGAAATTATTGGGCAGCCAGCTTTAGGGCAGTCAGAGCTACCGCCAGCAAATATCAGCAGTGGGCACGGCGCCGACCTGGAGTCTTATGCCGACCACCGGATGGCAACTTTCGGAGCTATCTTAGGGCTGCGCATACCGGGAGTGCGCGTGCGCAATATTGAAACTACCGCGAAAACGCTACCCGGGTTCGCCCGACAGTGGGAAAAGCTAGTGGCGGGAGAGCTGGTGGAGGAGTCATGAGAGATATCGGCACTGACGATCCACGGGTGCGGGTGCGCCCAGGAAAAGGCTCCCGCCCCCGCACCAAAATTCGCCCCGATTACTCCACCGCCCGCCGAGGGCGAGTCTTTCGCATTGACCGCGGGCGCTACCAAGTAACAATGGTGGACGATGGCACCAGCGTCGTCGCAGTAAAGGCCCGGGAGCTGCCGCACGGTGCGATTGTAGTCGGAGATTTAGTGGCGGTGGTCGGGGATCTATCTGGCCGCAAAGATACCCTTGCCCGCATCGTAGCCGTTGATGAGCGTACTTCTACTCTGCGGCGCACTGCCGAGGAATCGGAAGCGGCTGGCGTGGAGCGAGTATTGGTGGCAAATGCGGATCTGCTGCTGATAGTCAGTGCGGCTGCCAACCCGGAACCGCGCCCCGGCATGATTGACCGCTGCCTGGTGGCTGCTTACGATGCCGGGATGACGCCGATTTTGGTGATCACGAAAACTGACTTGGCCCGCCCCGACGAACTGCTGGAACTCTATGCGCCACTCCAGTTGGAAATAGTCCAAACCGCCATTCCGCCGGCCAGCAGCTCAGCAGCAGCTAGCGGGCTGAGCGAACTACAGCAAAAACTCGCTGGCCAGGTGGCAGTGCTGATCGGGCACTCCGGCGTCGGCAAATCTACGCTGCTTAACGCACTGGTACCGCAAGCCCAGCGGGAAACTGGCGCGGTTAATGAAGTGACTGGCCGTGGGCGGCATACCTCTACTTCAACGATGGCTTTCGCCACCGATGATGCCGTAATTATTGACACCCCGGGGATACGGACTTTCGGGCTGGCTTATGTATCAGCCGACGATCTATTGCGTGGATTCCCAGATTTGGCAGAGCTCACCCAGGATTGCCCGCGGGGCTGCACGCATCTGGCAGCGGAACCAGAATGCGCACTGGATACCGCAGTTGAACCGCATCTGGTGCGGCGGGTGGAGTCATTCCGGCGGCTACTGGCCACTAAAAATTCTGCCTACTGACCCTTAAGTGCTCCGACACAGTAGCTCACTGCCGCCACACCGTATTAGTTGCTGTCGAGTTTCCGCCTAAGCGGGTGCCTTACCCTACACTTGAGCCATGAACACTTCGCGCATCTCCAATGATTTGCAGATGGCAGCTGGAATTATTGACCGAGTTGACGAATTTACCCTCAACCGGTTTCTAGCCAGCGATCTACAAGTAGACACTAAACCAGATATGACTCCAGTAACTGATGCTGACCGGGGGGCGGAACAAATAATCCGCGATATGCTGGGCAGATTCCGGTCCCGCGATGCGATTCTGGGCGAAGAAACGGGTGAGACTGGGGTATCGAACCGGCGGTGGATTATCGACCCGATTGACGGCACCAAAAATTATGTGCGCGGGGTACCAGTGTGGGCTACCCTGCTGGCGCTAGAGGAAGACGGCGAAATTGTGCTCGGTATCGTTTCCGCTCCGGCGCTAAAACGCCGCTGGTGGGCCGGGCGTGGACTGGGCGCATACACTGGAAAATCTTGGGCTGCGGCGCGCCAGCTACAAGTGTCTAGAGTTAACCATATTGCGGATGCCTCGTTTTCTTATTCGTCAATGAGTGGCTGGCAAGAGCGCGGGCAATTGCGAGCATTTATGCGGTTGGCACAGTCGGCATGGCGCACCCGTGCCTATGGCGATTTCTGGTCACATATGCTGGTTGCTGAGGGTGCGGTAGATATTTCTGCCGAACCAGAACTCCAGCTTTACGACATGGCGGCATTAGTGCCGATTGTGACCGAAGCGGGTGGGCAATTTACTGACTTAGACGGCGAACCCGGCCCGTGGGGCGGCTGCGCGGTAGTCAGCAATGGGCTACTGCATCAGCAAACTTTAGAAATTCTGAACTCAGTGCACGATTCCGACTAACGCGATGCGGATCTTCCACACCTCAGACTGGCATTTAGGCAGGTCGCTACTGGGCTTCGATCTGACTCCGGCATTTGAACGCTGGGGCGCAGCGGTAGTGGAAATTTGCCGCACCGAAAAGGTAGATGCCGTAGTCGTCGCAGGTGATGTCTACGATCGCAGCGTTCCCCCGGCACACATGGTGGAGCTGCTTTCCGATATTTTACGCCAATTAACTGAGTTCACTCAGGTGGTGCTGATTTCCGGAAACCACGATTCGGCGCAGCGCTTGGGATTTGCCAGTCCACTGCTGCGTTCCGGGCTAAGTATCCGCACTAATTCGCTAGATTGCGGCACTCCAATTGAGCTGGCTGACGGCAACGGGAATCTCGGCGCGCAGCTCTATGCCGTCCCCTATTTGGTGCCGGATATCGAACGCAGCAAATTAGCTCCGGATGCCGAGCCCCTGGCGCGCAGCCACAGCACAGTGATGGCAGCGGCCCTTGAGCGCGTCCAGCACGGGATTACGGCACATGCTAATCGGGCGGTGCCGCAGCTTCTCACCGCACATACTTTTGTAGTGGGCGCAGAAAAATCAGAATCTGAGCTGGAGATTGGAATAGGCGGGGTAGATTCTGTGCCAGCTAGCCTGTTCCGGTTGGGCGCAGCAACTGGCAGTGGGCCGCTGGACTATGTGGCATTGGGGCATCTGCACGGACCGCAGCAAGTAGGGGGCGAAGATAACCCGTTGATGCGATATTCCGGATCCCCAATCGCTTTCTCATTTTCGGAACAAAATCACCACAAATCCGGGGTATTGCTGGACTTTACTGCTGCTGGAACTGCCCCGCAGCTAGAACTTATTCCGCATGAACCGTGGCGTCCGCTAGCCACTCTCACTGATACTCTGGACAATCTGTTATCGCGTAAATATGACGACTATTCCGATCATTTCTTGCGTATTTTTGTAACTGACCCAATCCGCCCGGAACATTTGAACGCCAAACTAAATAACCGCTTCCGCTATGTATTGGAAGTGCAGCATCAGACGCGGGAGACGATGGCGATTATGCGCGAATTGCGCCGGCAACGCACTGACCCCCTGGCTGTGGTACATGAGTTTTTTGCCAATGCTGGCGGACGCGAGCTGACGGCGACCGAAAAAGAAATTGTGACTACTCACTGGAACTCGGCAAAAGGTGAGGCCTGATGTTACTGCACCATCTGCGTCTGGCAGCAATTGGCCCATTTGCCGGTGACTACACCATAGATTTTGACGCCCTCACTGCAGATGGATTGTTTCTATTGGACGGTCCCACCGGTTCCGGAAAATCAACTCTTATCGATGCCATAGTATTTGCGCTCTATGGGAAAGTAGCCGGCGAAGACGGCGATGACTCCCGAATCCGCTCCACCCACAGTGACCCCACCCGACCTTCCTTAGTAGAGCTGGTGTTCTCGGTTACTGATCGCTATTTTCTAGTGCGGCGCACGCCCCAGTGGGAGCGCCCTAAGCAGCGCGGAGAGGGCACTACCCTGCAACCGGCGCAGGCTACGCTTTTTGAGCTCACTGCTACTCAGCTCCAGAATCGCGATTGGGAGAGCGCCACCGCGTTAGAAACTGGTCCGGCACAGGTTAATCCAGCTATCACCGAAATAATTGGTTTGAATCGCAAGCAGTTCGGGCAGACTGTGGTGCTACCTCAGGGGGAATTTGCGCAGTTCCTGGAGTTAAAACCGGAAGCGCGCGCGGCACTGTTAGAGACCTTGTTTGATACGGGGAGTTATCGCCGGTTTGCCGAAAAACTGGCCGGCGCTGCCCGCGCCGCCCAGGTGGAACAAGAAAAAGCTAAGCAAGCCTTTACTGGTGCGGTCGAATCTTGGTTCGGGATTGCCGCGGTGGCCGATCAAGTGCCAAAGCTGCGGGAACTACATGAAAGCATTATTGACCCCGATGATTCCGGAGCGCTGCCGGAGATCGCGCAGATTACGAAACAGTTGGCTGCGACGGCGCAGCAGCAACAACAGAACTATCAGCTCGCGGAGCAGCAGGAACAGGTAGCCCGCCAGAAATTTGAGCAGGAACAACAACTAGCGGCCGCACTGGCGGAACGGGTGGAGCTGCTCACCCAGCGGCAAACATTGGCAGCACAAGAAACCGAAATAACCCTGGCACGAACTCGGCTAACCGAACATCAGCGCGTAGCGCCCGCGATGCAGCGACTGGCTGAAGCAGAAGCTGTGCTTGCTGATGCAGTAAGTGTGGTAGCTGGCGCCCAGGAATTTGCCGATAGTGCCCCCGTGCCAGCAGCAGGTCAGCTGGTTACTGTACTGAGTGAATTTGCGGGCTTAGCGCAGCTAGACGTCACCCAGGTGGAACAGTATTTAGCTACTGCGAAGCAGGTGCGCAGTGCCGGGCAGGATTGGGCGAGCCAGTTACGCGAAGAGCGGGGCTCACTTAGCGCTTTGCCGGAGCTAGAGGCGGGTATCTCTGCACGCACTGCTGCCCTAGCTGCGGACCGCGTCAAGTTAGCAGAGCTAACCGCCCAATATCAGGCTGAGGCCGAAAAACTGGCAGCTGTGCCAACTGAGATAGCTGAGCGCAATGCTGAATTGAGTGCGGCGCGAAACCGTGCCGAACAAGAACCGCTTTATGCTGCGCAGCTGCGCAGCATCGCAGAGCTGCAAGAAGTTGCTGCAAAAGTTGCCGCAACGGAAAAAGAGCTAAGCGCCGTCAAAACTCGCCAGCGCGAAGTCAGTGCGCTGCTGGCTGATGCCACCGCCCAACATGCACAGCTGGCCGCACAGTGGAATGGCAATATTGCGGCCCAGTTAGCTGCGGAGCTGAAACCGGATAGCCCATGCCCGGTATGTGGCGCAGTGTCGCATCCTAGCCCGGCTACCGCCCAGAGCGCGCCAGTTACCTTAGCGGAAGTGGACGCCGCCCAGGATCTGGTTACCTCCCGGCGGGAAGAAGTTGGCGCAGCGGAAAAAGAGCTGGAATCCCTTACCGCGACCCTTGCCGTCTGGCAGGAGCAACTGGAGGGCAAAACTGCCGCTGAGCTGGCCAATACTGAAAAAGAGTTGGCAGAAAAATTAGCTGCGGCACTGCAGGCTAGCCAACAGGTAGCCGCACTGACTGCTCAGCTGGCGGATCTGGAATCTCAGCGGGACACTCGCAGTGCCGAACAGGCGGAGCTAGCGAAAGAACTTTCCCGCCAAGAGACCACCATTGCGCGCGATGAAAAGACTATGACGGCGGATTTGGCAAAACTTGACGCAGCCCGCGGAGAGTTTTCCTCAGTGGCTGCGCGAGTGACGCATCTGAATACCCAGCTAGATTGCGCAACTGAGCTGACTGCCATATTTGATCGGGCAGTTACCGTATTACAGTCGGCAGTTGAGCTGTACCGCAGTGCCAATAGCGCACTTGCTAAAACTGAGCTGAGTGCGCCAGCCGCACAAGCGGCATATCTGCCTGATGCCGAAGCGGCAGAGCTAGAAAAACAAATTACCGATTACGATACTGCGCTCACCAAAGTCACTAGCCGGCTTGAAGCGCCACAGTTGGCACAGCTTACCGGTACGGAAAATGTAGATATTGCAGCGGCACAAGCAATATTAGACCAGGCAGCAGCGGCAGCGCGCACCGCACAAGATGCTGCCACTTTGGCGGAAAATGCAGCTGCTGATGCGCAGCGGCTGGCAGAACGCGCCCAGGCCATACACCAGGAATGGGCCGAGCTAACTGCAGCGAATGGCCCGATCGTACGCTTGGCTAATCTTGCGCAGGCGCGCCAGAGTGCCGGCGAAAAGATCCCGCTGCAGATGTGGGTGCTAATTAAGCGCTTTGAAATTGTAGTTGACCGGGCCAATGAGCATTTAGCTAATATATCCGCCGGCCGATATGAACTGGTACGCACTACCGGCGGAGAACGGCGGGAGCAAAAAGTTGGGTTGGGACTGCGGATCATAGATCATGCTGGCAGCCCAGATGGGGATGTGGAGCGATCGGTACATACCCTTTCGGGCGGGGAGACTTTCTTTACTTCACTGGCACTGGCACTGGCATTGGCCGAAGTCGTGCAGGAGGAAAATGGCGGCATCCGGATCGACACCCTGTTGATCGACGAAGGTTTTGGCACGCTAGACGCCGACACTCGCGACACTGTTATGCGCACCCTGTTTACTCTCACCCGTTCAGGGCGCAAAGTCGGATTAATTTCCCACGTAGAAGAGATGAAGAAACTAATCGCCAACCGCGTCACTATTACTCCACTAGCTGGCGGTGGCTCAGCATTACGGGTAATTTCCTAATAGCCACTAATTTTCCAGTTCGCTTACTAATAGCGCACGTTCCGTCACATCAAACCACAGCAGGTCGATATCGCCGCACTGTTCAAATGCCTGTTGCTCGCCAGCGATAGCTCGCCGTACCAGTTCCTCTGAGCCTGGAGCGTCCACCAAAATAGATTCCACTTTGTGCCATGGCACGGCAGCGGTCAACGTGACTCCAGTTATCTCGGCTGCATCTCGAGCCGGCGCAGCAGGTAGCACTAGATCAGCGTCTGCCACCTCGGCAACGCAGACGATACGGCGCGCTTCTCCCGCAGCTAGCCTAGGGAGAGACTCATCTGCGGCCATCAGAGTTGCCACATGTTCTAAGGATTCCAGATCTGCTTTGGGATAATATCCGCGCAGCGCCGGCGTCACTGCATGCACAGTTCGCGCCGTCAACTCGACAGCGGAAAGATCGGCCCGGGCGGCAGGAATATAGCATCGCATAATGCCAGTCTAAGCCGGCGCCACCATAGCACACACCTTTTGCCACACCAATTGCAGTTCTTTGCGATATTTTGATTTTGGCGCCGCTTGCCCCGCTAACTCAGCGCGGGCCAGTTTACGTTCCTCAGGGATCAAATAAATCGGCAACGATACACCGGCAAATACGGTGCGCAACTGTGCGGCTAAATCTGGGCCGAGTGCGCCTGGAACATAGCGATTTAACAATATCGCTTGCTGCGCGCCAGAAACTACCACAGTGTCTAAGTGCTCCAGCAATCGCCGCAAACCCACCGGAGTAGCCATTGCCACGTGCAGCACCACATCTGCAGCTTCCACAATCGAATTAGCTGCGGCATAACGATCTAACTGCCCGCTGGATTTCTCCCAGCCACCAGCTAGATCCACTACACAATAAGGGGCACAGGTTCGCAGCGGTTCCCACATCCGATCTAGCACTGGGCGAGGCAGTTCACGCCACCGCGATCCAGTGTTCAACCCGGCTAGAAAATTCCCACCCCATCCAGGCTGTTGTAAGGCTTTTTCGAATACCTCGGTTACTGATTTACCGTGTTCTATTTGCCGCGCCAATGCCACAATCGCAGATGACTCCGCCAACCCAGCCAACTGGGATAACGACGGCGCTTGGGTATCCGCGTCAATTAACAGTACTTCCCCACCGATAGCGGCTAAGTCACGAGCAATAACCGACCTACCGTGCGATCCAGCTGGCCCCCACACCGCCACAATTTTGCCATTGCCCTGCGGTTGCGGAGCCGCCGGTGCGACCGGTTGGCTCGGAGCCGGTGCCGATTTCAATTTGGCGATGATCTCCTGTGGATTGGCAGAGAGCACCTCCACCTCTCCCAAGGCCCGCACTTCATTAACCGGGCGCTTGCCTGCCACCACCGCAACCGCTACTCCCATTTCGCGCAGGCGAGTTACCGCAGTTACATCTAAGCCCGGCAGATCGGCGTCAATAATTGCCAAACTGGCAAGGGCAGCCGCTGCTGCCCCTAAAATTTCTGCTAAATCAGAGCATCTCCGCGCTACCAGGTTTTCTGCTCGCGCACTGGCTAGCTGTTCTAGCACTGCGGTATCTAATTGATCCGGTAAACACAGTAGTGCACTCACTGCGCTGCTCCTACCACCGCAAATCCGTCTTGCGTGCCCAGTACCTGCAATACTGCTTCCAAATCAGCTTTCGGCAATCGCACTTGTGCCACCTGGCTATTAACACTGAGCGATTCGCTCTCTGAGACGCTGATCAAAATAGCATCCGCAGTAAGCATCCGCGCTTGGGCACCCTCCCGCCCACTAGCAATATTGCGTATTTGCCATACCTGTATTTCCTGGCCAGGGCGCAGTGAACTAGCTGGCGGCGCTAATAACGGGATACCGACGTCCACCCGATCATCTCGCCCGGAAGTACTCAATGCATGGGATGACAGAAATTCGCTGGCATAAATAGTTCGCCCGGCCACTGCATTTTCGGACAGCTCTGTTGCCGGCACCAACTGTTTCGCCACCGCTTCCGGAACTTCCGTTATATTGAAATGTTGCGCGGTCAGATCAGTGCCAGCCGGAATATCACTGCGGGCCTGCAGTACTGCGACCGTAGCTCCGGAGCCGAACAGTAATGTGCCGGCGATACCGCCGATAGCAATTAGTAGTATGCCTAAAGCGAGCCGCGGATCTTTCCACGGCAGTTTTCGTTGCGATGCCATGACCTAAGCCTGACAAATTTTGCCAAACCGCCCGAAAGTTATCCACAGGAGCCGATTTATCTCCCTTTTTGGGGATAAAAAATTTGTGCCCGCTGGAAATAGTGCAATGATGGAGGCATGTCCAAGTTCATGACTATTGCTGATGTTGCCGAATATCTTGCTGTTTCTGCGGGGCAGGTGCGCACCTTGATCCAGAATGGCGAGCTGCCGGCTATCCAAGTTGGCGGGCGCGGACAGTGGCGCATATCCGAAGCAGAACTAGCTGCCTATATTGAACGCGGCTATGCTGCTACTCGGCGCCGAGTAGCGGAATCTCAAGAACTCTAGCTAGATCGCATCCCAGGCACTTAGGCTGCCCACGCTAGCAACCGCACATATTTGCCCTAAGTTAACTATGCAATCTGCATCTCCTAAGTTACTGGCGATAACTAGATAATCGGCGCCGACCCGGTCAATTATTCCCCGCACCTGGCCAGCTGTCGTATCCACTACTACATTTTGTGCTACCAACGCACGCAATACTGCGCGCAAGCTGCGCGGGAACTTAGGGCGGGATGACGCCGTCGTACGTGGTAACCGCACCCACGACACTGCTGCAATAGGCACTAACCGCAAACTCCCTTGCCGCGCTAATGCCACCCAGTCTTTTCCGCAAGCCATTAGTTGACCAGCATATTCGTAGTTAGCGCAGCTCAGTTGCACTTCTATACCAATTGCACCGCGCAACCGGTCAATCAGCTCAACTGTGCTCTCCTCGGCCGCAGAAAGTTCAGCAGCTTCGCCCCACAACTCATCCCGAGCTTCTTGCTCCACTAAGGACGCAATGTCTTGTGCCAATACATACCAGGACATATAGCAACGCTATGCCAGCCTAACCAGGGCAGACGACAGCAAAACTCACTTACCGGGTATACCCAGTTTCAAAACAGCTAAAGGCGCGCAAAGATGATTAAACAGCATCAAACGCAATCAAAACGGAGGAAGCGATGAGATACGCCTGGCCCGCTGCCGTAGCAAATTGGGTCCTATTTGGAGGATCCTTCGCATTCATATTGCATTGTGTGGCACTTTGGCGGAGCGCTGCGTCGCCGGAGGCACAATTTTTGAGCGGGCTGCTGGGATTGACCGCTCTTGCCAGTGGCGCGATATTTGCATGGTACGCGATATCTTTAACTGCCTTTCTCCGCGCGTCATATCGCGAGAATCGCTCGGCACTAAATTTAATTGCCCGCTTCAGCCCGCCGCTGGTACGCCGCCTCGCAGCAGCTGGTTTGGCGTCACCAATGATCCTGGTTGGCGCGCCGGCGTTTGCACTGCCGACCGCCACCGAAGTGGATTTCTCCGCTGGCGCTGAACTCCCGGTCAGCACCCAGAGCATTTTGACGCCGGTGGCTACCACCTCGCTCCCGAAACCGGCGCTAGCAACAGCACCCGCCCCCCGCCCAGCCACAGTAGAAACCAGAAATATCACCGTCGTCCCCGGCGACACCCTCTGGGGTATTGCACTGCGACTTACTGGCGATCCCGCCCAAGCCAATGCTGCGGTGCAGCTCATCTGGGAGGAAAATCGGGAAGTCATCGGCGACAACCCAAATCTGATCTATCCGAACCAAATCCTCAATATCCCGGAAAACCTTTAGGAAGTCCCATGTCAGCATTAATGGCCGAAAAACCAGTAACTGCCGCTACACCAACTCGGCGTAAAATTGCGAGCCTGCCTAGCCGGAAAGCTCCGGACCGCTACGGCAAAATACTTGGTGAACTGGGCACTGTGGCCGACAGCAATTCAGTCAAAAAACCGGTTGCTATGCCGGTAACCACCCCGCGGCGCGCTTATGACCGCACCGCTTTTGCTTCCCCGCCCACTCCAGTAGCAAAACTCTTCCTCGACCCCGATATCGACCGCTATGCTCCGCCACCTGAAGTAGCTGGAAAGCCTGAAGTATTTGCTGCAGCCCTAGTGGGGCGAGCCATTGAAGTTTTGCTTGGCACTCGCCCAGCCCGGCAATTACAGACCTGGATGACGCCGCCCGTTTTTCAGGCACTGGTGCGCCGCGCCAGCTTGGGAGAACGAGTAGCTGGCAAATCTCCTGCCCGGCACTGCCCGCGGGTGTTGCGAGCACGAGTGTGCTACCCCAGCCCGCGCGTGGCGGAAGTAGCGCTGCTAGTCAATGACGGCGTTCGCACCCGAGCGGCTGCGGTACGGCTAGAAATCCGCCGCGAGCGCTGGCATGTAATTGCGCTAGATATTATTTAATCGCTACTAGTGCTTTTTGCGGCGTTTAGCTGCCCGCCGTTGCGCCCGGTTCATTCCCGGTTGCGGCTGCACCGTGGCAGTGCCCGCTGCATCCGACATCGCCGTGCGCCCGGAACCATCTTTCGCTGATGACGAGTAAGTCATCTGCTGGGGAGCTTGCGGCTTATTCAGCTTCAGTATCTGTTCTCCGGCGGCAGCGCCGAAAGCAGACGCCTGCTTCTTATTCATTTGGTTTTGCAATTTAGCAGCAGCTTTGCCCCCAGTTACCTGATTTAGGCTAGCTGAGGTCTGGGCCAACAGTGCCGAAGATTGGGCGTCATTTGCAGCTGCCTGTTCCCGCGCCGCGCGCTCAGAGGGCAGCTCAAAATTAAACAGATACTGCACAGTTTGCGCGCGAATTGCATCGTTCATCTGCTGGAACATCTGGTAGCCCTCTTGCTTGTATTCCACCAGTGGATCCCGCTGCGCCATCGCCCGTAGCCCGATGCCCTCTTTCAAATAGTCCATCTCGTACAGGTGCTCCCGCCATTTGCGGTCTAACACCGTGAGCAGTATCTGCCGCTCCACATCCCGCATCTGATCTGCACCCAGTTCTTCTTCGCGTTCTGCGTAGATGGCATGCACATCCGTCACAAATTCCGAAGTCAGATCGCTGCGGTCCAATAGTTTCTGACTACCGCCGTGTTCCGCCAACAGTTCATCGGAGTTAAACGAGGGCTTGTAGTACTCGCGCATATCAGTCCATAGCGCGTTCATATCCCACTCAGCTGCTGGACCTTGAGTATTAGCAGTGACGACGTCTTCCACCACAAAATCCATAAACGACGAAATCTGATTTTCCACATCTTCGCCGCGCAGGATACGGCGGCGTTCGTCATATACCACGGTACGCTGCTCGTTCATTACGTCGTCGTACTTCAAGACGTTCTTGCGGATATCGGCGTTACGAGCCTCAATCTGCGTCTGTGCCCGCTCAATCGCGGACGACAAAATCTTGAAGTCTAGCGCTTGATCTTCTGGACCATTACGGAAAGCTGCCGTGGCGCGCGAATTGCCAAATAGGCGCATTAGGTCATCTTCGAGCGACAGATAGAACCGAGATTCTCCCGGGTCCCCTTGCCGGCCAGCGCGACCCCGCAACTGGTTATCAATCCGCCGGGATTCATGCCGCTCCGAGCCCAATACGTAAAGCCCACCCAGTTCCACGACTTCGTCGTGTTCCGCTTGCACCGTCTGCTGGGCTTCTTCCAGCACCTGCGGCCAAAGTGACTCATATTCTGCTGCGTCTGCTTCCGGATCCAAGCCCCGGTCCGCCATCATCGCCACTGCGATATGCTCGGCATTTCCCCCCAGCATGATGTCCGTACCACGGCCTGCCATATTGGTGGCAACTGTTACGGCATGTTTCCGCCCCGCCATTGCCACTACGGCAGCTTCACGCTCATGTTGTTTGGCGTTCAACACTTCGTGCGGAATATGCGCTTTGCGGAGCAGTCCAGATAGGTGCTCCGAGTTTTCCACTGATGCAGTACCTACCAATACTGGCTGGCCCTTTTCATAGCGTTCTTTGATATCCGCGACGATTGCATGATATTTGCCGCGGGCTGTGGGATAGACCAAATCGGTGCGATCCTGGCGGATCATCGGCTTATTAGTGGGCACTGGCACGACGCCGATATCATAAGTGGAGGCAAATTCTTCCGCTTCAGTTTCTGCCGTGCCGGTCATGCCGGAGAGCTTGTCATACAACCGGAAGTAGTTCTGCAGCGTAATGGTCGCCAAAGTCTGGTTTTCTGCCTTGATATGCACGCCTTCTTTGGCTTCGATTGCCTGATGCATCCCCTCGTTGTAGCGGCGCCCGGGCAGTACGCGGCCGGTGTGTTCGTCCACGATTAAGACCTCGCCGTCTTTGACGATATAGTCCTTATCCCGGTGGAACAGCTCCTTAGCTTTAATGGCGTTGTTCAGGTAGCCGATGAGCGGGGTATTTGCTGATTCATACAGGTTGTCAACGCCCAGGAGATCTTCTACTTTGTCGATACCTGGTTCTAAGATGCCCACATTGCGCTTCTTTTCGTCCACCTCGTAGTCGGTGTCTTTACGCATGGTGAGCACTGCTTTGGCGAACATTTCATACCACTGGTTGGCGCTGCCTTCGGCCGGGCCGGAAATAATAAGCGGTGTGCGGGCCTCGTCAATCAAAATCGAGTCAACTTCGTCAACGATTGCGTAATAGTGCTCGCGCTGCACCAGCTGCGACAAATCTAGTGCCATGTTGTCGCGCAGATAGTCAAAGCCAAATTCATTATTGGTGCCGTAAGTGATATCTGCGTCGTACTGCTTACGGCGTTCTGCCGGCGTCTGACCAGTAACAATACAGCCCGTGGTCATCCCCAAAAAGCGGAAAACGCGCCCCATCAGTTCCGACTGATAGCTAGCCAAGTAGTCGTTTACCGTAACTACATGCACGCCTTTCCCAGCGAGAGCATTCAAATACGCCGGCAAGGTTGCTACTAGGGTTTTACCTTCACCAGTTTTCATTTCGGCGATATTGCCCATATGCAGTGCGGCACCGCCCATGATCTGCACGTCAAAGTGGCGTTGCCCTAGCGTCCGCACCGCTGCTTCGCGCACTGCCGCAAATGCCTCAGGGAGCAGATCGTCTAAGGTCTCCCCCTCTGCCAGTCGTGCCCGGAATTCGTCGGTCATTGCGCGTAGCTCGGCGTCATCCATTGCTTGGAAAGTCGGCTCGAGTTCATTAACCTGCTCGGTGATCCGGACCAGCTTTTTCAGCACGCGCCCTTCGCCAGCACGCAGGATCTTATTGAGAAGTTTACGCACACTTACTCCTTAGCATTTGATACTAATTCCAGTGTAGTTCAGGCAATGCTAGGCAGCAGAATCTACGCAATGCGATCGACCATAGCGTGACCGAACGCAAAGAGCGCATCCTTGACTTCACCATCCGGAACCGGTTCCAGCTGCGCGTTAGCGTCGTCAATCCACTGCTGTGCCAGGCGGCGAGTTTCCACCAATACATTGTGTTCCCGCAACATACCCACTGCCTGCATTAGTACCGCATTATCGTTCAGATCTTCTTGATCGAGAATACGCAGTATTTCTGCTCCCGCAGTGTCGATAGTGCCTTCCGTTTGCTGCCGACGCAGTAGCAGCACCGGCATAGTGGCTACACCTTCCACTAGGTCAGTGCCCGGAGTTTTCCCCGTTATTTCTGGATCAGAGACCAGATCGATAACGTCATCCGCTAACTGGAAAGCTACCCCTACCCGTTCGCCATACTCAGCCAGAGCGGTAGACAACTCCTTGCTGCCGCCAGCATCCTGGACGCCATTTCGCCCAGCAGCGGCGATTAGGGAACCAGTTTTATCGCTTAACACTTTTAGATAGTGCTCGATGGGGTCTTCGCCGTCCCGCGGGCCAATAGTTTCGTAGAACTGCCCCCGGCACAAGCGTTCAAACATAATGGCATGCGCCATCATCATTTCTGCGCCATTGCGAGCCACAATTTTAGAGGCGCGAGCTAATAAAATATCGCCCGCCAAAATGGCCGAAGAGTTCCCATACAGATAGTGTGCAGCAGGCACCCCGCGGCGCAACGGTGCGTCATCCATAACGTCGTCATGGTAGAGCGAAGCTAGATGAGTAACTTCCAGCACGACTGCCCCGTCCAGAACTTGGTCCGATTCTGGATTGGGCCCGAGTTCTGCTGCCAGCAAGCACAGCGCTGGCCGGAGACGCTTGCCTCCGGCCATTGCGAGATGTGAAGTGGCTTTATTAATCGCCAAATCATCTACCTGTACTAGGTCAAGTAGACGGTCTTCGACCATTTGCATGCGGCAAGTTAGACGCTCGGCCAACTCACCGCTAACAAACTGGTCAACTATATTCACGTAAGCGGTCCTAGGATAAATTGATAGATCGGATCAGGGAAGATTCCCAAAGCGATTACTGCCACTACAGCTAGTGCAATAGCCACCAAGGTCATTCCTTCCGAGGATACCACTACCGTAGATTCACCTTCCGGTTCCTCAAAGAACATGAGCTGAATAATACGGAAGTAGAAGAATGCCGTGGCAGCAGAAGCCAGCACTGCAATAACCACCAGCACAGTTTGACCAGAGTAAATACCGGCGCGGAATGCTTCAAACTTACCGATGAAGCCTGCCGTCAATGGAATACCCGCGAAGGACAGCAAGAACAGCGTCATTGCGCCCGCCAGTAGTGGCTTGCGTTTACCCAATCCGCGCCATGCGGAAAGCTGGGTGGCTTCGCCAAGAATATTGCCCTCGGCGTCGCTCTCGCGTACCAACGTAACTATGGCGAAGGCTCCCACTGTTGCCACCGCGTAGGTCAAAGTGTAGAACAGTACCGCACCGATGGCTTGGCCCAGATCGCCACTAGTTTCTACCGGATCGATGGCATTGACTGCGATGAGGATAAACCCAGCGTGCGCGATAGCCGAGTAGGCCAACAGCCGCTTAATATCTTTTTGGATCAGACCCATCACCGTGCCGAGTACCACCGTTGCAATAATTACGATCCACATAAAGATATTTATGTTCTCGTACACCGGCGCCACCAGCCACATCATCATGCGGGCCAGCGCAGCGAATGCAGCTGCCTTGGTACCGGCAGCCATGAACCCAGTAATCGGAGTGGGCGCGCCTTGGTAGACGTCCGGAGTCCAGGAGTGGAACGGCACCGCGCCTACCTTGAACAACATACCTACTACTAGCAGTACAATGCCCACAATGTAGATCATCTTGATGCCAGCACCGGAGGCCATTACCGTCAAAATTTCGTTGAAGTAAATCGTCCCGGTCGCACCGTAGAGGAATGCCGCACCCATCAAGAAGAATGCGGAGGAGAACGCACCCAATAGGAAGTACTTCAGAGCAGCTTCCTGGGATAGCAGCCGACGCCGCCGCGCAGTAGCGGACAGTACGTACAGTGGCAAAGAAAGCGCTTCCAGCGCAATAAATAACGTGAGCAGATCAAAGGCGGAGGTAAATGCCATCATGCCGCCGGTGGCAAACAGCGCCAGCGGGAAAATTTCGGTTTGCTGCCGGCCCGCTTTGGTTGCCACCCGTTCTTCGTCTGAACCGGGGCGGGTTGCTGCTGAAGCGACGAATGCTCCCTCGCCAGTTTCCGTCCGGTCCGCAATAATCAGGAAAGACAGCAGCGCCGCCACCAAAATTACCAGCTGTGCCACCAACGAGATGACATCCTCTACCAGGGTAACCCCCGTGTAGCCACCGTCAGTTTCGGTTATGGAAAGTGGGGTGATGGCCGGACTCTCAATCGCTTGTGTTTCAGTCCATCGCCAAACAACTACTACCAGGGCAGCTGCCACCGCGATTAGTGCAAATACGGTTTGCACCCCGCGCCGCGCCTGCCGCGGCACAAATGCCTCCAACAGGGTAGCCACTACGGCGGCACCAAAGATAATTAGTAGCGGTAGCACCCCTACCCATTCAATAAGCGTATTCACTTATTGCCCCCTTCTTCGTCTCCTTGCGCCGCCGGGTTCTCAGTAGTGGACCCAACTTCCAAGTATTGTGCAGTTTGATCTGCTGCTGGGTTCAGCACAGCCAGCACCGGCATGGGGAAGAATCCGAGTGCCAGCATTGCGGCAATCAAAATCCCCATAACAGTTTTTTCCCGAGCATCCAGATCAGGCACAGCAACCTCTGGGCGCGGACCGGTGAAAACTCGCTGGTAGGGCAACAAGATATAGATCGCAGCCAGTATCACGCCCAGCACAGCAACCAGCGCGGCTACCTTGTTAGCTTGGAAAGTCCCCATCAGTACTAGGTACTCCGGCACAAACCCAGACAGACCGGGCAGCGCCATGGTGGCCAGCCCAGCGACTAGGAAAGTGCCAGCCAGTACCGGAGTAACTCGCTGCCATCCGCCGTAGTCTTCGATGAGATGGCTGCCGCCGCGTTGCCCCAAGAACCCGACTACCAGGAACAGCGCTGCAGTGCCGACGCCGTGCGCCACCATGTAGAGCATCGCGCCTGCCATCGCCAGTTTCGAGCCCGAGAAGATAGCCAGCACCATGAAACCGAAGTGGGACACCGAAGTATAAGCCACCAGGCGCATCAAATCTTTCGAGGCGATTGCCATGAACCCGCCCCACAGGATCGAGATAAGCGCCAGTACGATAATCACCGTAGCGGCGGTATTAGCAACTCGACCAAATAGCGGTAGGCAGATTGCGATCATACCGTAGGTGCCTAGCTTGTCGAGTACGCCGACCAGCAGGGTGGAAGTACCGGCAGATGCATTCTCAGTGGCATCCGGCAGCCAAGTGTGCAGCGGCCACATCGGAGCCTTGATGGCGAATCCGATGAAGAACGCACAGAAAGTCCACAGCTGTGCCGGCATCGACATAGCTAATGTGCCAGTTAGGTTTTCGATGAGGAAACCGCCAGCTCCGCCTGGCCCAGCTACATAAACAGAGATAACACCGATCAACATGATCAGCCCACCAGCCAGCGAGTAAATCAGGAACTTCATTGCCGCGCGCTTGCGGTCTTTTCCGCCGTAGCGTCCGATCATGAAGTAGACCGGGAGGATCATCAGTTCAAACAGCACGTAGAACACGAATAGATCACGCGCTGCAAATAGACCGATCATAATCGCTTCTAGCGCGAGCACCCAGGCGAAATAGCCTTGTTGTTCCGCACCGAATCGGTTCCATTCCGCCAAGATGACCACTGGCACCAATAGTGTTGCCAGTCCGATCATCACTGCTCCGACGCCATTGATACCCCACGCTAGCGAGACCCCAATTTGCGGGATCCACGAGTAGAGCTCAACTAGTTGGGCGGGATCGGTGCGGAATTCAGTTAGCAGTACCACGCAGAACAGCGCGAATACTACTAGCGAGATAACCAGTGCCACTAGCCGGGCGTATTGCCGCAGTGGCTTCGCCACTGCCAATACCAGTGATCCCAGCAGCGGCAGAAGGATCAGAATAGTCAGCCAAGGAATCCCTGCGTTAACAGTTTGCATCTAAACCTTCTCCTTAGGACCACAGTGCCGTTGCTACGGCAGCAATCAGGGCGATGACGACGCCGATGGTCATATAACTGGCGTAGTTGCGGGCGTAACCAGTTTGGGTTTTGCCCACCAGCCGGCCGAGCGCCGGCCCTCCCCTAGCTACGCCTTCGATTGCGCCATCTACACCCTTGCGGTCAGCAAAGTCGGTAGCGGCAACCAGTGCCATACCGGGACGCATAAAGACGTTCTCGTTGAATACGTCTTGGTATAGGTCCTGGCGGGCGGCGCGCACCAACGGGCTTCCCTCCGGTGCCAGTGCTGGCACTTCAGTAGCCGCGTACATCTTCCAAGCTACCAATACCCCAATTGCCATCATTACCAAGGTAATAGCAGTAATGACCGGAACCGGCAGCACCGGATTTTCATGCACCAGCTCGCCAACCACTGGTTCGAGCCAGCCCATAAAGCCGGTGTAGTTAAGCAGTGCGCCCAATCCCAAGGAGCCGACTGCCAAAATAGCCATCGGCACCCACATTAGCGGGCTGGGATCATGCGGATGCTTGGCGTCTTCCCCAGTGGAGCTCCACCGTTCGTTGCCGAGGAAGATCATGAAAGTAAGCCGCGACATATAGAACGCGGTCAGACCCGCAACTAGCACGGTGATAATGCCGAATATCCACGGCTGTACCCCGTCGCCAGTGAAAGCAGCTTCAATAATCTTGTCTTTCGAGAAGAAGCCCGAAAGGAAGGGGAAGCCAATAATTGCCAGATATCCACAGACGAACGTACCGAAGGTGATCTTCATATGTTTGGCGAGCCCGCCGAAACCACGCATATTTACTTCGTCGTTCATGGCGTGCATGACTGCACCGGAACCCAAGAACAGATTTGCCTTGAAGAAGCCGTGCGTCACCAAGTGGAAGATCGCAAAGGCAGCCCCAACCGGACCGAGCCCAGCTGCCAACATCATGTAGCCAATCTGCGACATGGTGGACGCCGCCAGCACTTTCTTCATATCGTCTTTTGCCGCACCAACGACAGCGCCAAATACCAGGGTGATTAGCCCGATAATGGCAACTGCGAGTGCTGCTGCTGGTGCAACTGCGTAGATCGCTCCCGAGCGCACCATCAGGTAAACCCCCGCCGTAACCATGGTGGCGGCGTGGATTAGCGCGGAGACCGGGGTTGGGCCAGCCATTGCGTCGCCCAACCAAGCCTGCAGCGGGAACTGAGCAGATTTACCACAAGCTGCCAACAGCAAGAAGAAGCCAATGAAAGTGGCGGTACCAGAGGAAGCTGTGGCGACGGCGTCGTTCACCGCAGTGAACTGTACTGAGCCGAAAGCCGAAACCATAGCCATCATGGCAATCAACATGCCTAGGTCACCGACCCGGTTCATGATGAATGCTTTCTTACCCGCGGTGGCATTGGCTGGCACCTGGTTCCAGAAGGAGATTAACAGGTAAGAAGCCAGGCCCACGCCCTCCCAGCCGAAGAACAGCGTCAGGTAGGAATTACCCAATACCAACAGCAACATGGCAGCTACGAATAGGTTCAAATAGGCGAAGAACCGACGCCGAGCTGGATCATGCGCCATGTAGGAAACTGAATAGATGTGAATGAGCGTGCCGACGAACGTAACTAGCAATACGAAAGTCATCGACAGCGGATCTACCAGCGTGCCAAATCTGACGCTAAATTCGCCAAGTTGTGGAACGAGATCATAGAGAGTCGATTCCAGCGCGCGCTCGGCTGCGGGCAAGCCGGCCAGCTGCACGGTGGCCGCCAAACCGATGGCAAATGCCGACGCCGAAGCAGCGACGCCGACCCAGTGCCCCCAGTTATCAGCAAATTTTCCGGCGAGCAGGAGGAAGGCACAGCTCAGTAGCGGGATCGCTACTGCCAGCCAGATCATTCCGGCCGCGCCTGGGGCGAGCTGCACAATTGGCTCACCCATTGCAAGAAGTCCACTAATCAAGGGATCACACCTGCTTCCGTCAGTTCTTCATCAGGTTCGCGCCGTCAAGCGAAGCGGACCTGCGGGTTCGGAAAATGGACACGATAATCGCTAGGCCGACCACAACTTCCGCTGCTGCCACTACCATCACGAAGAAAGCGAATACCTGCCCTTGGAGATTGCCATGCATCCGCGAGAAGGTGATTAGCACGAGGTTGCACGAGTTGAGCATGATTTCAATGCCCAGCAGTGCAATCACACCGTTGCGCCGAGTGAGCACGGTGGCGCCACCAACTACGAAGAGGATGAGACCGAGTATTACGTACCACATCAAATCCATTAGTTCTGCTCCTCTGCTGGCAAATCAGTTTCCACTCGGGTCTTCTCTGCTTCCGCAACGTTTTGTGCAGTTGGGACATCCTCCGCTGTGGGGACGTCGTTAATCGGATCGAGCTTGCGGGCGGCGGCGTCATAATCTGGCGCAGTGTCACCGCCAGGCATGCCTGGTACGGTGGGGCGCCCAATCTTGCCGTAAGTGCCCGGGCCCGCGATTCCGCCCGTGCGCTCAATCCTGGCTGCTGTGCGCGGCGAAATCTCGCTCAGCGCACGCACCTGACCGCGCACCTGCAGTACCCGGTTAGTGGAGCCTGGCACCGCAGTGGAGTCTGCAGTGAGTGCCGGGTTGGTTGACGAGTTAGATTCGGCGTAGACGCCCGGGTTGGGACGGTGCCCGATATGATCGCCGCCCGCTACGAATGCCGCAACCTTGCGGTTGGCAATTTCTTCCTGCGTCTCTTTCTTATGTACGCGATCGCGATGCGTCAAAGTCATCGCGCCCAGCGCTGCCACCACCAGCAATGTGCCGGTCAATTGCAGGGTTAGGACGTGGTTGGAGAAAATAATTTTTGCGACGCCGACCGGGTTGGTTCCCATATTGGCCATCTCTAATCCAATGGCATCTGGGGTAGCAGCCCCGAGGACGATGCCCGTGAGAATAGCCAGGATGCCCACTCCGCCGAGTACCGCTACCGGCCGCTGTGCTTTCAGCGTCTCCAACCCAGAGTCAGCTGAATCTACACCGATTAGCATCAATACGAATAGGAACATCATCAAAATTGCGCCGGTGTACACCACAATTTGTGCCACTCCCATAAAGGGGGCTTCCAACATGGTGTAAAGCACTGCGAAACCTACCATGGTGAAGATAACACAGATGATGGTGTGCACTGCTCGACGCGTAATGAGCAAACCAAATACCGTCAAGACCACCATGAAGACGGCGACGAGGCCGAACAGTAGAGTCTCTCCGAGAGATATTTCTAGAGGGGTAGGTAGCATTTAGCGCGCTCCTTCAGTTGCTCCGGCTCGAGCCGTTTTGAGCGAGGGATCTTCCGGGCGGTTTTCCTTGACCCAGTCGATTTGCGCCTGGGTAGGACCGGTGACCTTGCCTTGGTAGTAGTCGGCGTCAGTCGTGCCCTCCACCATGGGATGCGGTGGGTTGAGCATGCCTTCTGCCAAGGGCACCAGCAGATCTTTCTTTTCGTAGATCATGGATTCCCGAGTTTGACCGGCGATCTCGTATTCATTCGACATCGTCAGCGCCCGAGTGGGGCAAGCCTGAATGCAGTACGCACAGAAGATGCACCGCAGATAGTTGACTTGGTAGACCCGGCCATACCGTTCCCCAGGGGAGTATTGCTCTCCAGGCTGGTTTGGTGCCGCCTCAACCAAGATGGCATCTGCAGGGCAGGCCCAAGCACACAGCTCACAACCAATGCACTTTTCCAGCCCATCCGGGTACCGATTCAAGCGATGCAGACCGTGGTACCGCGGCCGGGTAGGCACTTTCACATATGGGTACTGTTCGGTCACATTGGGCCGGAAAATTGTAGAAAAGGTGACACCGAAACCGGCAACTGGAGCGAGGATCCGCCCAATTGGACCCTTTTTGTTCGGGCTGTACAGTTTCTTGTCTGGCTTTTCAAACGGCTTATCTGCCGCATTGTGCTGTTCAGACATTCTCAACCTCCTCGGCTGCTACCGGTGCTGCAGTTGCTTCGGCGCGGGCAGCCCGGGATGACGGCGGTAGGTGCTGACCAGGCAGTGGCGGCACCGGGTATCCATTTTCAAATCCGTCGAAGTCGGACTTTTCCCGCTCCGCAATCAGTTCAGCTTGGGTCTTCTTGACCGTGTCATCGCCAAAGGCCCAGATGAGCAGGATTAGCGAGTAACCAATCGACAAAATGACCAAAACATTAGTCATATTAATTGCATAGACCATATTCACACCGGTAACTGCCAAAACGATCAGCAGCCAGATGAGGGCGCCGGGAATAAGACCCTTCCAACCCAAACGCATGAATTGGTCGTAGCGGAACCGCAATAAAGTACCGCGCACCCACACGAATATGCTCATGAAGATCCAGGTCTTGAAAATAAATACCAGAATCGGGAACCAACCTTGGTTGGGGTCGCCGCCCCACAGCCCGAAGATAGTGGTAAGAATCGGCCCGGAGCGCCAGCCGCCCAAGAACAAGGTGGAGGCGAGCATGGACATATTCAGCATATTCACGTATTCCGACAGGTAGTACCAACCAAATTTCATGGAGGAGTATTCAGTGTGGGCACCTGCCACAATTTCGCCTTCTGCTTCGATTAGGTCAAATGGCAACCGGCCAGTACCACCCAGCATTGTTACCAGGTAGATCAGGAATGCCGGCATAACTAGCAAGATATTCCACAGGCTAGTTTGTGCTGCCACTATTCCGGAGGTAGACATCGTGCCAGCGGTGAAGAAGATGGTAACCATCGCCAAGCCCTGGGCTAGCTCATAGGAAATCATCTGCGTTGCCGCACGCACTGAGCCATACAGTGGCAAAGTAGAACGCGCCGACCAGCCGCCCAGTACCAGACCGTATTCACCCAGGGCAGCCACCGCAAATACGAATAGCATTGCTACTGGTGAGTCAGCCAGCTGCAGCGGCGTCATATGTCCAAAGATGGAAACTGACGGACCGACTGGGATGACCGCCATAATCGTGAACGCACAGAGCGCGGAAATAACTGGCGCAATAAAGTACACAACTTTATGTGCCCCGGCGAGCCAGAAATCTTCCTTCAGGATCAGCTTTATCGCGTCTGGCACAGACTGGAGCAAGCCCAGCGGCCCCACCGTATTTGGCCCCACGCGGTTCTGCATCCGGGCTAATAGCCGGCGTTCAAACCACAGGGCGAACATCACGGACAAAATCAGGTAAACCACGATGACCAAGGCTTTGATCAGCCATAGCCACCAAGTGTCCTGAGAGAAGTCCGCAGCTACGGAACTTAATATGAGATTCACTCTGCCACCTCCGATTTCGCGATGGCGACGACGTCACCGGCGCGGCTACCGATTGTTGCGACTTTGCAATCAGCTGCGTTTTGTGGGATCCAAACTACGCCGGTCGGCATATCTACCAGGTGAACTGGCAACGCAACCGATCCCGCTGGCCCAGATACCGTCAGCGCAGTAGTAATGCCGAGCTGTTCGGCAGTTTGCGGAGCAAGTACCGCCACCGAACGGCGAGCACTAGAAGCCAGATATGGTTCGTGGCTTTGTAGCGCGCCGTCATCAAGCAGTTGTTTCCAAGTGGCCAGTACTGCCTGCCCAGCACCAACTGTTGGGGCTGGAGCTGGCGCTGCCTGCGGAGCAGCAACTCGGGCCCCGTTCCATGCCGGGAGCTGAGCATATTCCGTTACCGCATCATCTAGCTTGGCCAGGCCTAAGCCTATACCCATCACATCTGCTAGATCCGTTAGCACCGCACGATCCGGCAAGTTAGTGCTGGTCAGAGTCTGACCGAATGGCCGCAACCGACCTTCCCAGTTGACGAAGGTGCCGCCCTTTTCTGCGGTCGGGGCCACCGGCAGCACTACATCAGCTAGAGCAGTGGTCTCAGTTTCCCGAACTTCCAGCTGCACTACGAAGACGTTTTCCAAGGCAGCAGCTGCGCCACGGGGCAGATCAGCTAATTCCACCCCCGCCAAGATTACGGCGCCGATTTCTCCGGCCGCAGCTGCCTGCAAGATTGCTGCGGTATTGCGCCCTGGTGTGGCGGGCAGTTCGTCTACTCCCCAAGCAGTTGCCATCTCCCGGCGAGCCGCGGCGTCAGTTACCGGGCGGCCGCCCGGTAAGAGGTTAGGCATTAGACCAGCCTCTACGCTGGCTCGATCGCCGGCACGGCGCGGGATCCAGGCGAGCTTAGCACCAGTCTTTGCTGCTAACCGCAACGCGGCACTCAGTGCGCCCGGAGCATCTGCAGCGCGTTCGCCAACCAAAATTACCGAGTTTTCCTGCTGCAAGTCAGCCGCGGCAGCGGCGAATAGCTCGCCATTTTCCGCAGTGATTGCATCCAGTACTTCTGCCTCGGTACCAGGGGAAGCGGGGATAAACCGTGCCATCATCTTCTTGGTGCCCAGCGTAGGATAAGCCGAAATAACCGATACTGACGTAGTACCCGCGAGCGCGCCCTTACGGAGCCGCAAGAACACCGAACCGATTTCGTCTTCAGCTTCCAATCCGACCGTAAGCACATGCCCGGCTTTTTCGATATCGGCATACGTAACGCCGAGTCCAGTACCGGCAACAACAGCTGCTAAGAATGCATCTTCTTCGTCACTGGTGGGCCGAGTGCGGAAATCGATGTCATTGGTTCCCAATACGGTCCGCGCAAACTTGGAGTAAGCGTAGGCGTCTTCCAGAGTCAACCGGCCGCCAGTTAGCACGGCTACTCCGCGATCCTTGGCGGCATTCAGCCCCGCTGCTGCTGCTTCCAAGGCGGCGAACCAAGATACGGATTCTTCGCCGTTAACCCGGGGGGCGCGCAACCGATCTGCGCCGTCTTGCCAGCGGAAAGCAAACCGATCTTTGTCGGTGATCCAGTCTTCGTTGACGTCCATATCTTCGAGAGCCAAGCGGCGCACCACTTTGCCCCGGCGGTAATCCACTCGGATTGCCGAACCAGAGGCGTCATGTTCGCTGACCGATGGTACTGAAACTAGATCGAATGGACGCGCCCGGAACCGGTACGACGCCGAAGTCAGCGCGCCCACCGGGCAAATCTGGATTACGTTCCCCGAGAAGTAGGACGAGAACGGGCGACCCGCCCTATCCATTTCTCCCGGCGTTACCGACCCAGCTGCAAAACCAATCTGCATACCGGCGGCACCATCAGGACCAGAGTAATTGCTCGTTGTTATCTCCGGATCCGTGCCAGCGTGATCCGAGAATCCCAGCACCGTGGCGTCGAAGTTGCCGATCTGCGATCCGTGCAGACCGTGGATGTGCCGGCCGGCTTCACCGCCGCCGCGCCCCTGCAGCTGCAAGAACGGGTCTCCCGGGATTTGGGTGGTGAACCGGGTGCAGCGCTGGCACAAAATGCACCGATCCCGATCCAGCAGAATCTGCGGCGAAACCGAAATTGGCTTCGGATAAGTGCGCTTGATGTCAACGAACCGCGTGCGCGCCCGACCGTCAGTCATGGTCTGGTTCTGCAACGGGCATTCCCCGCCCTTATCACACACTGGGCAGTCCATCGGGTGGTTGATGAGCAAGAACTCCATCACCCCGCGTTGGGCCTTTTCTGAAACTTCAGACGTCGCTGCGGTGTAGACCTCCATTTTTGGGCTAACCGTCATCGCGCAAGCCGGCTGTGGCTTAGGCATCTTGCGAACATTGCCCTCGCGGTCTGGCATAGCCACTTCCACTAGACACTGGCGGCAAGCTGCCACTGGGTTCAGCAGTGGGTGGTCGCAGAAACGTGGAATATGAATACCAGCTTTCTCTGCAGCCCGGATGATCAGCGTGCCCTGGGGGACCGCGATGTCCTGGCCGTCAATCTGCAGCTGTACCAGATCTTGCGGGGCATTAGCTGTGGTCGTCATTTAACACCTACCTCGCTAAAAATAACCGACTTTTCAATCGGGAAAAGTTCCGCAGCTGGGGTCTTGTATCCCCACTCAAATTCTTCACGGAATAGATCGATAGCAGATCGCACCGGAGTGGCTGCGGCATCGCCCAATGCACAGAAACTGCGCCCGGCGATATTCGAAGCGATTTCGTAGAGCAGTTCAATTTCGCCCTCTTTCGCCTTGCCGGCTTCAAACCGATGCATCAGCTGGCGCATCCAGTAAGTGCCCTCCCGGCACGGGGTGCATTTACCGCAAGATTCATGCTGGTAGAAGTCGCTCCAGCGCGATACCACCCGCACTACCGAAACAGTTTCGTCGAAGATTTGGATGGCACGGGTGGCCAGCATAGAGCCACCTTCCATTACTTCTTCGTAGCCGAGCGGAATATCCAAGTGATTCGGCGTCCACAGTGGCGCAGAAGAACCACCAACGGCGAAGAACTTGAGCTCATGACCCTCGCGGATACCGCCAGCCATTTCAATCAGTTCTCGGATGGTAATACCAAACGGCGCTTCATACTGGCCGGGGTACTTGACGTGCCCCGACAGCGAGAAGATCCCGTGCCCCCGGGAGTTCTTGGTATCTGCCCCCATTTGCTGGAACCATTCCGCACCGTTATTAATGATTCCCGGCACCGAGGAGATCGACTCCACGTTGTTAATAACCGTAGGCCGCGCGAACAGGCCCTTAGCAGCCGGGAACGGCGGCTTGAGCCGGGGCTGACCGCGGAAGCCTTCCAGCGAGTCCAGCAGCGCCGTCTCCTCACCACAGATGTAGGCGCCCGCACCGGCGTGCAAAGTGATGTTGATGTCGTAGTCGCCATTAGGGCCCAGACCCGTGCCAATCAGACCAGCAGCGCGTGCTTCCCGAATCGCGGCTTGTACCCGGCGGTGTACATGTGCAACTTCGCCGCGCAAGTAAATGAAAGCGTCATGCCCGCCGATAGCGATCAGGCAAATCATGATGCCCTCGAGCAGAATATGCGGATTAGCCATCAGGTGTGGAATATCTTTACAGGTACCCGGTTCGGACTCATCTGCATTTACCACTAGATAGCGCGGACCGCCGTCTTTCGGGGGCAAGAACGACCACTTCAACCCAGTGGGGAACCCGGCCCCGCCCCGGCCGCGCAGGCCAGCTTCTTTCATCAGATTAATGAGGGCGCCTTCGTCCGCGCTCATCTGCCAAGCTTTAGCGATTGCTTGATAGCCGCCATTTGCCCGATAAGTATCGATAGTCCAGGACTTTTCCTTGTCCCAACCATCACTGAGGACCGGCGAGAGTTTACCTGGTGCAGAAAACTCGGTCACTTCGTCTCCTCTCCCAGCGGCTGCGGTGCCGTCCAGTTATTTTCCCGGGCTAGCTTCACGCCGCGCAGCGTCGGTACGCCGCCGGACGGCCCTTCGCCCGCGTGACCGTCGTCAAAGCCGGCCAGCACTCGGGAAGTTTCTTTGAAAGTGTGTACCTTTTCCGGACCGCGAGTGGGGTGGATATCCTTCCCCGCGCGGATGTCATCCACAATCTGTTTTGCGGACTGCGGGGTTTGGTTATCGAAGAATTCCCAGTTCACAACCACTACGGGGGCGTAATCACAGCCGGCATTGCATTCCAGCCGTTCCAAGGTGATCTTGCCATCGGCCGTGGTTTCGTCCGAGCCGATACCCAAGTATTCGGAGAGTTCCTCCCAGATGATATCGCCGCCCATTACTGCGCACAGCGCGTTAGTGCACACCCCAACGTTGTATTCCCCATTGGGACGACGCCGGTATTGGCTGTAGAAGGTAGCTACTGCGGAAACTTGTGCTCGGCTCAGGTCGAGCAGCTCAGCTACTAGGTTGATCCCTCGTGGCGAGCAGAATCCATCTTCGGACTGGATCAGATGCAACAGTGGCATGATCGCCGAGCGCGGCTGAGGATACCGGCTGATTATCTGTTGCGCATCAGAACGAAGCCGTTCCAATACGTCGGTTGGATAGCTGTTATTCATCAGCGGTCAACTCCTCCCATCACCGGGTCAATAGCTGCCAAACACATCATGGTGTCTGCCAGCATTGCTCCCTCGGCCATCAATGCCAACGACTGCATATTGTTGAATCCTGGATCGCGGAAGTGCGCGCGGTACGGGCGGGTGCCACCAGAGGAAACCAGGTGCACACCGATCAGCCCCTTGGGGTGCTCCACCATCTGATATGCCTGACCAGCAGGCACCCGGAAGCCCTCAGTAATCAGCTTGAAGTGATGGATCAACGACTCCATATCTTCGGTCATGATTTCCCGGACGTGTTCGGGATCTGTACCCTGACCGTCAGTGCCAATCGAAAGCTGTGCTGGCCAAGCGATCTTCTTGTCCGCCACCATGACCGGCTGACCTTTGGTCTTCTCTAGCTGGTCGAGCACCTGGTAAATAATGCGCAGCGACTGGTAGCACTCTTCGTACTTAACCTGGACGCGGTTGTACGCATCGGCTTTATCGGCTACCGGCACATCAAATTCGTACTTCTCATAGCCACAGTATGGCTGCGTCTTACGCAGATCCCACGGCACCCCGCCAGCGCGAACTGACGGCCCGGTCATCGACAGCGCCATCATTGCTGACATTGGAGTGACGGCGATATCCACGTGACGCAGCTTGAAGATGGGGTTAGCCATCGTCAAATCCTGCATCTCCGAGATAGTGTTGCGGATTCCGGGAAGCAATTCCCGGATGTACTCGATGCTGCCTTCCGGGATGTCTTCTAGTACCCCGCCAGGGCGGATAAATTCATGGTTCATCCGCAGACCAGTGATGTCTTCTAGAATCCGCAGAATATCTTCCCGCAACCGGAAACACAGCGTCAGCATCGTGGTAGCGCCCAATTCGTTGCCGTCAGAGCCAATGCCCACGATATGGGAAGAAATCCGGGTCAGCTCCATCAGCAGCACCCGAATAGCCTGTGCCCGCTCTGGGATCTGATCGGTGATACCGAGCAGCTTTTCCACTGCCAGGCAGTAGGCAACTTCCTGGAATATCGGCGCAACGTAGTCCATCCGGGTGCAGTAGGCAACGCCTTGCGTCCAGGTGCGGTACTCCATGTTCTTCTCGATACCGGTGTGCAAGAAACCGGTAGCGGCGCGAACTTCTTTGACGTATTCGCCGTCTAGTTCGAGCTGCATCCGCAGCACCCCGTGGGTAGCCGGGTGGACTGGACCCAAGTTGATTACTACGTGTTCTTCGCCCAGTTGTTCAGCATCTTTTGCGATCTGTGCCCAGTCACCGCCTACTGCTTCGTAAGCGGGGTAATCCTGGGATTTAACTTCATCAACACCTTTAGTGGCGTGTGGCATCTGAGACATTAGTTGTACTCCCTCCGAGTGTCCGGCGGTGGCACTACCGCGCCTTTGTACTCCACAGGAACCCCGCCAAGTGGGTAATCCTTACGCTGCGGATGACCTACCCAGTCATCTGGCAAGGCGGAACGAGTTAGCCCGGGGTGGCCGTCGAAAACAATTCCCATCAAGTCATAGGCTTCGCGTTCAGACCAGTCATCGCCCGGGTACACCGAACACAGTGACGGGATATGTGGATCGCTCTCTGGGCAAGTAACTTCTACTGCGATCAAGCGGTTATGCGTGATGGAGAAGAACGGGAAATAGGCGTGCAGTTCCCGGCCGGCGTCTGCCGGATAGTGCACCGCACTGACTCCCAAGCACATTTCAAAACGCAGATCTTGGTCATCACGCAGGTAGCGAGCCACATCTAGCAGGCGCTCCCGTTTGACGAACAGCACCAGTTGATCGTTCTCCACTACGACTTTTTCCAAGAAGTCAGCCTCTTGGTAGCCGTCTTTAGCAGCTAGTTCGATCAGCACATCTACTGCGGCATCAAACCAGCCCCCATAGGGACGCTCCGCCGGTGCTGCCACCGTGAAAGTTTCTTTCTGCCCGGAGAACCCGGTAGTGTCACCGGAATCTTTCACACCCCACAGCCCACTGCGCTGTGCCACTACCGTGGGCTGCGCCGCACTGGCGCCAGCGCGCAGATCGCCGTCGTTAATTTCACTCATGCGAGCAATCCCTTCTGATTTTCCAGCGGAACAGCAGACAAAGCCGCAGCTTCAGCGCGCCGAATAACTTCTTCGCGGTGCTTACCAAGCGCACCGCCCTCCATAACGCCATTGCGCAATTCAAAGACTGCATTCAGCAGCATCTCCGGGCGCGGTGGGCAACCCGGCAAGTAAATATCAACTGGCACGATATGGTCCACGCCTTGCACCAAAGCGTAGTTATTGAACATGCCACCGGAGGAGGCGCATACCCCCATAGAGATAACCCACTTGGGGTCTGCCATCTGGTCGTAAATATTGCGCACTACCGGTGCCATCTTGTGGCTAAGCCGACCCGAAACAATCATCAAGTCAGCGTGCCGCGGCGAAGCCCGGAAAACTTCCATCCCGATACGAGACGCATCAAACCGCACGGCACCAAATGCCATCATCTCAATTGCGCAACATGCCAGACCCATAGTAACTGGCCACGGCGAACGTGCCCGCGACCAACCGGCAATCGCTTCAACAGTGGTTAGTGCAATACCTGCAGGTAGTTTTTCTTCCAGCCCCATTTTTACCTCACTCCCAATCCAAGCCGCCGCGGCGCCACTCATAGATAAATGGCACCGTAATCAGCCCCACGAACAGGGCAATCGAAACTAGCCCTACCAGCCCCAGTGAACTAGCCGAAACTGCCCACGGATAGAGGAACACCACTTCGATGTCAAAAACAATGAAAGTCATTGCGACTAAGAAGTACTTGATGGGGAAGCGCCCAGCCGCACCAGCGGACGGGGTGGCTTCCAAGCCACATTCGTAGTTCAAAACCTTTATCCGGTTGTACCGATTCGGGCCTAATATGGCACTGACAACCAGACCGCCCACTGCTACTGCGCCAGCAATGACGATCATCACCAGTAAAGGTAGATATGGGTTCATTTGCACCCCACCTGCTCTTTCATCGTCGAAAATAGGCCACGCCAAATGACACCGCTACTTACCTTAGCGGTTTGCCAAGTGTTACGGGCATTAAGCAAGGAAATCATGACGAGGGTACCACCTTCGTCATCACAGAAATGAGTTTGTCCATCCAGTCGCCACCGCGGCGATCATAGGAATCAGACAGCAGCTTCATAACTAGCCGCATCAGACGCGGCCGGGGCAAACCGTACTTCACGCAAATATGCATGATGGCCGGCTGCGAGATAAGCAAAGCGAAAATTCGACCCAGCGTATAGTAGCCGCCCAGCTCTGCTTTCATATCGCGCACATATTCGCCCATCACCCGGTCTTGTTCCGCAGTGGTTTCCCGCACCAAAGCCTGGCTCAGATACTGCGCCACAATGCGCCCCGCAGCCAGGGCATAAGCAATACCTTCGCCATTGAACGGGGAAATCATGCCACCGGCGTCTCCCACCAGGGCTAATCCGTTTTCGTACAGCGGCTGGCGGTTAAACGCCATTGGCAATGCGGCCCCTCGTAGCGTGCCGCGTTCGTTCTCCGGCGTCAGTTGCCATTCTGGTGGCGTATTCTCCACCCACTTAGCGAATACGTTTTTGTAGTCAATTCCAGTGGCGGTGCCATTGGGTGAAATACCACCCAGCCCCACATTCACCAGACCATTTCCCACTGGGAATGCCCACGCATAGCCCGGCAACTGTTCGGACTCGCCTGGCTTACCGGACCACAGTTCTAGCCAAGATTCCATCATGTCAGTTGCGGCCAGCGGCGACTCGTAGTAGGTGCGCACTGCCACTCCCATCGGGCGATCCATCATCTTTTCCCGACCGGCAGCAGTGGCAATCCGAGCAGCAACTCCCCCGGCATCTACTACGAATTTTGCATATACCGTGAGTTCTTCTTTGGCTTTATTACGCGCTTCGACGCCGATGATGCGCCCGGTGCGTTCGTCAGTAATCGGGCTGCGCACGGTGACGCCCTCCCGAATTTCTGCCCCAGCAGCGCGCGCTTTTTCCGCTAGCATGTGGTCGAATTGAGCGCGGGGCGAGGCGGAACCATAGTTAGGCATACTGGCAAGTTTTGGCCATGGCACTGAGATGCTATGCCCGGCGCCATAAGCGCGGACGCCGTAGTTCTTCACCCAACCGGCGTCTTCCTCAATTTGAATCCCCATCCGGATCAGTTCCGCAACTGCCCGCGGGGTGAGGCCGTCGCCGCAGATTTTATCGCGTGGGAATATGCCTTTTTCTAGCACCAGCACATTTACGCCAGCTAAAGCGAGATAGTATGCGGTGGCTGACCCTCCAGGGCCTGCTCCGACAACGAGCACATCAACATGCTCAGCCATCGCCCCCCGCTTTCCTTTTTGTGACGCCTAGTGCCGCCATGGCACCACTTGGAAATTGTACGCACTTTCCCCGCGGGCAACTAAATAAGAATGGGCTATTAACGCAAGGAATTAGTTGCGCAATGACACCCAAAACAAGTGAAAATAATTTCAGAATTTTCGGGCCCGATGCAAGGCCACAATTCCGTTCGTGAGATTGCGATACTCCACTTCTCGCCATCCGGCTCGCTGGATCCGCGCCGCGAGTGCTTCCTGGTCAGGCCAGTCCACAATAGACTCCATCAAATAGCCATAAGCCGGCGCATCCGACGAAACTGCCGCAGTAACTACCGGCATAATTTTCCCCAGATAGAAGTGATACAGCTGGCGGAACGGCGCACAAGTAGGCCGGGAAAATTCTGCAATAACCAGTTGCCCACCCGGTTTAGTCACCCGCAGCATCTCCCGCAACGCCTTATCCGGATCGTGCACATTGCGCAGCCCATAGGAAATAGTTGCCACATCAAAGGTGTCATCGGCGAACGGCAAATCCATCGCATCCCCGGTCACGAAAGTCAGCTCGGGAAACCGGCGTCGCCCTTCTTCCATCATGCCTTCGGAAAAGTCACAAGCCACCACATCCGCCCCAAAAGCAGCATAACTAGCTGCTGAAGTGCCCGTGCCCGCAGCCAAGTCCAGGATCTTCATCCCCGGGCGCGGCGCAATCGCCAGCCGAGTAGCAGTGCGCCAAATCCGCACCATTCCCCCAGTTAGCACCGTGTTGGTCAGGTCGTAGTGGGGGGCAACTTGGTCGAACATTGCCGATACATCTTGTGGCTTTTTAGCTAATGTGGCTCGCTTCATGTACGCATTCAAACACTTTGCCGCGTAACATCGGTAATCGTGTTCACCTTGCCACAACTATTCGTCCACACCGTGGAACTACCCGAGCCGCTAGAACTGCCTACTTTACTGGGGTCCGCCCCGGAGCAGTTGGTGTGGCTGCGAGACGGGCGCGGTTTTGTGGGATTCGGGCAGGCAGCGCGCTGGGGCGGCACAGGCCAAAGCCGATTCCACGAAGCCGCACACTGGTGGCGGACGTTGCTGGCACAAGCGGCGGTATCTGACCCAGTAAACCTCCCCGGCACTGGTTTGATTTGTGCCGGGTCATTTTCATTCTTTTCCGATTCCCTGGCTGGTTCTACGCTAATTGTGCCGCAGCTGGTGCTAGGCACCGATGGGGAGCGGGCATGGGCAACTCGCATTAGCCAAGATGCTGACGACGCCGATTTTGTTCCGGCTACTGCTGCCGTGCCGACGGCGGTACGGCGCCTACTTGCTACGGCGGGTTTAACTATTGGGGCTGGCGAGGCCACCAAATTGACACCCGCAACCGTTGCGGACGCTACTGCCACGAGCACAGTTACTGTGCACGATCCGCTGGGGCCGCAGGCATATGCAGATTTATTGGGGAAATTAATTACCCGGATCACTGCGGGCGAAGCCACTAAGGTGGTGTTTGCCCGGCAACTACAGCTTGCTAGCGACACCCCGATCAGCATGCGGAATCTAGTATCCCGACTGGCAGTGCAATACCCACAGTGCTGGACTTTTGTAGTTGATGGGCTAGTCGGCGCTACGCCGGAGATGCTGGCAGATGACCGAAATGGGAAAGTGGCGAGCCGAGTACTGGCCGGCACTACCCGCCAAGCCACCCCGGAAGCAGCGGTTGCTGCCTTATTTGGTTCCCCGAAGGATTTAGCGGAGCACCAGTTATCGGTAGATTCGGCACTGGCGGCACTGCGCCCGCTGGGTGCGGTGCATTCCGGTGAAACTTTTGTAACTCATCTGCCAAATCTGTCGCATCTAGCTACCGATATTGAAACTGAGTTAGACGTCGATACCACAGCCTTAGAAGTCGCTGGCGCTTTGCACCCCACTGCTGCTTTGGGCGGCACCCCCCGAGAAGCAGCCCTGCGCATTATCAAAGATTTAGAAGGCGACCGCGATCGCTACGGCGCCCCCGTGGGCTGGCTGGGCGCCAACCACGGGCAGTGGGCGGTTTCGCTGCGCTGCGCCCGAGTGGAGTCACCGCATTTGGCGCGGGCGTGGGCCGGCGGCGGAATTTTAGCTGATTCCGATATTGCTACCGAATATGCCGAAACGGACGCCAAATTCGCCCCAATTTTGGGGGCATTTGGCGTCCGTTAATCGGCGTCAGCTAGACGGCAGCTGGCCGCAGCTAGCCACCTGGAATTTGCTATCCGATTAGTCCTGGCGAGTAGCTAGTGTTACGTCCAGATCCAAAAGCTTTCCACTGCGGGCGAGGGTCAATTTCACTACTTCCCCGGAAGCGAATTGCCGCACATACCCGGTCAGTGATGTCGCCGAGCTGACTGGGCGATCCTCGATTGCCACGATCGTATCGCCAACCTGAACACCGGCCCGCGCCGCCGGAGTGCCGGGCTGGACGGCTTTAACTTCAGCTCCTACCCGGTTTTGCCCGGCATAGGAGGCAACTCCGTCCACAATTGACACCCCTAAGTAGGCGTGTTCGGCTACTCCGGACGCGATCAACTGGCTAGCCACATTCTTTGCCAGATTTATTGGGATGGCGAACCCTAAACCAATGGAGCCCGCTTGCCCGCTGTTGCCAACTGCGGCAATTGAGGAGGCAATTCCGATTACCCGCCCATTGGCATCGAATACTGGCCCGCCCGAGTTACCTGGGTTAATAGCGGCGTCAACCTGAATCGCATTGGTAACTACGCGAGCACCCTCCTCAAACGGAGTGCTCTCTCGAATGGTCTGCACTGGGCGATCAAGTGCCGAAATGATGCCGGTAGTCATAGTGGAAGATAGCCCCAGCGGGTTGCCGATAGCTGTCACTGGCTGGCCCACCACTAATTTGCTGGAATCGCCCAGTTGCGCCACCGTCAAATTATCGGGCGCTTTGCGCAGACTCAATACTGCCAGGTCAGTAGCAATATCTGCACCTACTACGTCAGCCCGGAAAATCCGGCCATCAGTGAGGGTGACATAAACTTCTTTGGCCTGGGCGATTACGTGTTCATTGGTGAGCACATGCCCAGCGGCGTCAATTATCACTCCAGATCCGGCAGAAGCTCCATTGCCGGAAGTGGCGTCAATTGCCACCACTGCTGGTGAAACAGATTTCGCCACTGCTTCCCAGTTTGGCGCTGCGCCATTTAGCTCAACTATTTCGGTGTCTCCCCCTTCAGTTCCTACCGTCACTTCAGCGGGGCGCACATTGCGCGCGGTGTATTCCTGGTAGAGGATACTGCCGCCCAAGCCGACCAGCGCCGCCAATAGCGTCAATAAAATAGCAGCCGGCCAGCTGGGTCCGCGCCGCGGCGGCTTAGCCGGAGATTCTCCCGCAGATATTCCCGGTTGCGGTGGTAGATATGGCGGTAGATTCCCATTAGACGCCGTCTCTGCCGGAGGCTGCGGCATAGCTGGCTGAGCGTCTGGCGCAATAGACGCAAAATTTTGCGCGGTGGGTGCCGCAGACGCCCCGGAAGCATTGGGCACGGTGGGAACAGTAGGCGCTGCCGGAGCATCACCATAGAGCGAGGCCTGGGCTGCCAAAGCCGCCTGTCGGCTCCGGTCGGCAATTTCACGCCATGATTCATTTTCGTCGCCTTGGAGCGGCGAATTTGCCCAGCCGCTAACATCCCGGATTTGCCCCACATCTGCGCCGCGAGTGGGCGCACCAGTTTCATTAGTAGCTTCACTGAAACTGCGGGCCTCACGCGCACTGCGAGCTTCGGGCGAAAGTTCCTCTTCTGAATCAGACATCTGCTTCCTTCCTGCCTATCGCCGTATCGCCGTTATCTTTTCACTTTCTACCCCAGAACTGGGATACCCGCGCTACTTTTTATCTGCTAGCGCACACTAATTTTCGACGACGGCGGCTGTAACTTGCTCAGCTAACTGGGCTCGGCGCAATTTTTCAGTTGCGGGGGCCACCCGCCCCAGTTCCACTGCAATCAATCGCAATCCCGTTGCCGACTGTGCCAAAACTGCTGCCAACTCCGCCGGGGTTGTTGCGATAAATGCAGCCCCCACGGCGTCGGCATAGTCTGCGAGGGAAATCTGCTTTTCAGTGCGGAATACCGCGTCAAAAACTGCCACTGGCGCAGTGCCATACTCCAGCCCAGCAAAAATAGAACCGCCGTGGTCATCTAGCACCACTACGTCTAGCTCGGGAGCACTTTGCCCAGCACCCGCGATCAAGCTGCCCACGTCATGCACAAAAGCTAAATCCCCAACCACTACTCGCAGCCGCTGCCCACTCGCCAAGGCCACTCCGCGCGCCGTCGAAATGATGCCGTCAATTCCCGCCAAGCCCCGATTAGCAAATAACGGCGCACTGGGCACCAGACCGTACAGGTTCAGTTGCCGAATAATCGACGACGACGCCACCACTGCTGGCCCAGTTGCCAGCGCTTGCGCCAATTGGATTGCGGGCTCGGTAGCGGATAGCTCATCGATTTTGGCTTGAGCTCGGGCGGCACTGGACTGCCAAGATGCCAACCAACTGGGATCTTGCCCGGCAGTGAGCGTGAGCAGCTCTGCAGTGTGGCTAGCGGGAACAACTTTGCGCACCACCCCGCCGGGATCGGTGTAGCCGGCAGCGTCTGCAACCGCAATAACTTCAAGCTGTGGATCAGAAATCAACCGGATAGTTTCCCGAGTTAGCGTCGGATGCCCCACCACTAATACCCGCTGTATCTGCGCCCGCAACTCTGTGCGCAACAGTAATGGGTGTGCAATTAGTGCATTGGGATGGTTGCGTTCTGCCGCAGACGGCTCAGCTAATACCGGAATATTGGCAAATACCTCTGCTGCCACCGGGGCCCCCACGCTGGGACCGCATACTGCTACCGTGCGCTGGGGCGCAGTAGCTGGTAGCGGGCGGGCACAATCTGCTGCCACCGTTTCCCAGGCAGAGCTCGGCACTAACGGTTCTGCAAAAGCGACGTTCAATTGGACTGGTCCGGGTGGATTCTCCGCGCCACGAGCTGCACGCAGTAGCCGGAAAATCTGCCCCCGCAATTTTTGTGGTTCGCTAACCGGGGCTGGCACCGCAATAAATTCCCGCACTGATCCAGCTAATACTGCGCGCTGATCCGTGGTCTGGCTAGCTCGTACCCCACGCAGCTGGTCCGGGCGATCAGCAGTTACTAATACCAGTGGCACCCCGGCATAGTATGCCTCTTGAGCTGCGGGAACGAGATTTGCTACTGCCGAACCGGAGGTAGTCACCACCGCTGCGGGCGCATCTGGATTAGCTAAGCCGACTCCGAGGGCTACAAAACCGGCCACCCGTTCGTCCGTCTCTACTTGCAACGTTATTTTTCCGGCTTGGGCGGTGTCGTAAAGCGCATAAGCCAGCGGCGCCGAACGCGAACCCGGGCACAGCACCACAGTGCGCACTCCGCATCGCACCAGCTCAGCCACAATGAGCCGGCTAACGGCAGTGGAATCTAACGGCGTCATTCTTCTTCCCCTCGATTCTGGTACTCCGCATTATCTGCAAACCGGTACGTGACATCCGGCGGCAGCTGCCCAGCGGCAACTAAAACATCCCACATCTGCGCTAACCGCGCTGCCCAGCGCGCCACTAATGCCGCATCCGGTACCGGCAATTGATCCGGCACCACTGGGCGCAAAGTGATGACACCCGCAACTGGGAGCAACGGCGCACTAGTCACATCGGTGGTAAACAGCTGCGCAGTGGCCAGCCCACAAGCATGCGGCAGCTGATCGAGCGCCGCCGCGAGCGCCAGCCCCGCCCGCAGCCCCACCGAACTCTCTAGCGCCGAAGAAACCACCGCCGGCATATCGAGCTGTTCCACCAGTTCCAGCGCCGCTGCTACACCCCCTAGCGGCTGGTTTTTTATAACAGCAATATCAGCTGCTGCCAGGCGTTTTACTGCTAACGGGTCGGAGGATTGCCGGATGGACTCATCGGCCGCAATCGGGGTATCTACTCGGCGGCGCACCTGCGCCAGCTCCGCCACTGTGGCGCAGGGCTGTTCCACATATTCCAACCCGCCCGCGGCCCGATCCAATTCGCGGATATTCGCCACGGCTTGGTCTACCTCCCATTTGCCATTCACATCTACCCGGATGGCGCTAGCGGGCAGGGCAGCTCGCACTGCTTCGAGCCGAGCGACGTCGTCTGCCAGCGTTTGCCCAGGTTCGGCAATTTTCACTTTCGCAGTGTGGCACTGGCTGCCGTGCGCTATTTGGTAGGCCGTTTCGGCGTCCACTGCTGGAATCGTGACGTTCACCGGAACAGCAGTGCGCTGAGCGGTCGGAAATTCTTGTTGCAGTGCGGCTAAGCCGGCAGCTAGCCAGCGCGCTGCATACTGCGGCCCGTAATCCCAGAACGGGGAGACTTCTGCCCACTGCTGCGGTCCGCCCGCACCGGCGTCTGCCACTGAATCGCTAGTAAATTCTGGGTCTGGGCGCAGTAATAACCCGTCGCGATAGGTAATACCGCGGAATTTGTGCCGCAGCGGCAGCCGGTAGACGTAACAGAGATAGCGCACTCCCCCAGGATAGCCCGCCAGCGTAGCGGGAGCGGCAGGTAGAGTGGAGGACTATGAGTGACTTTTCTGCATTACCTGAAAAAGTTTCGGAAACTTTCGATCCGCGCCGGTGGCGGGCGGTCGCTGGTTTTCCAGACGGCGATGTGACCTACCATCGCGGCGTGGCACGGGAATTTGCACACGGGCAGATTGTGGCGGAGCGCGATCTGCCGGTGGTGCGGATCGCGTTTAACCGCCCGGAAGTGCGTAATGCTTTCCGCCCGGAAACAGTGGATCAGCTTTACCGGGCAATTGACCACGCCAGGCTCACTGGCGAAATCGGCACCGTGATTTTGACCGGGAATGGTCCCTCTGCGAAAGACGGCGGGCGGGCATTCTGTTCTGGCGGCGATCAGCGCATCCGCGGTGCCGATGGCTACCGCTATGCGAACGGAGAGCCCAATCCCCAAGCTATTCGCGACGCAGTTGATCCGCAGCGCGCCGGGCGGCTCCATATTCTGGAGGTGCAGCGGCTGATGCGCACTAGCTCGATGGTGTTTGTGGCGGCAGTTAATGGCTGGGCCACGGGCGGCGGGCACTCGCTAGTAGTGGTGGCTGATTTGGCGCTGGCTTCTGCGGAGCACGCCCGATTTATGCAGTTAGATGCCAATGTGGGATCGTTTGACGCCGGCTACGGCTCGGCACTGCTGGCGCGGCAGGTGGGCGATAAACGCGCCCGGGAAATCTTCTTCCTGGCGCGCGAGTATTCTGCGGCAGACGCGGCACAGTGGGGAGTGGTAAATGAGGCCGTGCCACATGCTGAGCTGGAAGAACGCGCTCTAGAGTACGCCCGCATCATTGCCACGAAATCACCGCAGGCGATCCGCATGTTGAAGTTTGCCTTCAACTTGGCAGACGACGGCATGGCGGGGCAACAGGTTTTTGCTGGGGAAGCTACTCGGCTGGCCTATATGACGCCAGAAGCGCAAGAAGGCCGGGACTCGTTCCTGCAACGGCGACCGCCCAACTGGTCAGACTTCCCGCACTATGCCTAGTTTTAGCTAGTGCACACTGCCTAGCTCGCAAAACGAATCAGATACACCAAAATGGGAACTAAAATAACTCCACTAGTTGTTGCCGGGGGCTACGGTCCCGCAGCTGCCGAGCGGCTCGCTGCTGCCATCCGCGCTGCGCTGGCTGCACTTGACTCCGGCGCAACGCCCCAGCCAATTTTTCCGGTGGCGCCGGGAACTGACTTGGCCGCTGCCGCCCAGGAAGCAACTGAGCTGGGGATTCCACCCACTGCCGGAGTTCTGATGCGCACCTCGGGCTCCACCACTGGCACCGGGAAAATAGTGGCACTGAGCTGGGCAGCCTTACAAGCCTCAGCACAAGCCACTGCGCAGGCGCTAGGTGCCACTGCTTGGGCAGCCTGGCTTCCCACCCACCATATCGCCGGTTTTCAGACGGTGGCGCGCTCGGTGTGGGCGGGCACCGCTCCCGCACAGTTCGACCCAGCAGATCCGATTGCTGCCACCGCTTGGTTGGATTCCTTGGCTGGCGCCACCGGCGCCCTTTCGGTGGTCCCTACCCAGTTGCAGAAAATCTTGGCCCAACCGGCGGCAACGGCAGCTTGGCGCCGGGCAGTGCTACTAGTAGGCGGCGCAGCCACTAATGCCGAACTGCTTGCCGCCGCCCGCGAACAGGGCCTGCGGGTGGTTACTTCTTATGGCATGACCGAAACCGCTGGCGGCTGCGTATATGACGGCAAACCCATTGGCGATACCCAGATCTCGATTGCCGACGACGCCCGGATCAGCATTGCCGGTTCGGTAGTGGCACTGGGCTACCTAGGCGCAGTTGATCCGGCAGCTTTCACCGTCACTAGCACCGGCACCCGGATGCACCACACCCAAGATATCGGGGAACTTACTGCCGGCACTTTGACTGTGCTGGGCCGGCGCGATGACGCTATCACCACTGGGGGGCTCACTGTGATGCCCCGGCTCATCGAAGAAACCATCGCCAAAGCCGGATATCAGAGTGTCGTCGTCGGAATACCCGACCCCAAATGGGGCGAAGCAGTGGTAGCGGTACTCGCTGCCCCCTGTGCCAGCTGTGTGGCCACCGCGATTAAGTCGTATGTGAAAGTGGAGTTAGGGCCAGGCTGGGCCCCGCACCGATTCATTTCGGTGGCAGATATTGGCGGCGAATTCCCGCTCACGGAGTCTGGGAAAATTGATCGCCGCCGGCTGCGCGGTATGGTGGAAAGTCTGGGATGAGGAGAAGAAATGGCAACTGTAGCTGACTGGCTAGAGGGCGCGCGCGTCCGCACTTTGCCGGCGTCGATTGCGCCGGTGCTGATTGGCGCTGGGATAGCGATAGCAGAGGGCGGTTTTTCCTGGGTGCGCACTCTGCTGGCAATTGTGGTGGCGCTGGCGCTGCAAATTGGGGTCAACTTTGCCAATGATTACTCCGACGGCGTGCGCGGCACGGACGAATTTCGCTCCGGCCCACCCCGGCTCACTGGGGGTGGAAAAGCCAGCCCCCGCTTGGTGAAGACGATGGCATTTGTGTTCTTTGGCCTGGCAGCAGTGGCTGGTTTGGCGCTAGTGGCACTCAGCGGCAAGTGGTGGTTGCTGGGCGCAGGGGTGGCAGCCGTCGCCGCGGCTTGGTTCTACACCGGGGGCAAAAATCCTTATGGCTACCTGGGCTTAGGCGAAGTATTCGTGATGATTTTCTTCGGCTATCTGGCCACGATCGGCACGGTCTACACCCAAACTGGCACCGCACCGTGGGAGGCATGGGTGGCTGGCACTGGCGTGGGACTGATTGCCTGTGCGCTGTTGATGGTTAATAATGTGCGCGATATTCCCACTGACACCCAGGCCGGTAAGAAGACTTTGGCAGTGCGGCTGGGCGATGCCAATGCGCGCCGCGCCTACGTGGCAATGCTGGTAGTGGCAATAATTTTGGGAGCGGCTATTGCGCTGCGCCATCCGGGAGCAGCGGCAGTGCTAGTTTTGGCGTTCTGGGTGTGGCCGCTTTCCCGGCAAGTTTTGAGTGGCGCCAGTGGTCACGCCCTGCTCCCGGTATTGCGCAATACCGGGCTCTTGCAGCTCAGCTACGGGTTAATTCTGCTGGCAGCGTTTTGTGCCACCGCACTAATCAGCTAGCCACAATTTTCCTGGTAGTCTGCAAAGTCCAGGGTCGAAAAAATCGGGTATAACTTAGAACCAGGGATTGCTGGGAGTTACCGACGGGATCTTTTCCCATAATTGTGGAGTTGATATGGCACGGGTTGTACTTGTTCTGTTGGGCGTTTCGCTGACCATCTTCGCCTTGATTGACTGCGCCCGCACCGATCGCGCCCGCATACCGGCACGTATCCCCAAGTATCTGTGGCTAATTTTGATTTTGATTCTGCCGGTTATTGGCCCGCTGCTGTGGATACTTTTCAAGAATCAGGACCTATTCAAAACTAATAAACCGGTTTCTGCTGGCGATTTCCTCAGCAATCGTGGCTTCCCCGGGAAAAAGAAGACCGACGGCCCCAAAGCCCCCGATGACGATCCAGACTTCTTAGCGCGGCTGGAGGCCCAAAATCGGCGTCGGGCTTATGAAGAACGCAAACGGCGCGCTGCAGATGAAGCAGACCCAACAAAAACTACGGAAGACGACGCGGGCGAGCCAAGCGGCGACACTGACGACACCGACGGCGATACTCCCCGCGGACTGTATGGCTTTTAGTATCCGGCGTTAGTAGCAGCTTCGGAAGAACCGGGCACCATATCTTGAGCGCGCGCGAGCAAATGCCCCACCGGTTCAGCATATTCCCAGGACAGCAACTGTTTCCCCGCGAACTTCAGCGAGGTCACTGAGCACAGTGAACATTCCCGCCGGCGCGGGTCATGTGCCAGAGGTTTGCCCTCCACAAATCTGCGCATCGTCCAGATACACAGCTGATGCGAAACCAGCACTGCTTCACCGCCCGCAGCGAGATCAATCGCAGCGGAAATAGCTCCACTCATTCGGGCAACTATCTCCGGATAGGGCTCCCCCCAGGACGGACGCAATGGATTGAGGTACCAGGACCAATAGCGCGGATGAGCCAAAATTAGCCGATTCTTATTTATCGCTACGCCTTCAAATTTATTGCCAGCCTCAATTAGCCGCCGGTCAGTTTGTATCGGTAGCCCCAGTTTTTCCGCGGTAGGGGTGGCGGTTTCAATGGCGCGCTCCAATGGCGATGCCACCACTGCACGGATATCCCGATCAGCAAATTCTTCGGCTAGCCCCGCTGCCATATCGCGACCAAGTTGGGTGAGGTGAAAACCATCTCGGCGCCCGTAAAGCACTCCTTCTGGGTTATCCACTTCGCCATGTCGCACCAAATGAACCGTAGTTAATTCCATAATCTCCACAATGCCACACCCGGATCATTACCGGTATTTACTGGGGACTAAATAGCTTCCGGATCACTCGCCTGCAGCAGCTTAGTGTGGATACGGCCCAGTTCTAGGAACTCTTCCCGGGTAATCAGATCTAGGAAGTTACGCCGCACTGACTCCACATGGTCTGCGGCACTGCGCTCCAATTTGGCAAATCCGGCGTCGGTCAAACTGCAGTTAATACCGCGCAAGTCGTCCGCACACGGGAAGCGCTCGACATATCCGGCCTTCTCTAACCGATTAACTGCATGAGTTAGCCGCGAGCGCGAATGCACCAAATGCTGCGCCAGCGTAGACATCCGCAACTGGCGATTTGGCGCCTCGGAAAGCAGCACTAAAATTTCGTACTCATTGAAGCTGAGGCCGGAGTCCCGGCCCATATCGCGGTTAACGGAGTCAAGTATTTGGGCGCTGCCCTGTAGAAATGCGCGCCACGCTTGCTGTTCGCTGTCGTCAAGCCAATTAGTCATCGTCACCACCCGCCACAAATAAATCGAGGGCCGAAGCCCCCGATCAGTCTATTATTTTTTGTTGCGACGTTGATGGCGCGTCTTGCGAAGCAGCTTACGGTGCTTCTTCTTGGACATACGCTTACGGCGCTTCTTCACAACGGAACCCACAGGTACCTCCCCTTTAGATTAGCGATCCCAACGTTACCGGTGCTGAGCCGCAGTTACAACGCAAGGATTTTACCCTAAATCTCAGGCTCCGGAAACTTTACGCCCAGTTTCTTCTGCCGCAAGACCACCGGAAAGCAGCTGATCCAGCGCCGTCTTAGGAGTATCACACAGCGCTGAGCACAAATAACAGCAAAAATCAGTGCTAAAAATTAGCCTCATCCAACCTTACGGCTATTAGTTTGCATTAGCTCATAGACTGCCATATGACCATCGCATAAGATTTACCTAACTCCATAATGATGTGAAGTGACTTACAGGAGTTCGCCAATGATCACAACTAAACACAGATTTTCTGTAAAGAAAACTACAACCATGATTGCAGCAATTTTGCTCACCGGCGTAACTCAAAACTATGAATGAAGCACTGCGCGTTGAAGATCTGTCATTTGCCTATCGTAAGCGACAGATCTTTAACGGGGTAACTTTTGAAATCACCGAAGGTGTTACTGCGCTGCTGGGGCCCAATGGGACAGGTAAATCCACGCTTTTTAGATGCCTCATCGGTGAATTGCACCCAAGCACTGGAATGATTTCTCTTCCAGATGATCAGAAAATTGGCTATGTACCCCAACACAGCCGGATGCCTACCGGGGCCACTGTTCTTCAAGTCCTTAATTATGCGGGATGGTTGCATGGCTTCAGTGGAGATGAGCTAGCCGAGCGTGTTGACCAAGTGGTTAATACCTTGAGCCTTACTTCATTACAGCGGAATCGCGTGCGCACCTTAAGTGGGGGTGAACGGCAAAGAGTGGCCTTGGCGGTGGGAATGATAGACGACCCTACTGTGCTGCTTCTGGACGAGCCTACGGTTGGTTTAGATCCCACACACCGTTTCCGCCTGCGCGACACCATAGCCGAATTGGCTCAAAATCGATGTATTCTTCTTAGCACCCATCTGATTGAAGATGTAGCGCAGTTGGCCAACCAAATTGTATTACTCAGTGGCGGGAAGTCATTCTTCACAGGTTCTGTAAATGACTTTGTCAGTGAGTTTACTGCAGAAAAGGACGCCACCACTCACGCAATTGAGCGTGCGTACGATACCGCTGTTTCTGCGTCTTTTAGCGAATCGCAACGATGAACACAAAACAGATACTTCCCTGGTGGCCAACTAGTCGTTTACTCCTACTGGCAGTATTTGCCATAACAATGGCATTTTCATTTGCCCTATCTTTGACCACGATGCAAGGCGAATACTTCCTTTGGTCTCGAACAAATCGCATAATTCACGACAGTCTTTGGATATCTGGATCTGTTCTAGCTGGATTTAGTGCAGTTTTAGCAATAATGATCTGGCCGCAGCAGAGTATTTTAACGCCTCGTACCACTGAAAAAGATCCCGCAAGCGCAGTCATACACCAGGTGGGAGCTATTATTCTGGCCTCAGCTACTGGCCATATTGTTGGACTGCTGCCCTTGTTATATAGCACTACTCAAAATGCGCAAGGCGGATATTTATCTTGGGCGAGCTTGCTAGTGGCGTTCAGCGGCATAGTTACTCTAACTAGCATCGGTTTCTTCACTGGTCTTGCAGTAAGAAAGTATTTTATTGCCCCACTCATAGCAGTATTGTGTTTCGCATTTATGGGGATTATCAATAGTCCTATTTTCCGCCCTTTAGCGCTCTTCTTCCCAGTTCATCAAGTGTCAGGTTCCGCAAGATTCGAAACTAACCCTGCTGTCGCATTATTTTCTTTCATTTTTGCTTGTCTAGTTATTATCTCCGGAGCATCACTATTTAGACTGTTTACCGCTCAACTACCTGCCCGTTTACCCGCAGGACGCATACTAACTACTGCAATATCTAGGTATGTTCCTGCGGCATGCACTATTTTCTTGATAGCTTTGGGATTTGCCTGGCGTCCAGAACTGCTGACCGTTCACTACCCAGTGAATACGAGTTGTTTCACAGCTGACAACATAAAATTCTGCTTACATGAACAGAACCTCCCCGCAAGCGCATCCGTGGAATCTGCTACTAAAAATCTGCAATACGCCGGGATCACTCCACTGCTAGCCACTGTGAACGACGACGCCGCTGTTGACTATGACGCCCCAACAGAGAATGAGGCACTCGTTATTGTCGATCCAGGACCCTACGGAGGCTATGAAGCGGTCAGCAGTGTTGAAGAAAGTCTGGCCTGGCAAGCGGTAAGCAGCGTTATAACTGACCGGTGTCACTCAGCAACGTTCGAAGCACACAATGTCAATATGGCCATAGCTTTTGAGATGCTGACCAGATCCAACTACGAGAGGCTAGCTCAATATCTAAGCTCCGCGAGTAACGCTACACTGCGCGCCATGACTGATGCGGAATTTATCCAGTTCATAGCAGCAAATAGCCAGCGCATCACTTCCTGCACTATGGAAAATATTACGCCATGACCACATTTACTGGTTTTCTGCACGTGCGCGGCACGTACCAAGGTTTACTATTTCTCTTCGCCATTTGCGCCATAACCATATTTTTCCCCACACTCTCAATCGGCGTCAGTTTTCAACCTGGACTACCTCCCCGCGGAGTTGGAATGCCAGAAATTTGTGCAGTTGTAGCTGCCAGTTGTCTCCCGGCAATTAGCCGACCACGGTCAAATAATGAGGAGAGATACAGTGCAGCATCCCGTAGAGCAATACATGCGCTATATACCGGGATTGTGGTTCTTGCTCCTGCCTTACCTAGTATCACCTGGTACTTACGGCTGAAGCCGGACTACCAGCTCCCAAGCATTTCTGGACTATTAGGAACGCCGATATTTCTCTGTGCGTTAGCAGTTATCGCTCTGCACTTTTGTGGTCCCGTTATCTCGGTAATAACCCCACCAGTTTTATTTGCCGCAATCGTAACCACACAACACATTTTTCCTTCAGGGGTTACCGCCACTATCTTTACTACCGCCGAAGATTGGCACACTTGTTGGCCGCTAGTAGCTATTGCCACCGGATTAGCTATTATCACCGCATATATGTACGGATCTACCCCCAGGAAATAACCGGGTTAACCGCCCTAAATCTCAGGCTCCGGAAACTTTACGCCCAGTTTCTTCTGCCGCAAGACCACCGGAAAGCAGCTGATCCAGCGCCGTCTTAGGGACGCGATAGGAGCTACCCACTCGCACAGCTGGCAATTCACCCGAGTGCACCATGCGATAGACGGTCATCCGGGAAACTCGCGTCAATTCCGCGACTTCCGCCACAGTGAAGAACTGCGGTGCAGATGGGGTTAAGTGTGCCATTCCACTTTCCGTTCTAAGCAAATTATTGGTTGCGTACCGATAAAACTGGCACTTCGCCACAAAATATTTCCGTTCACACCATACCCGATTTTCTCCCCTGCCACACCAATAACTGCATTGTGAGCAATTTGTTATTTTTCTGTTACCTGTTTCAGCCAAGGAGTTTCCTCGGACTATCTTCCACACGTGCCGCGAGATCAGTTAGCGTTATGCCCGATTTTCTTCCAGTTAAGGCTAATCTTTTAACCAGACGTCGCTACACCTGCTCGAGAAACGGAACCGGATGCCTAATCGTGCTACTCCCGCAACCGCTGGGGAAGTTTTCCCGTTCTATGGAAAACGCTCCCCAGAAGTAGTGCTGCGCACTCGGCTCGCCCAATTTCGCGATGCCATAGACGGCTTTGCCCGCCGCTACCCTGCCCGGTTAGCGATGCTGGTATTCGCGTTGATCATCTTCATCGTCACGCTACTGTTACTTTTGCCAATCTCCACCGTTGGTCCCGGCAGCGCCAGCTTTATGGAGGCGCTGTTCACCGCTACTTCGGCCGTATGCGTAACCGGGCTGACCGTAGTACCGATGGCCACCTACTGGACGCCGTTCGGGCATTTCATAATTGCGCTCGGGGTGCAGATCGGCGGCCTCGGCGTCATGACTCTGGCATCACTGCTCGGCCTAATGGTCTCGCGCCATATTGGCCTAACCCAGCGCATCCTAACCGCCACCGAAACCAAGGCCCGCCTGGGCGACGTCGGTAGCTTACTGCGTGCCGTCGTCCTAACCTCAGTGATAGCAGAATCTATCTTGGCGGTACTCTTTTTGCCCAGTATTACCCGGCTGGAGGGATCTTTCCTCTCCGCTTTGGGGCACTCCATTTTCATGTCGCTTTCCACTTTCAATAACGCTGGATTCGTAATCCTCAGCGACGGGATCGCACCTCAGGTGGGAAACTGGGCCATCGGGTTACCGATCATCTTTGGCACTATTGCGGGCGCAATTGGTTTTCCGGTCATCCTGAATATCTCGCGCAATCTGCGCAGCCCGCGCCGCTGGGCGTTACACACCAAACTCACCCTGGTGGGGTACTTCGCCATCTGGGTGGGCACCGTGATTTTTTTCGGGGCGCTGGAGTGGAACAATCCCAATACTCTCGGTGCGTTGAGCGGTGACGACCGCATCCTCGCTACCCTGGTACACTCCACCACGCCCCGCTCATCTGGGCTGGCCACTTTGGATGTGGGGGCGATGCACGAGTCCACTTGGTTCCTGATGGATATGTTGATGTTCGTCGGCGGTGGCTCGGCATCTACCGGGGGCGGCATCAAAGTCAGCACCTTTTTGGTGTTGCTGCTGGCGATTTTGGCTGAAGCACGCGGCGATCGCGACGCCGAAGCTTTCGGCAAGCGCATTCCGCCAGATGTAATCCGCTTGGCAATTTCGGCAACCTTCCTCGGGGTATTCCTAGTAACTAGTGCCACCCTCGCCATGCTGGTACTTACCGACTTCCCGCTCTCAAAAGTTCTCCTCGACACCATCTCCGCCTTCGCCACCTGCGGGCTTTCCACTGGCATCACGCCCGAGCTACCCAGTTCCGCACAAGTGATTTTGGTGCTGCTGATGTATCTCGGGCGAGTGGGAACCATGACTATGGCGGCTGCCTTGGCACTGCGAAACCGCCGCCGGGTAATTAGTTTCCCGGAAGAACGCCCCATCATTGGCTGATAAAGTAACTGCATGGCACGTGATAACGCAGCAGATACCGCAGTACTAGTTATCGGACTGGGCCGTTTTGGCTCGGCAATTGCGGTGACCCTCGATAAACTCAACCGGGATGTACTCGCCGTCGATTCTGATCCGGACGTGGTGCAGCAGTGGTCGCACCGGTTCCGGGTAGTGCAAGCCGATGCTCGCAGCCCAGAAGCACTCGCCCAATTGGGCGCCTCTGATTTTAATGCGGCCGTAGTAGGGGTAGGCACCTCATTAGAAGCATCAGTGCTGATAACTGCTAATCTCGTGGACATAAAGATACGCGATATCTGGGCAAAAGCTACTTCGCGCGAGCACGGTACGATTCTGCGGCGGATTGGTGCCAACCACGTCGTCTACCCAGAAAATGACGCCGGGCAGCGGGTAGCGCATATGGTTTCGGGGCGCATGCTGGACTACATTCAGATGGAAGACCAGTTCACCATTGTGAAGATGGTTCCACCTAAAGATTTAGTGGGATTCACGGTGGGAGAATCGAAAGTCAGCGAGAAATTTGGGGTGCGGATTTTGGGAGTTAAATCTCCTGGCCAGCCGTTTGAATACACTACACCCGATACCTTGATTTCTACCGGGGATACCCTGATCGTCTCTGGCGAACCTGGCTTGCTCGAAGAATTTGCCAATCGCTAACTGCGGCGGTGCTGAGCTGAAAAAGTGGGGTAAGCTCCCGATAACCTATTTCTATGGCTGCGAAGACTAACACTGCGTTTGAATGCACTGACTGCGGGTGGACCACCCACAAATGGGTAGGGCGCTGCGCGCAATGTGGCGAATGGGGAACTGTGGTGGAGGTAGCTCCAGCACAGAGCACTGGTCCCATCTCAGTGCCACATTCCCCAGCCCAGCCCATCACCCAAGTTTCCGCACAAGCCTCTATTAAACAGCCCACTGGAGTTAGTGAATTAGACCGGGTATTAGGCGGCGGTATTGTGCCCGGCGTCGCCATTTTGTTAGCGGGGGAACCTGGGGTAGGTAAATCTACTCTGCTACTGGATATGGCTGCGCGCGCGGCGGCGGAGGCTAAGCGGGCCGGGCGCAGCAAAGTGCTGTATGTGACCGGGGAAGAGTCAGCATCGCAAGTGCGCTCCCGCGCAGAACGCATTGGCGCCTTAGACGACTATTTACTACTAGCTTCCGAAACCGATTTGACCAGGATTCGCGGCCATATTTCCGAAGCTAAACCTTCGCTGTTAATTGTCGATTCGGTGCAGACTATCGCTGATCCCCAGGTAGATGGCGCAGCTGGCGGGGTAGCCCAAGTTAAGGCGGTAACTTCCGCATTAGTGGGCTTAGCCAAATCAACTGACTTACCTGTGCTGCTAGTTGGTCATGTCACTAAGGATGGCTCTATCGCCGGGCCGCGAGTGCTAGAGCATCTAGTGGACGTAGTGTGCCAGTTCGAGGGCGATCGCCATTCGCGGTTACGGCTACTGCGTGCGGTAAAAAATCGCTATGGCGCCACTGACGAAGTGGGCTGTTTTGAGTTGAATGATTCCGGCATTGTAGGAGTAGCTGATCCGGCCGGGATTTTCTTATCGGCGCGGGATCGCAGTGTGCCCGGGACCTGCGTGACTGTGGCACTAGAGGGGCGGCGCCCCATGCCAGTAGAGGTACAGGCCCTTTCAGTTACTGCCCCCGGATCTCCCCGCCGCACTACTGCCGGGGTGGACTCATCCCGGGTGGCGATGGCGCTGGCGGTACTGCAGTCGCGGATGCGGATCGAGTTTGACCGGCAAGATGTATTCGTCTCTACTATCGGCGGGGCGCGCGCTATGGAGCCAGCTGCTGATATCGCCGTCATCTTGGCACTGGCCTCTGCCGCGGCACAGCTACCGATTGCTCCCGGAGTTATCGCCATCGGGGAGGTATCTCTAACCGGAGAACTGCGCCCAGTAGTGGGGCTTAACCAACGGCTCAATGAAGCCGCCCGCTTGGGCTTCAAACTGGCGTTGATCCCACGCACTAATGAACGAATACCCGCCCCAAATGGTTTAGAAGTTCGCCCAGTTTCTGACGTCGTAGCTGCAATTTCTGAAGTGCTGCCGCTGCACTAGCTACCCGGGCGGCTCAGTTCAGTTCAAAAATCGTGGGGCGATCTAGCGCACTCTTACCATCAAGCAGCAGCTCTGCCACATAAGTGCCCGGTTGGGCGAGGTCTTTACCCTGGCAATCGGCACCAGAGTTGTAGCCGTCCCATTGAATTTGCTGCACAGTTTTCATGCCTTTATCCAACAACAGCTGTTTATTGGCTGGGCCAGCTTGGCACACCTTGGCGTTGTACACCGGCTGCTCCCCCGAGGTAACTTCCAACCAGAGGCTTTGGTGCCCAACATCGATATAACACGGGGGATTCTTTTCCGGGTTGCTGATCGTTAACTCAAAGTTAATCGGCTGCCCGGCTTTGCCCGTGGTTTTATCCAGCTGGATATCTACCATTCCCGGCTCACAAGCTACTGCTTCAAAGCCGGCAGCAGGATTAGGCGGTGGTGGTTGATTCTCCACGCTGCGCATCCACAGGTAGACGGCGGACCCGCCCACCGCCACCACTAATACCAGCAGCATCAATAGCCGCACGGTTTTGTTTTGCCATAGCGACTGCGTGTTAGCCGCAGACCGCTGGCTGCGCTGCGGCTGGCGGGCAGTGCGCGGGCGGCGTGGATCGGCAGTAGGGCGGGGACGCCGGTTGGTAGGGCGTCGCTGCCCGACCGCCGCCGACTTAGCACGCGGCTGTGCTTTTGCAGAACTCGACTTAACTGAACGATCAACGCGATTAGTTGCAGAGGCTCCAGAACGATTCCGCCGCGAACTAGCTCCCGGCGCCGTTTGCGAACGGCGGGGAGTGCGGGAACGACTATCTCTACCGGAATCTCTCACAACCATTACTGTATCGACCTGGCTTCGGCGTGCCAGATATGGCGCGCTGATAGCATGCGGATATGACATCTGAGGCACTTTTAATTTCCCGCATCGGCACGGCGCTAGCCGGGCTGGCGATGGCACTATTTTTGATTACTTTGCTACTAACTATGCAGGTAGAGAACCCAATGCATCCGCTAGCTATAGTCTGCCTACCGGCACTGCCTACGCTGCTAGCGGCAAGTGCCACGATAATCAAACACCGCACCCTCACCCCGGATGCCACCAGCAAACTACTGCGACTAGCTGGGATTGCCGCCGGCGCACTTTTGGTAGTTACTACCGCGGTGGTACTTGTGCTTGACGGCAGCGTCGCCCCATCGCTATTACTGGCAGTAGTCGGGGCCCAAAATGCGGCTGGGCTGTTCTTAGCAGCGCATTACTTCCAAACTAGCATCCGCAATTCCCGCACTACCGCGGCAGAGGATTAATCTAATTCCTTTAACATCCGGAAATTACCCAGCGTATTGGGCTTAACTCGTGCCAAATCCAAAAATTCCGCCATACCGTCGTCATGCGAAAGAATCATTTCTTGGTAAACATCCACCCCGACTGGAGTGCCAGATATTTCGTGGAATCCAGCCGAGGAAAAGAATTCACATTCAAAAGTCAGGCAGAATAGCCGGAGAATCCCCAGTTCGCGGGCGCGCAGCTCCAAAGCCGTTAAGAGCTGACGCCCTATTCCGCGGCCGATATTTTCCTCGGTAACTGCCAGTGTGCGGATCTCAGCTAAGTCTTCCCACAGCACATGCAGTGCCCCGCAGCCGATTACCACGCCGTCTTCTATTGCCACCAAAAATTCTTGGATGTCCTCAAAATAGTCGATCAGATCTTTGGAGATGAGGATGCGGCGCTGGGCATAAGGGGCCACAATTTTGGCAATCGCCCGGGCATGTTCCGGGCGCGCGTTAACTATTTCTACCGTCACGATGTCACTAACTGGCAGGGCTACTGCGCTGGCTTACGCGGCATAGTGTTGGCCTGACGCAATGCCACGTCCCGCAGCCGAGCAGCCGAATTTTCGTCAATGATTAGGTCAGTTACTACTCCAGCTCGCAGCGCTGCCAAGGTAGCGATGATCTTGTCCACTCCGGAGACCACGCACAACCGGCGCGGTATATTCACTAGCTCATCCGGCGTCGGTCCGGAAGCGCGAGAGTTAATTTCCAGATCACGCCACGATCCATCTTCCCGGAATAGCACCGTGCAGACATCGCCCACTACGCCTTCTTCTTCAATCCCCATCAGCTCTTCTGGGCTGAGGTAGCCGCCGGAGTAAACCAGAGAAACATTTTGCCCGGTCAGCGAGCCCACCCCAAAGACGGCGACGTCTGCGCGCATCTGCAGATCCCGCACTGCCGCAATAGAACGTTCCCGCCACAGCGCTTCGCGGGTTTCGGCGTAGTCAAAGAATGCCGGCACGGAGAAGTGCTGCACCGTGGAGCCATGAGCGCGGCCAAATGCCTCCATAATTGAGCCCGCATAAGGAATACCAGTGGTAGACGGATTGGCAGCTCCGTTCAGCTGCACTACTACTGACCCAGCTGCCGGGCGCGGCGAAAGGTGGTTGGCGATGGCCGCCACGGTATTACCCCAAGCCACACCGATGATGGTATTGGGTTCCATCAGGTCAGAGATCAAGGTACCCGCCATTTGGGCTACGGCATTCAGCCGCCGTTCTTCATTAGATTTGAACGGCACTGGAACTACATGGGCTTTTATTTTGAAGTATTGGGAAATCCAGACCCCTAAATTAGAGGAAGATTCCTCCGGAGGATGTAGAGTTATCTGCACCAGCCCTTTTTCTCGTGCTGATTTAATTAGCCGAGAAACTGTGGAACGGGAAACCATTAACCGACGCGCGATCGTCTCCATGGTCTCGCCTTGCACATAGTGCATCAACGCAGCTTCATAAGCAGCAGATTGGCGATCCATCCAAAAGCCCTCCTTTGCAGATTTGGTCACAGCTTGTGCACGAATGTGCGCACACAGTATCTATCTTAGCCCGTGCTCCCAAATCTAGCGTTGAAATACACATTATCGCCACCCGGGCTAATACCCTTAACTTAGACCCTGGTTTAGTTACAGCATCAAAGGTGAGGCAGGGAGAACAAGAATGAAAAACCTAACCGCCGACGTCGTCGTCATTGGTGGGGGTGGCACTGGAGCCGGAATTTTACGCGACCTAGCCATGCGCGGTTACCACACCATTTTGGTGGAGCGCGCCGACTTGGCACAGGGAACGTCCGGGCGGTTCCACGGGCTACTCCATTCTGGCGCACGCTATGTGGTGTCTGACCCGATCTCGGCCCTGGAATGTGCCGAGGAGAACCAGATTTTACGCCGCATCCACCCCCATGCCATCGAAGAAACTGGGGGTTTATTCGTTACCGCACCGCCAGATAGCGAAGAGTATGCCGACGGTTTCCTGACTGCTGCCCAAAAGGCAGGCGTATTTGCAGAAGAAATACCAGTGGCGGCAGCTCTGCAGCTCGAACCGCGGCTAAATCCTGGCATCAAGCGCGCCTTCTCCGTATTGGATGGCGCCATGGACGGCTGGCGGATTGTATGGGATTGCGTTGCCTCGGCGCGTGAATACGGTAGCGAAGCGCTGACCTATCACCGAGTAACCGGGATCGAAGCCCGGGGAGACTTTGATTTCACCGTCACCTGCTTGGCAGAAAAAACTGGCGAAGAAGTGCGGATCGATGCGCGCGGCGTCGTAAATGCGGCCGGGCCGTGGGCCGGGGAGGTAGCCACTTTAGCAGGCTGCCACGGGGTCGACGTCGTGCCCGGGCGGGGCATTATGGTTGCAATGAACCACCGGCTCACTGATCGCGTCATCAACCGGTGCATTTACCCTGGTGACGGCGATATTCTGGTTCCCGCACATACCGTTTCGATTATTGGCACCACTGATAAACCCGCGAAAAGCCCCGACTTTCTAACTATCCCCGATACCGAAGTGCAGGAAATGCTGGACGCCGGTGAAGTGTTGATCCCTGGTTTCCGCCAGTCCCGAGCAGTGCATGTGTGGGCAGGTGCGCGCCCGCTGATTAAAGATAGCCGCGTCAGCGCGGACGACACTCGCCATATGTCGCGCAATATGTCGGTTATTGACCACGGGGAACGCGACGGCGTTCCGGGCATGTTCACTATTGCCGGCGGTAAATACACCACCTATCGCCTGATGGCAGAGAAAGTAGTAGATACTCTGTTGGCCGCTTTCGGCGAGCATAAGCCTTGCCGAACCGCCCAAGAGGCAATGCCATCCACTGCTCCCAGCCGCACCCATCGCAACTCTGACCGGCTGGCAGCTCGGGAAGCCGACCGATGCGAAGAACAGATTATCTGCGAATGTGAGCTGGCGAATCGTGCCATGATTGCGGCGGTATTGGCCGAGCAGCCCACTGCCAACTTGGACGATATCCGCCGGCGAACTCGCCTGGGCATGGGGCCATGCCAAGGCACTTTCTGTGCTGCGCGCGCGGCCGGCATACTCTATGAAACAACCCACGATCGCCTGGGAGAAACTGAAGCGGCTGACCGCACTTCCACTATGTTGCGCCTGTTCTTGCGCAATCGCTTAGGTGGAGTGGCTCCGCTGCTCTATGGCGAACAACTGCACGAAGCAGTACTGAACCAGTGGGTAGTTTCTGGCACGCTCGACGTCGATCATCTACTGGCACCGGGAGAAGCTGCCCGGCTGGCAACTGGCGATATCGCCACGATCTACGGCATACCCCAACCGGAAAATACTGAGGCGGAAACTACAGGAGACGGGCAATGAAAGTAATCGTAATTGGATCCGGTCTAGCTGGGATGACCAGCGCACTTCTCCTCGCCCAAGCCGGCCACCAGGTAGAAATAGTTAATCGCGGCATCGGCGGCTTACTACTCTCCCCCGGCACCATCGACGTTTTCGGCTGGAATGACGACGGCAGCCCGGCAGTTGATCCTTACCAAGCTGCGGCCGATCACGCCCAAGCCAATCCCTACCATCCGTATGCGGCAACTGGAGTGGAAGCCATCCGCCAAGGGGTGGCATGGCTGCGCACCCAGGTGCCAATTTTCGCTCGCAAAACCGGCGAGAAAAATATGCTGCTTCCTACCCCAATAGGCGCAGTTCGCCCCACTGCTTGGGTGCAGAAAACTATGTCTGCCAGTGTGCTGAGCAATGGAGCCCAACTACTGGTAGTGGGGCTACGGCAATTCAAAGATTTTCCGGCACAGCTGCTAGCAGCTAATCTGAACCGCTCCCGGCTGGTCGATGTGACTGCTCGTGCTACCACAGTAGATCTGCCGGTGCGCCCCAATGAAATAGATTCCACTGCCACTACCTATGCTCGTGGCTTTGACGGCGCGGTTGGATTGGATGCGGCACAACTCTTTGCCCAGTTGGTCAACGCGCTTGCCCCGCAGGTAAAAGCTGGCGATACCGTGCTGCTGCCGGCAGTTTTGGGGCTGGAGCCAGCCAATATCACACGCCTAGCGGAGCGGCTTGGTGTCCCAGTCGGCGAGGTACCTACTGTGCCGCCGTCAATCCCGGGGCGCCGCATTTACCAGAGCTTGCTGACTGCTTGCCGAGAAGCCCGGATCGATATTGCCACCAATGCCACCGCCGTCGGATTCACTGCGGAAGCAGGCCAAATCAAGTCAGTTCAGGTACAACGAGCCGGGCGAGTCACTGCGGAAGCGGCAGACGCCGTCGTCCATGCGCCAGGTGGATTTGACGCTGGTGGGCTGTCCCGGGATTCCTACGGGAATATCACGGAAAACGTTTTTGATCTGCCAGTTTTCACTCCAGCCTCGGCAGCTGCTGACCAACTAGCAGTCATGCAGGCGGGGGTGCGGGTGGACGGCCAAATGCACCCAGTTGATGCTGCCGGTTCCCCGCTATATGCCAACTTGCACTGTGCCGGTTCGGTGATTGGCGGCGCCCGCCCGTGGGCGGAAAAATCTGGTGAAGGAATCGCCTTGGCAACTGCCTGGGTAGCTGCCCAGAGTATTATCGCAGCGGAAAGTGAGCAATAATGACGAATCCATTGGAAAACGCGAAGGTTTCGCTGGCCCGGGCTTCGCTGGATGCCTGCGTTAAGTGCACGATTTGCGAAACGCAGTGCCCGGTATCGCGCGTCACCGCAAAATATCCTGGGCCAAAATTCATTGGCCCCCAGGCAGAGCGGTTCCGCAGCGGGCTGAGCGTAGATCAGTCACTGGATTACTGTTCCGGCTGCGCGATTTGTTCCACCGTGTGCCCGCAGGGGGTGGATATTGCGGAGATGATTGGCCAGGCACGCGCAGTGATGAAAGCTGAAGGCAAGATGCCGCTGCGGGATCGGCTAATCACCGAAACTGAGCTAGAAGGCAAATTGATGACGCCGTTCGCCCCGATAGCAAATCTGGCCTTGGCGAATAAACCAATCCGCGTCATCGTGGAAAAAGTTATTGGCGTACATCGGGATGCTCCGGTGCCACAGGCGCAGAGCAATACCTTTATGAGCTGGTATAAGGAACACGCTAAGCAGCCTCGCGGCCCGTTCCCACTGGGACCGATTGTATTTTTCCACGGGTGTGCCGGTGGCTACTTTGAGGTGCAAACTTCAATTGCAGCGGTAGAAGTACTAGAACATATCGGCTACGAAGTTATTGTGCCGAAACAAGGCTGCTGCGGGTTGGCGCACCAGTCCAATGGCCTATTTAAGGAAGCCAGTAAATCCGTCCGTAAGCTGGTGCAGCAGTTGAATGCCGCCGGAAAGGACCTCACCATTGTGGGATCTTCCGGCTCGTGTGCGGGGATGTTACGCCACGAGGCCCACAAAATTATGGGCTTAGACGACCCGGAGTTATTAGAAGTAGGCTCGCGCACGGTAGAACTTTCCGAGTTCTTACTGGAAGTAGTGGATCGCGGCGACTTCCCGGTAACTGAGCTCCGCCCGTGGCACACCACTATCACTTACCACCAACCGTGCCAGGTTAAATCACAAGGAATCGGCATGCCAGCTATCCGGCTGATGGAGCTTATCCCGGGAATGACGGTGGTGGAATCGGGCCAAGCCTGCTGCGGTATCGCCGGCACCTACGGTTTGAAGAAAGAAAAGTACGAGGTGGCCCAGGCCGTGGGAGCCGATCTATTCGCCAAGGTGCGCGAAGTTAATCCCAAGCTGGCGGCGTGCGAAACCGACACTTGCCGCTGGCAGATCCGCAAAGGCACCGGAGCAGAAGTGGTCCACCCAGTGGAAATAATCCACCGCGCCCTGGGGCTATCTGACCGTAAACTGGATTAATACTCACTGTTCTAGGAGATAACTATGCAAAACAAATATGTGATGGCCATCGATCAGGGCACTACCTCTACCCGGGCGATTATTTTTGACCACTCCGGCGCCATTGTTTCTTCTGGACAGGTGGAACACGAACAGATTTTCCCGCAAGCCGGCTGGGTGGAACACAATCCGGTAGAGATAGCCGAGAACACCCGCGTCGTAATCGGAAAAGCGCTGAGTAACGCCAACATCAATCGGCATCAGCTCGCCGCCATCGGTATCACTAACCAGCGGGAAACCACCTTTGTGTGGGATAAAAACACCGGCGAGCCGGTTTATAACGCAATTGTTTGGCAGGATACTCGCACCGCGAAGATTGTGCGGGAACTGGCGGGTGACGACGGTCTGGATAAGTACAAAGACATCTGCGGCCTCGGACTCTCCACCTATTTTTCTGGGCCTAAAATCAAGTGGATTTTGGACAATGTCCCGGGAGCGCGGGAGAAGGCTGAAGCTGGCGATCTACTATTTGGCAATGCCGACACCTGGGTGCTGTGGAATCTCACCGGCGGTCCCGATGGGGGCGTGCACGCCACCGACGTCACCAATGCCTCGCGCACTATGCTGATGGATCTGCGCAAACTGGAGTGGCACGAACAGATCTGCGCCGATATGGGAATACCGCTCAGCATGCTCCCGAAAATTGCTTCATCGGCAGAGATCTACGGCTACGGCGCCAAAAATACCCTGATTATTGACACCCCAATCGCGGGCATACTCGGCGACCAACAAGCCGCCACTTTCGGCCAAGGCTGCTTTGAAAAGGGGATGGCAAAGAATACCTACGGCACTGGTTGCTTCATGTTGATGAACACCGGCACCGAGCCAGTGGCCTCGAAGAATGGCCTGCTAACCACGTTGTGCTATCAGATTGGCAACCAAAAGCCGGTCTACGCCCTCGAGGGCTCCATCGCAGTGGCCGGATCTTTGGTGCAGTGGCTGCGCGACAACTTGGGACTGATCGCCAATTCGGCGGAAATCCAAGAACTAGCTAGTTCAGTTCCGGATAACGGCGGGGTTTACTTTGTACCGGCATTCTCGGGGCTATTCGCGCCCTATTGGCGTGACGACGCCCGCGGCGCAATCGTGGGGCTGACCCGATTCAACAACAAGGGCCATATCGCGCGCGCCGTCAATGAAGCAACCGCTTTCCAAGCCGCGGAAGTGGTAGAGGCGATGAACAGAGATTCCGGCGTGCCACTCACTGAGTTGCGGGTAGACGGCGGCATGACCCGCGACGATATGCTCATGCAATTCCAGGCCGATATCCTCGGCGTCGATGTAGTTCGCCCCGAGGTCGCTGAAACTACTGCGCTGGGGGCAGCTTATGCGGCAGGAATTGCCGTGGGATTCTGGGACGGCGAACAAGACGTGCTAGATAACTGGCGTGAAGGCAAGCGCTGGACCCCAAATATGGAGCCGGCAGAACGCGAGCGCCAGCTGCGACTGTGGAAGAAAGCCGTCACCCGCACTTTCGATTGGGTAGACGACGACGTCCGCTAGCAACAGCTGCCACTAGGGCACTGCACACTGCGGCGCTTGGCTAGCCAGCACCTAGCCTGGCTAGCTAAGCCTGCGGTTTGACGAATGGGAAAGTAATAGTTTCCCGAATGCCTAGGCCAGTTAGCGCCATAATCATCCGGTCTACGCCCATCCCCATACCGCCGGACGGCGGGAAGCCCTGTTCCATGGCTTCGAGGAAGTCTTCGTCCAGCTGCATAGCTTCTGGATCGCCGTCGGCAGCTTCCATGGACTGCTGGGTGAGCCGCTCCCGCTGGATAACCGGGTCAGCCAGCTCAGAATACGCAGTGGCAGTTTCCGTGCCGCGAATGTACAGATCCCATTTCTCAGTTAGCCCGGGCTTGGTGCGGTGATTACGGGTAAGTGGCGAGGTGTCCTCCGGGAAGTCGCGCACAAAAGTGGGAGCCCACAGGTGGTTGCCCACCAGCTCTTCCCAAATGTCCTCTACGATCTTGCCATTCACGGCATATTCCTTGACCTTGATGTCGTGTGCAGCTGCAATCTCTAGTAGGCGTTCGCGCGGAGTAGCTACCGTGATTTCTGCGCCGAGTTTTTCGGACAGCGAATCGTAGAGGCAAATCTCTGCCCACTCCCCACCTAAGTCGTACTTAGTGCCGTCATTCAGCGTCACCTCAGTGGTGCCGAATACGTCCAGCGCGGCATTCTGAATCAGCTCTTTAGTCAGCGCCGCCATGGTGTCATAAGTGCCGTAGGCCTGGTATACCTCGAGTGCAGTAAATTCTGGCGAGTGTGAGGAGTCGGCCCCTTCATTGCGGAAGTTTTTGCCGATTTCATAGACCCGCTCTACCCCGCCTACTACCGCGCGCTTCAAGTACAGTTCGGTAGCAATCCGCAGGTAGAGATCCTGATCGTAAGCATTGATATGGGTTTCAAATGGGCGCGCCGCAGCTCCCCCATGCAGTGCCTGCAAAATAGGAGTTTCCAGCTCGATATAGCCGTGCTTTTCAAAAGTGCGCCGCAGCGAGCGCATAATCGCCGCACGCGTGCGCACCATATCCCGCGCCGACTGCCGGGTAATCAGATCTAAGTGGCGCTTACGCACCCGAGTTTCCTCATTGAGGTTCATCTCGGTGCCATCTTCGGTGACGAAGGTCTTCGGCAACGGGCGCAGCGCTTTCGCTGCCAGCTGCCACTGCTCAGCAAATAGCGAGAGTTCCCCGCGCTTCGAGGCCCCAATATGGCCCGACACAAAAACATGATCGCCCAGGTCAATATCCGCTTTTGCCGCATCTAACGCTTCTTGCCCCACATTGGCTAGCGAGAGAATAACCTGCAAGCGTTCGCCGTCGCCCGCCTGCAAAGTCATAAATGCGATTTTCCCGGACGGGCGCATCAGCATAACACGCCCCGCCAGGCTGACCTGGTCGGTCAGTTCCTCGCCGGCTTCGATCACCCGCGCCTCCGGATGTGACGGTGCAGCTTCCGGTACCGTGTAGGCGCTATGTACTTGCGCAATCGTATGAGTAATCGGAAGTTCAGCCGGGTATGGATCTATCCCGGCGCTGAGCATCCGCGCGCGCTTTTCCTTGCGAACACTTATCTGATCTGAGGTCTTGTTATTCACGGTTATAGAATACCCCGCTGTTATCTGACGTGCCGCCTCCCCGGCAGACACCACAAATTAAGCGCCGCAGCGTTGTTCCGCACCCAGGCGACCGCCTACCGCCGCCGCGCCTCGGCAGCTCCGTACCCGGCGATAGCGGGCTACAGCTGGTTGACGATATAAGGCGGGACGATATCTACCACCGAATCCAATACATAATTGGGCTGGTCTTTGCTACGCAAGGACCGCGCCTGCTCATAGGTAGATTCTCCGGTCAGAATCAGTGCCGTCGGCACGCCAAAGCTCTTCGCCATTCGCACATCCCCAGCAAGTGAGTCCGTAACCAGCAAAGACTTTGCCGGATTGGCGGATAGCCCGCTGTAGATCATCTCCAGCATGTCCGTCTCCGGAGAGCCCAGGTTCTTCGTCAGATTAGTGCGGGTAGCTTTTTCGATCGCGGCGATAATTGACAGCGTGCCGGGCTCGTAGCTGCCGTCCGGCAGCAGGTGTTCCCGGCGTACAGAGGAAGAAATAAGCACTGCACCGTTGCTCAGAATCGCGTCATAGGCGTCTTTGAGTTTGGCGTAGGTGAAGTCGCGATCATGTGCCACCAATACCACCCGAGTATCCAGCGGATTAGTGGACAGCTCTATGCCGCCAGCTTCCAGAGCAGCACAAACTTCCGCATTAGCGATCGGATACACCTTGGCGCCCGGATAGTTCTTCTTCAAATAGGCGATGGTCACTCGAGTGGGGGTAAAAATCTGTTCTAGCTCCACTTCCACCCCATTGCGGCGCAGTTCATCAGCGATCTGCTGCCGCGAAACCGTAGACGAGCCAGTGATGAAGCGGACTGGGCGGCGCAACAATTTGATGGTCTCCAACACTGGCTTCATGCCGTCCATCAGTTTGCCACCAGTGAGCACAGTGCCGTCCACATTCAGCAAGTAGGCCTCATGCGCCTGCTGCGGAGCTTGGCGCACCATGACGTCGAGCTTCTCAATAGCTTGCGCCCCTTTATTGAGCGGTTTAGCTTTGGCGAAACGGGAATCTGCTACCTGTTTCAAAAGATGCTGCGGATTGATATTGCTAACAAGCTTGCCGAGGCGGGGGACCATTTCACTCCTTGGTGCAACGCGCGTGACATCTGGCATGACTCCCGCACAAATCTGGCGGGCATACTCTCATTATAGAGCCCCAAAATTTTTATCCGCCGCCCAAGCTGCCGCCAAAGCGGTGATGTTCTTCGCTTATCTAAAACTGCAACTGGCTGCTAGCCGATCTGCACAGTCAGATTGTCAATCAACCGAGTATCTCCCACCCAGGCCGCCGCCGTCAGCAGCCCTGGGCCCGTGTAATCACCCACCAATTTCTGAAAAGTTTCCGGATGTACCAGCTCTACATAGTCAATTTTTATTCCCGGCCGAGCAGATAGCGCATTAAATGCGGCATATGCTATTTTCGACGCCGAGGCCCCGGTGAGTGCCACATCCCGGGCGTCAGTTAGCGCATCGTATATCCCGGCGGCGCGCACCAGCTCAGTTCCGGTTAGATACTTATTGCGTGAGCTAAGTGCCAGCCCGTTGGGGTCACGCACAATCGGCACTGCGGCAATTTCAATTCCCATTTCCAAGTCCGCCACCATCGTGCGTACCAATGCCAACTGCTGGGCATCCCGTTGGCCAAAAAACGCCACATCCGGCTGAGTGAGCCGAAAAACTTTGTGTACTACCTGCAATACTCCAGCAAAATGCCCGGGGCGGCTCGCTCCCTCTAAAATATCTGCCACCGGTCCGGGGTCGATCCGCACTAGCGGCGGGCGTGGGTACATTTCCGCGTCAGTAGGTGCGAATACCACTGCTACCCCGGCATCGGCCAATAACGCAAAATCAGCTTCCGGCGTGCGGGGATAAGTATCGAAATCTTCACCGGGCGCAAACTGCAGCGGATTGACGTAGACAGTGGCAACCGTATGATCCATCTGTGCTTGCGAGGCGCGCACCAAAGCCATATGCCCAGCATGTAACGCACCCATCGTCATCACTAAACCACGGGTGCCAGTTAGTTTTGCCAGCGCAGCAGCTAATTCTGCTCGCGTATTACATACCTGCACGGCACTCAGTTTAGTTTGCCGCGCAGCGCTTCGTGGATTTCGTTTGCGTCTTGAACAGTAATGACGCGGCGGCGCACGGCCCGATCCGCAGTCACCCCCGCCAAATAACAGTAGGTTTCAAAAATATCGGCATCAGCTGGCAAATCTTCCCGCAAAGTATCCAGCGCACTCACGTGTGCTGCCACCGTACCGACGTCAGCCCGGGAAACTGGCCCCGTTAGCAAGGCTTCTCCGGAACTCAATGCCCCCTCTACTGCAGCTTGCACCAGCGGACGCAGATAGGCACCCGGGTCCGTAATCCCGGCCGCTTGTAGAGCCTGCCGGGCTTGCCCCAACACCGTAACCACGTGATTGGCGCCGTGGCTGAGCGCGCTGTGGTAGAGCGAACGATCAGCCTCTGAAACTAGATAGCCTTCCCCGCCAAGTTGCGCCACCAATGCCAGGCCGATGGCTTGGATAGTTTTCGGGGCAGTGACGGCAAACGGGCAGCCAGCCAGCCGAGCCACATCCAGTGAGGTGCCAGTGAAAGTCATCGCTGGGTGGATGGCCAGGCAGATCGCGCCAGCCGCCGCCGCAGGCGCTAGCACCTCAGTGCCGTAGCAGCCGGCAGTGTGTACCACGATTTGCCCCGGTTGCCACGCCCCCAATTTGGCCATACCAGCCACTAGTGGCGCCAGTTGATCATCCGGTACCGCTAACAGCACTAATTCACTGCGTTCCACAATGGTGGGGACATCTAGCGCCGGCACTCCCGGCAGCATAGTTTCTAACCGATCAATTGAATCCGGCGAAGTGGCATACGCACCAATTATTTGATGGCCCGCAGCCCGCAAGGCGTTGCCAATTGCCGCACCCACTTTCCCAGCGGAGATAATGCCAACTCCCATAGTTTGTGGTGCTGCCATTTATTTCCCCTAACTACGATGTATCCTTGCGGCACTGATACGTTGTTTCCAGTCCGCAATAGATTCAGTGACGCCGCGCGCCCGCGCCTGCCTAGAAAGCTCATTTTCTTCCCACACCAGGTTAGCTAGCTCAGCACGACCAAAATTAGCCATTTGGGTGGGGACCACACCAGCTACGGTATCTAGTTTCAAAGTAGCTAGCCCCAGACGGCGCTGCAATGGCCCTTCTTTGACGCTGGTGGATTGGGTGTGGTCTTGCAAAATCAGCGACACATTGCGCCGGAGGCGACCGGTACGGAAAGCTGCCACATTGGGAGTCAAGCTCATGCCGCGCCCCCGCCAACCGATCGGATCGAGCCAGCGCCCTCGGCGCGGAGCACCGGTAAAGTACTTCCCGGAGTTTTTGCCATACATGGCCTCCATTAGGAAGCTGGCAGCGTCGTCTACCCCCAGGTACGGAAGAATAGTCCATAGCACGGCAAAAACCTCTGTGCGCGACCCCACCGGTACGATCAACAAGCGGTTATCTGTGACATCTTCGGCAGTAGAGCTACCCGCAATAGTGATCCCGATGCGCCACCAATCCATCCGGCGCCACAGCATGGGCTGTGAAATGGACACTGCATGCACTCGCGAGGGCGGGATAGTTTGGGTGACTAGTTTGGTGAGGCCAGCGCGCAGGCGCAGTCCGTTTTCCGAAACGAATACTTTGCTGCCGTACTGATTGAACAGGCTGGAACTCCACTGAAACAGGGCGGTAGCAAGACCGACGACGAGGAACACAATTGACTCGCCACTAGCTACTGTCTGTCCAACAATCGACGCTGCCACAATGATTGCGCCAATTACCGTGGCGGGATTTAGTATGGTAACGGCCAACAGCCGCGCAGTTGGCAGCTCGTAGATTAGCTCATCTAGTTCTTCGTCATCCGGGTCAAATACCGGGATATGGCTGGTTTCGGGAGCAACTGCACCAATGGCGGGGTCACCCACCTCGATTGGCAGACCAGCGCGCGCATTTGCTTGACCGCGCAGTACTTCCCGGCGCAGATTAGCGCAGTCCTCCATCCGCAGTAGCCCGATATCCACCGTGCCATCTCCCGCGGCGGATTCAATCCGCACTGAGCCAAAGCCGAATATGCGCCCAAATAGTTTTTGCTGTATTTCAACGCTTTGGATCCGGTCCCATCTGGTGTGCTGATGCTGCTTAAACAGAATTCCAGAGCGGACATGAATCCCAGAGTCGACCAGGGCATAAAACATAAATCGCCAAGCAATATAGGCGATTATGATGACCAATACGGTGAGCACTAGCAACGCTAGCAGCACAATTCCGGCAATTATCAGCGTTTTGGAGCCTTCATATCCGCGCACGAAATATCGAATCTGCGCCAATAATTCCTGTTGCCCAGTACTAGCCATAGAGTAGATCAGCAGACCGAGTACCGCCCAAAGTGCGCTTGCTGAGACGACCGGAGTGACCCAATGTGGTTTACGCCAGGCGTCTTCGGGAACGCCGTCAGCATTGAAAGACTTTTGCTGACCTTGTTCTGCCATCACAGTCCTTCCATATTGGAGTTGCCCAAGGCAGTCAACTTGGTGCGCAGCCGTTCCGCTTCAGCGCGTGTTACCCCCGGTATTTTCGCGTTGGTATCAGCCGATGCCGTCACCAGTTCTACCGTGGCAAGCCCCGAGTTAGCCAATAATGGCCCCGAGTTTATTTCCACTTGCTGCATCCGCCCGTATGGCACTACTGACAGCTTCTGGAACATGATTCCGGAGCGGACTAGCAGTTCTTCGTCTAATTCGGCATATCCGATTACGCGGGCGCGGCGTACCGTCACCCACAGGCTCCAGCCGAATAATGCTGCCACCACCGCTGGAAATACCCAGATCCAGGTAGCAGCGGAATAGTTGGAATTAATTATTAGCGCTACGCCAACTGCCACTGCTAGCGCCGGTACCCACCCCAACAGGTTTCTGATTATGGTGACTTTTACGTATTTTGGGTCAATTTGAGTAAATTCAATATCCGGAGCTAGAGGAGTTCGCATGCTGAAAACACTACCGAAAAATTCTTAGCTGCCCAAGCTCCAGGAATTACGCTGGTTGTCCGGTACGTTCAGCAGAATCAGCGTCATCTGGCGGATCCGTGATGCACCAGCGTTCTGCGACCCAGGCGCAAACTGTGAGAAATAAGCAGCTGGCTGCGGCGAGTAGCGCAGCAGTGGTTTGTTCGGCGAGGAAACCAGTATCGCCTAGACTCCAGTAGGCGAGGGCTACCCCTAAGCCGGCACCCGCCAATATCGCACCGGCACGGGAACTGGCTTGGGTGAGCACCCAAATGCGGGCGGCATAGAGCGCGGAAATATTGCGTTTACCCTTGGTGTAGCTGCGCACCAACCACCCTTGGCTAAGTACAAAAATACCGACACCCACCGGCACCAACCCCACTAGCCGCGGAATAATTATTCCGGCATGCCCGCCAGACACCCATACATGGAGCAACAGAAATACCGTCACCCCGGCAATCACTGCCACTGCTACCAACATGAAAATGCTGGTAGGCTGCAGCTTTCTCGTATCGTGTGCTGGCATTTATGCCTGCCCACTTGCTAGCTCAGCACCAGCAGTTGCCCACTGCGCGTAGTCAAAATCAGCTACTTTTTCTAATTCTTGGTCAGCTACCTGAGCCAACAATTCTCGCACTGGGGTGCCGGCTAATTCGGCATTTGGGTCAGCTTCTAGCCACGGCTCCAATACAAAGCGGCGGCTGGCCGCACCCGGATGTGGCAGTAGCAATTTTGGCACTGTGGAAGTGACTCCGGAGATCTGCACAATATCGAGATCCAGCGGGCGCGCCCCCCATTTTTCGGTGCGGATCCGCCCGGCGTCCTGTTCCATTTCTTGCAAATACTCCAGCACCGCCAGCGGCGGCAGTTCCGTCTGCACCACTGCCACCGCATTTATATAGTCCGGTTGGGCGGCTTGCCCGGGTAGCAGCATTGCCGGCGAACGATATAACGACGACGTCGCCGTCTCTCCCAGCGCAAAGCTCAAGTCGCGCAACGCTAAACTCACGTTAGCCACCGGGTCGCCCAAATTAGCGCCCACGGCGATAACTACTTCGCGCCGTCCCGGTTGGCGCAGTGGCCCCGGACTACTGACGGTGACGGCGACATCTTGGAAAGTGGCGGGAATCGGCGCATTGGGTTTGTGTACTGTCACCCGAGCTGATTCCACTGCCGGGCTGAGCACTGCCGCCAAAATACGATGCGCCAACGTCTCGATTAAGTCGCAATGCTCCCCTTGAATCACTGCCACTGCTTGTTCGGCTACTTTGCCATAGTCCACGGTATAGCCAAGGTCATCCGCAGCTGCCGCCGCCGCAGTATCCACATCGAGCGCAATATCCACTCGAAATAGCTGCGGTTCTGCATGTTCAAAGTCGAGTACGCCGTGGGTACCTTGGGCTTCCAGTCCAGTTAATTCGATAACTGCCATCAAGCACCCCCACGGGCAGCATCCCAGCCGCGTTCCGATACGGTGCGAGTAGCAGCGTGCTGCAGTTCTTCTTCTCCAGTACGGGCGACGCTCGCTTGATGCAGTTTGGCGTGGACCGCGATTGCACTCATCGTGGCTGGCACATTGTGCACGCGCACTGCCCAGACGTCAGTTTCGGAAAGTATTCCGGAAATAACCGCGGTGGCAGTATCCCGCGCGGTCACTGGGGTACCTTCCGCCACTGTGCCGGATAGGAAGCGTTTGCGGGATTGCCCAATTAGCACCCGGTGTCCCAGATCCAAGAACTCACAGACGCCAGCCAGCACGTTCCAATCTTGGTCTCCCACTTTGGCGAAGCCCAATCCCGGATCCAGAATTATTCGTTCCTCAGCAATTCCAGCTGCTATTGCGGCATCACGGGAGGTCAGGAGTTCATCGCGCACCACCCGGGCCACATCCCCGCGGTAATCCGCCATCGAGTTCATGGTCTGCGCATTGCCCCGCCCATGTTGCAAGATGTAGTCGCAGTCCAGGGCGGCCACGGTGGCGAACATTTCTGGATCCCCATTTCCACCGGTGACGTCATTGACGATGTGTGCTCCGGCGGCCACGGCACGGCGCGCAGTTTGGGCGTGGTAGGTGTCCACCGAAACAGTAACTAATGGGGATAGTTCTGCCACTACTGGTTCGATCCGCGCCCACTCAGTTTCGGCGTCTAACATATCTGCCCCGGGGCGGGTCGATTCCCCGCCGATGTCGATTATGGTGGCACCGGCGTCGATCATCTCCTGCCCGTGGGCGATAGCTGCGGATACGGTGTCCCACTGCCCGCCGTCGGAAAAAGAATCCGGGGTGACATTCAAAATTCCCATAATCTGCATCGTGTGCTCCACTCCTCGTTATCCCACTATTTCGCCATTATCAAACTCATGGCTTCGGCGCGGGTAGCTGGGTCACGCATTATCCCGCGAACTGCAGAAGTGACGGTGCGAGATCCGGGTTTTCGCACCCCACGCATCGACATACACAGGTGCTCTGCTTCCACTACTACGATGACGCCGCGCGCGCCGAGTTCGTGTTCTAGTGAATCTGCCACCTGGCTAGTTAGCCGTTCTTGCACCTGAGGCCGGCGGGCAAAAACATCTACCAGCCGGGCCAGTTTCGATAGTCCGGTTACGCGGCCGTCAGCACCGGGGATATACCCAACGTGTGCCACCCCGTGGAACGGCAACAAATGGTGCTCACACATGGAATACATCGGGATATCTCGCACTAGCACCATTTCTTGGTGGCCGATATCAAAAACCGCATTTAGCACTTCCGCTGGATCTTGGCTCAACCCAGCAAAAATTTCCTGCCCGGAACGCGCAATCCGATCTGGAGTTTCGCGCAGTCCCTCCCGATCTGGGTCTTCCCCAAACGCAATTAACAGATCGCGCACTGCCCGGCGCACCCCATCAGCGTCATAGGTCATTATCAGTCGCTTCCTCACTGATTTCTTCATTGGTTTCCCGGGCCGGTAGCGGTACCGGCGGCAGGTATGAAACCGGGCGATCCGGCGAAGATAGCCATAGTTCCCGTTGTGGAGCACGCACAATATCGGCAAAGATCTCGCGGAGCTCTTCTTCCAATACGGTCTCTTTTTCCAGTAGTACCGCCGCTAGCCGATCCAATACATGCCGGTTGGAATTCATGATTTGCCAGGCTTCTTGATGGGCCGCCTCTACCAGGTTGTGTACTTCACTATCTACCACTCCGGCCAGTTCATCGGAGTGATCCCAAGTTTTCCCGCCGCCCATACGCGTCATGGGATCAGAGTCGTCCGCCGTGAGGCGCACAGCGCCAATCTGCTCCGACATCCCATATTCGGTAACCATTTTGCGGGCGATATTCGTAGCTTTCTGAATATCGTTGGCAGCGCCAGTTGACGGATCGTGGAATACCACTTCTTCAGCCACTCGCCCACCCATGGCATACACCATCTGGTCGAGCAGTTCATTGCGCGAAGTGGAGTATTTATCTTCCGTGGGCATCACCATGGTGTAGCCCAAAGCTCGCCCCCGCGGCAAAATCGTCACCTTAGTAACCGGGTCAGTGTGGTGCAACGCAGCAGCTGCCACGGCATGCCCACCCTCGTGATAGGCAGTCATCCGTTTCTCCTCCGGATTCATTACGCGAGTGCGCCGCTGGGGTCCAGCAATAATCCGGTCAATCGCTTCATCGATATCGGATTCGTCAATCGCTTCATGTTCCCGCCGCGCCGCCAATAGCGCAGCTTCATTCAGCAAGTTCGCCAAGTCCGCACCGGAGAAACCAGGCGTGCGCCGCGCAATCGACTCCAACCCTACCCCGTCCGCTAACGGCTTGCCTTTGGCATGCACCTCTAAAATCTGCCGCCGACCAGTCAGATCCGGGGCATCCACCGAGATTTGCCGGTCAAAGCGCCCGGGGCGCAGCAGCGCCGGATCCAGCACATCTGGGCGGTTAGTGGCAGCAATAACTATCACATTAGTGCGCTCATCGAACCCGTCCATCTCCACCAACAGCTGGTTGAGCGTCTGTTCCCGTTCGTCATTACCGCCGCCAATGCCAACGCCGCGGTTGCGCCCCACGGCGTCGATCTCATCTACGAAAATAATCGCCGGCGCAGTTTTCTTGGCTTTATCGAATAGGTCGCGCACCCGCGAAGCGCCTACGCCCACAAACATCTCTACAAACTCGGAAGCAGAAATATGGAAGAACGGCACGCCGGCTTCACCAGCCACTGCACGCGCCAGCAGAGTTTTACCGGTTCCCGGCGGCCCGTAGAGGAGTACGCCCCGCGGAATTTTTGCGCCCATTTTGTGGAATTTATCGGGGGTATCGAGGAATTCTTTTATCTCGCGCAGCTCTTCCACTGCTTCATCTACCCCTGCCACATCGGCAAAGTTGACATTGGGCAGATCAGATTCCGGCCCCTCGCGCTTCACCTTGCCGAATTGGCTCATTCCGCTCTGCATCCGCGGGAACAGCCACAAGAAAATGCCGATAATCAGCAGCATCGGCAACGTAAAGGACAGTATCGAAAGCAAGAATGACTGCTGCGGCACTATCGAGTTATAGCCGTTTTTAGTTTTCGCCTCGCCTACCAGATTCGCCACTTGCTCCGCTTGGGCATCAAGGTATTGGAACTGCACTTTATCAGTAGGGTCTTTTTCCTTGCCCTCTAGGTCTACCGGCTTAATCTCATCTTTCAGCCATATTTTCACTAACTGGCTGCCGTCAGTGACCTCAATCCGCTCTATTCCCTGGGATTGCAACACTTCCATGCCTTGGGAAGTTTTAATCGCGGTGAACGCATTTGGGCTAAAAATCCAGTATGCCGTAGCTATCGCCAACAGCAAGAACATAAACGAGCCCAGGAACATGCTGCGCTGGCGGCTGCCTTTTTCTGGCGGTTTCCCACCAGATTTTTTGTCCGCATGAGGGCGATCAGCATTACCCGGTTTTTTACCGTCTGGCCAGCGCAAATCCTCTAATCCGCGGCTGTGCCGGCCGCGCTGATTGTACTCTTCTAACTGTTTGCGCCGCCGGTGCCGTTTATTCTGCTTCTCTGGCTGCTCGGGAGCCATCTATCCTCCGTATACACTCGGGTCCAGCCGCCCTACAAAGGGCAAATGCCGGTAGTTTTCTGCGTAGTCCAGGCCGTAACCCACTACAAAGTCATTAGGAATATCAAATCCCACATATTCGACGTCTACGTCAACTTTCAATGCCTCTGGCTTGCGCAGCAGCGTAGCAATCCGCACTGAAGCTGCCCCGCGGGTTTCTAGGTTGCTCTTCAGCCACGAAAGCGTCAGGCCAGAATCGATGATGTCTTCCACGATCAGCACATTGCGCCCGTGCAAATCAGTTTCCAAATCCTTCAAAATGCGCACCACACCAGAGGACTTAGTGGCCGCACCATACGAAGAAACCGCCATCCAGTCCATATTTAACGGCACTGATATCTTGCGTGACAGATCCGCCATCACCATCACCGCGCCGCGCAATACCCCTACCAGCAGCAGATCCTTGCCTCGGTAATCTTCTGAGATCTGCGCTGCCATCTCACCCAGCCGGCTAGCAATCTCTTCTTCGGTGACTAACACTGCCTCAACTGCGTTACCCGCTTCCGCAAGGTTCATTTTGCCTCCATTTGAATCAGCTCTGCGGCTCCGATAGTTAACTGATTTTGGTCCCGCCAGGCAATTGCCCCCGGGAGATCAATTCTAAGCCGGTTATCGCGACCCGTCACCACAGAATCCACTGCCATTACGTGCCAATTAACTATTTGCCCGGTTTTTGCTCCCCCCACCTCAAAGGCGCGGTACAGGATGCGCGTCCGGAGCGCTTGTGGATGTTTCCCCAGTTCAGCGCAAGAAATAACGACGACGCTGCGCCCCGCGCGCTCTTCCACGCGCACCAAGGTTTCCCACACTTGTTCCGCTAGGGAACTCAATACTTCATTATCCGCTTGCAGCATAGCGGCGGTCCGCGCCAGCGCGGGGACGACGCCGGGGCCTAACGCTTCTTCCAACGCGGGGATGACGCGGTGGCGCAGCGCTGAACGGCGCAGCGGGGACCCATCGGCAGCTCGCCAGGGGCCGTCCAACATATTGGAAGGATCTTCCACCCACGGCACTGCGCGTTCTTGGCATACCGTGCGCAGTTCTGCTGAACGCAACCCCAATAACGGGCGATACATCGTCACTTCCGGGCATTCTGGCAATTTTCCGGCGGGTGACATACCCGCAATGGAGCGCGCTCCCGAACCACGCCCTAGCCCTAGCAGCACTGTTTCCGCCTGATCGTCCGCATTGTGCCCCAACAACACTGCCGCGGAAAGTTTGGTAGCTAATTCGCCAATGGCCCGGTAGCGGGCGATCCGAGCCGCCCCTTCAGGACCGCCGTCTTCCCCTAGTTCAATTGACACCACTTGTGCTGGAATCCCCATCTCAGTGAGCCACGCACAAACCGTTTCCGCCTCAGCCCTGGATTCGGGGCGGATGCCGTGATCTACCGTGATCGCTTGAAGCTGGATGCCACAGCGGGGGGCTACCCAGGCAGCGGTATCCGCGAGTGCCATTGAATCTGCACCGCCAGAAACCGCTAATAATACTTGTGCGCCCGGCCCCAGGGCAGTAAAAATCTCCGTCAAGGCATGGCGAGCCGCAGCCACTGCTGGGTGCGGACCGGCCATTTTCCCTCCTGCTTGGTAACTTTACGCTTTCGCTATCTGATCTACGAAGCGGTCCACTAAAAGCCGAGCTGAATAGGCAGTTCCTGGTTCCAGCTGATCAACTATCACTGCAAAAGCCAACGGGCGCCCGGCGTCGGTATAAACAAATCCAGCCAAGGCGCTAACTTCAGGCAGGCTGCCAGTTTTGGCGTGTACTCGCCCGCGCACTGCGGTGTTCCCGAAGCGGTCGTACATCGATCCGGTTAGCCCACTAGTGGGCATACCAGCACCGGCAGCAGCTAGTGGGCACTGATCGCATTGCCATAGATCTAGCAGCACCTCCATCAAAATTTTGGTGGTGATGCGGTTCCCCGTGGTAAGCCCAGAAGAATCGGCAATTGTGATCCCTGCCGTGTCGTAGCCTTGTTTATGCAGAGAAGACAGCACCGCGGCAGCAGCGCCCGCAAAATTAGCAGGTTTATTTAATTGCAGCGCCACCAGATGCCCCAAAGTATCAGCTACGGCATTATCCGAGTGCAACATCATAAATTCCACTAGATCCCGCACCGGCGCCGATTCCACTTTCGCGATCTGCGCGGCATTGCCCGGGGCTGTTTGGCGGGCTACTTTGCGCACTTTTATGCCACTTTCACCCAGGGCATCCGCAAAAATCTGGGCAGCGGTCAGATCGCCGTCGGGCAAATGCTGCTCCATACTTTCCCGCGATATTTCCACCGCGATCGGGCGAGCCTGCATGGTGTAGCGATAATTTTCCGGATCCATTCCCGGGTGATAGAGCGGCTCCGCAAAAAGCGAGCCGTCTACATACAGATTTACTTCCTCCAGATTCAGTTTCTGGAGTTCCCGGGCGGTGCGCTCTGCCAAAGTAGCTAAGCCGGCGCGCCCCATCACCGCACTGTTGTTGGATTTTCCGGCAGAGAGCATGATGTCGCCCCCACCGATCAAATACAAATCTTTGCCGTGAATTTTGGTGCTAGTGGGTAGCTTGGTGTCTGGCCCTAGCTCAGTCAAGGCAGCCACCGCGGTAAGCAGCTTCATCGTTGACGCCGGTTCGGCGGCGCGATTTGACTCCCGTTCTGCGATAACTGATCCGGTTTGTGCGTCAACCACTATGGCGCTTACTTGACCAGTTATCCGGGAGTCTCCCGCTAATTCCGCAATTGCGTTTGCTACTACTGCCGCATTGGCGCTGGGAGCATCCGATAGTGCGGGCAGCTCTGGGCGGTCGTAGTCCGCTGGCGCCATATCGGGATAAGGCTGGGCGGCATCGGTGACGGGCTCATTCGTGAGTGGCCCGGGCACCACGCCCCACACATCGCCCATGGTGTATATCCCAAGCAGCACAGCGCACACAACTACCGCAATTTTTACTCGCTTCACTCGCCAAGTCTCGCATATCTGAGCCGCAGGTTTCGATATTCTTCCGCTGCGACAACTCTCCCCTGAAATACTTTGCGCCACAGTTGCGCATACGTGCGCTAGACTCGAGCTGTCGGCTATACTTGCCACATCGCAATCGCAGGAGGTGTGCTCAATGGAGTTCGACGTCACCATCGAGATCCCCAAAGGAAATCGCAACAAATACGAACTGGATCATGAGACGGGCCGCATTCGCTTGGACCGTATGCTCTTCACTTCCACTCGCTACCCGGACGACTACGGTTTCATTGATGGCACGCTGGGGGAAGACGGCGACCCACTTGACGCGCTAGTCCTGCTGGAGGAACCCACTTTCCCGGGCTGCGTTATTCGCTGCCGCGCCCTGGGGATGTTCCGGATGAAAGATGAAGCGGGCGGTGACGACAAAGTCCTCTGCGTCCCCACCGGCGACCAGCGCGCTTCCTGGCGTACCGAGATTGACGACGTATCCGAATTCCACCGGCTCGAAATACAGCACTTCTTCGAGGTTTATAAGGATCTAGAGCCTGGAAAGTCAGTAGAGGGCGCCCACTGGACTGGTCGGGAAGAAGCGGAAGAGGAGATCCGCCGCTCCTACCAGCGCGCCAAAGACACCGGCTACTACGACAACTTCCCCACTTTACGCGGCAATAACTAGTCAGTAGCGTTAGCTAGCGGAGACTAGCCAATAACCCGCAAGAACTTCGGGCTACCCCAGATCTTGCCTTCCACCGTACCCACTGCCGGAGTGCTGGCGTGCAGGACGCGGCCATTTCCAGTGTAGAAACCCACGTGACCTGGCCACCACACTATATCGCCCGGGCGAGCCTGGGCACGTGAAACTTCCTGATACCGCCCGACATAGCCAGAGGTAGTGCGGGGTACATTGACACCGAAATGGGCAAATACGTACTTCACGAATCCGGAGCAGTCCCAGCCGGATGGCCCGTTGCCGCCCCACACATATGGGGCGCCAAGGAATTGCCGACCATAGGCGATAATCTGCTCCCCACGGTTAGCCGCCGCCGCAGCGGCCGCTTCTGCTTTGCGCTGCGCTTCGGCAGCAGCGGCCGCACGTTCTTGCTCCGCTTTCTCCCGAGCTGCTTTTTCCGCAGCAGCTTTTGCTGCCGCCTCCGCTGCCGCCTTTTCCTTAGCAGCCTTATCTCGCGCTTCAGCGGCTGCCCGCTCCGCCGCCGCCCGCTCAGCCGCCAGGCGCTCAGCTTCGGCCCGTTCAGCTGCTGCCTTAGCCGCAGCTTCTGCCTCGGCTTTGCGCTTCGCTGCCGCAGCGGCTTCCGCTGCTTTTTGATCGGCTATTTTTTGCGCTTGGGCTGCCGCAGCGGCGGCAATTTCTTTAGCATTTCCAGTAGCTTTATCGGCTTCTGCCTTTAATTTATCGGCATGTTGCTGTGCGGCCGTGGCACTGGCGGCAATATTGGCAGCGTTGCCAGCGGCAGCCCCCAAATTTTCTTGGGCTTGGCTATTGGCTCGATCTTGGCTCTCTTTGCGCGCATTGGCCACGATTACTGCTGCTGCCGCATTAGCTCTATTCAGCCGATCTGCTTCTAATCTATCTAGCCGCGCCAGTTCTGCTTCCACACTGGTACCGCGCTGGCGCGCAATTACTTTAACCAGTTCCAACCGGCGCTGTTTAGCCTCCGCAAGCTGTTCCTCGGCGCGCTGTTGTGCCTGGCTTAGGCCCCGCGCGCGACCATACACACTCTCGGCGGCGTCGATTTGCTCATTAGCCGCTTTATCAGCTTGCGCCTGCAACTGCACCGCAACCTGTTCTACCGCCCGGAATGCCTGCACTTTAGCTTCCATATGGCCGGCAAGCGTGTCATACGCTTGGGAGCGTTGCGTTGCCTCAGCCATAGTTTCTGCGCCAAATAGGTAGTACGCAGAAGTTATCTCCGCTGCCGCGTCTTGATACATTGCCTGGGAAACTGCCCCCAGTTCCTGGCGAACTACATCAAGTTCCTGTTTAGCTTTATCAGCTTTTTCTTGGGTAGCTACTGCTGCCCCGACGGCGAGATCCAGATCAGACTGGGCGTGGATCTGCGCCGCTTCTGCTTCGGCTAACTCCTTGGCGAGTTTGGTCGATTCAGCACTGAGCTCAGTCAACTCCAGTTCCACTGCTGCCAGTGAAGACGGCGTATCACCTGCTCTCACCGGATCCGCAACTGCTACTCCTGCTGCAGGTGCGATTAAGGCAAATGCGCAAAGCAGACCAACCGTCCCTTTGATCCCTAACTTCACTTTTCCTCCGCCGTCAGCCGATAAAACGATAAAACTAGTTAAATATTACAACAGCTGCTAACAAACGTAAACAGGAATAACTTAGCTATCTATTTTCACATCTGTAACATTTGCACCAGATTGCGGCGCAGTTACCCATATTGGACACTTTTGAAACCGCGCAGCGCAGTTATCTATCATTCAAATATGACACTACGAATGTTTAGCTAGCACGCACTCCCTCACCTGAGCTAAGTGCGCTGCTTACCTGCCTGTCCGCTCTATTGAAGGTAGTGTCATGTCAAAGAAAAATCCGGCACCAAACTATCTGGTGGGGCATGCCCCGTTAGCACCAGTAACTGACGCAGCTCCAGTATCCGATTTCGATATCGGCTACTATCCCCCGCATCGAGCCATTGCCCCAGCTAGCGGCGCCTGGAAAGTAGGAGACGACCCCGGAGAACGCCAATTTGTAGATATTGGGCCGCTGGAGCTGGAATTTGGTGGCCGCTTGCCCGATGTGCGCATCGCCTACGAAACCTGGGGAGAACTCAACGCCGCGGGTGATAACGCCATTTTGCTGTGTCACGCACTGACTGGCGATTCCCACGCCACCTCTCAGGACGGCATCAGCGGCTGGTGGAAAGACATTGTGGGGCCAGGCAAAGCCCTCGACACCAACAACTGGTTCGTTGTGTGCCCGAATGTACTAGGCGGTTGCCAAGGCACCACTGGACCGTCGTCGCTGGCTCCAGACGGCAAGCCGTGGGGTTCCCGTTTCCATGAAGTTACTGTGCGCGATATGTGTGCTGCCGAAAAACGCCTGGCTGATTATTTAGGGGTCAGCTCCTGGGCGTTAGTGGCCGGCGCCTCTTTCGGTGGAAACCGCGTTATGGAGTGGGCTGCCACCTACCCTGAGCTGGTGCGCGCCATTGCAGTGCTGGTCTCCGCTCCAGCTACTACTGCCGAACAAATAGCCTGGGCCCACGCTCAAATATCGGCTATCAAATTGGACCCTAACTTCAACGGCGGGGATTACTACGATGCGCCCGATGGGCAAGGGCCCCATATTGGGCTCGGCATCGCCCGCGAAATTGCACATACCACTTACCGGTGCGCATCTGAGCTGGAACAGCGCTTTGGGCGGTTACCCCAAGCTGGAGAAAATCCCATGACTGACGGGCGCTACGCCGTCGTCTCCTATCTGAACCACCACGCCGATAAGTTAGCAGATCGCTTCGACGCCAACTCCTACCTCACTATCACCACCGCAATGATGCGCCACGATATCGGGCGGGGTCGAGGTGGTACCGCTCAAGTGGTGGCCGGGCTGAAGATGCCCGCTTTAGTAGTAGCAGTAGATACCGATCGACTGTTCTACCCCCAAGATGTGGAAGCTCTGGCCGCCGCTTTACCCGGTTCTGGGCCAGCCGTTTATGTGAACTCCCTGCACGGACATGACGGTTTTTTGATTGAAAATGACCAAGTGACCAAGATACTGAAAGAGTTTCTGAGCAAAATCTATTTGCGTGATAATTAGGTATGATCACCTGGGAACCTGATGAACTGCTGCCGGGATATTACGCCTGCACCTTGGAATTACCCGAGTTAATTTCCGACACCGGGAAGCCAAAAATTGCCACTTTGGTGCGCGGTGCAAAAATTGATCATCCCAAATTCGCAGTGCTCATGGTGCACGGCTGGAATGACTACTTCTACCAGACAGAATTTGCCGAAGAAATCGTGCGATTGGGCGGAGCCTGCTACGGAATAGACCTGCATAACTACGGGCGCTCCCACCAAGATGGTGAACTCTGGGGCTACACCGAGGACCTCACTGACTACGACGCTGATATTGCCGCCGCCCGGCACGCTATCCGGGTTGACTGCGGTGAAGTTCCCCTGGTTCTGTACGGGCACTCCACTGGTGGCTTGACTACCTGCCTATGGGCAAATCGCAATCGCGGCAAATTAGCTGGGTTAATTTTGAATTCCCCCTGGATTGAATGGCAAGGCGCAACTTTGGTACGCCAGCTAGGCCAGCCGCTGGTGGGAATGCTGGCGAAGACCGCACCAACTAGAGTGCTGCCCAATACCGGCAATGGCTTCTATCAGCGCACGATCGCGCATTGGAACCAGGACCCCCGCTACCGACACCCAAATTCTTTCCCGGTCCGCCCCGGCTGGCTTAACGCTATTTTTGCCGGCCACGCCGAAGTTGCTGCTGGGCTAGATATCGACTGCCCAATCTTGACCATTACCTCCAAGCGCAGTCTCAGCGATGACGAATGGGATGAGCGGATGCGCCGGGCAGATACTGTGCTAGATGTAGAGCAAGTTTGGAAACGAGTCCCTGGCTTGGGTGATATCACCACGTTAGTGAAGCTGGATGACGCGGTACACGACGTCATACTCTCCCAAGAACCAGTGCGCAAGGAAGCCTACCGCCATATTGAGCGCTTCTTAGCTGCGATTATCCCTACTCGCTAGCCTAAGCGCGCCGCCGCTAGAGTCAGCGCAACTCACCTAAATAGGCTCCACTTTCGGTACGCCATACGCGCCACCCATCAGCATGCGCCCCACTGAGCCGGTAGGCAGCTGCACTGGGATCAGCAATTTCGGTGCCGTCAGGCAGCTTTAGTAGCCCCGAGGCCTGCAATACGACCGTGAAGTCGATACCGCGCCGCGGAGAATGCCAGCGCAGCTGCATTGCCCCGTACTGCCGCGCAATGCTTGCTAACTCCGTCACTGGGGTGAGCTCCGGCTGCCGCCAAGCTGCTTCTTCCACGGCCCGCGCCGAATCTGCAGCAGAAGCCCGTTCGGAGAAAATCGCTTGTTCCGAAGTTTCTTTTGGTGCCGCCTGTTCCCAAATCCTCTGTTCTGGGCGCAGCAAGGCACTGCGCAACTGCTGGTAAAGGGTGTCGCCAGAGTTACTCTGCTCCGCAGTATCTCGCCCGGGAAGTGGGCCGGTATCAGTTAGGAAATGTGCTGAACGTGCACCCGCTGCCGAAACGGAAGGAATCTCCTCCGTATTTGGATCTGTTGCCGCTGCCGGGTGTGATGCCGAGTCTGCCACCGGCACTGTCGACGCCTCAGAGGATTGTGTGGCGTGCCGGCGCCGCCGCCCAAACCGGGGCCGGGCAGCTGGTGCGGTTTCCACAGTTTCTGCAGCTTCGTTCTTACCCCAGCCAGTGATATTCCAAACCGATCCCGATTGTGGCTCCGGCTGCGGTTCTGGTTGGGAGTCCGTGCCATCTGGTGCGGCGGTAACCGTTGAGGACGCAATTTCCACCACCCGCGCCGAAGCGGGCAGCGTGGCTGAGACCGGGCGAATCGGCTCAATTTCCACTAGTTCTCCGTGGGCGCCGTGATGCAACCGGATCTGGTGCCCCTCTACCCCTAGCCCGCGCAGGGCATTGAGCGGGGCCACAGCGTCTGGCATAACTGTGGCAGCAAATAGATACAGGCGCGGACCACGCCGGGATCGGATTGGGGCCGCATCCACAAATTTAGTCCACTCAGAGTGAAAGTTGATTGGCCCACCGGAGTAGATATTCGCTAACTCAGATCGCGTACGTTCGGCATTGCGCCCAGTTTGCGCCAGGCATGCTAAGAAAGTTTCCGAGTCCAGCTGGGAAATTACTTGGATGGTAATCACCTGACCGGCGGTATCCAGAGCCAGTAGATATTCCATATCGCCTTGACGTTCCCACCCCACCGGGAATAGCGGGCGTTCAATAAGCTCTAAGACACTTACCCGCACTGCTTGTAGCACGTCAGCAGGAACTCCGCCTGAGATTTTGTTCTCCGGTGGAGCCACCAGACGACCATTCTCGAACGCGAAAACTCCCACAACGCTCCTTCTCGCTACCGTCACGAATACTCGTTAATCATAGCTCACAATCCCCCGAAAATAACCGGTGCAGAGCCAGATTTAGCCGTAACTATTTTAGACTTTTCCCTTACGTTGCACCGTAAAACCGTCGCGAAGCAGCTCCGCTAAATGCACGCCCGTATCGCCCGCTAACTGTTCAGCTTGAGTACGGCACGAGAACCCATCCGCTAGGTAGACGGCGTCAGCTGGAGCAGCTTTCAGCTTGGGCAACAAATCATTTTCTGCCACGCGCACTGACACCTCATAGTGCCCGGCTTCCATCCCAAAGTTACCTGCCAAACCACAGCAGCCTGACACTCTAGTCAGCTGCGCACCAGTGCGAGCGAGTAACTTTTCTTCTGCCTGCCAACCCATCACGGAATACTGGTGACAGTGCGGCTGGGCCACCACTTCCAGCCCGGTTAAATTAGGTAGTTCGAGCCGATCGCCAGGCCCAATAGGCTCTGGCGCAGTGAGCAGCTCCGCCAGCGTGTAGGTGGCAGCGCTCACCACTTGGGATCGATTATCTTCTGGCAGCAGATCTAACAGATCATCGCGCAAGACCGCAGTACAGGATGGCTCTACTCCTACAATCGGAATTCCAGAAGCGGCAAATGGCGCCAATACCTCCAAAAGTTGCTGCAGTTTTTTCTTGGCAATATCCAATTGCCCAGTGCTAATCCAAGTTAGCCCGCAGCAAGCCTGTTCCGGCGGGATTAACACCGTATAGCCACACCTCTGCAGCACGGCCACCATGGCTTGTGCACCGCGGGTGTCGAGCGTTTCCGAGAAAGAATCCGCCCACAACATCACATAGCGCTTATCAGCTGCGGCGGGAACACCACTGGCGCGCAGTTGCCCGGCAATCTTTGAAAAACGCCGGGAGGCAAAGCCCGGCATCTGCCGGCGCGGATCAATTCCAGCCAGTCGGAAAGCGAGCTGGCGCAGTGGCGCAATTTTCAGCACCGCATTGGCCACGCTACCCAAATGCAGCGTCCCCACTAGCCGGGCCAACACCGGCAGATTCCCCAATACATAGTGCGTACGCGGCCGCAATTTCCCCTGATAACCGCGGAACAACGTCTCAGACTTGTACTTGGCGATATTTACCCCCATCGGGCAGTCCGCAGCACAGGCTTTACAGGACAGGCACAACTCAAGGGCTTCTTGTACTGCTGAATCAGCAAATCCCGACACTAACGTGCCATTTGCTATTTCTTGTAGCACGCGCGCCCGCCCCCGAGTCACGTCTTTCTCAGATTTAGTGGCTTGATATGAGGGGCACATAAAGAATCCGGCAGCTGTGCGGTCCGCACGGCAGTTACCCACCCCAGTACAGCGGTGTACCGCGCGAGTGAAATCTCCGCCGTCTTCGTGGAAATGGAAGCCACCGGCATAACCAATGGGCTGGGCTTGGGGGCGGCGCAAGTTAGCGTCGAGTGGCTCGGGCTCTACTAAGACGCCGGGATTGAGCAGTTGATCTGGATCAAATAGTTCTTTTACCGCTTGGAACAGGGAAATAATTTCCGGCGGGTACATTCGGGTCAGCAGCTCAGAGCGAGCCCGACCGTCGCCATGCTCACCAGAGAGCGATCCACCATGAGAAATAGCCAGCTCAGCTGCTTGTTCCAAGAAATCGCGGAAAATTGCCGGACCGTTGGGCCGATTGAACGGGAAATCAATGCGCACATGCATACAGCCGTCGCCAAAGTGCCCGTACATCAGCCCGTGGAGGCCAAATTTGCCCATTAGCTCCTGCAGCTGGCGCAAGTAGGGCCCCAAATTTTCTGGGGGCACTGCGGAATCTTCCCAACCCGGCCAGGCCGGATTTCCAGCGGGAGTGTGCCCACCCAGCCCAGCGCCGTCGGCCCGGATACGCCAAATTTCAGTAGCAGCTGGACCAGCAGGCAGCACTTTAACTGCCTCCGTATTCGCCGCTGCCACAATATCCGCAATACGCTGCGGTACGACATCCAACGGCTCGCCCTCGTGAGCGCCAACTTCCACTAACAGCCAACCCGCCCCGGCGGGCAGTTCCGGAACTTGACCCTTAGCCCGCCGCACCACTGCCACCAGTTCAGCGTCTATCCCCTCGACTGCCAGCGGTTTGTGCCGCAAAATAGCTGGTACTGCATCAGCAGCCGTAGGCATATCCGGGTAGCCCAGAGCGATCAGGCTGGGCGCCTGCGCTATCGGAACTAGCCGCAACTTGGCGCTAGTAATTACCGCTAAAGTGCCTTCCGAACCCACCAACATCTTGGCCAGGTCCCGCCCAGCTTCCGGGAGCATATGCTCCAGCGAGTAACCGGAAACTTGCCGGCTGAAATGTCCCAAATTCTGGCGAATATCCGCCAGATGCTCATCCACTAGCTGTGCCACACTGCGGTAGATCTCAGCAGAATTTTCCGGATGGGGTAACAATCCACCGGCCACTTCGCTTGCAGTGGCGGCAGTAAACTCCCGGCCGTGCCCATCAATACCGCGCAATTCCAACACATTATCTGCGGTGCGACCGTAGGCCACAGCGTGCGGCCCGCAGGCATTATTGCCGATCATGCCACCAAAAGTGGCGCGATTTTGGGTAGATGGATCTGGACCAAAGCGCAGACCATACTGGGCAGCTGCAGCTTGTAAATCGCTCATCACCACGCCCGGCTGCACGGTGGCCGTGCGGGCGGCGGCGTCGATCTCAAAGTTATTCAGGTAGCGGGAAAAATCTGCCACGATACCCGACCCGATCGAGTTACCCGCCACCGAAGTTCCGCCGCCGCGCGCAGTGAATGGCACGCCATGGCGGCGACAAATCCGCAGAATCTGGGCGACATCTGCTTCAGTTTTGGGGTAGACGACGCCGAGGGGCACCACGCGGTAGTTAGAGGCGTCCGTGGCGTACTGAGCACGCTCGCGGTGCGAGGCATCTACTTCCCCTGCAATCGCGGCGCTAATTTCTGCGAGCACTACATTTTTTGCCACATCTGCCATGGCAATTACCCTAGTTGATTATGAGCCAGATCCGCCCAGGACGATCTAACTCGAGACAACCCGCACATATGCGCGCTTACTGCGCCACCACTAGCACCTTTTGCGCCAATTTTTTGTCAATGCTGTACCGAGAATTTTTAATCGCCACAATACAGGAGCGCCGTTTTTTTGAAACCACCGTTATCGTTTCACCACTGTACGCACCGAGCCGAAACAGAAATGCATCCATTTCCGGGTCATCCGTGGCGATCTGCCGAATAAGGTAGGTGCGCCCCACTTCAGCGGCGAAGAGATCCATTTTGACATCCAGTATCCACTATTGGCAGCAGTTTGACATCTGACGGGGTTTTTCCGTCGTAGAGCTGCATAATTGGGCAGTTATTTTCCAAAGCACATCCTGCGCAAGCATTGCCTTGTTTGCGCTGCCGGTACAGATATCGCACTGCACCTGCTACCACCAAAATTAGCGCCACACTGGCGATTATCGTTGCCATCATTAAGCCACCAACTTCTGCGCATCCGCTGCGCCGCGCTGTTTGGCGAATCCAGAACGGATTCGGTAGGAGATTGCCACTATGCTCGCTGCCATCGCAAAGATGGCAATCAACCCCGGCACAAATCCAGCTGCCAGGTGACCAGCGGTCAGCAGCGTCCCCACTTGATTAACTAGGAAAGCTACGGTGTATCCCACCGCTAATTGCAGGCCGATAGCGCTAAACAACCAGCCTTTATTGCGCATCTCCGTATTCATCGCGCCGATTGCGGCGAAACACGGCGGCGTATACAAATTAAAGAACAGATAGGCCAAGGCAGTTACCGAAGTCAGTCCCATAGTGGTGGCAATTTCGCTGGCGCCGCCCACCATTTCAAACGACTCCGCATCAATGAACCGGGTCAGCCCATAAACAACGGCCAGCGTCCCCACCACGTTTTCCTTGGCGATGAAACCAGTTATCGCAGCCGCAGCGAGCTGCCAGGTACCGAATCCTAGCGGAATTAGCAATACCGCGAGCGGCGAAGCTATCGTAGCCAGAATCGAGCTGTCTTCCATCCCCGCTGGCACCGGCTGCAACCGCCAGGTGAAGGTCTGCATAACTTGGATCGCCAAGTTAGACACCAAAATAATGGTGGCAGCTTTTACTATGAACGCTTTCGCGCGCTGTAGCATGACGACGCCAGCGTGCCGCAGGCTGGGAAGCCGGTAGCGCGGCAATTCCATAATGAAAGATCCGGTGCGGTACTTGTGCCCAGTAACCCCTTTGATAAGCAGGGCGCCCAAGAAAATGAGCATAAGTCCGAGGAAGTAACTCACCCAACTCACCCAGCTGGCGCCACCGAAGAACGCCCCCGCAAATAGCGCAATCACCGGTATTTTCGCGCCACACGGAATCCACGAAGTCAGCATCGCGGCGGCGCGGCGTTCGCGAGTATTGCGAATGGTGCGCGTTGCCATGATCGCCGGGATGGAACAGCCGGTGCCAATCACAATCGGTATCACTGATTTGCCAGACAGCCCCACGCGCTTAAAAATCGGATCCAATACCGCACTGACGCGCGCCATATACCCGGATTCTTCCAGCAGCGCGATTAAGAAGTACATCACCATAACTAGCGGCAAGAACCCGATCACGGCACCCACGCCACCGATTACGCCGTCCACAATCACCGTGCTCAGGAGCGCAGGGCTCTCTGCCAACTGCACTGCCACCCATTCTTGGAATACCTCAATCCATCCCACTAGCCAGTCCGCAATTATTGGCCCGAGGTAGGTCTGCGAGATCGCGAATACTGCCCACATGATTACCGCAAACAGCCCGATCCCCACTACCGGGTTGGTGAGTATGGCATCTGCTCGGTCTTCACGTCGGTATGTTTCAGGGAGTATTTCCCGGCGTTCTACTGCAGCAACTATCGCATTCACAAATGAGTAGCGCTCCCGATCAGCTTGGCTAACTGCAGCTCTATCCCCTAGATCTAATTGCGCATTTTGCCGATAGGGCACAGGTTGTTCCTTACCAATCCGCTCTAATGCGTTAGCCAGGACTTGAGGGATGCCGGTGTGCGATTTTTCTACTGCCACGGTTTCTACTACTGGGACGTGCAACTTTTCCGATAGCACAGCGGTATCGATCTGGGTGCGATCTTTAGCGCTAATATCACTTTTATTGAGCGCCACTACTACCGGAATCCCTAGCTCTAGCAGTTGAGTGGTGAAGAACAAGCTGCGAGACAGATTGGTAGCGTCCACTACATTTATGATTACGTCTGGTTTCTTCTCTTTAACGTATTTGCTAGTCACTCCCTCTTCTGGAGAGAATGGGCTCATTGAATAAGTGCCTGGTAGATCCACTGCAACGACGCCGTCTTGCTTGGTGAATTGCGGCAGTATCGGTACTTCTCGTTCCGATACCGTAACCCCGCTCCAGTTTCCAACTTTGGCTTTAGCTCCGGTTAGCACATTAAATATCGAGGTTTTGCCACTGTTTGGATTACCGGCAAATGCGATTCGCACGTTGACCCCTTTGCTCCCACGCGGTGCCAGTGATAGCAGCTAGCGCAACTACTTAGGCTTACCTAAGTAAGCCTAACCTAAGTAAGAACTGGCGACAAGATGGGATCTGCAACAAGGGCGGACCCAGTTTCCTGGATCCGCCCTTGTTATTGACAATCAGGGATTAGCTGTTAATCCCGTGGAACCGGCTTAGGCGTTAACGCCCTGGCCCTTCAATGCCCGTTCCGATTCATTTGAGATCGCGGCGCGGCCACATTCGAGGCGAGCCACCGGCACCCGGAATGGCGAACAGGATACATAGTCCAACCCGATTTCCGCGAAGAAGTGGATCGACGCCGGGTCACCGCCGTGCTCCCCACATACCCCCATCTTCAGGTCAGGCTTGCTGTACCGACCATTGCGCACGCCCATCTCCACGATGGCGCCTACCCCCTGCCAGTCGATTGATTCAAATGGCGAGATGCCAAATACTCCGTAGTCGAAGTATTCGTTGAAGAAGGTGCCCTCGACGTCATCCCGCGAGAAGCCCCAGGTGGTCTGGGTCAGATCGTTGGTGCCGAAGGAGAAGAAGTCCGACTCCAAAGCAATCCGAGCTGCCGTGGCGGAAGCACGCGGTAGTTCGACCATATTACCGATCGGCAGCTTGAGCTCCACACCGTATTCGCCAGCAACGTCAGCGATAACTTCTTCCGCAAGATCGCGCACAATCTGCAGTTCGCGCGTGGAACCGATGAGCGGAACCATGATCTCCGGCCGCGGATCCTTGCCGTCTTTCTTCAAGATAGCGCAAGCTTCGGCGATAGCCCGTACCTGCATCTTGATCAGACCCGGCATCTTTAGACCGAGGCGGACCCCGCGCAGACCCAGCATCGGGTTCTGTTCGTGATGAGCCTTAACTGCTTCGAGTAACTTGGTCTCTGCAGCTGTGACTTCTTCACCCTTAGCTTTCTTCACTGCCAGCTCTACCGAAAGTTCGGTGTAGTCCGGCAGGAATTCGTGTAGCGGCGGGTCGATCAGGCGCACCGTAACTGGCAACCCGTCCATGGCGTCGAAAATTCCCACGAAGTCGTCCCGCTGCAATGGCAGCAGCGCATCGAAAGCTTCCTGCTGTTCCGTTTCATTCTCCGCCAGGATGACAGTCTCGATGTACTTGCGGCGATCACCGAGGAACATATGCTCAGTGCGGCACAGCCCAATACCCTGGGCGCCAAATTCGCGAGCGCGCATTGCGTCTTCTGGCGTATCAGCGTTAGCGCGAACGCTCATCGCCCGCATAGCATCCGCATGGGTCAAGATGCGGTCTACTGCGGTCACCAATTCCCGAGTGTCATCATCTGGCGAGGCAGCTAGACCGGCTTCCAGCCCGTGCGCAATGTAGGTCATTACTGGCGAGTCCGTAACCGGAACATCACCTTCAAAAATTTCACCGGTGGTGCCGTCAATCGCGATGACGTCACCTGCGTGGTAGGTCTTGCCGGTGGATTTAACAAATACCGTGCCTTCCTCTGCGCTGACCACCAGGTCATCAGCACCAACCACACAGCACCGACCCATGCCCCGTGCCACCACGGCAGCATGCGAGGTCTTACCACCGCGCGCAGTCAGCACGCCGGAGGAAACTACCATGCCCTGCAGGTCATCTGGGTTGGTTTCCCGGCGCACCAGGATTACCGAAGCGCCAGCGCGGGTGCGTTCCACTGCCTGCTCGTTATTCATAACAATCTCGCCTACTGCGGCACCTGGCGAAGCGGCCATACCGCGCGAGATAACTACCTTCGGCGCATCCTTGTCAAACTGCGGGAAGAGTAGCGAGGTGAGCTGATCGCCAGTTACTCGGGTTACGGATTCGTCTCGCGTAATCAGGCGTTCTGCCACCAGCTGGTCTGCCACCCGGAATGCTGCCGCCGCGGTGCGCTTACCTACGCGGGTCTGCAGCATCCACAGCTTGCCTTCCTGGATGGTGAACTCAATATCGCACAGATCGCGGTAGTGGGTTTCCAGCTTCTCCATAATGCCGGTCAGTTCCGTGTACGACTTCTCATCCACGTCTTTCAGCGCAGAAAGCGGCAGAGTGTTGCGGATACCAGCGACGACGTCTTCACCTTGAGCGTTTTCCAGGTAGTCGCCATATACCCCGGAATGCCCAGTGGAGGGGTCGCGGGTGAAGCAGACGCCGGTGCCGGAGCCCTCACCCATATTGCCGAACACCATGGTTTGTACGTTTACCGCCGTGCCCAGATCATTCGGGATGTGTTCCCGCCGGCGGTAAAGCCGCGCGCGATCCGTGTTCCAGGAGCGGAATACGGCTTCAATCGCCATATCGAGCTGGGTGCGGGGATCCTGCGGGAAATCCTCACCGGTTTGCTCTTTAACGATCTTCTTGTATGCAACTACCAGTTCCTTGAGGTCCTCGGTAGTCATATCGAGGTCGCCCTGGTATCCCTTGCGGTCCTGCAGTTCGTGCAACGCATCGGAGAATAGGTCACCGTCGATGTCCATCACGGTCTTGCCAAACATTTGGATTAACCGGCGGTAGGAGTCCCAAGCAAAGCGCTCATTGCCGGATTGGGTTGCTAGGCCGACGACGGATTCGTCATTCAGCCCTACGTTCAGCACAGTTTCCATCATGCCGGGCATGGAGAATTTGGCGCCCGAGCGCACCGAGATCAGCAATGGATTCTCCGGGTCGCCGAGGTGCTTTTGCATTACGGATTCGACATCCCGCACAGCTGCGGTAACCTCAACATCCAATGATTCTGGGGTTTCGCCAGCGCTCAGGTAAGCGCGGCACGCTTCAGTGGTGATCGTGAAGCCTGGGGGCACCGGCAGACCCAAATTAGTCATTTCTGCCAAGTTTGCACCCTTGCCACCGAGAAGATCTTTTTGGTCTTTATCTCCCTCGGTGAAGTTATAAACGTATTTCGTCATCCGGATGTTCCTCCACTAGGAATTAAAACTGCGGTCATTTTCCGCACTATTAAGTGTAGTCGCTGTGCAACTCTTCAAATTTATCAAAGGGCAATGAACTGTGCCTACATAGACTACTTCCCCCGCCCAGCTTCACTTTTCATCTCAAATCAATTGCGCAGGTGACTGCTAGCACAGTATGGAAAATAGGTGACCACCGGCACATCCCAGATTGGATTAGGGCAATAGCCGCGCCATCACCTGTACCACGATGTCGCGATCAAATTCTAGTGCTGGCCGCGCCTTGGCGCCTGCCCGGTCTGTGCGCTGTACGCGCTGCCCCCGCAGATCGGCAATAGTTTGTCCTCTCCCGGGGCCGTCAGTAGTATCAATCACGATCGGGACTCGCGGCGATTCCATGAGCTCAGCTGCACCCACCGCCAACACTGCCGCTGCCGCGTCGTGGATCGGGCTGCAGCGGCGCCCATATTCTGCGCGGTAGAAATCAAAATAGTGATCCAGCATCTCACCTAAAGCGCGGGTTTCGGGCCGTGCGGAACTGAGTAGCTGTTGGCGATGCGACTCTTCCAGCACACTGCGCATGGTCACATCCAGCCCCACAAAGCTAATTGCCCACGGCTGCTCCACCACTATTTGCGCAGCTTCTGGGTCATTCCAGATATTTGCTTCCGCAACTGGGCTGACGTTCCCCGGCACCCCGAAAGCTCCGCCCATCACCGTCACCTGCTGAACTTTATCCGGCAAGTCTGGATCTAAAGCTATTGCCCGAGCGAGGTTAGTTAGCGGACCCACGGCACAGATCTCCAGTTCCCCGGGAAATTCATTTGCCAGCTCCACCAGCAATTGTGCCGCCGATTTTTCCACTGGTTTTTTATCGACGGCGGGCAGTTCCACTCCACCTATACCGTTGGTGCCATGGATCTCCACTGGGCCGCCAGTAAAGTCACGGGTGAGGAATCGATTTTCCCCAATAGCCACCGGCACATCTGACCGCCCACACAAGCCCAATAGTCGCAGCGAATTTTCTGCCGCTTGCGGCGAGTCAATATTGCCGCATACCGTCCCCACTCCCACCAGGGATATCTCCGGAGATTTAGCCAGATAAACTAGCGCAACTGCGTCGTCTACCCCGCAGTCGCAATCAAAATACAACGGTTTAGTAGCCACCTCGCCCCTAACTATCTGCCAGCACCGGAGCTACTGTGCCAGCCCCAAAGCGCTGAGCAACCCGGGGATCACGACATCGTCATTGGTGCGCAGGGCATCGTGATGATACTGCGCCGAACGCAATACCACGGTGCCGCGAATCTGCGCTGCCGTCTCTTCACTTAGTTCCGCTGGCACAAACATATCTGGGCGGTAGATCCATGCCGCCACCGGCACTTCATTTGCTGCTAATACCCCAGGATCATGCAAATTAGGTAGATCTCCACGCTGTGCTAATGCGTCTACCGCCGGCAGTAGCGGCTGCAATGCCGGATCTTGCTCCCCTTGCCAGGGATAAACATGCTCTCCAGTGAATCGGAAACCGTAACCAGCAGCGCGCAGCTCCCGTTCTGCGTCGGCGCTGAGCTCTGGCAGGCGCATACTGGGAAATTCTTCCCGCATCCGGTGCGCTGACCAGTTAGTGGCGCCAGTGCTGGCTTGCGCGTAGATCGACTCGTGCAGGGCAAAGTACATTGGCACATCCCAGTAGGACAGTTCGCTTCCCAGCGCAGCCCGGAATCGAGAGCTGAGCCGACGCCGCCCGCCCACGGTTACGAATGGATCTTCCAGTAGTTGGTGTATTTTTTCCAGCCCGTAGGAAGTGCCCAAGTTTATGCCCAGCATCCGGAACCGCCCCGGCGTAAGCGCTTCCCCAGTGGGGAGTAATTCATCTGGCGTACTGGCCAGGTGCTCAACTATTTGCCAACAGGTTTCTTCATCGCGCGGGTAACGGGTAAAAAATTCTTGATTGCGCAGCTCGGTTTGTTGGTAGGTGCGCCGGTAGACTTCATCCGCGTGCCGGGTGAGGCTGGGCAGTCCTGCAGTTATCATTGCCCCGCGCAATCCCTGCGGCGCCTGCGACAGATACGTAGTGAGGCAAAAGCCGCCGAAAGACTGCCCCAGCGCATACCACGGCTCATCCCCTTGGAGTGCCTGCCGGAGAGATTCCGCATCCGCCACTATGGAGTCAGCCCGGAAATAGCTCAAGTAGTCAGCTTGCTGGGCGGCGTCACCCACGGCAGTTACCGTGTGCTGATCCAGCGCATGCGACTGCCCAGTGCCCCGTTCATCTAACAGCACTACCCGAAATTGTGCGGCTAGCTGCGCTACCCATCCAGAAATTGGGGCAGGACGCGGCGCCGCCGATCCCGGCCCGCCCTGAAAGTAAACCAGTCGCGGGGCAGTTTCGTTGCCGGCGCGCACAATTTCGCGCGCAAAGATGGTGATAGTCTCTCCCGGCGCGCCCGACCCATCCGCCGGTACAGCAGTGGTCAGTTTGCCGTATGGCCCACCACTACGCGGATAGCGCAGTGGCACTGCCAAGCGATACTCATATGTGGTGTGACCCGGGATGCGGTAGCTAATCGTCTGCAAACTCATAGCTATATCCTACGATCCGCCACTCCGGGGAACTATTCAGTCTGTGCCGGCGGAGTGCTGGATTGATGCGATTCGCCCGCTTCACCCACTGGGCGAGTGTCCACTGCCCGCGCAAAACCGTCAATATGTTGCGCTTCGGGCGCCGGTTTCACACCCTGCGGCAGCTGGTAGTCCGAATCGTGGCCGGCAAAAGTGAAGGACTTAGGGATATCGTTTTCATCCACATCCACCACAATCGTCTGACCCTTAGTGAACTCGCCAAACAGCAGCTTCTCCGAAAGCGCATCCTCAATATCGCGTTGAATTGCGCGGCGCAACGGGCGTGCCCCCAGCACTGGGTCATAACCGCGATCTGCCAACAGCTGCTTAGCGGCGTCAGTCAGCACAATCGACATGCCCTGATCTTCCAGCCGCTCAGCCAATTTGGCAATCATCAGATCCACAATCTGCAGGATCTCATCCCGTTCTAGCTGCGGGAATACGATAATCTCATCCACGCGGTTCAAGAACTCTGGGCGGAAGTGATTCTTCAGTTCTTCATTAACCCGCAGCTTCATCCGCTCATAGGATGTTGCGGTATCGGCATCAAACTGGAAGCCAGTTTCCACACCCTTAGCAATATCCTTTGTCCCCAGGTTGGTGGTCATAATGATGACGGTGTTCTTGAAGTCCACTACTCGCCCTTGGGAGTCAGTGAGCCGGCCTTCTTCCAAAATCTGCAACAGCGAGTTAAACAGATCTTGGTGTGCTTTCTCTACTTCGTCAAACAACACCACCGAGAACGGCTTACGCCGCACCTTTTCGGTCAGTTGGCCGCCTTCGTCATAGCCCACATATCCGGGCGGGGCACCGAATAGTCGCGAAACCGCGTGTTTCTCCGAATATTCAGACATATCCAGGGTGATAAGCGCTTCTTCGTCCCCAAATAGGAACTCTGCCAGTGCCTTTGCCAACTCGGTTTTACCTACCCCAGTTGGGCCCGCGAAGATAAAGGAGCCGCCCGGCCGGTTCGGATCTTTCAGCCCGGCCCGGGTACGCCGAATAGCTTGCGAAAGCGCGGTGACAGCTTCATTCTGGCCGATAACCCGCTTGTGCAGTTCCTCTTCCATGCGCAGCAGCTTCGCCGATTCAGCTTCAGTTAGCTTAAATACCGGGATGCCGGTGGACATCGACAGCACCTCGGTGATCAGATCTTCATCCACCACCGAGATTTCGTCCAGGTCGCCCTCTTTCCAGGCTTTTTCCTTTTCGCTGCGTTCATTGGCTAGCTGCTGTTCGGTATCCCGCAGTGCCGCAGCTTTCTCGAAGTCTTGCCCGTCAATGGCCGCTTCTTTTTCTCGCCGCACATCAGCGATCTTTTCATCAAGTTCGCGCAGTTCTGGCGGCGCCGTCATCTTCCGGATTGCCAGCCGCGCCCCCGCCTCGTCAATCAAGTCGATAGCTTTATCAGGCAAGAAACGATCATTAATGTACCGATCCGCCAATGTGGCCGCAGATTCCAGGGCGTCATCCGTAATAGTCACCCGATGGAATGCCTCGTAGCGATCGCGCAGCCCCTCCAAAATCGCGATGGTCTCTTTAACCGTAGGCTGCTCCACCTGAATGGGTTGGAAGCGCCGTTCCAACGCCGCATCCTTTTCAATATGTTTGCGGTATTCGTCAAGCGTGGTGGCCCCAATTACCTGCAGCTCACCACGTGCCATCATTGGTTTCAGCAGCGAGGCCGCATCTAACGCCCCCTCCGCTGCACCGGCGCCAACTAAGGTGTGTACCTCGTCAATAAACAAGACGATATCGCCGCGAGTGTTGATTTCTTTCAGAATCTTCTTCATGCGCTCTTCGAAGTCGCCCCGGTAGCGTGATCCGGCCACCAAAGACCCCATATCCAGCGCATACAGCTGCTTTTCTTTCAGAGTTTCCGGCACATCGCCCGCACTAATTGCTTGGGCCAACCCCTCTACTACCGCAGTTTTTCCGACGCCGGGTTCCCCGATCAACACCGGGTTGTTCTTCGTGCGCCGCGAGAGCACCTGCATAACCCGCTGAGTTTCGGTGTGCCGCCCAATAACTGGATCCAGCTTGTTTTCCCGCGCAGCTTGGGTGAGATTGCGCCCGTATTGATCCAATACGGTCGAGCCAGCCTTGACGCCTTCGCGAGCGCCACCGCCGCCTACTCCGACCGCTTCTTTCCCTTGATATCCCGAGAGCAGCTGGGTAACTTGTTGGCGCACCCGCGGTAAATCAGCGCCCAGCTTCACGAGCACTTGCGCCGCAACGCCGTCTTGCTCCCGGCTCAGCCCTAACAGCAAATGCTCAGTGCCGATATAGGAGTGACCGAGCTGCAGCCCTTCCCGCATAGCGTATTCCAGCACCTTTTTGGCGCGCGGCGTGAACGGGATATGGCCAGACGGCTGTTCCTGGCCTTCGCCAATAATCTCTACTACCTGGTCGCGCACGTCATCGAAGCTGATACCCAGCGACTCCAGCGCTTTAGCCGCAACGCCTTCGCCTTCCTTAATCAAGCCCAACAGAATGTGCTCAGTACCAAGGTAGTTGTGCTTCAGGTTGCGTGCTTCTTCCTGCGCCAGCACGATCACCCGACGGGCGCGGTCTGTAAACCGTTCAAACACTTACGGACTCCTTTTAGAACCGTTCCTTATACCTCGTAAACTCTAACCCGCGCAGATATCCGGGCAGGGCATCATTTCGCCGCAGGCGTGAGACAATCTGCCCATATTGCCTAGGGCAGCTTAGAACAGCGCGGGATTACCGCGGTATTACAGCGACTCAGCAGCGCGTTTAGCATCCCAAGCGGAGCGCACCATATCCGCCATGCTATGGCGCATTTCCCACTCCAGATCCCGCGCTGCTAGCGTGCCATCAGCTACCACAGCCGCCGGATCTCCCGGGCGCCGCCCCACAATCTCGGGTTCAAAGTCAATCCCGGTGTGCTCTTTCATTTCCCGCATAATATCCGCTACCGAAGAGCCATCTCCGGATCCTAAGTTGTAGGCATCCAACAGATCTACCCCGGCATCCATCGCTTTTGCAGCCGCCACATGCGAATAGGCGAGGTCGCTGACGTGGATGTAGTCCCGGATGCAAGTGCCATCTGGAGTTGGGTAGTCACCCCCGAAAATAGTGGGGTTCTTCCCCGCCAGCAGCCGGTTAAAGGTGATGGAGAACAGCGAATACGGGCTGGCATCGTAGGCACCAAAATCGCCCGCTCCCACTACGTTGAAGTACCGCAAATTGGTGTAGCGCCACTGCGGGTCAATTTTGGCCATATCCCGCGCGAGCAATTCCCCAATAACTTTTGTCTCACCATAGGGGGACTCTGGGCTGTAGGGAGTTTCCTCCGTCACTGGCACTTCCTTAGGCGTGCCATAGACGGAAGCGGAGGAGGAGAAAACGTAGTTGTGCACTCCGGCGTCTTGCATTGCACCGAGCAGCGCCACAATCCCCGTGACATTCTGTTCGTAAGTGTGGAGCGGATATTTCACTGATTCACCAGCGTATTTGTACCCAGCTAGGGAGACGACGCCGGTGCACTCGTATTCTTCCAGAGCGCGGCGCACTGCGTCCCGATCCAAAATCGAAGCCTCAATTACGGTGACATCACTGGGCACAAATTCCCGCCGTCCAGTGGAGAAATCGTCTAAAACAATCGGAGTGAGTCCCGCACGCAAAAATTCATGCACTACGTGCGATCCGATATATCCAGCTCCTCCGGTCACTAGCCACGCCATCTATGTACTCCGTTTCTATACTTCCACTATTACGGTAAAAGGCCCGTCATTAACTAAGGCTACTTCCATCATGGCACCAAAGACGCCGGTCTCCACCGGCAGTCCATATTCGCGCACTGCTGCCACCAGCTCCCGGAAAATCGGTTCCGCCACCTCTCCTGGCGCGGCGTCCGACCAGGACGGTTTGCGCCCTTTGCGCACGGAGGCATATAGCGTGAACTGCGACACCAGCAATAGTGGCGCCCCCACTTCAATTGCGCCCACTCGGTCTTTGGGGTCATCAGAACCATCTGGGGAACGGAGCAGCTTTAGCTCTGCTAATTTGCGAGCAGTTTTGGCGATTTCTGCCGGTCCATCTGTGTGTGTTATTCCCACTAATACTGCCAGCCCGGCGCCAATTTGCCCGACCACTTCGCCGTCTACCTTAACTGAGGCGCTCCGCACCCGTTGCACTACTGATTTCATCGCGTCACCATCGCCGCCAGCCCCCATCGGAACCAGAATTTGACCAGCCCCCACCGGGACCAGATTTGGGCCATTTTCCGCCACCGCCACCCAAATCGCGCGGACGCATTGCTTGGCGTTCGGGTCCGAGATAGTAGACCACCGCCACTAATGCCGCCAAACCAATGAGCCCCTCCATTGGCATCGACAATGACCCGATCTGGAAAAAGGCATAAAATGCAGTGGAGCTGCCCAGCACCGTCACCCAAAAATTTTTATTTTTCCGCGCCCGCGCAAAATCGCGTTCTGGCCGGCGCAGCGCATCCAATAGGGCGTAACCGAAGAGCACCAAAGCCGCCAGCGAAAACAGCATAGAAATATGGGTTAGGTCGATCTTGTCTAGGTCAAAATTAGTAAAGTCAGGCATTTAGATTTCCTCGCCGATTCGGGGCACCGGGCAGGGGACGCAGTTCCCGACCGGGGCGATCTACAGGTGAAACAGATGACTTTCCACTAGCACCAACAATCTCCACTTGGCTGGCCACAAAATCTCCGGTGTGCAAAATCGCCGTCACTGGCACACTCCGCCGCAATAGCGCGAGTGCCACCGGACCCGCTATCGCATGCTGCGCCACCGAAGTGAGAATGCCAGCTGCAGTTCCATCTTCCAGCAGTAACTCAGTGCCGGGTGGGGGCAACTCTCCAGTTGGTCCCTCCAGGTACAAGTAGGTGAGCCGGCGCGGCGGTTTGCCCATATTAACCACCTTTGCCACTGTTTCTTGACCGGGGTAGCACCCTTTATTTAGCTGCACTGCAGTGCGCAGCCAGTCGAGTTCATGCGGTAAGACTGGCTCACCGGCCTCGTTATTCGGGCGCGGCCGCCAGCGGAATACCCGCTGCGCTTCCCAGGCAATTTGCCCGGCTGGGCTCAGCTCCGCATAGGCAGCTAAACCGGCCGCAGCATTCTCCCGGTGAAAGACGGCGATAGCCACGGGCTGGCTACTGGCAGGGTGATCGGCGTCAGCGACTCCATAATTGGCGCCGGCGGTATCAGTATTCGGCCACGGATCTTGCCAAATAAATTCTGCTAACTGCACCACTTGTTCGGGTAAGGCAGCAGCGGCAGTGAGCGTGCCGTAGGCGGATATCGGCGGGCGGCTGATTTCCACTTGGAACATGAACCGCATTGTGGTGAGAAATTCAGCTAGCGCAGCTGAGCGACCAAAGTCCGTGAGAAGCCAGACGGCGCCGGGCGCAAGATACACCGCAGCCGCGTGGGCAATCTTTCCTTGGGAGTCGAGGAACAGGGTCTCGGCACTGGTGCCTACCGGCAGGTTCTGAAAATCAGTGGCCGCCAGTTTATGCAGCCATTCGGTGCGATCATCCCCGGTTACTAGCACTGCTTCCAGGTGGCTCAAATCAGTAAATGCCTGGCCAGATGCCAATAGCCGCTGTTCCCGGATCGGGTTGCCATACTGGGAGACGACCCCTGCATTCACCACTGCTCCGGGGAGATCGGCACTGGGTGGCCAGGGTGTAGCTGCAGCGTCAGTTTTCACTTGACGCCCCAGCTGCGGGATCAACGGAATCGTCAAACTGCCGCGAGAGCCGCCCGGCAAGATAATTGCGCATTTCAAACCCGAAAGCCGACATATCGTAAGCGTAGAACAGGTCAGCGGCCACATTGCCGGCTACTAGCTGCGCACTAGCTAATTCGGCGCCTGAGCTAGAACGCACGATCGTATCAGTTACCAGCTGTAGCCGCGGCCCGTTTATTAGCCCCACCCACAGTTGGGCAGTGCCAGTGGGGCTAGCGACCATGGCTTCTAGTTCGACTGCGCCGTCGGCCCGCTTTTCTGCAGTGGGGTTTACCCGCAAATAACCGGTTGTCACCGACCACAATCGATCTTTGGTAAGGGAATCGTAGGTATATTGCCCGCTATTTTCCTTATCAACCGCTGACGCCGGTTCCTGGGCCAGCCAAATCTGGGACATAAACCGCAGATACGGGCCAGCGTCGCGGTTGTCGATAGTCACCTCATGCAAATATGCACTGGCAGAGATGTTGTCATATTCCAGTAAGCCGCCACCGTACCAAGTGTCTACCAACCAGCCTAGGGGGTAGTTTTCCGGGGCTAAGTTTTCGGGAAGTCGTATTGCCATAGTTCTAGGTTAAACGAGAACAACACACACCAGGTAGCTAATCAACCCCAGAGCGCAATGCGGAATTAGCGCTCGGGCAGCGCTAATTTCTGGGCTGTCGTGGCGCGGGAGAAACCGCACCGCCCGGCGGGTTAAGTAGAATCCCAGCCCGACGAATAGTCCAATGATTACCCCCACCATTACGGGAGTTCCCATTACAAATGCGACTGCTACCGCGAACGCGGTGGTGTTTATAAAGGTGAGCAGGTGGGCACGCGGCGAATCAAAGGCGCTGATAACTGCACCCACTGCTAACGCAATAGCTGCCACTACCATCACATTCGAGCCGTCTTCTAGTTTTACCAGGTGAATCCACATGCTGGCACAGATGACCATTATTGCCCCGGCAAAATCACCCGAAATTTGTTCTACCAGTTTGTACCGGCCATCGGTGCGGAAAATCTCAGTAACGAAACTGGCAATTACCGCTCCAGTGAGCACCATTGCGGTGTGACCCACAGTTCCCAACCCAGCAGCAAAGGCCGCAAATACGGCGGTGAGAGACATTACCCACCTAGAGGTGGATAAATTTGGGAGCCGCAAAAGTTTGGGCCAACCGGGAAGCATACCCACAGTTAAGAACAGCAGCACTACTGCGGTGCCGGCGACGTGAGTAGCTCCACCCAACGCCAGTAAAGCAGCGCCACAGAATCCGATTTGGGCACGGACGCTGGCTGGCGCTATCCAGGGCTTGAAAGTTTTTTGTTCAGCTCTCACAGCCGAATTGTCCCACTATTTTATGAGAAATTCTTGGCAGTCCATCACCGCGAACACTTTGCCTAGGTCCCGCTGGGCACTGCAGCTAAGTAGCACCCGGCACAAGCTCAAGTTCGCGGTGATATCAGCTCAACACTCACATCGGCGCTTCCCCAAATGAGGCTAGTTTTAAGCTATGACTCGATTGATGCAATGTCAATCATTTCTTATGCACAAAAGTGCACAGGCGCCAGATTCCCAGGAAAACGTGCAGTACTTTCCTGGGCTCCCAGGGAGACTTCCCGTAGCTAGTGCGTTACGCTAGTAGCACGACACCGGATCGCGAAAGCCCCGGGCTCCAAATATTTGCCGCTACGAGCGGCCTTCGCGCCGACAGGCGCTCTCGGGTTCGGTGTCTTAGACCTCGGCAGGGAGTCGCAGCTAATGCTGCGGCTCCCTGTTGCTGTAGTAACGCGTGTTACTCGGCTATTCCGAAATATCCAGCTACTCCGCTACTTGCCAGGCACTGCAGTCCAGGTCGCTGGGGAATCCAGCTGCAACCGGATCAAAACTAATCTCGCCGCCTTGAGCTTTCTGCCGTTCATAGTCCCGTAATGCAGCCACTACCCACTTCGACAGCTTTACCAACGCCACTAGATTCACCACAGTAACTACGAACATAGCGGTGTCCATCAAAGTCCACACAAAGGTGAGCGCCAGCACTGCCCCAATAAATGAGCACAGCACCACTGAAATACGCACTGCCCAGTCTGCTATCGCATTGCCGCCCAGGAACACAATATTGGCATTGGCGTAGGCATAGGCCCCCAAAACTGAGGAGAACCCGAAGAAGAAAATAATTATCGAAAGCGGGATAGTGACCCAACTACCCAAACTGCCCACGATGGCATCTGCAGTTAGATGTGCGGAATCATCGGCTCCCAGCCGCTGCAGATCCAACATTCCAGAAGTTAGGATGATGAACCCAGTGGCCGAGCAGACCAAAATCGTGTCCACAAAGACCCCGAAAGATTGGATCATCCCTTGCTGTACCGGGTGGGCAACTGTAGCAGTGGCGGCAGCATTCGGATTGGTGCCCATCCCAGCTTCATTCGAGAATAGCCCGCGGCGGGTACCATTTAGCAATGCGGCTAGCAGCCCGCCTGCGGTACCAAATAGCGCCTCCCGCAGCCCAAATGCAGCTAAGAAAACGTCTTGGAAAAAGAGCGGCAGCTGCCGGAAGTTAACCACCGTAACCGCAATTGCCAACACGATATAAGCCAGTGCCATCGCTGGCGAAACAATCTCGGTAACTCGAGCTACTCCGCGCACACCGGCGAAAATCACCAGTGCAGCTAGCCCAGCTACTACTAGGCCAGTTACCCACGATGGCACTCCATGCGAAGCACTGAGCACCCCAGCAATCGTATTGGACTGCACCATCGGCATCGCAACGGACAGCGCAAACACCATAGACACCGCAAAAATCACCGCGAGCGTCTGAGATTTCAACCCCGCCTTAATGTAGTAGGCCGGCCCACCGCGGAAAGTTCCATCTGGGTGGCGGCGCTTAAATAGCTGCGCCAATACTGCTTCGGCAAACGCCGTTGCCATTCCTACCAGCGCCACTACCCACATCCAGAACAGTGCGCCGGGCCCACCGAGAATCATCGCCAGCGCCACTCCGGTGACGTTCCCGATCCCAACGCGCGTCGCCAAGCCCATCGCAAATGCTTGGAAAGAGGAAATACCGCCGTCGGCCCCCTGCCGCGACTGCGCCATATACCGCACCATATTTCCAAAGTGCCTAATCTGCACTCCGCGGGTTCGGAACGTAAACCACAAGCCAGTTCCCACCAGCGCAACAATCATGACGAAGGTGTACAGCCAGTCATTGATGCCAGCTAACCACTCAGTCGCCGGACCGGTGACTCGACTGATTATTTCTTGGAAATTATCCATGGCATCTCCTTTGGTTAGAACTGCATAGCTGAGCTACGCCTAGGATTTAAGTATGAGGCTAAGCCGGCAAATTGCGGCATTAGTCCAGATAGCGAAATTAATGTGAGTCTTCCTACACTTGGTCGAGCTTCCCTACTCGGCGCATGCCTATTTAAGTGTCGTATGGTTGGGATTAACTGATTGTTAATTCGCTAAGGGTTATCCAATGGGAAAATTTTCTTCTAAGCGCAATAAAGTGCTGGAACTCTTCCGTAAACAAGCTGCATATACGGTGAAAGCTGCTCAGCTCCTTGCCGAACTGGCAGCAGCAGAGCCGGAGTCCCGTGGTGCGTTACGCGAGGCACTCCACCAAGTAGAGAACGACGCCGACGACGCTACCCACGAATTAACTCGGCACGTTTCACAAGCTTTTGTGCTCTCCCACGATCGGGAAGATCTGATTGCACTTTCTGAGCAGCTCGATGAATGCACCGACCTGATTGATGAAGCCGGAGACAACATCCTCCTTTACCGGCTAGGCGCGCTACCGGAAGAGTTGCACCAGCTCATCAAAATAATTAATCGTTGCTGCGAAATCACTAAGGAAAGTTCCAAAGGCATCAGCGCCATTTCCGATAAAGCGCGCAACTACTGGCTGGAGATCAACCAGCTAGAAAACCAAGGCGACGTCATCTACCGCAAATTTGTAGCGCGGCTATTTGACAGCGAAATCAACGCACTCGATGTTATGCGGTTGAAATTTGTAGCCGACACCTTGGAAGCTGCGATTGACGCATTTGAACATTTAGCTACCACGGTAGAGATCATCGCGATCAAGGAGTCATAGCGTGGATCCAGTTTTGCTGGTAGTGGTGCTAGTCATCGCGATTGCACTTACCTTTGACTTCACCAATGGTTTCCACGATGCCGCGAATGCTATCGCCACTTCGGTAGCAACTCGCGCGCTGAAACCGCGCCAAGCCCTGCTAATGGCAGCGACAATGAACTTCGTCGGAGCCTTGCTCGGCACTGGGGTGGCACAGACTATCGGTTCAGGAATTATCGATGCCCCCCAGGGAATTAACGGCCTGGCGGTAGTTTTAAGCGGCCTACTGGGCGCAATTGCGTGGAACTTGATCACCTGGTGGCTAGGGCTGCCCTCCAGCTCTTCGCACGCTCTGATCGGTGGGCTGACCGGCGCCGGGCTAGCCGCATCTACTACCGTGCACTGGAATGTTATCGGCATTAAAGTGATCCTCCCGATGTTCATTTCCCCAGTAATCGGTTTTACGCTGGCGTTTCTAGCTATGAAGCTAACTATCTTCATTTGCCGCAACTTTTCCTATAAGAAGACGGAGCGCCGGTTCCGCTATGCCCAAACCGTTTCGGCAGCTGCCGTAGCGCTGGGGCACGGTTTGCAAGATGCGCAGAAGACGATGGGTGTGATGGTGCTAGCGCTAGTTGCTGGCGGCTACCACTCGGGTCCAGAAATTCCCCTACTGGTAAAGATTGGGGCCGCAACTGCGATTTCCCTCGGCACCTACACTGGCGGCTGGCGCATTATGAAGACGCTGGGGCACCGTATTGCTGAGCTGGATCCTGCCCGTGGCTTTGTAGCAGAAGCGATAGCTGCCAGCGTGTTATATCTGACGGCCGCCTTTAGTGCCCCTATTTCTACTACTCATACGATTACTTCAGCAATCATGGGTGTGGGCGCCACCCGGCGTAAATCAGCAGTGCGCTGGTCAGTAGCTGGCAATATCGTAGGCGCCTGGTTTTTGACGATCCCTTGTGCCGGAGTAATTGCTGCACTCTGCTACCACTTGGTGAATTTATTTATGTAGGTGCCCCGGTACCCCACGAGTTTGGCGCTAATAACGCTAATAAACAAGGAGTCCCTAGCAACTGCTAGGGACTCCTTGTTTGCGGTTAGTGCAGCACCGCTGGTGACTCAGCCAAAACGGCCCGATACGTAGTCTTCAGTTTCCTGATGCGTCGGGTTGGAGAAGATGGTCTCGGTGTCGTCAAATTCAATCAGGTGCCCCGGTTTACCGGTACCTTCGATATTGAAGAAGCCAGTCTTGGAAGAAACACGTGCCGCCTGCTGCATATTGTGCGTCACGATAACTATCGTGTAGTCCTCTTTCAGCTGCTGCATGAGGTCCTCAATTGCCAGCGTAGAAATCGGATCCAGTGCCGAACACGGTTCATCCATCAGCAGCACCTGTGGGCGCACCGCAATAGCACGCGCAATACATAGCCGCTGCTGCTGCCCACCCGACAGCGAGGAGCCCGGGCGATCTAACCGATCTTTCACTTCTTCCCACAAGTTAGCGCCAATTAGGGATTCTTGTACGATCTGTTCTGCTTCGCTTTTATCTAGTTTGCGGTTATTTAACCGGATACCAGCCAGTACGTTATCGGCAATAGACATCGTGGGGAATGGGTTCGGACGCTGGAACACCATACCTACGTGCTGCCGTACTTGCACCGGATCCACATTGGGATCGTAAATATCTTCACCGTCTATTTCCACTGAGCCTTTGCAGTGCGCACCGCGAATCACTTCGTGCATCCGGTTCAAGGAACGCAAGAAAGTCGATTTGCCGCAGCCCGATGGCCCAATAAGTGCAGTAATAGAGCGCGGTTCAATGTCTACGGTCACATTCTCTACCGCCAAGAAATCGCCGTAGTAAATGTTGAGGTCTCGCACCCGAATGCCTTCATATGACATTTTTAGGTTTCCTTTCTAACAGCACAGCCACTTAACAATATAGCCAACACTGCGTTATTCGCCCTGAGGAGCGAACCGCTTAGCAATCCACCGCGCAAAGAGATTAAGCAGTAAAACAATCAGGATCAGCAGCAGCGCTCCAGCCCAAGCTGTCGCATGATTACCTTTAGTGTATTCGTTATACACATAAACTGGCAGCGTCAGCATCTGCCCATCGAACATATTCATGTTGTAAACGTCCGTGGTACCAGCGGTAATCAGCAGCGGAGCTGACTCGCCAATTACGCGCGCGATGGCGATAACCACCCCGGAGACAATGCCAGATAGTGAAGTGCGCAGCACAATCCGCACAATAGTCCCGGCTTTAGTAACGCCCAGGGCGTAGGAGGCTTCTCGCAACTCATTAGGCACCAGCCGCAACATTTCCTCGGTATTGCGCACCACAATCGGCGTCATCAAGACCACCAATGCCACAGAGCCCATAAACCCGTTCTTGAACTGGGTCTGGCCAAATAGCAGCAGATTGATCATCGGAATCATCGCCGCCGCAAATAGACCAGCCACAATGGACGGAATACCCGTCATTACGTCTACTAGGAAGGTAATTAGCCGCGCAAACGGGCCGCGCCCGTATTCCACCAGGTATACCGCAGTGAGCACCCCGAACGGGATGGCAATCAACGCAGTAACTCCGGTGATGAGCAGCGTCCCCACGATAGCGTGACCAGCGCCAGTAATAGCTTCGGCACTGGAAGAACCAAATGTAGTGGCAGTGAAGTAACCGCCCGCCGTCATCCGGGACCAGCCCTCGGTGATTACCGTGATCAATAGCGAAATGAGTGGGATTACCGCCATCACAAACGCGGCTACGATTACCGACGTCGCCACCCGGTTGGCACCGTATCGGCGGCCTTCGTAGGAATAGCCGGCCACTGCTGAAATCAGCAGGTGCACCACAATGACGATGAACCCAGCAGCGATCCAGTTCGGCTCTTCGGGCAGTACTATCTGCCACAAGGCGCCGACTAGCAGAGCAACTGCCAGAGAAATTCCGGTGAACCACAGCGGTAGGCTGCGCTGCGGTTTAGCGGTAATACGGGCGTTAGTTGGACTGATAACACTCATGCGTTCGCTCCCGAGAATTCTGCATAGCGGTTAACAATCATGCGGGCAATAAAGTTAACCACGAAGGTAATTACGAACAGGATCAGGCCCAGTGCAATCAAGAAGTTGGATTCTAGCCCGGATGCTTCCGGGAACTTCAGCGCGATTTGGGAAGCAATAGTGGAGTGTTGCCCGGGCTGCATAAGTTTGAAGTTGAGCATAAGCCCCGGCGAAAGCACCATCAACAGTGCCATCGTCTCACCTAGTGCCCGCCCTAAGCCCAGCATAGAGGCGGAAACGATACCGGAACGGCCGTGCGGCAGCACTACCATTTTGATCATTTCCCAACGGGTGGCACCTAAAGCGAGGGATGCCTCCTCCTGGAGCCGCGGAGTTTGCAGGAATACCTCGCGACACAGTGCCGTGATAATCGGCAAAATCATAATCGCCAAAATTACCCCACCCATCAGGATATTGCGGGCAGGTGGAGTGAACGCGGCAGCATCAGGTTGGATTGGCCACCAGGAGAAATTTGCGGCTAACCAGTTGAAACCTGGTAGCCCACCTTCGTAGGTTATTACGCCATCTACCTCAGTTTGCGTACCGGAAAAGAATGTGAAAACCGGGGTGAGAATTTTGGAGATGGTGGTGAACACTGGGCGCATCAGCGGTTCTAGCGTCCACATCCCCCACAGGCCAAATACTACCGACGGGATAGCAGCGAGTAGGTCGATGATGTAGCCGAAAAAGGTGGAGAGGCGGCGCGGAGCATAGTGCGAAATAAATAGACTGATTGCCACCGCAAATGGCACTGCAATCACAAGTGCGATGATAGAGGCCAATAAGGTGCCAAAAATGGCTAAACCGGCGTATTCCCAGAAAGATTTACCTTGGGCGAAGCCGACCTCTTCTGCGATGGTTTCGGACGAGGCGAAGAATACCCCTTGGGAGGACAGCATCAAGAAGATGGCAACTGCCGCCAACAGTGCCAGGATTAGTGAACCAGCTGTGGTCGATACTCCGCTGAAGAGTCGGTCAGCACGATGTTCTCCACCTGATTTTGGATCCCACTTTTTATTAGCGGTTCCAGCTGTTTGGGTTCGAAGACCCGCTTCAGTTTTCTCTGCCACCCCTTCTCCCATCTTTACCGAGAGGCTTTTGGACACCTGTGCGGGCCAACCAAAACTGGCTGGCCCGCACAGTGTTCATTAGCTGTTACTTAGCTGCTACTGCAATCTTTGCGATGGCAGCCATAGCCTTGTCGCGTAGATCGTCCGAGATAGGTGCGTTACCGCCGTTAGCCTTGGCAGCTACTTCCTGTCCATCAGCCGAAGCCATGTATTCGAAGTATGCCTTGACGTTGGCAGCGGTGGAAGCGTCCTCGTACTGGGTGCAAGCAACCAGGTAGGAGATCATTACTACCGGGTAAGCGCCCTTGATGGAGCCATCACGCTTCAGATCTACCGTGAGGATCTGATCGGTAGCGTTAGCGGTAGGTTCGGAGCCGTCCACAATTGCGGCAGCGGCTTCTGGCGAGTACTTCAGGAACTCGTCGCCTACCTCAACAGCTACGGAGCCCAAGTCACCGATCTGGGAAGCGTCAGCGTAGGTGATGGAGTACTGGGTGGACTTAACCAGGTTTACTACACCGGAAGTCTTTTCTGCAGCCTGGGTGCCTTCCTTTGGCCAGATATCATCTGCTTCGTATGGCCAAGCATCGCCAGCTGCTTCTACCAGGTACTGCTGGAAGTTTTCGGTGGTACCGGACTTGTCAGCGCGGTTTACTGGGATAATGTCTGCATCCGGCAGTTCTACATCCGGGTTGGCGTCGGCGATTGCCGCGTCATTCCACTTGGTGATCTTGCCGTCGAAGATTCCCGCGATCGTCTTAGCGTCCATGTTCAGGGAATCGATGCCTTCCAGGTTGAAAGCAATCGCGATTGGCGAAATGTAGAGCGGAAGCTCAATAACGCCGGTGTCACCGCACCGCTCAGCAGCCTTGGTCAGTTCTTCGTCCTTGAGCATCGAGTCGGTACCAGCGAAGACTACTTCACCAGCGAGGAACTGGTCGCGACCAGTACCGGAGCCAGTTGGATCGTAGTTAACTACGACGCCGGTTTCCTTGGTGAAGTTATCCCGCCAGGCCTGCTGTGCATTTACCTGCGAGGAAGCACCGGAACCGTTGATAGTGCCGGAAAGTTTGGTATCCGACGAGCCTTGGTCCTGGCCGTCATCATTGGAGCATGCAGAGAAGCTGAAGATAAGTGCCGCTGCTGCAATGCTTGCGAGTGCGCGGTTACGTGCAGTCTTCACAATAAATCCATCCTTTATTTTAGACATCCAGGAGGAATGAACCCTCCTGACTGAGAACCACGATAAAGAACGAACTTGTCCGATCAGGACACAGAAAGTTAACAATGCGTTAACTAGGCATAATTTACGTCACATTATTTACCAGTTTGGGGCAGCCTTACCCGCTCATAAGCAACGATTTCTGGTTCTGCTCCCGAACTGTGCGCCACATGCGCCACCAGAATTTCACCAGTTTTTAGCCACGGATCTGCCGCCGGAAGTTGCCGGCGCAGCCGCGGAGTGGAGAACTTGCCCAGCGCCGTGAAGATAGTTGGCAACGTGGGCCGGTGCACACACACCACTGTGGGCACGTCACCAGTGCGCACTAACCGAGAAAATACTTTCTTCACCTGTGCGGGCTGTTCTTTATGAGCTTTCTCGGTAATCTCTGGCAGGAACTTAATCTCCAGTCTGCTTTTCTTGGCGTACGGCCGCACAGAATCTACGCAGCGCTGCCATGGCGAGGACAGTACCGACTCCACCCCGTACTGGGTGAAAACTTCCGAAATTGCCTCCGCATGGCGGCTGCCAGTTTCGGTCAGCGGCCGGGTCTGTTCCTGTCCATCATGCTTTGCCCAGGCAGAACGCTTCTGTGCTCGAGTGTGCCGAGCCAGCAAGAGCGGCACTGTTGCCAGCTCTGCGGCGTCAAACATCTTCTTCACTTGGGCGAGCATTTCCCGATCGGACTCGGTGGTCAGCATTTTCTTGGCTTTTTTCACTGACACCCACCGCACCTGATCCACTTCGGCCGCTGATGCCGCCGCCACGCGGCACCGCGAACGCAGCGCCGGGTGCTTCGCCGGTAGTTCGGTAGCAGTCCAGTAGTAGACCCGCTTATGCGCTCCACTTCTTAACCGGTAGCGCTGCCAACCCAGGGGCACCCCTAACGCGATATCTACCCGAGCTTCCTCTTTTAGCTCCCGGATACAGGCAGCGCGCAGGGTCTCCCCTGACTTCAGCTTTCCTTTCGGGAATGACCAGTCATCCCACTTGGGCCGGTGCACAATAAGCACCTCAAGTTTTTCCTTCTTAACGCGCCAGACTATTGCCCCCGCACCCTGAACATAGGATATTTTCCGCATTATTTTGCCTGGTGTTAGTGACTATTCCCCCGCTACTCGGGAGCGCGCCGCAGCCATCAATAAATCTTGGATATGGTCCAGCTCGCGCCCTTCGGCGTCGTACTGCACCCGTTGCCAACCTTCTGGCCGCATATGCCACGACTGGGTGGTATCTGCGCAGGCGGTTTGCACCAATCCCACTAAGTAGTTGACCATTTCTGGGTCTTCGATCTTGATTAATGACTCGATGCGCCGATCCAAATTGCGATGCATTAGGTCAGCGGAACCGATCCAAACTTCTGGATCGCCGTCATTAGCAAATGCGTAAATCCGCGAGTGCTCCAAGAACCGCCCCAGCACCGACCGCACCCGAATATTTTCGGACAGCCCTGGAATGCCGGCGCGCAAACAGCAGATACCGCGCACCTGGATATCGATTGGGATTCCAACCTGGGAAGCCCGGTATAGCGCGTCGATGATCTGTTCATCCACTACTGCATTGGCTTTGAACTTAATCCACGCTTCTTTCCCCGCCTGATGGTTGGCGATCTCGCGTTCAATGCGTTCCAGCAGGCCGAGGCGCACGCCTTTGGGTGCCACTAAGAGCCGGTGGAACTTAGCTTTGGGAGCATAGCCGGAGAGCTGGTTAAATAGCCGAGTTAAGTCCTGCCCGACATCACGGTCACAAGTCAGCAGCCCGAGATCTTCGTAACCGCGCGCCGTCTTCGGGTTGTAGTTCCCGGTGCCGACGTGGCAGTACCGGCGCAGCCCGTCACGTTCCTGGCGCACTACCAACGCCGTCTTGCAGTGCGTCTTCAACCCGACGATGCCGTAAACCACGTGTACGCCTGCGCGCTCCAGTTTGCGCGCCCATTCAATGTTGTTCTGCTCGTCAAATCGAGCTTTAATTTCGACGACGGCGAGCACCTGCTTTCCCGCATTTGCCGCTGCTATCAGCGCATCTACGATGGGAGAATCTCCCGAAGTGCGGTACAAGGTCTGCTTAATTGCCAGTACTTTAGGGTCTTGCGCCGCCTGCTGCAAGAACTGTTGCACTGAGGTGGAGAAAGAATCATACGGGTGGTGCAATAGAATTTCTTGCCGCCTAATCGCCGCAAAAACATCTACTGCTTGGGAAGATTCCACTTCCGCCAAACCCTTGGCAGTAACCGGCACATACTTCGGATATTTGAACTGTGGGCGATCCAGATCGTGGATCACATTTAGCCCAGTCAAATCTAGCGGACCGGGGAGCCGCAGTACGTCCTCCTCCCGTACGCCCAGCTCTCGCACCAACAGATCCAGCACATGCGGGGAAATGTCTTCTTCTACTTCCAGCCGCACTGCAGCACCGAATCGGCGCCGGGTAAGCTCTTTTTCGATCGCTTTCAACAAGTTTTCCGCGTCGTCTTCTTCTACCTCTAGATCCTCGTTACGAGTGACGCGGAAAGTTGAAAAATCCACGATGTCCATTCCGGGGAATAGCGTATCTAAGTGCGCGCCGATGATTTCTTCCAGCGGGATGTAGTAGGTGTTGCCGTCTTCGTCTGAGGGCACATCCTCCGGGCGGTAGGGGCGCCCTTCGGAATCGACGGCGATGAAGCGCGGCAAAAGTGGCGGCACCTTTACCCGGGCAAAAGATTCTTTTCCGGTCTGCCGGTTCCGCACAATAACCGCCAGGTTCAGCGACAGCCCCGAAATATAGGGGAAGGGGTGCGCCGGGTCCACTGCTAGCGGCGTGAGTACCGGGAAAATTTGCTTCCGGTAGAACTTGAGCAGCCGCTCTCGTTCCGGTTCACCTAGCTCCGCCCAGTGCTGGATCACGATGCCAACTTCAGCCAACTTGGGCTGCACATCGTCCCGGAATAGCTGCGCGTGGCGAGTTTGCAGTTCGGCAGTGCGCGCTCGAATTGCCTCTAGCACTCGCCGTGGCGACAGCCCCGAAGCCTTAGTAACTGCCATTCCAGCTGCCATACGCCGCATCAGCCCAGCTACGCGCACCATATAGAACTCGTCTAAGTTGGAGGCAAATATGGCCAGGAACCAGGCACGCTCCAACAGCGGCAGATTCTGATCCTCAGCCTGCTCCAATACCCGTTCATTAAACGCTAGCCAGGAAATCTCCCGATCTAGGAACCGCCCCTTGGGCAGTTTAACTTCGGCGTCGGGCGTGGCGTCTTGCTGCGCTTGCGCAAATAGCTCCGCTAATTCTGCCGCGGTGTACGGACTACCCATTCGCATCCACGGTGCGATCTTCTCCGGTTCGTGGGCGGGGGAATCTAATTCAAGTTCCATATCTGCAGTAAACCAAAAATTCTGGTGCAATGTATAGGCAGATTGACCTTATATTTTTGCCAGCTGCGGCACTCGAAAAGCGGTATGCCGCGCCTGCACTGTGAATTGCGCCCGGGTATAGGCGCGCACAGCGGGGAGATTTGCCCCATCTACGTATAGCACTATCTTCTGGTAGCCATTTTGCCAAGCTGCATGCAGCGCCACCTGGATGAGATAACTACCCAAGCCTTGCCCCTGCTCTGCTGGGTCGACGCCGAGCACATAGAGCTCTACTTGCGGTGGATCTGGCTTGAGCCAGACGAAGCCCCCTAGTTTTGCGCGCTGCGGTTTTATCCTCTGCTGCTCTGCACTCCGCTGTGCTGCGCTCCGTTTTGTTTGGCTCTGCGCTGGGCGCAATAAGTAGAGGAGTTGGGGATCAAACCAGTCTTGGGCAAAACGCTGGGTAAAGTCGGTCGCCACTAACTGCCCTTGCTCTGGGTGCTGCGCAAACGCGCGGGAATTGAGCGCAACCAACTCCGGCAAATCGTCCGGTTGGAAAGTGTCCAGCTGCCAACCAGCTTGGGTCGGCATTGCTTGTGCTGGATAAACTGCACCGGCCTGATGGGCAGTAGCAACAATTTTCCGCTCCAGCACTAGGAGTTCGCGCACTGGCGGCAGCATATTGTGCTGTGCAAAAGCTAGGGCAGCTGGCAAGTTGCCATGTGCCCACACTGTGCCGCCCGGCAATTCCTTACTCAGTCCCAAGAGTGCAGTGCCGTACCCCTGCCGGCGGGCGCGCGGATGCACTGCTAATTCCAGTGAATTATTGCGCAAATCGGCAGCTGCAAATCCCAGCAAAGTGGGCACCTCCCCGGCAACGCCGTCATCAGCACGCGGCTGGAAAATCAGTGCATAGCTAGTTGCGGCATCGGGATTAGCAATATCTAGCAGAGTCTGTTCGTCAAATGGACTCACGCCATCTGCCGCCGTGACTTGCTGCGTAAAATGCCGCACTGCCTGCACCGCAGTAGGGCGTAATACCCGTGCAAAATCTACCCGTTGGATGAGCTATCTCCTATCCGAGCTACTGCAGCAGACCGCGCACCTGCAGCTCGCCGGCATCCCGGAACTCTGCGCTGGTACGCAACATGGCTGTGTCGCGGATAGTAACTTGGGTGGCCAGCGGATGCTCTTCGTCTTCAATCCAGAGCGGCTCCACCGCCCCCAAGAAATCGGTAAATCGAGCAGATTCCCGCAGTACTGCAGCAAAATCACCAGTAAAATTGCCCCGCAATACGGTATCCCATTGGGCGCGCACCTGAGCCGGAGTACTAACCTGGGTTAACTTTTCCGGCGCGTCCTGCTGTGCAACTTTCTGGGCGGCAGCAAAGCGCAGTTCTACCTCTGTCCCAAAACGGCGCACCCATTCCCGGAGCAAATATCCGCGCCACAACACCCCCGGCAGCGAGTCATGTGGCGAGTTAGCCCAAGTTTCCGCGATACTATCTATCCCTTCGGCGGCGATAATTTCTTGGATACGCGCTGCTGCCTGCGGTTCTAGCTCCGTTTGTGGATTTCGCGGCAGCACTACTGCTTGCGCAGTGGTGTGTGCCAGTTCAGAAGTTGCGGCTGTATCTACTTCACCTTCGATGAGTTCAATTTGTTCCGGACGCAATTGTGCCGGACGACGCGGTTGATTCATAGCCATGACATCTCCTTCGCTTTTATCAATTGTCTCGCAAAGTGGTGAGAGACGATACATTTAACGCGTTTTAACTTATGCAATTTGCCTAGTACAATCGTGGAGTGTTCTTTGCAGATCTTTCCAATTGAGAGCTGTGCAAGGAACTGCGCAACTGCGCGGGCCTCTAGCTCAAGTGGTAGAGCTCCGGACTTTTAATCCGTAGGTTGCGGGTTCGAGTCCCGCGGGGCCTACTTTTTGTATGTTTTGCTTTTGATATGCCTTAGTAGTTACCAGGCACACCATAACTTAAAGCCTGATCTCAGCAATTAATCCCGCATGGTCGGAAACCGAGAGTTCTTGTACATTTGCCCCAAAATTTCCGGTGCTATCTGCCGGTAAATTCCACCCCAGAATATGGTCTATTTGCCGTCTCGGATGGGGCATGGGAGTGGTATCTCCCGTAGCCAGTGCTACCCACTGCGGGGCAACCTCTGCCACTGCGGCTGGCAGCAGATTGAGATCACCTAGCAAAATTACTGGTCGATTAGGGCCTGCCATTTGTGCCAACTCTGCAGTCAAGCTGGCAAGCTGCAGCTGGGCCCGCTCCGGTTCCACAGCTAGGTGTGTATTGGCAAGTAATAACTCAGCAGCGTCGGCCAAAAATAGCCGGGTGCCGATCCAGCCGCGCGGCTCTGGCGCTTGCAGCCACATATCAACATTCCGCCACTGCTTCTGATTTGGCAAAGGCGAGCCGCACCAAGATTCGCTCGGGTGGCGGGTAAAACTTGCTAAGCCGTATCCCGGCAGCGTCGGGCAAAATCTGCCACTCATCTGCAAGGCATCCGCAATCAGCCGGGGCTGATCCAAATTTCCTGAGCGTTCCCGCCCGGCGTCTACCTCCTGCATCGCGAGATAATCCAAGTCCAACGCAGCCAATTCTGCACCCAGCGTCGCCACAGCAGAGCGAGCGGTAATGCCCGCACTGCGCGGTTTGCTGTGTTGAATATTAAAGGTGCCGATGCGGAGTCGGATCATTAACTTTGCGGTTCAAAGGTGAGCGCTGCTGAATTCATGCAGTAGCGCTGCCCGGTTGGAGTTTGCGGCGCATCCGGAAATACATGCCCCAAATGCGAATCACATTCCGCACACCGCACTTCGGTGCGCACCATCCCGTGCGAAGTATCCGATATATATTTGACGGCGTTTTCTTCATCTGGGTCGTAGAACGACGGCCAACCGCAGTGCGACTCAAATTTGGTTTCTGCCGTAAACAGCTTATTGCCGCAGCCGGCGCATAAGTAGGTTCCCGGCCGGTCTTCATAGAGCAGTTCTCCGGTACCTGGCCGCTCAGTACCCGCCTCACGTAATACGTGATACTGCATCGGGGTGAGGAAGTTGCGCCATTCGGCGTCGGTGCGCTTAATCATTTTTCGCTTCCTTATTTTCGGTGGAGTTGGCAACTAGTGCCTCTTCAGTTTCAGTGAGTTTCCTATTTCGCTCTTCATAGACTTCTTCTCCCGGGCCAGAGTACTGTTTAGCCAGCTCCTCTGCCTGCGCAGACCCAGAAAATATCGCCGATTCATGCCCCGCGGTACGTTCGCCAGTGGGCGCCCCTGGTATCTCACTCTCGAACGCCGAGTCCGGGATATTTGCAGCCAGCTCCGCGAGTGGAACGCGGGAAATAGGGATCGAATCCCGGCCAATATCTCGGCTAGTTATAATCTCTGTGGCCGCAGTGTGCTTTTCAGTTTTCCGCGGTACTTTGTGCTGCGGAGTGAAAGTTGGGGGCTCTTGTGCCAGCCGCTGTTCCACTAGTTCACTGCTGCGTTCACTAGCTGCGGTAAAGTCCAGTTCAGCGTGGCGGTACAGCCGCTGATGTGGCACCGCCTGCGGCGCCTCTTCCTGAATCCACTTCACCATCGATTCCCGCACATAGTAAGCCAGGTCGGTCAGCGTCGGAGAATCTGCAGCAGAAATTAACGCCCGGATCTTTAATAAGCCGTCATGTTCTACTGAATCTACTACTTGCAGCACACCGGTACGACCATCCCACAAGTCAGTTTCCCGGAGCAGGTAGTCAAGTTGCTTACGCGCAGCGTCAATGGGGAATCCCCAATCAACCAGCCATTCCACTCCACCCAACATCTCCGGGGCCCGCCGCGTCCAGTTCTCAAACGACTCAGTAGTCATCTTCACTGACGGCACTATGATGCGCCGCCCATCCCAAACGGCTAGCACCACGTAGGTCAGCGTTATCTCTTCTACTGTGGTGTATTCGCCGTCGTACTGCACAATATCTCCCACGCGAAGTGAGTCGGAGAACGCCAGCTGCAAGCCAGCAAATACATTCCCCAGCGTGGTTTGGGCAGCTAGGCCAGCAACCACCGAAATGATGCCAGCAGAGGCAAATAGTGAAGTACCAGCAGCGCGGGCACCGGGGAAAGTGAGCAACACTGCTGCCACTCCTAGCACCCAGACCGTAGCGATGGCCACCCGGTGCAAAATTTGCATCTGCGTCTTTATCCGGGCAGTACGCCGCGGTTCCGTCTCATTTTCGATCCGAGCGTAGAGGAACTGCACCAGACCATTGACCATAGCGGCAATCAGCCAAGTGGCCAGCACAATAACCAAGATCAGGAATAAGTGATCGAGCTTTGGCAGCCAGGCAGGTGCCGCCTCAGAATGGACGGCAACAGATTGGGTAGTGAAACCAATCCAAGCTCCAATCGCCATCATCAGTATTTCTAATGGCTTTGCTACCGGGGCATTGAACGAGTTCCAAGCGGGACGCCGCCGGGCAAAAACGCGCATTACCCCTAAAATCGCTAGCCCCAGCACTAGACCAATTCCGGCACCCACCAGTGCCCCGAGGCCCAACTGCAGCGCATCGAAAGTAGCCTCCACCGCTTCGCCGGCATCAGCAGGTGCGCCATTTTCCCGTAAAATCTGCACGATCATGTATCTAGCGTAGAGCACGCAACAATATGGGAGCGCCCAGAGTTGGATCCTGCGCCTGAGAGCGAAATTTGAGGTGACTAAAGGCACAAGCAAAGAAATTGAACATCTATGGCATAATTTCCTATGCTAAACGAGTTCAATCAAACCAGGTTGAATGGGTTTTCCTAAGCCCCCATCGTCTAGCGGCCTAGGACGCCGCCCTTTCACGGCGGTAACACGGGTTCAAATCCCGTTGGGGGTACTGTCTCACGGACTACGTTGAGACTAACCGGTCGGTTACTGTAAAGTAAACGTCCAAGGCCCTGTAGCGCAGTTGGTTAGCGCGCCGCCCTGTCACGGCGGAGGTCGCGGGTTCAAGTCCCGTCAGGGTCGCGTAAGATACACCCGGTTTCCGGGTGTTTTCTTTCGGCTCTGTAGCTCAGTTGGTAGAGCGTTCGACTGAAAATCGAAAGGTCACCGGATCGACGCCGGTCGGAGCCACCAGATAAGGCTTTACCTGATAATGCTAGAAAGTAGCTGGCTAAGAACAAACAGCTAAGGTAACTTCAGATAATTTTCAACGCCCCACTTCTTGCGGAACATAAATTGTTTCTGACAATAAGCAAGGCTCCAGAACACTGAAAAGTGCTCTGGAGCCTTTTGCTATCTCCGGTGGAGATTAGTTACTTATTTAGTTGCCTGGGGGTCGCTGGTGTGCTTAGTACCCGCCCGGTTGACCGTCTCTGGAGTGCGGTAGCTCTGCCCAGCGGTGTAGCGGTTAACAATGTCACTGCTCAGTTCGCCGCTCTTCACGATTTCACTCAGCATCCGTGCCGAAGGCTTAATGATGCGCTTCTGGTTTTCGTAGTCGTTGTACACGATCCCGAACCGCGGCACCTCGCCGTCAGACCATTCCCAGTTGTCCACGAAGCACCAGTGGTAGTAGCGCTCAATCGGCACCGAAGAATCGAGAATTGCCGCCAAATGATCCGCCAGGAAGCGCGGGCGGAAGCTCTCCAGATGTTCGGCGTCGCCGTTATCCGCACAGCCGTTTTCGGTAATCCACACTGGAACTCCAAGCCGGTTGTGCAGATCGGCTGCACTCTCGATCAGGCCTTGCGGGTAAACCTCCCAGCCCAGATCAGTTACGGGCACGCCCGGGAATACGCCGTCACTGAGACCATTTACTGCAGTCCGCGAGTAGTAGTTAAGCCCGATGACGTCGACGTACTTCCCCACCGGCACTGGCGAACGCCCGAGCAGCGGGCCAAACTTGCCCCGGCCGAACGCATCGGTCAGCTGATTCTGGAAAGCGTAGGCGTCAACCGCGGTCAGGAACCGATGCCACGGATTCTTCGGATTACGCGGCGCAAAACTCCGCAGGTGGTGTGCGATAGTCACAGTCGCGTCCGGATTGATCGAGTGGATCAATTCGTAGGCACGCACGTGCGCAATTGCCATATGCCGAATAACCTTCAGCGTATCCCGCATGCTGACATTCCCCGGAGGTCCTTCCCGGAACAGGTGCGCCTGCGTAGCGTAGACATTTGGTTCGTTGATCGTCACCCACTCGGAGACGAGGTCACTCAGTTCGCGTACTACGTATTCGGCATACCGCAGGTAGCTCTCAATCGTATCCGGGTTGGTCCATTGACCGCGCCGTTCCAGCCACAGCGGATTGGAGAAGTGATGGATCGTAACCAGCGGTTTGATCCCCCGATCCTTAAGATCGGTCAGTTCTTCGCGATACCGGTCGATTGCCGCAGAGTCAAAGCGCCCGGCCTCTGGTTCAATCCGAGACCATTCCAAGCCCAGGCGCGCAATCGGGAACCCGAGTTCACCCATGATCTCGTTATCCTCGCGCCAAAGATTCCAGTGGTCATTCGCCCGCACTGGCGATGATCCATCGGCAATATTGGGGCCTTGCGCCCACTCATACCAGTTGTTATTAGTGTCGCCACCCTCAATTTGGGTAGCTGCTGATGCGGTACCGATCAGCAGACCATTTAGTTTTCTATTACGAGTCTCACCCATGCGAAACATGATACTGGTTCAACCTAAAAAATAGCTGGAAAATCCACTATGCGTAGCTGGCACCACACTCATCGCATCCCGCGCATTCCTTTTCCCCGCCTCAGCTACGATATTCCCATGACTTCTGGGAACTATCGTCCGCGTCACCGCCAATTTCAGCCAGGGAAGACGCCGGCTGCCGCTGCCTCAGTGCCACACGCTGAGCCAGCTGCGAGCGAGTCTGCCCCCGCAGCGCCGTCGGCGGCTCGTTCCTCACTGGTGATGTTCCTCGGCACTTTTACGTCCCGAATTTTAGGCATGGTGCGTTCTCCGATTTTGTTGGGCGCCGCAGTGGGCCTGACTACGCCAGCTGCCAACGCCTTTGACGTAGCCAATAAAATGCCGAACCTGTTCTGGCTATTGATTATGGGTGGGCTGAGCGCTGCAGTATTTGTGCCAGCAATCGTGAAAGCCTCGAAAAATTCTGCCGACAACGGGGAAGCCTTCATCAATAAATTAATCACGCTTGCGGGCGTGGTATTGCTGAGCACCACTGCTCTGCTTACTTTGGCAGCTCCGCTGGTGACTAAAATATTTGCTGCTACGCTCGATCCGCAGTGGTACCAGCTGACCGTTATTTTCACCTACTGGTGTATGCCGCAAGTTTTCTTTTATGGCATGTACGACGTGCTCGGTCAAGTACTCAATGCTCGGCAAAAATTCGGCCCCTACACCTGGGCGCCGGCCCTGAATAACGTAATCGCGATTGCTGGACTAGTGCTCATGCTGGTGTTATTCGGCTCAGAGTCCGTAACTGACCCCACCCCCGCGGCTGAATGGCTCGGCGCCCGCGCCGCAGTACTCGGCGGCGTTTCCACTTTGGGCATTGCCGCACAGGCGCTAGTGCTAATTATCCCGATGCGGATTGCCGGGATTCGCTACCGGCCAGATTTCAAATGGCGCGGCTCAGGGTTGGGGCGCACTGGGCGGGTATCGCTTTGGGTAATCGCCACCACCACGCTCAATCTACTGCCGTCAATTGTGCTTTCCAATGTCGCAGCCGGCGCCACTCAGCGTGCCCTAGATGCGGGTGAAAATCTGGCAGAGGTAGCCGGCAACTCGGTTTACTCGGCAGCACACGCCATCTACATGTTGCCCACTTCGCTGATTACTGTTTCGATTGCCACTGCGGTGTACACTCGCATGACAATCGCAATCAACGATGACCACATGGCAGCGGCAAAGCAGGAAACTTCCCGCGCGATCAACACTATTTCTGCGATCAATTACCTGGCAGTGGCAGGGATTTTAGTATTGGCGATACCCGTTTCGCGCATTATCGTGCCGTCTGTGACCCCAACCGAAGTGTTCACCCTGGGGCGGGTACTGGCAATAATGTCATTGGGCATTATCCCGCTAGGCGCAATCACAGTATTTAATAAGATCTACTACGCCCTAGAAGACACCCGCACTCTGTTCTTCATCTGGATTCCCGTTACCGTGATACTGGTTGGCGGCTACTGGGTAACCGGTCTACTACCTCCCCGCCAGGTGCTACCGATGGTGGCAGTGGTGATGGTGATCGCCAATTTAGTTCTCCTGGGGCTGTCTTACTTCATACTGCGCCGAAAAATTGGCTCCCTAGGCGGCGTGCAGCTGCTAATTTCCCATCTCCGCCTGGGAGCAGTTGCCCTAGTGACAGGTGCCGCCGGCGCCGGCCTCATGTATCTAATTGGCTGGGAACGCCCTGCTCACAGCATTGCGATGGCACTCTATTGCTTATTTGGGGTGGGTACGGCAATGGTCGTTATCTACTTATTGTTACTGCGGCTACTGCGTATCCCCGAAGCCGAACTGCTGTTTCACTATTTACAGCGGTTGGGGCGGAAACTGCGGCGCAAGTGACGACGCCACCAATAAAACACTGCCGCGCTGGCGAAGCTACGCCAGCGCGGCAAAATCAAAATTATGCAGTTATCTAACTAATACAGTTTTACTGCAATGCAGCAACTGCGGCGTCGTAATCAGGTTCGGAGGTAATTTCCGGCACCTGTTCGGTGTAGACGACTTTGCCATCCGGGTCGATAACTACCACCGAGCGGGAGAGCAACCCAGCTAATGGGCCATCCAGCATCAGCACACCGTAATCTTCGCTAAAGGTGGAGCGGAATGCTGAGCCAGTTACTACATTCTCAATGCCTTCCATTGCGCAGAATCGCCCGCTAGCAAATGGCAGATCCATGGAGACGCCGATGACCACCGTATTATTAAAGCTCGCAGCGAGCTGGTTGAACTTGCGCACGGACATGGCGCACACATCGGTATCCAACGACGGGAAAATGTTGAGAACCACCTGTTTTCCAGCGTAATCCGAGAGTTTGACATCCGACAGATCGGAGCCAGTGAGGGTGAAGTCCGGGGCAGCTGTGCCTACCGCCGGTAGCTCGCCAAAAGTGTTTACCGGAGAGCCATCAAAAGTAATCTTTGCCATAGTTGAATCCTAATTTGCGGCAGCGGATGCAGCTAGCTCTCAAGCTGTAGGCATAAATGCACAATCCACGGGATATTCCAAAAAACTGTGCCAGACGTGGAACAATAGAGGACGGTACATTCTATAAGCGGGCGTCAGCCGCAAGACGGCCCACGGTAAGGAGGTAGTTCGTGACTACATACACTAATCCTGCGGGACCGGATCAGCAGATTCCGAATGCAACGACTACCAGCAAAGCTTCGGTAGGGCAGCTGGTCGCCAAAGTTACTGCCCAGTTCTCGGCTCTGATTCGTGATGAAATCAAGTACGCCACTATGCAGTTGAAAGCCAAGGTAGTTAAGTCTGCAGTGGGCGCTGCGCTATTCGCAGTTGCTGGCGTGCTCGCTCTCTACGCTTTTGGCATCCTATTGCTGGCTGCTGGCTATGGCATTGCCACCGTATTGCCAGCCTGGGCTGCGTTCTTGATTGTGGGCGGCGCACTGCTTCTGATCTGTGTAATTCTGGCGCTATTGGGAGTGAACCGGTTTAAGTCAGCTGGGAAGCATGAATTAGACCCCAAGTCCGGAATTGAACAAGACATCGACGCCGTCAAGAAGGGACTAGACAAGTGAGCCAAATAAATATTCGGGCGCGCATGGCAGCACAGGCAAAAACTGCTGCTGACTACGAACTCCCCGCCGATCAACCAGATGACCGCAGCGCCGCACAGATTCAGCAGGATATCGAGCGAGTGCGTGAAGAAATGACCGCGACGGTAGATGAACTAGCTGACATCCTGGCACCTGAGGCACTGCTAAATAATGCCAAAGCCACTGCTGCGGAAAAGTTTGACGTAGTTAAGGACAAACTGCAGGAACTTTGGTGCGGAGCTCGGGACGGCGATGTCCCCTCAATTCTGGCACTAGCTGGGATTGCGCTCGCCACCAGGTTTGTACTGCGCCGGATTTTCTAGCACAAATTACTTCTCCGGGATGTCTATGCCAATGCTGGCGTAGACATCCCGCCGCGGGAATCGGCGGTGTCCGCCAAGCGTCCTGATAGACGGCAACTTACCTGAATCAGCCCAACGTGCCACAGTCTTTGGATCTACCCGGAACAGGGCAGCCACTTCAGCTGGCGTCATGAGCTCACTTTCGTTCGTAGGTTTACTCAAGACATCCTCCTTTTGACTTGCTGCGATCTTCCCAGTTAGGAATATGGCACCGCTACTGATCTTGTGGTTTACAGTCTACGATATCTGTCAAATAGTGGGGATGTATTAGCGGACAGTGCTGGATTCACAACCTAACTTTTCCCAGGTGTGATTAGTACCGGTTGCAGCTGGGAAGAGGTGACGTTTCCTATTCATTCTGGTTAAAATAGGGACACGAACAAATTACAGATGATAATGTAACCGCACTATAAGTGCCGGTTGATACGAGTTGAGGGGGGTCGACCCCATGGGGCGCGGCCGTCAAAGAGCCAAACAGCGAAAAGTCGCACGTAACCTAAAGTACTTCAGCCCGGAGACTGACTACGCAGCGCTAGAGCGCGAGCTAGCTGTCCGGAACTCGGAGCCTGAGGATGACGACGCCACCGAAGATCAAGATTCGTGGGACGAATACGATCCGGAGAGCTATAAGAGCTATGACATCCCACCTGCTATTGAGGACTGGGATTAATCAGCTGACCCCAAATTTCGGTAGATTGGCAAGTACCCGCTAATATCTGCTCTAGCACCCGATATCGTGATTTTTTCGGGTGCTACTTCTTTGCCAATAACCAGACGCAGCCAAGTTTCCCCATCCATCTCTACCAAATTAGGCGGAGTGCCCCGGCGGTGCACTGGACCGGCAATAGCCTGCACTGCCCCAATCCACGGGATACGAATTTCTACTGTTTTCCCGGGATGCCGCTGGGCAAAATCAGCCAGCGCAAAGCGCACCGCCAACCGCAACGTGGCAGTATCTAGTTCCTTGCCGCGGGCATAGGCGCGAATTGCGTCCATGCCCGCTTGGGGATCTATTTTTCTAAGCACCTGATAATTCTATCGGCGTGCCTGGAGATTTACCGACTGGTGACCGTAACTACCCGCTATCAGACGATACCCTGCTCCAGCATGGCATCCGCTACCCGGATAAACCCAGCGGCATTAGCCCCCAGCAGATAGTTCCCGGGATCACCGAGTTCGTCCGCCGTCGTCAGACAAGTTTCATGAATATCGTTCATGATACTGTGCAGCCGACCGGCCACTTTCTCCGCACTCCAGGACTGCAACATGGCATTTTGCTGCATTTCCAGAGCAGATGTCGCCACCCCGCCTGCGTTAGCGGCTTTACCGGGGGCATACAGTATTCCGGATTCCTGTGCGACCTCAATCGCGCCGGGAGTTAGCGGCATATTTGCCCCTTCCGCAATGAGCCGCACCCCACCGGCATACATTTCCCGAATATCGCCAGCGTGAATTTCATTTTGGGTGGCACACGGCAGCGCGATATCAGCCGGAATATCCCACACTTTCTGGCCCGGCCGAAATTCTGCCTTTGGCCGCCGTTCGGCGTAGTCAGATACTCGACCGCGTTCTACCTCTTTAACCTGCTTCAGCAACGCCACATCGATACCGTCTGGGTCATAAACCGATCCAGAAGAATCCGAAATGGCGACGGGGAAAGCTCCCAGTTGCTGGGCATGCTCGATGGCGTAAGTAGCCACATTTCCAGACCCGGAAACAATTACTTTTTTGCCGCTCATCGTGTCATTTTGCTCGCGCAATATCGCGTCTGCGAACATGACCAGGCCGTACCCGGTAGCTTCGGTGCGGATCAGAGATCCACCCCAGCCGATGCCTTTACCAGTAAGCACCCCGGCCTCATTGCGATTAACTAGCCGCTTGTACTGCCCGAACAGGTATCCAATTTCCCGAGAGCCTACGCCGATGTCACCGGCTGGGACGTCGATATCTGCCCCGATATGGCTAGACAGTTCCATCATGAACGCCTGGCAGAACCGCATGACTTCGTTATCGGATTTGCCGTGTGGATCAAAATCAGAACCGCCTTTGCCGCCGCCCAGGCCTTGCCCGGTGAGGGCGTTCTTAAATATCTGTTCAAACCCTAAGAATTTGATAATGGATAGCGTTACCGACGGGTGGAATCGCAGACCGCCTTTGTATGGGCCCAGGGTGGAATTGAACTGTATCCGGTAGCCACGGTTCACCCGCACCCGATTTTGGTCATCTTGCCAGGCTACCCGGAACATCAGTTGGCGCTCCGGTTCTATGATGCGGGCCAGTATCTCAGCCTCTTGGTAATCCCGGCGGGAGAGCAGTAATGGCTCTAGCGTCTCCATTACTTCTCGCACTGCCTGTTGGAATTCCGGCTGGGTCGGGTTGCGTTTTAGCGCATTCTCATAAATTCGTTCTAAGCGCGCATCCATAGTTAGCCCCTTTCCTCATTTGCCCTCATCGCAGTTTGAACGTTTCCTGATACTCCTCTTTTACCTACGAACCAAGTACCAGTAGGCGCTCATAAATCGTGTCTAATATTTCCGAATCCAGACTTTCTGGGTCAACTGCATCCAAAATGTTGTCCAAAATAGCTTCCAGCGTACTTTCTAGCGTCTGTACCACCAGATTGGTCATAAGCTGGCGTGGCAGCGAACCGAGAACTACGTCCGAAATATCAGGTGTCCGATTGGGGTGGCGGTTAGTGCGCAACACCGCTTCACGAGCCTGTAGCCACACATCCGCCACGCCGCGTACTAAGAATACAGTTGTGGTACCCCAGATACGTGCCAACGCTTTGCGATATGGGTGATTTTTCATATTTTTGCTCTCGGGCAGGAACTGCATTAGTAGGTCTCCCACTGCCGAATCTAAGTCAAAAATATCCGCATTGGGATCTAGCTCTTCACTCTCAAAGATCCCCACTCGCATGAACCGAAATAGATCCGGCTCTTTTTCGATCAACAAAAACACCTGATCAATAGCGTTATAGAGAACTTCCCTCCGGTCTGCTGCCCCCTGAATAGCAGCCGACATCTTCGCCAATAGCTCTTTTAAGGTGGCCTCACCAATGGCAAATTGCAGCCCGATCTTATCGCCGAAGTATTTATACAGAATTGATTTTGAAGTTTGGGCCTCATCTGCGATGTCATCCATCGAGATTTCTTTGCCATATTTATTGACGGCATCGCGCGTGATAGCCAGTAGTTCTTCATAGCGCTCTTTGCGGTGCTGATCCCACCGGGCGCTACGCCGATCTATCTGATGCTTATCACTGGCCATCTGTTATTTCTCCCTATCTTCACTTTCCCAGTTCTCTGCCGCGAAAGACTCCCCTGGTTCCCCGGTGAGCATTTCGTATACCGTGCGGTACCTGCTTTGGATTTCTGTGACGACGGCGGGCGGCAGCTCGAATGGCAATACCCGGCAAGCTGGGTTCCACTCTGTTGTACACTCCTGTATCCACTCTTGGAGATAGCGTTTATCGTAATGCTCGGGATTGCCAGCTTCCAGATCTTCGACTCGCCAGAAGCTAGCGGTATCTGGCGTAAATGCCTCATCCGCCAAAGTAATATTCGACTCTCCCGGATCTGTGGGGGTGCCAAATTCCAATTTGGCATTCACTAGCACTAGCCCCCGGCGATAACTGATCTGGTGGGCGAGTTGATAGAGCTGTACTGACGCATTCCGCAGTTCCACTGCGGCGTCTTTCCCCACCAATTCCGTAAACTGTTTCTCAGTTAGGTCAAGATCAGGTGCGCCCGGTTTTCCTTTTACTGCCGGGATGAAACACGGCTTGGCAAGTTTTTCCCCAATCGGTATCTCTGCAGCTGGCCGCCCCAGGTTGAGCTCAGCGCCGAGCACTGCCGCACTGTGCCGCAGCTGCTGTGACATATACCCGTGCACAGTACACTCAACCGGAAACATCCACAGTTGTTGTACCAGAACGCTGCGCTCAGCTAACTGCGGCGGTATTTCGCCAGTAGTCAGATGCACCGGGAAAGTCTGAGCTATCTGGTCAAACCACCACCGCGTCAAGGCAGCCACCAGGGCACCTTTGCCCGGAACTGCGGTCGGGATCAGGCGGTCACAGACGCTAATTCTATCTGAAGCAACCATGAGCATACTCTCGCCACCGGTGTACAAATCAGCTACCACTGGCACAAACATATCCCAGACTTTGCCGGCAGAAACATGGCTCCACCCCGGCAACGACTGCAGCGCTTCACTTCCCATAACCGCCTCCTAACTCTCTCAGAATACCGCAGCATTCTGCCGCTTCGGCAGCTGGAATATTTTTTGTGGTATTCCAGCTGCCGCAGACAGCGAAAGCCGGGAGTGCCACCGCACTCCCGGCTTTCGTAACTGCGTAATTCAGTTAACTGAACGAATTACTACTTTGCAGCTTCAAGGCGTTCCCGGAGCTTTGCCAGCTCTTCGTTGACCTCTGCTGGTACATGTTCGCCGAACTGGCCGAAGTACTCTTCGGTATCTTCAGTTTCGGTCAGCCATGCTGCTGGATCGATGTCAAACATCTTGTCCCAGGTGGTCTTGTCTACGTCGACACCATCCAAGTTGAATTCTTCAAACTTGGGGTAACGGCCAGTTGGGCCGTCGATGGCATCAGCTTCACCAGCAGCGCGGCGAACGATCCAGTCCAGTACGCGCGAGTTTTCGCCGAATCCTGGCCACAGGAACTTGCCGTTTTCATCCTTGCGGAACCAGTTGACCTGGTATACCTTCGGGAAGTTATCGCCCAGTTCCTTCTGCATTTCGATCCAGTGACCCCAGTAGTCGGCCATGTTGTAGCCACAGAACGGGAGCATTGCGAACGGATCGTGCCGCAGCGAGCCAACCTTGCCTTCCGCAGCAGCGGTCTGTTCGGAGGCAACCGAAGCGCCAATGAACACACCATGTGCCGGGGAGTACTGCTCAGCTACCAACGGCACGTTGGAAGCACGGCGGCCGCCGAACAGGATTGCATCCACCGGAACACCTTCTGGTGCTTCCCAATCCGGGCAGATGATCGGGCACTGCGCGGCCGGGGTGGTGAAGCGGGAGTTCGGATGGGCAGCTTTTTCGCCGGATTCTGGCGTCCAGTCATTGCCGTGCCAGTCGATCAGGTGCTCTGGAGTCGGGCCGTCGATGCCTTCCCACCAGACGTCGCCGTCGTCGGTCAGAGCTACGTTAGTGAAGATGGAGTTGGCACGCATGGTGTCCATTGCCATCGGGTTGGTGTCGTAGGAGGTACCCGGGGCGACGCCGAAGAAACCAGCTTCTGGGTTGATGGCGTAGAGGCGACCATCTGGACCAGGGCGCATCCAAGCAATGTCGTCACCAATGGTCTCTACCTTGTAGCCCTCGATAGTCGGCTGCAACATGGCGAGGTTAGTCTTGCCACAAGCGGATGGGAATGCAGCAGTTACGTGGTACTGCTTGCCGGTCTTTTCGTCAGTCAGACGCAAGATGAGCATGTGCTCTGCCATCCAGCCATCGCGGCGCGCCATGGTGGAAGCAATCCGCAGTGCGAAGCACTTCTTGCCGAGCAGCGCGTTGCCGCCGTAACCGGAACCATAGGACCAGATTTCGTTGGTCTCTGGGAAGTGCGTGATGTACTTTTCATCGTTGCACGGCCAGGTGGTGTCCGGGCGAGTGTTGCCATCGGCGTCTTCCAGCGGGTAACCAACCGAGTGTACGGCTGGAACCCATGGCTTGCCTTCGCCGATAAGCTTGAGCGCAGCTTCACCCATACGGGTCATGATGCGCATGTTCACTACTACGTACGGAGAGTCAGTTAGCTCGATGCCTAGCTGGGAGATCGGACCACCCAGCGGGCCCATGGAGAATGGAATGACGTACATGGTGCGCCCGCGCATAGCGCCCTGGAATACCCCATTTTCCCCGATCAGGGTTTCTTTCATTTCCTTCGGATCGGCCCAGTTATTGGTGGGGCCAGCGTCTTCTTCTTTTTCCGAGCAGATGAAGGTACGCGATTCTACGCGCGCCACATCCGACGGAAGGGAACGAGCGAGGAAGGAGTTCGGGCGTTTTTCCGGGTTGAGGCGGGTGAATACCCCGTTCTCTACCATCTGAGAGGTGAGACGGTCCCATTCTTCATCGGAGCCATCCATCCATTCGATCTTCGCCGGCTGAGTGATGGTAGCTACTTCAGCCACCCATTTCACCAGATCATCCGGAGCGAAGGTTGGGGCTCCGGCGCGGACCTCCGCGGCGTCGAATTGCTTAACTGTCATCGCATTTCCTCCTAGGCTTAGGCGATGTTCATCTTTTCCACAAGCCATTTTTCAAAGATCAAGTCCTGATCAATGGGTTATTCGGAAACTACGCAGCGGAACTGGAGTGATGTAGCGTCATTCCAGCTGTGTACTGGTAGTTGACCTTTGCCATTCTTTCACAATATTCCTAGATAAGTAAAGATATGCTTAAGTAAGAGTAAGTGGAGCGCTTACCGTGGCTTCCAGCCATAGCTGCTGGTCAATCGCTTACTAATTATTAGCGCAGGCACTTAGCGACTAGTCTCACACCGCACCAGCAGCTTGATATCTCCAGCAAAATTGTGGTTTCCGAATTGCACTGGGCACTGACAACTAACCTTGCACTTCCGTATGATTGCAAATAGTGGCTCAGAACGAAGTGACGGCAGCGACGCTCCGCTCTTAGCTCAGCACTACGGCGTCTGCCCAGAAAGGGAAATCATGCAGCAAAAGACCAAGCGGCGCGCAGCACTGCTGATGGCAATTCCGCTTGCCGTCGCGCTAAGCGCGTGCGAAGTACACACCACGATAAAAATCAATGACACCAACTCCGGGGAAACCGTGATGGTCATTAAGGACACTACTGGCGAGCTGAGCCAGTACGGAATGACCTGCGATGCTTTGAAGGAATCCGCCAACGAGGATTCTGATGTCCCCGTTACGGTTGAGGATATTTCTGCTGACGGCGTCCTGACCTGCAAAATGACTTCCCCACTGGAGGGAGATCTGACAGATGGTGGCGTAGTAACTGAAACTGAGGACACCTACATTTTCACTTTGCCTCCCTCTGAAGACGCCCCCGCTGCATTAGGCAGCCAGGGCATGCCAGACGGCGTAGTTTTCACTTTCACTGTGGAGATGCCTGGAGATATTGTCAAAGCTGACGGCGCAGATATTTCTGGCAACCGCGCGGTCTACAATTCCTTGGACAAGATCGAAGGGGGCATTACGGTTGAAGGCTACAAATCTGCGCCCGGTGCCGGCGGAGCAAAAGCACCCGAAACAACCGACAACAATGAAAACTCTGCCACTAACGGCGGCAAAATAGATCAGGCAGCCCCGGATACTGCCAAAGACGACGAGACCTCACCGCTGGTGTGGGTGGCTGTCGCAGTAGTGGCACTGGCACTGATTGGCGGCATCGTCTTCTTTGCAACACGCAAAAAGAACAAGGGCGATGACGCAGCTGTACCACCTTACACTGCTTTCTCGGAAAACCCACCAGCAGGCGATAATGCTGCTGGCTCAGCTTGGCAGCCAGAAAAACCCGGCGTATTTACTCCACCGACTGACGGGTCAGCGCCGACTGCAGCGCCGCAGCCACCGGCAGAGCCTAACCCGAATAACGACTCGGGGTGGACTCCCAAGTACTAATTAGTTAAGCACTGATTAATACTGGCAAATCCGGTAATACCTAAATAACTAGGTGGCGAACCCATTAGGTCCGCCACCTAGTTTTGTAGTTAAGGCAGATTCTTATCTTCTTATGCTGCCGCCTGGCTGGGGTGTGCTGCCCCTGGCTGCGTTGCCAGCTGGTTTATATCGCTAGCCAGAGGCAATGCCCAGCTTTCACCACCCAGCTTTTAGTCAATTAGCGCATGGCGCACAATCGTCTGTTCCCGCCCGGGACCAACGCCGATGGCAGAGATCCGGCAGCCAGAGAGTTCTTCGAGCTTATGCACGTAATCCTGGGCATTTTGCGGCAAATCCTCGAACTTACGGCAATCAGTAATGTCCTCTTCCCAGCCCGGGAAATACTCGTAAATTGGTTTGGCATGGTGCATATCCGATTGGTTCTCGGGCATATCGTCCATTCGCTGCCCATCAATTTCATAGGCAACACAAACCGGGATCTGCTCCAAACCGGTCAGCACATCCAATTTAGTGAGCACGATGTCGGTCAAGGAGTTAATGCTCGAGGCATACCGTGCCACTACGGCGTCATACCAACCACACCGGCGCGGGCGGCCCGTGGTAGTGCCATATTCGCCACCAGTTTCCCGCAGATATTCACCCGATTCATCAAATAGTTCGGTCGGGAATGGACCCTCACCCACCCGGGTGATGTAGGCCTTGGCTACCCCCACGATGCGGTCGATGCGCTTCGGCCCCACTCCGGATCCGGTACAGGCACCCGCTGCAGTGCACGATGACGACGTGACGAACGGGTAGGTGCCGTGGTCGATATCCAGCATCGCGGCCTGGCCACCTTCAAATACCAGCGTCTTCCCCGCATCTAGGGCGTGATTCAGTTCTGCCGAAACATTCAGCACCATCGGGCGCACACGGTCAGCATAGGAGAGCAACTCTGCGGTCACTTCGTCAATATCGAAAGTTGGTTCCTCGTGCAGGTGCGCCAAAATGCCGTTCTTCTGGCTAAGCGCGCCTTCTACTTTCTGCCGCAAAATAGACGGATCGAATAGGTCCTGGATCCGCAGCCCGATCCGGTTCATTTTATCCGCGTAGGTGGGGCCGATGCCGCGCCCAGTAGTGCCGAGTTTGCGCTTGCCGAGCATTCGTTCATTAACGGCATCGATCTTCTTGTTGTACGGCGGAATGATGTGAGCATTAGCTGAGATGCGCAGCTTGGAGGTATCTACTCCGCGCGATTCCAGTTCTTCAATTTCGGAGAACAGTACTTCCAGATCAACTACTACCCCGTTCCCAATCACTGGAATACAGCCTGGGGTCAGGATTCCAGCTGGCAATAGGTGCAAAGCGAATTTTTCATCCCCGACGACGACGGTGTGCCCAGCATTATTGCCACCGTTGAATTTCACTACATAATCGACTTGAGTTCCAAGTTGGTCTGAGGCTTTACCTTTACCTTCGTCCCCCCATTGGGCGCCAACTATAACTATTGCCGGCATCGCGCTTCACGTCCTTATCACCCGCAGGTGCAATATTTTGAGTCAGGTGCCTACCCGACTTTATTCTTCTGTACTGTAAAGCCACGCGCTTTACTTGGTTAGTGTACTTGAGATCGCCGGCGGCTAACAATGTGGCTGTATGCTGAGAAATAGCTTGCAACTGGAGAGGAAGTACCATGACGCAAAAAACTTTTAACTGGGTAGATGCGGTATTAGCTGGAACGGCCGTAACTGCGTTCTATGCGGTACCAGACATTTTCCAATCGCGGAAAGTCCGCATGCTCGTAAAAGGTGCAATTACCGCTGCGTCAATTGGGGCCATGGTGCCGAATGAAGAATTTCGTGCTGACCTGGCGGAAGTCACCGCGCAGGGGAAAGACAATCCCGCGCTGCTGGCCGGAGGCGGAGCAGCGCTAGTTGCAGTCGCCGCAGCGGGTGAAAAAATTATTTACCGGTGCGGAGAACACCGCAAGGCTGCCGGAGTGCGGGCGCCGCACACCAAAATCGGGCTGATACTCGGGCTGCTAAGCGCGATTTCCATAGCAGTAGTCGATAACTAACTGCCGTCAAGTTAACGCAATGAGGGCGAGGAAGAATTCTTCCTCGCCCTCACTGATTTCTCAGCTACTACTGAAAACTACTTCATCATGGTGCCAGTGGCGCCGAGGCGTTCACATGCCTCCACCACGCGGGCAGCCATACCGGCTTCTGCCTTCTTGCCCCAAGCACGCGGGTCGTACATCTTCTTGTTGCCGACTTCGCCGTCCACCTTGAGCACGCCATTGTAGTTTTGGAACATGTGCTCTGCAGCTGGGCGGGTGAAAGCGTACTGGGTGTCGGTGTCGATGTTCATCTTGATAACACCGTTGCGCACTGCAGTAGCGATTTCTTCCGCCGTGGAGCCGGAGCCACCGTGCATGACCAGATCGAACGGCATATCCTTGCCGAACTTCTTGCCAACTTCAGCCTGAATTTCGCCGAGCAGTTCCGGACGCAACTTCACGAAGCCTGGCTTGTAGACGCCGTGCACATTGCCGAAGGTCAGCGCGGTGATGTACCGGCCGTTTTCACCCAAGCCCAAGGCTTCGACGGTCTTGATGCCGTCTTCCGCCGTGGTGTAGAGCTTCTCGTTAATTTCGCCAACTACGCCGTCTTCTTCGCCACCAACTACACCGATCTCAATTTCCAGGATGGTGTTGGACTTCTGCGAAAGCGCCAACAGTTCCTTAGCGATTTCCAGATTTTCCTTCAGCGGCACTGCCGAACCGTCCCACATATGGGACTGGAAGATTGGCTCCCGACCAGCTTTAACTTCTTCCGCCGACAGTTCCATCAGCGGGCGAATCCAGGAGTCGATATTCTGCTTGGCGCAGTGGTCGGTGTGTAGGGCAACCGTGATCGGGTAGTTCTTGGCTACTTCACGGGCGTAGGCCGCCATGGCGAGCGAGCCAGCTACGCGATCCTTGATGGTGGAACCGGAGGCGTATTCAGCGCCGCCTACCGAAATCTGAATGATGCCATCCGACTCGGCCTCCGCAAAACCCTGCAGAGCTGCCGTCAACGTCTGCGAGGACGTCACGTTGATTGCCGGGTAGGCAAACTTGCCCGCCTTGGCGCGGTCGAGCATTTCGTCATATACCTCGCGGGTTGCAATAGCCACTAAAATTCTCCTTCAATCGGAATATGGAACGTCCCTATTATCTCACGTTCCTGCCATCTGCTCTAGGCAAACCACCTGGCGATACGTGCACTGCATCCGGGAAGTTTTGCGCAGCGGTAAGCTGAGAGCGGAGGCATGATGATTACTGATCTTTCCATAGCAGCCGCAGAACTAGCCGAACTGATGCGCGGCAAGCGCACCCTCGCCACCACTGGCGCGGGGATTTCTACCGACGCCGGTTTGCCAGACTACCGGGGAACCGGCAGCACCGAGCAACCCAATATTGATTTTCAGATGTTTGTAGCTGACCCGGTGTGGCGCCGCTGGGTTTGGCAGCGTAATCACGAAACTTGGCAGATTTTTAGCCAACTCCGCCCCACCCCGGCGCATCTCGCCTTGGCACAGCTGGAACGCGCCGGACTGGTATCCGGTATTGCCACCCAAAATGTAGATGGCTTGCATGAATTGGCTGGCTCTGCCGCTTGGGAGTTGCACGGGTCCTGGCGCGAAGTGGAATGCTTGAGCTGTGGGTTGCGCTTCCCGCGGGCAGACTACGCCGAGCAACTAACTGAGTTGAATCCGGGCTGGCCTACCTATGATCACGACGTTGCCGTGTTGGCGAGCGCAGACCGCGCCGCAGCTGAAGCTTCCACTTTTCAAGTGGCACCGTGCCCACGCTGTGGCGGAATAGTGAAACCGGCGATTGTATTTTTTGGGCAGAGTTTACCGCCGGCAATGGATCAAGCCTTAGCGGCAGCGCAAGACGCTGACGTAATACTGGCAGTAGGTTCTTCCCTGATCGTCTCTACTGGCTTGTGGGTAGTCCGCCAAGGCTGGGCGAATGGAGCACCAATTGCAATTGTTAATCGTGGCCGCACTGAAGCAGACGCTATTGCCACCCTCCGCGTTGAGGGCGGTGCCTCGGAAGTACTGACTGAGCTGGTGCAGCAGCTGGGAATCTAGCAGCGGAGATCTGGCGGCAGTAGCTGGAATATAGCTAGGTGCGGTGCTGCAAAATCCAGGCATACTGGGCGATGGCAGCCGCTGCCGCCACATTCATTGACCGGGTGGAGCCGTACTGCGGGATATAAACACGCTGGGTGGCAACTGCAGAAAGATCTGCCGAAATCCCGCTAGATTCTTGCCCAAAAATCAATACACACCGCTCTGGCAACTCTGCTGCCGGCAGCGGCGCGGCGTCGCCAGTGTTATCAACTGCCACTAAGGTGTAGCCGTTTTCCGCAGCCCAAGCAGACAGGTCTGCTGGCGTTTCATGATGGCAAATATCCAGATAGCGGTCGGTCACCATGGCGCCGCGGCGATTCCACCGGCGCCGCCCCACAATATGCACGCCGCCCACGTTGAAGGCATTGCCAGTGCGCACTATCGACCCGATATTGAGGTCATGTTCTAGGTTCTCGATGGCGATATGCAGCGCAGAGCGCGTGGTATCCAGATCGGCGCGGATAGCTTCAACCGTCCAATACCGGTACTTATCTACTACATTGCGCCGGTCGCCGTCGTGCAATAGTTCCGGATCAAAGCGCGGATCGGTAGGCAGCTCGCCCTGCCACGGGCCCACCCCGATCGGCGCCTCCGGCTCCGGTAGTTCAGTCATTTGCTAAACCGAGATCTGCCAAGCTCAAGGCAGCTAAATACGGTACCCCGGCGGCTTCGATACGCTCGCGAGCGCCGGTATCCCGGTCCACCACCACTGCCACCGCCAATACCTGGGCTCCGGCAGCGCGCACCGCTTCCATTGCTTGAAGCGGGGACCCTCCCGTGGTGGAGGTGTCTTCCAAAATAACCACGTTGCGCTCCGCAATATCCGGGCCTTCGATCTGCCGTTTCATGCCGTGGTCTTTGGCGGCTTTGCGCACTACGAACGCGTCGATCCCCAATCCACGCGAGGCCGCCGCATGCATAATTGCGGTTGCCACCGGATCGGCTCCCATAGTGAGCCCACCTACTGCGTCGATATCTTCCGGCGAGAATCCAGAATCTTCTAGCAGGTCAAGCATTACATGCCCGATCAGTGGGCCAGCTTCGTGATGCAAAGTAGAGCGGCGCATATCCACGTAGTAGCTGGATTTGAGCCCAGAAGCGAGGGTAAATTCACCGCGCGCTACGGACAGCTCACTTACTAATTCGGCCAAGCGGGCTTTAGGGGTGTCATTCGTAATCACACCCCCAGTTTAGCGGCTCTGCCGAGCGGCCGGGCAATTCCGGCAGCCAGGCAAATGCGGCATTCTAGTAACCGGATAGATCCGGACCAGCGAACTTGCGCACTAAACTGCGCGGGGTAAGCCGCAGCGCCCCCACTACAATCTTGTAGCGGATCGACGGCGTCACCAAAACTCTGCCCTTGTCCGCTGCAGCTAGCGCTTCGCGCACTACCTGCTTGGGTTTCAAGAACGCCAATGCCGGGAAGACGCTGGCATCTACCTGGGCCCGTTCGTGGAATTCGGTGCGCGTCAAGCCCGGGGAGACCGCCGTGACAGTTACGCCGTCTTTATTGAGCTGGGCAGCTAAACCTTCGGAGAAAGTGCGTACCCACGCTTTATGTGCCGAGTAGGTACTCTGTGCCGTCAGCGCAGTCATGGAGGACATATTGATAATGGTGCCGGCGCGCCGCGCCCGCATAGTTTCGCCAGCAGCGTGACTGAGCACCATAATCGAGCGCACCATCAGGTGCAGGCCGTCAAGTTCGCGCTGCAGATCGCCGCCGATGAATTTCTGCCCCGGCCCAAAACCGGCGTTGTTTACCAAAGTCGTAACTGGTTTTTCGGAGGCACGCAGCCGTTCAGCCACCTGGTAGCAGTCATCCAGGTCAGTCAAGTCAGCTGGCAGAACTTCCACGTCTACCTGGGTTTTTGCAGTTATTTCTGCTGCGAGTTCTTCGAGTCGCTGCTGGTTGCGGGCTACTAATACGAGGTCCTCACCGCGGCGAGCTAGTTGCCAAGCGAATTCTTTACCTATGCCGGCGCTGGCGCCGGTAATCAATGCACGTGCCATGGGCACAGTCTAGTGCATCGGTTAACCAACTAGAATAGGGGTATGAAGCTGGCAACTTGGAATATCAATTCAATTCGCGCCCGCACGGATCGGGCTCTGGGCGTACTGCAGCGCCACGATCTAGACGTACTGGCCTTACAGGAAACCAAATGCAAACCAGAACAATTTCCGACTGCTCCATTTGAGGAAGCCGGATACCAGGTGGCGGCGGCCGGGCTGAATCAGTGGAATGGGGTGGCGATAGTGTCCCGGGTGGGGCTCGACGCCGTGCAGACCAGCTTTCCCGGCCAGCCAGGTTTTGAAAAGGGCGAACCAGAAACTGGGCAACTATTCCGCAATGGCGCTTTAGAGCCACGCGCACTGGGGGCAGTGGTGGCTGGCGTCGAACTGTGGAGTCTGTACATACCCAATGGGCGCGCCGTAGGCGACGCGCACTATCACTACAAGCTGGAATTTTTGCGGGCGCTGCGGGACTACGCCGCTAGCCGGTTATCTGCTGATCCGCAGGTGCAGCTGGCGCTAGTGGGCGACTGGAACGTAATTCCTACCGACGCCGATATCTGGGATCCCACTGCCACAGATGGGCTATATCTTTCCGACGCCGAACGGGCTGCCTTTGCTGCCTTTGCTGACATCGGGCTGGTGGAGACTACCCGGGAACATGCCACGAACTACACGTTCTGGGATTATCAGCAGCTGCGTTTTCCACGCAATGAGGGGATGCGCATTGATTTTGCGTATGCTTCACCGGCATTGGCGGCGCGCGTAGTAGGCGCGGAGATTGACCGAGACGAACGCAAAGGTAAGGGCGCTTCAGATCATGTGCCGGTAATCGTGGATTTCGCGGATTGAGGCTAGCGTGCGCGCACGTGCTAGAGCGCGCGCATTTGGTTAGTTAGCGCTGGCCAGATTTCGCGATGCTGAGTGCCAAATGGCTCAGCTCCCAGGAATACGCCAGCTTTCTGCGCCTGCCGATCTATCCAGATAAAGGAGCCAGATTGGCCGAAGTGCCCGGCGGTTTCAGGCGGGAAATCCTCCCCTAACCAGTGCGGAGATTTGTGGCCGCGTATTTCAAAGCCTAAGCCCCACAAGTTATCCGACTGCGGCCCGTAGCCCGGTAATACTCCAGGCAGCCCGGGGAATACTGGACTGAGTGCCTCTTCGGCCAGCTCGGCGGGGATTAGCGTGGGGTTTAATACTTCGGCAGCAAAAAGCGCTAAACAATCAGCGCTGGCCTGCCCAGTGTGGGCGATGGATCCAGAAATCTCCAAGGTATCCATACCGAGCGGCTGCGCCACTGTTTGTTTGATCCACTCTGGGGCGCTCATCCCGGTACGCTCAGCGAGTATATCTGCTACTAAGTCGAAGCCGTAGTTACTGTAGCCGCGCCGCTCCCCGGGGTGGTTTATCGGCTCGCCAGCAGTGTACGGCAGCCCGGCGGCGTGGGAGAGTAAATGCCGGACGGTAGCACCCGCGGGACCGGCGGCGTCGTCCAAAGTGAGCTTGCCTTGCGCAACTGCCACTAACACCGCCCAGGCCGCAATTGGTTTAGTTACGGAGGCTAGTGGAAAAACCCGATCGAGATCACCGTAGAAGCACACCGGATTTTGCGCAGTGAGCACTACATAGGCATGGGGAAAACCAAAAGTGTCAGCGGGTAGTGCAGAAAATTCCATATTTCTACTGTGGCATATTTGCGAGAATTCTTACCAACTCTATTGCGGATAGCGTATTTACCAGGCAATTTAGCCGTTTATTTTCGACACACACCCGGTGACACACGCCGAGACTTGCGTTACATCCGAAAAACAGAAAATATGAAATGTCCTTACATTTGAATATGGCGCACATGCTGCGCCGCAAAGGAGTAATCATGGGCAAAATCCGCGTGGGAATTATTGGCGCAGGTAACTGCGCCTCGTCCCTGGTACAAGGCGTGGAATACTATCGTGACACTGACCCATCCGAAAGCGTGCCGGGCTTGATGCACGTCAATTTCGGCGGTTACCACATTAATGACATCGAATTTGTGTTTGCGCTCGATGTTGATTCCAATAAAGTTGGCAAAGATCTTTCCGAGGCTCTCGTTACCGCCCCGAACTGCACGATCAAAATTGCAGATATCCCGAACCTGAACGTTCCGGTGCAACGTGGCCACACGCTAGATGGCCTCGGCGATTACTACCGAGAAACCATTACCGAATCAGATGCCGAACCAATTGATGTGGTGGCGGCACTGAAAGAAAAGCAGGTAGATGTTCTTATCTCTTATCTGCCAGTGGGTTCGGAAGAAGCCGATAAGTACTACGCACAGTGTGCACTGGACGCCGGCGTGGCTTTCGTGAACTGCTTGCCGGTGTTCATCGGTTCTGACCCGGAGTGGGCAAAGAAGTTTGAAGACGCCGGGGTGCCGATCGTTGGCGACGATATCAAGTCCCAGGTGGGCGCAACTATTACCCACCGTGATTTGGTGCGGCTGATGGAAGAGCGCGGCATCGTAGTTGACCGCACCTACCAGCTGAATGTGGGCGGCAATATGGACTTTAAGAACATGTTGCAGCGCAACCGGTTGGAGTCGAAGAAGATCTCCAAGACTCAGGCGGTAACTTCTAATATGCGCGGCCATTTGGAGCCACGGGATATTCACATTGGCCCGTCGGACTACGTGGAATGGCTCGATGACCGCAAGTGGGCGTTCGTGCGGGTGGAAGGCCGGGCATTTGGCGAAGTGCCGCTCAGCATTGAGTACAAACTGCAGGTCTGGGACGCTCCGAACTCGGCCGGGATCGTGATTGACGCGCTGCGCGCCGCAAAGATCGCGCTGGATCGCGGCATTGGCGGTCCGCTACTCAGCCCCTCCAGCTACTTCATGAAGTCGCCGATGGAGCAGCGGCCAGATAATATCGCACGCCAATCGGTAGAAGATTTCATCACCGGAGATGTGGAGCGATAAGCGGGCGAGCTAACTCCGTTAGCACTGATTCCTAATCAAACTGGTGGGGCGTAGTTGGTAACTACGCCCCACCAGTGTTTTGTAGCTGCTTGCGTTAGTGCTATACCTGTTCGGCCACTTTCCGTTGTTCCAGTTCGGCGGCTAGCAAATCTGTATGCGGTTTAACTCCGCGCACTTTGACCAGTACGAAGTAGCTGCCCACTAGCAACACAATATAGGGAATGCCGGCATACCAGACAATCGGCATCAGCCAGTACAAACCGATGAAGATTGCCACCGAAGCCACGATCACCAGCACATTCACCACCGGCGCACCCCAGAGCCGACGTTCCGGTTTGGGTAGCCCGGCCGCAGCGCGCTTCCGCCGGAACGCCAGGTGGGTAGCCATCGTCATTACCCAAGTAACTAGAATTCCTACCGTGGCTGCACCATATAGCCACATGAAGGCTTGACCGGGGCTGACCATTGCCAAGATGGCTGCAATAACCATGCCAATGGTGGCAATTAATACTGCGCCCCGCGGGTTGCCGCGCAATGTGGTGCGGGCGGCAAATGCAGGTGCTTGCCCGTCCTGGGCCAATGAGTGAATCATCCGGGTCGAGGCGTAGAGGCAGCCATTTGCTGCCGAGAGCGCGGCCACGATCAACACCAAGTTCATAATGTGCGCCGCGCCGGGCACCCCAGATAGATCTAAGGCGCGCACGAATGGCGATTCAGTTACTGTGCCGCCAGAAGCCGCCGTCTCTTTCCACGGCTGTAGCGCGAGCACTACCAAGATGGCGAGGACGTAGAAGACCAGCAGGCGCCAGATCATCGCATGTGCTGCTCGCGGCACATCGCGTTCTGGGTGTTCGGATTCGGCTGCTCCCACTGAAACATTTTCGATACCACCGAAAGAAAAAACTGCCATACAGGAGGCCGCTAAAATGCCGCCGATTCCCATCGGCGCAAAACCGCCGTGGTCGGTGAGATTACCGGTGCCGATTGCGTCCACCCCGGGAACCATACCCACGATTAACGCGATACCCAGCAAGATAAAGGAAATAATCGCCACCACTTTTATCATGGAGAACCAGTACTCGGCTGAGCCGTAGAGGTGTACGGAGAATAGGTTCAACCCCACGATTATGAGTGAACAGAACACTGTGCCAACGGCGAGCGGGATCTGTGGGAACCAGAATTGGATGTAGGTGGCAGTGGCGGTCACTTCCGCCCCCACTGCAATCAACATAGTGATGGCGAAGTTCCACCGCGTCACATATCCACCGCCACTGCCTAAATAGGAAGCGGCCACTGCCCCGTGACCGCCAGCGACTGGGTGGATTACCACCATTTCTGCCAGCGCCCACACAATAGCCAGTGCGAGTAGCCCGGCGAGAGCATAAGCGACGACGGTAGCTGGACCAGCTAGGTTAATTACCGACCCGGACCCCAAAAAGAGACCCGTTCCCAGGGCTCCAGAGAGCCCAATCATAGATACTTGTGCGCTCGTTAGCCGGCGCGATAGCTGTGTATGCTCTGCCTTGTTATCTTGCATGAGCTAAACCATAACCCCCGGTGCTACCCACTAATTCCGCCGTCCAACTGTTGGACATGCCTAAAACTTAAACGGGGCGGTAGCGAAATAATCGCTACCGCCCCGGAGTCGTGCTATTTATTTTTACTTTTCTTTTTAGTTAGGTGTTACTTCTTTTGGTGCCCCACGAATTCGTCCATCGACGAGGTGACGCCAAAGAAGTCCGCCAGCGCATCCATAATCGGTGCCGGCAGTATCTTCAGCAGCTTAACCGTGTACGCAAACGGCGGCATCACTAGGTTGTAGCGGCCAGCTTCGATCGCGTCCAGCGTCTTCATCGTGACGTCTTCTGGCTTCAAGATCGGAAGGATCAGCGGGAACCGCGTCTTGACCCCCTCGAACATGCCGGTGTCAATGTAGAACGGCTGCACCAGCAGCGAAACCACATTTGAACCCTGGTGGCGCAGCTCTGCCCGCAGCGATTCTGCGAAGCCCGAAGCAGCGAACTTCGACGCCGAGTAGTCGGTCTGCCGCGGTACCCCAATCAGGCCAGCGGCCGAAGCGACCGTGACCACTGCACCGCGGTCGCGCTCCACCATTCCACCCAGGAATTGCCGCGTCACGCGGTACAGCGACAGTACGTTAATTTCGAACAGTTGCTTGACCTTCTCATCGGTCTGCTCCAGGAATGGCTTACCGCTCACTACTCCGGCGTTGTTGATCAGAATATCGACCCGACCGTACTTCTCCAGTACTGCGGCGCCGGCAGCTTCGACGGCGTCATTATCCGATACATCGGCTACGAAGAAGTCAGCACTACCGCCAGCTTGGCGCACGAGTTCAGCAGTTTCTTCGATATTGTGTTGCCGGCGTCCCCACAGCAATACGTGCTTCGCCCCACGCTTAGCACATTCAATTGCCATCATCCGACCAATACCGCCACCACCACCGGTAATAAGTACGACTGCTCCCTTAATAGGAACTTTCATTTTTATCCTTCCACCTCATTGTCAAGGAAATCTCTAGGCAAACCCCAGAAAGATAATTACTATTCTTTGACATTTTTATTAATTTTACTAGAGGATTTGGCGACTTTCCTGAGTAGCAACTCACACCAGATACCCAAAACGGACACCCACCCCACGCCTCAGGACTAAAGTCCCTGGCTGGGTGGGTGTCCGCTTAGCCGCGCCTAACTATTTAGCTATTCCCTCTGACTAGCAGCTCTGCCACTTAACCGATTGGCTAGCAGTTAATTAATCGGCTGCAACACCAGCCGATACTCTGGCTCCGCCGGTAGATCCGCCGCCGCATCAACCGCCACCGTGCCGCCGTCTGCAATTTCCCCAGCCAACAACATCCGCGCCAACTGGTCACCAATTTCCCGCTGAATCAGCCGGCGTAACGGCCGCGCCCCATAAGCTGGGTCGTAGCCTTCCTGCGCCAACACTTCTTTCGCCGCCGCCGAAACCTGCAGCGTGATCCGCCGACCCGCCAACCGTGCCATTAGCTGCGCAATCTGCAGCTCCACGATCTGGGCCAACTGCTCCGCAGTAAGCGGGTCAAAAATGATGATGTCATCCAGCCGGTTCAAGAACTCAGGCTTGAAATGTGCCCGCACTGCATCCAACACCGCGCTATTCTTCTCCGCCTGGCTCATCTCCGCCGCCGTCAAGAACTGCGACCCGATATTCGAGGTCAAAATCAGAATGGTATTGCGGAAATCCACCGTGCGCCCCTGGCCGTCAGTGAGCCGCCCGTCGTCCAACACCTGCAATAGGATGTCAAAAACTTCCGGATGAGCTTTTTCTACTTCATCCAGCAGCACCACCCCATACGGACGACGCCGCACTGCTTCCGTTAGCTGACCGCCTTCTTCGTATCCCACATATCCCGGCGGCGCCCCAATCAGACGAGCCACAGAATGCTTCTCCGCGTATTCGGACATATCAATCCGCACCATGGCACGTTCGTCGTCAAATAGGAAATCTGCCAGCGATTTCGCTAGTTCAGTTTTCCCCACCCCAGTTGGCCCCAGGAATAGGAACGATCCAGTCGGTCGATTGGGATCGGCAATACCGGCCCGCGCCCGGCGCACTGCATCTGCCACCGAACGCACTGCCCGCTCTTGACCAATCAGCCGTTCGCCAATGTGGTCTTCCATAGTGAGTAGCTTTTCGGTTTCCCCTTGCAGCAGCCGACCCACCGGGATTCCCGTCCAGGCCGCCACCACTTCGGCAATGCCGTCGGCGTCTACCCGCTCGCCAATCATCGGGGCTTCCTGGGCGTCATGCGCTGCAACTTCAGCCGCCTCACTTGCCGCGATTTGGGCTTCAACTGCCGGAATATCGCCGTTTTGAATGCGCCCAGCTTCCTCATAGCGGCCTTCGCGAATGGCACGCTCTAACTGCGTACGCAGTTCATCAAGCTGCACTCGCAGATCGCCCACTTTATTGCGTCCCGCTTTTTCTGCTTCCCACCGGGCATTTAAGCTCGCCAATTCCTCTGACTTATCCGCCAGCTCTGCCTCCAGGCGCTCTAGGCGGTCTGCCGCACCGGCGTCATCCTCCTCAGTTTCAGTCAGATATGCCTGCTCCATCTTGAGCCGGTCCACCTGGCGTTGCAGTGCGTCGATCTCCTCCGGTGAGGAATCCAACTCCATCCGCAGGCGCGACGCTGCTTCATCTACCAAGTCAATCGCTTTATCCGGCAGCTGCCGCCCGGTGATATAGCGGTCCGAGAGCGTAGCTGCCGCCACTAAAGCGCCATCGGAAATAGTCACTTTGTGGTGTGCCTCGTACTTCGGTGCAATACCGCGCAAAATAGCCACGGTATCTTCCACTGACGGCTCTCCCACATATACCTGTTGGAAGCGGCGCTCTAACGCCGGGTCCTTCTCGATATGTTCCCGGTATTCATCCAAAGTGGTGGCGCCCACCAGCCGCAGCTCGCCGCGCGCCAACATCGGCTTGAGCATATTCCCGGCGTCCATGGCGCCGTCGCCGCCCGCACCGGCGCCAACCACCGTATGCAATTCATCAATAAAAGTGACCACTTGGCCGGCAGCAGCTTTGATTTCGCCCAACACTGCCTTGAAGCGCTCTTCAAATTCGCCGCGGTATTTTGCGCCTGCCAGCATCGCGGAAATATCGAGCGAAATTATCCGCTTACCGCGCAGCGAAGTGGGCACATCGCCGTCTACTACGCGTTGCGCCAGCCCTTCCACTACCGCAGTTTTGCCGACGCCGGGCTCCCCAATTAGCACTGGGTTGTTTTTGGTGCGCCGCGATAGCACTTGCACTACCCGGCGGATTTCGGCGTCCCGGCCGATAACCGGATCTAGTTTGCCTTCGCGCGCCATCGCCGTCAGATCAGTACCATATTTTTCCAGCGCATTGTAGGTGCCCTCTGGATCTGGCGATTCCACTTTGGCGTTGCCGCGCACATTAGGCAGCGCCGCTCGCAACTGTTCTGGGCCTGCCCCACCAGCGCGCAAAATCTCCCCAGCGGAATGGCTATTGCCTGCCAGGGCAATCAACAAATGCTCAGTGGAGATATAGGAATCCCCGAGCGCCGTCGCTTCTTTGCCTGCGTCGGTCAGTACCGTGGAGAGGTTGCGCGAGGCCTGCACCTGGCTGGCGGATTCGCCACTCACCCCCGGCAACGTAGTTAGCTGCGCTTGTACCCGCTGGGTGAGCGCACCTCGGTCTGCACCAACTGCATCAAGCAATGCATTGGCCACTCCGCCCTCTTGCTCCAGCAACGCAGCCAGCAGGTGGCTTGGCTCCAGCTGGGGATTGCCCGCCTGATTGGCTAGGGCAATTGCCGCACTGAGCGCCTCCTGAGATTTCGTAGTCATTTTGTCCATGTCATTCTCCTTTAGCTCCCAAGTTCTAGAACTGGGGGCCGTGTTCTAACTGCACCACATCCACTAGCCACGGCTCCCGTGGCAACTGCCCCGGATCGAAACGGCGCAAAAATTCTGTTCCACTGCGTACTTCTGCCCACCCTAAGGAGGCAGCTAAAAGTTGGATAATGTCTGCTGTTTGCCAGCCGAACTCAGCTAGTTGGCGCCGGCTCACTGCACCGTCACGCTTCGCCAACCGTTGCCCGGCCAGGTTCAACACCAGCGGCACATGCGCATAGCTGGGGCGCGGCGCAGCCAAAATATCTTGCAGATACGCCTGGCGCGCAGTAGATGGCAACAGGTCATCACCGCGCACAATCTGCGAGATGTGGAAATCGGCGTCGTCAACCACCGATACGAAGTTGTAGGAGAATACGCCGTCCGAGCGGCGGATTATGAAGTCATCCACTGCTCCGGTGTAGTCCCCATAGAGTTGGTCAGTTATGGTCAGTTCAGCTATTTCGGTGCGCAGCCGGAATGCGGGCCCGCGCCCCAATTCCGCTAGTTCAGCGCGCCGGCGCTCCCGCTGCGCTGCGCTCAGATTTCGGCAGGTGCCGGGATAAGCACCCGGTGGCGTATGCGGCGCCGCCGCGATCTGCGCCAGTTCCCGGCGGGTGCAGTAGCACTCGTAGATCAAGCCCCGCGCCTGCAGTTCCGCAAAAATTTCTTCATACCGCGGCTTCCGAGTGGACTGGTACAGTACCGGTTCATCCCATTCGACCCCGAGCGCAGCCAAATCTTCCAGCTGGCGCTGGCTGAACTCGGGGCGGCTGCGATCGTCCAGGTCTTCCACTCGCAGGTGAAAACCCAGCCCGGCGTAACGAGCAAACGCCCACGCCAACATCCCGGTACGGAGATTACCCAGGTGGAAATCTCCGGTTGGCGAGGGGGCAAATCTGCCAAACATTGCCGCGCCCTGTCAGTCGTCCGGGAATACGGTGATGGTGCGCGGACGCCACAACACAACTTCTTGCCCCGTGGCGAGCATTTCGTTGCGGAGTACTTCGCGCAACATATCCCACCGCTCGGCCACAGTTATGCCGCCGCTAGTGTCCGCAGCAAAGACGCGCGAGCTGCGCTGTTCCTGGGTGGCCACTTTTTGCCGCAGATACTCGTTGAGCTCGCCCACTCGCCCCAGTTCTCGCTCCATACGGTCATTGGCGCGTTGCAGCCGATCTACTTGGTCTTTCAGTTGGAATATCCGGGCAATACCAGCCAGGTTTATGCCTTCCTCTTGGGAAAGCCGCTGTATTTCTTGCAGTTTTGCGACGTCGTCCAGCGAATAGCGCCGCCCGCCGCCGCGGGTGCGTTTGGCAACCACCAAGCCCAGCCGGTCGTATTGGCGCACCGTCTGAGCGTGCATGCCCGCCAGCTCAGCAGCCACTGAGACCGTCAAAATAGCCGCATTGCGTGGAACCCGTGCCATCGCTCCTCCTTCCAGTGCCACCTAACTCGGCAGCTATTGCGCTATAACTGCGCCATAGTACGGAATTCTTTGCGGGGATCGGTACCTTGGGCGCTCTTGCGGAACGCCTCAACCGCTTTGCGTGACTCGGCAGACAATTTGCTGGGCACCACGATTTTGATGCGCACATACATATCGCCGGCATTGCCTCGCCCGCTGGTAACGCCTTTGCCGCGTACCCGCATGACCTTGTCAGTTGAAGACCCCGCGGGAATCTTCACCTTCACGTTAGTGCCGTGAATAGTGGGAACCTCTACGGTGGCCCCCAGCGCAGCCTCATCAAATGTGACTGGCAAATTGACGTAAACGTCTTTGCCTTTTAGCTCATACACTGGGTGTGGTTCTACGCTGACTTTCACCAGGATGTCACCTGGCTCGCCGCCATTTGACCCCGGCTGCCCTTTGCCGGCAATGCGGATGGTCTGCCCATCGGAAACGCCCGCGGGTATCCGCGCAGTAACCTGTTCGCGCCCGGTACCTACTGTCACCGTGGCGCCGTCTACGGCTTGACGCAATGGCAGGGATACGCTCGCCGTGACGTCTGCCCCTTTTGTAGGACGACGCCGGGAGCCAAACCCGAAACCGCCACCCGCTGCCCCGGATCCTCCACCGCCAAACATCGACGAGAGAATATCTTCAAATCCGGCGCCGCCACCGGTGCTGGTGTATCGCACATTGCCACTGCCGCCGCCTGGACCACCGCCGAACATGGAGAAGATATCTTCAAAGCCGCCGTTGCTACCTGGGGAGAAGCGGGCACCGCCACCGGCCATTTGCCGCAGGGCATCGTATTGCTTGCGATCTTCGTCGTTGGATAACACCTGGTAGGCCTCAGAAGCTGCTTTGAACTTCTCCTCCGCCGCTTTATCTCCCGGATTGCGATCCGGGTGGTATTTGCGGGCGTAAGTGTTGTACGCCTTTTTTATTTCCTCAGCACTCGCGGTTTTCTTAACCCCGAGGGCGCCGTAGAAATCTTTAGTCATCCAATCTTGACTAGCCATTTACGTCTCACCTCCTTAAAAATCTGCTGCGCTGCTGGGCTCACTCTGGCGACACCACTGCCACCCGCGCGGGGCGCAGTACTCGATCGCCGTACATATAGCCCGGCTGAATCAGTTGCGCAATCTGTTCTTTTTCCACCTCAGCCGACGTGCTGTGCATCAGCGCATCATGCAGCTGTGGGTCAAATTCTTCCCCCGCCGCGCCGAAGCGGTGCAGCCGGAAATTAGTACCCAAAGTGGATTCGAGTTTCTCCACAATCGTGCCGGCCGGCCCCACTAGGTCACCGTGTTCACGCGCCAAAGCGGCGTCATCCAATACGGTCAATAGGGTGTCCAGCACCTTAGCAATTCCGGCATCGCGCTGGGCGATACCGTCCGCCTTGGAGCGTTTCACGTATCCGTTGTACTCCTGGCGCAGGTTGTAGAGATCGGCATTGCGCCGCGCTAAATCTTCTTCCAGTTGTGCCACCTGTAGCAGTGCCTTATCCAGTTCGGATAGTTCCACTGCTTCTGGCTCCACTGCATCTGGTTCCACCGCGTCTGGCTCAGCAGCAGCTTCTGGCTCGCCGTCGCCAGGCACAGGCTGTGCTGTGTCTTCCGGATCAATGTCTGCCATTGCTACTCCTTAATTCGAGGGCGGGGGCGCAGCCGATCGCCGACTGCGCCCCACGACCGCAACTGGTGATTATTCTTCGTCTTCGTCTACGATTTCGGCGTCTACGACGTCTTCCGCCGCGTCAGCTCCGGCTTGACCGGCCTGACCAGCCGCAGTCCAGCCATCGGCACCCGGCTGAGCACCGGCGGCACCTTCCGCAGCCTGCTGGGCGTACAGCGCTTCACCAATCTTCTGCGCCTTAGTGTTCAAGTCCTCCTGTGCGGACTTGATTGCCGCCACATCGTCGCCCTCGAGCGCGGTGCGGAGCGCATCATTAGCTTCCTTGACTTCGGTGACGACGGCGTCGTCCAGCTTGTCCTTGTTGTCCTCGAGGAGCTTGTCAATCGAGTAAACCTGCTGTTCGGCAGTGTTGCGAACTTCGGCTTCCTCCTTGCGCTTGGCGTCCTCTGCGGCGTGTTCTTCTGCTTCTTTGACCATGCGGTCAATGTCTTCTTTCGACAGCGCCGAGCCACCGGTGATGGTCACCGACTGCTCCTTGCCCGTGCCGAGATCCTTAGCGGAAACGTGGACGATACCGTTGGCGTCAATATCGAAATTCACTTCGATCTGCGGGATACCGCGTGGCGCCGGGGCAATGCCCGAAAGCTCGAAGGTGCCCAACAGCTTGTTATCCCGCGCGAAAGAACGTTCACCCTGGTAAACCTGGATCAGCACCGAGGGCTGGTTGTCTTCCGCGGTAGAGAATACGTCCGAACGCTTAGTCGGAATTGCGGTGTTACGCTCGATCAGCTTGGTCATCACGCCGCCCTTGGTTTCGATACCGAGGGAAAGCGGGGTGACGTCGATCAGGAGCACGTCCTTGCGGTCACCGGTGATAACACCAGCCTGCAGCGCAGCGCCAACTGCCACCACTTCGTCTGGGTTAACGCCCTTGTTGGGCTCCTTGCCACCCGTGAGTTCCTTAATGACTTCGGTGACTGCCGGCATCCGGGTAGAGCCGCCCACCATGACCACATGGTCAATATCGGACAGCTTGATCTGGGCGTCTTCAATTACCTTCTTGAACGGGGCCTTGGTGCGCTCCAACAGATCCTTCGTCATATCTTCAAACTTGGCGCGGGTCAGCTTCTCATCCAGATGGATTGGCCCGTTTTCCGACATCGACAGATACTGCAGGGTGATATTGGTGGAAGTGGCGGAGGACAGTTCCTTCTTGGCCTGTTCCGCGGCTTCCTTCAGCCGCTGCAGCGCGATCTTGTCCTTAGAAAGATCGACGCCGTAGTTGTTCTTTACCTGGCTGATCAGCCAATCAACGATGCGCTGATCCCAGTCGTCACCGCCGAGCTTGTTATCGCCAGAGGTGGCGCGAACCTGGATGATGGAGAAATCGTCGTCATCCTTGCCGATTTCCAGCAGGGAGACGTCGAACGTGCCGCCGCCCAAGTCGAACACCAGAATGAGTTCGTCTTGCTTGCCTTTTTCGAGCCCGTAAGCCAGCGCTGCGGCCGTGGGTTCATTGACGATCCGCTCCACTTTCAGACCGGCAATCTGACCGGCGTCTTTTGTGGCTTGCCGCTGAGCGTCGTTGAAGTAAGCCGGGACGGTAATAACTGCATCCGTGACCGGTTCACCCAAGTAGGCTTCGGCGTCTTTCTTCAGCTTCTGCAGGATGAACGCCGAAATTTGCTGGGCGTTATACGATTTGTCATCAATTTCAATCTTCCAGTCCGGGTCACCCATGTGCCGTTTGACGGAAGAAACCGTGCGTTCTACGTTCGTTACAGCTTGGCGCTTGGCAATTTCCCCTACCAGCACCTCACCAGTTTTAGAAAAACCAACTACCGACGGGGTAGTGCGCTGCCCCTCAGCGTTGGCGATTACTGTGGGTTCCCCACCTTCTAGGACGGAGACCACAGAGTTAGTCGTACCAAGGTCGATACCAACTGCTCGTGCCATATTCATTCACTCCTTCTATTCGCCAGCCGCAGCCAGCGCTACAAACCTTCCGAAACCAAGTATGCCGCAATCAGCAAGTTATGTCTACACCACTGGGCAATTCTTGAGTCTGATTAACTCAACTTTGCAGAATGGGTATTTATTCCCGCGTTCCCAAAATTTCGCAAATTCCCCTAGACTTAGTTAAACCGCAAAAGAACCGAGGATAAATGGAAATCCCAGTAAAACTACTGATAATTACCGGCGTCGGCCTCAGCCTCATGCTGGTCATGGTGTTGGCATTACAGCGTTGGGCACGCATAAAACTGAGCTTGCAACCGCTGGTCGCTGCACTGCGAGCTGTACTCCAATTAACATTTGTGGCAGTGGTACTACAGGGTGTTTTCACCTATCCCTGGACGGCGGTGCTTATGCTCGCGGTAATGCTCACCGTAGCTTCCGCCACCTCCGGGAAACGAATATCGGAATTGCCCTACGGCCGGCGCGCTGCTGCACTGGGGATAGTCGTCTCGGCAACGATCACCGGGACGCTTATTTTTGCGCTGCAGATGATGGACCTAACGGTTTCCAATGTGATCGCAATCGGCGGCATCATTACTGGTAATGCCATGTCTGGCGCTACGCTGACCGGACGCAATTTCCTCAGTGCCAGTAAGGCTAATGCGGGAGAGATTGAGGGTTGGCTGGCACTGGGCGCCCCCTCTCGGGTGGCATTCGCCCGCATTGCCCAGATTTCTTCCCAAGAAGCATTGATCCCCAATTTGGATCAGACCAAGAACACTGGTTTGGTGACTCTGCCTGGCGCTTTTGTGGGGGCGTTGATTGGCGGGGCTTCCCCGATAGAAGCTGCCCGGTTCCAGCTAATCGTGCTGGTAGGGGTAATGCTGGTGCAGACCATTTGCACTATAATCGTGACCCGGGTACTTTCCCAAGCTAGCGTCATCGTCACCGACGCCGACTCAGCCCCCACCCACCGCAGTGCAGAATCTGCGGAAGAATCCGCGCCGCTCACAAAATCTTGAGTACACCTGCCCGCCTGGCGCGGGTTATGAGAAGATGAGCCCATGTTAACGATTGGTGTGGATGTTGGCGGCACGAAAATTGCCGCGGGAGTAGTTTCGCCAGATGGCAAAATTGTGGAGCAGGTGCGGGTATCGACTCCGGCACATAGCCCGCAAGCGGTGGCAGATGCGATTATCACCGGTATTGCGCAGCTGCGCAGCCGCCACCAGGTCAGTGCTGTGGGGATCGGCGCAGCTGGTTTTATTGACAACAGCCGCACTACCATCATGTTCTCGCCTAACCTGAATTGGCGCAACGAACCATTAGCGGAAATAATCTCTGCCGCCGTCGAACTCCCCGTACTTTTGGAGAACGATGCCAATGTGGCGGCGTGGGGCGAATACCAATTTGGCGCAGCGAAAGAGTTTTCTTCTGCAGTTACCGTAACGGTAGGTACCGGAATCGGCGGCGGCATTATTTATCGCGGGGAACTATTGCGCGGCTCCACTGGCTTCGGCGCCGAAATCGGGCACATGAACATGGTCCCCAATGGGGTCCCCTGCGGCTGCGGGCAAAAGGGCTGCTGGGAGATGTACTCCTCTGGCAGCGCCATGACGCGGATTGGGCGTGAATTTGCCGCCCAGGATCCCGCCCGCGCCGGTGCTCTACTGGAAATGTCCGGCGGATCAATTGAGCAGATATCCGGTTTCATGGTCACCCAATGCGCCAAGCGTGGCGACGAACTTTCGCTGGAAGTTTATGAGGAGATCGGCAAATGGCTAGGGCAAGGGATGGCTGATCTGGCCGCCCTGCTGGATCCCGAAGTATTCGTGCTCGCTGGTGGAGTATCCGAAGCGGGCAATATCCTGCTCGATCCCGCGCGCCGCCAATTCGAGACCCGCCTCACCGCCCGCGACTTCCGCAAAGTCCCGCCGATCGTATTGGCCGAGTTGAGTAACGACGCCGGTATTATCGGCGCCGCCGATTTGGCTCGCCGGCTGCCTCGGTAAGTTTTCTATTAGTAAATAGGGTTGGGGTCGCAAGAGATTTCTTGCGACCCCAACCCTATTTAGCGCTTAATTCCGAATTTTAGTGTTGTTCGTTCGGATCGTTTGCGGCGTCTTCCGCGGTGGCGTGTACCGTACCAGCTACGTGATCCGGTGCCGCATAGATGGTGTACAGTTTCAGCGGCTCATCACCAGTGTTGGTGATGTTATGCCAGGTACCTGCCGGCACGAAAATCGCCCAGTCATCGCTGACATTAGCTTCGAAACTCAGATCGTTCTCAGCTGGGCCCATCTGGCATAGACCTTTACCCTGTTCAACCCGCAAGAATTGGTCGTGATCATCGTGTACTTCCAGTCCGATATCGCCACCTACTGGGATATCCATAACCGTCATCTGCAGGTATTCGCCCGTCCACATCGTAGTGCGGAAGTTGGTGTTACCTATGGTCTCTTTTTCGATATCCAGCACAAATGGCTTCTTGCCTTGGTCGTTGTATACATGTGCGTATTTGCTCATGATCACTCCTTCTCTCTTGTTACCAGCCTAGGCGGGTACTGAGCTAGATAATTCTGTTTCGCTGCAAGGATAACTAACCTACCAGGTTATTTCTGGTTTTAGCCTTGCGTTGCTTGTGGCTGCCCATTGGAATTACGTGGCGCAAAAAAGATCCATACTGACGCCGCTACCAGCATAATTATCCCAGAAATCAGGTAGGCGAGCCGGAATCCGCTCACGTCCACCAGTATGCCAGCTACGATCGGACCGATTATCTGCCCCAGATCAGCGGCCTGTTGGAAGGTTGAAACTACCCGGCTCCCTTGGCGTTTGCCGATAACGTCAGCTACTGCTCCTTGTTGGGAGGGCTGCACTAGCCCCGAGCCCATACCCGCAAACAAGCTAATTACTAGCATCGGCGTCGCACTGGTGGACATCCCCATAGCAATAGTGAAGGCGGCGGAGACCAACAAACCGGTGATGACGATTGGTCGGCGCCCATATCTATCTGACCAGGCGCCCGCGCGGGCCAGCGCCAGCCCGTTACCGATGGCGAATGCCGCGAGCGCACCGCCTGGCAACCATTCAGGGCCGCCCACTATTGACGCCGCTAACAGTGGCACCACTGCCACGCGCACGCCCAAATTGGTCCACCCTTGAGCGAATGCAGTGAGCAGCACGATCCGGAAAAGTTTTATTTGTAGGGCTTCGCGCACCGTCATCGGCGATACCACTTTGGGATCAGGGTTTGGCTTCGGTGCAGCTTTGACGTGTTTTTGGGCGTCTTGTTCTTCTTCTAGTTCTTTTAGGCTGATCTTCTTGTGCGAAGTGGCCGGGATCTGCCACGCCACAATCACGAACGCCACCATCAAAAACGCCGCATAGATGGCAAACGGCCAGCGGTAACCCAGGGGGGCCAGCAAGGCGCCTACTGCCGGGCCGGCGATATTGCCGATCAAGAATCCGGCGCCATACGCAGCTGAAGCCCGCCCTCGGGCATGTGGTGGCGCCAGCCGAATAATCAGTGACATCGCCGCCACTGTGAATGTGACCGAGCCGATGCCGCCCACAGAACGGAAAATCAGGAGCTGCCAGTAGTTCTCCGCAAAAGCTGAGGCCAGCGAAGATGCAGATACGATGGTGATTCCCACCAGATACATCCGCCGTTCCCCGAAAATGCTGGAGAGCCGCCCGGAAATTGGTGCGAAGCTCAGCCGCATAAATGCAAATGCGGAAACTACCACGGTAGCTGCCGTGGTGGAGACGCCGAAGCCTTTAGCGAATCGCGGTAGCACCGGTGCCACGATCCCAAATCCCAGTGCTACTGCCATCGCGGCCGCCACCAAGACCCAAATTTCACGCGGCAAGTTTGCTGGTTTCAATTCGTCAGGTTTCTTTTTCTCCATATGCCAAGTATCGCGCAGTTACCGGTCAATAAGCGCGGAGAGGATAGTTCATCTGCTCACCTATTCGGCTGTGAGGTCGGCGCAGCAGCATGCCGATCTACCTATGTGGCGTACACCGCAATGAGTTAGAATTTGGTGCGGAGTGGCAGCGTGCCACTTGGATACTCTCGTAATGAGGCTGGAGTTATGCCGATATCACACTCGTTTCCGCCGCCGCTGACGACGATGGCAGACGGTACGATCAAACAGCTGAACCCGTTTTCTGGCACTGAAGTTTGGACGGTTCCGGGCCGCGCCGATCGCCCGCTGGAGATTAAGAACCCCACCCCGATTCCGCTGGCTGAGGGCGAACGGGATAGCTACTGCACTTTTTGTAGCCAGCGAGTGTTAGAGACTCCACCGGAAAAATCGCGGATTGTGCGCACCGAAAATGGCGCGCAGATTTTGCGGGGCACCCCGGTGGATGCACTGGCGGAGCCGTGGGAATTCCGCCGCATCCCCAATCTGTTTGAGATTGTCTCGTTCAATTACTGGGAGAAGAACTACGGTTATGATCTCTCCCCGGCAATGCGCTCGCGGATGGACGCCTACCTGTCTGATCCAGCGGGGCGCTCCCATGTGATGGGGATTGTGCGCGAGCGGTTCAAGAATCTAACTAACGAAGAATATGAGCGCATCCCGGAGACGACGAAGCTAGACACTGCGCGCTCGTTTTTCGGTGGGAGCCATGATTTGATTTTGGCACGCCGCCATTTTGTGGACGATGCCAGCAATAATTCCCAGCTAGCTTCTTCCGGCACGCTCACCGAAAAAGAACACGAATGGTATATGCGGCTCACTATCGACGCCATGCACGATATTTACCAGCAAAACCGGTATGCCAAATATGTGCAGGTATTCCAAAACTGGTTGAAGCCCTCTGGCGCCTCCCTAGATCACCTGCATAAACAGCTAGTAGCTATCGATCAGCGCTCAGTGACTGGTCGGCTGGAAGTGGAAAAGCTGCGGCAAAACCCGAATCTGTACAACGAAGCCGCAGTGGACTATGCCGGATACCAGAACTTGGTGGTGGCCGAGAATAAGAATGCAGTGGCGATTGCCGGCGTCGGTCACCGCTACCCCACGCTAGAGGTGTGGTCGCGGTCGGCTAAGTGCCAGCCGTGGGAACACTCTAAAGAAGAACAGCGGGATATGTCAGATTTGATCCACGCGATGCATGCCGCCACCGGCCCCTATATTCCATGCAATGAGGAGTGGTATTGCAAGCCAATCGACGCCGATGTGAATATGCCGTGGCGAGTACTGCTCAAGTGGCGGGTTTCTACGTTGGCCGGTTTTGAAGGTGGCAGCAAAATCTACGTGAATACTATTTCGCCGTGGGAGTTGCGCGATCGGGTGGCACCGCGGCTGCTGGAGCTGCGCGCTGAAGGAAAAATTTCGCGCGAAATCTCGATCGCCTCGGAGTGCTCTTGCAAAGTTAATTCGCTGAAGTACAACCCGGCACTACAATGATGCGCCATTGAATGGCACGCCGAGCAGGTCAGCAACTGCTGGCGTTGCCGGGTGGGCGCGCAACTCTGCCGGCGCGGCCAGTTGGGCGATTTCGCCGTCGACCAACACCGCGATTTTATCTGCCACAGTGGCTGCCTCGCCTTGATCATGAGTGACGTAGACGGCGGTAGTGTGTACTTTTTTCACTATCTCCCGCAACTGGTGAGCCAAGCGCTCGCGCAGGGCTCGGTCCAAAGCAGATAGTGGTTCGTCCAAAAGGATGAGTTGGGGGTGGGCTGCCAGAGTTCGTGCTAGCGCTACCCGCTGGGCTTGGCCACCGGAGAGCGTATTGATTTGCCGGTCTTCGTAGCCAGCTAGGTCCACCAGTTCTAACATTTCGCGTACGATACGCTGGCGTTCTGCTTTGGGTAGGTGCTTGATTTCTAACCCGTAGGCGATATTGCGCCCCACATTGCGGTGTGGGAACAGCTGACCATCTTGGAACACCATACCGGTATTGCGGTTATGCACCGGCAGCTCGGTTACCTCTTTGCCCGCTAAATAGATGCTGCCGCCGCGCACCGGCTCCAGGCCGGCAATCGCGCGCAATAGCGAGGATTTCCCGGAACCGGAGGCGCCAAGTAGCACCAAAATTTCCCCGGGCGCCAACTCGAATGAGGCATTTTTTACTGCATGGACCTCAGGATCCCCCGGGTAGACGACGTTCACGCCAACTACGCGCAGCGCAGCCGGTGCGGGGGTGCCATCGGCAAAGTTAGTGATATTGGCAGTGCTCATGAAATACCTTTCGTTACGCTCCGTGGGCGCAGCAGATCAGCCAGAGTCATCACGCCGCCGGAAAGCAACGCCAAAATTACTCCGCCAGCTAGTGCCATTCCATAGTTATCTACTCCGGGGCGGCCCAGGAGTTTCCCAATTAGCACCGGGAGAGTTTGATAATCCGGGCTCGCTAGGAATGAGGTGGCGCCAAATTCTCCGATAGAGATAGCAAAGGCAAAACCGAAAGCTAAGCCCAAGCCGCGTACCAATAGCGGTAGATCAATAGTAGCTAGTATGCGTGCTGGGCTGGCGCCCAGGGTCGCCGCAGCTTCCCGCATGCGCGGGTCAATTGCGCGCAATACCGGCACCAGAGAACGCACTACCAGCGGCAGTGCCACCACGGCCTGCGCCAGGGGCACCAGCAGTGCAGCATTGAAATTCGGGAGCCGCCCCCAAGTGATTAAGAAACCGAAGCCGACCGTAACTGCAGATACCCCGAGCGGGAGCAATACGAAGCCGTCTAAGAGCTGCTGTGCTCGTATCCAGCGCGCCGTCTGCGGCCGCCGGGAAAGTAGCAGTGCTACCAGCACGCCGACTATTACTGACACCACGGCCGCATCGAGGGCGATCCGCAACGAATGTTCTAAGGCTTGTAGCACCGAGGTGCCCCCGGAAAAGCCGGCGCCAGTGCGGGCCAGCACCTGATAGTTATGCAGTGACCATTCGCCGCCGGCGCGCAGCGACCCTAACACTAGCGCACTCAGTGGCGCCAAAATCAGCACTGCAATCACCGCAACCGTGCCAGTAATAATTGGCAGGTCGCGCCGGCGGGCGGGGCGCGATACGTTATCTCGCACCCGTAACGTAGCATCGGTCCGCTTGGAAAGCAGATTGGAGACCAGCAGTGCCGCAATCACGATTGCGAACTGGATCGCCGATAGTCCGGCGGCAGTAGCTAAATCTAAGTACGCCGTCGTCTGCACATAGATTTCTGATTCCAGGGTGCCGTAGCCGGGGCGCCCCAGGGTCTGCACTAGCCCGAAAGAGGTAGAACAGAACAGGAATACTAGCCCACCAGCTGCAGCAATACCGGGACCAAGCTGCGGAAGAGTGACGGTGTAGAACGCCTGGAATGGGGTGGCGCCTAAGGTGCGGGCGGCTTCATCTTGCGGATCTAAGCTGGCCCAGAGATTGCCGACCGTACGCACTACCACGCCGTAGTTAAAGAACACCATGGCGATAACTACTGCGGTCACGGTTTGGTCTAGCCCTAAGAATCCCAACGAACCTTTAGCGTCGAGCAGAGCACGGAATGCCACCCCGGTTACTACCGTGGGCAGCACAAACGGCATAGTGGCAATGGCGCGCAGAATATTGCGCCCAGGGAATCGCAACCGATAGAGCGCGAATGCGCCGGGGATCCCTAGCAGCAGCGAACCAGCGGTGGCCGCAACCGCCATGCCAATGGTTTGCCGGGTGATATTCCAGGTGCGCGGCAAAGTCAGCACTTCTAGCAGCCCACCAGCGGGATCGCTAATGCCGCGCCACAACATTGCCCCCACCGGCCATACAAAGAAGAGTATTAAGAAACTCGCAGGTATGAGCGCGGCGAGGGCAATGCTGAGGTGGAGGCGGTTACGCACCTACGCGTGCCTCAAAAAGTGCCGTCCATTCTTTCAACAGCGATTCGCGGTTTTTCGCGATCTTCTCGGCGTCTGGAACGATCGGGTCGTCCGCCAGTTTGGCGTACTGGGTCCATTCCGCTGGCAGTTCTACTGCTGCCACCGGGTACATGTACATCTCTTCTGGGATGATGCTCTGGAATTCGTCCGAGAGCATGAAGTCGATAAAGGCTTTGGCGCCGTCGGGATTCTTTGCCCCTTTAATTACGCCAGCATATTCAACTTGCCGCACACAGGTACCAAATACGGTGCCGAACTCACCGGCAGCATAGGCCGGCGAAGACGCATAGGACACAACTAGCGGGTATTCGCCTTTGCCGTCACCCTTGGTGAAGTCGGTGTAGAACGCATCCGACCAGGATTGGTCAACTTTCACGCCGTTGGCAAATAGCTGCTTCCAGTAATCTTGCCAGCCGTCGTCGCCAAATTTAGCTACGGAACCCACAAAGAACGCTAGCCCGGGGGAAGACGACGTCGGGTTAGTGGTCACCGTCAGGTTCTGGTATTCCGGTTTCACCAGATCCTCGTAGGTTTCTGGTTCCGGGATGCCCTTTTCTGCAAAGTAGCTGTGGTCGATATTCAGGCAGACGTCGCCAAAGTCGATGGCGCTAAGTTCGCCGATGCGGTATTCCGCCCCCGGGTCATTCTCTGGTTTGTAGTCCTCAAATAGGCCTTCGTCCACGGCAGTGTACGCAGAGAAGTTATCGATACCGAAGACGACGTCTACCTGCGGTGCGTCCTTGTTCAGTAGCAGCTGAGTAAAGACCATCCCGGCATCACCAGGCGCAGTGGTCTTGACCTGGTATCCGGTTTCCCCTTCAAACTTCTTAATCAGCTCATCTGGCACGTTGAAAGAATCGTGCGTCAGCACGGTAATTGTGTTATCGCCACTAGCTTTTTGGTCGGCCGCGGAACATCCCGCCAGCGCCAGGGCGCTAACCGCCGCAATTGCCAATAGTTTTCGCATTATTTTGCCTCCTGTTTAGTTAAGGAGGGCATACCAAATTACTTGGTAAGGAGAGAGCATCGACTTCCTCCGCCGGCATTATCCGGATCAGGTTTAAGGGTCTGCAACCAAAGTTTCGCACTCTCAGCGCTTGCGCGCTCCCCTGTCAGTTAGGAGTCTAACGCACCCAAACTCGATCTGCACTAACCGAGTCGCCCGCTAGACCCCTACCGCGATTTTCGCAGTTGCTATTTTTTGCCGTAAAACCCGGCTGCTTTCTGCTCAATAACCGCAGTTAGTCCGGCGCTAATAAGTGCCGAAACTGCAGCGAACGCCGCGATCTGCGCTACGCCGAGTTCTAGATCAGAGTCATCACCTTTCGGAACGCTTTGCCCCAAGCCCTTATCCCAGATCAGCTCGGTTACCCGTTTAGCCGCGACTCCACCGAGGGCGGAAACGCCCATCGTCATCAGTTTCCATCCGATGTTCATTTTTCCTCTATCTACCTAGACATTTGCGTCCGCTACCAATTATCGCCGCTATCTAATCCAGTGGCTAGCACTTCACCCTAAGCTGAGTTATCCCCCGACACAACATCTTCACCCAGCTCGTCAACTAATAGTTCGCTGCGGTTGAATCGGCCGGTGCGGTATCCGGTGCGGGAAATCATATGTGCCGAGATCGGGGCAGTAATCAGTTGGAACGCAATAACCAACAGCAGCGTCCACGTCATCGAAGATTCGCGCACCAGCAGCGCCACGCCCAAGAAGTAGCACAGCAGGGAGAAAACTTGCGGTTTAGTAGCTACGTGTTGGCGTGATAGCAGATCTTGGTAGCGCAGCATGCCGATAGCCGCAATCAGAGTAAATACTGCGCCGATGCAGATGGCGATAGTGCCCAGCACGTCTGCTAATAGGGTCCAGTTCACCGGTTTTTCCCTCCTGCGTCGTCAATTGGGCTGTGTGCTGCGGCGCGCGCAGCTTCCGGAACTGGGGGTTCTTCGGCAGACGCCGGGGAAATTTTGCGGCGTGATTCCCGATCTAGTGGGGTAATAAACCTGGCCATCGCAGTGGAACCCACGAAACCGACTACTGACAGCACTACCAGTACCGGCACTAGATCGGCCCGCCGGGTGATGGCCGCCAGCAGCGAGAATGCCCCGACCAGAATCGAGGTCATGAAATCTACCCCCACCATGCGGTCTAGTGAGGACGGCCCTTTTAGGATCCGCAATATCACCAGAAAAGCGGAGATGAACAGCAAAATGCCACAGATGCGGAAGATGATGAGCATCATGAGGTTTCCTCCTGCTCTCCAGGCAGTACGTTGCCGGCAATTCGTTGGGCTTCCTCATGACGCCGGGCTTGGGCGGCACGCCGCACCTCGGCCCGTGGGTCAGCGAGTTGCCCTAGTGGCTCGCCCGTAGCTGGAGCATATGGGGTGGGGAGCCGCCCGGCGCTGGACCAAGCCCCCGGCACATAACCGGCGTCTACCAATTCGTCATGCGAAGCGAAAGCACGCAACACTCGTTCTTCGAGTTCTAGCACAGTGCGGTGAATACCGGGGATGCCACCGGCTAGATCGGTGTCAAATACGTGGACGTAGATAGTCCCCGTTATCCGGTGGGCATCTACCGCCACCGATCCGGGAACTAGCGCGGTCATCCCGGCAACCATTGATAGGTAAGCATCAGAATGAGAGCGCAGATGGATGCGGATAATCGTGCCTTGGGGCTGGCGCCCACTCAAAATGAACCAGCCTTGCTGAAAAGACGAGTAGACGATATCCCACAAGAACCGAACCACCAGGTATAGCACGGCACCGGGCCGGAACCGCCCGTCAAACGGCAAGGCCGGGAAAGGCGCAAGCGTGGTTAATATCAGGGCAACCAGTAGCCCGGCCAGTAGGTTGGCAGCAGTGAAGCTGCCCCACAGCATCACCCACACCAGGGTCAGCCACAGGATCAAGCCAATAGAGGCGTGCGGGAAGCGGCCAGGGCGCTGGGTGGCGATGCGGATCGCGCGCGAAGATTTACTCATTGCGGGTCACCTCCGCGCCGTCATTGCGGGTGGGTTGGTCACTCTGGGTGCCATTATTCAGTATGGTCAGGTCAGCATCCGGCTGCGGCGAATCGGGAACTAGCGAATCCCGGTCTTTTATTTCCGGCAGTTGCTGGTCAGGGCGGATCTGCGGGCTAATGCCAGTGCCGCGGCCGTCTTCCGGTAATACTGCCACGATATAAGGGCTGCGGGCTTGGAGCTCCGCGGCTGCATCTCTGGTGTACTGGTTTATTGGCCCGGCCCAGAACGAGATGCCGAGCGAAACCGCCACCAAGGTAGCGGCCGATGCCACCATTCCGGTCGGGATACTCTGGTCAGGGAGCGGTTCGGGGGCAGCTTGCCAGAATGCCATATTCCAGGCGCGAGTCACCGCATAGAGCGTGAGGATGGAAGTTACTAGCCCCGCTGCTATCAGTAGCCAATCCATCCAAGTGCCGCGATGCGCCGAAGCTTGGATTAACCCCACCTTGCCGAAGAAGCCCGATCCCGGCGGAATACCAGCCAAGTTGAGCGCGGGAATCAAATACAGTGCCGCCAGCAGCGGAGCTAATTTTGCAATCGAACCGAGCCGCACCAGGGAAGTAGTGCCGCCGCGGCGCTCCACCAGCCCCACCACCAGGAATAGCGCGGTTTGTACGGTGATGTGGTGCACTGCGTAATAGATAGTAGACCCCAGGCCATTGACGGAGGAGAGCGAGATACCCCAAACCATGTAGCCAATATGGGATACCAGTGTGAAGGACAGCAGCCGTTTGATGTCTTGCTGCGCTACCGCCCCCAGAATGCCAATCAGCATTGTGGCCGCGGCAAAGGCACCGATTATTACATCCAACCGATTATTGGGGAATAACAGTACTTGGGTGCGGATGATGGTGTAAACCCCAACTTTGGTCAGTAAGCCAGCGAAGACGGCGGTGACCGGCGCGGGCGCGGTGGGATAAGAGTCAGGCAGCCAAGCAGAAAGCGGGAATATCGCCGCTTTGATGCCAAATCCGACCAGCAGTAGCGACTGTATTGCCAGCCGCACACCGGGGTCTATTTCCGGGAGCCTAAGCGCCAATTGCGCCAGGTTAATCGTGCCGGTAGCAGCATACGCAAGTGCGATCCCCACCAAAAACACCATTGAGGACAGCAGCGACACCACAATATAGACCGTGCCGGACCGCATCCGATCGCGGGTACCACCCAGGGTGATCAGCACGAATGACGCCGTCAACAGCAGCTCAAATCCCACATAGATATTGAATAGATCGCCGGAGAGGAATGCGTTGGAGACTCCTGCGGAGAGCAGCAAGAAAGCCGGGTGATAGACGGCGATTGGTGCGGCATCGGTGCCGTCGGCTGCGCCTTGAGCCAGTGAATAGAGCAGCACTAGCAGTGTGACCGTAACTGAGGTGAGCAGCATAATTGCCGATAGTCGATCGGCTACCAGGGCGATCCCCACTGGCGCTGCCCACGATCCCAGGTCGAGCACTACTGGGCCGCTCATCGACATCACTACCAACGCCCCGGCTACTACCAGCACCATGGTCAGCACTGCGGCGGAGAGTATGCCCTGCAAGCGGCGCACTGAGGCGAAAGCGAGCGACAGTCCGGCCCCTAAAATTGGCAGGGCAACCGGCAAGGCTACTAGGAAGTCCCAGTTCATTGCGCGCCCCCTTCCGGCTGCTGGCGAGGCTGTTGGCCCGGCGGCGGTGATTGTGCTGGCTCTGACTGGGCCGGCTCTGACTGCGGCTGCTGCTTGGTGGCGGTGAGTTCGTCGTCTTCGTAGTGGCCTTCGGTTTCGTCGTGCATAGCAGCGGCGTCTAGCTCTGGCGTGGAAGGCAGATCCTCGCGCGCAGTGATCGCCCGGCGCGCTACCCGCTTGTCTTCGAGATCGTCTTGCACTTCGTCATTGCCGTTTAACTGCCAGGAACGGTAGCCCACTGCCAGCAAAAACGCGGTGGCGCCCAACGAGATCACGATCGCGGTCAGCATCATGGCTTGCACCAGCGGGTCCGCCATTGCTTCTTTTTCCGCTTCCCCCACCAGCGGCGGTTCTCCGGACGGCCCGCCCGCAATCAGGAACATGATATTGACTCCGTTGGTGAGCGCCGCCAAACCCAGGATGATGCGCGAGAGCGAGCGCTCCAACATGAGGTAGACGCCGACGGCGATTAGTACGCCACACAGTAAAACGAGCGCTATCGAGGAAGCCATTATTCATCCCCTCCCGCTTGGTCATTCGGCACCATTTGGCTGGTGGTGGCAGGGTCGATTGCCACTGATTCAATACCGAGAGCGGCCAGGCGCTGCACAAACTGATCCACTTCGCTCAGTTGTTCGGGCTCACTTTCGCTTAGTTGTTCGGGCTCACTTTCGCTCAGTTCAGGCTCGCTAGCGTGTGGCGCCATGTAATAGTGCGCCAGGTGCTGGGCGTCGTGGTCTTCCAGCCGCGCATCGAGTGCCGGCGCCAAGATGAAGTTGGCGTCTACGTCGTCTATCCCCTCGAGTTCCCCGTGCCGGTCAATTTCAGCACCCAAGGAACGCAAAATATCCAGAATTAAGCCGATTACTACTAGGTACACTCCAATGTCGAAGAAGACGGCGGTGGCCAGGTGTACTTCGCCGAAAACCGGCAGCACTAGATCAATTTTTGCGGTCTGCAAGATGGTGCCCCCGGCGGCAATGGGAACGATGGCGGACAGCCCGGCAATGCTCAGCCCGGCCCCCATCAAGTGCCCCGGGTGCAGCGGAATAGCAGCACCCAGTTCGTAGCGCCCACCCGCCAGATAGCGCAGCACTAGCGCGATGCCAGCCAATAGCCCCCCGGCAAAGCCGCCACCAGGCTGGTTGTGCCCGGAGAACAGGAAGAACACCGAGACCACCAAGATGGAGTGGAAAACTACCCGGGTGCCTACTTCTAAGATCACTGAGCGGCGGTGGAAGGAGATATTTTCGGTGCCGGTCAGCCAGGTGCGGTTGCGCCCGGGCGCCAAGGCGGCAGCGGCGATATTGCGGCTCGAAGCAGTGCCACGCCAGTGCGAACCGTGGCGTTCTGGGGCAATATGCAGCATTTTGCCGGAGATTGTGGTCTGGAGATTGGCGATATTGCGGAAGCGGTCGATGCGCCCGCCCCGGTCGCGGATAAACAGCAGCGAGGATACCCCGATAGCGCATGCCACCAGCACCGATATTTCGCCGAAAGTGTCCCAGGCGCGGATATCCACCAGGGTCACATTGACGATGTTTTTCCCGTAACCGTAGGCATAGGCTTCGTCATGGAATTTGGTGGCGATCGGCTCGGCCTCGCGCGCGGCAGCTGCCAACACTGCTAGTAGCGCGGCAGCCGTGCCCACCATAGCGGCCACGAAGATGCGCCAGCCGCGGGCAAATCGCAGCGGACGCCTAGAGAAATACGTGGGCAGCCGGCGCAGCACCAGGAGGAACACCACTAAGGTCATCGTTTCCGCGAGCGCCTGGGTGAGTGCCAGGTCTGGCGCCCCGTAGAGCTCATAAATAAAAGCGACGCCGTAGCCAGACACTCCCATCAACAGCACGGCTTTCAGGCGGTGGCGCGTTCGGGCGGCTAACAAAGCTGCAGCGATAGTAACTACCACTACAAAGGCTTGGGGCGGGGTATCGGCCCAGCGCATTTCCACTGGCACCCCGAGCCCACCGAGGGACAGCGCCAACAATACGGTGCCAAGCGTGAATACGAATATGGTGGCGAGGTAGGCGGGGAGGGAGCCGCGCTGCGTCAAACTGGTGGTCGTGCCGGAGAGGGAACTGAGCCCGGCTATTATGCGCTGGTATCCCGATTCGGCGGCAAATGGGAACTTGTAGCGGCTAGTTAGCTGCTCGAATGGGCCGCGCAACGCAAAGATGACGCCCCCGGCAACTAGCACTAGGCAGGTGACGTAGAACGCTGGTCCAAAACCGGCCCAAGCTACCAGGTGCCCAGCGTCGCCCGGGATTTGGTTGGCGTGTGGGGAGAGCGCCCGCTCTAGCCCGCGCGGGAAGACGCCGAAGATTGGCCCACCTAGGGATAGCACTGCTACTGGGAGCACCATCAGCCAGGAGCGGTGTTTCACCGGCAGCGGCGCCACTCCGGGTTTCGCCCAGAACGCACCCCACCAGAATCGCAGGGTGTACCCCACTGTTAGGGCGGAGCCGACGGCGATAAGGATCCAGGTGAGAGTGTCGCGGGCGGTGCCGCCAATTAGTGCGTGCAGGGCGGCTTCTTTGGCGACGAAGCCAGCGAAGAACGGCAGCCCCATCATAGAGGCGCCGGCCAGAGCACTGGCTACCGCGGTTATGGGCATGGCCCGCCATAGCCCACTGAGTTCACGCAGGTCGCGGGTGCCGGTGGACCAGTCGATTTGCCCGACGGCGAGGAACAGGGTGGCTTTGAACAGGGCGTGCCCTACTAACATGCCCAACCCGGCGAGCAGCAGCGCGGGGGTACCGTATCCCACCATCAGGGTGATTAGCCCGAGTTGCGATACGGTGCCGAATGCCAGCACCAGTTTCAGATCGTATTGTTTGAGGGCGCGGAAGCCGCCGATCAGCAGAGTGCCAGCGCCGGCCAGCAAAATTATCCACCGCCATGCCGGGAGGTTAGAGAATCCGGGTGCCAGCCGCGCCACCAGGTAGACCCCGGCTTTCACCATTGCGGCCGCGTGGAGGTACGCCGATACCGGGGTGGGGGCAGCCATCGCGGACGGTAGCCAGAAATGAAACGGTATAAGCGCCGATTTGGAAATCGCGCCCCACAAGATCAGCACTACCGCAAACGAGATCAGCGTGCCGGAAGCCGACTCGGCCGTTATCGGCGCCACCCCCAGGGTGCCATCTTGCGCCGCTGCCACCAGCTCCGAAATCCGGTACGAACCGCCCGGCATTTCCCCGAAAAGTACTATGCCCGCCAGCATGGCCAGCCCGCCCGCCGTCGTCACGATTATTGCCTGCATGGCGGCACGGCGCGAAGCAGGTTTGTCGTAATAATGGCCGATGAGCAGGAATGAGAAAACGGTGGTCAGTTCCCAGAATAGGTATAGCGCGAGGGTGTTGTCCGTAGTGACTAGGCCGAGCATGGCACCGGCGAAACCTAGGAAGACGCCGGCGAATCGGCCCATCCCGGCGGCGGTGGCGGAGAAGTATCTAGTGCAGTAGATCAGCACTAGCGTGCCGATGCCGGTGACGATTAACGCCATCACCCAGGAGAGATGGTCGAGCCGGAAAGTTAGCTGCAAGCCGAGCTGCGGCACCCAGGCCCAGTTTTCTGCTGCCACGATTCCGTGCAGCACGCTGCGGCCTGTTACGGCAATTACCAGGAAAGCAGCGGCGGGGATGACGGAGAGGATTAGGTAGCCGAATCTGCCGTAGCGCAGCAGCAGCGGAGCAATGATGGCTCCACAGGCAAACGCCGCCAGCAAAAACAGCATAGGTTACCTGTTCTCTGGGGTATCCGGGGCGTCTGGAGTTTCTAGATTTCCCAGATCGCGGGAGACGTCGATGCGGTGGAAGTTCAGATGGGAGCGGGAGGCGGTGGGGCCGCGTTGCCCTTGGTAGCGGGAACCGTCTGCACCTTTGCCGTAGGGGCGTTCTGCACATGAGGACAGTTCAAAGAAGCAGAGCTGGCCTACTTTCATGCCCGGAAGTAGCCGGATCGGCAGCGTCGAAGTGTTGGAGAGTTCCAAGGTGACGTGCCCGGAAAAGCCCGGATCGATGAAGCCCGCCGTCGAGTGGGTGAGCAAGCCTAAGCGCCCCAGGGAGGATTTCCCTTCTAGGCGGGCGGCGACGTCGTCCCCCAAAGTTACCCGCTCATAGGTGGAGCCCAGCACAAATTCGCCGGGGTGCAGCACAAAACTGCCGTCTGCCGGGACTTCCACCAGCCGAGTGAGGTCAGACTGGTCCTGCGATGGGTCCACCGTTGAATACTTGTGGTTATCGAACAGGCGGAAGAAGCGATCCAGGTGAACGTCAATAGACGACGGCTGAATCATCGCCGGATCCCAAGGTTCCAGGGTTATTCTCCCGGTGGAGACGGATTTACGGATATCTCGATCTGAAAGTAGCACGCCTAAATTCTGGCATATTGCGGGCAGGCAAGTGGCGGTTGTGGCATATTGCGGGCGGGCAAGTGCAGTTGCAACACATTGCCGGTGGGCAAGTGGCGATTTTGCAGAACACCGCGTAAACTTTGGGTGTCTTGACGTAGCGGCGCCGCTGCGAGCGTCAAGAAGTGCAAGCGCCCGGCGCAAAACCGGCGCCGCCAACTGCGGGTGTAGTTCATCGGTAGAACGACAGCTTCCCAAGCTGTAAAGGCGGGTTCGACTCCCGTCACCCGCTCCACTATCGCGTAGACTGGAGACTGTTCTCCGCAGCCACCTAGAAGGATTCTTCGAGGTACTCTGCGACTGAAAATCGGGTGAGTGGACATTGTTGCCCAACTCATGGTGCTGTTTTGGTGCTCTTTTCCCGGGGGAGGTTTTGATGAGCCAGTTGTGCTTTGCGACTTTTGCGCGCGCCCGGCAAAGGGTGCTCATCCAGCCAGCAGCGAACTGCAACATCCCGACCCGGCAGAGGACTGTTTGGCTGTTCGTGGAGCAAAAAGGAGAGGAAGGCTAGCGGCAGTTAGTAAATGAATCGAGTTCGACCTCCAGGTCAGAGCCTCCTACAAGCCCTTGTGGAAGCTGCTGGTATGTAAGGACAAGCTCAAACAAGACTTGCGTGAGAAAACCCAGCTTTCATCTACCTCGATGGCAAGGCTCAACAATGGAGAGAACGTCACAACCTATGCGCTCCTGCGCATTTGCCAGGTCCTCAACTGCCAAATCGGCGACATCGTCGAAGTTGTTCCTACTAATGAATCGAAAGTACAAACCAAATGAGCCAACTGGGATCTTTTATCTGGGGCACCGCCGACATTTTGCGAGGCCCATATAAGGCAAGCCAGTACGGCAATGTCATCCTGCCCATGACAATTCTGCGCCGTCTTGACTGCGTCCTTGAAGAGCACCGGACCACCATCGAGCCATTGGTCGACCGCTTTGGCCAAAATCCTGAACTCCTGTCCGCACAGGTGCAGCGTGCCACCGGCCTACAGTTCTACAACACCAGCGCCTGGACGCTCAAAACTCTACTCGGAGATCCCAAGGGGATCGAAGCGAACCTGAAGCAATACGTTAACGGCTTCTCCGACAACATGGACGTTTTCGAACGCTTCAAGCTCGCTGACGAGATCGCCACCATGGCTGAGAAGAACATCCTCTACATAGTGGTAGAACGCTTCTCCAACATCGATCTACACCCCAAGACAGTAACGAACGCCGAAATGGGCGACCTCTACGAATACCTCATCCGCACGTTCAACGAGTCTTCCAACGAGGCGCCAGGTGAACACTTCACCCCGCGTGATGCCATCCGACTCCTAGTGGACCTCGTTTTTGCTGGCGATGACGAAGCCCTGAGCACCCCAGGCACTATCCGGTCAATCTATGATCCCACGGCTGGCACAGGAGGAATGCTTTCCATTGCGGAAGAACACCTCATCGGCAGCAGTGACAAGCCCGGTCTCAACCCTCAAGCACAGCTACGACTCTACGGTCAAGAAATCAACGACCAGTCGTATGCAGTGTGCAAATCCGACCTTCTGATTAAGGGCTACGACCCATCAAATATTCAGCTTGGCGACACACTTGCCGACGACAAGTTTGCTGGACAAACCTTTGACTACTGTATGTCGAACCCACCCTATGGCGATGATTGGAAAGCCAGCCAAACGGCTGTAATGGAGGAACTCAAAGAGCTCGGAAATTCGTCCCGTTTCTATGCCGGTGGGGCTAAGCCCAAGCAGAACGTACCCGCAGTTAGCGATGGGCAAATGCTTTTCCTTCAACACGTGGTGAGCAAACTCCGACCAAAAGTTAAAGGCGGTGGTCGGGGCGGCATCGTCATGAACGGCTCACCGCTGTTCAATGGTGCTGCGGAGTCGGGTCCATCAAATATTCGCAAATGGCTGCTCGAACACGACCTCGTGGACGCGATTGTGGCGCTACCTACCGACATGTTCTACAACACCGGTATCGCCACTTACATTTGGATCATCGACAACAACAAACCAGAAGAACGCCAAGGGAAAGTCCAGCTGATCGACGGCACCGAGTTCTACTCCAAGATGCGCAAAAAGCTCGGTGATAAAGGCCGGGAATTGACTGAAGAAAACCGCGCCACAATCGTGAGACTGTACGACGACTACGTCGATACTGAGCACTGCAAAATTCTCTCCATCGAGGAGTTTGGCTACTGGCAGATCACCGTTGAACGTCCCCAGCGCGATGAGGACGGACAGATCCTCACAAATTCTCGTGGCAAGCAACTACGCGACACGTCCTTGCGCGACACTGAAAGAGTTCCGTTCACCTACGGCGGCAACACCCAGGGTGATGCCGGGCGAGAAGAAACCATCCAAACGTATTTTGACGCCGAGATGAAACCCTACGTGCCTGATGCCTGGGTAGACGAGAAGAAAACCAAAATCGGCTACGAGATTCCCTTCAGCCGCTACTTCTATCGCTACCAACCTCCGCGCCCACTCGAAGAAATCGACAGTGAACTTCACCAAGTCACCCGCGAAATCCTCGAGCTACTGAGCGAGGTCACCGAATGACTCTTACTCCACTCAAACGCGTGGCTCGCGCGAATATCAGTGCCCTCTCGCAGGGTACTGATCCTGAGTTCCGGTTCCTTTACTGTGATGTGTCATCAGTCGAGCGAGGACGCCTTTCCATTCCAGAGACGGAAATAACGTTCGCTGACGCCCCTTCTCGTGCGCGCAGGATTGCCGTCCCCGGCGACGTGGCCATGTCTACCGTACGACCGTATCTCAAGGCAGTTGGACAGGTTCCAGTGGATGCTGCCAACTTGGTCTTCTCAACCGGCTTTACCGTCTTGAGTCCCAAGCAGAATGAAATTACCTCCCGCTACTTGTACTGGGCGATACAGAGTGATCCCTTCGTCGCCGAGGCTACACGCTGGAGCAATGGCGTGTCGTACCCCGCGATCAATGCTGATGACCTGATGCGAATTAAACTCCCGGTTCCTTCCCTCGATCAGCAACGACGTCTAGCGACTTACCTGGATGTGGAAACGGCGAAGATCGACCACCTCATCGCCAAGCAACGAGAGTTAATCGAGCTTACAACTTCTCGCCTGCAGTTATGGCGTGAGCATGCTTTTTGGGGCGGGGCAGTCAGTGATCCTTTCCGTAACCCGCCTAACGGTTGGGTCGTGCGAAGAAATCGGCACATCTTTGAGCACGTCGATGGACGAAGCAAAACTGGCAAAGAAGAGATGCTGTCCGTCAGTCACATCACGGGAGTGACTCCGCGCTCCATGAAGAACGTGAATATGTTTGAGGCTGAATCTACGGTAGGTTACAAACTCGTCGCAAAGAACGAACTAGTAATTAATACAATGTGGGCGTGGATGGGCGCTCTCGGGGTTTCTGAATATGAGGGAATCGTCAGCCCAGCCTATGACGTCTACAGGCTCCGTGCACTAAACGAAGATAACCCTATGTTCTTCGACTACTTGTACCGCACAAGAGCATATGTAAGCCTAATGAAGGCGAATTCACGTGGCATTTGGGAATCACGTTTGAGACTCTATCCCGAGGTCTTTCTCCGGCTCAGGTCTTTGGTGCCCTCAAGAGAAAAACAAGATTGCATTGTGAGCGAGAACAAGGACCGAACTATTGAAGCTGAATCGCTAATTGTGAAATGTAATCAATCAATTGATCTTTTGCAGGAGCGGCGTTCGGCGTTGATCACGTCTGCGGTGACGGGGCAAATCGAGGTTTAAGGAGGGCGTAATGGGTGTTCAGCACGAGAAGAGTTTCGAGACCGAGATCTGCGAGTACCTTGGTGCGCATGGCTGGCTGTATGAGGAAAAATTTGCCGGGTACGACCGGGAGTTGGCTTTAATCCCGGAGGACGTGTTCGCATGGCTACAGGAGACTCAGCCCGAGCAGTGGGAGCGTGTTGTTTCAGAGGATGCTTCGCCGGTTGAGGCGGAGTTGGCCAAGCGGTTGTTATTGGATCGGCTTGTGAAGGAACTGGACCAGCCGCTTGAGCATGGTGGTGGTCTGCTTACCGTATTGCGCGGTGGGTTCAGAAAGACTCCAGCGAAGTTCTTCATGTGCGCGTTTAAGCCTGCGACCTCGATGAACCCTGAAGCTGAGCGGCATTATCAGACGAACCGACTGCGGGTGGTGCGGCAGGTACATCATTCAGCAAAGCGCCCGCAGGATTCGATCGACCTAGTGTTCTTCGTCAATGGTTTACCGGTGGCAACGGCTGAACTCAAGACGGATAACACCCAGTCGATCGATGACGCGGTGCGACAATACCGTCGAGATCGTCTACCTCAAGGCGAACCGTTGCTGAAGTTCGGCTCCCGTGCACTGGTACATTTTGCGGTCTCTACTGAAGAGATCCAGATGACCACAAAGCTGGATGGTGCGAACACGGTGTTCTTACCGTTTAACCTCGGCAATAACGGCGGTGCAGGAAATCCAGTCAACCCGAACGGTGCTGCCACCTCGTATCTGTGGGAGCGGGTGCTGCAGCGTGATAACTGGCTGCAGATTCTGGAACGATTTGTGAACCTGCAGATCACTGAAAAAGTCGATCCAATCACTGGCGCCCGCTCGCGTAGTAAGCAGATTATCTTCCCGCGCTTCCACCAGTGGGAAGCCGTAACTAGCCTGCTTGAAACCACGAGCGTTGAAGGACCAGGCAGTAAGTACCTGATTCAGCACTCTGCCGGATCAGGAAAAACGAACTCGATCGCGTGGCTTGCTCACGGGCTCGCGAACCTCCACAACAGCGATAACTCGAAGACCTTTGATTCGGTCATCGTCGTAACTGACCGCACCGTTCTCGACGACCAGCTTCAGAAAGCGATCAGGGCAATTGAGGGCACGAAGGGTGTGGTCGGAACGATCAACGCCGACGAGGTTCGTAAAGCGTCAGCTACCTCAAAATCGGACCTTTTGGCCAAGGAACTTAGCAGCGGCAAGCTCATCATCATCGTCACGTTACAGACCTTCCCATTCGTGCTCGAGATGCTTGCTGAACAGGGTGGGCTTGCCAATCGAAAGTTCGCGGTGATCGCGGACGAAGCTCACTCCTCCCAGACCGGTACAAGTGCTCAGAAACTGCGACAAGTTCTTTCACAAGCAGAGGTCGAAGCCCTCGAGGACGGTGGCGAGGTAAGCGTTGAGGACGTGCTTGCCGCTGAAATGGCCGCGCGGGCGACAGCCAAGAATATCTCGTTCTATGCGTTTACTGCCACCCCGAAGGGCAAAACGCTGGAGATGTTCGGGCGTCCTGGTGCAGATGGTCTGCCAAAGCCTTTCCATGTGTACACGATGCAGCAAGCGATTGAAGAGGGATTTATCCTCGATGTGCTGCGTAACTACACAACGTATAAAACGGCTTTCCAGCTCGCTCAGAAAGCCAGTGGGACCGTTAAAACTGAAGAACTTGTAGATGAAGGCACCGCGACCAAGGGCCTCATGCGATGGGTAAGCCTGCATCCGACAAACATTGCTCAGAAGGTTCAGATTATCGTTGAACACTTCCGTGAAAACGTTGCTGATCTCCTCGACGGGCATGCTAAGGCGATGGTGGTAACCTCGAGCCGAGCCGCTGCGCTGAAGTACAAGATGGCAATCGACGCCTACGTTGGGAAACACAACTACCCGTTAGGAACTCTGGTTGCATTCTCCGGAAGCTTGACGGCTGACCAGATTGATGATGTCGTGCCCGGCGTGCAGGAGCCGTATACAGAAACGAATATGAACCCTAACCTACGTGGTCGAGGGATTCCACAGGCTTTCGCGGGCGATCAGTTCCAGGTTTTGATTGTTGCCAACAAGTACCAGACAGGATTTGATCAGCCGCTGCTATGCGCGATGTACGTGGACAAACGCCTTGACGGGATCGAAGCCGTCCAGACGCTTTCCCGACTGAACCGTACCCTGCCATCCAAGGGCAAAGACACCACGTACATTCTTGACTTCGTCAACGACACAGACACAATTCTTGACGCATTCCTGCCGTACTACCGGACTGCCGAGATCATCGAAACTACCGACCCAGATCTCGTGCATGACCTTGCGCGGAAGCTCGAAACTGCCGAAATCTATACTAAAGATGACGTGGATGACTTCGCGCAGGCATTCATCATCGAGAAGAAGCACGGAAAGCACACTGCACCACTGAAGCGAGCTGCTGATCGGTTCAATGACCGCTACGTAGCAGCCTTGACCGACAACGTAAAGGCCGAGATCGACGAGCTTGACCTCTTCCGCAAGGACGTTGGCTCATTCGTGCGTCTCTACGATTTCCTGTCTCAAATCGTCGACTATCAGGACACCGATCTCGAGAAGCTAGCCCTGTTCCTCCGGCTACTGCGACCGCGACTTACGGGGCGCAAGACTCCAGAAGAGCTGGACTTTAACAACATTGAGCTCACTCATATCAAGCAGACACGTAAAAGTGAGGGGGCTATTTCACTGGAGGGTGACGGTGAGAAGCTCAAACCGATGGGTGTCGGCGGCGGACGTTCGCATGACCCACATTTGGTGGCCTGGGAAGAGATCCTGAACAACATCAATTCCCTGTTTGAGGACGAGGATTTTGATCCTGGTTCAGTGGAGTCCTGGGTGCAGGGCGTCGTCACGGTTCTCATTCATAATGAAGAGATTAAGGATCAGGTCAACGTAAACACCAAGGAGCAGTTCCGCGAGTCGCAGACGATTGAAACTGCCGTAACGAACGCGGTGCTCGATCACCAGGACTCCCAGCAAAGCATTATGGAGAAGTTCTTTGAAAGTGCTCATCGTAAGGGCCAGATCATCAAAGAGATCTCTGACCTTGTCTACTTGGAACTCCGACATCAAGCTGGGAAGAGTGCATAATCTGAAGACGACGGAGAGAGCAACATCGACCAGGAGTAATCATTACTGCGCACAAAACCCGACTGGTTAACCTTGCCAGAGCATCCAGTCGGGAACGTGCGCACCCCCACCCCGTTCACTTTGTTTTAACCTTCTCCTTTCCTGGCAATCACCTGGGCGTGGTTGCCTTGGCTCGTATGCCTAAGTAGATGTGGCGCCTTTTGTGTTTGCACATGCGGAGGGCACCTCAGCAAAGGAGAAGAAATGCGACTTATGCGCTCAAGCATTGCGGGCCTTGCTGGCCTGGGGCTGATAGCTGCGCTCCCCGCGGCTGCCCTATCCGCGCCGGCCACGGCAGCGCCAACTGCCCCCGGCGTCGTCATCAATGAGATCGTGTACGGGGATGCGCTAGTTCCCGGCACGGCAGACTCTATCGAGCTATACAACGCCGGCAGCGAAACCGTGGATTTGACCGGCTGGTCCCTGCATGACGATAAGGACCGCCCCGGCAAAGGTGACCTGAGCGGCACCATCGCGCCCGGCGAATACCGGGTACTGGTTGAGGACGTCGATTTCACTTTCGGTTTCGGCAAGGGTGACACCCCGCGGCTATTTAATGGCACCGAGCTAGTTGACTCCTACACCTACCAAGTCACGGCCACTGAAAACTGGTCTCGCTGCCCCGATGGCACTGGCGATTTTGCGCCTGGTACCCGCCAAACCCTAGGTGCAGCCAATGACTGCACGCCACAGCCCGCACCGGAACCGGAGCCGGCTCCCGCAGCACGCCTGGTACTAAATGAGGTTGATTCTGCGCCGGCGGACTGGGTGGAGTTCATCAACCCGGGCGATCAGGCCCTAGACATTTCCGGTTACGAAATCCGTGATGACAGCGATGACCACCGCTGGCGCTTCCCGGAAGGGACTCTCATCGAGCCCAGCTCCTACCTGGTAGTTGAGGCGAAAACTGCCGGGCTTATTTACGATGACCAAACCGGGAAGTTTGTAGCAGGTAATTTTGAGGCCGCGATCGGCATCGGCTCCAGCGATATGATCCGCGTCTACGATGCGGCAGGCACGCTGATTGACTCGGCAAAATGGACCGCACATGCCGCAATTGACGGCAATGAGAGCGCTGCTACCATCGCACGCTGCCCCAACGCTACCGGTGCTTTCCAAATCGGCAATGCCACCAAGGGCGCGCCGAACACTTGCCCGGCCCCCACAGTGGTGATTAACGAAGTCGAATCCAATGGCAGTGCCACTGACTGGGTAGAGATCATGAACATCGGCACCAGCCCGATCGACATTTCTGGTTGGTACCTGTATGACGACGGCGGTGCCAGCCGCGCAGGTGACGTCACCCCAGTCGCAGCGGGCACTATTTTGCAGCCGGGCGCTCTGTTTGTGTTTGACCAGAACGTGCATTTCACCTTTGGGCTAGGCAAGAACGACCTCGCCAGCGTCTACACGGCTGCGGGCACTCTAGTAGCGGAACAGGGCACTGGCGCTGACCACGCATCCGGTTCGCTCTCCCGCTGCCCCGATGGCACGGGTGAATTTGTGGATGCGCCCGCGCCCACTAAAGGTATGCCAAACTCGTGTGGCAACCCCGTCGTCTTAAACGAAATTGAATCTAAGGATGCCCAGTCTGGTGCGGACTGGATCGAACTGGCCAACCCACTGGCTGAGCCGCTGGACGTTTCCCGCCTGGTAATTCGCGACGAAAAGGACGACTCCGAATACGTCATTCCGGACAATACCGTGATTGCGGCCGGTGGCTATCTGGTGATTTACGACCTCGGCTTTGGCCTGGGCGGGGCGGACTCGGTGCGTATCTTCGACGGCGATCTTCTGGTTGAGGAGTACACCTGGGCTGACCACGCAAACCAGACCTATGGGCGCTGCCCAGATATGACCGGTAATTTTGCCGATACCCGCCAGCCCACACCGGGTGAGCGCAACTCTTGCGAGGGCATCCCGGATCTGCTGCCCAGCAAGGCGACCGCTGCGCCAATCGTGGTCGATAAGACCCAGATGTTCCAAGGGGATTCCTCCGGGTTGGACTTCGCCGATGGGCTCTTGTGGGCAGTAGATAACGGCACCGGCACATTCTGGAAGCTAGTTCCCCAGGCCGACGGCACCGTCGAATTTGCTGCCGGTTGGGAAAACGGCAAGCGCGCCCGCTTCCTTAAGGACGCCGCTAATCCGGCAGCTGCCGGCCCCGATGCCGAAGGCATCACCATGGCTGGCGACGGCAAGCTTTACATTGCCGCTGAACGCGATAACTCTGATAAAGGCACCAACTTCAACGTAGTACTACAGATCGACCCGGAGGCAGCCGGCCCAGATGTGGTGGCAACTGCAGAATGGGATCTGACTGCGCTGCTACCTGTAGTTAATGCGAATATGGGGATCGAGGCCATCGAATGGATGCCGAATGCGGATGCGCGCGGCCGCCTCTTTGACGACTCCACTGGCAAGCCGTATGACCCTGCCAACTACCCGAACGCCATAGCTGACGGAGTATTCATGGTGGCGTTGGAGGATAACGGCAAGGTTTATGCTTTCGTCTTCACTGCAGATGGCGCTGTGCCACTGACCTCCTACGATTCCTACATCGGCGGAGCTATGGCGCTGGACTACGGTAACTACTCGCTGCGCGTTGCGGCCGATAATGGCTACGACGGCGTTATGGCAGAAATCTTCTTTGACGGTACTGCTACGCCTAACGTGGTGCACTACCAGCGCGCCGCAGGCATGCCGAATTTGAATAACGAGGGTTACGCCGAATCCACCTGCATTAATGGCAGTGCATTTGCGTGGTTCTTTGCCGACGGCGAAGAGCCCGCTGCCTTGCGTGCGGTTCCTATCGCTTGTGCTGGCGGCGACGCTGGTGCAGGTGACAATCCTGGCCCCGGTGGCGCAGGAGCAGATACCACCGGTGCCGACAAGCCGGGGGCAGGCAATACCAACGGTAACTTGGCACAAACCGGTATTGACGCAGCGGGGCTAGCCGGCATCGCCGGATTGCTCCTCGTTGCTGGAATAGTGACCCTGAAAGTCAAACGGACAAACCAGTAATCCATCCCCCTAATCCTGCGGGCCCAGATTATAAATCCGGGCCCGCAGATTTTTGCCTACCTTGGCTTGTTTTTACCGCAAAAGTTATTCCATCGCCGCAAGAAGCAAGTATTCTGAGGTTGCAGTTCTTATATGTCCTGTACTTTATCCCGACTACTAACTCACCAATAAATCCACGGAATCAAAGGAGATTCTAAGATGAAGAAAAGGACGATCCCCGCAATTTTTATAGCTGCAAGTTTATGAGCAATATTGATAGCGATAAAATCTGCCGTTCACGCTGGCTGCAGCCAATGGAATGCGGATCTTGGAAATACAACTAACCTGATGCACCACTTTAGCTCTAAACCGATTGGCTTGGCTGCCCTGGGCTCTCGTGCCCAACCAAGCCAACATCGGGCGTATCAGGGGTTTTTATATTTTCTTTCTTTGCTTAGCATCACAGTATTTGTTTGGGCGATAGGGGCTACTTTCGCAACTCACCTCGGGCAAGACATCCGAGCAGGGCACCGTTCCCCAGTTATTTCAAATTCCGCCAACCCAGCTGCTGAGATTGCATTCGCACTTGACCGGTTATCTGAGCGCTCCCTGCAATTCACTATTGAATATGTGATCCCAAATGACCTAGCCAGTACCCCACCACCAGGGCTCCCAAAATGGCCGGAGCCCGGTGAAGTCTATTTATCTCCTGCGCTTCACGCTGCTGGCAAAGCCGAGGGAATCGAAAGCAGGTATGGAACATACGCAGGGGAGATATCTACCGACGGTTTGACTCACCCCAAAGAACTGTTTGCATACGTAAACCCGACCGATCGCACAGCGATAGCCAACAAATTTGAGGCAATTTCTGGCTTTGGCTCGCCTAGTCCGCTACTGATCGGATCACTATTAGACCGCACACCTATCGGACATCCTCTGATCGCTATTACGTTCCTAATCGGGATTCCGCTCATGCTCCTGACGGGCTCTGCCATAAAAATGGGACTCTATCGACGCCGGGAAGAGACCACTATTCTGCAGATTTTGGGAGCATCAAGGGCAGAAATTTTGCGCTGGCAGGCTGGAAAAATTTCTATTCCACTTATCGGCTGGGCCGGAGTAACTATTGTTTTAGGTGCCGTAACTTCCAAATTTGGGATACCGCTTCCTTTCGTAGATTTTCGCATTTACGGCCCTGATCTCCAGCATTTCATAGTTCCCATCACCATTACCGCGCTAATCGCTGTGGGGGGATATACCGCCCTTTGGCTAATGGCCAGTTCCAGAAGTCTCGATATGTCCTCTTCTACTCGCCCAACAGCAATAGCAGAAACTTATTCCGCTAAGCGTGCTCGCATAGGGATCGTAGCCGCACCTAGCGCGGTCATTGTAGCGGTTATTGGTGCCGGCCAAGAGAATTTCCCACTTTTTCTGCTATTCATCGCACTGGCAGCAGTCACATTTTTTACTCTCTCGGACATAATCGGCTCAGCCCTAATCTCCCTGGCCCGCACAATTCGCCGTCAGGCATCCAAACGGAGAGACCCCGAAGTTCTCGTCACTGCTGCAGTGGCTGAAAGCCGCAGCGCTGCAATAACCCGCATTGCGATCGTCATGGCGCTGGCAATAGTTGTCGGTGTGGTTTTACAGACCATACTTAGTGTATTCGCACAAGCTGACCCCAACTCAAAGGCAATATTTGAAAAGTACCGGGATTCAGCTCTTACCGCGCAAATTAACTCAGAATTATCTGGCTCCGAGCTAGCCCAATTTCTGGCAAAAGTAGAAGAATCTGAAATCCCTAACGTATTACTCGTCTCCGACGGGATTGACGAAGAAACAAATGAACCCCAACTTAAAATTGCGCTACTCAAACTGGAAAACACTCAGCTAGCTGAAAATGATGTGGCACAGGCGTACCTATCTGCATTGGCGCATGATATTGGGCTAACTTCCCTGAACTCTGCGCAGATCTACTCGATTTCTGATTTTCTTGACACCAGCGTTAATTCGGATCCATCCGAAACCGCTCAGCAATCTAGCTGGACGATGCTTTTCCTGGCGGATACTTGGGGAACCCTGGACACTACTGGCATTAAGAGATTCCTTGCCCACGTTATTGCCCCGCTTCCCTATCTGGAAATTCCTGAGGAATCCTGGCTAATCGCCCAAGCTAATGCAATGAATAATGTGAACTGGGTAAGGCTGTTTGCAAGTATCGGTATTCTGTTTACCGCACTATCTATTTTGGTGTTTACCGCTGACGAGCAAGACGACGCGCTGCGCAGACTAGCCCGGCTAAATTCCCTCTCTGGCAGACCAATACGAGTGGCAAAAATCAGCTTGGTGCGTATTGCTCTCCCAGTGGGAGTCGGCATTGCTGTTGGGGTTGCACTATCAACGATTTTCAGTGTCAGCCTGGTATTACTTTACGGCGAAGATATTTCGCTATTCACTTCGATTATTCCCTCGATATCGGCGATCGTCATAGCAATATTCTGTGTGGTTTGGCTGCTAAGCGCGCGAAATTTTAATTCCCTCATGAAAGGCACATCATGACGCATCTGCTGGAAGTAGAGAATCTAACCTGCAAAGTCGCCGAAAGAGAACTATTTAAGAACCTCAGCTTCAGCCTAACGGCAGGGGAAAGTATCGCCGTCATCGGGCGGTCAGGCGCCGGAAAATCTACTCTGCTGTCCGCAATAATGGGACTGCGAAAAGTTAATAGTGGAGACATCCGAATTCTCGGTGAATCTATCGTTTCCGCCTCTGCAAAAAGGAAACAGGCACTACGGCGCAAACACCTGGGCCTAATCCACCAAGATGGTCAGCTTATTGACGAATTAACCGCAGTCGAAAATGTTGCTGTGGCGCTTATGCTTTCCGAAAATTCCTCTGCTGCGCTATGGGAAAAGGCAGAGAGTTCGCTAGATAGAATTGGGGTACCGCCACACACCCTTGCAGCCAATCTCTCTGGCGGAGAAATCCAGCGAACTGCATTAGTAAGAGCGCTCGCCCCTAATCCGCATATCATTCTGGCCGATGAGCCCACCGGTTCTCTGGATGAGCAAACTAGAGATGCGGTTGCTCATGATTTATTTTCTAAAACATTAGCCGCCGACGCGGCATTGGTAGTAGTTACGCACGATCCGGTAGTTGCAGCGTTAGCAGACAAAACAATATCCCTGTGACGCTTCCGCTACCTGAGCATGGAGCCGCCAGCGCCGAACTCCTATGCAAGGCAAAACCAATCTATAGGCCCCAAAATGACGGCTAGCTTTCCTAAGTGATTTTCCCGCCAGAGAACTGCGCCCGCCCTGGGGTATCTTTTGAGTAGACGAACCAATGGAGGGAGCGGCGATGGCGCAGAAAATTTTGCTGCTTGGCAGTGGAGAACTCGGGCGGGAACTCACCATTTCTTTGCAGCGGCTGGGCTGCTATGTGGTGGCCTGCGATTCCTATCCAGACGCCCCGGCGATGCGGGTGGCAGATGAATCTCGCGTATTTGATATGACTGATCCGCGTGCGCTGCGCACCGCGATTGCTGAGACGGCGCCCGATCTAGTAGTGCCCGAGGTAGAAAAACTCGCCGTCGATGTACTGGCCGCGGTCCCGAGTGATCCGGATTTGCACCGCGCAGTTGTAGTGCCGAATACCTACGCCGTTCAGGCAACTTTCAACCGAGAAACGATCCGCGAACTGGCCGCCACTACTGCTGGAGTCCCCACCTCCGACTACCGGTTCGCCAGTTCTGCCTCCGAACTCGCCACTGCCGCTGCCGCAGTTGGTTTCCCGTGTTTCGTGAAACCGACTATGTCATCTTCCGGGCATGGCCAGTCGCTAGTCACCTCCCCGGCCGAAGTCGCCGCCGCTTGGCAGACCGCTCAAGACGGCGCCCGGGCACAAACTGGCCGCGTCATCGTAGAATCCAAAGTTGAGTTCGACGTCGAAATAACCCTGCTCACCGTGCGGTCACTAGACGCAGCCGGCAAACCACAGATTTCGTTTTGCGAACCCATCGGGCATCGCCAACTCCACGGCGACTATGTAGAAAGTTGGCAACCAGAACCGCTCCGCCCAGATATCCTTCGCCGCGCGCAAGAAGTCACCACCCGGGTAATCACTGCCCTAGCTGCGGCCACTCCGAGCGAAACCATGCTCGGCATTTTCGGGGTAGAACTTTTTGTGGCCGGCGATGAGGTCATCTTCTCGGAGCTCTCGCCCCGCCCGCACGACACCGGCATGGTCACCTCGATCACCCAAGATCAGTCTGAATTTGATCTGCACGCCCGCGCTATCCTCGGCCTGCCGGTAAATACCGCATTGCGCACTCCCGGCGCCTCCGCCGTCATCAAATCGCCAATTGCAGCCCATTCCCCCGCCTATCTCGGGTTGGATTCTGCCCTGGCAATTGCCGACGACGTCCGCATTTTCCGCAAGCCAGTTGCTCGCCCCGGTCGGCGCATGGGGGTAGTGCTGGCGCGCGGAGAGGTCAGCGCAGCTCGCGACCGCGCCACTGCCGCGGCTGCCCAGATCCAAATAGTAGATCAGGCCGAGTAACTGCCCAGGTCAGCGACCGGCGCCTGGATCACCCAGCCAGCCGACACCGCAACAGGTCAGTGCGCCGGCAAGAAGAGTCGCTTAGAAACTGCGAGACCCACTATGCCGCTGAACACTCCCAGTACCACCACGGTAGCCAGTACCAAGGCAATCACCGCAATCACGGTGTAACCCACTGCTGGATTTGCCTGTGCCATAATTCCGGTGGCTACTGCGAATGCGCCGGCGGGGAAAGTGTAGGCTGCATAGGGCAATGCGAACGGCACCCGCCGCAGCCTATCTACCTGCACCAACACTAGTAGCGCAAAAATTACTGCCGCCGCATATAGCACTCGTGCTGCCGGAGCCAGCGCCTCCCCAGTTAGCCGATACCAGCTGGAAAAACCGACTGACGGCGGAGCTACCAAAATCGCCAGTGTGGGCAGTAGCTTGGTAGGTAGTGGCGTCGTCGCAGTCAAAATGCGATGCAGTAGTAGCGGCAAAAGCCCCAGCCAGAAGATAATCGCCGCCCCGAAACAGAACCATCCCAGCTCTACGCTGCCCACTTTTCGCGCCGCTAACGGCGGAATTATGTTCCCCACTACCGGGATCAGCCACGCTGGCGTCATGGTATCCAGGGTGATGTCCGGGCGGCGCCACCAAGCCGAAATTATTACCACCATCATCAATAGCTGGCAGACCGTACCAATCCACCACAGTGGCGCAGCTAGCTGTGGCAGCGGATCCGCGAGCGCAGTGGCAATCACCAAAGTAGCTACCGTGATAGTGGAGACGAATGGCATGCTGATTGGATGGGAAACCTCAGCGCGGACTGCCTGCGGATACCGCGCCACTTTAACTAGATATGCGGTTACCAGGGTTAGGAAAAGCGTGCCGGCCACTACCAACAGCAGATCCGATATTAGCCGGGGTATGCCCCACATAAAGTGCGCCTGCCGCCATACCATCGCGAGCACACCGGTGCCCATCACCAGTGCAAATATCGAAACTGGTAGATGTGCCAGACTCGGGTGAACGTCAGATTTTGTTGCGGGAACTGGTGCAGATTCATTAGTCATGAGTGTCCTCTCCACATGAGCTGCAGCGGCTGCCGGAAGCTCACCAATGGGGCGGATCGCCAAAATAGCGAAACCAATCAATTTGATACAAGCTAGCACACGCAGTTATCTGATCGGGAAATGTTTCAATTCCTTGATCGGGAATAGTCTCGGCGAAATAGCGTTGTACTTAGTGAGAGCGACTACAGCTCGCTTATTTACAGTTCGATATCTAGAAACCACGACCGAAGGAGAAAAATGTCTCTACATCTAGGTGATATCGCCCCTGACTTTACTGCTGATACTCAACTCGGCGAAATCAGCTTCCACGACTGGAAAGGTGATTCCTGGGCAATTCTTTTCTCGCACCCAGCCGATAAGACGCCGGTATGTACCACTGAGATGGGTCGGTTCGCCCAGCTTGAAGGCGAGTTCACCAAGCGCGGCGTGAAGCTGCTCGGTCTTTCGGTAGATACCGTGGAAGAACACCACGCCTGGATTCCAGAAATCGAGGAGTTCAAGGACACCAAGGTCAACTACCCGATTATTGCGGATGCGGACCAGAAAGTTTCCCAGCTCTACGACATGATTCACCCGGGCGAAGGTGACAGCTCCTCAGTGCGCTCTGTATTCGTGATCGACAACGAAAACAAGATCCGCCTGATGATGATCTACCCGAAGTCCACCGGCCGCAACTTTGACGAAATCATTCGCGTAGTTGATGCACTGCAGACCACTGATAAGCAGCAGGTAGCTACCGGTGCTGACTGGAAGCCGGGCGACAAGCTAATCATCCCGCCAGTAATTTCCACTGCAGACGCGCAAGAGAAGTACAACGACGTCGAGGAAATCTACCCGTACCTGCGATTCACCACTGGTCGCAAGTAGTTAATCACTAGCGCAACTGACACTAGCGCAGTTAATAACTAACTTAAGTGGCGCCAACAGTTAGTTGGCGCCACTTTTTTGTGCGCTATCCCCAGTTCCCGCCGCTATAGCACTACCGCAAGCACCAGAATCGCGCTAGAAATCACCACTTCAATTATCCCGATTGGTGCCGGGCGCAGCCGCAACCGCGGCACTATTACTGCGCGCACCAGCAGCACTGCCGCAATTCCTAGCCACCACCCCGGCAACAATCCGACCCCATAGAGCACCGCCGCGAGCACCAAAGTCACCAGATGGTAGCCATAGGAAGCAATTAAATACCGCCGCGATCCGCGCTGGCGAATATTGGTTTTCACATAGAGCACTGTGCCGAAGAAATACAGGAAGACGACGCCGGTAACCGCCAATACCTCCGGCAGATCGTTGGGCCAAGCCAACTTTGGCACACTCGCCCACGCTAAATATCTGGCAACTGGCAGCATCAAAGCCGCCGCCAAAGTGGTAAGAAATCCGCCAATCGTAGCGCGTTCTTTGCGTTGGCTAGCCAGCCACAGGGCCGGCACCAACAATACTCCAAACACCGGCACCCACAGCAGCAGCCGCCATCCGGCCAGTGCCAAAGTAGCGATACCAAAAACTGTTGCTGCTAGTGAATAGGTGACTATGGCGGGCACATAGCGCGGGCGCAACCGTGCCGCCGTCTTCAACCACCCAGAGGCTGCATTAAATGCAAAGTAGCCCAACAACCAGAATGGGAACAGCGTTATATGGGCACTGCTCAGCTCCCCCGCCTGCCCGGCAGCTAATACTCCCAGTAATAACGGCACCACCAGCATTGCCCAGGCGCCATGCTGTTTCGGGAGCCAGCCGCGAGTGCGGGCTGCCGGCGTAATACGCGCCTCCGGTTTTGTCCCCACTGCGCCCTAACCCAGCAGATTCAACATCTGTTGCGGATTTTCTGCCGCCTTCACTTTTTCCAGGGCGGTCACAATTACGCCGTTCTCATCAATCAGATAGGTGGAGCGCACCACGCCGAAGCCGATCTTGCCGAACATATTCTTTTCCCGCCACACGCCGTAGTCCTTAATCACCGTCAACTCCGGATCCGCCAGCAACGTAAACGGCAGCCCATATTTATCGGCAAATTTCTTGTGCGAAGCCACGGTGTCCTTGCTGATGCCGAGCACCACTGCGCCTTTTTCGGTGATCTGCGGATAGTTTTCCCCAAAGCCGCAAGCCTGCTTTGTACATCCGGGAGTGTTGTCTTTCGGATAGAAGTACAAAATCACTTTTTTACCGCGGTAGTCACTGAGCGAATGCGGTTCGCCGTCCTGATCCAACAAGGTGAAATCGGGAGCTGGCGTGCCTACTTCTAATAACATTTTTACTTCCTCTCGGCTCTTAGCCGAATTCTATGGCACTGCCTGCTAGGTAGCCCACTGCCGCCGGAAAAATTTCGCTAGCCACGTAGAATATGTGCGCACGAAAGGAAACGAATGCTGCAGCTCGTTGACATCAAAAAGTCTTATACCACCGGATCTTTCACCCAGCAGGCACTAGCTGGCGTGAGCCTGACCCTGCGGGATAATGAATTTGTGGCCATCCTCGGCCCGTCCGGTTCCGGAAAAACTACTTTGCTGAATGTGCTCGGCGGATTAGACCACTACGACTCCGGCAACTTGATTATCGACGGCGTCGCTACTGAGGACTACTCTGCCCGCGATTGGGATACCTACCGCAATATCCGCATCGGCTTCGTCTTCCAAAGCTACAACCTGATCCCCCACCAGAGCGTATTAGCCAATGTGGAGCTGGCGCTAACTTTGGCTGGGGTATCGCGGGCTGAGCGCCACGAGCGCGCTCGGAAAGCCCTGCACGACGTCGGGCTGGCAGCACACGCCCACAAACTCCCTAACCAACTCTCAGGCGGGCAAGCCCAGCGGGTAGCGATTGCGCGCGCACTCATCAATGATCCCGAGATTTTGTTAGCCGATGAGCCCACTGGTGCGCTGGACTCGGAGACCAGCACCCAGATTATGAATCTGCTATCCGAGATTGCGCGCGACCGGCTAGTGGTGATGGTGACGCACAACCCGGAGCTAGCACACGAATACGCCACCCGAATCATCGAACTTCACGACGGCAAAATCACGAATGACACCGCTCCCTACCAGGCAGAGGCAGCCGCACCGGCCCAGGATAAGCTGCGGCACCGGGCGATGTCCTTCCTCACCGCTTTGGGGTTGTCGTTCCAAAACCTAATGACCAAAAAAGGCCGCACTGTTATGACCGCCTTCGCCGGCAGCATCGGGATTATCGGCATCGCCACCATTTTGTCCCTCGCCAACGGGGTCAACAACTACATCAAGGGAATCGAAGAAGACACCCTCACCATGTACCCGCTCAGCATCATGAGCCAGGGCTTCGACCTGGGCGCCATGATGAATATGGATCCTGACGCAGCCGAAAAAGATTATGCCGGCGAAATCGGCGAAGTCCCGATGCTGAATAAGACTTTCTCGGCCATGGGCGCCAATGACCTCAAGTCGCTGAAAAAGTTCTTAGATAGCGGTTCCTCCGACATCGCCGGCCAAGTACAAGCCATCGAGTATTACTACAACATCACCCCGCAGATCTATTTGCCGGATACCAGCACCCAGGTGCACCAGGTAAACCCCGACCGCACCATGAGTGCTATCGGTTTGATGCCACAAGGCGAATCCAGCAATGAATTTGCGCAACAGTGGGGCGGTACTAATTCTTTCTTGCCGCTGATGAGTAACCCCGCGCTGGTGCAGCCGTATTACGACGTCGTCGCCGGAAACTGGCCCACTGCAGCCAATGAGCTACTAGTGGTGGTATCCGATAACGGCACCCTGCCGGACGCCACTCTCTACGCCCTCGGGCTGCTGGACCCGGCGGAATTAGATGAGATTTTGGCGGCGGTACGATCCGGGAAGCCGGTTCCGGAAGCTCCGGCCGCCCGCACTTTCACATACGAACAAGTGCTAGCCAAAAAATTCCAGCTGGTAAACCCAGCCGACTACTACGCTTTCAACACCGAATACGGGGTGTGGCAAGACCGGCGCAATGACGAAACATTCCTAGCCAATCTGGTTAATAACGGCAGGCAGCTGAAAGTAGCTGGGATTGTGCAGCCCAGCGACAGCAAGTCCTTGACCCCACTGATGCCAGGCATCTACTACACCCAGGATTTGGTTAATGAAATGATTGACTACGCGGCCGGCACCGATATTGTGGCCGATCAGTTAGCTACGCCAGAATTAAATGTTTTCACTGGCCAGCCATTCACGCAGCCACAAAACGAAAATTTCGATATGTCGAAGCTGGTCACTATTGATCAGAACAAACTGGCCAACGCTTTCCGGGTGGATGAATCCCAAATCCAGATCGATCCCTCGATCCTGAATCTGACGGTGCCGGATTTACAGTTTGACCCGGCGCAGCTGCCGGATCTGGATCTATCGGATATCACAGCAGACCTAGACCTCAGCGGGATCTTGGACATACCCGAAACTGCCCCCGGGGAAGAAGACGCCTTCAGTCAGCTGGCCACAGCCTATATCCAATTTGCTGTTGCCGGCGGGCACGACCCGATGGACGTAGCCAACACTTTGCCACTATTTTTAGAGTCCGACGCCGGGCAAGCCGCTATCGCAGCTACCGGGATTAAGTTGGACCTGAGCGGAGTGGAGCAACAGCTGCAGACGGCGTTGGGCGGCTATCTAGAGCAGGTGCTGAATCAGTATGCCACTGAGATGAGCGGGCAACTGACTGCCGCACTCACCCAACAGTTAGGCAATTCCTTAACGCAGACTTTCCGGCAGATTTCGCAGAATATGGCTAAAGTTATGCGGATTGACGAAGCTGCTTTCCGGGATGCTTTCCAGTTCAATCTAACGCCCGAAGAGCTACAGAGTTTGCTGGTGTCCATGCTGCCCAATGAGATGCAGAGCTATGACAACAACCTGCGCATCTTAGGCTACGCCACTGCCGATTCCCCTAACCGCATCGATCTGTTCCCGAAAGATTTTGAGAGCAAGGCACGCATCGTCGAGATCCTCGACGGCTACAACCAAGAGCAACGCGCCCATGACGCCCCGGAAAAGGTCATCACCTACACCGACTTTGTGGGGGCACTGATGTCCTCAGTTACCAAAATTATCAACACCATCAGTTATGTGCTGATCGCATTCGTCTCAATTTCACTGATAGTTTCCTCAATCATGATCGGGATTATTACGTATGTTTCGGTGTTGGAGCGCCGCAAAGAAATCGGTATTTTGCGGGCCGTGGGCGCCTCAAAACGGGACATTGCCCGGGTATTCAATGCTGAAACGCTATTGGTCGGGCTCGCTGCCGGCCTGGGTGGCATTTTGGTGACCGTACTACTCACTATCCCTGCCAACTTGATAGTGGACGCAAAACTCGGGGTCGAAAATATTGCCCAACTACCTGCCAGCTCCGGGCTAATCCTGGTGCTAATCAGTATGGGGCTATCCCTGCTCGCTGGCATCATTCCGGCGTCTAAAGCTTCCCGGGAAGATCCGGTAGCGGCCTTACGCAGTGAGTAGCTGCTTGGAGGCACTTCCGGCAGACGGCACTCTCCAGCACCGCACACCCCTCAAGACGCCGTCAGTTTGCCAATCCCCGCACTCGGCCCCACGATGAGCAATACATCGTCAGCAGAAATCATCGTTTCTGAGTGGGCGTTAACCCATTCGCCGTCTTGGCTGCGCACTGCGAGCACGGTGATTCCTTTTTCGCCGCGCAGATGGGCTTCCCCCAAGGTGCGACCCACAGCAGCCTTGGGTGCCAGCGTCTGCACCAGCGCGAACCCATAACCCAATTCCATGTAATCCAACAGCTCTTGGGAAATAACGTGCGCAGCGCGCCGGCCCATTTCTGCCTGCGGGTAAAATACGCGATGTACCCCCAACTGATCAAAGATTTGCCCCTGCGCCAAGGAATCCGCCTCAGCCCAAACTTTGACGCCCCCCATTTTCAGCAGAATAGAGGCACATAGCACCGAGGCAGCTAGATCGTGGTTTATCGCCACCACTGCGGTGGTGAAATCAGGAACTGAAAGCTGTTTAAGCGCTTCGGCGTCGGTACCATCAGCACAAATAACATTGGCGAGTTCTTCCGAGTGGCGCGCCACCACTGCCGGGTCATTATCAATCGCGAGCACTTCTACGCCGCTGCGCTCCAGCTCATCAGCTAACGCACTGCCGAACCGACCCAGCCCGATGACGACGACCGAGGAATCACTGCTCTTTATTCCGAACGGTTTCATTGCATTCCTTTCCCGCTGGGTTAGCCGATAAGCGGATAATCCTTAGGTAACTCATAGTGCAGTTTAGTGCGCCGCAATGCCACTGCGGTGGCAATTGTCAATGGTCCCATCCGCCCGGCGATCATAATGACGCTCAAAACCAGTTGGGCGAAAATAGTTAGTTGTGCGGTAATGCCAACTGATAGCCCTACCGTGCCGAACGCGCTGGTGACTTCAAACAGCGCCGGGCTGAGCGCCAAACCGGTGTCAATCATTATTAGCAGCGTACCCACACAGAGGATCAGGGTGGAGAGTGTCACCACGGTTAGCGCTTGGCGATGGGCGGCGCGGTCAAGCCGGCGCCCGAACACATTAACGGCCCGTTCCCCGCGGATCTCGGTCAACGTGATAAAACCGATCATGATCGCGGTAGTGACTTTGATGCCGCCGGCAGTACCCGCAGGGCCGCCACCGATGAACATTAGAAATACCGTAATCAGCATTGAAGTTTCCTGCAGGGCGGTCATATCGATGCTGTTGAATCCGGCGGTGCGTGGGGTGACTGCGGCAAAGAAAGAGTTGAGCAGTTTATCGGGAACGCTCATCGCCCCCAGCGTCCCCGGGTTATTCCACTCCAAGGCTGCGAGCACTAACCAACCGAATCCGATAAGACCACCGGTGCCGATTAATACCATTTTGGCAGTCAGTGACCACTGCTTTACCCCGCGCATATGCCGATTTATCTCAAATAGCACCGGAAAACCGAGCCCACCAATAATCAGCAATGCGGCAATCGTTAGCAGCACAACGGCGTCGCCCGAAAAGTCCATCACTGACGCGGTATAGGGCGAAAAGCCGGCATTATCAAATGCGGAGATTGCTAAGAATGTGGCGTGCCCGAGCGCTTTTGCCAGCGGATAACCGCGGTGCAGGAAAAATGCGGTGAGAATAGCGGCGCCGCACAGTTCCACCAGCAACGCCCAACGCACAATACCGAGCACCACGCTGCGGGTTTGCCCCAGATTTACAAAACCGGTCGAATTGGCGAGTGTGAGGCGCTCTTTCAGACCGAGCCGGCGCACCATCACCAGCGACACCAGTGCGGCAACCGTCATGGTGCCGATCCCACCGATTTGCATCAGTACTGCAATTACGATCAGCCCGAACGTAGACCAGTAGGTGGCGGTGTCCACCAAAATCAGCCCGGTAACTGAGGAGGCAGAAGTGGCAGTAAACAGCGCTACATTTAGCGGCGCCCCACCAAATGACACCGGCAATATACTCTCTGACTGCGCCGCAGCGAAAGCCACCTCATCCGCCAGCAATGCCTGATCTACCGACACTGGCAACATGAGGAGCACCGTGCCTAGCGCTATTAGCGCAGCGAAAGCGGCAACTACTCGCCTACCTGTGCGAGTTGCAGCGTTATACCCCACAGGTTGATAACTTAGTCCTCATTGCGGAGTTGTCAAGCGTGGGGTATACGACATTTATTCAGTTATATTGCTGCTTGCCTTTCGGTATATTTCCGCTATTTAGTGCCAAAGGTTTCGTGCTTCTTAATCTCCTCTTCTTGGTATTTTTCCCGCACGCTGTTGTCCACTACTTTGGCTTGGTTGGGCACCAGACGGCGAATGGCGAAATCATAGGCGCGCTGCGGTAGCGCATTCATCACCGCATTTAACGGCACTAGCCACAGCGGCATAGACAGAATGAACTTCGGATAGAGCACTGCTTGGTAGACGCTATTTGCCACATCTTGTGGGGTGAGTAGCGGGGCGCCACCTTGGGCAGTTCCTGCTGCCAATCGGGTATCTACCACAGGCGGAATAACCGCAGTTATTTCCACTCCGGTACCAATCAGTTCTTCACGGATAGAGCGCAAATAGCCAAATACCCCGTGCTTCGACGCCGCATAGCTCGCTTCACCTGGCACCGGCAAAATCGAACCCGTCGACGCCATATTTATGTAGTGGCCGTGCTGTGCTGCCACCATGCGGCGAGTAAAGGCGCGAGCAGCGTGCATGGTGCCCACCAGGTTGATATCTACTTGCCGGACTAGAGCGTCGTCATCCTCATCCAGGTAGCCGCCCACCCACAGGATTCCAGCGCAATTCATCGCCACATCTACTGCGCCTAAATGCTGGTAGGCAGCAGCTACAAACTCCCGCACCGAGGTGGCGTCCGTGACGTCAACTTGCTGCAGCCCTACTATCCGCTCGCTATGCGGTGAGTTCTTCTTAAATTCTTCCAGTGACGCCAGATCCCGGTCCCCGAGGAATAAGGTGAGGCCGTTATTTAGGAACTTTTCTGCGGTGGCTTTTCCGATACCGCTACCAGCACCAATAACGACGGCGGTATTAACAATGCGTGGTTCTTTTTTCTTACCGAACATATTTCCTCCAAAATCGACATAAAACGCAAAACACCTTTGTTTCGCATATCTGCTACAACGAACCTAGCCCCAACCAGAATAACTGTGGGATGGATCACTATTCCTGGGAATTTGTGCATTGGGGAATTAGCAGTATTTTGCCAATTAAGGGACCAAAGCCTCGAGTTTGCTCCTCCTGACTAATCAATCTCCCCGAGAATCTCCTACCCCAGCAGATGAATGCCCACAAAAACAGCGCGGGGTAAGCAAATTCGCTTACCCCGCGCTGAATATGGAGGTGGTGATAACCAGCTACTGCAGGTTACTTACCCCAGGCGATGGAGTTCTCCCACACCTTCACGTAGCGCTCAGCCGAGTTCATCAGCTGGCTGCGCAACTTGGCGCTTTCTTCCGCATTAGCGTAGGAGAGGATGTCGGCGAACCAGTCGGCGTACATACCGTACTGGGCTACACCGTCAGTGTTGAGGTCGAACTCGCGCTCGCCCCACTTCTGCTTGTCGAATACCGCACCAGATGGAGCCGTGATCGGGTAGACCAGCGGCTTCTCCGCAGCATCGAAACGTGCGCCTGGGAGCGGCCCCAGACCACCAGCGTCGGAACCGAAGCCGTAGGCATCAACTTCTTCACCGATAGCAGCAAGGTCACCGCGCCACTGTTCTAGGAAGTCCGGCTCATTTTCGTAGGAATGCGAAGCCGAGAAGGAGTAGCCACCCAGGAAGCCGCCAGCGCGGACGATTTCACCGCGAACCTGTTCCGAAGTCCAGGAGTGGTTAGCCGAAACACCCGGGTAACCCTTAGCGGTCACTAGTTCCATTGCATCCTTAGCAGTCATCGAGCTCATGTGACCCAGGTTGATGATCATGCCGCGATCCATCATTGCGGACAACAGGTATTCACCAGAATCGGTAAGACCCTTGAGGTTGCAGGCATCACCTTCCGGATAGATCGGGAACAGTGCCGACTTAGACTTGCCCGTTACTTTCGATACGAAGTTGAGGTATTCGTCCGAAACGGTGATCTGGGCTCGGTCTGCTGGTACCCCATCCGGGCACTTCTGCACATCGAACCAGTGTCCGGTATTGAGCAAGTTACCCAAGTTCATTACTATGCCCATGGCGCCGGCATCCATCCGGGTGCCACCAAAGGCGTTGTCAAACTTGTGGATGGGGTGAATCGAGTGCACACCCCAGCTTTGCAGCATGTCTAGCCCAGCATCGATAGCTTCCTTATCGCACTGCGCCTTGCCATTGCGTTCCGTGCAGCCGAACAGTTCGGAAACCTCTACCGAGATCAGCACTGCTAACTTGCCATCGGCAACGATTTCACGGGCCTGCTCTGGGGTCCGCGCAATCCGGAACCAGCCCTTACCGGCACCACCGTTTTGCGCATCGATGTAATCTTGCATATCCAGCAGTGCTTGGTACTGCGGCACAATCTGATCCATCTCATTGCACTTGCCGGGCGTGCGGGCGTACAGCTGGCAGATAGTGCGGTTGCCAACCAGCATTACGTTCAGGATGTTGACGCCGGACTGCCAGGTGCGCTCTACCGACTTGTAGTAGCTAACTTGGTGCAGGTAGCGAGTGGCATTTGGCCAAGTCGAGAAAGTTGGCCATCCATCTTGTGGGCCCATGTATGGAGCGCCGGCAACAATCATGTCGAATAGCGCACCCTGACCATAGGCGTGGGAGTCACAGTCAGCCAGTGCCTGCTCTACCCCACCCGGTGCAAATGGGTAACCACACATGAACTTGCCGCCAAAGCCCCAGGCCGAAACCGTGTGCACGTGCGAGTCGATAATGCCGTTGATAGTGCCATCGGCATTAACGGTTGGCTCGGTGCGTGGCGAAACCATTCCGGTTTCGATTTCTGGAACCTGGAAGCAGCCCTCTGCTGGTTCAAGCACAAATTTTGCGCCAGCTTCCCGGCCCAGTTTCTTGCTCAAGTTAGTGGTGCCAAGTTCCGTGCCATTCAGCGTGGCAGCGATCGTGAAAGTATTTGGTTCACCTGGAACTGCGGTCACCGTCCAGTCAGCACGATCACCGTAGGATTCCCCCGGCCAAACTTCGTTAAATACGCTCAGGAACAGGATATTTCCCGCCGTATCGTAGATCCGGTACCGGCCCAGCGTGGTGGCCTCGAAAGCAAGTGGCTCGCCAACTTCAGCGTTAGTGACATAGCCCTTCTTGCCCTGTGCGGGAGCAACATATCCGGGCTGATCTGCGTCGGTTACCTGACGCATGGTGAGGCACTGATCATCTAAACCATCAGCAGCTAGAGTTTCCGGCTGCGTAACAACTGGAGCGGCGTCGTCTACCTCAGTAGCAAATGCCGGGGCAGTGCTAGCTACCAGTCCCGAAAAAGCGAGCCCAAAAGTGGCGAGAACTGCAGGAATAGCCTTTACGCTAAACCTACCCATCCGCCGCTGTGGCCGATCGCCTGAACTAATAATATTCCTGTGCATAACACACCTTCGTGTCCGTATTGAAACCGCTTATCCCACCCCGAAAGGTGACTAGCGCTGCGCGCCTTTGCGATCCAATAATTTTACGGTATTAATATCCAGTACTGTAAGTTTGCGATGTAAGCCACGCACAAATGTCCACTACTATGAGGACATGCTGATAGTTGTTGCTGCCGCGATTTTAGACGACGCCACCCACCCTACTCGCATCCTGTGCGCGCAGCGCAGCGCCCCAGCAGACCTAGCTGGCAAATGGGAATTCCCCGGCGGGAAAGTGGAACCCGGCGAAGACCCACTAGCTGCAGTGCACCGCGAGATTTGCGAAGAACTCGGCGTCGAAATATCCCTACACGCCCACTATCCCCACCCCTCCGGCAGTGACTGGCAAATCTCCAGCGGAAAGACCATGCGGCTCTGGCTGGCCACCATTACCGACGGCAAGCCGCACCCCCTCCAAGACCACTACCAATTGCGCTGGGTGGATGCCGCTGGATTACCTGACTTAGATTGGTTGCCGGGGGACCGACCTATCGTTTCCCAACTGCTCGCCGATGCCGTTTTAGCTGCACCTCATCAACAGACATCCCCGAAACAGTAAAAAATTCCCCCGTTTTTTCTCAGCAATAGTTAACTAGCTAACAGCTGAGCTGAAGACAACCCACTAGACTTACCGCATGCCAAAAATAATCGGACAAAACCTCGAAGAACACCGCCAACTCACACGCGATGCACTCTTCGGTGCGTTATCCCGCCTGATGGCGGAACGGGGTTTTGACGCCATCACCATGGCAAGTTTGGCAACAGAAGCCGGAATCGGCCGCACAGCTATCTACAACTACTACGCCGATAAAGAAGAACTCCTGATGGCATTCGTGGCCAGCGAAATGTCCCACTACCTCGACACCATCAATTCTTCACTTTCCGAAACAGACAACCCGCTGGTGCAGCTGCGCATCTACATTCGCACCCAGCTACTCACTGACCGCGCCTACTTGGCAGCACCTGGACCGCCACTCCAAGACACTATCTCCAAAGAAACTGCCCACGAACTCGCTAAACACATCCGGGAAACCTCCAAAATTCTGGTGCTAATCCTGGAAAGATGCGTAGCGGCCAGCATCATCCCCGACCAAAATCTTGCTGTCTCCGTCCACCTAGTGCACGGCACATTAACCGGTCGGCGGGTACCACATCAAGAACCACAACGCACCGCATTCTTCGAGCAAACTGAGCGGTTTGTACTAGGTGCATTGGGGGTATCCCCACAGATGATCTGCGATATGCCCAGTTTGGGGGCAGTCCCCGCACCGCACTGCACGCCTACCCGCTAACCCCGGACGCAACTCCGAATTCTCGGGTCTACTACATCCAGCACCTATAGCTCCTCACGCATTTCCGCCACCGACAGCTGCCCCGGAGCAGACGCCGTCTTCCCCGCCGCAAACGTCGCCACCGAACCGTGCAAATGTCCCACTAGCCGCGAACGCACCCCAATTTCCCCCATCGCCAACGCGATCACACTGCGCCCAGTTTCAGCCACTACCTGCTCAGTAACTGCAAACAGCCGGTCTACATCATCTTCGTGCTGCGCAGTAACCGCAACTTTCGCCACCGCTCCCGGCAACTCCAGTATCTCCGCGAACAGTAACTGCAATATCTCACTATCTGGGGTTTCTTCCCAATCATGATGAGAGACGACGGCGGTATATCCGGCTTCGTTTGCGCGTGCCACCAGATACTCCACCTCAGGGAACCAGAACTCAAAATCAATGCCGATGCGCTCCGGATCAGCTTGATTTTGCCGGAGGGTGTCGAAAATTTCTGCCACCAGCAAGCCGTAGCGGGCAGTCTTCACCCGCAATTGCCCACCCTGTTCGCTAGTGCGGATCGTCAGCAGCAGTGGCACATCTACCGCTGTCAACAGCTCGGCTAAGATTTCCGCGCCTACCAGGGAAAACGAGTCTTTCGGGTGCAGGGCAACTAAATAGTCAATCCGCCATTCGATCACATCGGCACCGGCGGCTACCGCTGCCTGGGCTGATTCCACCACTGACTGCACCGTCGTATCCATTACTGGCACCACTACGACCGGCCTCTCCCCCGCAAAGATCACGTTCTCACCTCAAATCAACAACTAGTTCACGACCCGAAATAATTTGCGTTACATCATTCAAGCTAGCGATACTAAGGCTAGTCGTCTAGCCTGTGTTTAGTACGCGGACAGGTTATCGGTATCAGCGAACACGCCACGCGGAAGGAGCCCTATGACGCAGCCGCCGGCGCCCAAGCACCCAGATAATCGCGCGCTGTATTTTCTGATTACCTCTGCCGCTATTTTGTTCCTTGCCATGCTCGCCCTGATAGTCAGCATGTTTATTAAAACTGGCCGCGATGTAGCTGCTGATAACCCGCCAGCAACTGAGGTAGAACAGAGTGTAGAATCTGCCAATGCTCAGCTGGATATCGCCACCACCGCGCTGATGTCGATCCGGAATGAGGATAACTGCTTCCCGGATTCGGCGGCGGCCAAAATTACCGACTATGCTGCCGCAGCGCTAAGCTCCAATGCCTGGGATAGCACTGCCCAAGAGAGAGTTTTTATGGCGCTCGCTTATCTGGATGAAATCTGCACTGCTGAGGAAAAATTGCAGATTCAGGACTCGATGACTGCTCCGGGAGTACCAGCGCAGTTGAACTCTCTAGTCACTGACCGCACCTGGATAAGCGCCGCGCGGCCAATCCCAGATAACGCTGTGCACGCAACTTCGTTTGCTACGCCGTCACTAAATATCCGGTGTCAGATTGACGACGCCGCGATGTGTACTATCTACACCTACAATTTCCCCTCTCCCGCTGGCTGCACTGATCAGCCAGCAACTTTCCGCATCGGAGACACTGGCAAAGCTGAGGTTGACTGCGCTAACGCTATCGCCGCTGACGCCGACCAGCCCTATGGCACAACTGTGGCGGCTAATGGTTTCGCCTGCACGATCGAAGAATCGGGCGTCACTTGTTGGAGTGAACTGAGCGGAAAAGGCTTCCAAATTCGCCGCGAGGGGCAGCGCACGTTCTAAGGCGCCCGCCACCTGAGGTAACTACCGGGCTAACAAACCTAGTCACAGCTAGTCTCCCGGGGTTATCAGTCTTGCTCAGCGCGGTAATTGCTTAACGCGCGCACTAGGCGCAATGAACCCTCTGAGTCAGTAACCGTGACGCGCACGCCGTCTGCCAGAGCTCGCACTATCAGCCCCTCAGCGCGGCACAGCGCCTCGAGTAATTCGGTATCAGCCCCGGGGAACCACACAAAATTTCCCTGTGGATCGGGGCCAGTCCATCCCTGAGCGCGCAAGGCGGCTACTAATTTATTGCGCTCTGCCACCGTGTGTTGCACCCGGCGATCCACTTCACCGCGGGCTTGTAGTGCGGCAATTGCTGCCGCCTGCGCCAGCTGATTCACCCCAAATGGAGTGTTCATTGCTAGCAGCGTCTGCGCTACTGCCGGATCACAAATTGCGTAACCTACCCGCAGCCCAGCCAGCCCATAGGCTTTGGCGAAAGTACGCAAACTAATCACATTCGGGAACTCGGCACACAGCTCAACTCCCCGCACCGCGTCGGGCATATCCACAAAATCCACATAGGCTTCGTCTAACAGCACCGCAACATCGCTGGGAAGATCTAGCAAAAATGCCCGCAACTCCGTATGGGTTAGTGCCGCACTGGTCGGGTTATTTGGAGTACACAGCAACAGGGCGCGAGTGCGCGCAGTTACTGCTTGCCGCACTGCCAACAGATCTACTGCGCCGTCGGCGCGCAACTTGGTGCGTACGGCATGCACGCCCGCCACTTTGGCAGCTATCGGATATGCCTCAAATGACGGCCACGGCAAAACCACCTCAGCCTCTGGAGTGGCCAGCGCAGTCAAAAACTTTTCAATCAGCGCCACTGACCCATTGCCTACCACTATTTGCTCTACGCTCACCTGGTGATAGGCCGCAATTGCCGCCCGCAGCGGGGCGCCCGCCATATCTGGATACCGTGTTACGTTACCCAGCTGATGCATGATCGCCGCTTGCACACCGGGCAGCGGCGGAAAACAGATCTCATTAGAGGAAGCCTTGATTACCGAGTCACCCGGTGCAACGGCACCGGCAACATAGGCAGGCAGATCCGCCAATTCGGGGCGGAAAAAAGAATTGCGCTGATCCATAGCTACATTTTGCCGTGGAACTGCGCCCGGTGCGAACATTCCCCATTATTTGGCGCTTCTTCCGTTTGTTCTGCGCAAGTCCACTAGAGTTGAGGATATGAAGTACCTAATTAGAGCAGTAATGAATGCCGCCGCCCTCTGGGTAACTATTTGGCTTATCCCGGGAGTACAGCTCACCGGTTCGGTAGCTCCCGATTCGTTCCTATCGGGCTTGAGCGTAGGCTGGCAAGAATTTATCTATCTGGTGCTGGCGGGTGCAGTTTTAGCGCTAGTCAATACTTTCGTGCGGCCAATAGTAAAGCTGCTGTCCTTGCCGTTCTATGTGCTTACGCTAGGCTTGTTCTTCCTGGTAGTGAATGCGGCGATGCTGGCACTCACTGCCTGGATAACCGGATTCTTCGCCATCAGCTTGGTACTCGCTGGCTTCTGGAGCGCAGTATTTGGCGGCATCATCATCGGCGTCGTGAACACAGTATTGGAACTGATTTTGCCTGGAACCTTGACTTCCAAAAAGTAACCCCTTGTGGCTGCGCTATTCACTAAAACTGGCTGCGCTCGCGCCATTGCCTTTGAAGTAGCTGGTCTAACCGAGCTCCAGGCAGCTGCGGATGACGGCGGTGCCCCGGTAGCGCAGTTAGCTAACTGGGGCACTACCCAACTGCAGACCACCGTCATAACCACTGGTTTACCCAGCGCAGCTGCCGCCCGCGAGTTTGGCGCCCGATTGGCTGTCACCCACGCCTGGTGCCCAGCGCAGCACAGAGTTTTCGGGCAAGCGCCTGCCGGCTTCGGCGCTGACTGGGACTACACCGGTGTTATGGGACAGGCAGATCTACCACTTGTGCCTCCGGGGAGCGCGCCGCGCAGCTTTGGCGAATTTTATGCCACTGACCGGCTGCTCCCTTATTTGCCGGCGGCTCGGGATAATGGCTCTCTCACCGCAGCTGATGCCGCCGTCATCACTCAGCTGGCACAGCGGCTGCGCGATGGGATATTTGACGCGCCGCAACCGGCGCTAATCGCTACCGATGCTGCACTGCTGCACGGCGACCTCTGGGCCGGGAATCTGCTCTGGGCGCGCGGCGGCACGCCCACCCTGATTGATCCGGCCTGCCAAGGCGGGCATGCTGAATCAGATTTGGCGCAATTACAGGTATTCCACTCGCCCCACACTGCGGAAATCTACGCCGGCTACCAGGAAGTCTCGCCGCTGGCAGACGGCTGGGAAGAACGCATCGGGTTACATCAGCTGCATATTTTATTGGTACATGCTGCCCTGTTTGGTGGCAGTTACGGGCATCAAACTGTGGCGGTGGCGCGCCGCTATCTCTAGGCGCAACGCGCTAAGCACCTGCCTGACCGCGCTAAGCACCTGCCTGACGCGGGTTTTCAGGTTTTCCGCCACTCCCCGCGGGCGCAGCTCGCTAGCGGTGAGCTTATCCGGGCTGCGCTCAGCGCATCAGTTCGTCAGCCACGTCCGAAAAGACGCCGGTGACCCCCCAGTTAAATAGTTCGTTGGCGCGGTCGGCGTCATTCACTGTCCACACATTTACCCCATACCCGGCAGCGCGGAATGCCTGCACCATTTCGCGGGTCAGCCCGCGATCTTGCGGATGGATGTACTGCGCACCCACCAGCTCCAGCACCGATTTCCAGTCCGGCCACAGATTTTCGGTAACGAATAAACAGCCAATCGGCCGCGTCGTCTTTTGCGCCAAATAGGTGAGCAGCACATGGCTAAACGAGGAGAAAATAACTTCGCGCTCCGGATCCAACCGCTCCAGCTCTGCTAAGACGTTGTCGATCAGCTCCAGAGACTTCTGTTTCCCCTGCTCGTTGGCTTTCAGCTCGATATTCGCATTCATCCCGGTTTCGTTCATGAAATCCACCAGGTCACGCAGCGTGGGCATCGGCTCCCCTGCGTAGTCAGCAGCGAACCAGCTGCCGGCGTCCACTGGCAAATCTGCTTGGGTCAGGTCGTAGAAATATCCGCTGCGGTCGGTGGTGCGATCTAGCAAAGTGTCGTGCATAATCACCGGGGTGCCGTCACCCAGAATATCGACGTCAGTCTCCAACCAGGTCAGCCCCTGCTCTGCTGCCAGGCGGAACGCCGCCAAAGTGTTCTCCGGCGCTTTTGTTTTCAGGCCCCGATGCGCAAAAATACGCTGTTCCATCGCTAACTTCCTTAGTATGACGCCGCTATGGCTAACTGGTGTATCGCGCTCGAAAATTCTGTGAGTGCGACGCAGAAATTCTAGCGCAATCGGGACCGCGCGCCGGGCTGCTGCTCCGGACTCCCACCCGATTATTTGGCGAAATAGTCACGTTGTAGCAGAAAATTCGCCGCAGCTGCGCGCAAGGTGAGAACATAGGGCTATGAAGAATCTTGCTCAGCTACAGCCCAGTATTCCGCTTGGTCCCTTAGACGGGCGCTACCGCACCGAAACCGCGGCCCTCGTCAATTTCCTCTCTGAACCGGCACTAAACCGGGCGCGGATAACTGTGGAAATCGAGTGGCTAATCTTCCTTTCGGTGAATCGGGTACTGCCCGGAGCACCAGTGCTGAGCGCGGCGGACCAGGCCTATCTGCGGCAAATTCCGGAAGAATTTGGGGGCGCAGAAATTGCGGAACTAAAGGAAATTGAGGCGGAAACCCGCCACGACGTCAAGGCGGTCGAGTACTTCCTCAAGCGGCGCCTCGACGACGCCCCCAATCATCTGCCAGAAACTGCGCTGGATACCGTGCACGAAATAGTCCATATTTTCTGCACCAGCGAGGACATCAACAACCTCGCTTATGCCATCACCATTCGTGACGCCGTACAACAAGTTTGGCTGCCGGCAGCACAGGAATTCGTGGTGCAGCTAGCTGAGCTGGCTCGCGAAACTGCAGCTCAGCCCATGCTCTCGCGCACCCACGGCCAAACTGCCACCCCCAGCACACTCGGCAAAGAGGTGGCGGTGCTAACCCACCGGCTGGCCCGGCAGCTGCGCCGCATCGGCAAGCAAGAATTTTTAGGCAAAATCAACGGCGCTACTGGCACTTACGGCGCCCACCTCGCCGGGGTACCGGACGCCAACTGGGTAGATCTATCCCGCCGCTTCGTCACCCACCTAGGCCTAACTTGGAATCCCCTGACCACCCAAATTGAATCGCATGACTGGATGGCCGAGCTATTCGCCGATATGGCGCGCTTCAACCGGATTGCCCACAACCTGGCAACCGATTTCTGGACCTACATCTCCCTCGGGTACTTCCGGCAGAATTTGGCAGCGCAGGGCTCTACTGGCTCCTCGACTATGCCGCATAAAGTGAATCCGATTCGCTTTGAAAATGCGGAAGCCAATATGGAAATCTCTAACGCCTTATTGGACACCCTTTCCGCCACGCTGGTTACTTCCCGGATGCAGCGCGATCTGACCGACTCCACCACCCAACGCAATATCGGAGTGGCATTCGGGCACTCCCTGCTGGCGCTATCAAATCTGCGCCGCGGAGTGGCGGGCTTGGATGTGGCACCGGAGGTGCTAGATGCTGACCTCAATAACTCCTGGGAAGTACTCGCGGAACCGATCCAACAGGCGATGCGCGCTGCCGCTATTGCCGGCGCCACCGGAATGGCTAACCCATACGAGCGGCTCAAAGAACTCACCCGGGGGCACCGCGTGACTGCTGAAGATATGCGCAGTTTTATTGCTGAACTGGGAATGCCTGCAGACGTCGCAGCCCGGCTCCTTGAACTGACTCCCGCTAGCTACACTGGGCTGGCAGCTGAGCTGGTGGAGCTACTGGATATCGCGGGGCTATAACGCAGATTTATAGCGCGTCGTTGCTCTCGAAGTGGTCAATCCGCTCTAGCAGCACGCCTTCGCGCAATGCCCACGGGCAGATTTCTAACTTCTTCACTTTGAAGTCTTTCATTGCCCGCATCGCCACCTCGGCCCCGGCCACAATCTGGTAGGTGCGTTCCGGGGTAATTCCCGGCAGTTCCAATCGCGAGCGCGCCGGTAACCGCCCCAACCGGTTCACCCAATCGCCTAGGTCATCCCGGCTCATACGACGTCGTTCTTCCGGACCAACTACCGCTACTCGCTGCCCGGCAAGCCGCGCCAGCGAGCGGAAAGTTTTGGAAGTGGCCACCACATGATCTGCCGGTTCCAGGTCAAGTATCTGTTTCGCTAATGGTTTCATCTGCGCTTTCACATAGTTACGCAGATCTTTCAGCTGTTCTTCGGTAGGCGGATCATCCGGCAGGAATGTGCGGGTGAGCCGACCCGCCCCTAAAGGTACCGAGGCCACAAATTCTGGCTCTTCGTTCATGCCGCAAGCTACTTCAAAGGAGCCACCGCCAATATCGAGCACCATGAGCCGCCCCGCCGCCCAACCGTGCCAGCGCCGCGCAGCCAAGAACGTCAATGCGGCTTCTTCTTCCCCGGAGAGCACTCGAAAATCAGTACCAGCGACTTCTTCCAAAATGTTCATCACGACGGCGCCGTTTGGCGCTTCCCGGATAGCTGAGGTCACGATACCAACTAATTCCTCTACCCCGGATTCACGCGCGAACATCAGCGCTTTCTTGATGGCATCAGTCAGCGCCTTGACACCGGCGTCATTGATTTCGCCAGAGTCTTCCACATACTGCATCAGCCGCACCACTGAGCGCTGATCCAAAAATGGATCTGGGCGCACCCGCGCTTTGGCATCTACTACCAGCAGATGCACGGTATTTGATCCAATATCGAGAACTCCAAGGCGCATGCCCTCAATGCTACTCTGCCGCTTTGCCCCAGGGTGAAATTTTCTGCCGTGCCGGAATAATTTTTCCCCGCCGCAAGTTTAATTAGCTGTACCCAAGCAGCAGCAATACGTTTCCAACTCAAGGAGTGACTGTGGCTAATAATTCGGCGATAACAGCAGAAGTCTCTGGCATGAGCTGCCAAAACTGTGTAAATCACGTGACTACCGCGCTGCTGGAGCTAGCTAATGTTTCTGCGGTAGAAGTAGATCTGAACGGCGGATTAGTGCATATCACTACTACTGGTGAAGTGACCGACGCCGAACTACGCGCCACAATTGACGAAGCTGGATATGACGTCCACACCATCACCCGCTGAACCTAACGCCCCCGCCTCCGCAGTAGCCGAAATTGATCTAGCTATCGGCGGTATGACCTGCGCTGCCTGCGTCAATCGAGTAGAGCGCCAGCTCAACCGAGTAGCTGGCGTGCAGGCAGTGGTAAATCTAGCTACCGAACGCGCCCATATTGAACTGACCGATGCGGCGATAACTGACGCTGACCTAATTGGCACGGTAGAAAAAAGCGGCTACCAAGCAACTTTGATTCGCCGGGTAGACGTAACTGAAACCGGGCAACGCACCGCTAGCACCGACGTCGATCCCGAACAGGTGGAAGCTGCGGCAACCGCAGCGGCACAGGCACGCATCGCCGATCTGAAACGTCGCTTCATCGTATCCGGCATATTGAGCGTGCCGATTATTGGGATTTCTATGGTCCCCGCCTGGCAATTCCCAGGTTGGCAGTGGCTAGTGGGGGCGCTCAGTCTAGTAGTGGCATTCTGGTGTGGCTGGCCCTTCCACCGCGCTGCATTCCGGGCGGCACGCTACCGCTCTTCCACTATGGACACCTTAGTTTCCCTAGGAGTGCTCGCGTCCATGGGCTGGTCACTGTGGGCATTGCTCTGGGGTGGGGCCGGGCAAATCGGTTACACCATGGCGATGACCGGTATCCACGGTTTAGCAGCCGCTAGCGCTCCCCATCTCTATTTTGAGTCCGCCGCCATGATCGTGACTTTCTTGCTGGTCGGGCGCTGGCTGGAAGCCCGGTCCCGGCGCTCTGCGGGCGACGCTTTGCGTTCACTGCTGGAGATGGGCGCACAAGAGGTCTATCTGGTTTCCCTCGCGGATGGCACGGCAGTAAATAGCGTGGTACCAATCGCTCAACTGCAAGTAGGCGATATTTTCCGGGTGCGCCCCGGGGAAACGGTCGCCACTGACGCCGTCATCGTAGCTGGTGAATCAGCCATCGACGCCAGCTTGGTCACCGGCGAATCTGTGCCAGTGGACGTAACCGTAGGTGATGAAATAACTGGCGCCACCTTAAACACTTTCGGCTCACTAACTGCCCGCGCTACCCGGGTAGGCGAAGAAACTACGCTGGCACAAATGGGTCGGCTCCTCACCGAAGCTCAAACCGGCAAAGCTCCGGTGCAACGGGTGGCAGACCGCATCTCCGCCGTCTTTGTGCCAGCAGTAATCGCCATCGCAATTGTCACTTTCGCGGTGCGCTTCTTTGCCCTGCAAAATCCCGCCGAAATGGCGCTCGCGTCCGCAATAACTGTGCTGGTAGTGGCCTGCCCTTGCGCCTTGGGATTAGCGACGCCGACTGCCCTGCTTGTCGGTTCTGGCCGGCTATCTCGACTCGGAGTGCTCATCTCTGGTCCAGAAGTGCTGGAAAATGCCCACCACTTAGATGTGATCGCCTTGGATAAAACCGGCACCCTCACTGCTGGCGTTATGACGGTGACCCAGGCCAGTGCTGCTGCTGGCCACACTGAGGCAGAGCTGTGGGCACTCGCAGCCGGAATTGAAAGCCATTCCGAACACCCAATCGCTCAGGCGATTGTGCGCGCCGCCGCCCAACAGGGCATTTCCCCGGTGGAAATAACTGATTTCCGCAACCATCCCGGCAGCGGAGTTTCCGGGACTGTGGCGGCGGGAGAATACGCCGGAAAGTCCATCCGCGCTGGAAACGGCAGCTGGGTGGGCGCCCAGACTCCCCCCGCCGTCGGCACTGGCAGCCAAGTAACTGGCAACCAAGTGACCGGCAGCCAGGTAGTGGTGACGCTAGCTGACGCCGTCGTGGGATACCTGGTGGTAGCGGATGCCATCCGCCCAGAGGCACCGCAGGCTATTCGGGAGTTGAAATCCCGCGGCATAACTCCCGTGCTGGTGACCGGCGACAACCTCAAAACCGCCCAAGCAGTGGCGGATGAGCTCGGTATCTCGGAAATACGCGCTGGCGTATTGCCGGCGGGCAAGCTATCCGTAGTTACTGAGCTGCAAAGCGCTGGGAAACGGGTAGCGATGGTGGGCGATGGCGTGAACGACGCCGCTGCTCTCGCCGGCGCAGACCTCTCGATTGCGATGGGCTCTGGCACCGATGTAGCTAAAGCAGCTGCCGACATCACCATCATGAACTCAAATGTGACCACTATTCCGCTGGCATTGCGCGTTTCTGCCCGCACCTTACGCATTATCAAAGAGAATTTGGCGTGGGCATTTGGCTACAACCTGATCGCCATCCCGCTAGCAGTACTGGGGATTATTGTGCCCGGGATCGCTGCTGCCGCCATGGCGTCGTCATCAGTAATAGTGGTAGGTAACTCGCTGCGCCTGCGCAACGCCCACTAGTTCCCATGCGATTTAGCTCCTAAACACCCGGCAATCCCCCGATTTTCGGGCATGGCAAGTAGGATTAAATGCGTGGCGCAGGAAGTAGACGTTAAGTTACAGACTCCAGAACGCACTGTGGTGCTGATCGACGGCAAACAGAAATGGGTGCGCCACCCTGCCGATTTAGTGAGCACAGTGCTCTATCTGCTGGGAATTGTGGCGGTTACCTTGCTCGCCGTCTACGCTAATTCCACCCTGTTGGCGGTGGCAATAGACGTCCGCTCCGCTATGAATCCGGTGCTAAAAGCTATTTTGCTCTTACCCGTCAATGCGCTAGAGGGCTTGGTATCTATCGGATTGCCGCTGGTGATTTTGGGGTACTTCATCGTCAATGGCCGCTGGCGCACACTGCTAACTGCGGGGCTAAGCAGTATCAGCGCTATTGCGATAACTAATTTGATGCGCTGGGGGTTTAGCGAATGGCTGCCCACTTCGCCCCTAACCAAACAGTACCTTGACATCTTCCAGCGCCAAGAATTCATCCCGTTGGTGCCCTACCTCGCGCTAATCGCCGCCCTGCTTTCGGTGGGCCTGAGCCCGAAATCGTCGCGGATACTGCGCAATAGTTGGTGGCTGTTCCTCACCGTGGTGGTGTTATCGGTACTGCAAAGCAATCAAACTCTGTACGGTGCGCTAATCACTATTTTCGTTGGCATCATGTGCGGCAAATCCGCACGCTGGGCAATCGGGGCAGAACCGCAGCGCTCCACGCTACTTGACCTGGTTAATTTGACCCGATGGGCGGGGATAGACGCCGTGCAGCTGGTGCGGTGCGACGCCGACCAAACCGATATCGCCGCCTGGGAAATAACTACTGCGGTGCCGGTGGGCCCCGATATTGGAGCTAGCTATTTGCAGCGGATTCTGCTGCGCAGTCGGCGTCGTACTACTGCGCAACTTTCTGAAGATGAACTGGCGGAGATGGCAGAAGTTGCTGAGCAGGAGACCACTAACCGCGAGGCGCGCAGCAGCGTCACAGTACTCTCCGAACTAGATTCCGCCGCAATCTATGCGGAAACTCTGGAAAAGTACGAAATACCGGGCACTGAGGTAATTTCCCGGAACTACATTGCCACCACCGCGGACGGCAAAAACTACCATCTGTTGGTGCTGGATCAAGACCGGGAAATAATCGGTGTGCTGGAGTCGTTGTGGAACCGTATTTGGTTGAAGACCAGCGTGCGGCACACCGAAAGCACGATAGAGAAAACTGCCGAGCAGATCTCACTGATGCTTTTGCGTACGGAACAAACTGGCGTAAAACGCAGTACATTTATTTCCTTGGCACGGGGGCAACACTCCATTGTGCTAGTAACTAAGGCGCCAAAATACCCTACGCTGGCGCAAGTGCCGGCTAGCTCAGTTACCGATCCGCAAATTGATCAACTCTGGCGGATTGTGCAGCGGGCATATTCCAAGGGTATTTCACATGGCAATATCTCGGCTGAGACGGTGCGCATTGGCGATGGGCGCACGGAAATTTCCGACTGGCACAACGGCTCTATTATGGCCACCGAGACTAGCTACCGGATTGACCTGGCACAAATAGTCACCATGCTGGCTGGAAAATTTGGCGTAGAGCGGGCAGTGGCCTCCTTAAAGCGATGTGTTTCTCCGGCAGAGATAAACTCACTAACGCCATTTCTGCAGCTAGTGTTAATGCCCTCCTACAGCAGAGCTCAATTCAAAGGGCGCAGTGAATTTCAAGAACTGCGCAATACCATGTCGGAACTCACCCCGGAACGCCCGGACACTGCGGAAGTTGAGATTAAGCGGTTCTCGCTGAAGACCATCATCACGGTGAGCATCGGCGTAATTGCAGTAGTGGTGCTGCTCGGATCGCTAAATATGGAGGATCTGCGTGCCGCGCTGTCCAATGCCGAACCGATATATATGGTGGGCGCATTTGTGGCTGGGCTGTTCACCTATTTGGGGGCGGCGATAACTCTCAAGGCCTACACTCCCGAACGGCTACCACTAGGAGAGACCACTCTAATACAGGTAGCTGCCTCGCTAATCACCCTGGTAGCACCAGCTGGGGTAGGACCAGCAGCATTAAACTTGCGCTTTTTGCAGAAGAAAGGCATCCGCACTGCACCAGCATTGGCCACCGCTGCCATTGTGCAACTCGCTCAGTTCATCACCACCGTATTACTACTGCTGATAATTGCCCTATTTTCTGGTTCCCTGGGGTCAATTGCGCGGCCCTCTAAACCAATCGTGATTGCCGCTTTGGTAGCCATCGTGGTAATTGCGGTGTTTGCCCTGGTACCACAGCTGCGTAATTGGGTGCTCAAAAAGGCACAGCCCACGATTGAGCAGGTTTGGCCGCGGCTAGTTTGGCTCTCCACTCATCCGCGCCGGATAGCCTATGGTTTGCTCGGCTCAGTAGTCATGACTGTTTCTTTTATCGCCTGTTTTGGGCTCGCGCTCTATTCGCTGGGATACACGCTGCCGGTAACCACTCTGGCGTTCACTTACTTAATCTCCAACTCGTTGGGATCGGTAGTGCCTTCTCCTGGCGGCATTGGCCCAGTTGAAGCTGCCCTCACTGGCGGCCTAGTAATCGCGGGCATCCCCTATTCGGTAGCATTCTCGGCCGCAATTTTGTACCGGCTATTCACGTTCTGGGGTCGAGTGCCGCTGGGCTGGGTAGCGTTGCGGATAGCTGGCAAGAAAGAGATCATCTAACGCTAAATGCGACATTCCCCCTAGCGAAGTGAGAATATTAAATTATGAATGAACGAGCTGGAACTCCTGCAAAACCTGAAGATTTGATCGACGTCGATGCGCTCCTAGCCGCGTATTACGACATTGAGCCCGATCCCACCAATCCGGCACAGGCAGTAGTTTTTGGAACTTCTGGTCACCGCGGTAGTGCTTTCGACGGCGCTTTTAACGAAGCCCATATCGTGGCAACCACGCAGGCGATTGTGGAATACCGCAGCAACCAGGGGATAACTGGCCCGCTCTACATTGGGCGGGACACCCACGCCCTTTCGGCGCCAGCAGAACGTACCGCGCTTGAAGTGCTGGCAGCCAACCAGGTAGAAGTGCGGATTGACGCTCGCGACTCGTGGACTCCCACTCCGGCGGTCTCGCTCGCCATTTTGACTGCCAACGGCGCTAATACTGCAGCTGGGGTACGCACCCAAGGTCCAGATTTGGCAGATGGAATTGTCATCACGCCGTCGCACAACCCACCGCGCGACGGCGGCTTCAAATACAATCCGCCCCACGGCGGCCCGGCCGACACTGACGCCACCACTTGGATAGCCAACCGAGCCAATGAGATTCTGCGTACTGGCTGGAAAAATGTGGCGCGGATACCCTACGAACACGCGGTTACCGCAACAACTACCCGCCGGCACGACTACCTATCCGCTTATGTTGACGACCTCTCTTCCGTAATAGATTTGGCGGCTATCCGCGGCGCAAATATCCACATCGGCGCTGATCCGATGGGTGGGGCCGCAGTGGAATACTGGGGGGAAATTGCGGAACGCTACGGCCTCAATCTGGAAGTAGTTAATCCAGAAGTTGATCCCGCCTGGAGTTTCATGACGCTGGACTGGGACGGCAAGATCCGGATGGACTGCTCGTCGCCATACGCAATGGCTTCGTTGCGCGCTCGGATGCGCCCGGACGCTGCCGGTCATGCCCCGTTCGATATCGCCACCGGTAATGACGCCGACTCGGACCGACACGGTATCGTCACTCCCGACGCTGGCTTAATGAATCCAAATCACTATCTGGCAGTTGCCATCAACTATTTGTTCACGCACCGCCCGCAGTGGGGTGAGAAAGCAGGCGTAGGTAAGACGCTAGTGAGCTCATCTCTGATTGACCGGGTCGTGACTGATATGGGCAAGCGCCTGGTCGAAGTTCCGGTTGGGTTCAAATGGTTCGTGCCGGGGCTGCTGAATGGCGGTATTGGTTTTGGCGGTGAAGAATCTGCGGGCGCTTCGTTCCTGCGAATGAACGGCACGGTGTGGACTACGGATAAGGACGGCATACTGCTTGATCTACTGGCTGCCGAAATAATGGCGGTAACTGGTAAGTCGCCGTCTGAGCTACACCGAGAACTGGTCAATAAGTTCGGCGAATCCGCCTATGCCCGGATTGACGCACCGGCTAGCAAAGCAGAAAAAGCTAAGCTCAAAGCGTTGTCGCCTGCTGATGTCACTGCCACCGAACTGGCCGGAGAACCAATCCGCGAGCGCCTAGTGGATGCCCCTGGCAACGGAGCTGCCATCGGCGGGTTGAAAGTGACCACAGAGAACGCTTGGTTTGCCGCCCGCCCGTCCGGCACTGAGGATGTCTACAAGATTTACGCGGAATCATTCCGCGGCGCAGAACATCTCGCCCAAGTGCAGGCAGAAGCAAAAGAGGTTGTCGCCGCAGCGTTAGCTTAACGGCGGTTATTTGCTAGTACTGATGGAACAATTCACTCCCGAAATTACGTTAGACCGCACCTCCAGTGCGCCGCTGCACGCCCAAATTTCGGAGCCCATTGCACAGGCTATTTTGGATGGCAGAATTTCCCCTGGAACGCTGATTGAAAACGAAGTGGGCCTGGCGGAACGGCTGCAAGTTTCTCGTCCCACTGCACGCCGGGCCATGCAGACTCTAGTGGATAACGGCCTCCTGCTGCGTCGGCGCGGTGCCGGCACTATCGTGGCCCCTAAATCTCAACACCGACTCCCCAAAATCACCTCACTGATGGAAGATTTGCAGCGCGAGGGGGCTAATCCCTCTACCCAAGTTTTGCTGTATAAATATCGGCGCGCTACCTCCGCGATTGCCGAACAACTGCACTGCCCGGTTGGGGCACAAATTGTGGAGTTGGAGCGGCTCCGCCTGCGCAATGGCGTGCCGGTGGCACTGCTATATAACTGGATTCCGGTGGAAATAGCGCCTGCAGAAAAAGATCTGGCGGAACATGGGCTGTACCAGCTGTTTAACGCTAGTGGCATCACTATTGCCTCTACTATGCAGTCGGTAGGAGCCGAGCGGCCCACTCGCCGGGAAGCGGGCTTATTGGCCATTTCCACCCGCCAGCCGGTGCTGTCGATTGAGCGCACCGCCTATGACCCTAATGGGCGAGTTATCGAATGGGGGCTACACGCCTACCGCGGCGATGCCTACCGCTACGAATCCACGGTATTGGCCCAGGTAGATTAGTTTTTGCATTGGCCCAGGTGGGTTAGTTAGTTTCCGGCAGTAGAAAACACTCTCCTGGCTACTATTTAGCCATATGCCAGCATTATAAGCGCCAGCAGTCACTACCAGTTCACGGCTAATTTCAAAATACGTTACCTGGTATACGTAGAGTTAAATTATGGCGCTTAGTATCATTGCGCGTTCGATAGAGGACCGAGTCAATCGCCGCAGTATCGTGCGGCGGAAAAACCAAGGCTGGATTCCTAAACTCATCGCCTACGCCGGTTACGGCTCCACTGAGTCTGCGAAAGTGCTGGCGCGCGCCGTCATGAGAAATCCGAAAGACATCACCAACCAGTTCACTATGCCGTATCTGCCGCCCAACGCCCATTCCGTCACTGAAGTTGCGCTGCAGGAACTGTCTAACTACGCCCGGGAGATGGGGAATAATGCCCAGCGCGGCTGGCGCCAATTCTTCGACACCCAAGTGGGATTTCTGCCGGTCACCGTGCGGCTGGGAAAGCGCGAAATACATACCCGCACTGACCGGGCTGGCTATGTTGATCTACTAATCGACGGCCACGGTCTGCCACCCGGTTGGCACAAGGCAGTAATTATTCCGCTGGTAGGACAGCCAGTCACTGCTCCGGTGATGATCGTAGATCCGGCTGCCACCCACGGCCTGATCTCCGATATTGACGACACCATTGTGGTCACTTGGCTGCCCCGCATAGCCCTCGCTGCCTGGAATTCTTTTGTATTAAATACCAACGCCCGCAGTGCAGTTCCCGGGATGCCAGATTTCTATTGGCACCTGCTCAGCGGCCATGCCGATGCGCCCGTGTTCTATCTCTCCACCGGCGCCTGGAATACCTACTCCGCCATGTCCCGGTTCATCAACGCCAATGGTCTGCCTTTCGGCCCGCTGTTGCTGACCGACTGGGGTTCAACTGCCACCCGCGCCTTTCGCTCCGGCCCAGAGCATAAAAAGACCCAGCTGCGCAATCTGCTAATAATGTTCCCGCACATCAAATGGTATTTAATTGGCGACGACGGGCAACATGACCTAGTCATCTATGACGAGCTAGCTCGGGAACACCCCCAGCGGGTGCGCGGGATTGCTATCCGGCAGCTAAACCCCGTAGAGCAAGTGCTTTCGCACGGCACCACCGAAGTTAATGAGGCTGCCCGTAAAGACGCCGATATCGAGCGGCACGGGGTGCCGATCATTCGCGGCCGCGACGGTTTCGCTTTACTGAGTGAATCTCTGCGTGCCAGTAGCCGGCGGAACCACCGGGTTTAACACCCCAAATTTAGAAACCGCGCGGGCGTGAGTTGCGCACAATCCGCTCGCCTAGATCCGCTAGTTCTGCCCCGGTCATATCGGGCCAGCCGTGCAGTGGCTCTTGCCATTGCTGCGGCACCGCGCTTTCGCCCCAGCGGGCGCCCAGTAGTGCTCCGGCAATCGCGGCCACGGTGTCAGTGTCACCGCCTAGTTTCACTGCTTTGCGCAGCCCTTCGTAGAGCGCACCTTCGCCAAATAGCCCCAGGGTGGAGCGCACCGCAAACCAAGCACACTGCAGTGCCGATACGGTGTATCCGTTGGAGCGGGGGTCAATCACTCCGCTGTCGGCGTCGGAAATTACTCGATCCCAAAAGTCACGGGAACTATCGAGAATCAGGTCCATCCCAGCGCGGATGTCTAACTCCCCTTCGATTACCGCCACCCGCATTGCCTCCGCCCATAGCACACAGGATTCCTGCACTACTTGGTCGGGGTGGGTCAAGGTGGCGATATCGCGAGCCGCGCGGGCAGTGGCTTCGCGGTCCCACAGGAAAGAAATACCAATCGGGGCAATGCGCATCAATGCGCCGTTTCCGGCTGACCGGCCGGTGTGGGCGGCAAACTCTCGCGCAGCGGCCCGCAGCCGGTCTGAAATATCACCAGTATTTTTTGCAGCTTCACTCAGCACTGCGCGCGTTTGAATACCGACGTCGGTGGCGCCATCTCGTAGCCAGTTGAGGAAGTTTTCGCCGATTTCGTCATGTGCGGCATCGGTGGTTAGCGGCAAACCAAAATCAGCCACTTTAGCAATGCAGATTGCCATCTGGGTGTCATCTGTCCATTCCCCGGGCTGGTAAGGGCCTAGGCCGCCGCCTACCATTTGTGGGTCATCAGTGGGTGGGGCAAATTCATATGGTGCCCCCAGTGCGTCCCCGCACGCACTCGCCAGCAAGGCCCCGCGGGCTCGGTCGACCATCAGCGGTGTGAGTTCAAAATTGTCCATCGTCTTCTTTCTGATACAGAATTATCTTTAGCTGGCAGCTTCGCTTTTGGCTGTGCACCGCTCGCCTTTAATTGTAAGGCAGATCACTTTTTGGCGTACGGTAGTCCAAAACTGGCTATTTCGCCCAAAAATAGCCCACCCAGCTGAGTCAAGACTCAAATTATCGGTTAAAACGCTTAACTAAGCGGAAAAACCCGACTAGTATTGGATGCAGCTGCATTGCATTTCGAACGGCATCGGTGCCTCAGATGGATGCAACTGAGTAAATATTTACAAAGGAGTACTAAATGCTTATTGGCGTTCCTACCGAAATCAAGAACAACGAATTCCGGGTCGCTATCACCCCAGTTGGCGTAAACGAACTCACTAACCGCGGGCACGAAGTTATGGTGCAGGCGGGTGCCGGTCTTGGCTCGTCGATTACCGATGAGGAATACCAGAACGCTGGCGCTACCATCATCCCGACTGCGGAAGAAGTGTGGACCAAGGCTGAGATGATCATCAAGGTCAAGGAACCAATTGCTTCTGAATACGAGCTTATGCAAGAAGGTCAGATTCTGTTCACCTACTTGCACTTGGCTGCAGACAAACCGCTGACCGATGCCCTGATCGAGCGCAAGGTTACCTCTATTGCTTACGAAACCGTACAGCTGCCAGATCGCTCCCTCCCGCTGCTCGCTCCGATGTCTGAAGTAGCTGGCCGCCTGTCCGCTCAGGTTGCCGCTAACCTCATGATGAAGAACAACGGTGGCGGCGGCGTTCTGTTCGGTGGCACCACCGGCACTCGCCCGGCCAATGTCGTGGTACTCGGTGGCGGTACTGTTGGTTTTGAATCGGCACGCATCATCTCCGGTATGGGTGCCCGCGTAACCGTATTCGATATCAACATCCCGCGGATGTCCTATATCGAGCATGTCACCAACGGTCGCGTTCAGACGCAATACTCCGCTGAACTCGCTGTACGTGAGGCTCTGAAGGACGCCGACGCCGTTATCGGTTCGGTGCTCGTTCCAGGTGCTCGTACCCCGCACCTGGTAACCAACGACATGGTTGCTGAGATGAAGCCGGGTTCGGCACTGGTTGACGTCGCTATCGACCAGGGCGGCTGCTTCGAAGATTCGCACCCGACTACGCACGATGATCCGACCTTCCAGGTACACAACTCGGTGTTCTACTGCGTCGCCAATATGCCGGGCGCCGTACCGAACACCGCAACCTACGGTCTGACCAACGCCACCATGCGTTACTGCATTGAGATTGCCAACAACGGCTGGAAGGCTGCTTGCCAGCGTCGTCCGGAACTGGCTAAGGGTCTAACCACTCACGATGGCAAGGTCTACGTTGCAGCAGTTTCTGACGCCTTCGATCTTCCGCATGAAGATGTCGATGCACTGCTCGCCTAATAACACTAACTAAATCGGGGCGGGGCGCTGATAGCGTCCCGCCCCTTTTTTATGCCGGCAGCAGCCTATTCCAGAGCTGCCACTAAATTCCAGCAAAAGACCGCGCTGAACAACTAGGTACTCCAGTAATAATCAGCGCGCAGTATTTAGCCAAAAAGACGGGCTGTGGAATCACTTCCACAGCCCGTCTCTAGTTTTATTAGCAGCTACTAAATGTAGTAGGCGCCGAACTGCATCTTCTTCAGGATCTTACCGACCAAGTTCGGGAAGAACTTCATCGGTAGCCGCAGAGCATGGTAATCGATGATCTCGATGAGGTTGCCATCGGGATCAAGGAAGAACGCCCAGTGCGCACCATTAGTGAATTGCACATCGGTCACAAACTCGACGCCACGGGCCTCGAGTTCTGCCTTAACCGCAGGAACATTGGTTACGGAAATTGCCGCGTGGGTGTAACCCGGGCGGGTCCACACCGTGCGCTGCGGTTCCGATTTCGGCTGGAATTCGAAGAGCTCCAGCAGAGCTTCGGATTGCGTACCCATGAAGCCGAGGCGGATCTTCAGATCCTCTTCACCATAGAGGGCGGCTAGGCTGTTAGCCTGTTCACCCTCGATGGTCATCTCGTTCATGAGGTGCCAGTCGAACATTTCGCTGTACCACTTAACGGCAGCTTCAAAGTCGTTTACGGTGACACCTACGTGGTTTAGACCGTGTAAGCGACCTTTCTTGAGAAAATCTAGTGGACTAGCCATTTTCTCAACTCCTTTCTTTGCTCAGTTGAGCAGAATTAAACCGCTTTCTGAGCGTAGTCACCGACTGCGAACATCAAGTCACCGAGTTCTGCACCGTATTCTGGTGCGCCCTCCATGACTAGCTTCGAAGTAACCGTGGCTTCGATCATGTCCAGGGTGTCCTGGAGAATACCCAATGCCGAATCCGTGCTGTCAAACGCCATAGCGAAGAACGGCTTGGAACGGGTGTACTGTCCACGAGCTGCCTTAGAACGCCCGCCCTTGACGCGAACATACGCGCCTAGTTCAGGCCGACCATATACCTTGAATTCGTATACCCGGTCTGGCTGCTTCAAAGCCCACTTGCGGAACAATGGGTGCTTCGCTTTGTTGAGCTGCGAAATACCAGTGCTCAGCAGGTAGAACATGCACTTAGTTAGCAGTGCTTTCTGGGCTGGATCTTCTGGTGCCTCGGTGAGACCCAACAGATTAGCCATCGTGAGCAGTGCCCGCACAAAGGCTACGAGCAGACCCACATTTCCTACCGCACCGCGAATCTTCGGCAGCGCCTTAACGTCGACATTGCCCAAGAAGAAGCCGTTCAGGGCTTCCCGCGAGGGGAATTCAATCTCTACGTTCGGCGCTTCGTGCTCACCAGTGCGAACAGTAACGTCGCCGTTGCTAAAGATGAAGTGAGTTGCGACCCGAGGTGCGCGACCAGGCATGGCCGCTACCGACGGCTTCGCATCAGGATCATCTGCCGACAACAGGCTGGAGATCTGTACTACGCCCTGTTTGTTCTTGAAGGCCTTCGCGAGTGAAGGGGTGTCTTCAATAATGGGCTTCAGTACCGGTACTACAGCCTTGAGGAACACGATGTTTTGGTACCGCAGTTCCTCTTCATGGGTGGGGACGCGGTCGAAGTCTTCTACTTCAGCCACTGCCTCATCCGCTGCATGTTTTCCGGAAGCCATTCTTACACCTCGTCATCCCAGTCGTCATCCTCTTCAATCTCAACACGCAGTACTTCGCGTGCAGTTTCGAGGATGCCGTTTTCGTCGTAACCGTAGTGAGCGAAGAGGTCTTCCGGCTGACCGATAATCGACCATTCATCCGGAATACCGAGCTTGCGGAATGCGAAGCCCTTGCCGGTGGTGGCAGCTACGTCAGCAACTGCAGCACCTAGGCCGTTGACGATATTGGCGTCTTCAACGGTGATGATGCGGCGAGTATCAGCAACTGCAGCCTTGATTGCTTCTTCGTCCAGCGGCTTGATCGAGTACATATCGATTACGCGAGCCTGGATGCCGTCTTCGTTGCGAAGCCGTTCGGCAGCCTGGACAGCGCGCCATACCGCAGAACCAATCGCGATGATGGTGATGTCGTTGCCATCCATGATGGTGTTCGACCCGCCAATGCGGAAGTTCTCGATCGGTTCGGTGTATACCACCTGGTCGAAGCCGCGGTTCACGCGCACGTAGGCCGGGCCATCGTGTTCGTATGCTGCTTCTACTGCCTGCATAGCGGACAGACCGTCAGCCGGGCAGATCGACACTAGGTTAGTGATCGAACGCAGAATTGCGATGTCTTCTGGTGACTGGTGGGTGGAACCCGCGTTACCGAAAGACAGACCCGAGTGGGTAGCAATGATCTTTACGTTGGCGTTGCCGTAGCAGATATCAGTACGCATCTGCTCGAGCGCACGCATCGTAGCGAACGAAGCGAAGGTGGAAACGAATGGAACGTACCCACACTTAGCCATACCAGCAGCCATGCCGAACATGTTCTGTTCTGCAATACCGGCGTTGAAGAAACGATCCGGGAACTGGTTGTTCAGCAGACCAATCTTGGTCGACTTGGCGAGGTCGCCGGAGAAACCAACAATACGCGGATCCTGCTTAGCGAGCTCAACGAGAGTGTGACCGTACACCTCCGAGGTCTGCATCTCAGTGGAGTCGATCATGGTGTAGTTAAGTGAAGCCATGGTTAGTTCTCCTTAATCTTTGCGAGACGATCCTTGCGGTGCTGTTCGATGGACTTCTTGCCATCTTCGAACTTGTCTTCCGCGAACGAACCGTAGTGCCAGGTGTAGTCACCAGCAATTTCGGCAATACCCTCGCCCTTAACCGTGTCAGCAATAACGACGGTCGGAGCTCCCTTATGTGCCTCAGCTTCTTCAAAAGCTGCCACGATTTCTGGGATGCTGCCCCCGTCAATTTCAATGACGTGCCAGCCGAATGCCTTCCACTTGTCAGCGAATGGCTCCAGACCCATGACGTCTTCCGTCATGCCATCGATCATGGCGTGGTTGCGGTCTACAATGCCGACGATGTTGTCCAGCTTGTAGTGAGCGGCAGCCATTGCTGCTTCCCAAACCGAACCTTCGTTGCACTCACCGTCGCCCATCAAGCAGTAGGTGCGGAAGTTGCGACCCGACAGGCGGGAAGCCAGTGCCATACCGACCGAGATGGAAAGCCCGTGACCGAGCGAACCAGTAGCGATTTCCACGCCTGGTACCTTCGAGCCGTCCGGGTGCATACCCAGCGGAGAACCAGTGTGGTTGAAGTCCTTCAACCAATCAATGGGGAAGCAGCCCAGGTCAGCAAGAACCGGAGCGAAGCCAACGCCAATATGGCCTTTCGACAGTACGAAACGGTCGCGATCCGGATCTTCCAGCTGTTCTGCCGAGAAGTTCATCGTGTGATGGTACAGAACCGTCAGCAGATCGATGGAAGACAGCGAACCACCAATGTGGCCACCGCCTGCCCATACGACGGTCTGCAGCGTGAGCTGACGTAGGTCAGCAGCCTTTTCTTCGAGCTCACGCCAGGTCTTTGCGTCAATACTCATTAGAAGCCCTTTCCTAGAATATCGTTGACGCGGCGGGATACGGCCTTGTAAGCATCGTCTGCCACCTGCAAGGTGAAGTCGATATCTTCATCCGTAAGCGACGCGTTAATGAAGTGGTTGTGGTGGTTCGTGAAGAACACGCCACGGCGAACACATTCGCCAACGAAAGCCTGATGCAACATGAAGTTGTCATCAATGCGATCGCGGTAGCGCGAGGTGCGCATGAACCACATCGAAGGTTCACCCGAGATGACCAGCTCGAAGTCGTTTGCTTCTGCAACTTCCTTCAGGCCCTTGGTCAGCTTCTCGCCCTGTTCGAGACAGACTTTAGCTACGTCGATCTCACGCATCTTCGTGATGTTGGCGATAGCTGCTGCCATAGGCACAGCCGACAGCCAGTAGGAACCGGTGTAGAAGACGTCTGCCGCAGCATTCTTGAACTCTTCCTTACCAACCAAAGCGGAGATGTTCCAGCCATTGGCTAGTGCCTTGCAGTAGCACTGCAGGTCGGCGTCAGCGCCGAAGAAGTAGGACGAACCCTTGGTGGACAGACGGAAGCCACAGCGGACGTCGTCGAAAATCAGGACGATGCCTTCCTGCGTACACAGGTTGCGGACCTTCTGCCAGTAGCCTTCCGGAGCCAACCGGTTATCTTCCGTAATCGGGTGGTGGTACGGCGTGGTGATCAAACAGGCGATTTCGCCACGGTTTTCTGCAACGACCTTCTTAATAGAGGTGAAGTCACCGAAAGTCGAGTAGAGAACGTTAGCCGTGTCAGACTTGGAAATGCCTGCGTAATCCGGGTGCTGCATCCACGGTGCTACCCCGTGGTAGCCGCCGTAGTGCATCAGGACCTTGTCCCGACCAGTAGCTGCCTTAGCGGTCAGCACTGCGAGGTTGGTGACGTCGCCGCCGTTCTTGGCAAAGAACGCCCAGTCGGCACCTTCGATGGTGTCGGTGAGCAGCTCTGCGAGCTCAACCATAATCTCACCAGGCAGAACGCCACAGTCAACCTTCTTCATCTGCTCAATTGCAGCTGCGGTGACATCTGGGTCGTTGTAGCCCATGATGTTCGGACCGTAAGCACACATGTAGTCAATGAAGCGGTTGCCATCAACATCCCAGAAGTAGGACTTTTCAGCCCGATCCAGGTATAGCGGGTAGGAGCTCACCGGAATGAAGCAGCCTTCCGCCGGGCCGAGGTGGCCGTAGATACCAGCAGGAATTACCTTAAGGGCCCGCTCGAATATTTCAGTGCTCTTTGGGTAGGTGTAAGTTTCCATTATCGACCTCTTATAGATAGGAGCTAACGAGAGCCAGGATCTTGTTGAAGTTGTCCAGGTTGGAGATGTTGCCGCTCAGCGAGATCAAATCACGACCAATTGCCGTGTAGCTTGCCATCTCACCACGCAGAACCTGACCGGTGCTCTCGATGTCCTCGAAGATCATCCGCGACATGGCAGTGGTGGTTACCCCTTCCACAACCGAGAACTTGTGATCCTTGATCTTGATGACCAAAGCTGGGCCATTCTTCACCGCTAGCTGAATTTCGCCATCCGGGATACGCGCAGCTGACATCTTGCCAAGCTCATCGCAGTTAGCGATTTCAGCAAGTGCGTAGACAGCCACATGCACGGTCAGCACAGTGTTCAGTTCACGGAATGCGTCGTCCTTCAGGGCTTCTTCAGTTGGCTTCAGAATTTCAGTCAACCGGTCGGTCAGCTCAGTGAACGTACCCGTCAAGAAACCGATCTTGGTGATTCCCTTTAGCGGGATTGGAATGCCCGTACCCTCGAACATCTTGTTCACAGCACCAGGCGTGGGGAAAGCAAGGTTCATAGTATTTGGACCAGATCCAGGGTGGAACGTCAGCTTTCCGTCTTTAATTGCTAGGCGAATAGTTGCCGCTGGACTCGTGAACTGCAGCACTTCGTCGGCTCCAGCAATGATGTCCGCTGATTTTTTATCTAGCTCCACAAGCTTCTCTAGCGTGCGGAAGACGGCATTCAAATTGATTCGACTTAATGTCGTTTTGTCCATCAGTACCTCCACATTGAGTGTGAACTCATAATATACTCAAGTTGTCTCGTTCACAAAGGAAACAAGAAAGTTCTTCAATTTACGGAGAAAATATGGCGTTCATTTCTGAGAAAACAGTTGAAAAGTTGCTTGCCCGGGTAGATATCGACGGGTGGGAGAATGGCGGTCGCGAGATGCACGAACTCGTTGACCACACCACGGGAGAAGTCTTCGCCCGCATCCCAAAAGGCACTAAAGAAGACGTACTGCGTGCCGAAGAGCGGGCACGTATCGCGCAAAAGAAGTGGGCAAAAGTGCCCCCAGCAGAACGTGCAAAGATCATTTACCGCTTTGCTGATCTAGTGCACGAAAACCGCAGCTGGCTACTAGACATCGTGCAAGCCGAAACTGGCAAGGCCCGCATGCACGTAGTTGAGGAATTGATCGACGTCCTCCTCGTCTCGCGTTTCTACGCCAAGCGCGCCCCGAAGTGGCTGAAAGATGAAAAGATTGCCGGACCACTTCCGGTAATTAGCAAGGCTCGGGTAACGCACAATCCGGTGGGTATCGTCGGCGTCGTCGCCCCGTGGAACTACCCACTGTCCCTGGGCGCATCTGACTCAGTGCCAGCTATTTTGGCTGGTAACGCCATGATCATTAAGCCAGATTCCAATACGCCGCTGACCGCACTAGCCGTAGCAACCCTGATGGACCAAGCTGGTCTTCCGGAAAGCCTGTGGCAGGTAGTCACCGGTCCAGGCACCGAGGTCGGCAGCACGCTAACCGACACCGCTGACTTCATGATGTTTACCGGCTCCTCCAAGACCGGTAAAGCTATGGGTGAACAGCTGGGCGGTCGCCTAGTCGGCTTCTCAGCTGAGCTCGGTGGTAAGAACGCCATGATCGTTGACGAAGGCGTGGACTACGAGCGTGTGGCTGAAATTGCTACCCGCGCTTGCTTCTCCAATGCTGGCCAGCTGTGCATCGGCATCGAACGCATCTACGCCGTCGGCTCAGCATACGAAGATTTCACCAAGGTGCTCGTGGATCGGCTAGAGCGCATGAAGCTCGGCGTCGGCCGCGACTGGGATATCGAGATGGGCTCGCTGATCAACCAAAAGCAGCTCAATACGGTACAGACCCAGTTTGACGACGCCGTCGCTAAGGGTGCGCGGGTACTGACCGGTGGCAAGCATCGCCCCGACCTCGGTCCGTTCGTCTTCGAGCCGACGCTGCTAGCTGAAGTTCCAGAAGACGCCATCTGCTACCGGGCAGAGACCTTTGGTCCGATCAACTCTATCTACCCGGTAGACTCGCTCGAAGAAGCAATTGAACAGGCTAATGACACCGATTACGGCTTGAACACCTCTATCTTCTGCAAAGACAAGAACGAAGCACAGTGGGTGGCTGACCAGGTGAATACCGGTCAGGTAAACGTCGGTGAAGGCTACGGTATTGCGTGGGCATCGCTCGACGGTCCATCTGGCGGCTGGGGCGATTCCGGTAAGGGCTACCGCCACGGCAAGGTTGGTCTGATGAAGTACACCCGCAGCAAGACCATTGCTACGGAAAGCAACATCATGCACTTGGGCGGACCGAAGTTCCTACCAGCCAAGATTTGGGGTCCGGTATTTGAACAGCTCTCCAACCTGATGAAGTACCTGCCGTAATTACTTCCGCAAAATGGGGTGTTGGCTTTGCAAAACTGCACTGCCAACACCCCATTTTTGTTGCACAATCTTCCTCAAATAGGCACAGATTCTGCTTTCAATTATTGCGATAGTCAAGCAGCGTTAGGAACCAGCCAGACCAACAGTCCGCGATGATCTGACTTCCCCACTTCGATCAGCTTGGCGGCCACTCCGCGATAGCTTTCAGAATTGTGTAATACCCGGTCAATAGGCGCACCCAACAGGGCAGGATACCCAGCTGGCCAGGTGCCAAGCCCAGCGATACCGGCTTCCTGCCCCGCGTCAGCACACGTGGAATCTAATGCGGCCTGATGATCCGCTGTGGAATTGAAATCACCCGCCACCAGCAACGGACCGTTGGCCTTACTGCACAATCCATAAACCTCAGTGATATCTGACTCCCACTGTGGTTCCCATCCCGGCACCGGAGCCATCGGGTGCACCGCCACTATTTGCGGACCGGAGCCATTAACCGGAACTACTGATATGGAGCTTTGCGCCGCCAACTGAGTACCACCCACCCGGTACTCACCAAGCTGCTGTGCCACCAGCAGCACCGTGGAAGAAAACTCTGGTTGTGCCGGGTCGGTTTCGGTGTCAAAAAACTGAAAATCTGCTCCCGCACGTTCCAATTGCGCCGCCAGTTCCAGACCGTGGCGAGTGGAAGTTTCTGGCAACACCACTACGTCTACGTCATTTTCTAATACCACTTGGGCGATATCATCTGGCGAAGTTTCCCCGCCCAAAGTGTTATACGTCAGCACACTAATGGCAGCTGGGTCTGCTTGGGCGGCAGCAATATCGCCAGCTGGATCGGATATTCCGCGCGTTATCACCACTGTTCCGTGGGCCGCGCCCACCAGCAGCAACACTACTGCGAGCAAGCTACCGATCCGCCCGGCGTCGGCAATTTTATAGCGCAGTAGCGAAACGACACCAATTACCACACCCAGCGCAATAAACCCGAGGGCGAGCCAGGGGCGCAATGCTACCAACTGCGAAAATGGGGTGACTAGCCGCAGATCAGTTTCTAGCGGCAAAATCCCGGGAAAGAGGGAGATCCCAGCCAAAATGGCTATCAGAATCGCAATCAATGCCCGAAAAAATTTCATCACTTCTCCCATTACTTACTATGTACACCGCTATATTGCGTTATATCCCGCTACACTGCCCCGGTGGCAGTCAGGTAGGCGAGGACGGCGCGCACCCGGCGGTTTTCTTCTCCCGGCGGCAAACCCAGTTTGGTGAACACATTGGATACATGTTTCGAGACGGCGGCAGCGGACAACACTAGCCGCTCACCAATCTGCGAATTAGATTGCCCCTGCGCCATCAGCTCCAGCACTTCGCGTTCGCGGGCGGTTAGTTCTGCAAGCGCCGAAGTTTTCCCGCGCACTAGCCCCGCAGCTACCTCTGGATCCACCACAATACCTCCAGCAGCCACCGCGTTAAGTGAAGCCACGAAGTCGGAGATGCGAGATACCCGTTCTTTTAACAGATAGCCCAAACCGCCGTGGCCAGTTGCCGCAATCTGCATGGGATCAAATAGCGTCGCCGCATAACCTGGCGCCACATACTGCGAGAGCACCATAATACCTAGATCAGGGTAGCGGGCACGTAGCTGGGCGGCAGCGCGCAAACCGTCGTCACTCATATTAGGTGGCATCCGCACATCTGTGATTAGTACGTCTATCTCCCCACCGCTGTCCAGTAAGGCACTGAGCCGCGCAACTAATTGGGGTGCATCGGCGGCGTGGCCGCATATTTCGTTTCCGGTACGCTCCAGGATTGACGCCAATCCCTCACGGATCAGTGTGGCATCGTCAGCCAGAAAAAGTTTCACTGGACCTCCCCCACTATCGCAGATTCACCTTGGAACAGTAGCAATGGAATCTTGCCGCTGATGGTAGTGGGCCCGCCAGCAGGCGAGTGGCAAGAAAGCGTGCCACCGAAAGCGCTCAACCGTTCACGCAGACCAGCTAAACCACCATTCGGCACCAGATGCGCCCCACCTGGGCCAGTATCAACCACTGAAACATGCAAGTTTTCGTCTGCCGCCAGCAGCACCGTGGCTTGGGCACCAGGGGCATATTTCGCCACATTAGTTAAGCACTCACTCACCAAGAAATACGCTGCTGCTACCACCCCTTCTGGCAGCGGCGGCAATGGATTGGGCACCACTACTTTGACTGGCAGGCGAGAGTTTTCTGCCGCATTGCGCACCGCCATCTCCAACCCCAAATCAGAGAGCACCTTAGGATGGATACCATCAACTGTGCGGCGCAAAGCCGCGAGCGCCTGCGTATTAGCGTTGGCAGCGCGCGCCAAAATATCTGCTAGATCTGCCATCAGTTGCGCAGTCTCGGCACTGTCAGCTTGTAGCTGGCTCAACACTAACTCTGCCTCACCAATCGCCATCCCAGCTGCCACCAAGTGCTGCTGGGCGCCGTCGTGCAAATCCCGTTCGATTCGGCGTCGTTCAATCTCGAATGCGTTAACTATTTCGCGCCGCGACGCCGTCAGCTCCCGCAACTGAGCTTTCGGATTCTTCCGCTGCCGCTCCCACCAACTGCACCTCATAGCACAATTGTAGATAACTCCGGCACCACCCTGGCGCTGGCGAGCAAAAGGTAGAGCTAGCTCTACCCTGAATTGGCTAGCTAGCATCATGGTGGCAACACTCCCGCGCAGATTGAATTGAGTCATGAGCAAAAACATGTTGCAGGCAACTGGCCTGAAGAAAAAATTTGGTTCGGTAACTGCGGTGGCAGATATTTCTCTGGATGTAGCTGCCGGGGAACTGCTAGCAATCATGGGTCCGTCTGGCTCCGGTAAGTCCACCTTGGCCTACCTGCTGTCCGGGATCCTGAAGCCCGATGCGGGCACAATCCAGTTAGATGGGCAAGAAATTACTACTATGTCCGACGCCGGGCGCTCGCGACTGCGGCGCGAAAAATTTGGTTTTGTTTTTCAAGACGGGCAGCTGGTGCCAGAACTGAGCGGGCGGGAAAATGTGGCTTTGCCACTGTTGCTGAACGGAGTTTCCCGGCGCAAAGCAATGCATATCGCGGGCGACTGGCTGGTACGGCTGGGAGTTGGCGATCAAGCTGGCAAACGCCCAGGGGAAATGTCTGGCGGTCAAGCACAGCGGGTAGCAGTGGCACGGGCAATGGCCCCTAATCCAGCGATCGTGTTTGCAGATGAACCTACCGGCGCACTCGACCAAGCCACTGGGCACGAGATGATGCAGCTGCTATCCACCACTTGCCAGATGAATGGCACCACTTTGGTACTAATCACTCACGACCTCAAAGTGGCCTCCTGGTGTAACCGCCTAGTGGAAATCCGCGATGGCTTAATCCACACCGATCGCCCACTCGCCCAAGTTACGGCAGCTGCGGAGCGGGGGCAATAATGAATACGGCACAAATCGCACGTATGCTCACCCGCGCTCGGCTTAGCACTCGAATGGGTGAAGTTACTTTCGACATTTTGGCAATCGTGGCGCTGTCAGTATCTTCCGGGATGCTGCTGACTACCTTGGGCGGCGTCTGGATGTTCCATGAGCGTGTTCCCCGAGTAGATGCCATTACCGATATGGAATATTTCGGCTGGGTCTATTTCAGCTTTGCCCTGTTTGCTTTGGCGCTGCTGATTGTGCCGCTACTTTCGCTGGGTGCCTCCGCTTCCCAACTCGGTGCTAATGGGCGCGCTCAGCGCCTGGCTTCACTGCGGCTAGTGGGGATGACTTCCCGGCAAGTAGTAGGTGTTTCTCTGCTGGAATCGTTAATTCAGACCTTAATCGGATTCACAGTTGGCATGGGGCTTTATCTGCTGACGCTGCCGGCGTGGCAAGCCGTGGAGTTTACTGGCATGCGGATCGAAACTGCTGAAATGCTGCTGCCCTGGTGGGGCGTATTAGCTGCATTAGGATTGCAGTTGGTGATTTCGACTTTGGCTACTGTTTTTGGGTTACTAAAAGTGTCGATTTCTCCGCTGGGCGTGGCACGGAAGACGACGCCGAAAGCGCTGCGGTGGTGGCGAGTGCTGGTGCTCATTGGTGCCGTGGTTTTGATGTGGTACCTGTCTAAGAACTGGGAACCGGAGAATAGCACCTACACGTTGATCTCAACTTTTGCCATAATAATTTTCTTCGTGATGTCGATTTCTATCGCTGGTCCGTTCTTCTTGCAGACTTTGGCTCGCCCGCTAACTAAAACTAGATCAGTATCTCGGCTGGTCGCAGCCCGGCGAATCGTGGCCTACCCGCGAGCTGCTTGGCGTTCTATCGCGGCAATATCGCTGATGATGCTGATCAGTTCGCTGTTGATTTTCGGCGATATTCTGCGCTTTGATACGGATAATACGGCCACAGCTGGTGCCGATGGCGAATTTGTATTCACCACAAGCGTGTTTTTCCAAGACGTCTACTACGGCGTCATCATTGCCCTCAGCTTCGCGCTAATTTTGGGAGCTGTTTCCGTGCTGATTCACCAGACCTCGGACGTGATTGACCGCACCGATGAATCCCGCGCCCTTTCCTGGGTGGGAATGCCTACTAAGAAGTTCACTATCTCGCGCATCTGGCAGGTATTTATTCCGCTGATCATTATGACGGCAATTTCTGTTGGCCTGGGAGTAATACCTGGGCTAGCCCAGGGAAGCACTCCAGACGTCGAGGCAAAAATGCTGTTGATCGGCGTAATCATCGCTGGCTTCGCCCTCACTCTGCTGGCAGTGCTTTTCACCGCACCAATACAGCGTCAGGTGTTAGCACAACACAACCGGAAGAATGACTAGCTAATCCAATAACAAGAATTGGCGCCGGATACTGAGTATCCGGCGCCAAACTATGCGTCACATTAGGCGCTAACGCCAACGCCTGCACGCATATCTTTATAGCTACTTGTAATCTTTAGCGTGGCGTGCCACGTGAATGGCGGCGGCAATTAGCCCGCCCCACACCGTAACCAGGGCAACGACCATCATGATTATTGCTGAAGTAGTCATAGCGCTATGCCTCCTCAGATTTTTCGGACTCGGACTGGGCACTGCTATTAGGCTCTGCCAGTTGCGAAGCTACTATCGCTTCGGCACGGGCCCGGCGCTCCGCAGCAGTTTCCTGCGTCTGGTTGCGGGTGCGATCCGCAGCTAAGGTTGCCCCCGGTTCGTGATACGCAATTGCATCGTAATCATCGACCGGAGTTTGCCACTTGATGAAGGACAGGATGAACGAAACGAATATCGTCATCACCATCATGCCCCAGCCAAACTTGTAAATAAATTCTTCGGGGTACCCGCCGTAGCCGTCGACCAGCAAGGAACGCAGCGTGAATACCAGAATCACTGCCAGGACCAGCGGGGAAACAAATCCCACGAACAGATCCCACCATTTACCGATCTTGACTGAAGAATAGTAGTTGAGGTGGTGGCGGAATGCCGGCAGCTTGCGAGCGACGTAGGCAGCCAGCACCGTCATCAAGATAGCCGCGGTAACGATGCCTAGTTCGTTGATGAACTTGTCCACAACATCCAGCGCATTCAGACCATTAGTGGTGGAGAAGACCAGCACCGAAGCCCCGCCAGCAATACCACAAGTTATCAGCGAAGCTACCCGGCGATTGATCCCGAACTTCTCCTGTACAGCGGCCGCCACTACCTGAATCAGCGAAATAAGTGAGGTAAAACCGGCCAAAGTCAGCGAGGTGAAGAAGATGACGCCGAAGATCGCGCCACCCGGCATCATCGAAATGATCTCCGGGAAAGTCACGAAGGAAAGGATCGGGCCAGTAATACCCTCGATCTCATTTACGCCCACGCCGCGCTGAGCAGCCATGTAGCCCAAGGTTGCGAAGACGCCGATACCAGCCAGGATCTCGAACGAAGAGTTGGCAAAGCCAGCAACGAACGCCGTCGAAGTAACATCCGTCTTCTTCTTTAGGTAGCTCGAGTAAGTGAGCATAATGCCGAATGCCACCGAAAGCGAGAAGAAGACCTGCGAATAGGCGGCAATCCACACGGACGGATCAGTTAGCGCCGCCCAGTTCGGAGTGAAGAAAGCGTTCAAGCCTTCAGCTGCGCCCGGCAGGAACAATGCCCGCACTACCAGCACCGCGAAGATAACCACCAGCACTGGCATGAAAATTTTGGAAGCTGCCTCCAGACCGCGGCTAACGCCAAGGGCGATAACTACCGCAGTAGCAACCCAAACCGCAATCAGCGGCCAGAAGATCCCCGGCACTACTTCCGAGTTAAACCCAGGTTCGGAGACTTTGAGGAAGTCGCCAACGAAGAAAGTCATGGTGTCGCTGCCCCAAGCGGTGTCTACCGAGAAGAACACGTAGCGCAGCGCCCAGGCCAAAATAACTGCGTAGTAAGTGGTGATAACCAAGCAAATCAGTACTTGGAACCAGCCCACTACCTCAAATCGCTTGCTGATACGGCGGAAGACAGCTGGCGCGGAGCCGCGGAAGCGGTGCCCCATCGCGTAGTCCAGAAGCAGAATCGGAATGCCCGCCGTCAACAGTGCCACCAAATAAGGAACCAAGAAAGCACCGCCACCGTTGGTGTAAGCCACCCCAGGGAAGCGCCAAATATTTCCGAGCCCGATCGCCGAGCCAATGGCAGCCAAAATAAATCCATATTGGCCGGTCCACTGTTCGCGTTTCACGGGTTGTTTAGTACTCATACGGACCTCAAACAATAGTAAATTGCGACGCAGACGCCGCAGTTGACGGTCTCGCGGCCGATTCGGTGCCTGGCACGGTTCGGTTTCAGGTGCAGTTGCGCCCGGCTGCGAAGTTAATTGGCGCCTAATGGGTGTGGGGCGCCATGCGTGACTCTTGTGGAGCTATGCCAAAGATAATAGGAGCTCTGTTCCACATTGCGGGCACGTATACCAAATACTGGAACAAGTGTGGTGGATATTACGAGCTAGGCGCAGCTGGTTTTAGGAACGGCACCGAGTCTTCGCTATCCCGCCGGCCACTGCTCCACGGCACTACCGCGGCGGTATAACTGGCAGTTTCCACTGCTGCGGCGTCATCCCGGGACTCTGCTGGAGACGGCACCAACCCCAGCTCTGCCAGCTGAGCGCGGGTGGCAGCTAAATCAATGATGCGCTGATTGCGCGAACCCCGGAAAGCGAGATCATGGTGATACAGCCGGTTAATAAAGGGGCCGTCTACCAATACATCGCACAGCTCCAGCAGTTCCTGCTTATCACTGGTGTCCACCATCAGACTTTCAAAGGTGTAGCCACTCCACACCCAAATATCTTTCGTATCGCCAAATTCTGCGCGTACCTGGCGCACTAGCGGCAGCAAAATCGGAGTAGCCAGCATCGGTTCGCCGCCCACCAGGGAAAGCCCTGCCACATAGGGCTGCGCTAAATCAGCCAAAATCTGTGCAACTAATTCCGGAGTATAGGGTTTGCCATAGCGGAATGACTGCGCCGCCTCGTTATAGCAGCCTGGGCACTTGAATGGGCACCCGGAAACATAAAGCGAACAGCGCACCCCCTCGCCGTCCACGAAATTAAATGGCTTGTAGTCTGCCACGTAGCTGGCCGATAGCTGCCGACCATCCCACTCCCCGGGCAGTGGCAGTGTGACGCCGTCAGCAGACTTCGTAGTCATCCTTTCGGCCTCCTACTAATTCTCAGATAAAGAAAGTGGTGCGGCGGGAAAGCTAATTTCACCGCCGCACCTTGTGCAGTTCCTAATTACTGATTAGCTTTGCTTAACAACCCGAAACGTTTTGTGGCGGCTGTTCGTCCATATGCTTTACCCGGGAAGAGATCTCCACGTGCCGCCCGTGCACCATCGGCCGTTTCTGTGGATTACCCAGGTACCCGCAGGTGCGTTTCACTACATCGCAGGTAGCGGGATCAGTGTTTCCACAGTCAGGACACTCAAAGCCATCGGATTTGGCACTGAATTCTCCTTCAAAACCACATTCATAGCAGTGGTCAATCGGGGTATTGGTACCCAGATAGGCGACCCGGTCATAGGCGTAATCCCATACGCTTTCCAGCGCCTTAGTATTGTGCGTTAGCTTCGGGTACTCGCAGTAGTGGATGAATCCACCCTTGGTCAGTTTGGCGTAGTCCGCTTCAAAGTCGATCTTTTCAAATGGCGTGATCTTCTTGCGGATGTCGTAGTGGAAGGAGTTGGTGTAGTACTCCTTATCGGTGATGTCCTTGATCTTGCCGAATTTCTCCCTATCCAAGCGGCAGAAGCGGTCAGTCAACGATTCAGACGGGGTGGAGTACACCGAGAACCAGTATGGATGCTCTTTCTTCCACTCGGTAGCGCAGCGGTTTAGTTCTTCCATGATCTCGAAAGTGAACTGCTTTGCTTCCGGGTTTTTCTCCCAGTTCGGGCCATAGAACAAAGTGGCTGCCTCATACAGACCGATATACCCAATCGAAGCAGTAGCGCGGTAATCGCGGAAGAAGTCCTTCACTGCGCCGGTGCCATTGGCATCTACCCGCTTACCGAAAGCGCCGTACTGGTACAGAATTGGGGCATTGGCCGGTAACGCTTCTTCGCAACGGTTGATGCGGAACAGCAGAGCTTCCTTTACGATCTCCATCCGCTCAGCCATGATTTCCCAGAAGCGCTCTTTGGAGCCGCGCGCTTCGAGTGCGATACGCGGGATATTAACCGTGACTACACCTAGGTTATTGCGGCCAGCGTTTACTGCCTCGCCAGTTTCGGGATCCACCCACTTGGGCAAGAACGACCGGCAGCCCATTGGCACTTTGTAGTCGCCTTCGATGTCCACGATCTTGTCATAAGACAGCACATCTGGATACATCCGCTTAACCGAGCACTCCAGAGCGAGTTGTTTGATGTCGTAGTTCGGGTCAGCTGGCTCTAGGTTTACCCCGCGGCGTAGCCCAAATACCAGCTTAGGGAAAATTGCGGTGTGCCGGTCTTTGCCAATTCCGCCGATGCGGACCTGCAAGATTGCCTTCTGGATTTCCCGCTCCAGCTCCCCGGTGCCGAGCCCAAAACCGAGCGTCACGAACGGCGTCTGCCCATTGGAGGTGTAGAGCGTATTGATCTCGTATTCCAGGGACTGCATCGCGTCGTAGATGTCTTTACGCGTTTTCTCCATCGCGTAGGCTTCGCGGCGCTCTGCTGCTACCCATTCTTCGGCGTCACGCAGATGCTTTTCGTAGTTGATTTGGGCATACGGGGCGAGGATTTCATCCGTGCGATCTACCGAGCAGCCACCGTACTGGGACGAAGCCACATTCGCAATAATCTGCGCAATCTGGGCAGTTGCAGTATTAATTGACCGCGGCGATTCCACCCGGGCATTGCCAATCTGGAAGCCGTTGGCCAGCATGCCTTCGATATCGATTAGGCAGCAGTTGGTCATCGGCTGGAACGGGTTGTAGTCCAGGTCGTGGAAGTGGATATCCCCTTTGATGTGGGCATTGGCGACGGCGGGCGGGAGCATATGCTTCAGGGCATAGGCTTTCGCTACCGAACCGGCGGTTAGGTCACGCTGGGTGTTGAATACAGTGGCATCTTTATTGGCGTTTTCGTTGATAACCGTCTTGTCCCGGCTGAGCAACCGCCCTACCGAGTGCTGGATATCCATCGCCTGATCCCGCTCCCGGTCCCGGTCGTGGCGGTACTCGATATAAGCCCGCGCCACTGCAGGGTATTTCGAGGCCATGAGTTCGTCTTCCACCACTTTTTGGATGGCTGGGATATCCAGCTCAGCCATGGGCAGCTTGGCGACGACGGCAGCGGTGGTTTCGCGCACGAACTCCGAGTCACTAATTCCTTGGCTAGCCAGGGCAGCTTCAATAGCGCGCCGGATCTTGCTGGCATCGAAATTGACCGTGCGCCCGTCACGCTTGGTAACGATAGCGCGGGTAGTAACCGCATTATCAATCAATAACGACATGTAGTGCCTCCCTTAAAAAACGAACACTACATATAGTAGCTATCTGTAGTTACAAACGTGTTATTACTTCCGTGTCATATTTGGGCTAAGCGCACTTTTCGGCAGCAATCCAAGGACCTGCACCGGGTGTGACTCACGTCACAACGGCGTGTCTTTAGGTGGGTTTTGCTGAGCCAGGACTCACTAGGCTGCAAGAGGTTACGCACTGTTCCAAGCAGAAACCCGTGAGACAATAGAGCCAATGCCTAAGCACTCAGATAATCCGCCAGCTAGACGCCGTAATCAGCGGCGTCGTCCGCGTTCGCGCTCTGCTCGCCCCCGTCCATTCACTCCGGCGGAACAAGCCACCCGCCAAAGCAGTGTCCCTAAGATCACCTATCCAGCTCAACTCCCAGTGGCGGCGCGGCGTGCTGAGATAGCTGCGGCAATCCGTGACAACCAGGTAGTGATAGTTGCGGGCGAAACTGGTTCCGGGAAAACCACTCAGTTACCCAAGATCTGTTTGGAATTGGGCCGCGGCATCACCGGGATGATTGGGCACACCCAACCGCGCCGGATAGCCGCCCGCAGCGTCGCAGATCGCATCTGCGAAGAACTGGGCGTGGAACTGGGCGGAGTAATCGGATATCAGGTGCGATTCACCGCCAAGTCTTCGCCGCAAACCCTGGTGAAATTGATGACTGACGGTATCCTGCTCGCGGAGATTCAGTCCGATCCCCTGCTGTTGCGCTATGACACCATCATTATCGACGAAGCCCACGAGCGCTCCCTCAACATCGACTTTTTACTTGGCTATCTGGCCCGATTGTTGCCTCGGCGCCCCGATCTAAAGCTCATCATCACCTCAGCCACTATCGACGCCGCACGATTCGCCGCCCACTTCGGCCCGCACCAGGCTGACGCCACTCCAGATACTCGCGCCCCAGTTATTGAGGTGTCCGGGCGCACCTATCCGGTTGAGATTCGCTACCGCCCACTGTGGGAAGAACCTGCAGAAATCCCGGAGCACTCCGCTAGCGCCGAACGAGCCAGCGCCAAAGACCAAGTGACCGGGATTTTAGACGCCGTAACCGAACTAACCAGCGAAGGGCCTGGCGATATCCTGGTATTCCTCTCCGGCGAAGGCGAAATACGCGACACCCAACAGGCGCTTGCCGAAGAATTAGGGGAACGCTATGTCGCCCCCGGCGAAAACTCCACCGCGCCCGGCGCTATTGAAGTACTGCCGCTTTTCGCTCGCCTCTCTGGCGCTGAACAACGCCGGATATTCCAGCCCAGTAAATATCGCCGCATCGTTCTCGCCACCAATATTGCGGAAACTTCACTTACTGTGCCTGGTATCCGGTACGTGATTGACCCCGGAACTGCGCGTATTTCCCGGTATTCCAATAAAACCAAAGTACAGCGGCTACCGATTGAGCCGGTCTCTCAAGCTAGTGCCAATCAGCGTGCCGGGCGTTGTGGGCGGGTAGCTAATGGCATCGCCATCCGGCTCTACTCCGCGGACGACTTCGCCGCCCGCCCGGAATTTACCGAACCAGAAATCCAGCGCACCTCACTGGCGGCAGTGATTTTGCAGATGGCGGCACTCGGCTTAGGTAATGTAGCTGATTTTCCGTTCCTGGACCCACCCCAGCTGCAGGCCGTACGCGCCGGTATCCAGCTGCTGGAAGAAATCGGTGCGCTGCAAATCGGCGCCCGCACCCCCACGCTCACCAAAATTGGACGGCAACTATCCCGGCTACCAATCGATCCACGGCTGGGCCGCATGCTGCTGGCTGCGGTAGATAACGGCTGCGCCAGCGAAGTATTGGTGCTGGTAGCGGCCATGAGCGTACAAGATGTACGCGACCGCCCCACCGAATTTAGCGCCCAAGCGGATCAACTCCATGCCCGCTTCACTGACCCCAACTCGGATTTCCTCGCCTATCTGAATTTGTGGCGCTATCTGCGCACCCAGCAGCGCGAACTTTCTGGATCGGCATTTCGCCGAATGTGCCATGCCGAGTATTTGCACTGGCTGCGTTTCCGAGAATGGCAAGACGTAGTCGATCAATTGCGCGAATTAACGAAACCGCTGGGGATAAAGCTGCGCCCACTGCAGATCCCCAGCAAAGCCCAGCTCCGGCAAGCAGCCGCAGAGGCTACCGACAGCTCACATAATCGCGCCGTCGCGAGCGCCGTGAAACAACTCGGACAATCTGCCGATACGCCGTCAGCGGATGCCATCCACCGCAGTCTATTGGCGGGTTTGCTATCCAATCTGGGTTCCTGGGATGAGCGCAAAGCCAACTATCTAGGGGCCCGCGGTACTCGGTTCGTAATTTGGCCCGGCTCCGGACTGCACCGCAAACATCCGGACTGGGTGATGGCCGCCGAACTGGTGGAAACTTCGCGCCTATTCGCCCGCACAGTCGCCAAAATCGACCCCAGCTGGGTAGAAGCAGCCGCTGCCCATCTGGTGAAACGCAGCTACTTTGAGCCGTACTGGTCCAGCCGCCGCGGCGCCGCCATGGTGCATGAGAAAGTGCTGCTCTACGGACTCCCCGTAGTGGCAGACCGGCGGGTAGCGCTAACCAAAGTTGGCACCAGCGAAGCGCTGGAAACTGCACGCGATATGTTCATCCGGTACGGCCTGGTAGCCGGGCAATGGCGCACTCCGCATGCATTCCAGAAACACAATGCGCAGCAGTTGGCGACTGCTCAAGAGGTAGAGCAGCGCCGCCGAGAACACGCACTGGTGGCAGACGACGCCGCTATCTTTACTTTCTTTGCGGAGCGGATTCCGCCGGATATCACTTCCGGTCCCGCCTTTGATTCCTGGTGGAAGAAGACACGCGGGCGCAACCCCGAATTGCTGAACTTCACCCAAGATTTTCTATTGGGTCAGACCCGTGCCAGCCACGAAGACTTCCCAGATGAATGGATCCAAGGCGATATCCGACTCCCCATTGAATACCACTTTGACCCCGGCACCCACCGCGATGGGCTGACCATTGATATCCCGGTTACTTTGCTACCCCAACTGACGGATGCCGGTTTTGACTGGCTGGTACCGGGCATGCTGGCAGAACTTACCGTGGCAACTATCCGCGCCCTGCCTAAGCCAGTGCGGCGTAAGCTAGTGCCCGCGCCAGATGTAGCCGCCGAAATTCTGCCCACTCTCCCACCGTGGGAGGAAGTAGCGCATGGGGATCCTGCTGCGCCTACTTTTCAGCAGTGCTTTACGAACGCCGCCCGCGAGCTGCGGCAAGTGGATATTACTGACGCCGACTGGGCAGCTGTGGAGCTACCGTCCCATCTGCAAATTACTTTCCGAGTGCGCTCCGAACGCGGAGCCGTGTTAGACGAAGGTACTTCGATTGCATATCTCCAGCGCCAGTTGGCACCGCAGACGCGCCACGCAGTGGAGTCAGTGGTTAAAGGCGCGGTGTCACAGGCACTAGAGGAAGCCCGCACCCAACTGCTGCACCGCCCGCAGCAGCCGCAAACTGAATCCACCGCTTTCGCCGAAACTGGTGCAGATCTCGACACCTGGCCACAGCTGCACACTGCCGAGCTACCCACAGTAATAGAAACTACCGGGCCAGCAGGAATGACGGTGCGGGGCTACCCCGCGATCGGCGTCATCCCTAAGCAGCAACCGCAACCGACGGCGCGAAATTACCTGCGATATCCCAGTGCAGTGGTCTATCCGGGCAATGCGCCGGTGCGGGTAGCAGTGCAAGTGTTGACCGATGCGGCCACGCAGGTACGCGAACACCGCCACGGCATAATCCGGTTGCTGTATCGGGAATTGGCTTTACCCACTGCACGGATTACTAGCCGCTGGAATGGCTCCGAGTCGCTAGTTTTGGCCGGTAGCCCATATCCGAACACCGATGCCCTAGTGGCAGATTTGCAGCTGACGGCGGCGCGCAATATGGCTGACCAGTGGGCAGCTAAGACCGGATATGCCTTGGGAGAATTGCGCACCGAGCAGCGCTATCAAGAACTGCGCGCCCAGGTGCGCGAACAGCTAGAAGATGAGGTGTACCGGGTTGCCAAAGTGGCGGTGCAGATTTTTGAAGCACAGCGCGAGGTGGCGGCGGCGATCGAGGAAAACTCTACTCTCTCACTGCTAAATACAGTTACCGATGTGCGCGACGCCGTGGCTGACCTGGTATTTGCTGGCTTCCTCTCCGCCACACCCGCAACACAGTTGCCGCATTTGCCACGCTACCTCACCGCTGGGAAGATGCGGATTGCCAAGGCAGCGCAAAACCCGGCTGCAGACGACGCCCTGGCCTGGCAGCTGACCGATATTAGCGAGCTGCTGCTGAGCGAGCTAACCGATTTTGCTGTGGGCAGCTACGATCCCCAGCGCGCCGCTATTTTGCAGCAGGCGCGGTGGATGCTGGAAGAATTACGGGTTTCTCTGTTCGCACAACAACTCGGCACTGCCGGCAAAGTATCTCCGCAGCGTATCCGCAAACTTTTGACCCACTAGACTAGCGGCAGGAGGAGTTTATGCCCACACACACTGATCTAGTTGCCCGAATTAGTGAGGCGGGTGCAGTGCCGGCGGACCGCCCAGCGGACACGGCGCAACGAATCACCGCCGCATTGACCCTGAGTAGCGCGGTGGGTGTGCTATTGGGGCTGATGATCTATGCTGCTCGCCTTTCTATTCCGCAAACGCTGCTGTCTTTTGCGCTGCCGGTAGGGCTGGGGCTAATTATGTTGGTGGTGTGGCGGTTGGTACGGCCGCCACAAACTGCTGCTATCCCGGTGGTGGCACGCACTCTCGCCACCACGGAATCTGCCCAGCGGCGCTACCTAAAATCTGGTCCCAACCGTGGCTTAGTGGTACCGGTGGTGGTGCAACCAGTTGCCGACGGCGCTGCGTTCCGTTCCGTGGTGATGTTGCAGGCTCAAAATTCCAAGACGCCGGCAGCGGAACCGCCAGTTGGCACCCTGCTTATGCTGCATCAAACTGAAGCCGGAATCGGGGAACTCTCCGGAGACTACCCGGTAACCCCCGCCCAGGAGGAGCTGCGCGATCGGCTACTAAAGCACCCGCGGATGCTCTCAAATAATGCCCCAGCGCTGCCGATGCGCCGCGGCGTCTTAGAACGCAAACCGTTCCGTTCTGGCTTGCAGTGGTGGGTCAGTTTTGGAATCGGTGCCGGTGTATCTTTCGCATTCGTGACGCTAATAGCTGGCGTCTAAACGGCGGCTAAATAGCTCGCCGCAGTTCCGCAGTAGTGCCATAATGCGGCTAGTGCTGCTGTAAATACTGGGCTGCGGCCTGCACTGCTAGTCGGGCTTGCCGCCGTGCCCCGATAGTGGAGGCACCTGGCCCGTATCCCACTAAATGGATCCGCGGGTGTTTGCTTACTTGCGTTCCGCTCATCTTTACCCCACCACCAGGTTCGCGGATCCGCAGCGGCGCCAAATGCCGCAACTCTGGGCGAAAGCCAGTGGCCCAGATAATGCCAGCGTATTCCACTAGTTCTTCGCCCCACATCGCTCCATAGGGCGCAATGCGATCAAAAATCGGCCGATGGGTTATTTTCCCGCGCGCCACCAGTTCGCGCACTGGCGAACTGCTCGGTATCCCAGTTTCAGCTGCTACTGGCAGCGGACGCAGACCTTGAACTACCCGAGCTCGCACCCGGTCCTCCACCGCACGCCCCTGCTCTTCACTCAAACCCTGCGAAAACTCGCGCCAGCGCGGGGGGTGGACCGTCGCCCAATCCACTCGTTTAGTGACTTTACGAAGATCTAACAGTATTTCTAGTGCTGAGATACCCCCGCCTACTACCAGCACGGGCTCGCCCCAAAACTGCTCGCCGTCCACATAATCTCGAGTATGTAACTGCACACCGCGGAAAGTTGCTATCCCCGGATAGTGTGGAATAAAAGGGCGCGTCCAGGTGCCGGTGCAGTTAATAATTATGCGGGCGTGGAATGTGCCCGCATTGGTGTCCACTGCGTAGTGCTCGCCGGCTGCCACCACTTGCCGCACCACCACTGGCCGGAAGATCGGAAAATCAAATTTCTCTTCGTAACTGGCAAAGTATTCCGGCACAAACTTAGCCGCCGGCACATTCTGGTCATACTCGGCCACCGGCATACCTGGCAGATCGGCAATGTGATTAACGGTAGCCATAGTCAACGACTTCCACCGGTGCTGCCAGGCACCGCCCGGGCGCCATTCTCCGTCCAGAACTATAAAAGTGCCAACTGCCGGAGCGGCACCGGCGTCATCTTGCACATAGCCAGTAAACCCGCGGCGCAGCAGCTCATGCGCAGTAGCTAATCCCGCTTGCCCGGCGCCGATAACTAGCACATCTACCTGCCGCGGGGGAAAATCACGTACCGACAACTGAGGCTGCCGCTCATCCTGGCCGTATCGCATAGCTTTACGGTACTACGCGCCCTGGGCTTTTCGGATAACTGGACGGGTTACAACTCACCGCCCGCCTTCTGACTAGGATAACGGTGTGAAAACCCTGGCTCGCCAAGAACGACGCACTGCGGCCATTATGCTGCTGCCGTCGCTTATTGGCGTCGGTATTTTCCTGATTTTTCCGATTTTCTTGGTGTTTGGGATTTCGCTCACCGACTGGGACCTAATCTCTACCCCCAAGTTTGTGGCATTCGATAACTACACCCAACTGATTGCCAATCCGGAGTTTTGGAATTCCGTGGGGGTGACGCTGGTATTTTCCCTACTCGCTATTCCGCTAGCTATTATCCTGGGTTTGCTCATTGCCCTGGGGCTAAACCGGCACCTACCCGGTTCGCGCGTGCTGCAAATTTGCTACGTAGTGCCCTGGGTGGCGGCTCCGCTGACGCTGGGCGTCGTCTGGAAGTGGATGCTGGAACCGCGCACTGGGCTGGTCAATAGCATTTTGGGTAGTTCGCATCCGTGGTTGGCTGATTCCCACACCGCCCTGCCGGTGATGGCATTTATCTATATCTGGCAAAACATGGGATATATTTCGCTGTTCTTTTTGGCCGGGTTGCAGACCATCCCCACTTCGCTATACGAAGCTGCCCGGCTAGACGGCGCTGGCCCAGTACGCACTCTGCTCAGTATCACTGTGCCGCTGCTTCGCCCCACCACATTTTTCATCACAGTCACTTCATTCATCTCTTCTTTTCAGGTGTTTGACCTGGTCTACGGCCTCACCGACGGCAACCCCGGCTATCCGGCGGACACCACTGATGTAATCGCCGCCCATATTTACAATGCCGCATTCAATTCGCACCAGTTGGGCGACGCCGCCGCAATGGCAGTGCTCCTCACCTGCGCCATCGTACTAATCACCCTGTTACAACAGCGCTACTTCGCCAAGCGCATGACCTATGACCTGAACTGACCCATGCGCAAGAAACTCTCCTACCTAATCACGTACCTGCTCCTGGCGGCCGGGGCACTATTCACCGTGCTGCCGCTAGTTTTTTCAGTTTTGACTTCTTTGCGCAGCAAAAATGATCTGCTGGTACACGGCGCCCTCGCCTTACCGCAGCCCGTCACTTTCGAGAATTATCTACAGCTATTTACGGAGCATAATTTTGTAGTACCAGTGCTGGTAACTATCCAGATGGTGCTGGTGCTAATCGCTGGGCAGTTCTTCGCTTCAATTCTGGCCGCATACGCTTTCGCCCGATTGCGGTTTCCTGGCCGTGACCTGCTGTTTTGGGCTTATCTGGCAACTATGATGATTCCCGCCATCGTCACCACTATCCCGCTATTTTCTATGATGAGCCTGCTAGGATTGCGCAACACTTTCGCCGGGTTAGTGGTGCCATTCCTCTTGGGGTCACCGTTCGCAATTTTCTTATTGCGGCAAAACTTCAAATCCACTCCGCAAGAAATTTTAGACGCCGCTACCTTGGACGGCGCTGGGTTCTTCCGGCAGCTGTGGTCCATAGTTCTGCCAATGAATCGGCCTATTTTGGTAACTTTGCTGCTCATAACTGCTGTTTCCCAGTGGAACAGTTTTCTGTGGCCCGCTATCGTGGCTCCCGAGCCACAGTGGAATGTACTCACCGTGGCTACGGCGTCATTACAAACCCAGTATTCAGATAACTGGACCTTGGTGATGGCAGCTACCACCATGGCGATTTTGCCGTTACTGATCTTGTTCTTGATCTTCAATAAGCAGATCGTGCGGTCAATTGGAATTACCGGAGTGCGCTAAAAGCCCCCTGTTAGAATCGGAACGCTGGCTATTTATGCAGCTTCCACATTTGGCGTTGTTATCCGGTAGGAGTCGTGATGAAACATTCGGTAATTGCAGCACTGGTATTGGCGGTAACGCTGGCATTAACTGCGTGCTCTCCAGCTGCTGATAACACCGACGGCGCTACCGGGGATCAAACGGTAATCACGTTCCGGCTGTGGGATGATAATGCGGCCGCGGCCTACCGCGAATCTTTTGATAAGTTTCAGGCAGAAAATCCAAATGTAGTGGTAGAAATAGAAGTTCTGCCGTGGGATAAGTACTTCGACCAGTTGGCACTAGATGTAGCTTCGGGAGAAATGGCCGACGTCTACTGGACTAATTCCTCCAACTTCGCCAAGCTGGCAGAATCTGGCAACCTGATGAATATTACTCAGGAACTGGGCACTGACCACGATGAATGGCAGCAGTCAGTAGTAGACCTCTACACTCGAGATGGTTCGCTCTGGGGAGTGCCACAGCTGTGGGATTCTATTGCCCTGTACTACCAGAAAGATCTAGTGAAACAGGCAAATATTGACGTCAATAATCTGACCTGGGCGCCGGGAGCAGGCAAAGATGACACGCTGCTACCGGCGGCACAGAAACTCACCGTAGATGCCGCGGGGAATACTGCGGATTCCCCTGATTTTGACGCTGCCAACACTAAAGTGTTTGGCTTCAATGCTCAGGCTGATTTGCAGGCTATCTACTTGAATTTCTTAGGGGAAAACGGCGCCGCCCTACAAGGCACGGACGACGCCCTGGTTTTTGCTTCTGACGCCGGTATTGCCGCTTTCCAGTATTTAGTGGACTTGATTAATAAGTACCAAGTTGCCCCGCCAGCGGCAGAGACAAATACCAATGGCGATATCACCAAGGAGATGTTCATCCGCGGCGAGCTGGCCTTATACCAGTCTGGCCCCTACAACCTAAAAGATATTGCCGAAAATGCGACTCATGAGTGGGCGCTGGCGCCAATGGTGGCCGGGCCGGAAGGCCGCACCTCGGTAGTGCACGGCGTGGCTGCTGTCGGCAACAGTAAAACTGCCTATCCTGCTCAAACTGTGCAGCTGCTGCAGTGGCTTGGTTCGGCAGCAGGTCAGCTGCCGTTAGCTAAGAACGGAGTCTCGTTTCCGGGTGCAGTGGCTGCCCAAGAAGCCTTTGTTAACTATTGGGCAGAAAAAGGCATCGACGTCGCAGTATTTATTGACGCCGCTAATGGCAACACCATTCCTGCCCCGTACGGCACACAAATAAATGGCATGCTGGGTGCAGCACACACCAAATTGCTGGACGTATTCCTCGGGGCCGTCCCAGTTCCAGCTGGAGTGCAAGCTGCCCAAGAGGCTGGCAATGCCCAGAATAAGTAACAAGTAGGTCAATATGCGTCGAATGGTTTCGGTATTAACTGCCGCCCTATTAGCACTGGGAATTTCAGGTTGTAGCCTCGATTCTTCGCAAACAGATAAACCGGCGGACTCCGCTAACGCCACAGATCCCGTTCCCACCAAGTGTAAAAATCCATTGGGGCGGAAACAGAGCCTGATTAGCGCGCGCGAGCTGGCGTTCTGCGAAGCAGAGGCACTTGGTAAACTAGCTGGCTACGTACAGACTGACACTATAAACGGCACCGTCGTCTCTGTTTCACGGGTAAATATTGATCCGCTCATGGTGGAGATAACCTCCGAGCCTAATTCGGACAACCCGGGCTCCCAGGTCATCCTGGCAAACGGCGCTGCCTACCTCAAACAGCCAGATGGGAGCTGGGTCCAGGCTCGCCCCGACTCCAAAGAGGCAGACGTCGCCTATCAAGCTACCCTGCCGAAGCGTTTTGAAGCGCTGATGAACCCAAATCTGCGCGCCGCTGGCACTAGCCCCAACCTGGTTTACACCTTGGGAGAGGCAGCCAAAATTGGTGGCGACACAGTTTTCGTATTGGAAGCTGAGATCGACGATGGCAGTGAATCGGGCCGAAAAATGCTGAGCCGCATCTACGTGCGCCCCGACTACCTGGTGCTGCGCTCCGAGACTGAGTCCACTATTTCTGGGCGTTCTACCGTGCGCGTCTCAGAGCTGACTGGAATTGACGAGCCCCAACGGATTATTAATCCGAGGTTTGAGCGCTAAGCCAATTCACTATGCCGCGAGCGCCGGCTTCTACTGTGTCCAGGGTGGCAGTGAACCCACTCTGATCGGTGGAATACCACGGATCTGGCACATCTAGGCTGCCATCCGAAGTGTAGAAATCAGCAAATCTGGAACGCTTTTTCGGCTGTGCATTTGCGAGCGGCCCGCCTGGACCAAAGGCGCCCTGCGGTGCGACCGCAGTGGTGCCGTCAAACTCCCGCCACAGATGCAATTTTTCGGTATCAATTCCGAGCCGCGCCATCGTAGCCCGCAAGGACCGGGCGTGCCCCACCGTCATCGCCAGCACCAGATCGGCAGCGCGCAGTTCTGATGCGGTGACTTGGTGGGCGTGATGTACTTCCGGCACTTGGTACCCATTGCGGCGCAGCTCTTGGGCGGCGCGCCGGTCAATGTAGTTGCCGGATTCTTCTGCCGAAACTCCGGCAGAAGATACCTCAGCGGCAACACCAGCCGCCGCTAATTGTGCCCGCAATACGATTTCCCCCATTGGGGACCGGCAGATATTGCCGGTACAGACCACCAGAATATTCATCGTGCTCTCCGCGCTGGCGCGGTAGTGCGGCTAGAAGTCCCAGTCGTCGTCAGTGGTGGCTTCGGCAGTGCCAATCACATAGGAAGACCCAGATCCAGAGAAGAAATCGTGGTTTTCGTCTGCGTTTGGCGAGAGCGCTGCCAAAATTGCCGGATTAACTGCCGTCAGTTCCGGTGGATAGAGCGCATCGTAGCCCAAGTTCATCAGCGCTTTATTGGCGTTGTACCGCAAGAACATCTTTACGTCGTCGCTCAAGCCCATCGGGTCGTAGAGCGATTCGGTGTAGTCCTCTTCGTTATCGTACAGTTCATCCAACAGCGAGAAAGTGTAATCCTGCAGTTCAGCTTGCCGCTGCGGCGAAGCCTTGCGCACTGCCTGCTGGTACTTGTAGCCGATGTAGTAGCCGTGTACGGCTTCATCGCGGATAATCAACCGGATGAGGTCAGCGGTATTAGTTAGTTTGGCATGTGCCGACCAGTACATCGGAGCATAGAAACCCGAGTAAAACAAGAATGACTCCAACATAGTGGATGCCACCTTGCGCTTTTCTGGGTCACCACCGTAGTAGTAGCTGAGAATAATCTCCGCTTTCTTCTGCAAGTAGGGGTTAGCTTCCGACCACCGGAAAGTTTCTTCAATCTCTTCCGAAGAAATCAGCGTGGAGAAAATCGAAGAATACGACTTGGCGTGCACCGATTCCATGAATGCGATATTGGTGTACACCGCTTCCTCATGCGGCGTGACGGCATCTGGAATCAAGGAAACTGCCCCCACCGTGCCCTGCACGGTATCCAACAAGGTCAGACCGGTGAATACCCGGGTAGTCATTTCCTGTTCGTGCGGCGCCAAGGTATTCCACGACTGGATGTCATTAGACAGCGGAATCTTCTCGGGGAGCCAAAAGTTGCCGGTGAGCCGGTCCCAGACCTCTTGGTCTTTTTCGTCCTCTATCTTGTTCCAGTTGATCGCCTCTACGGCATGCGTGAGCTTTAGCTTGTCCGTCACGGCTTTCCTTTCTAGATTTCAGTCCCTAAGACCACATTAGAGCATGCACGAAACGCAGCCTTGCACTTCGGTACCTTCCAAAGCAGCCTGCCGAATCCGCATGTAGTAGAGCGTCTTAATTCCCTTACGCCAAGCGTAGATGTAGTTCCGGTTCACATCACGAGTGGTAACCGTATCCGGGTAGAACAGCGTCAGCGACAGCCCTTGATCCACATGCTGGGTTGCTACCGCGTAGGTGTCAATGATCTTTTCCGGCCCGATTTCGTATGCGTCCTGGTAGTACTCGAGATTGTCATTATCCATATAGGCCGCTGGGTAGTAGGCACGCCCCAGTTTCCCCTCTTTACGAATCTCAATCTTGGACACGATCGGGTGGATAGACGACGTCGAGTGGTTGATATACGAAATAGAACCGGTAGGCGGTACGGCCTGCAAGTTTTGGTTGTACATGCCGTATTTAGCGACGTCTTGCGCCAATTCTCGCCAATCATCTTGCGTCGGAATATGGATATTGGCGAACAGTTCTGCCACGCGCTCGTGCTGCGGTACCCACTCCTGGTTGATGTACTTTTCAAAGTACTTGCCGGATGCGTAGTCTGACCTCTCGAAACCGTCGAAAGTTTCGCCGCGCTCGCGCGCCAGTTCCATCGAGCTGCGAATCGCATGGTATGCCACGGTGTAGAAGTAGATATTGGTGAAATCCAAGGCTTCCGGCGAACCGTAGTAGATCCGCTCCCGCCCGAGATAGCCGTGCAGATTCATCTGCCCTAAACCGATCGCGTGTGACATATTGTTACCGCGCTCCACCGATGGCACCGAAGAAATATCGGTCTGATCAGATACTGCGGTCAATGCCCGAATAGCGGTGCTGATCGTTTTGCCAAAATCTGGCGAATCCATTGCGTGCGCAATGTTCAGCGAACCGAGGTTGCAGGAAATGTCTTTCCCCACGTGGGCATAGGAAGAGTCCGCGTTATATGTCGAGGCCTCCGATACCTGCAAAATTTCCGAGCACAGGTTAGACATCGAGATCCGCCCGTCGATCGGGTTGGCTTTGTTCACGGTGTCTTCAAAGACGATGTAGGGATAGCCGGACTCAAACTGAATCTCAGCCAAAGTCTGGAAGAAGTGCCGGGCGTTGATCTTGTATTTCTTGATCCGGTCATCCGCCACCATTTCGTCGTACTTTTCGGTGATCGAAATTTCGGTCATCGGCACGCCGTACACCCGTTCTACGTCGTACGGGGAGAACAGATACATATCTTCGTTGTCCCGCGCCAGCCGGAAAGTCACATCTGGAATGACGACGCCGAGCGAAAGGGTCTTGATCCGTATCTTTTCATCTGCATTTTCCCGCTTGGTATCCAGAAAACGCATAATATCCGGGTGGTGGGCGTGCAGATAGACGGCGCCCGCACCTTGGCGAGCTCCCAGCTGGTTCGCATACGAGAACGCATCTTCCAGTAATTTCATAACTGGGTTGACGCCGGAGGACTGGTTCTCAATTTTCTTAATCGGTGCGCCTTGTTCCCGCAGGTTGGTGAGATTTAACGCCACGCCGCCGCCGCGTTTTGACAACTGCAGGGAAGAGTTGATGGACCGCCCGATGGATTCCATATTGTCTTCTACCCGCAGCAGGAAGCAGGACACTAATTCCCCGCGGGCAGCTTTGCCGGCATTCAGGAAAGTCGGGGTAGCCGGCTGGAAACGCCCGGTGATAATTTCTTCCATCAGGTTCTGTGCCTGAGTTTCGTCGCCCTCCGCCAGGGTAAGCGCCACCATGCACACTCGGTCTTCAAAGCGCTCCAGGTACCGGCTGCCGTCAAAAGTCTTCAAGGTATAGGACGTGTAGTACTTGAAAGCGCCCAAGAAACTCGAGAACTGGAAATCGTGAGCGTAGCAGTCTTTATAGAGCTGCTTAATAAATTCCGGCGAGTACTGTGCCAGTACTTCTGGCTCGTAATAGCCATTTTCCACCAGATAGTCGAGCTTTTCTTCCAGCGAATCAAATCGCATGGTATTTGGCTCTACATGCTGAATGAAATACTGCTTAGTGGCTTCTTTATCTGCTTCAAACTGGATCTTGCCATCGGCGTCGTAGATATTCAGCTGTGCATTTAAGGCGTGATAATCCTGATCCGGAGGTACCGGCAGATCTTTCATAGTTTTTTCCAAAATTCTTCCAATCCTTCGCGGACTTTCTCGACGTCCGTGGGTGTGCCAAGGAGTTCAAAGCGATACATATGTGGCACTTTTGTTTTTGCGGAGATGATGTCCCCTGCCAGCCCGTAGGCTGCGCCAAAGTTAGTATTTCCTCCGGAGATAACTCCCCGAATAAGCGCACGATTATGCGGATCGTTGAGGAATTTTATTACCTGTTTCGGGACGGCACCTTTGAGGTTGCCGCCGCCGTAAGTAGGAACAACCAGCACGTATTCTTCGTCCACTGTCAGTGGCCCCTCTTTGGGGTAGAGCGGAATACGTTGCGCTGGGAAACCTAATTTTTCTACGAACCGTTTGGTGTTATTAGTGGTCGAAGAAAAGTAGACGATGTTTACCATGCCGCTACGCTGTTACTGAAACCTGTTCTGCCTGTGCCGCCATTTGCTTAGCAGCTAGACCTTTCAGTAGATCCGGGCGGAATCCTGCCCAGTGATCCCCATCAGCAAAAACTACTGGAGCCTGCTGGTATCCAAGCGCCTTAACAGTATCGAGGGCTGCTGGATCCTGGGTGAGGTCAATTTCAGTAAATTCCAAGCCGTGCTTACGCAATGTACGCATGGTGGCAGTGCACTGTACGCAATTAGGTTTGCTGTATACCAGAATGCTCATTTTTCTTCTTTCCTTCACGGCGACGCTACGTCTGCAATGTTCAGGTGTAAACACTACACCTAGTGGCCGATTAAAGAAACAACCACAATATGGCGTGGCGAACACCTATCGGGGGATTTACTTGTAAATACCCCGAACTTCCCGTTTTCCACCGGTGAAATTACCGGCGTGTCTTTTATTTTGCCCGGCGCCTCCCCCAATTTTTTATCCAGTTTTGTCACTTTCGTTCAATAGTTCTTTTTCCTGTTGAATAGTTTGAGTTTTATCGGCAACATAAATGATGATGAAAAACGCCGCTAGCACCGAAGAATTCGCCGAGCTGCTGCGCACAGTTGGACTGCGCGTCACTCAGCCCCGGCTCGCCGTGCTGGCAGAATTAGCGACTCATCCACACTCCACCCCAGAAATGGTGCGCCGCGGAGTGTCGAAACGTCTCGGCTCGGTATCCACCCAAGCCATCTACGACGTCTTACATGCACTCACCAAGAAGGAACTGCTGCACGTAATTTCCCCTACCGGTTCCTTGCATCGCTACGAAATAGCCCATAACGACAACCATCACCACCTGGTGTGCCGGAGCTGTGGCGCTATCTTGGATATCCCCTGTGCAGTGGGTAATGCACCCTGCCTGGAACCATCCGAAACCCACGGCTACCAAGTAGATGAGGCGGAAGTGATTTTCTGGGGACACTGTCCTGACTGTCAGGAGCAATCATGACCTTTGTAAATGCCATCATTCTGGCCGCCATGCCCGAAGAACTGGCCCCGGCGCTGCAGATGCTCGATAGCTACCAATTGACCACCCGCACCCTCTCCACCGGGGAAGTTACCTGCGCCGTTAAAGGACGCACCTCGCTGGTGCTAGCAGAAAGTGGAATCGGCATGGTAGCTGCCGCTAGCACCCTAACTTGCCTACTAAATAAGTACAATCCGCAGGTCGTCGTCTATATCGGGTCGGCTGGAGGCCTCGCTACCCAGATCAAGGTGCGCGACGTCGTGATCGGCACGGAATACATTAACGCTGGCGCGGACCGCACCGCATTCGGCTATCCCCTAGGTCAAGTTCCCGGCTATGAAATCTCTGCTTTCCCAGCTGACCCAATACTGCTGGAGACGGCGCATGCCACCGCAGCCGCATTTGCCGGCGAAGTGAATATCCAGATCGGCCCAATGCTCTCCTCAGACGCATTCGTCACTGCGGAAAACGTGGAAAAGATTCGCGCCCACTTCCCGGATGCGCTCAGCGCCGATATGGAGTCGCAAGCCGCAGCGCAAGTAGCGAAGAAATGGGATGTGCCGTTCTTCGCCGTCCGCGGCATTTCAGATCTGTGCGGGCCGCCTGCAGATCAAGCTGCAGAATTCTCTGCGCAGCTCTCCGAAGTAGCTACTTCCGCCGCCACAGTAGCCCTAGAAGTATTGCGGCGAGCCAGTGCCCTAGATGCCGCGCGGGTAACGCGCGGTCCAGCACAGCAATTCTCTGAGGACTCCCTGCGCGCCGCACTATACCTGACCCTGGCGGCAAAGAATGACGCCGAACCCGCAGCTCACGCTGACCTACCCGCAGCAATCCGCCAAGATGTGCTCACCCATATCGCCGATCTGCCGGCGAAATACGCTGACTGGGCACTGGGCATGATCGCTGCCGGCCAACAGCTCTCGGCGCAGAACCCTCGGCTCTCCCTGGCAGCTAAAGATTATGACGCCTACCGGGCAAAGTTCGTGGTGAACTATCCAGAACTAAAATCCGGTGCAGTGCTGTGGCCACCCACTTCACAGACCGTAATCAAGCGCTTCAACGGTTATTGGAATGATGCGCTTGAAGCTATCGGGCTGCGCGCGCGGCGCGGCCGCGCCCGCGGCGGGTTGAAGTTCACTAACGCGGACTATCTCAAGGCTCTGCGAATGTATGCTGATTCCTCGCGCGCCCAGGAGTACAAGCCCTCATTCAATGGCTACACCCGCTGGCTGAAGGACTCCGGTAACTACGGCAAGCTGCCCTCGGGGGCAGCAATCCGGCAGCGCTTTGGCTCCTGGAAGAACGCACTGAAAGCTGCTGCGCTTAACCCCGAGGAAGTCTAACCGCCACCAGTTGCCGACTACTGCGTGATGCCGAGCTGGTCAAAGATAAACGCTAGCTCTTCTGCCCGCTGCTGCCATTTCTTGTAGCGCCCGGTGCCACCGCCGTGCCCGGCCACCATCTCGGTATGCTGCACAATCGGGCGCGCCACCGGATCATTAGTAGCCAGCTCCTGCAACTTGGCAATCCACTTCGTCGGTTCCGTGCAGCTGACCCGAATATCGTTTAGCGACGTCGTCGCCAAAATTGCTGGGTATTCAGCCGCTTCCACATTGTCATACGGCGAATAGCTGCGCATATACCAGTAGATTTCTTCGGATGCGAGCGGATTGCCCCACTCTTCCCACTCCCCCACAGTTAGTGGCATATCCGGATTCAAAATAGTGGTAAGCGCATCTACAAATGGCACCCCAGCGTGAATGACTCGAAAGCGGTCCCGCCCGAGATTAGCTACTGCACCCATTAGCAAGCCGCCCGCAGACCGCCCCTCAGCTGCCAGCCGATCTGGCGCCACCAATCCAGTGGTGTGCAGGTGATCGGCAGCTGCAATGAAATCAGTAAAGGTATTGCGCTTTTTGTCTAGTTTGCCGTCTTCATACCACTGCCGGCCCATTTCGCCACCGCCACGGATATGGGCGATTGCATAAACCATGCCGCGCTCCAATATCGGCAAGAAATTCACCGAGAACCACGGGTCAATAGAAATTTCGTATGAGCCATAGCCATAGAGCAAGCCGGGTGCGCTGCCATCGCGCGGCAGATCTGCCCGATGGGCAATCGTGAGCGTAATCTGGGTGCCATCTGCTGCGGTGGCAAATTCACGGTAAGTCACGAACTGTGCTGGATCGTAGCCCGGCACCGACAGTTGCTTAAGCACGGTGGCCTGCTGATTTGCTACCTCCCAGGCAATCTGGGTAGGTGGCTCCACTAGAGACTCTTGCGTGAAGACCAGCTCACCAGTTTCCCACTGTGGATTAGCATAAAACTCTAGGCTGGCTCCCTCCGGGGTAGGTATCCGGTACGACGCCGGTACCCCCGCAACAGTTTTCCCAGCGTAACTTTCTGCTGGGATTACCTGTAGCGCAGTGCCGCCACCACTGCGGAACAAGACGGCTGCAAAATCGGCAAAGGCCTGGACTTCCACTAGCCGCTCTTGCGCACCGGCCGCAAATACTAACTGCCAATCAGCTGGCTGGCTCGGCCCCAGCGGCGCCCAGCTCAGATCGAAGCCAATATTGTGAAGATTATGCAAGATGAGTAGCTTATCTCCCGCCACTTCCACGCTGTAGTCCAGCCCGGGCTGCCGCGGGCACACCACGAAGCTTTCATCCCGATTCACCAGGGAAAATAGCCGTACCTCTTGCGTAGTAGTTGACTGGCTAGTCACCACTGCCCACTTGCCGTCCCGCGAGCTTTCCAACCCAACTTCAAATCCGGGTTCGTCTTCTTGGAAAAGCAGCTCGTCATTTTCGGGGCTGGTACCCACTTCGTGGCGCCACACCTGATAGCTGCGCCAAGCGTCGTCATTGCGGGTGTAGTACAGGTATTTAGAATCTGCACTCCACACCAAGCCGTAGCCGATATGGCGCACAGCGTCATCCCGCACCGCCCCAGAATCGATATGGTGTACCCGCAAGGTAAATTCTTCGCCCCCGCTGTTATCCACCGCGAGCGCGCACAGCTCAGCATCTGGCGAGATAGCCCGGGAACCTATGGCAAAGAAATCTTCGCCAGCTGCCAACTCGTTGCCGTCATAAACCACCGTAGCTGCATCCGAATCTGCCGCCAGTGTTGCCGGATCAGGGCGTTCTGCTCCAGTTGCCGCTACTCGGAAATATCCCGGATACTCGCGGCCGTCCCAGGTTCGGGTCCAATACCAGTAGTCGCCCCGGCGCACCGCAGCAGTGACGTCGTCTTCCTGTGTATGGGCTGCCATTTCAGCAACTAGCTTTTCCTGCAACTCGCCTAAATGCGCGGTGCGCTGGGAAAACCAAGCATTTTCCGCAGCTAAATGAGCGCGCATTTCCGGATCGTTCAGATCGCTCATCCAAGCGTAGTAATCGGTGAAATCATCTCCGTGGAAGGAGCGAACACTGGCGCGTTTTTCTGCCTGCGGCGGGCTAGTCATTTCAGTCACCGCTACATTCTAAGGGACGACGCCGCTCACCGCCGCCCCGCCCTGCGCTGAGCAAAATTGCTGCGCTAAGTTATGCGCTGCCCATGCGCTAGGTTTCTGCGCCAATCAATAGGTAGAGTGAGCTGCATGGAACACGACATCGTTGTGCATGCTTGGATAGATATTGCCTGCCCGTGGAGCTGGATTGGCAAACACCGGCTGGAAAAAGGTATTGAACTATCCGGCAAGCGAGTGGCAGTGGAATTCCACTCTTTCCAGCTTGCCCCAGATGCACCCACCGCACCACATGGCAGTGCCGTGGAAAACCTGAGCCAGGCGCAGGGCGCCAGCGCTGCGGAAGCCACCGAAACACTACACCAGATCACTGAGCTGGCAGCAGGTGAGGGGCTAGAAATAAATTTCGATCTAGTCCAGGAAGTCAACGCTTTTTTGGCACATCAGCTGGTCTACGCCGCCAAAGCCACCGGAGATACCCCCCTGGCTGCCGCTATCGCTGGCGCTGAAATGTTTGAAGCCTTGTTCCGGGCGCACTTTACTGCGGGGCGCAATATCGCTGATCCGGCCACTTTGGTAGAAATTGCTGAGGAATTTGGGCTCGACGCCGACATCACGGCTGATGTGCTGGAGTCTGGCGAATACGCTGACGAAGTACGCGGCGACATCCGCGACGCCGCCACTCTAGAAATAACTGGGGTGCCGTTCTTCGTAGTGGGAGGCAGATTTGGTCTCTCTGGCGCCCAACCACCCGAAGTTTTTGCGCAAACTATCAACCGCGCACTAGCGGAAATGAAAGAAGCCCAAGCTGCTCCCGGCATCATCCGGCGGGAAATCTAGCGCGCTATTTTCTGGCGTATTTCTGCGATTCCTGCACGGCTAGTTTATCTGCCAATTCATTGGCAGCATCCCCGCTGTGCCCCCGCACCCATTCCACTTCCGTGCGCCCAGTGCGGGCTTCGTACAGATTTACCATGCGTTCGATTAGTTCCCGGTTGAGTACTGGTTTGCCATCGGATTTACGCCACCCGCGCCGCCGCCAGCCGTCAGCCCACTTCGTCATCGCATTGATCACGTAACTGGAGTCAGAGCGCAATAATAGGTCTACCTCTGGGCCGGCGTACTCCAATGCCGCAATCATCGCAGTCAATTCCATGATGTTATTGGTGGTCTGTGCGGCTCCACCAGATTGGTAATAGCCAGTGAGTTGTTCTACCATCGCCCAGCCGCCTGGTCCCGGATTTCCCGAACAGGCGCCATCGGTAGCGATTATCATGTCAAAGTTTTGCCCAGCTGCGTTCACTATGTCTCCACACTCCAACTACCCGACGCCGGTTAGTCAATCTGTTCCGAACTTTTTTGTAGTGCCGGTAATACTGGCATTTTCCTTACCCATGATTCCACTTACCCCGGACTCTTTCACGTAATATGAGACTAGCTTTTTGAGTAAACAAAGGAGTTAACCATGGCAAAACGCACTGAATTCAAGTTCTCATCCAGCTTCCAGAATACGCCGCTACGAGCAGTTATCTTCCAGCCGGAACCCGGGCAGCCCATCAAGGGCTTGGTGCAGATCATCCATGGCTACGCCGAACACATCGACCGCTACGCCGATTTCATGACTTTCTTGGCCGGGCACGGTTATCTGGTATTCGGGCACGACCACCTTGGGCACGGCAAGTCCGTTGCTAGTCCGGAAGACCTCACCGATATGGGTGGCTACGGCGTGCTGGATGATGTCCTGGGCGACGTCGTCACGCTGTCTCGCCTGGTTAAAACTGCGCTCGCTGGAGCGGACACTGATAACGACGTCGTTGAGCTATTGCGCAGTGAACTAGCGGATGCGCAGCTACCAGCAAATGCACAAGATTTGCCTTTCACTATGCTCGGCCACAGCATGGGCTCGTTAATTCTGCGCGGAATTTTGGCGAAATACCCGGAGAACTGCGATCGCGCAGTGGTAATGGGCACTGGCTATATGGCTCCGATTATGGTGCAGGTTTTCGCTGCACTGCTTGGCGCCATAAAGCTATTCCACGACGGTTCCTACCGCTCGCCGCTGGCTAATCAGCTGGCAATCGGCGCCAACAACAATTCATTCAAGCCGGCGCGCACGGAAAACGACTGGCTCTCAGTTAATACGGAAAATGTAGACCGGTACAACGCTGACCCACTATCCGGAAATTCCGGCGCGTTGCACACTTTCCATTTCCTGAAAGAACTTATGGCGTTTATTGGCCGGCCACAATCGCTGGCAAATATGCGCAAAGACCTCCCGGTGTTCTTTGTATCTGGTGCGGAGGATGCGTTCGGTAACTTCGGCAAAGGTCCCAAGCAGGTCTACCAAATGTTCGAGAAAGCCGGTATGCAAGATCTGCAGCTGAAGATTTACCCGAATATGCGCCATGAGATTTTGAATGAGGACGACGCCCGGCAGGTGTACCAAGACATCTTGGAATTTATTGAAAGGTAGACATAGTTAGCGGTTGCGGATAGATAGTGAGCTAACTAGCCAATCTTTTGTATCTCTCGCCATAGTCGCATTTTCTCCAACGCGGTAGGCTAGGAGATAGAGGAAAAAGTTAGAAGGATACGAGGCATATGCTTGAGCTCGCCGACTACCGCGACGCAATACAACTGGACAAGCCATTCCCCGCTCCCAAGAACGACAACCGCAACAACTACGATTTGTTGATGACAGCCCTGGCTGGCATCCACCCCAAGCACTACACCGGCACTAACTCCCTGGCGCATCTCTCTACTGACGAAGGGCTGATGCGCTGGCTAGAGACCGAGTTGGCGTTGCGGGAACCGGGACCACTTGATCCGGTTACCTCTCGCGCCATTAATACGCTGCTCTATCGACAGTCCGGCAAATTGGGGCGGGTAACGGCGCAGAATCTCCGCCGTGCCTCGGATCTGTTCCCCGAAAGTGACTACGGGTCAGCTTCGCAAACCGTGCTATACCGTGGCGATATGCGCCAACTGGTGGTAGATGCCGTCGTAAACGCAGCACTGCCCTCACTCTCTGGGTGCCGCGTCCCCTTACACGGCTGCTTGGACTCAGTACTGCACTCGCAGGCTGGGCCCTGGCTGCGCAATGACTGCGCCCAGATCATGGAACTGCAAGGCGAACCAGAAAAGCCAGGGCATGCCAAGATCACCCGCGGCTATCGACTGCCCGCAAAATACGTGATCCACACCGTTGGCCCTGATGTTAAGGACGGTCAAGTAGAAGATCATGACCGCGAGCAGCTCTACCAGTGCTACTGGAGCAGCCTAGATCTGGCCAGCCAGATTGACGACATCAGTTCTATTGCTTTCCCAGCAATTTCCACTGGTTACAACGGCTTCCCCGTGCAGGAGGCCGCCAAGATTGCGCTGGGCGCAGTGAATGAGTGGATGTACCACCACGGCACCCAGATTGACATCGTTATTTTCTCCATCCACAAAGAAGAAGACGCCGAAATCTACGCCCAACTGTTAAACACCTGGGTTGACGACTAATTGAGGTGAGTATTGGATCCAGAACTCCTCTTCCGGCTAGTTGATGTCACTGGCGTAATTGCTAATGCGCTGCTGGGTGCCGCTCTGGCTCGGGCTATGCGCTTTGACTTAATCGGCTTTTTGGTGATGAGTACTGCGACGGCGCTAGGCGGCGGCATGGTGCGCGATATGCTGCTGGGGGTTGGGTTCCCGGTGGCGCTAACTGATCCGCTCTATCTAGCTGGCGCGTTCACGGCTGCCACTATTTCCTATTTCATCTCGTTTCAGAGTAAGTGGTCACACCGCATGCTCACTATTCTGGATGCACTGGCACTGGGCTGTTGGTCCGCAACTGGCGCTTCTAAGGGGCTTTCCGCGGGACTGGGCTGGATGCCCTCAATTTTCTTAGGGGTAGTGACTGCCACTATGGGTGGTATTACCCGAGACGTATTAGTAAACCGCATTCCCTCCGTTTTTGGGGGCAATCCGCTCTACGCCACGTTCTCTATTCTGGCAGCAGCACAAATGGTGGTTTTCCAGCATGCCGGGCTATACACCGCTGGGATGACGTCTGCCATCGTCATGTGTTTCATATTCTCTTTGCTGGCTCGCTACTTCAAATGGAGTCTCCCCGAACCACTTAACTGGCGCGTAACTGCAAATTCGCTGCGTAAACTCAGCCCAGACTGGCTAGCTAAACGGCGGGCCGGGCGCTTACATCTGGACAGTCTGGAAAAGCGAGTAGATGCTGAAAACTCTAGTATTACCGATACTTCCACCCGGCTAGAAGCTATTGACCCCGATACTAAAGTGAACCCGGCAAAAGAGTCGCGCGCCCGGCGTCGTGATCAACTAAACAACAATAATTAGCTGGCGTTTTAATAATTTAACGGATCCCCAGCAAGTAACTTCATATCAATAATTTGCGGGATATTTCCGGCGTATACCGGTTAGATTCTAGTAATCTCTGGTGCTCGAGGGGGGAGTTGAACCCCCACGCCCTCGCGGGCACACGGACCTGAACCGTGCGCGTCTGCCTATTCCGCCACTCGAGCCGAAGCGTATGCCAGCTTACACGGCAATTGGGACTATTTCCAAGCCAGATGTTAGTAATAGCGCGTGATTCCCAACACCGCCCCGATAGACCAGTAGGCTATAGGCTAGATCTGAAAATTCGTGGAGTGTTTTACGTAAAGGTTAAGCTCCACATTTAGCTGAGGAGTTGTCGGTGAGCGCATTCGACCGGTTCGAGCGGGGCGTAGAGAACGCAGTCAATAACGTGTTCTCCCGAGCTTTCCGCTCAGATTTGAAACCTGTAGAACTGGCATCTGCGATCAAAAAATCTATGGATGACCGCGCTGCCTCGCTGTCCCGCAATCGGGTGATAGTTCCAAATGAATTTCAGTTCATCTTGGCTGAATCCGATTTTGAGACGATTCAAACCTGGGGTGAAGATGCCTTAACCGATGAGCTGATCGCGGTAGCCGAAAGCTATGCCCGCGAGCAGAGCTACACTTTCCTCGGCCCGATAAAGATTACTTTTGCACCCTCGGCCGAACTGATGCGCGGCAAGCTACAAGTTAATGGCGTCTCTAAACGCGGCGCAGCTGCTCCCGCCACCACACCAGATGCTTCCCCAGAAAACCCGCTGCTCGACGTCGCGGGAAAACGCTATATTTTGACCGGCACGGTAACTGTGATTGGACGCAGTTCTGATTGCGATATTACGGTGGACGATCCTGGAGTATCCCGCCAACATCTGGAAATTCGGATCACCCCCGGCGGGGTTATTGCCACCGATCTAGATACCACCAATGGCACCTATGTGGAGGGGCATCGCATAAAAGCCGCAACCCTGCTGGACGGCAATGCGCTGATGATCGGGCGCACCCGCATAATGTTTTGGACGTCTCCGGAGCCAGCATGAGCACATTAGTAATTACGTTACTTAGATTTGGGCTGCTGGCACTGCTGTGGATTTTCGTTATGGTAGTGGTGGTAACCGTTCGTAATGATGTCTTTGGCCAGCGCGTACAACGCCGCAAGTCGGCAGCTCCGGCGCCGCACCCGGTGCACCACTCCGCTCCCGCCAGTAACGCCGCGGGCAATACAGTATCTTCCCTGGTGGTCACGGCTGGTCCGCTAGCCGGCACCACCTTGCCACTGAATAATTCCACTATTACGGTTGGGCGCTCGCCAGACTGCACCCTGGTGTTGGACGACGGTTTTGCCTCCTCCCGCCACGCTCGCCTGGTATACCAAAATGGCGATTGGTATATCGAGGACCTCGACTCCACCAACGGCACTTATGTGGGCAAGCAGCGGATTAACCAGCCGACTCGGTTAACTCCCGGTCTGGCGGTAACTATCGGAAAAACCAAGATGGAGTTGCGTTAAGTGAGCGTGCACCTAAAATATGCTGCGTTTTCTGATATTGGGCTAGTGCGAAAGTCCAATCAAGACGCCGGTTATGCTTCTGCGAACTTATTAGCAGTGGCAGATGGGATGGGCGGTGCAGCTGGTGGCGATATTGCCTCATCGGTAGTTATCTCGCATTTGGCACAGATTGACGATACGCATCAAGCCGAAGATTTATTACCGCTATTGCACGCCACCTTAGATGTGGCACATGCCGAACTAATTGACCGATCTCAAGAGAAAAAAGAGCTCGCTGGGCTGGGCACCACTTGTGTGGCAATTTTGCGCACCTCCAATAAATTAGCCATGGTGCATATTGGGGATTCACGAGCTTATCTACTGCGCGGCGGTAAACTCACCCAAATCACGCATGACCATACCCTGGTGCAATATCTGGTAGACCACGGCGAGCTCAGCCCAGAAGAAGCGGAAAACCATCCAAAACGCAATGTGATCATGCGGGCGATTGGAGATTTGCCCGAGCCGTTGGAGCTGGACGAATCGATCCGCGAAGCCGTCCCGGGGGATCGCTGGTTACTGTGTTCGGACGGGCTATTTGGCGTGGTTTCTTACGAAACTATTGCCGAAACTCTGCTGGAATATTCTGATCTAGACGAGTGCGGCGAACAGCTGATCAGTTTGGCATTAGCTGGCGGTGCGCCCGATAACGTCACCGTGGTATTAGCCGATGTCTTGGAAATGGGGACCGAATCCCAGAGCTACGATCGTGGCCCAATAGTGGTGGGCTCGGTGGCAGTAGATGCGCATCGCCCCTCTCGTGGCGGAAAATCTGCAGCTGGGCAAGTCTCTCAGCTCTTAGCACAGCGCGGTGCCACTGATACAGCGCCGCCTGTGGATAATTCCGCCAGGGAATTAGCCTCGCCCCGCCCCCGCCGAGCGTTCGCTCGAGTAGCCGCAACACTAGCTACTATCGCCGTCTTAGTAGGGATGGTATTAGGTGGATACGCCTGGAGTCAGACCCAGTACTACGTCTATCCGGCACAGGGCAAAGTGGCGATCTATCAGGGAATACCGCAAACTTTGGGCTCTTTTGAACTGTCCTCGGTACGTGAAGTTACTGATATTGAAGTCGCAGATCTGGCTGAAGTGGCACAGCGCCGTCTCGATGTGCCAATCACGCGGGGATCGTTACGCGAGGCTCGCAACGTGGTAGCAGATCTACGCGAGCACCTCGTAGAACCAGAAGTCACTGAGCAAGACGCAGAAGAGCAAGCGCGCCAACCGCTTAGTGCCAGCGGGGGCGAAACTGGGGTGACTCTGTGAGTGTAGTTACCCAAAAACCCGCGCGTTCTGGGCGAATCCCCGAGCTGATTTTATTGATACTCGCCTATCTAATTTGCCTGATCTCGTGGATTTTAATGCACCAAGGCGTACACGACTCTGCACCAGTGCAGCCGCTGCCGCCCGGGTTTGTGCCAATAGCTATTCTCAGTGCCGCACTAGTATTTGGCTGCCACCTATTGATCCGCCGCTGGGCGCCGTGGGCCGATCCAATATTCTTCCCAGCTGCCGTACTATTGACCGGCATGGGGCTAGTGATGATCCACCGGATAGATTTTGCCCTAATCGAAAGCGGTGACTCACCTCAAGTATTGACTCAAGCGGTGTTAGCGGCAGTAGGTATGGCGCTAGCGGTCCTGACCGTGGCGCTGCTTCATGACCACCGGAATCTCCGCCGCATCACCTACATTTCATTGATTGCCGGAGTAATTTTGCTGCTGCTTCCCATGGTTCCGGGGCTGGGCCGGGCTTACTACGGCTCACAGCTCTGGATATACCTCTTCGGCTTCAGCTACCAACCAGCAGAGCTCGCCAAGATATTTTTTGCTATCTTCTTCGCCGGATATTTAGTGGCCCAACGCGATAATCTCTCCCTAGCCGGCAAAAAAGTACTTGGTATCCAATTGCCCCGACTGCGTCACTTCGCCCCCATCTTGGTGGCATGGGCTAGCTGTATGGGGATATTGATGCTGGAGCGCGACTTCGGCACGGCGTTGCTATTCTTCGGGCTTTTTGTGGCGATGCTCTACGTCGCCACCGAGCGAGTTTCCTGGCTAGTTATCGGTGGCGTCCTGACGACTGCGGGAATCTTCGTGATTGTGCAACTACACCCACATATCCAGGCACGATTCGACATCTGGCTACACGCCTTAGACGACGCCGTCTACTCAGCTAAATACGGCTCCTATCAGTTAGTCCAAGGCTGGTTCGGAATGGCATCGGGTGGCATGCTCGGCACAGGTTTGGGGAATGGATATCCGGCAAATGCCCCGGCAGCTAACTCCGATTTCATCGTGGCCTCGCTGGGTGAAGAAATTGGGTTAGTGGGCCTGCTGGCATTACTCAGCGTCTATTTATTGTTGGCGGCGCGCGCCCTAAAAACTGGAATCGACTTACGCGACGGTTTCGGGAAACTCCTGGCAGCTGGCTTGGGATTCGTTATTGCCCTGCAATGTTTCGTAGTGGTAGGCGGGGTGACCCGAGTAATACCGCTAACTGGCCTTGCAATGCCATTCCTAGCAATGGGCGGTTCAGCACTCCTCACCAACTGGATAATCATAGGTATCTTAATCCGCATGTCCGATTCGGCTCGGCGTCCGTATCAACATGCCGCACCGCTTTCCGAAATTGAAACTGGCGATCTACCGCCCGACCTGCTGGTAACCTCCGGGGCGCAAAAACCGGTCGCAGTTGCTGAAGCAGAAACTACTACCGTGCGGGAGGTTACTAAGTGAACCCACCACTGCGGAAACTGACCGGCGTCGTCATCATCATGTTCTTAACTTTGATGGTGGCCGTAACTAATATCCAGTTTTTCCAGGCGAAGTCGCTGAATGCGGATTCGCGGAATGTGCGCACGCTCTATCACGAGTACGGCAAGGAACGCGGTCCCATCATTGTGGCTGGCACACCGATCGTCACTTCGCAGCCGGCGCACGGCGTCTATGCTTTCCAGCGAGCGTACCAGTCCCCAGAGCTATGGGCACCAGTTACCGGCTACTTCTCCACTGCATTCAACTCAATGACCGGGCTGGAGCGCTACGAAAATGCAGTGCTTGGCGGCACCGACTCTTCGCTCAGCCTGCAGCGCATCAAGCAGCTTTTCACTGGCGAACAGCCCCGCGGCGGCGCAGTCGCGCTTACCCTCAACCCGGCAGCACAAGCAGCTGCCTGGGACGGGCTCGGCGCTAACCGCGGTGCCGTAGTTGCGCTGGAGCCCGCAACTGGGCGCATCCTGGCGCTAGTTTCTAAACCCTCATTCGATCCCAATCTGATCGCGAGCGCAGATGCCGGCGTTGCCAAACAAGCCTGGGAAAAATACTCCGCAGATCCAGCAAAACCGCTGCTAAATCGCGCTTTAGGCGGGGATACTTACCCACCGGGTTCGGTATTCAAAATTGTCACAGCTGCCGCCATGCTGGAAGCTGGAGTAACGCCGGATACCAAGGTCGAGGCGCCCACGTCTTATACTCCGCCGGGAACCACCCGCCCAATTTATAACTCGGGCCGGACGCCCTGTGGCGATGGTTCCGGCAATGTTCCGCTCCGCACTGCATTTGCAGAATCTTGTAATACTCCATTTGCGATCGCTGGGGTAAATATGGGGTCGCCGGCACTGGTTGACATGGCGGAAAAGTTTGGTTTCGGGCAGGAAGTGGAAACACCACTCCCCGTGCGCCCCTCACAGATAACGCCAACTGATGAACCGTCTGAGGTGGCATTTGATGCCTTTGGTCAGCGCGAAGTGCGAATTTCTCCACTGCAGCTGGCGATGATTGGAGCAGCAGTAGCTAATGACGGCGTCATCATGCAGCCTTACTTGGTGGAGCAAACCCTAACTGAGGATCTGGCGGTGATCGATACTGCCCGCCCCAGCGAATTTGCGCATCCGTTCAGCGCTCAGACTGCTGAAGGCTTGGAATCGATGATGATTGACGTAGTGAGCCGAGGATCTGGAAGTAGGGCTGCTCTCAACGGCGTCACCGTGGCGGGGAAGACCGGCACTGCTGAGACTGGTAATGATTCCCCGCCGCATTCCTGGTTCGTAGGGTACGACGTCGGTTCCGAGCCGCGCGTCGTAGTAGCTGTTTTTATTGAAAATGGCGGTTGGGGTTGGCAAACTGCCGCTCCAATTGCGCGCGAAGTTATCCGGGCGGTAGTTGGCCAATGAAAAATATGACTAATCGTGACTCAATCGCAACATCCGTGCGCACGGAAATTAGGTGGTGGGCAATATGATCGAATATAGCCTTGGGCAAATTGGAGAGGAAGGCTCAGTATGACGGGGATCCCGCGTATTCTAGGTGGCCGATATGAAATTGGTGACCTCATTGGCCGCGGCGGCATGGCGCAGGTACATCTCGGGTATGACACTAGACTTTCCCGCACTATTGCCATAAAAATACTGCGCTCTGACCATATTTCCGACCCCACGTTTGTGGCACGGTTCCGGCGGGAGGCACAGTCAGCTGCGGCGCTGAATCACCCATCTATCGTGGCAGTGTATGACACCGGCGAAGAAACTATGACTGCTGAGGATGGCAAAGTAGTTTCCGTTCCGTACATTGTGATGGAGTACGTCAAGGGCCGTACCGTATCGAAGCTGCTGGCCAATGGGGATGCGCTGCCAATCAAAGAGGGCGTGCAAATTGCAGTTGGAGTACTTTCTGCGCTGGAGTACTCGCACCGCGAGGGTATCGTGCACCGCGATATCAAACCGGGCAACATCATGATTACTCCAGATGGAAAAGTGAAGGTGATGGATTTTGGCATTGCCCGTGCAATTGCCTATTCCGCTGCCACTATGACGCAGACTAACTCTGTGGTTGGTACGGCGCAGTATCTTTCGCCGGAACAAGCTCGCGGTGAAGTGGTTGACGCCCGTTCGGATTTGTACTCTACCGGCTGCTTACTTTACGAACTGTTGACCGGGCAGCCGCCTTTCCGGGGTGACTCTGCGGTAGCAGTTGCCTATCAGCATGTCTCAGAGACGCCGAAACCCCCACGGGAAATCGCGCCTGATATTCCAGAAGCGATAAATCGCGTGGTTATGAAGTCGCTGGCAAAGAAGCGTGAAGATCGCTATCAAAGTGCTGATGAGATGCGCTCTGACCTGCTGGCTGCGGCCCGCGGGCAGATGGTGGATGCACCAGCCGTCACGGCTTGGCCCACTCAGGTAGTGGCTTCTGTGCCGCCAATGCAGGCCACTCAAGTGGCACACGCGGTGAGCACCACAGATACTGCTGAAGCTATCGCTTCGCCAGAAAAGCCAAAACAAAATCGCACCTACATTATTTTGGGTGTCATTTTGTTGCTGTTGGCGGCAATCGGTATCGGTCTTGCCGTCCACAATTCAATGAATGCTAATGAAGCACCTACCACCGTGGTGGTTCCGGATATGACCGGGATGGATCAGAAAGAAGCTCGGGCTGCACTGGCTGAAGTGGGGCTAGGGTTCAAGATTGGCGAACCGGTTGAGGACGAAAAGATCCCCGCTGGGGAATTTGTGGACTCCGATCCGAAGGTGGGAGCTGAGGTGCCGCCGGACACCGTCGTCACTGTTCAGTTCTCCGCTGGGGTAGGCGAAGTTACTGTCCCAGATTTAACTGGCGGGCGGTACAACCAAGACGAAGCTCGCCAAGCACTCGAAGAGCTAGGCCTGGAAGTGGGCCGGGTGGATATTCAGGACGTCCCTGGTTTGGAACGCGATAAGGTTTACGCCACTGATCCCGAACCTAATACCAAGGTGGAAAAGGGCGCGGTAGTGAATCTGGTGGTTGCCTCTGGTGAAGTGGTATTGCCGGATCTGCGCGGGTTGACCAAGGATGAGGCAGAAAATCTACTGCGCGAACAACAGTTCCCGTCCGTTAACTTCGAGACACAGGAAACTACTGACGCGGCAGATGGCACTGTGATTGAGATGTACCCTGGCCCAGGCAAAGTGCCCTACAACCAAGCAATTCAGATAGTGATCGCCAAGAAACCGGCCACGCCCACCCCACCTCCGACTACGGGTGGCGAGGGCAATCCAGATGCAGATAACGGCTGAGGCGGATAACTAAATAATTCGGCTAGTTGCCCACAGAATGATTCGCTGGAATTTATTCTGTGGGCACAGTCGTTTCCATAAGCCCCGTGACATCCTGCAGCCAAGGAAATACCACTTGGAATAGCAGTAATACGATCGCTGCAATAATGATTAAGGCAATAATGGCTTTCACGGGGGTGGGACCCGGTAGTCGCCGCCAAATAGCTGAATACATTTTCTGCCTCTTCCCCTACTGTTATCCCTGTTGCCCGGCTAGCGCTGGCGGAATACCGTCACTGCGTTTAGTCCAATACTCAAATTCGCCGTGCACAATCCACCGATGTGATGATCCGTATTTCGGATGGCAAGTCGTCAGAGTGATATACCGGGTATTAATTTCGCCTTGTTCATAGGCCTTACCCTGCAAATGGGCCTTTTCAGCTTCAAATGGATCGGGCAGTATCACCCAGCCGTCTTCCGGCATAACTATTTTGTGATCAGTAATTTTGTAGACCAAAAACGCTTCTTCCGTCTCGATAACGATTTGGTCGCCATTTTGCAATTCTTCGACGTCGATCAGCGGGTCACCATAGGTCATCCGGTGGGCAGCGAGCGCAAAGTTACCCAGTTCACCTGGTTTTTGTGACATTTGGTACCACCCATAAGAGCCAGTGTTAAGTACCCCGATATTCTGCGTACCTGCTCGGATCGGGAATACGTAGTCCGCTCCGAAACGCGGGATTTTAATGAGTCCCATAACCTCAGGAGTTTCGGTAGGACCAGTCCACTCTGGCGGTGGACCTTCTTGTGGGGTGGCTACTTTTTCCGTTTCTGGTGCAGTGCCAAATTCGGCAACTGCCACGGCGCGAGTTTGATTGGCTTCTATCCCAGTCCACCACAGTTGCCAAACGATAAATAACCCAATGAGAATGCCGATAGTTATTAGAATTTCCCCGATGACGCCAAAGATCTGCATCGGTAGGGAAACCTCTGCTTTTTTCTTAATCGGCTGATGTTTGGCTGCGGTCTGACTCATAAGATGAGCATACCGGTTACGCAACTTGTGTGCCGAGCGAGATAGACTAATAGCAGTTTCGTTCTAGTTGAACTAATTAGGTATTCTTTATTTGTTTAGGTGTGAAGCTAAGGAAATTTAATATGCCTGAATCCAAGAAGCGTAAGAAAGTAGTTGAGCGGCAAGGCGCCCAGCAGCGTGCCCGGGAACATTATAAAGAGGTCGCTCCCCAGCGTTCCCCGAAGTGGTGGGTTCCCGTAATGGTGGGCTTCGCAGTGGTGGGTCTGATCATCGTAGTTTTGGCCTACATCTTTAACGGCAATGTGCCCATCCCTGGTTTTGGAAACGGCAACTTGTTTATCGGAGTGGGCCTCATGATGGTGGGCTTCTTGATGACCATGGGTTGGCGATAGCGCTCCTGCCCGCGCCTTAACTAATGGCCCTAACTAATTGGCGCGCCACCACTGGTTAGTGCGCTAACTAATTTCCGAGTAAAAACCGTACCCCAATAACTAGGAGCAGCACCGCTAGTGCAGCCAGAAAATCTAGAAATTGGTGAACCCGGCGGGATTTGCCGAGCCGCGCTATGCGCATCCACAGCCAGGCCAGCACTATGCCAGCGAGCAGACCCCCAATGTGGGACTCCCAGGAGATGGTCGGCACTACAAAGCTGAGCACTAGATTTATGCCCAGTAATACCAGTAGCTGATTCAAATTAGATTTACTGGTGCGCGCAGCTACAAGTAATACCCCGAACAGGCCAAAGATTGCTCCCGAGGCACCAACTGCAGCCACATTCCAATCATTGGTCAGGCTAGCTACCAGGGTGATTGTCATATTTCCAGCAATTGCGGATATTAGATAGAGCGCGAGGAACCGGGCTTTACCCAGTACTGGCTCCAGCACTGTGCCCAATATCCACAAGGCATACATATTGAAGGCGATATGCCAGAATCCGCCGTGTAAGAACGCAGAGGTTATATAGCGGTACGGTTGGTAGTCTGCCAGCGCTGGGTGAAACATCAATTCCATTCCCACCTGCGGCAGCAGCCATTGCGCTAACGCCAAAACCACACATGCCACCGTAATAGCGGTGGTTACTGCTGGAAGTGATCGCCGGACCCGGCGGCCACGGCCGGGTCCGGCGAATTGGTTATTTATTGCCACAGTTACTATCTATTCCGAGACGCTGATCGACTCGATAACTACATCTTCCACCGGTCGATCCATCGGACCTGTCGGCACGGCAGCGATCTGGTCTACCACTGCCTGTGATTGCGGATCAGTCACTTTACCGAAGATAGTGTGCTTGCCTTGTAACCACGTGGTTGCATCTACCGTGATAAAGAACTGAGAACCATTTGTGCCGCGGCCCATGCGGGTACCAGCATTGGCCATTGCCAGCATGTATGGTTCGGTGAAGTTCAGATCTGGTGCGATTTCGTCATCAAAGGTGTAGCCCGGGCCGCCCATGCCGGTGCCCTGCGGGTCACCGCCCTGGATCATGAACCCAGCGATAACACGGTGGAAGATGACGCCGTCATACAGCGGAGCGGTGGTCTTCTCCCCGGTGTTCGGGTTTAGCCACTCACGTTTACCGGTGGCTAGCTCAGTAAAGTTAGCCACGGTTTGCGGGGCCTTGTCTGGATAAAGTTCTACCTTAATGTCACCCAAATTGGTGTGCAGTGTTGCTTCCATAGAGCAATTGTTACATATCAGTACCGTGGGCTACCTATTTGATCGCAGTTAGCTATCAGCGATCACCAAAACCCGGCGAATCAGACATTAGTCGCGGGTTTACCTGCATACTGTTCTATTACATGGAAAGATAAAAGGTGAGCTGCGTCGCGCAGACGGCGTGAACGCAAGAGATAAAAGGGAGGCCATATGGCTCTATGCAAGAAGAGCCTCGGTGAAAAAGCCGTGGACCAAGCCGAAGAATTGACTAACGCCGTTAGCGAGAACGTCGGTAAGCTTTCGCGTCGCGCCAAGCGCGCCGCTAAGAAAGCTGCGAAGAAGGCCGAGAAAGTCGCCAACAAGGCAGCGAAGAAGACCGCCAAGAAGGCTGATAAGGCCGCTAATAAGGCAGCTAAGAAAGCCGATAAGAAAATGAATAAGCGCGCTGCCAAGAAAGCCGTTAAACAGGCGCGCAAGGAAGCCGCCACTGTGGTGGAGCCGAAGAAAAAGAAGGGCGGGTTCTTCCGCCGTCTCATCACCCTCGCTCTCATCGGCGGTGCTGTCTACCTGGTAGTAAACAACTCCAAATCCAAGGAAGATCCGTGGGCTGAGGACTACTGGGAAAAAATGTAACTAGAGCGATTACCTCATTACCAAGGTAAATAGCCTAATCACAGCATTGCATGTGGGCCACCCCGGCGGGGTGGCCCACATTTTATTAGGTGCCAGATAATATCGCATAAGCACAATGGCGATAGTTCTGGCGATTCATTTTCCGTGACTCTGCGGTTATTACGCGGTAGATCGCGGTATTTCTACTCCACGCTGAGTTCTAGATCGCCACCGGCATAGTCCACCCCGGCTAGCAAACTAGCTGGAATCCGGAATGCTCTGCCTGGCGAAGCCGGCCACATCAATTTCATGCGGCCAATTTCCTTACCATCCTGGCGCAGTACCACAGTGGGGAAAGCAATGAACTTATTTGTGCCAGCCACTAACCGCTCTCGAGCAGGAGCAGGATCATCTGGGCGCAACACTGCCGGAGACACCCAGCGGAACGGATCTGTTACGCGGATACGCACACCCGGATCTGCTGGGCGTTTGCCGTGCAGATAGGAGATGATCTGATCCGCCACGAACTGCCCTTCTAGGGAGACCACATCTGCAGTCTCCACTGGATGGTTCACATTCCCTACCGTAAATATCCCCGGAATATTTGTGCGCATAGAACCGTCAACTACTGGGCTGAGGCTGGTGGGATCTAGCTCTACGCCACGCATCCGCAGCAGTTCATTATCCGGTATCCAATCTCCGGTGAATACGACGGTGTCACACGGAACAAGTATCCGCTCCCCAGTAACCACATTCTCTAGTTCCGCCTGTTCAATCCGCGGCTTTCCGTGTAACGCCACCACTCTAGAATTAGTGATCACTTTGGTCTGGAATAGCATCCGTCCGCCGATATTGAACAGCCCATAAGACTCCGCCTTGGGGTATTCAGTTACCAGCCCAGCTACTTCAGTACCAGATCGTTTCAAGGTGAGCGCTGCCGACCAACTAACCAGTTCTCCCCCTACAATCAGGGCATTTTTACCAACTTTTTGCCCATGTAGGTGAACTAAATTCTGTAATTGCCCGGTAGTTAAGATACCCGCGGAACGGTCGCCCGTAATATGGCGAGCCGGGCGAGGCCGTTCGCGAGCTCCGGTAGCAAAAACGAAAACTTCCGGCTGAATCTTCAGTCTTCCGTCTGGTGAGGTAGCTGCGAGCGCATCGTCGTCCACCCAGTTAGTTATCTGGGTGCGGGTGTAAATAATTGCCCCCGCAGCCTTAGCTTCTGCCACCAAAATCTGAGCGTATTTGGGGCCGAGATACACTCGCTGGCGATCCCGGATCCCATATCCGATGTGGTTGGCGTGACGCGGGATTCCGCCCGCATCTTTTTCCCGATCGAAGACCATAACTGCGCCGTCCACTCGCGGAGCTAACTTAGCAGCTAAGTTCAAACCGGCAGGGCCGCCACCGATAATGGCAACCTTTGGCTGTAGCACTTTTTCAAAGGAGGCCATGTTACTTTCCTTTCTGTTCATTAAACAGCCGTTCTACTTCGGCCCCGCAGAAGAATCCCTGGCAGCGGCCATTCATAGCACGGGTGCGCCGGCGCAACCCCTTCAGGTTGTGGGCCGGGATAGTGGAATGCATGGCATCGCGAATCTCGCCCCGGGTAACCCGTTCACAGAAACACACCATGGTGCCGTATTCCGGATCTTGCTGGATCTTTTCGTTGTCCTGATAGGGGCGTAGCTGATGTTCTCCCAATCTGGGCATGACAGGGGCAGCCGGTAAGTCATCCCGTATTGCTACCTCCACTCCAGCCTCGGCCAACATTCCCAGAATGTACTCGGCAACAGCAAGCGCTGAGGTCAGCCCGGTGGATCGGATAGCACCGGCGATCACATACCGTTGTGCTGCGTCCAGGTCGATCAAATAATCAGACTGGTTATTTGCGGCACGTAATCCCGCATAGGCCGAAGTAACTTCTTCCGTTAGCAGGTCCGGCATAATCTTTGCCCCTTTGGAGCGCAAGAACTCAAAGCCCTCTTCAGTTGTGGAAGTGTCTGTTTTGTCTTCCATATCATCTGCGGTAGGGCCAAGCATGATATTTCCGAAAATAGTTGGGGAGATCAGCACCCCTTTTCCAACTTTTGACGGCGCAGCTAGCACGATTTTGTCTGCAAATTCCGCAGCCAACTTGTCGAATACGAAGAGCTCACCTTTGCGCGGATGGACCTCGAGCCGGTGATAGCCGAACATCTCATCGATTTCATCGGCATAGAGCCCCGCCGCGTTCACCACCCAACGCGCTTTCAACTCGCTTCTGTTAGTTTTTACTACCGTGACGCCGTCCTGCACCGAGATGCCTTGAACTTGGTGATCCAAAAACAGCGTGGCGCCCCGCGCCACAGCTTCGGTGGCATAGGCAAGCGGAACTGACCAGGCATCTATTACTGACTCACCAGGAACCCGCAAGCCTCCAGTTACCCCTTCGCCTAAGCGCGGCAGCTCCCGGTATACCTCCTCCGGAGAAATAATCTCCGTTGCAAAGTAGCCGTTCTGTTCTGCTTTTTCTTGTAACCCCGGCAGGGATTCTGCCTGTTCTTGATCCCAGGCCACCAGAATCGCACCAGTTTTCAATACCCCAATATCAGTTTCTTGGCAGTACTGATTAGTTAACTCATAGCCTCTGGCAACTAGTTTCCCTTCCAGGGTTCCCGGTTTCGCGTCATACCCGGTGTGTAGTATCGCGGTATTAGCTTTAGAAGTACCATCAGTGACGTCGTCACGCGCATCCACTAGTGCAACAGCAGGCGTTACCCCAGCTAGTTCACGAGCGATTGCTGCACCTACTACTCCCGCACCAATTACCAGGTAGTCATAAATTTCCTCAGACATTAGCTCTCGTCTTTCAGTTTTGTTCTTCTAAGCTGGACTCCACCGGTTCAGCTACCGCTTCTTCGCTATAAGCCGGGTAGCGCTTCTGGGAAATTAGATAAGCCGTAATGACTGCCAATAGTGCAGCAACTAGCTTGCCAACTATCATCGGCATGATCATCTGCGGTTCCACTCCAGCAGTAAATCCGAGGTGGTCACCCAAAATAGCCATGATGGATACCGACCAAGCAGTATTGATGAATACGCCGCGCTTATCCATATCTTTCATCAGTTGGAAAGTGGGGATAGCGTTAGCAAGCGACATTACTAAGCCACCAGAGGCGACGTCGTTAATACCGAGCTTGCGCCCAAAGGCTGAAAGTGGCTTATTGAATACCTTGGTAATGAGGTACATCAATGGGAACGCGCCGGCCAGGAATAAACAAATTCCTGCCACGATTTCCATGCCCTCCATGATGGGAGTCAGCTCCCAGCCTTTTGGCATGATTTGCATGCCGGAGAGGAATTCAAAGCCACCGATTGCCAGCCCGATCGAAATAATTGCTACCAGGAATTTACCGAACCAGATAAATCCCTTATTCATGGCTTCGGGAATCTTCCATAGGCCGAGCGCAATCAACAGTGCGGCAATGATGATTGGCACCAGGTTTGCCAAAATCATTTTGAGGTCAAATCCCGCTGCTAACCCACCGGCGAGCACGCCAACCGGAATAAAGATAACCCCTACCAATACTCCGTTCGCGAAGTGGGGTCGGTTTTCTTCACTCAAAATTCCCAACCCCACTGGGATGGTGAACACTACGGTACAGCCGAGCATGGCAGCCAGAATAGTACCCGCCAGCAGCCCGGCGTCATTGTTTTGTGCCATTTCCATAGCTAGTGGGTAGCCGCCCATGTCATTGGCTAATAGAGTTCCAGCGAACATGGCTGGGTCGGCGCCCAGGAATCTATAGATCGGAACAATTACTGGATTGAGTATTTTCGCCAAGATGGGGGCTAGCGAAATCATCCCCACCATAGAAAGCGCCAGCGGACCAAAGGTGTTAAAACCTTCTTCGAACTGTTCACCAAGCTTAAGCCGGCCGCCCAATGCCCGGTCTAGTGCCCCTATGACCAGGAATATCGCCATAATAAAAACGATAATTTCATTTATCGACATCATTAACTCCTATAGGCCCATAGTGGCTTCGACGGCGTTCACCCACCGCTTCCGGAATGCTTGCGCATCTGCTACGGACATTTGTGGGTGATATGTGGATTCTGGTTCCCACTGGTAGGGACCTTCTTCCAGAGGCAATTCTGGATTTAGCGCTAGCTTCATACAGGCTGCCGTGCCCAAAGCGGTGGCATGCGCCGAGGGGTACGTGTCGATCTGGGTTTGCATCATATCTGCTTGGATTTGCATCAAGGGGTGGCAGTTAGTTAGTCCGCCGTCGACCCGCAATGCGGTTATATGTTCTCCCAGCTCCTTTGCGCTCAGTTCTGCCAGTTCTGCCACTTGGCAGGCAATGCCTTCCAGCACAGCGCGCACTACTTCACCCTTGCCGGTGGACAAGCGCAATCCGGTGAAGAATGCGCCAGCTTCCGGTTTCCACCATGGGGCAGCTAGGCCCGCGAATGACGGCGCACAGATGACTCCGCCGGAATCAGTTTCTGCAAGTTCATCCATTTCTTGCACGGTTTCAAAGATTCCGAGCTCCTGCATCCACCGTACTGCAGAAGCGACGGTGTAGACCTGCCCGTCCGAGCAATAGGTGAGTTGACCTCGTAGTTTCCATGCCACTGAGGTGGTAAGTCCGTTGTCGAATCGTACGGCTTTGTCACCTAGATTTGCCAATATAAAGGCACCGGTACCGTAGGTACATTTTGCCGTGCCGCGCTCCAGGCACTTTTCTGCGAATAGTGCCGCTTGCTGGTCGACTATTAGACCGCCCAAGGGGAGCTCTGCCCCAAATGCGGTTGTGGTGCCAACAATTTCGTCACAATCCACAATCCGGGGGAGCTTTTCGTTTTGCAGCCCAAAGATTTCGATAAGGCGGTCATCCCATTTGCCCTCATCTAGGTTCAGCAATAGCGACCGTGATGCGGTGGTTACATCGGTTACAAATTCTCCGGTTAGCCGGTAGACCATCCAGGTGTCAGTAGTGGTTACTACGCCTTCTTTGGTGACGTTTTCGCGCAGCCAAACCATTTTCGGTGCAGTGAAATACGAGTCCAAAACCAGACCGGTGCGATCGTGAATTTCGCCGGCATAGGAGCTGAGCCGCTCTGCCACTACTTTCGAGCGGCGGTCTTGCCAGGAAATACAGCGTGACAGCGGTTCCCCAGTTTCCGGATCCCACGCCAAAATCGTTTCCCCTTGATTAGCTAGTGAAATTCCTTCAATCGGGACACCAGCTTTTTCGATGGCTGCTTTGCCAACTTCAATTATGGATTGATACAACTCTTCTGGGTCTTGTTCAATCGCCATTTCAGAGATGTAGTCTGGGTAAATAGACTTCTCCACTACGGCGTGTACGCCCTGGTCATCTACAACAATCGCTTTGGATCCAGAGGTTCCCTGATCTAATGCAAGAATTGCCACGGTGCAACCCCTACCTTTCTCGGTAAGTCATACTTCTGCCAGCAGCAAGGTCCCGCCTTTCTGACGGATCTTGTCGGCAATATGACTTTCTAGTTTTGTGGTGGTGAGAATTCCGGTCAGCTCACTCGCTGAACAGAGTCGATATGGAGCAGTCTTGTGGAATTTTGTGGAGTCAGCTAATACGAAAGCCGACCGCGCATTCTCCAGGACTAGCTCTTTAATATGGATATCGTCCAGATTGAAGTCGCTAATACTCCCGTCTGCCAAGATGGCACCGATAGAAATTAACGCCACATCTGGGAGGAAGTTACTGAGGAAGTTCGACGTCATCATCCCAGAGACTGAACCCTCATCAGCTCTTATTCTGCCGCCGGGAAGAATGACGTCTACTGCTGGAAACTCCGCAAGTTTCAACGCCGCCCGTAATGACGTCGTGAAAATTGTGCCTTTGAAATCTGGCCGGATATATTGGACTACTGCATCGATCGTGGTTCCCAAATCTAAGAAGATGGTGGCACCGTCAGGTAGTCTTTCTGCAGCTAACCGGCCAATTGCTAGCTTTTCATCTGCTGCAACTTTCCGGCGCACTGAGAGGGAGTCCTCGATATGTAGTTCTTGTGGTGCTACTGCTCCCCCGTGAACTCGTTCGATTTCGCCCAGCTTGTCCAGCGTCAATAAATCTCGGCGAACAGTTTCCACGGAAACTTCCACCGCGCGCGCGAGCTCCTCAGTAGAGAGCTCACCCTGCGATTTAACAAGCTGAACAATTTTTTCTCGCCGCGTCTCTGCCAGCATGATTTCCTCAATAACTTATGCGCCAACAACACAGTTAGTGATTTGTGGTCACCTGGTGTGTATGCGATCACAATATAGTCAAACGGGCACCAGTGCAACTTTTCGGGCATAAAACCACAATAGGCGCACATAAGTGCAGAGCTGGATATCGGAGTAAGAATTGCAGCAGGAGAAAAGGGCGCAGCTACCGCCAATGCCAGAGTTGTGTTTTCGCACTACCTGTGTCCCGCTGCGTGTCACGCAACAACGTTAGGGAAATTTTTCAGTGCGTCGTGTACTGGTTCGTGTACTGTACTGGATAATATTTGGTGAATCGTTGCTATATCAACGTTTTATCGGTGGAGCCTACGGGACTCGAACCCGTAACCCCTTGCTTGCAAAGCAAGTGCGCTACCAATTGCGCCAAGGCCCCTATTCCGGAACTTTCCGGTTTCAGAACTACGCCGGATCTGGGACCTGATGCCAGGTCGCAGTTTCCTGCATTCTTTCCTGAACGGTTAGAAAGATCGCGTAGCCAACTATTGATGCCAAAATCAATAAGATTACTTTTCGCAATTTTCCTCCCGGTGGGCCTAGATGGACTCGAACCATCGACCTCCACATTATCAGTGTGGCGCTCTAACCAACTGAGCTATAGGCCCCTAAGCACCCATTGGGCGCCGAATCAGATTAACTCATCTGGTGCATGTAGTTCAAACCGCTTACCCCACAAGCGCTGCAAGTCACATTATTCTATGCGTTCGCGCTGGACAGCACTAGAAGTTGGTTATAACTACAAACCAGCTTTCCTACTCATCCGTGACGGTAATGCTGATTCCGCCCACCAAAGTCGCTATTACGTTATAGATCAGCGCCATCAGCGTCCCTAATGCCGTAAATAGCACGATTTCTATTACGCCAACTACCACTGCAAAAGCCAATACCCGCCCGAAGTGCAGGAATTGCCCCAAATTCAGCAGCGCCTCTGAGTTCAGCGTGACCAGTAATTCGTCAATCTGCCCCCACACCTGCATAACATCCAGTACTACCCATAGCACCATCGCAGCAATGACGATCATGATTCCCAGTGCCACGGAGAGCAAGAATGACATCTTCAATGCTGACCACGGCTCAATTCGCGACAGTGTCATGCGTGCCCGGCGGATACCTACTTCACGTTTTGCCGCCTCCCGCTGCTGCACTCGAGATGGAGCGGCGCCGCTATCTTCCACAGCATTAGCTTGTGCCGCAGCAGCTTCAGTTGCGGTATCGCCGGGCTTTGGCCAATTCATCGAATCAGCTGGGGCATTATTTGCATTAGTCATAGTGGGGTTCTCCTGGTTTAGGCGTTTGCCTCAGCCACTTCAGTGTCTGCGGTTGCTGTTTCGCCGTCTTCATCGTCCGGGGTGTCGAGAGTAAGCGCAACCGATACGATTTTATCTTCCTTATCTGGCCGTGCAAAAGTCACTCCCTGAGTGTTCCGACCCGTCAAATTGACCTCAGCGACGTCTGCGCGCATCACTTTGCCCGACTCCATAATCACCATTACTTCGTCATCTGGATAGGTAATCAGTGCGCCAGCCAGCTCACCACGTTTTTCCACAATGTTGGCAACTTTGATGCCATATCCACCGCGGCCCTGTACTCGGTATTCCTCGATATTGGTGCGCTTAGCGAAACCGCCTTCGGTGACCACGAATACTTGGCCATCTTCTTTGACCACTTCCATAGTCAGCAGCGAATCCCCAGCGCGGAACTTCATTCCGATGACGCCGGAAGTAGCCCGGCTCATGGGGCGCAGCGCCGCATTGTCCGCGGTGAAGCGCAACGATTGCCCACCACGGGAAACCAAGAACAAATCTTCGCCTTCATCCATCAGCTGGGCCGAAACTACCTGATCTGTGGTGCCGTCTTCCCGTTCCCGAAGCTTAATGGCAATCAGCCCATTGGTCCGCGCCGAGTCATAATCACTGAGCTTAGTTTTCTTCACTAGCCCATCTTCGGTGGCTAATACCAGGTATTCTGCCTGGTCATAGTCATGCAACGAGACCGCAGAAGCAATTTCCTCCCCCGGCTGGAATGCCAAGAAGTTAGCCACGTGCTGGCCCTTGCTATCCCGGGAGCCCTCTGGAATTTCATATCCCTTGGCCCGGTATACGCGCCCCATATTGGTAAAGAACAAGTGCCAATCATGCGTGGAACCAACTCGGAAATGTTCCACCACGTCGTCCACTCGCAACCCAGTACCGCGCAAGCCTTTGCCGCCGCGGCGCTGCGAACGGTACTCCGAAACTTTGGTGCGCTTAATAAATCCCGAGCGGGTAATAGTTACCACCACTTCTTCTTCGGGAATTAAATCTTCCACTGACATTTCGCCGTCATACGGCAAAATCTTGGTACGCCGATCATCCCCGTACTTATCCACAATTTCTTGCAACTCTGTGGATATTATTTGGCGCTGGCGCTCTGGTTTCGCCAAAATATCGCGGTATTCTTCCACCAAAGCGAGCTTCTCATCCCGCTCATCGATAATCTTTTGCCGCTCTAGAGCTGCCAACCGGCGCAGTTGCATCGCCAAAATATGATCCGCTTGCACTTCGTTAATATCAAGCAAGTCGATCAATCCGGCGCGGGCTTCGCTAACCGTGGGCGACCGGCGAATCAGGGCAATAACTTCATCGAGGGCATCGAGGGCTTTCACCAAGCCCTCTAGGATCATCAACCGTTCCAGCGTCTTATCTAACCGGAATTGCGTGCGGCGCTGAATGATCTCCATTTGGTGCATAACCCAGTAGTGCACAAAACCATCCAGCGACAGCGTACGCGGCACCCCGTCTACCAGGGCCAACATATTGGCTGGGAAATTATTTTGCATCTGGGTGTGCTTGTACAGATTATTTAGCACCACTTTGGCAACTGCGTCGCGCTTAAGCACAATTACGATGCGCTGGCCCGCCCGCCCCGAAGATTCATCGCGGATATCGGCAATTCCAGGCAACCGCCCGTCTTTAATTCCCTCTACCATGCGATCCAACAGCCGGTCCGGGTTCACCTGATATGGCAGATCGGTAACTACCAAACACTGCCGCCCGTTAATCTCGTCGACCTCTACAATCGCCCGCTGGGTGATCGAGCCGTTGCCGGTGCGGTACATAGATTCAATCCCCTTAGTGCCCAAAATGGTGGCACCCGTGGGGAAGTCCGGCCCGGAAATTCGTTGCATCAACTGATCGAGGAGTTCTTCGCGCGGCGCATCCGGATGCGCCAAGTACCACTGCACCCCAGCCGAAATTTCCCGCAAGTTGTGCGGCGGAATACGGGTAGCCATGCCGACGGCGATACCTTCTGACCCGTTTACCAGCAGATTTGGGAACCGCGAGGTGAGTACTTTCGGTTCTTGTACGGAACCGTCAAAGTTTGGCTCAAAATCTACCGTGCCCTCATTGATGTCGCGCACCATTTCCACCGCCAGCGGCGCCATCCGCGCTTCGGTGTACCGCGCTGCCGCCGCTCCTAGATCGCCGGCAGTACCAAAGTTGCCCTGCCCAGCCACCAGCGGATAACGCATATTCCATGGCTGTACCAAACGCACCATGGTGTCATAGATGGCGGCGTCACCATGTGGGTGATAATTACCCATCACGTCGCCCACAATTTTTACGGACTTAGAGAATGACGAGTCCGGCCGGTAGCCACCGTCCCACATGGCATAAATTACCCGCCGGTGTACCGGCTTCATTCCGTCCCGCACATCTGGCAATGCTCGGCCCACAATTACGGACATGGCGTAGTCCAGATAGGAAGTCTCCATTTCTTTTTGGAGGTCTACTTCCTTAATGTGGCCGTGGTTTATTCCTGCTTCTTCCGTTCCGTTCACGCTATTCCCCATCAGATATCCAAGAACCGCACATCATGTGCATTGCGTTGAATGAAAGAGCGGCGCGAGGCGACGTCTTCCCCCATAAGAATTGAAAACGCTTCATCGGTTGCCGCGGCTTCTCCGATACTCACTCGCTTTAAGGTGCGCGTTTCCGGATTCATCGTGGTGTCCCACAGTTCGGCGTCATTCATTTCGCCCAAGCCTTTGTAGCGCTGAATACCTTGCCCCTCTGCTTTCGGGAGCGTCTTGCCCGCCTGCAATCCCGCTGCCAGCGCTTCATCCCGCTGTTGATCAGAGAAAACATATTCGTGCGGCGAATTTGTCCACTTAATCCGGTACAGCGGCGGCATCGCCAAGTAAATATAACCACCCTCGATTAGCGGCTTCATATACCGGTAGACCAAGGTGAGCAACAAAGTGGCGATATGCTGCCCGTCCACATCGGCGTCAGCCATGAAAACAATCTTGTGATAACGCAGTTTGTCTATATCAAAATCGTCCCCGATTCCGGTACCAAATGCGGTGATCAACCCTTGAATCGTATCCGAAGATAGCGCGCGATCTAGCCGGGCTTTCTCCACATTTAGGATCTTGCCGCGAATTGGCATAATTGCCTGGTTCTGGGGATCTCTGCCGTTGACGGCGGAGCCACCAGCGGAATCACCCTCCACAATAAAAATTTCACACTCAGTAGGATCATTAGACGTGCAATCCTTGAGTTTTCCAGGCATGGCTGCGGACTCCAGCACGGATTTACGCCGCGTAGCTTCGCGGGCTTTGCGAGCTGCCATCCGCGCCGAAAATGCTTGACTGGCTTTGCGCACAATTTCCCGCGCCTCGCTGGGGTTCATGTCTAGCCAGTCTGAAAGCTGGGCATACACCTGTTGCTGTACAAATGTGCGCGCTTCAGTATTGCCAAGCTTCGTTTTGGTCTGCCCCTCGAATTGTGGTTCGCCGATCTTCACCGACAGCACCACAATCAGCCCCTCGCGGATGTCTTCCCCAGATAGGTTGGGATCCTTATCCTTAAGTAGATTCTTATCCCGCGCATATTTGTTAATAACCGAGGTCAGCGCGGCTCGGAACCCCTCTTCGTGCATGCCACCCTCGGTGGTATTGATGGTATTGGCGAAAGTGTTTAGCGTTTCGCTGTATCCGCTAGTCCACTGCATCGCCAATTCCATAAAGATTTTCTTCTCTTTATCTTCTGCCTCGAAATAAATCGGGGTTTCGTGGATAGCTTCTGCTCGCTTGGTTTTCACCAGATGTTTTACGTAATCGTGCAAGCCGTCGTCATACCGATATGAGACTTCTCGAGAAGTCTTTTCTTCGACGTCGTCGCCTCCGGTTACCTCTTCTCCTTCGGCAGTTGCACCGGCTCGTTCATCTATCAGGGTGATGCGCAGCCCTTTATTAAGGAAAGACATCTGGTGGAACCGAGCACGCAGTGTTTCAAAATCAAATTCCACCGTTTCAAAAACTTCTGGGTCTGGCCAGAAAGTCTGGGTAGTGCCGGTTGCCGAAGTTTCTTCACCGCGTACGAGTTTTCCGGTTGGAACTCCGCGCTCATAACCTATCCGCCACACATAGCCATCGCGGCAGACTTCCGTTTCCATCCGGGTGGACAGCGCATTTACTACTGAAATACCCACCCCATGCAGACCGCCGGAAACCGCATACGAGCCAGAACCAAATTTGCCGCCGGCGTGCAGAATCGTCATAACTACCTGGACTGCGGGCAGGCCTTCCACTGGGTGAATATCTACCGGAATACCACGGCCGTTATCCGCAACTCGTACTCCGCCGTCAGCTAGTAACCGTACTTCTATGTGGTCACAGTATCCGGCAAGCGCTTCGTCTACTGAGTTATCCACAACCTCATAAACAAGGTGGTGCAGTCCGCGTTCTCCAGTGGAACCAATGTACATACCTGGACGTTTGCGTACCGCTTCCAAGCCCTCTAGAACGGTGATATCTGAAGCGTCATAGCCTTGTTCTGGGTTTACCGTGCCCGCGCGCTGATCCGAAACGTGCTCAGGGTTGTTATTCGTATTAGCAGTTGCCACGCCTGGGTTTCTCCTCAGTCAAAATTTTCAAGTGCCAGTTAAGTCTGTTCTAAAACCGCCTGTATTCGACTTCAACCGCCCTAGAGTAGGGACCTACACTCGAATATGTCCAACCAATTATAACCCGAATTAGGCCTCTTTTTCAGCCACCGCGGTGTTATTAGCACCTCTTATCTGCAGCTAGTCGTAGGTATCGCGCGGACCCCGGCCCGGCACTACGCGGGGACCGTGGCGCCAGGATCGCGTATTAGGTCCATTAACCACAATTTCTTTAACAACTCCCTCTCCTAAAACCTCTGCTAATCGCTTATCTAGTACCGCAAGCAGGGCTTTAACTTGGGTTTGCCAAGAAACAGTTTTAGCCTGCAAAGTGAGCACTCCGGCGTCAGAAAACTCAATCACCTGGCAATTTGCCGCAAAATTTTCTCCTACAATATCTGGCCAACGCTGAGTAACTTGGGCAACTTCGAGCTGCTCTTTCCAACCGTGGAGTTGTACAAAATTGTCCAGCAGCGCTCCGACCGTCTTCGGGTCTCGGCGTGACGGGCGAGCTCCAGATCCTACTTCTTGGTAGGGGCTAATTCCGCGCGGGTTTTCCTCTCCAGGCGCCAAAAAATCGGCCGTTTCGGGCATTGCTAGCTTGTGTTGGGCTCTTCTCCGCTCGAATCCTAATCGGCGCGCCACTTTCTGGGCGTTATCCAGTAATTGGAGCGGCAGCGCATCGCCATGAGCCGCAATCGCTCTTTGCCGCGCCTGCCAAATTCTGTTTTCCTGCGGGTTTAGCTCTGCCATGGAGTTACTTTCCCATTAGCAACCCATAACTTCATGCCAGTTAGTTCTTCGGGGAGGTCCTCTGCTACTGCTGCCGTTACAAAGACTTGTTGCCCGTCTTTAACTATCTGTGCCAATCGCGATCTACGCTGCCCATCTAGCTCGGAAAATACATCATCTAGAATCAGAATTGGTTCTTCGTCATGCGCCCAATCTCCGGACTCGTCCGTGCGCAATAACTGCCATTCACCGAGGCGTAATGCCAATGCAAAAGACCACGATTCCCCATGAGAGGCATATCCTTTCGCGGGTAGCGACCCCAAACTGAGCCGCATATCATCGCGATGCGGTCCAACTAGATTTACTCCCCGCTCTATCTCCTTTTGGCGATTTTCCTGCAGCGCCCGCAACATATCTTTTTCGTTTTCTACGACGTCGGTGCGGTGTTTTTCCCACTCAGTTACTTTTTCTTCCCAGACATCTGAATCTGAAATTAACTGAGCTGCACTGGGAAGTTCTTCCCCTAACCGCACATCTAAATTACATTCATAGTCGATACGGGCAATTCCCCGCCCGCCCGAAACTTGATGGTAGTACTCCCTTACAAAAGGGCGGAGCCGCGTAATATTTTTTGCCCGGGCGGCAATAATTTGCGCACCTAATTTGGCTAACTGCTTATCCCAAATATCTAAGGTTCTTTCCTCAAATATGCCCCCGCGACGGCGGATTTTTGCCGCAGTTTTCAACAGCGCAGCACGCTGGCGCAAAACTTTTTCATATTCGTTTCTTATTGCGCTATACCGTGGGCGCAGCTGAATTAATAATTCATCTAGCATTCTGCGGCGGGCACTTGGATCCCCTTTAACTAACTCCAGATCCTCGGGCGCAAATACCACTGCTTTGACTATCCCGAGTAACTCTGCTGGGCGAACATTACCGCGATTTATCCGCGCCCTATTTGCTCTCCCGGCAAGAATCTCTAGCTCCAACATAGTTTCCGATTCGCCATTAACTACTTTGGCGCGGATAACTCCAGCTGTAGCCCCTTGCCGTACTAATGCAGCGTCAGCAGCTACTCGGTGAGAAGAAAAGGTAGCTAGATAGGCTATTGCTTCAACTAAATTTGTTTTCCCTTGGCCGTTTTCTCCCACCAAAACTACGACGGCGGGGTCAAATTTCAGCACAACTTCCGAGTAAGACCGGAAATCGTTTAGCGCAAAATCCGTAATATACACTGTGCTTATTGCCGCCGTGCCGTGCCGGCGACTAATTCGCTGACACAGTGCGTATCGGCATTAACAGCAACCGGAATTTGTTGTTTACTTCGCCGTCTTCTTCCCCAACTAAGACTGCAGGTTTTGTAGCCTGGGTGAACGACAGGCGTACGTCTTTTTCCCCTATTACACCAAACCCTTCTTGTAAGAAGAGTGGGTTAAAAGCCATATTTATTTCTTCCCCAGTCAATTGGGCTGGTAAAACTTCTGATGCTTGTGCGCTATCGCGCTGCCCAGCTTCTACCAATACTTCTCCCGCAGAAAATGACAATCGCACCGAGGAATTCTTTTCTGCAACCAAGCGAGAACGCTTAATTGCTTCTAGAATTTCTTGTCGTTCCATTACTGCGTGACCTTCTACCTCATTGGGGAAAAGGGATCGCACTTGTGGATATTCGCCGTCGATGAGTTGAATAGTGTTTTGCATTCCACCGGTGGAGAAACCAATAAGCGCTGCTGGCCCTTCTTCTTTCAACGAAATTTCGACTTTTCCAGTGGTGCCCAGTGCTTTTGCAAAGTCCAACAGCCGCGATGCACGGACCAAGAATCTAGTCTCAATATCTGGGTTAGTTGGCGTCCACGAAATTTCCCGGATCGCAAGCCGGTACCGGTCAGTCGCCATTAATGCGATTTTATCGCCAGAAATTTCTACACAAATGGAGACCAGCATCGGAAGAGTGTCATCATTTGAGGCCGCAATCGAAACTTGGGTTACTGCTTCTTGCCATTCCGCACCATCTACTGTTCCAATAACTGGTGGTAATTCTGGAAGTTCTGCGTAATCTTCGCTAGTCATAATTTGCATTGAAAAATGCGAATTTCCGCATGATATTTCTAGTTTTCCACCGTCTAGCTGCAAAGTTATGTCTTTATTGGGTAGGGAGCGGCAGATATCTGCTAAAAGTTTTCCGTTTACTAGGACTTCCCCGGGTTCGGTGACAGTAGCTTCAATATCAATATGCGAGGTGATATCTGAATCCCGAGAGCCAAGAGATACTACGCTGTCTTCTCCAGCCACTATCCGCATACCTGCTAAAACGGGTACCGCCGGACGATTCGGGATAGTGCGGGCAACCCAAGTTACTGCCTCAGTAAAAATGTCATGTTCAACAGTAATAATCACGGTTTCCTACTTTCGTTCCTTGTCTAACAATACTTTATGACAAGGAACAACAGCCATTTGGAATATTAGTTGTTTGGGGAAAAATACTACGAAATAACAAATGTGTTTTGTTTTGAATAATAAAAACTAAAACATTGGGTTAAAACGCAGTCGGTGGTGCTGAGTAAAAGTTTTAGTTATTTATTAAGTAGAAGTAGTAGGGGCTGTGGAAAATGTGGAAATCTAGTCAAAGACACGTTTTTACGCCCCAAACAGCTGTGAACAAATGCGGGATAACTAAGCGAATAATTACTAAAAATTGTGAATGAGGCACTTTGCTTTAATTTTTATCCACAAGAAGAATCTAGTTACCCACAAAAATTTGTGTTTATCCGCAGGAAATTCGCAAGAAATAAACAGGGAGTAACTCTTAGGTTAAGAAAGTTGTGTGCTCTGTTCTTTGGCAACTCGTTTGATGCGGGCAGTTAGTTCAGTGAGCTGACTGAATAGACTCTGATCTTCTGTCATCTTTTTATCGATTTTCTTGATCGCATGTATCACCGTGGAGTGATCACGGCGATTAAAAATATCAGCAATCTTTGGCAAGGAAAGGTCGGTCAATTCTTTACACAAGTACATTGCCATATGTCGAGGTTGAGTAATAGTGCGGGTCCGGTTTGGGGAACGCAGATCTTCAATAGTGACATCAAAATAGGATGCAGTTTGTGCCATTATCAAGCCGGCAGTTATCTCGATCGATTCTGGATCAGAAAGTACATCTTTAAGTGCTATTTCTGCAGTTTCTATCGACAGTGGCTGATGATTCAAACTGGCCCAAGCCGAGGCGCGCTGCAGAGCTCCTTCCATTTCCCGGACGTTAGTAGTCATCTGGGTAGCGATATACTCTAAAACTTCCCGGGGAGCTTGGATAGATCCAGCTTTGGCTTTGCGATCTAAAATTGCAATCCTAGTTTCCAGATCTGGAATATCGATGCTGGCAGTGATACCAGCAGAAAAACGGGAAATAAGGCGTTCTTCGAAGCCAGTCAAGAATTTAGGTGCGACGTCTGAAGAAATAACGATTTGTTTACTCGACATGGTCAACGCATTGAACGTGTGGAAAAACTCGGTGAGAGTGGAGTCTTTGCCCCGGCGCGATAAAAATTGAATATCGTCAATCAGCAGCATATCTACTGAGCGGAACTGATCTTTGAAAGTCATGCGCTGGTTATTACTTAAGGCATTGATAAACGAGTTCATAAATTCTTCAGAGCTCACGTACAAGACCTTGTATTTGGGATTGAGGCGCATGACGTAGTTTCCGATGGCATGAAGTAAGTGAGTTTTTCCCATCCCGGAGTCTGAATACAAGAAAAGTGGGTTATAGGTGGATCCAGGATTTTCTGCCACCGCAAAAGAAGTGGCGTGTGCGAAGCGATTAGATTCGCCAACCACAAAGGAATCAAAAGTATAGCGCGGATTTAGTCTTGACTTAAAGTGATTCTTTTCAGAACTATTTGCAGCCGTAAATGACAGCGACGGGGAATCCACTTTTTCCAGGGTAGGAGAAATAGTTTCAGCATCGGGGGCAGATACCGAATGTAGTGCCGGACTTTCATCTGAAGCAGAACTCGGCGCTGGTGGATTCCAGGACTGTGCTGGTGGTGGCGATTGTTGTTCGGAAAGAGACGGATCAATCGAAATCATTAACGTGAGTTTTCGCCCTATTATCTGGGAAACCTGATCAGTCATTAATTCCGCAACATGTTCAGAGATCCAGTTCTTAACGAAATCAGAACTAACTCCGATCATAAATACGTCATCTACCAAAGCTAATGGAGTACAGAGCCGGACAAAAGCAGTCTGAGAATCAGAGAGTTTACCTTCAGCGCGCAGCAATTCGGTAGCAGCATTCCAGGCATCGCGAGCCGGGGATCCTTCAGTCATTAGGTCTCCTATCTGAACTCACATAGTTCTGAACTCACTATGGCTAGAAAACATATTTTGGTGAGCGTGTGAACATATTAGGACAAGTTTTGAACAATTGCACTCTAGTTATCCACAGGGTTATAAACGGCTGTGGATATTACAGCGATGTAATTACAAAGCTGTGTACGCAATAAATAAGGCAAAGAACCGGATGCGATAGTTTTCCTCAGCAGTGGACAAATCAAAAAGTAGAATAATTCCAATTTGCTGTCCTGAGATAATGCTCACCTGGGACGATCGGACATTGACCTTTCCGCAAAATATCAAGTAAAGTCATCTAGTCATGTGTGCGGAAGGAGCACACCCGCTAACCAGCGGTTCTTCTAGATTGTGGGGGTTACCCATGACGACCAAGCGTACTTTTCAACCGAATAATCGCCGTCGCGCTAAGGTACACGGCTTTCGTAAGCGGATGGCTACCCGCGCCGGACGCGCAGTACTAGCTGCTCGCCGTCGTAAGGGCCGTAAGAAGATCTCTGCATAAGTGTTACCAGCTGCTAACCGGATGCGGCGTAGTCAAGATTTCAAGTACACGCTGAAAAACGGTAGTCGCACAGGAAATGCTTATGTAGTGGTACACGCTTTGCCGGTGCAAAAAATTCAGGCCGACCCAAACCAGGTCGGCCTTTTTGCACAGCTTGAGCAACCCAAAGTTGGGTTTATTGTCTCTAAGCGAGTGGGAAATGCAGTGGTTCGAAAACGGGTAACTCGGCAATTAAAACATTTGATGCGAGAATTGTTACCGCAGCTCAATGTCTCATTTTTAGTTATTAGAGCTAATTCAGCTGCTGCTGACGCTAGTTATCCACAATTGCAGCAGGCATTAACAAAGCAGTTTTCCCAGCAAAAATTGTGGAAAAACGGAATTACTGTGGATAAGTGATGTTGGCACGAGTTTTAACGGCAGTGATTCGCTGGTATCAGATAACTATTTCTGCAAATTCACCGCGCCGGTGCAGGTATCAACCAACTTGTTCACAATATTCTCTGGAAGCAATTCAAATCCACGGGGCGATCAAAGGTACACTCTTGAGTAGTTGGCGAATTCTTAGGTGTAATCCCTGGAGTAAAGGTGGAGTGGACTGGGTTCCAGAACGTGGAAAATGGCCTACTAAACCACTTGGCCTGGAAGAACTTTTGGCGTACCGCGCCGAACAAGAAGAACAAGAAAATAGAACACAAGACGGCAGCAAATCTTAGGATTATTGCGCTGCTGCAAAACAGTCAATCTATATTTGTTGGCAAATAGGAGCTATTTGATGGATACGATCCTGTACCCGATCATGTGGGTTATTTCCTGGGTGATGTACGGGGTACACAAATTTTTTACTGCAGTAGGAATGTCTGCCGGAGCTGGACCGGCCTGGGTACTCTCAATCGTGGGGCTTACTGTAATCATCCGTATCCTGATTATTCCGCTATTTAACAAGCAGACCCGGGCCACGCGGCTCTCTCAGGAATTACAACCTGAAATACAAAAAATCCAAAAGAAATATAAGGGCAGAACTGATCAAATATCACAGCAGCGCCAGCAAGAAGAAATGATGGCGCTTTACCGCGATCGCGGTACCTCTCCGTTCGCATCTTGTCTGCCAGCTTTAATTCAGATGCCGATCTTCTTCTCGCTCTTCCGCCTACTTTATGCAGTTAAACCCCTTTCGGAGGGAATCTATCAGCGGGATTCTTTGGGTGCGATCAATAATGAAATAGCTAAGGAAATCGGTAATTCCACGCTTTTCGGTGCACCATTGACCTCAGCAATCGGAACTGCAACTGAATATTCAAATGTTTGGCAGATTCGCATTGTGGCGGTAGTGATGATCGCGCTAATGGTCATCACTCTGTTCCTGTCGCAGCGGCTGATTATGACGAAGAATATGCCGCAGAATGCTACCGACCCAGATAATCCAGCGTTCAAGATGCAGAAGTACATGCTCTATGGCATGCCACTGATCTATGTATTCACCGGCTATATGTTCCAGGTCGGGGTGCTGGTTTACTGGCTAACCGGAAATATCTGGAATATCGGACAGCAGTACTGGCTGATTTCCACCAACCCTGCGCCAGGTTCCGCCGCCTACAAAGAGCGGCAGGAGAAGATTCGTAAGAAGCGGCTCGCCAAAGGATTGCCAGTGGATGAAGACGGCGAAGAATCTGGAGCTGAGGAATCCCGTGGTCAGCGTCAACAACCGCTAGGTAAAGGGAGATCAAAGAAAGCTCGTGCGGCCGGGCAGACGGCGTCGTCTGCAGCAACTGGAGAAAAGGCGGAGGAGGAAACTCCAGCTGAAGAAGTGCGCGGTAAAGACGGTTTGACCGAAGCAGAGCGCGCGCAGAAGCGATACGAACGCCGGCAAGCTCAGCGCCAACGCAGCAAGGCCAAGAATAAGGCACGGCAGAAGCGGCAAAACAACAACGGCAAAAAACGTAATTTTTAGTTAGAACTAATTAAAGGAAAATAAATGAGTGATCAGAGTGTAAACCGCGAACCGCATCAGCTCGACGCAGAAGGCGACTTCGCGGCGGATTACTTGGAAGAACTCCTGGATATCGCAGATTTAGATGGCGATTTGGAAATCTCCGCCGAAGCAGATCGAGCTTCAGTGGCTATTGTGGCTGAAGACGGCGGTGATCGCCGGCTGAAGCGATTGATTGGTCGGCACGGGAGCACCTTGGATGCGCTGCAAGAATTGACTCGGCTAGCGGTGCAGCAAGAGACTGGCGAGCGGTCGCGGTTGATGTTAGATATTTTGGGATACCGCGAAAATCATCGCAAAGAGATTGCAGCTATAGCGCGTGAAGCGGTTGCTAAAGTTGAGGAAACGGGCGAAGATGTTGCGCTCAAGCCAATGAATCCGTTTGAACGTAAAGTTGTACACGATGTTGCCGCTGCTGCTGGCCTGTTCTCTGATTCTTCTGGTACTGGCCCGGATCGGCATGTGGTTATTATGCTGCACGGTGATGACGACGACTTAGACGAAGAATTTGACGATTCCATCGACAGTGCAGATGACGCAGACTTCGATTATGAAGATTCTGATTACTCGGCAGATTCGGCAGAATAACGCCAACCGTTGCGGTGAATAACATGACTGATCCAGACCGGGGAGAGCGCGACGCCACCCTGGTTGCGATACCAGAGCCTCCTGCGGGCGGAGCAGAACATTTTGGAGAACTCCCCTGGCAGCAGCTACGTAAGTATGCGCAGCTGCTGATGCAAGAGGGGGAATTGCGCGGATTGGTTGGTCCTCGGGAACTTACCCGGTTGTGGGATCGCCATATTCTTAATTCAACGGCAGTTTCCGGTTTTCTCCCCACCGCTGGGAAGGTTGCTGATATTGGTTCTGGTGCCGGGTTCCCGGGCGTGGTACTGGCCATCTTGCACCCGGAGCTAGAATTTTGGCTGGTCGAAGCGATGGAGCGGCGCACTGACTGGTTGGAATTGTGTCAGCAAGAACTGCAGCTGTCTAATGTGCGGGTAGTGCGGGCGCGAGCCGAAGATTTGGTTGGTGAAACAACTTTTACTGCAGTGACGGCGCGTGCGGTGGCCGCATTGAAAAAGCTAATTCCACTAACTCTCCCCTTAATTGAATCGGGTGGATCCCTGTTGGCTATGAAGGGTGCGCGGGCAGAACAAGAGATTTCTGAGGCGGTAACCCAGTTGCGTAAATTCAAAGTGGATTGGGCTGATGTATATGATGTCCCAATCTGGGGTGCGGAGAGCACCAGAATAGTGGAACTGCGCAAACTCTGAAGCGGGTAAAAAGTATTGCTAGATGTACCTAGACGCCGATAAATAAGGTGTTTATAGGGACCGCTAAAGTATGCACAACCGCGGACGCAATGTTTCACGTGAAACATTGCGTCGTTATTATTGCGGGTTGTGTTCTGGTTGAGGTGGGTGGACGGGCGCTATTTGTGGCGTTGGTTGGAAATGGCGTTGCATTAATTTAATCCACTAGCGTTGGGCAGATTGTAAATTGGTGGGTAGCTAGCTGATCGGGATGGTTGCCATCTCAAACCAGGATCGAATCAATAAATTGTTTCACGTGAAACAATTTGTGATTAATGTTCGTATGTTCGTAGGCACATCGTGTGTTAGCGCGAGCTAGTGTTTCACGTGAAACATTTTCACCCAACACAAGCCGATATTTGAAATTTGCCTCAGGGGTTCTGTCTGCCATTAACCGGCTATATGTAGCTGCTTAGATGTGAAATAGCTGTGTTGTGGATAGCGAGAATCTCTTAATCCACAGTAGGTAGTATTGAGGTGGAGAAAAGGAGTGCCGTGGCAGACCCATATCAGATAGCAAAATCAGGGCGAGTTGTCCCACCTCGTGCGCCAGAAGTGGAAAAAACAGCAAACACCCCACTGGCTACTCAGTTAGAGCAGGACCATAAGAAATTACGTGAAGTAACCGCCCAGAAGTTCCCTAAACCGACTCAGACGCGCATTATCGCTGTGGCGAACCAAAAAGGTGGAGTTGGGAAAACTACCACTGCCGTTAATCTAGCTGCAGCATTGGCGCAAGGCGGGTTGAATGTGTGGATGCTAGATTGTGATCCACAGGGGAACGCCACAGTGGCGTTTGGTGTCGAAAAAGGAAAAGTTTCCGCGTCGGTTTATGACGTAATTGCCAATCAGACTCCTATATATAAGGTATTGGTTCCCAGTGAAGATGTTCCCGGGGTTTTAGTAGCACCATCTACTATTGATCTGGCGTCTGTAGAAATAAGTCTGATTGGGCAGCAGCGGTGGGAATATCGGCTGGCGGAAGCACTGCAGCAAGGATTAACAGATCTAGCCGCATCTGGTGGCAAGATACCTGACTATATTTTCTTGGATCTGCCGCCCAGTCTGGGCATGCTCACCGTCAATGCTCTGGTAGCGGCCCGTGAAGTCCTTATTCCGATTCAGACTGAATATTATGCGCTAGAAGGTTTGTCTCAGTTAGTTGCCACAATTGATCGAGTCAGGGATTCGCTAAACTCTGATTTGCGGCTCTCCACCATTCTGCTGACGATGGTGGATCGGCGAACTAATCTAGCGCAAGAGGTAGCGGAAAATGTGCGGCATTATTTCCCTGAACAGACTTTAGAAGCTGAAATACCGCGGAACGTGCGCATCTCGGAAGCACCCAGTTTCCAGCAAACCATAATCACCTATGACCCCAGATCAAGCGGGGCAATAGCTTATCGGGCTGCCGCCTTAGAGCTGGCAAAGCGGAATAGCTGATATCCACTTAACAGCTAATAACTTAACAACACGCGATTAGTACAAGTAGAAGAGGCAAAACAATATGGCTACGAAACGACGGGGTCTGGGTAGGGGAATAGGTGCTTTATTTCCGCCAGAACAAGAGGAACCAAAAGAGCGCCCAATCGACGTCTTCTTTGGTGGTAAAGCCGATAATCGCGCAGAAAAAACTATAGATCAGAATATTGACTCAGTAGCTGACCAGGGAGAATCCCCTGTGAAAGCTCCCCAAAAACCGACAAAACCGGCGTCTACGGCTAAGCCTAAAACTTCTGCCAAAAAGCGCAGCTCTGGTGCCGGTGCCACCAAGTCAAGTGCTACTAAGGCAGTTACCGCAGCAGATGAAGAACTGCTTGCTATACCCGGAGCTACTTTCGGTGAGATACCACTCGAGCAAATTGTGCCGAACACCAAACAGCCCCGCCAAGTCTTCGACGAAGACGAACTCACCGAACTCGCAGATTCGATCCGTGAAGTGGGTGTACTCCAACCCATCGTAGTAAGAGCTCTGGCAGAACCTGTAGCCGATAACCCCACAGCGCGATATGAGCTGATTATGGGAGAGCGCCGGTGGCGCGCTTCGCAGTTGGCCGGAAATACCAGCGTGCCGGCAATCGTGCGGCATACCGAAGATTCAGATCTGCTGCGCGATGCGTTACTGGAAAACTTACACCGCACCCAACTAAACCCCCTGGAAGAAGCCGCTGCGTATCAACAGTTGCTCCACGACTTTAACTGCACGCAAGAGGAACTTTCCCAACGAATTGCCCGCTCACGCCCGCAGATTTCCAATACCTTGCGGCTACTAAAGTTGCCGCCACTGGTACAACGGCGGGTAGCGGCTGGCGTACTCAGTGCTGGACATGCGCGGGCACTCCTCGGGCTGACCGACCCGGCGGATATGGAGCGAATTGCCCAGCGGATTGTCGCCGAAGGCCTTTCCGTGCGCGCAGTAGAAGAAATTGTTGCATTGGGAGATGACGTCACCCCCACCCGCCGGCGCACGGCGGCAAAACAGTATGAGACCGAGTTGGATGAGCTTGCCACCAAGCTCTCTGACTGGTTGGACACTAGGGTAAAAGTCCAGCTGGGAACCCGTAAAGGCAGAATTACCGTAGAGTTCGCTAACTTGTCAGACATGAATCGGATCCTCCAGATCTGGGGAGAGAATCCAGTAATTCCGGAGGATCCGACTGCAGAGAGCGCTGAATAACTGGTCAACACCAATAATCAGCAGATTTGGCGATTAGCTGGAATCAGCTAACTAGGTACCGTTCGACGTCGAGAGCTGCTACGCATCCAGAGCCAGCGGCAGTAATTGCTTGTTGGTAAGTGGAGTCAACGACGTCGCCACACGCGAAAACGCCTGGTAGCGAAGTCCGCGAGGATGGTAACTCGGTAGTAATGTATCCGTGCTCGTCCAGCTCCAACTGACCATTCAGAATCGGGGTGCGCGGATCGTTTCCAATCGCAACGAACATCGCCGAAACTGGCAGGTCAGAGGTCTCTCCAGTTTGGGTATCTTGCAAGGTCAGTGAAGTGGTAGCTTCGTCACCATTAACTTTGGTGACGACGCTATTCCAGTGCACCTCTACATTTTCAATACCCAGTAGGCGATCAGCTAGCACCTTGGAGGCGCGCAATTCATCGCGCCGATGGATTAGGTGAACTTTACTACCGAAACGCGACAAGAAGATAGCTTCCGTGACCGCAGAATCGCCGCCGCCTACCACAGCGATTTCTTTGTCTTTGAAGAAGAAGCCATCACAGGTGGCACAGTACGATACCCCGTGACCAGCTAGTTCACTTTCGCCGGGGATGCCGAGCTTGCGGTACTCTGAGCCCAGCGCCAAAATAACTGATTTGGCTTGGTAAGTTTCGGAGTCGGTTTTAATCGTTTTTATTTCGCCGTCCAGGTCAAATTCCTCAGCGAATTCATAGCGCACATCAGCCCCGAACCGTTCGGCTTGCTGCTGCATATTAGTCATTAGTACCGGACCGTCGATGCCTTCCGGCCAGCCCGGATAGTTCTCCACTTCGGTGGTGTTCATCAAAGCGCCACCGACCTCTAAAACTCCAGCCAGCACTATGGGTTTCAGTCCCGCGCGCGCGGTGTAAATCGCGGCGGTCCAGCCCGCCGGACCAGAGCCGACGATAACTACGTCATGAACGGTCATTACTTCTCCTCTGTGACTAGCAGATTAGTTTCCCAAATTTTTATATTTCATCTCGTACCTAGTACAAGCGCTCTAGTTTGGCTTTTATTCCCTGCTGGTGTGGGAGTCAATTTGGATTAGTCTGACGCCGTTACTCAGTCCGACGCCGTTATTTCACGGTAATTTCCGAAATCTCCAGCCGGTTTTTCCCATCAGTAGTAGAGACGGGTAGCTCAGTGACCCACAAGGTGAACGAATCACCGATGTACTGTTCGTCGGGAACCAGCGTAGTGGTAGCAGCAAATTCCCCAGTGGTCAGTACATTTCCAGATTTGGGATCTTCCAGAGGCGCGTTACGCAATTCTACTTTTCCGCCCGTGCCAGCAACTGCTAGCTGTACTTCGGAAACTTTTGCTGGCTCTTTGAGCTGCACGAATATTCCAATCCCGGTCATCGGCCGCATAGTAGGATCCACCCGGTACCAAGACTTCCAATATGTCTCCGGATTGCCGTCAGCTGCTCGACTGATATTGCCAGGGCTATCCATTGCCGGGTCGCCGCCCACTAAATGCGCGTCCGGACTAACGAAATGGATGCTGGCAATCTGTGGCGGCACACTGGGAGCAGGCTCTTCCTCTGGGGTAGCGACTTCATCCACAGCCGGTTGCGTCGTAACTTTTGCAGTTGGGATAGCTAGTCCGATTATCCCGATAAGTCCGAATATTGCAACAGTGACGGCGAACAATATCATCGTTACCTTGGTGGCATTTACTAGTGGGGATCCGTCGTCTGCTAAAACTGGGTTGCCGGATGCATCGCGTTGCGCAATAGCATTAGTTAGCGCTCCTGTTTTCTTAGTTAGCGCCCCTACTTCCTTTTGCCCAACTTCGTTTTGCTGCGCCTCCTCCGGGGTCGGCTTTTCCACTGGTTTGGCCGCTGGTTTGGCCTCGCTTACTGCCATTACTGCGTCGTCAATTTCACCAGCGGTGTCAGAACTAATCTTTATCCCATCAAGTCCCCAGTTCTTTGCTGGGGCCAACTGTGGCGTTATGTCGATTTCCCCCCACGGCAACAATGCCTGCATTAGCGCTTCCGGCGTGGGATAGCCGCGGAATTCTCGTTCAGCACGGAATATTTCGCTCAGTTGCCCAGGTAGCTCTGGTAAATCCGCTGCTTGTGCAATTACTGCATCGTGGTCACTGGGATCAAGTGGAAAATCCCTGCCCAATGCCAACGCAGCAAAGAATACCGCCAAACCGCGGACTTCATCGCGATCCAGGGCAGCCGCGTCTTTAGCTAAGTCAGCATTTTCCAGGGCTGCGAAAATTCCAAAACCGTCTATCACGATATCTCCACTGTCGCGCAGATAGATATGATCGGCACGGGGATGGAGATGGCGCACTCCTTGTTTGCGCAGCGCCGCAACGGCGGCACTAATTTCGCCTGCCAATGCCAACAGATTATTACCGGTTATCGGCGTATCTGTTGCTAATAGCTGTGCCAGTGCTTTCCCAGGTGGAATTTCAGTAACCACAATGGCAGCACCGGCTAAATCAGCGTCGTCAGGCAAGATATCTACCAGTAATATCCTGACCGCCCGAGGGTTGGCTACCAGTGCTGTGCGCCGGGCCGCATCTACCGCAGCTGACAATTGCGCAGCTCCAGGCGCAATCAAGGTTATCCGCACCTGCCGCGATAGCACCTGATCGGTGGCAATCCAGGATTCAGTATCAGAGAAGGAAAGCTGCTGTGCTACCGGTGCGTTAAGTTCATAGCGATCAGCTACTACTTGACCCGCATGGGCTAATTTGGTCAAAGTTCCTCCATTCCGTAATTCTCCAGCATTCTAGCGCTATCCCGGTTAGCTATTATCTGCGGGCGACCCATCAGATCTGTTTTGGGTAAAATCTGCTAGCGCTACTGGTTGAGAGCGGCGGCCAGCTCGTATCGATTTAGCAATACCGAAGATCAGCACCGCAAAAACTAGAGCAGCGAAGATAGCGATTCCAGTATTTTCCCAATCAGCCCGCACGCGTACGGGAATCTTTTGTGAAGCTCCCACTTCGGTTCCCGCCTCATTCAACACCAAAGCTTCAACTTCCATATTCCCGGAACCGTGCGCCGTGACTGGCAGAGAAACTGTTTTAGTGCTGCCAGCGGGCAAAGTTGCGGTAACTGAGTCGGTTGCCTGCAGTCGTATATCCGGAGTTATCAGCTTTACCTGCACATTTGCCGGGCGGTTGAATGGGTTAGTTATTTGCAGCGGCAACGCTGAAGTTTCCGAAATCATATTAATTGGGGAGGAATTTTCCACCCGTATCAGGGCGGCTAATTCCGCCGATGTTTCTAGTTCAGCGATTTTCTGAGCGCGGCGGGCCGGGTCAACATTCCAGGCGGCGGCAAAGAAAGAATCAGTGAGCTGCTGTCCAGCAGCGAGTAGCTCTGCAGATTCGGTGAAAATAGTGGCCAGGTCGTGGAAGCCAGCGGTAGCAGTTTCTACCTGTGCTATCTGTGTCTGGGTAATCTCTGATTCAGCTACCCGCTCATTGGGCAGCTGCTGACGCGCGGTGGTATCGGGTGGGGTAGCAGCGATTTGCGCTAATGGCACGGGATTTACCCAGGGAGCAGCTGATAGGGATTTGACTGTACGGAGTAAAACTTCGGGTGCCACCGCATGGTTTAGCTCTGCGTTAGCGTTTCCGGTAGACGGCGGGTTGGAGTCAGCTTCTGCCGCTAGCTCCGGCATCTGCCCAGTTATTACCTGACCCCGCGGTAAAGTCAGCACGCTACCGCGCGGGCTGTTGGGCCGTTGGCGGAAGTGTGCGGCCGAAATTGCAATCAACGCTTGCCCAGCGTCGAAGTCATCGAGTTCAACCGGGCTTTGTTGCGAAACTGGATCCTGCAAGATACCCCGGGCTGCGCCGGCCAAAATGGCATCCGAGAATAGCGCTGACCGTGATTCACCGGCTACTGAAATTGTGCCGTGCGCATGCGGGGTGAATGACAGTATCTGTGCCGGAGGGGCATCTGCATCAGCAATAACCGGCAACATCTGGGAAGCGTATGCCTGAGCTAGCACTTCGCCATCCACTGGCCCAACCGGCAAAAACAGCAGTTGCTCTAGGTTTGGTTGGTAGTGCGGCAGCTGTTCCCGGCTGCTGGTTATCAGCCGAGAGAGGTACTTGCTCCGCTCAGTGTGAATCAGTGCAGAGAGATCGACGTCGCCGGCAGGTAGTAACGCTACCTTTGCTTTCTCCAGCGCAGTGAAATCTTTAGCACTCAGACCAACTTCAGTGCTGAACTGGGGATCGACTGCCAGGGTAACTCCTGGCAGATCCCATTGCCGCAGTGCGTGTTTACTGTGGGTAGTCAGTTCTTTTGATAGATCTTCCGCCTCTGCAGCTGCGCTGTCGGCGGGAACTGCTCCTAATATTTGGGCAAATGTTGGCTGTGCGGCTAGAGATTCCAGCGAGGCGCTAATCGGCGCTACTATCGCCAAATCGGTGGGGTGCAGTTCGGCGTCTGGGCCAACTACAAATAGCGAACGATCCGCAAAATCTCCCACATCGGTGGCAACCTCAGCCGCTATTCCGCGCGGGCCCCAGGCAAAATAGCTAGTGGGCCACGGCGTTTCCGCTGCCGGAACCGTAATAGATACGGTCTCAGTTTTTCCCGCCGGTATGGTTACTGCTACATCAGCAGTTTTTACTACCTGCACCGGGATATTAGCCTGCCCCGCCATCCAACTCTGCATATGCGAAGCGGTCACGAAAGTATTAATCGGGGTAGCTAGGGAAAGAGTCGCGGCATCAATCGGGCGGTTAGTCTGATTAGTTAGCCGTACGGTCATAACCAGATCGGCGCCGGGTTCTAATACTGGCGTATTAATTCCCGTGATCGTAACCTCGAGTGCGGCGGATTCCGTTTCTGGTGCAGCATCTTGCGGTGGTGCTGCCAGAGCGGCTGGCAACATCGTACCCAGCGCGCCCAGTAGGAGCACGCTGCACGCCAAAAAGACCACCAGTATCCGGACGAACTTCTTCATTACTTTCCGTACAAAATTTTTCGCGCTTTTCCCACGATGCGGCGCTCATTAGGATACGCCAGGCGGGAAGAGACTTTATCTATCGGAACCCACTCTACTTTTTCACCCTCTTGATCCGGATCGTTCTCCACCGTTAGTACCCCAGAAAGAGCTTCCACTAGGTAATGGTGCACTACTTTATGAACACGCCGATCATTCCCAGAAAACCAGTAGTCGATCGTCGCCAAATGGCGTAGCACTCTCCCGTGGATTCCCGTTTCTTCGCGGATTTCCCGCACGGCAGCTTCGGGAGCGGTTTCTTCCCCCTCCAGATGCCCCTTCGGCAGGCACCACTCCAATCTGCCACCACGGTTGCGCCGGGCAATAACCGCCACATAAGCCTGCCCATCGCGGACTTTAACAATCGCGCCGCCCGCTGAAGTTTCGTTCACGATGGGTAGCGCCTGACGGCGGTTTGCTGCCCGCGACGACCCGCTACCGCGTTGGCGTTTCCGCTGCGGTGAACTGGACGAAAACGAGTTAGACATCATCACACTTCTATCGCGCACCCTGAAATATGCGAAAGTACATGAAATCATGGCACCCTTAAGGGGTGACCATGAGCAATACTTCTCCCAAATCTCAACGTACACCGGCCAACGCTGGCGTAAACCAGCGTGCACAGTTACTCGCGCAAGGCCACCAGGCGCTAACACGAATCCCTGATGCAATTATTCAACTGGGTACTATTTTCTCACGTAATGGGTATGAATTGTCCTTGGTTGGGGGACCAGTTAGAGATGCTTTCCTCGGCACTGCGATTCATGACTTTGATTTGACCACTTCGGCGCGCCCGGAAGAGACCCAGAAACTGCTGGCACAGTGGGCACACAAGACTTGGGATATCGGGAGAGAATTCGGCACCATCGGCGCGGTGCGGGACGGTCTGGTAGTAGAAGTCACTACTTATCGCGCGGAAAGTTATGACCCGAGTTCTCGCAAGCCCACGGTCGAGTATGGCGATAACCTAGCTGGGGATCTGACCCGCCGGGATTTCACCGTAAACGCCATGGCGGTGCGGTTGCCAGAATTAGTGCTGGTAGACCCATGTGGCGGGCTAGATGATCTGGTGCGTGGCGAGTTGCGCACGCCTGCTGCTGCTACCCAGTCTTTTGACGACGATCCACTGCGGATTATGCGCGCTGCCCGGTTCGCGGCCCAATTGAAATTTGATGTTTCCCCCGAAGTAATGCGTGCGATGGCCGATATGGCGCAGCGGCTAGAAATAGTTTCCGCGGAACGTATTCGCGCCGAACTGGAACGGCTAATTATTAGCCCTGCCCCGCGCCGCGGTCTGGAGCTAATGGTGGAGACGGGGGTGTGCAGCGTCGTCTTACCTGAGCTAGCAAATTTGCAAGAAACAGTAGATGAGCACGGTCGCCATAAAGACGTCTACGAACACACCCTCACTGTGTTGGATCAAGTCATGGACTTAGAAACCGATGCGGACGGCGCGGTGCCCGGCCCAGACTTCATTTTGCGATTTGCGGCATTAATGCACGACATCGGCAAGCCCGCCACCCGCAAATTTGAGCCCGATGGCACGGTGTCTTTCCATGCGCATGACATTATTGGGGCGCGGATGACGGCGCGGCGGATGCGGAAATTGCGGTTTGATAAAGACACTACTAAAGCAGTGTCTCGCCTGGTAGAACTGCACCTGCGCTTCCACGGTTATGGTGAACAACGGTGGTCAGATGCGGCAGTGCGCCGGTATGTCACTGACGCTGGTGAGCTGTTACCGCGGCTAAATCGGCTGACCCGCGGGGACTGTACCACCCGCAATCGGCGCAAAGCGGCTTGGCTGTCCGCCGGGATGGATGATCTAGAAGCCCGGATCGAGGCGCTAAAAGAGCAGGAAGAAATAGATGCTATCCGCCCCGACCTGGACGGCACTCAGATTATGGAACTGCTCGATTTACAACCGGGGCGTGAAGTGGGGCGAGCCTGGAAATACCTGCTCGAGCTGCGGATGGAAGAAGGTCCGCTAGGTGAAGAAGAAGCTAAACGCCGTCTGCTCGCCTGGTGGGAAGGCGCTAACCAGTAACTGACCCGATATCTGGGAAAGAGAGATGCGTGAAGGTCTTAACTGATCTGAAAATTTGCTTGCAACACGAGAAATTTCGCAAGTTGCTGGCTATTCGGCTGATCTCGCAAACCGGCGACGGCATGTTCCAGATCGGGCTCGCTACGCTATTCTTCTTCAACCCCCAAAACGCCACTACTGCCGGCGGGGTGGCACTAGCTTTCGCGGTGCTGCTATTGCCGTTCACTGTGGTGGGCCCGTTTGCTGGCCCCCTGCTCGACCGCTGGCGCCGCCGCCAAGTGCTGTATTACGGCAACCTCATTCGCGCGGTATTTACCCTGGTGCTAGCTGCAATAATGATGATCTCTCCGGCGCACTGGGCTATTTACGTATTAGCGCTAGTTACCCTCGGAATAAACCGGTTTTTACTCGCCGCCCTCTCGGCCGGTTTGCCACACACCCTGCCGCAGCGCTTACTGGTGTTAGCCAATTCCATCACCCCCACGCTCGGGTCAGTGGCTGCGGTACTGGGAGCAGCAATAGGATTCCTACTCAACCTGGTGTTGCCGGCAGGCGCCCAACGTAACGCGGTGGCGTTAGTCTGTGCGGCGGTACTATTCACTGGAGCTGCGCTAGCCGCTACTCGGCTCGGCGCCGCTGAACTTGGCCCCGAGGGAACAATCAGCACTTCGCTAGCTAGCGAGCTGCGTAAAGTTATCTCCCGATTAGTTTCCGGCGTGCGCTACCTGATCCGCCGCGGCATGCCTGCCTACGGGCTGGGCATTATGGCGATTCACCGATTCTTATATGGGGTAAATTTCATCGCCCTGATTTTGATTTCCCGCAATCTGCTTACTGACCCCACTAATGCCGACGCCGGTTTGGCAACATTTGCGGTTATTGCCGGGATATCTTTTGCCGGCAACGGAGCAGCAATTGTACTGACGCCGATTGCCCACGAACGGATCAGCCCCAGCCAGTGGATAATGATTTGCCTGGGTATCTCGGCATTATCCCAGGCGATGATGGCAGTAACTTACCGGATACCCTGGATATATGTTTCTGCTGCACTGCTAGGTTTAGGGGTACAGGGGGCAAAAATTGCAGTAGATGCTATCGTGCAAAGTCACACTCACGATCAGTTCCGCGGTCGGGCATTTTCCCTCTATGACATGCTCTACAATTCCGCTTTTGTAGGAGCTGCCGTACTGGCAGCTTTAGTACTGCCAGATACCGGGTGGTCAGCTGAGGTGTTCCTGGTTTTAACTGGGATTTATGGACTAGCTGCGGTCTGGTTTTGGCGTTGTACCAGTGCAATTAGCGAACTACCTCGGGCAATAAATCTAAGTGATTTCCTAAATTGAGCCCGATAAGTGACACAATTACTTACATGAGCAAAGAAAATGATTCTGAAATCATCACCCAGGCAGACCAAAGCGGATCAGCCGCACCGGCGTCGGAACCAGTGATCTCTGGTTTCAAAACTCGATCAGCCAGTGGTCTAATTTTCTTGGGCACTCTCGCGATGCTCACCGTCGCTGGCGTGGGGCTACACTCCATCCAAACCGTATTCGGCCCGATTTTCCTTACTCTCACCCTAATTTTGGCAGTACGGCCGCTGGGGCAGTGGATGCTACGTAAAAACCTCCCCGCTGGCCTAGCCAGCATGACCACTATGGTGGTAGTGCTGGTGCTATTAGTGGCCATGGTTGGAATAACTATTTGGTCCCTTACCCCGGTACCCGATGTGCTAATGGGCTATTCCAGTAGCTTTGAAAGCACCGTAAATTCTGCCCTCGACTTGATGGATAAACTGGGAATGGAGACGGAGGACTTCTCCACCTACCTAGATGATCTAAACTTCAACTCCATTGTTTCTTGGGCATGGACCATAGTGGATTCGCTATCCTCTGCCGGTGGTTTCTTAATGCTCGTGGTGGTAGCGGTATTCTTTATCACGCTCGATACCACCGACACCAAAGTGCGTGGCAAAATCGTGCGCGCCGCCAACTCTGACCTCGCTAATGCGCTGGGCGGCTTTGAACGGCGAGTGCGGCACTACTGGATCATTTCCACCGTATTCGGTCTAATTGTGGCAATAATAGACGGCGCAGTTCTGCAGTTCATGGGCATACCACTGGCTTGGACCTGGGCATACTGGGCATTTGTCACTAACTACGTGCCCAATATTGGGTTCATCATCGGCGTCATTCCCCCCATGCTGATGGGTTTGTTGGATCAAGGCTGGCAGACGATGATCTGGGTATTGGTGCTGTACTCGGTGGTAAACGTAATTATCCAAACCTTTATCCAGCCCAAGTTCACTGGCGACGTCGTGGGGCTATCCCCCACGGTGACGTTTATTTCCTTGATGTTGTGGACGGTTATCGTAGGTCCATTGGGTTCCATCCTGGCAATTCCGCTCACCTTGTTCGTCAAAGCACTATTAGTGGACTCAGATCCGCAAACTAGATGGTTGGAGGCATATCTAGTTTCCGAATCGGATGCGATAAAACGGGCGAGAAAAGGACATTACGACGTCACTGAATCGGACACTGATCCGCAACTTTTGGGTGGCGATATGCCTGAGCCAAAGACAAAAGTGAGCCCGAAACGGATCTCTGGGTTAGCTCGACAACTAAAAGTTAAGAATGTAGACAAAAGCAGCCCCAAGCCTAGAAAATTAAAGAGTTCTAGGCGAGGCGAGGAGCAGTAATGGCTAAATCAACTAACCGCACCGCCCCGCAGAGTGCTGCGGATGGCAAAAATAAGAAACCAGAGAAGAAGCGTCCCTGGTGGAAGTCATGGCGGGGCGTCTTAGCTGCATTGCTGGCACTTTTTGTGCTGGGATTGGGTGTACTAGCCGGTCTCTATGTTGCGATCGATGTGCCGGAGCCGGATGACTTCGCGTTGGCACAGACCACCACGGTCACTTATGACGACGGCAAGAAAGAGCTTGGCCGGTTTGCCGAGCTGAACAGGTCTTCAGTGCCGTTGGAAAAAATATCAGAACATATGCAGCATGCGGTGATTGCTTCTGAGGATCGCCGGTTCTACGAAAACAGCGGTATTGATCTGAAAGGCATTATGCGCGCATTGTGGAATAACGTGCGCGGCAAGCCCACTCAAGGCGGATCTACTTTGACTCAGCAGTATGCTGAGCGCTACTACATGGGTACGACCACTTCCCTCCCGGGCAAAGTCCGGGAAGCAATTTTGGCAATCAAAATTAATGGTTCGCAGTCCAAAGAAGAGATCCTGCAAAACTACTTGAACACTATCTATTTCGGGCGCGGGGCATATGGGGTGGAAGCCGCCGCACGAACGTACTTTGGAGTTTCTGCCGCAGAGCTAGATCTGTCGCAGTCAGCAATGCTGGCGGGGATCATCCCGGCGCCTAGTGCGTGGGATCCGGCGGCAAACCCAGAAAAATCAGCGCAACGTTTCCAGCGGGTACTGGAATTTATGCAGGAAGATCGCTGGATAACTCAAGCAGAAAAGAATAATGCTGCTTTCCCACAAACTAGAGAACTTACCGAAAACAACTCGCTGGCGGGGCCCAATGGGCATCTGTTGATGACAGTGCGCCAAGAGCTAATTGACTTGGCTGGTTTCACTGAAGAGGAAATCAACACCAGCGGCTTCCGGGTGGTTACTTCGATAAGCGAAGAAAAACAGAAAAATGCGGTTACCGCCGTCGACAATTTGCCGGATAGCCGACCGGATAATAACTATGTGGGTTTGGTGTCGGTTAACCCCGCCAATGGTGAAGTTGTGGCGATGTATGGCGGTGATGACTACCTAAAGCGGCAGCGTAACTCCGCCACTCAAGATCGCGCACAGGGCGGTTCAACTTTCAAGATCTTTGGGCTGACGGCAGCACTAGATAACGGGGTGAGCCTGTACGACACTTACGATGCCCCCGGCGTCTACGAAATACGCGGCAGTGGTGGCTTGAAGTTCCGCAACTTGACTGGTCGTTCCTACGGGAGAGTGAATCTGATTCAGATGACCGGGCTTTCGCTGAATACGCCTTATATCAAGTTGAACGAAGAGATCGGGCCGAAAAAAACCCAAGAAATGGCAATTAGATTGGGGCTGCCGGCGGATACTCCTGGGCTAGACGACGGCGTAGGCAATGTATTGGGATCGGCGTCAGTTACCCCGATGGAAATGGCTGGGGCGGTTTCCACCATTGTTAATTCTGGGCAACGCACCACGCCACACCTGGTGCGCGAGGTATATCGCGGCGATAGTTTGGTTTATCAAGGGCCCACGGAAGCGGAACAAGTTATCGATAAAGAAGTAGCCGAGAAAGCTATTGTTGCGATGAAGTCATCGTTTAGCCCCAGCGGCACCGGCGCTACTGCTAATATCGGCCGACCAGCTGCGGGTAAATCGGGTACTTCCTCCGGGCCAGTTTCTGGCTGGTTCATTGGCTTTGTGCCAGACCTACTCACCGTAGTCGATATGTATCAGGTGGGTGATGACGGCTCAGAACAGGTGCTAACTGCTTTCGGTGGGCACCGTACTATTTACGGCGCTACCTATCCAGCTCAGGTTTGGCGGGACTATATGCGTGCTACGCTGCGCGGTACGCCAGTTAAGAATTTCAGCGGATCTAGTTATTACACTGACGATCTGACGGAACCGGAAGAAGAAGAGAATACCGAGGAGCCGGCAATTGTGCCGCCCCCAGAGCGGCCAGCAGAACCGGCGCCTGCACCAGAGCCGGAGCCAGCTCCAGAACCAGAAAAGCCGGAGCAGCCTGGGCAGCCGGGGGATAACCCAGAGCCGCCGGCTCCGCCACCGACCCAAACTAAGCCGGGAAAACCGGGTAAGTGACGCAAAAATTCACCCAGTTTGTGGCGCATTGCTTAGTTTTTGTGGCTAATTACCCACTGAGCGCACAGTGGTGATCGGGTAGACTTAATACTCGTTCGCCAAAGCGAACAGATGCATAACCCTCCTGTCACGGATGGACCGTGACCGTGTAGACCAAAGGAGGTGGGTACACATGCGTCAGTACGAGATGATGATCATCCTCGATCCTGAAGTTGATGAGCGCACGCTCCAGAACCAACTGGAACAGATGCTCAAAGTTGTAACCGACGAGGGTGGAGTTCTCGATAATGTGGACATCATGGGCCGGCGTCGTCTTGCCTATGAAATTAACAAGAAGTCTGAAGGCATCTATGTAGTCATCTATTTGACTGCAAAACCGGACACTGTCCAAGAACTAGATCGCCAGCTTGGCCTGAATGAAGCTGTTATGCGCACCAAGATCATGCGCTTTGAACCAGCTAAGGCACAGAACTAAGCAGAACGGGGAGAACCATGGCAGGCGAACCAATCATTACCGTAGTTGGTAACCTGACTGCCGATCCGGAACTGAAGTACGTCGGTTCTGGCACTCCGGTGGCTTCGTTTACGGTGGCATCCACGCCCCGGAACTACAACCGGCAGACCGGAGAATGGACTGACGGCGAAGCGATGTTTATTCGCTGTTCGGTATGGCGGGAATATGCCGAAAACGTTACTGAATCCTTGGCCAAAGGCATGCGCGTAGTGGTAACTGGAAAACTCCAGATCCGTACCTACCAGCGCCAGGATGGCTCCCAAGGTACTTCGGTAGAGATGCAGGTTGACGAAGTTGGTCCATCGTTGCGTTACGCCACTGCTCAAGTGGCTAAGACCAGTAACCGTGGCGGCTACAACCAGGGTGGCGGACAAGCCTCCTATGATGCTCCGGCTGGCGGTTCCCCACAGGACGGCTGGGCACAGCCACTCGGTGGCGGTCCACAGGATTCGGCATTTAACGACGAACCGCCGTTCTAACCGAACTACCGTTCTAAACAGACAATCTTAATTTCTGGCGTTCTGACGCCGATGTTCATTTGAAAGAGGACAAAATGGCAAAGCCTGTTTTGCGCAAGCCAAAGAAAAAGGGCAATCCGCTGAAGTCAGCGAAGATTGAAAATATCGACTACAAAGACACCGCTACGCTGCGTAAGTTCATTTCGGACCGCGGCAAGATCCGCGCCCAGCGGGTAACCGGCGTCTCCACCCAAGAACAGCGTGCAATTGCGCGTGCAGTTAAGAATGCACGTGAAATGGCGCTGCTCCCGTACACCAGCTCTAACCGCTAAAGGGAGGAATAAATGAAGATCATTCTTACCCACGAAGTGGATCGCTTGGGTAGCGCAGGAGAAGTTGTTGAAGTAAAGGACGGCTACGGCCGGAACTACTTGATTCCGCGGGGCTACGCAGTGCGGTGGACCAAGGGCGCCCAGAAGCAGATCGATCAAATCGCTGCTGCTCGGGATCGCCGCCACAGCGCGGACCTGGAAACCGCACAGGAAACCCAGGCTGCGCTAGAAGGTCAGGCCCTGACCATCACCAAGACTGCCGGTTCGAACGGCCGTCTGTTCGGCGCGGTCACTACTGCTGATGTTGCCGCTGCTGCCAGCGAACTAACTGGCAAGCAAATCGATCGCCAGTCAGTGGCGCTCAAGGGCCACATCAAGTCAGTTGGTGAATACGAAGCCACCATCAAGTTGCATGACGAAGTTACGGCAGCTTTGACGGTAAACGTAGTCGCCGAATAGTGCGGATGCACCACTAAAACTTAATAACGAATTGCGGGCTGTTGCTGCAGTTCTGCGGGTTAGATTATCGCGAACAGATAGTATCTAACTGGCAGAAGCTGGCGCGGCCCGCTTTTTGTTGCGCCTGAGCATCTGGCTGAACTCTTAGATCCATAAAGTCGCCGCCAGTTTAATCGTATTGCCAGCTAACTGTGGCTAACTCAGAGGGAGGAGGAGCAGTGGAAAAATCTTTGGCGGAATTGGTAGCGGAGTTCCCGCCGCCAGTTCCGATATCTGCTGCTGCGGTACGCCGTGCCCGCGCTACAGCTGGCGATGACATCGTATATGTCGTGATCGACGATGACCCCACCGGCACCCAGTCAGTTTCTGATTTGCCGTTATTGATGACTTGGGAAAAAGCAGATCTGGTTTGGGCATTCCAAACTGGCCGCCCAGCGGTGTATGTGATGACTAATTCCCGCTCGCTATCTGCGGTGGATGCGGCGCGGGTGAACCGTGAAGTCGCTCGCAATGCCTACGCCGCTGCAGCTGAAACTGGCACGCAGATAGCGTTTGTCTCGCGGTCAGATTCGACTTTGCGTGGGCATTTCCCACTGGAACCAGATGTGTTACAAACCGAAATAGCAGCTGCCAGTGGTCAGGAAATTGCCGGCGTCGTCATCGTGCCAACTTTTGCCAACGCCGGGCGAATTACTGTCGGTGGGGTGCACTACGCGGGCTTAAGCGCTCGCGGTTATGTGCCAGTGGGAGAAACTGAATACGCCCAGGATGCCACTTTTGGGTATCGGTCCTCACGGCTTGCCGATTGGGTTGCCGAAAAAACTGGTGGCAGAATACCGGCAGCTGCAGTAGTTACCTTGGATCTAGGGACTTTGCGCTCCGATCCGGCGGGAACGCGCCAAATATTGCGCTCGGTATCGGGCGGGCAAATGGTGGCAGTAGACGCCGTTACGCCAACTGACTTGCGGCTACTGGCATTGGCTTTGATTGACGTTGAAGCCAGTGGCACGCGGCTGCTGTACCGCACCGGCCCAGACTTCGTCGCGGCGCGGATTGGTCAGGAGCAGCGCGCACCGCTGAGCAGGGCAGAAATAGCCGCAGTTCGGGGCAAGCATGACTTTGCTGCTGGTGGGTTAGTAGTAGTGGGATCGCATGTAGCGCTCACTACTCGGCAGCTAGAAGCACTGTGCCAGCGGGCAGATATCCGGCAATTTGAACTCGATGTCGCGCAGGTTATTGACCCTCAAACCGCAGCTGCACATATCGCAGAAATTTCTGCCCAGGTGGCGCAGGCAGTGCGCGCGGGTACGGCAGTGCTGTGTACATCGCGGCGGCTGGTCACCGGGGACTCCGGCGAAGACTCGCTTGAGATTGCCCGGCGAGTCTCCCGCGCAGTAGTGCAGGCGGTACAGAGAATAATGGCAGCAGTTACTCCCAAGTTTGTGCTGGCTAAAGGGGGGATAACTTCCTCTGACGTAGCTGCTTATGGACTGCAGATCCGCCGCGCTGTGGTAGCGGGGCCACTGCTCCCGGGCATGGTGTCCCTGTGGGTAGCGCAAGACGGCGTTGCCACCGGCATTCCGTATGCGGTATTTCCTGGAAATGTGGGTGACGCGCAATCACTAGCGGACGTCGTCGCTGCGCTCAGTTAGTTGTTGTTGGGTTAGCCTCATCCACCGGTCGCCCCGGATGCGCCACAACATCGTACCCGCGCGGACTCCCATAAAAACAAATACATAGCCAGCCCACAGCAACAGCAATCCGGTTTCGCCCCAGTCGGCACCGGCAGTGGTGAAAAATAGCGCCACGGGAGTGAATGCCAATAGTGCGCCTATCATGTACCAGGCGAGGGCGCGGGTATCGGCGGCACCAATCAGCACGCCGTCGAGCATATAAGCGATAGCAGCCAGGGGGAAAGCGACTGCTACTAGCCACATAGTGTGGGTAGCTAATTCGCGCACGGGTGGGTCGGTGACCATCAGGGTGGAAATTAATGGCGCTGCTGCAGCTACCAGCACGCCTAGCCCGATTCCCACGCGGGCACCCCAGATTAAACAGCGGCGTAGCACGGTGCGCACGCGCTCGCGATTTTGTGCGCCTAGCCCTTGCCCCACCAGGATTTGTGCCGCGGTTGCCAGTGAATCCAGCCCATAGGCAGCGAAATTCCACACCGTCATTATGATTTGATTGGCAGCTAGGGCGAAGGTACCCAGCGAAGTAGCGGCGGTGATATGCAACAGTATTGCGCCGCGCAGGGAGAGCGTGCGGATAATGAGCGGCACTGCCTCGCGCACGGCTCGCAATACCCCACTGCCGGAGGGTCGCAGTGGCACAGCTAATTTGCGGGCACGGCGTACTACCACCACAGTTAGGAATATGCCGACGCCGGTTTGCGCGATTGCCGTGCCAGTTCCGGCCCCAACTATCCCCAGTTGGCAGCCATAAATCAAGATGGCGTTTAGGGGGATATTGGCTAGTGCGCCAGCGGTAGCGGCTACCAAGGGTGTGCGGGCATCTGCAAAACCGCGCAGCGTACCATTGGCAGCTAAGATCAGCAGCATTCCGGGGAGCCCAGGTGCACTGGCGCGAGCATAGCGGATGGCTTGCTGGGCTACCGCGGGTTCAGGCTGGAATAGGGCAATAATCTCGGGCGCAAAGATTTCTAGTATTAAGGCCAAGATCGCACCCAGCCCGAGTGCCAGCCACATGCCATCCAGCCCGTATCGCATCCCTACCGCGGGCTTACCGGCGCCAACATAGCGCGCGGTAGCTGCAGTGGTGGCGTAGGACAGAAAAATGCAGATCCCCACTAGGGTGGTGAGGATAGTGGCAGCAAGTGAGAGCCCAGCTAAGGGTGCAGTGCCGAGTCGACCCACCATGGTGGTATCCACTGCCACTAACAGAGGTTCAGCTAGCAGAGTTCCCAATGAGGGAATTGCCAGTTTGGCGATATCTGCATCTATTCGGCGCTGCTCCAGGTTTTTTGCCACCGTTTAACTTTAGCTAATGGCGGGTAGGTGCGCAGTGGGCGTGCGAGATAGCAGATCTACTGCGGGGTGCGGAGCGGTTCAGGGGTGTGTCTAGGGAAAGCCGCGCAGTACGGCGGATATTTCTAGAGTTATATTCTTTGTTAACCCTCAAGTTCCTAAAATTTAACTAACTAATAAATTGTCCCCAAAAATAAAAAGTTACCCACAGGTGTGGAGAACATAGGGGTAGAAAAATCAGCCTTTTCCGGGGCTTCTCCACTGTTGTGGATACTACCGGGGTTAGTTGTGGATAACTGAAAAAGTTATTCACAAATAATCCACCGGTTTTTCGGCGTGTATCCACAGAAAAACTTAAAGAATCCACAGCCCTGTGGAAAAGATAATTTGACAACCGGTGGAATACTGCTCAAAATCTACGTCACGACGGCGATAGACTAGCGGAGCGGTATTCCAGATAACTACTGGATGCCAACGCCGAGATGAGCTTAAGAAGTGGAGTGAAAATTGGTGAGCGAGGGATCCTCATTTGAACGGACTCCACCGCAGGATATTGCGGCAGAGCGTTCAGTATTAGGTGGCATGCTACTTACCAAAGACGCAATTGCCGATGTGCTGGAAATTTTGCGCGCAGAAGATTTCTATCGCCCTGCCCACGCCACAATTTTCAATGCCATCTTGGATCTTTTCTCGCATGGCGAGCCGGCAGATCAAATTACGGTTAGCGCGGAACTACAACGCCACGGTGAGCTCGAGCGGGTCGGTGGTCGGGGCTACATCTTAGACCTAGCCGCCGCGGTGCCCACTTCCGCCAATGCGTCGTACTATGCCCAAATTGTGCGCGAACAAGCTCAGCTGCGCTCACTGGTAGAAGTGGGAACTCGGATCGTGCAACTCGGCTATAACACTGAGCCAGGTGATGTGGCTGAACTGCTAAACACCGCGCAATCCGAAGTATTCAATATGACCACTTCCCGTGAAACATCTGACTATGTTTCCTTGGCAGAAGCAGTACCGCCGTTTTGGGAAGAACTGCAGGAGAATGCCAACCGCAGTGGCGGATTAGCCGGGCTCTCTACTGGATTCACCGATCTGGATAGCAAACTCTCTGGCTTCGCCCCTGGGCAGATGATTATTGTGGCCGCGCGCCCCGGCATGGGTAAATCTTCTTTGGCGATGGATTTCTGCCGGCAAGTGGCAATAAAAGACAATAAACCCGCCGTCTTCTTCTCGCTGGAAATGGGGCGATCCGAACTAATTAGCCGTATGGTCGCCGCCGAAGCCGAAGTTTTCTTGTCGAAAATCAAAAACGGCGATATCAACCAGGACCAGTGGAATCGTATCGCGCGCACATTAGAGCGCATTCAACAAGCCCCGCTGTTTTTGGATGATTCCCCTAACTTGACCATGATGGAGATCCGCGCCAAAGCCCGCCGGCTCCGCCAACAGCACGGTATCGAATTGATCGTAATTGACTACCTGCAGCTGCTTACCTCTGGTGGGCGCACCCCAGAATCGCGGCAACAAGAAGTTTCCGAGTTCTCCCGGTCAATAAAACTGCTCGCCAAAGAGCTAAATATCCCGATCATTGCAGTAGCTCAGCTAAACCGCGATCCAGAACGCCGCGAATCAAAAGTCCCGCAAGTTTCTGACCTGAGGGAGTCTGGCTCACTGGAGCAGGATGCGGACGTCGTCTTGCTAATTAACAATCGGAAAGACGCCGACGATTCCTCGCCAGATGTGCCGCCAGCAGAGATTATCGTAGGCAAGAACCGCTCCGGCCCAACCGGCAAAGTGGAACTGGTGTGGCAAGGGCATTTCACCAAGTTCGCCAACTTTGGTGGCTTTTAGGCGCCCAGCCTGCCGCACAAAGTGATTGAATCGAAGTATGAAGAAATTGATTAATGACCCCGAAGATGTGGTCAGTGAATCACTAGCCGGCATGGCAGCTGCGCATCCCAATCTGCTGCGCGTTGACCTAGATAATCACATCGTCTATCGCGCCCACGCCAAAACTGGCAAAGTGGCGATAGTGTCCGGTGGCGGTTCCGGGCACGAACCGCTACACGCTGGATTTGTTGGTACTGGCATGTTAGACGCCGCCTGTTGTGGCGCAGTTTTTACTTCTCCAGTTCCCGACCAAATAATGGCGGCTACTGCGGCGGTAGATAGTGGTGCTGGTGTGCTGCACATAGTCAAGAACTACACCGGCGACGTCATGAATTTTGAGATGGCAGCGGAGATGAGCGCGGAAATCTCCGGTATCGCAATCGATTCAGTTACGGTTGCTGACGACGTCGCCGTCCAAGACTCGCTCTATACTGCGGGCCGGCGTGGTGTGGGCGGCACCCTTTTCGTGGAGAAAATTGCCGGCGCGCTGGCGGAAGAGGACGCAGACTTGCCGGCAGTTACCCAGCTGGCACAGCGAGTAGCCGATAACACTCGTAGCTTTGGGCTGGCGCTGACGCCATGTACCGTGCCGGCGGCTGGTAAACCTACCTTTGAACTTGCCGAAGATGAAATCGAATTAGGGATTGGAATTCACGGCGAGCCCGGGCGGGAACGCCGGCCGCTACAACCAGCCCGCGAACTAGCAGCCGAACTAGTGGAGCCAATTCTGGCCGACCTGGACTTTACGGGAGCGCCAGTAGTGGCACTGCTTGGCGGCATGGGGGCTACTCCGCTCTCCGAGCTGTATCTAATGTACGGCGAATGCGCCAAAATATTGACGGATGCTGGGGTCAACGTAGTGCGCTCCCTGGTGGGTAACTATGTGACTAGCTTAGAGATGGCTGGCTGCGCGCTCTCGCTATTGCGGGCAGATGAAGAAATGCTGCGCTGCTGGGATGCCCCAGTACTTACCGCTGGATTGAGGTGGAATGCGTGATGGAATCTGCACCATTTATCGCGTGGTTAGCCGCTTTCCAAAAACTAGTCACCGCCAATTCTGACTACCTGACTGAATTAGATCGCCAGATTGGCGACGCCGATCACGGTGCCAATATGTTGCGCGGAGTGGAAGCAATCGGGGAGTTAGACCCAGCTGAGTTCCCAGATGCCGGCAGTTATCTAAAAAAGGCTGGTATGACGCTGGTATCCAAAGTGGGCGGAGCATCTGGCCCACTGTACGGCACTTTACTGTTGAAAATGGGTGCTGAGCTGGACACCGATCCGGCTGCAGAGCTCACTGCCGGTAGCTTTGTAGCTGCCCTTGCGGCAGGAGTAGCCGGAGTGCAGGCTCGAGGCAGAGCAGAAGTTGGCGATAAAACTATGCTTGATGCGTGGCTTCCCGCGCTGGCTGCTGCCCAAGAAACTGCCGCCAACGGCGAAACTTTAGCTGATACCGTAGCCGCCGCCTATGCCGCAGCTCAGCAAGGTGCTGCTGCAACTATCCCGCTAGTTGCCCGCAAAGGCAGAGCCTCTTACCTGGGGGAACGCGCTGTGGGAGTGAAAGATCCGGGCGCGGCGTCTACGGAACTTATGCTCCAGGCAGCCGCGGAGGTTTTCGGTGGCTGATGTCGGCCTAGTGGTGGTTTCCCACTCCTATGCGCTCGCGACCGCTGCCCGGGAGCTAGCAAAACAAATGGCGTCCCAGGTGCGGATAGAAGTTGCCGCAGGTATCGGGGCTGAGTTTGCCGAATTTGGTACCGACGCGGAGCAGATATCGCAGGCTATCATGCGGGCTGACGCGGGCGACGGCGTAGTGGTGCTACTAGATTTAGGTTCCGCAGTGATGTCTGCTGAATTGGCTTTAGAGTTTTTGGACCCGGAAATAGCGCACCGCACGCAGCTAATACCAGCACCATTAGTGGAAGGGCTGATAGTTGCCAGTGTGGCAGCTGCTGCCGGCGTGGATACTGCCGCTATCGCCCGGGAAGCCTGCCAAGCACTAGAACCGAAAAAGGAAGATTTGGGGAACCCGGGCATTTGCCCCGCCCCGCGCGCTGCGCTCGCGGAATCGGCAGATCTCCGTTCGGTGACATTGCGGATCACCGATCCCAATGGGCTACATGCGCGCCCAGCGGCCGCGCTGGTGAGCGCAGTTGCTGGCACTGCAGCTACTGCATACAACGTCGATACCGGGAGTGGCCCGGTTGATGCCACTTCAATGACTGCGCTAATGAGTCTAGGGCTGGTAGCCGGGCAGCGCTTGCAAATTTCGGTGCCAGCAACTGAAACGGAAACTTTGCACGCCGTCGCTGAGTTAGCGGAACGCGGTTGGAATAACGCTGCTGCAAAGCCGAAAAAACGGGAACCAGTTCCAGCACATCAACCCAGCGTGCCGTCGTCAGGATTACAACCGGCAGTAGGTCCCGCCTTAGTTTGGCGGCCGCATCAGGTAAAAATCACCGTGCCCACCGCAGGAAATAATCCAGATAACCAGGCACAGCGTTGGGAACAAGCAGTAGAAACTGTGCGGAATTACTTAGTCGGGTTGCCGGAAGATTCGATTGTCGCTATCCAGATTGGGCTGCTCTCTGACCCGCAATTCAATGGAAAAATAGCGGGGCAGATAGCGCAGGGCACCTTGGCTGAGCAAGCCGTGCGCAATGTAACGGGCGAACTAGAAGATATGTACGCCAAATTGCCGAGTGATTATTTACGGCAGCGGGCAGAAGATATCGTGTCGCTGGGAGAACTGCTGCGGGTGGCACTGACTGGCTCACCGTTAGGCGGCTTGGCTGAGGAACTGGCCACCTGGGAGACGCCGCCAATACTAGTTTTGGAGGCGCTGTCGCCGGCATTAGCGGCGGAAATTGATCCGGCACGAGTGGCAGGAGTTTTGACTGCATCCGGCAGCCGCACCGGGCACGGCGCGTTAATCGCCGCCGCCAAAGGCATTCCGGTTGTGACCGGGCAGCCCCAAGCTCGCAATGCCACTGACGGGGTACAAATTGCGCTGGATCTTTATGCGGGCGAGGCCTTAATTGAGCCGTCCCCGGAACAATTGCGGCAGATGCTTTTGCACTACCGGGAGGCAAATGCTCGGCAACTCCGGGCCCGAAAACGGATGGATGAACCGGCGCTAACTGCGGCGGGAACACGCATTTTAGTGGAGGCCAATATTGCCACTCTGACGGATGCTACTGCTGCCGCTCAGAACGGAGCTGACGGCATGGGGCTGGTGCGCACCGAATTGCTCTTCGCCAACCATTCCGAAGCCCCAGACTGCGCCGCCCAGACTGCTACCTATATTGCGCTTGGCAAAGCACTACCGGGAACTAATCCGATGGTGGTGCGAACTTGGGATATTGGTGGCGATAAGCCAGTGGCATTTTTGCCGCTTGCCGCAGAAGATAACCCATTCCTTGGCGAGCGCGGAGTGCGGCTGATGCGGCGCCATCCAGAATTGTTCTTAACGCAGTTACGCGCGATTGTGCGCGCCGGGCAAGAAGTACAGATTGCGGCAATGATCCCGATGGTGACTTCAGTTGACGAGATCCGGTGGGCGCGGGAAATGCTGAATAAAGCGGTGGCTTTGGAGGGGAATCCCGGTCAGGTTCCCCAGTTGGGGATGATGCTGGAGACGCCCGCCGCGGCATATCAAATTGCCGATTTTGCCGGCGAAGTGGATTTTGTTTCAGTAGGAACAAACGATCTAGTGCAATATATGGCAGCTGCTGATCGCAGTAATTCCGCAGTTGCCGAGGTAGCGCAGACGGCGATTCCCGCCGTCATCCGGCTGATTGCACAGGCGTGCGAGACGCTGCCCTGCCCAGTTTCTGTATGTGGTGATTTAGCTTCTGATCTGGAGTTGGTGGCAGAACTAGTAGCAGCTGGGGTTGATGCGCTTTCTGTGCGGCCAGCGCTGGTCCCAGAAATCAAACAGGCAGTGCGCGAGTCCTAGTTTTCTATCTGGAGTTGGTGGGCCAATCTAGTAAAGAATTCGGTTTGGAATGCTAGGTTGTCCTGCCAGAGTTCTTCGGCAGCCGCAGTAGCGCAGTGGTAGTGCCGTTGGGCGGCTAGCTCTGCCAAGTATTTTGCTACGACGTCACGCTGTGCTGCGGTTTCTAGCTCCATGAATTTCCAGTACCGCAGGGTGTCCGCGATCCGGTAGGCAGAGAATCGGTCAATATTGTCGCAGTCGCCGATAGAGCGGGCCCAGACGGCGGGTGGCTGCGAAAACTGCAGATAAGGTCGGCCGCTCTTGTCCACCGGGCCGGCGTCCGGAGCTTCGGGGCGAGTATTGGCAGATCCGTCTACGTGCATCGCTATGCCTTGCAGCAGCTGCATAGCAGTGGTTTCGCCTAGTTGTTCTCGATAGCTCGGGGAGCCAGTTTCCAGGAAATCTTGTACCAGCAGTGCTCCCGCGCGGCCATGGTCAACCGGCCATTCGGCGTCATACTTGCCAATATCGTGTAGTAGGCAGCCCAGCGCCAGCAAATCGGGATCTAAGCCAGCAGCAGTAGCTACTTCGCGGCCTAACTGTGCCACGCGCAAACTGTGTTCAAAGCGGTAGCGCCGCGAATATCCCGGTGTACTCAGTAGATGGGCACGCAAAAATTCACGTGCCGGCGCGAAAAGTGCCGCCGCAACTGCGCCGGCACTTTCGCGATAGGTCTCAGGCACGAGCGATGCTATTTACCGCAGCCGCAGCCACCGTTGCCGTGACCATGCCCACCACCGTGACCGTGGCCTTTGCCGCGCCCGCCGCAGCAGCCGCCGCCGCGGGAGTCGTCGTCATTCACGATCAGTGCGGGACGGTAGGCACCCTGCCATACGGTATCGAACGGGGTATGAGCCGAGACGCGGGCTTCGATACCCTGGGTTACTACGTCCTTGGCTACCCGCACGGCGGATACAATATCAGCACCTTTAGCCAGTTCCGCAGTGATCGCTGCAGCCATCGTGCAGCCCGCACCGGAAACTCGTTCGCTACCCACTTTCGGTACTGCAAAGGAAATAGCTTTTTCCCCATCCCACAGCACGTCTACGGCGTCGTCTCCCGGGAAGTCAATCCCGCCTTTTACCACTACGTATTTCGGGCCGAGTTTAGAAATCCGCTCTGCCGCTTCTGCCAGGTCTTCTACCGTATTCAGTTCGTCCATGCCGGCAAGTACGCGGGCCTCAAAGTTATTTGGCGTCACCACAGTGGCCAAGGGCAGAATCTTCTCCCGCAGTGCATTATCGGTATCCAGCGCCTGGCCCGGCTCCTGACCCTTGCAAATCAACACCGGGTCCACCACGATATTGCGCCATTCCTGGGTTTGCAGCATCTCTGCCACAGCGTCGATGGTGTCCGGGTGGCCGAGCATGCCAATCTTCACGGTATCCAGATCCTGCGACTTCGTTGCTGCTTCGATCTGATCGCGGATGACCTGCGGCGGTACCGGCACAAAGCGGTGGTTCCAGTTATCCTTCGGATCGAATGACACGATACAGGTCAAAGCGCCCATGCCATAGCAGCCCAGCTGGTGGAAAGTTTTTAGATCCACCTGGAAGCCAGCGCCGCCGGTAGCTTCAGATCCGGCAATCGTGTAAGCAAATGTAACCATGAAATTCTCCTAGTGAATAGTTAGGCACCGCTGCCCGGCAGTGCCACCTCGCCAAATTATACGCGGGTCGCCACAGGTTTTAGCTAGTGCTAGTTCGTGGTCATCCGATCGAACTCATCTGGGTGCTTCCCAATCCGCCCGGCTTCCCCGCGATCCAAATCGTCGATAGCCGCGAGCGCAGCTGCATCTAGTTCCAGCTGCTGCGCCGCAAAATTTTCCTGCTGCCGTTGTGGATTAACCGACTTCGGAATTGCGATATAGCCTTTCGCCAGTTGCCAAGCCAGCACTACCTGCGCTGCGGTGGCAGCATACCGCTCGGCAATCTGCAAAATAGTGGGATCGGTCAGCACCGTAGCCCGCCCTAATGGCGACCACGCTTCCACCGCAATCCCGTGTGCCTGGCAATATGCCACCACTTCCCGATTCTGGAAATAGGGATGTAGCTCCACCTGGTTAACTGCTGGTACGGAGCAGCCAGCGTCGAGCAATTTATCGATATGGTAACCCTCGAAATTGGAGACGCCGACGGCGCGGGCCCGCCCGTCAGCCACAAATTCTTCCATCACCTGGTAGGTAGTTACGAAATCGCCGTCGTAATACATCGGAACGGGCCAGTGCATCAAGAACAAGTCGACGTAGTCGGTGCCCAGTTTTTCCAGCGACGCCGCAAACTCCCGGCGCGCATCTTCCGGCAGATGGTAGGGGTTATCCAGTTTAGTGGTGAGGAATATTTCGCCGCGTGCCACCCCGGCCGCCGCTATGCCGCTGCCTACGCCCGCTTCATTGTGGTACATCTGGGCAGTGTCAATGTGGCGGTAGCCGATCTCTAGCGCCGTCTGCACCGCGCCCACGCCTTCCGCATCGGAAATTTTATAGGTGCCAAAGCCGAGTGCCGGCATCTTTGTGCCGTTATTTAGCGTCAGTTCTTTCATAAGACAATTCTTGCATTGGGTGCTGGCTGCTATCGCGGGCTATTCTGGCAGTGAACGTGAAATCTCGTGCAGTCACAAGTTATCTGGAGGAAGTTATGGATCTAGTTGGCCGCCGCACCTTGGCCTTGTTGCTTACTCTGGCAGTGCTAGCAGTGGGACTCACTTTCATACTCCCCGGCTGGTATGACCGCATTGGCTGGGCACTCGGTGCTGCCTTCCTCGGTTCTTCATTCGTGGTGGGTTTCGAGATATACCAGCACAGCCGTGGAGGCAATAGCTCCCCAGGCAACTCCCAGAAAAACGACCGCACCAATCCGAAAAAACGGAGATAATCATGCAGCATAAAGCCATGCAGCAACGAATAATGCAGGAGCTCGAAGTAGTAACGGACTTTGATCCGGCGCGGGAAATTCGCCGCCGAATCGATTTCCTAGCTGGGTACCTACAGCAAACCGGTACAGCTGGCTATGTGCTGGGGATTTCTGGTGGGGTGGATTCCACCCTGGCGGGGCGGTTAGCACAGCTGGCTTGCGAAGAAGTGCGCGCTCGCGGCGGTGATGCCACTTTTGTGGCGATGCGCTTGCCTTACCAGGTGCAGGCGGATGAATCTGATGCGCAGGATGCTGTTGCGTTCATCGACCCAGATGAATTTTTGACCGTAAATATCGGCGCCGCTGCTGACGCCATGTGGCAGGCAGTTACCGCTGCCGCTGCGGACACTGCGGGTTATACCGACTTTGTGCGCGGCAACGTCAAAGCTCGGGAACGGATGATTGCGCAGTTTGCGGTGGCAGGTGCGCGGCGGATGCTGGTGATTGGCACCGATCAAGCCGCGGAGTCGCTAGTCGGATTTTTTACCAAATTCGGTGACGGCGCTGCTGACCTCACTCCACTAACCGGGCTAACTAAAGGGCAAGTGCGGGCAGCGGCTCGGCAGCTGGGTTGCCCGGAACACCTGGTGGAAAAAGTTCCGACGGCGGACTTAGAAGCCGATAAGCCACTGCAGCCAGATGAGGTGGCGCTGGGAGTGAGCTATGCCGATATCGACGCCTATCTAACTGGGGCAGATGTCTCCGATGCGGCGGAAGAAACTATCTTGGGCTGGTATCGGCGTACCGCGCATAAGCGGGCGCTGCCCCTCACCCCGGGGCAGTGGGAGGCGGCCCAGAGTTAGGCTTCGTCTTCGGCGCGCAACCGGGGAATAGATTCAGTGCCTGGATTTACGCCAGTCATTCCCTCGTAGAACTCGCGCAGCTTGTCCATATCAGCTGTCATATCGCCAGTGAGTTCGATTGATTCGCCCCAACCGTAAGTCTTATTGCGGTGGTCGATGAAGCCGAGGGTCACTGGGATATTGGCTTCTTTCGCCATGTAGTAGAAGCCGGAACGCCAGTATTCCACGGCAGATCGAGTAGCTTCTGGCGCCAGGACCAGTATGAAGTCATCAGAGCTCTGTGATGCAGCTACGATTTGCTCCACCAGACCATGCGGCGAGGTCCGATCCACCCAGATTCCGCCCAGTGGTTTCAAAATCAGCGCTAGCGGAGTGCGCATGAGATCGTCTTTGACTAAGAACTTGAAGTCACGCCCGATATTCCAGATGGCTGCCACCATATAAACTGCATCCCACAGGGAGGAGTGTGGGGCGCCGATCACGATGGTTTTCTGCGGGAGACTCTTCGCAACTGGGCGGAATTCCCACTGCGAGAAGTACATGAAGATGTTCGAAATTAGTTTCTTTAATGCAGTCATATGCGCTCCTTTGCCAACATTTGCATACTAACTAGCAATACGGGACTACTGGTAGCGTTCTAGTTCCTGGGCTACTGCCTGGCGGAAAACATCTTCCGGGATACTTCCGCCGGAGAACAAGTATCCGACGAACATAGACGGCGTTCCCTCCAGCCGCAGGTTTTGCAGTGCGTTACCTTGCTCTTGCTGCACGGTTTGGGCGGCCTTTTCCATATCTTCTTGGAATCGGGCTAGATCTTCGACGCCGATCTTTTCTGCAGCTGCGGTCAACCCCTCCGCAGTGTATTCAACTGGGGTGTTGGCGAGCAGATTCTGATACAGATAATCATGGAATTCCCAGAATTTATCCTGTTCCCCAGCTGCTACCGCCGCCTGTGCCGCCAAAATAGAGGCATCACCCAAAACTGGGAAGTTATTAAATTCAATCCGGACTGTGCCGTCTTCAATCAGATCAGCTACTTTGGTCAAAGTGTTCATGGCGAAGTTAGCGCAGTGACCACACTGGAAATCGGAATACAGCTCTACGATTACCGGCGCATCTACCTTACCGAGGGCACGCGGATCACCTGGATCGCGCCGGTGCTGCATTTCAATGAGGTCTTTAGCTTGTGGGTTTACATCACTGGTATCCGGAATGCCGTAGCTATTGGACTCTGCTTCCTGAGATTGATTGCCGTGGCTGTGCCCCGCCGCATCGGTCGGTTGTGCCGGGGTCTTGCCACCCGCCAAGTTAGCAATGAGTGCCGCTACCGCAATGGTGGCTACTACTGCGAGGATTACCGCCCCAGTCCACAGCCATTTTTTCTTCGGCGTTTTAGGTGGGGTAGTACCCTCAAGCTCCTGGCGATCCAAATTGGTGGATTCCGACATACTTATTCCTCCGTCATTCAACCCAGTGCGGGATTCAAGTTTGCTGGTTACAGCATATAGGCGAATGCGGGAGAATTTGGCTCCAGTTTCTCAATCTGCAGATCAGACGCATCCATGCGCTCTAATAGCGCAGGTAGCCGATGCGGATCCTCAATTTCAATTCCTACCAACGCCGGGCCAGTTTCCCGGTTGTTCTTCTTGGTGTACTCAAACTGGATGATGTCCTCCCCCTCAGAGAGTACAGAATCCAAGAAACCACGTAATGCCCCTGGTCGTTGTGGGAACGTCACCAAGAAGTAGTGCCGGAATCCTTCGTGGATCATGGCGCGCTCTACAATGTCGTCATAGCGGGAGACGTCGTTATTACCACCGGATACGATACAAGCCACTGGCCCGTCCGGCAGTTCCCCCAGGTATCCGTGCAAAGCGGCCATAGCGAGCGCCCCAGCAGGCTCCGTGATTATGCCCTCCACCTGGTACAGCTGCAGCATTTCGGAACAGATTTCACCCTCGGGCACTATCACAATCTGATCCACAAATTTCTTAGCTATTTCATAAGTTAGATCCCCGGCGCGTGCTACCGCAGTGCCATCAGCGAAGTTATCTAGTTCGGAGAGAGTTTGCGGCCCGCCTGATTCTAGCGCCAACTGCATTGAAGCTGCTCCAGCCGGCTCTACCCCAATAACTTTTGTTTCCGGGTAGAACTGTTTCACCCAGATTGCGGTGCCCGCTAGCAGTCCGCCACCGCCCACCGGGACCACCACAGTTTTCGGCGGCACTTTTGCTTGCTCGAAAATTTCTTTTACTACCGTACCCTGGCCGTCGATTGTGCGCGGATCATCGAATGGGTGCACATAGATGGCGCCAGTTTCTTCCGCAAATTCCCGCGCCGCTTCGGAGGCTTCGTCAAAAGTGGTGCCCTGTACTTCCAGCGTGATCCAGTTGCCGCCGATATCGGCAATGCGGTTGCGTTTCTGGCGGGGGGTAGTGGAGGGAATGAAAATAGTGCCCTTTATTTGCCGGCGGTTGCAGGCGAAAGCTACCCCTTGGGCGTGGTTGCCCGCTGAAGCGCAAACTACACCGCGGGCAGCGTCGTCTTCCGTCAAGCTCGCAATGAAATTCAAGGCGCCGCGCACCTTGTACGAGCGCCCTACCTGCATATCTTCGCGCTTGAGCAGAACTTGCCGCCCAGTCAATTTGCTAAGGCGGGGAGATTCTTCGAGTGGGGTGCGCCGCACGGTCTGACCCAGCGTCTGTGCGGCCACCACTACATCGGTTCCGGTAGGTAAATTCGACATATTCCCATAATCTACTCCGGCTACCCGCGGAGCAAATGCTCCCACGTTGTGAACAGCGCGGTTCCTTGTTGCACCGCTGCCAGGCGGCTAAGCTCAACACATGAACCCAGATGAAAACCTCGCGGAAAACTTTGAGTTTGAACGAAAATTCTTAGTGGACGCGCTCCCGATAGATGTGCACAACCACGGCTCTAGCCAAGTAATTCTGCAGTCCTACATGTTTGCCCAAGGCGGTTACGCAGTGCGGGTGCGGGTGAGTTTCCGCGGGCGCTCCATCGCTTTTGAACCGTTTGACGATCGGATAGACCACGCTGGTGCCTACGAGCGCAAACTGCTTTCGGAGCTGATGGACGGTGACCACAGTGCTGCGATTGGCTCAGTTGCAGTGAAATCCCCAGCGGTAGGCGGGGAACGCTATGAAATGGAAGCTGAGCTAGATTTGGATGTAGCCGTGCAGATCCTGTACCGCTCCACTCAGTTGGTGTTGAAGAATCGCTACTCGATTTGGATTGACGAAGACGGCTGGGAATTCGATGTATTTGGTGGTCAGAACGCTGGGCTGATTATTGCTGAAATTGAGCGGGTCTCCCCGGTAGTTGGCCTGAAGATCCCAGATTTTTGCGTTACGGAATTGACCGACGATCCGCGCTTCACCAATGACTCACTTTCGCGGGTGCCGTGGACGCAGTGGGACGCCGTCTACCGGCGCGAGCTGGAATCTCGTGGGCCGTACTTCTTAGATATGTAGCTCGCATACTGGCACGCTGACTTCGCTGATTTAACTACTTAACTGACTTAGGGGACACCATGCAACAACTGGGGATTTCCGCAGTCCATCCCAATGCGACCACCGCATTCTCGGTGCTGTTGCTGTATTCCGCACCGATTGACCTAGACGCAGCTTGTGCGCGCATCCCCCAAAAGTGGCCCGGTAACTGGACTGCTCCGAGTTGGGCAGAGGGGACAGACGGTGCTGGGCGGATTTTGCAGTTCAAAGCGGGCGAAGTTTGGGTATTACTTTCGCCGTTTAATGATGTATTTTCGCCGGATAGAGGTAAATTGCCACCGCATGAGTTTTTTGTGGTGGCGTCGTTCTTCCCCACGCCAGAAGCTAAAATCCCGACCAAGCCCGGCATGTTGCCCGAGGTACCTGAGCAGGGCGGGAAAGAAAACGCGGCCCAACTGCGCGCCCGCCACTTCACGGTGGCGGCGCATACGATCTACACCCAGGTGGCAGATGCCTTACTGGAAGAACCCGCTGCGATCGGGGCATTCCGGGCTGAATTAGGCGTGGTACAACCACCGGAAATGGTGCACGAACTGGCGCAGTTGCTAACCGAAGGGCAAGTGCCGCTGCCGCTGTGGGTAAATGTGCGCACCTTAGCGAGCGGGTTCGGGCGCACATTCGGTCTGCCGATATTCGGCCATCTGGATCTAGAAGTCACCGCCGCTAGCCCAGAAACTTCCTACGAGCTACTGGCCAACGCGGCCAACTACGTCGTCAGCGGTGACGCCTACCTGCTACCAGGGCAAACACTGAGTTTAGGAACCGGAAATCCGGTTACGCTCACACAAGAAATTTCTACTGTGGATGGCGCCACGGTAATAAAACTAGCCAACTGACCCGTGCTAATATATCCGTGAAAATTTGCGACGGTGGTGGCAGCACCTCGCACCATAGTTAATTAGCATGAGGAGCCACCGCTATGCCCAAAATTTCTGCCCTGCCCCGCCCCACGCGATACTACGACGCAGTAGCAGTTTTCTTCGTTTCTTTCCTGCTGCTATCCAATATCGGTGCCACCAAATTAATAAATATTGGCGGTCTGGTTTTCGACGGCGGCGCCGTGCTTTTCCCGCTCACTTATATTTTGGGTGACGTGCTCGCCGAAGTTTATGGTTTCACTCGCGCCCGGCGCGCTATCGTGCTGGGATTTGCGGTGTCGATAGTGGCATCGGTGGTCTTTTGGGTGATTATTCAGGCTCCACCGGATCCGTCCTACACCGACCAAACTGCTTTTGCTGCAGTACTAGGTGTGGTGCCGCGCTTCGTGGCGGCTTCGCTGTGCGGCTATTTAATCGGTCAACTACTCAATGCCTGGGTGCTCACCCGCATCAAAGAACGCTGGGGTAAGCAACATATGTGGGCCCGGCTCATTGGTTCTACTGCGGTAGGTGAGTTGGCGGATACCGTCACGTTCTGCGCCATAGCTTGGGTTGGAGTCATCGGGTGGGGGACGATTTTCAACCTAATGCTGGTGGGTTATCTATATAAAGTGGCAGTTGAAGTAGTATTCCTCCCGGTCACCTATCTGGTGATCGGGGCGATCAAGCGTGGAGAAACAAACTGGAGTGAGGCCAATGCGGTATCAGATTGAGGCGCGTTTAGCGGGGACGCTCGGGCGCGCCGGCACGATTCACACTCCACACGGTGATATCCAGACTCCGGCATTCATCCCAGTAGGAACGAAAGCCACAGTGAAAGGTGTGCTCCCGGAGAGTATCGCGGCAACTGGAGCACAGGCGGTGCTGGCAAATGCTTACCACCTCTATCTGCAGCCTGGCTCGGAAATAGTGGATGCTGCCGGCGGTTTAGGCAAATTCATGAACTGGCCCGGCCCCACCTATACGGATTCGGGCGGCTTCCAAGTGATGTCGCTTGGCTCGGGATTCAAAAAAGTGTTATCGGCCGAGTTTTCCGGGCAACAAGGTGACTTTGCGGTGGCAGCTGGTAAAGAGCGGCTTGCCAATGTGGACGACGACGGCGTGTGGTTCCGTTCCCACCTAGACGGTTCGCGGCACCGGTTCACGCCAGAGATTTCGATGCGTATCCAGCACGAACTGGGTGCAGATATTATTTTCGCTTTCGATGAGCTCACTACCTTGCACAATACGCGCAGCTATCAAGAGCAGTCGTTGGAGCGCACCCGGCTGTGGGCGCAGCGCTGTTTAGTGGCGCATCGGGAGCTAACTGCAGCCCGAGCTGATAAGCCATATCAGCAGCTGTTCGGCGTCATCCAAGGCGCCCAATATGAAGATTTACGCCGCAAAGCTGCCCGCGACCTAGGCGCGATGGAAATCGACGGGCAAAGATTTGACGGCTTCGGAATCGGCGGCGCGCTAGAGAAAGAGAATCTGGGAACCATCGTGGGCTGGGTTAGTGCCGAACTTCCGGAAGACCGCGCTCGGCACCTATTGGGGATATCGGAACCGGATGACCTCTTTGCTGCGGTAGAAGCTGGCGTAGACACATTCGATTGTGTGAATCCCTCCCGGGTAGCGCGTAACGCTGCAATCTATGCTCCTACTGGGCGCTTCAATATCACTCGGGCAGAATTCCGCCGTGACTTTTCGCCACTAGTGGCAGGCTGTAGCTGTTACACCTGCACGCACTATTCCAAGGCGTACTTACACCACGCTTTCAAAGCCAAAGAAATGATCTCCGCGACCTTGGCGACTATTCACAATGAATTTTTTACCGTAAATCTGGTGGCACAAATCCGTGCCGCAATTTTGGCAGGCACTTACTGGGAGTTCAAAGCGCAAACCCTGGAAAATTTCTACCACACCAAAACTAACTAGGGTTAGCCGGGTAACCGGTAGGGCTAACGAGCGAACGCGAGGCGGGATGACGCCGTCGTGGTCACTATTTAAGAAGCTGGGTCAAAGGATCTGCGGGCAAAGTAGACTCTCCGGGTGTACGGCGAGCGAAGACGCTCACCGCCTGAAGTACAGAAAGAAGAATAATGTCCCAACAGACCCATACCGTACCTTGGTGGAAACGCATGACCAAAACACTGCTGTTTTGGATTGTGTTGGCAATCGTTTTAGGCGCGATACTGGGGCAATTCCTGCCGTCGTGGCTGATAGTTCCGTTTGCAACTTTCAACGATATTTTTGGGAAATTCCTGGGCTTTGTGGTGCCGTTGATCATTACTGGTCTAGTTACCCCGGCGATTTTTGAGATGGGGCGCTCGGGCGGTAAATGGCTGCTGGTGACGGTGCTGACCGCGTATTGTTCTTCGCTGCTCGCTGGTTTTGGCACTTGGGCGCTTTCTGCTGCGCTCTACCCGACGCTGCTGGCTGGTCAGCAAGTCCCAGACCTTGATGCACCGGAAAATGCGGTGAGCTCGGTGCTGGATTCTTCTTTCACTATGCCGCCGGTTTTTGGCGTGATGACGGCGCTTATTTTGGCTTTTGTGCTCGGCTTGGGCATGATGGCAACTCGTGCTGAGCGCATGATGAATCTGTTTGTGGAATTCCGTGAGATCGTGCTCGTCGTCATCACAAAGGCAATTGTGCCGTTGCTGCCACTGCACGTATTCGGCATCTTTTTGAATATGTCCAAGTCTGGGCAGTTCGTGGACGTTATCGTGGCAATGGCAAAAGTGATTTTGTTTGCTTTCGTGCTCACGGTTTTGATGCTGCTGCTGCAGTTCGGTGTGGCAGGCGCCCTCTCCAAGCGCAACCCGCTGAAGTCACTGTGGGGAATGAGTGACGCTTACTTCACCGCCCTGGGGACGGCGTCCTCCGCAGCAACTATCCCGGTAACCTTGCGGTGTGCCCGCAAAAATGGGGTAACTCCGGAAATTGCCGATTTCGTGATTCCACTGTGTGCCACGATCCACCTAGCCGGCTCGATGATCAAAATTACTGCCTTTGCGTTGGCGCTACAGTACATGATCGGTATCCAGCCAGACGCCGGATCGATGATCGGCTTTATCTTCATGCTGGCAATCATTATGGTGGCTGCTCCTGGTGTGCCAGGTGGGGCGATCACCGCAGCTCAGGCAGTGTTGATGGGGATTCTCGGCTTCACCGAACCGATGTACGGCATTATGGTGGCGCTTTACGTGGCAGTCGATTCCTTCGGCACCGCCACTAACGTCACCGGTGACGGCGCAATCGCACTGGTGGTGGACTCTTTGGCAAAAGGCTCGCTGGATGAGGGGAAAGCAGTTGATACCGCCGCAGCGGTTGATGCTGCACCAGTGGCAGCTGATAACGCTGAACTGGACTAAATTCCACTAAAACCTAGATCATCCGGTCAGTGGCGGCTAAAAGCTGCTGCAAGGTGGCGTCGTCTGGGAAGCCGGTGACTTCCCAGCGCGGCGGCCACACATTCTCATCACGGCTAAAGCCAGCTGGCCAAATTTCGCGTGCCACGGTCAACCGTACCGTAATTTCTACCGCGGGGATATCGCCTGCGCCGTTGTGCGATTTCTCCCGGAGGAAAGTGATGAAATCTGCCTCGGGGATGGAGCCGTGTTTATCAGCTGCATCCCAGACTGTGCTGGAAACCCGCTCACCTGTTTTAAGCCGGCGAGCATGGAAAGGCTTTAGCGCCCCGAAGTCGCCCCAAGACATCATTGCTTTAACTTGGGCTGCGTAGCTGCGGGCGCGGAATTGATTGCGCAAGGTTCCCAAGATTTCGGCCAGTTCACTGCCCGGGAATGGCGCCCACTCTTTCCATCCATCCGCTGCCACCGTATGCGGTAGCGGGTAGACGGCGTCGGGTGCATTGCGCTCGGCAAGCAGCAGCCGGAAGAAGTCAACCAGATGCGGGTCAGAAGCAAATACGATGAAGAGCTTGGTGCGGGCAGCGGGCACGAACAGTGGAATATCCCCGCCGGCTTGTTCCGCGGCCCGGGCAGCTATCTCCTGCATGATCTCCAGGTCAGCAAACCAGGACAGCTCATAGTTTGGCGGCTGCAAGAAAGTCATAACTTTAGCGCCTGCCACCTCAGCCAAACCGATCTCTACGGCTTGTTGCCCAGGGTGCTGTAAAGTCCGCAAGGTAAAAACTGCTTCGTTCATCATTTCGCCGACTTCGCGCTCATCTTCTGCAATCTGCGAGTAGTAAATCGGCTGAATAGTTTCCGGCATGTCGTACGCCAACGCAACCGCCAGAAATTCAGTAAGCGGTAGGTAGACAATGGAATCGGCGTCGTGATGTGAGGCTAGGAAATAGTCTGCCGGGCGCACGATTGGAACCACTGGGGCATTAGCGGTATCTGCGGGCGCAATACTGGCCGGCGTGGGGGTATTAGAACTGTCAGTTTGGGATTTAGCGGCTTCGGCGTCTTCCGCAATTTTTGGCAACTCTGCCTGTTTTATCCCAATACTGATTAGCAGGTTAAGTAGCTTGGTGCGAGTTTCTTCGTCAGCCTCAGGATTGATTAGCGCGCCAGGGCGAAACCGAAACGTTCGCCCGTCTGCTAGCAAAAAATCTAGCCAATCACCGTTCGCATTCACCACGGCGGTCTGCAATTCCGGATGCGACCACGCCGTTTTGAGCGCCCAAGCCATAAACTCCATGACTTCTATTGTGCCAAATTCCGCTGCTGTGTCTGGTGCAGCAGATAAAACTCCGGTTATTGGCGCGAATTACGGCTAAAATCTAGGCGGAGAGAGGTGGAACATGCCCAAGATTTCTGCACCTACGGTTAAAGAGCACCACCAGATTATGTTCGCCAAATTAGTGGATGCCGCGGAGGAGATCCTGCGTTCCCAGGGCGCTTTTGAACTGACCGCTGGGGAAGTAGCGAACCGCGTGGGCATTGCCCGGAACTCTATCTACCGCTATGTGGAGTCAGTTACGGATCTGCGAGTGCTGGTATTAGAGCGCTATCTGCCGCAGTGGTATCGGGCTATGTCGCAGGCAGCCGATTCGACGCAGGACCCCTTAGAACAGTTGATTTCCCTGGTAACTGCCAGCTTTAGTTTGGCGCAAGATACTGGCTACCAGTGGTTAATTGACGTTATGAAAGTGGCACGCGCGAGCGGGGAAAGAATACCGGGAATGACGGCGTCGCCCCACGCGGGCGTGGAGCACTCGCCTGCTGGTAGTGCTGGCAGTGCTGGGGCGGCCGCGGAGCCAGAGAAAAAGAAGCCGGTGGGGCGCGGTGAGTTACCCGCCGGGATGGGGAAGAACAGCGTAGTAGGCGATTTTCACCGCGGGCTCACCCACCAGCTCACTGCAATCTGGAGGCAAATTGCACCGGAAACTACCGATGTTTCGGTGCGTATCACGCGTTCCTTAATGGATGCCGGGCTGAAAGTAATCGATGAGGGCGTGGATCAAGCCCAGGTCACAGCTGCGGTAACCCGGTGTCTGTATGCCTTGGCAGACGGCGATATAGCGCTGGACTGATCCCTCGCCTTTTTGTGTGGTACCCGTTTGCTGCCTGACCCGCTAGCGCTGCGCTGAGCCCGCTGCCGCTGCTGAGCTCGCTAGTGCTGTGCTGAGTCCGATACCGCTGTGCTAATCCCGCTACCGCCCTCAAAAATAGTGGCAATTTAACAGATTCTTCCCCTGCGGTTCGCGGTGTGAAAAAATCAGAGCCATAGAATAACGAGGTGAAACAAATGATTCGAGTAGCGATTAATGGCTATGGCAACTTAGGGCGCGGCGCGGAACTGGCGCTCGCGGCGGCGGAGGACATGGAGTGCGTGGTGGTCTTTACCCGCCGCGATCCAGAGAGCGTGAAAACTCTAGGTGCACCGGTGGCGCATATTGATCAAATGGCAGACTGGGTTGACCGGGTAGATGTGTGCCTAAACTGCGGTGGGTCTGCTACCGATCTGGGCACCCAAGTTCCGCAGACCTTGCAGTACTTCAATTCAGTGGATTCTTTCGATACCCACGCCAAAATCCCGGAGTACTTTGCTCAGGTAGACGCCGCTGGGCGGGCTGCTGGCAAGCTGGGAATTATCTCTAGTGGCTGGGATCCAGGGATATTTTCGATGATCCGCGCTCTTGGGCAGGCAGTGCTACCCAGTGGGATGACTACTACTTTCTGGGGACCGGGTGTTTCCCAGGGGCATTCTGATGCAGTGCGGCGTATTACGGGGGTGGTTGCTGCCAAGCAGTACACGGTACCTATTGCGGAGACGGTTTCCGCAGTTAAGGCTGGTCGCGAGGTGGAGTTAACGGCACGTACTATGCATGAGCGTAAAGTTTTTGTGGTGGCTGCGGATGGCGCCGATCGGGAAGCAATCGAAAAAGAGATTGTGGAGATGCCGAACTATTTCGCGGACTATAACACCACGGTTACTTTCGTTGATGCGGATACTTTCCAGCGGGAACATGCGGGCATGCCACACGGCGGTCAGGTGATTCGCCGCGGGGAAACAGACGCCGGTGTGGCCCATACGATTAACTTCGGGCTGGAACTTGATGCCAACCCTGAGTTCACTGGTGCCATGGTGGTGGCCACTGGGCGGGCGTGCTATCGGATGGCAAGCCGAGGGCGAACCGGCGCGGCAACGGTTTTTGATATTGCTATCGGCGACCTGTGCGCTGAGTCAGGCGCAGAATTGCGGCAGCATCTCCTGTAGCTACACCTGATTCTCTGAGTGGGAGGGGATTCCGCCGAGTTCGGTTCCCCTACCCGTACGTGATTCCCCCCAATTCATAAAGAAATTTTCTGGCTGGCGGCAAGGCCGAGTAAAAGCACTCTCAATTATTTGACTATTTGTCGTGAACCTTTGATTTTGGGTGTGTAGTGGGGGTATTTTGGCGGTAAGTCAAACACTGCGGTCGGAGGAATGATGGCAAAAGTTGTGGTGTTAGGCGCCGGCATTTCAGGGCATACAGCAGCCCTGCACCTGCGCCGGATGCTGAATAAAAAGCATCAGGTTATTGTGGTTAGCCCGAATGCTAACTGGAACTGGATCCCATCGAATATTTGGGTAGGTGTGGGCCGGATGGCGAAGAAAGACGTCGTCTTCCCGTTAGCACCGATCTACAAGCGGAAGAAGATTGACTTCCGCCAGGCTCGAGGCACGGTTATCCACCCGGAGGGTAAGGAATCAGATCCCACCCCATTTGTGGAGATCGAGTACACCGATCCCGCGCGTGCCGGTGAAATAGAAGAAGTCCACTACGATTATTTGATCAATGCTACTGGGCCGAAATTGAAGTTTGAGGCCACTCCTGGTCTGGGGCCAGACAATGGCAACACCGTCTCAGTGTGTACCGCTGATCACGCCACCGAGGCGGCAGAAAAATTTAGTGCGGCAGTAGAGAAACTCAAGCGCGGCGAGAAGCAGACCTTTGTGGTGGGTATGGGTGCTGGTACCTGTACTTGTGAGGGCGCTGCTTTCGAGTACACCTTCAACCTGGATCATGAATTAAAGCGCGCTGGCGTGCGGGAAAATGCGGAACTCATTTACCTGACCAACGAAGCTGAAGTTGGCGACTTCGGGGTAGACGGGATGACGTTCAAGTCGCGTGGATACGAGCAAAGCTCCAAGATGTGGGCAGAGTCGATCTTTACTGAGCGCGATGTCCACGCCATTACTGGTGCAGCCTGTAAGAACATCACGTCGGACACTATTCAGTACGAAACTATCGACGGTGAAGAACACGAAGTCTCCTACGACTTCGCCATGTTACTACCGCCGTTTAGTGGTCAGGGGCTGAGTGCAGTTGATCGTGAGGGTAACCCGATCACTGAAATTTTCAACCCAGCCAACTTTATGAAAGTAGATGGCAACTACACGCCTAAGCCCTATGAAGAATGGGCGGCATCTGATTGGCCAGAAACCTACGAAGTTCCGCAGTATCCGAATGTGTTTGCAATCGGTATCGCATTTGCGCCGCCGCACGCTATTTCTAAGCCCTACACCAGCCCGAATGGCACGCTGATTGCGCCGGCCCCGCCGCGTACCGGTATGCCATCTGGTGTTACTGGTAAGACGGTTGCGGAAACCATCGCCACCCGGATCAAGAATCCAGGTAGCACTGCAGCCTATGAAGCTTCGCTGGCCCGTTTGGGTGCGGCTTGTGTTGCTTCGGCAGGTACTGGTCTGGTGGCCGGCAGTGCTGCCACGATGACGATGTTCCCGGTAGTGCCGAACTACCAGAAGTACCCTGACACTGGCGGCCGTAATATTCGCCTCACTTCCGGACAGATTGGTTTGGCCGGACACTGGGTGAAGCTGCTGCTCCACTATATGTTTATCTACAAAGCGAAGGCCCTGCCAGGCTGGTCGCTCATTCCAGAGTAGGAGAAGGCAATGGCTGAAATTTCCGCACAGGAACGCAACGCAGATAATCCAACAATTAAGCGCGAATACGCGGATGCCCCGCTGCCCACCAGGATGACGCTCCATGCGCGGCAGAACGTGGTAATCCAGTTCGCTAAGTTCATCGGAATCTCCCTGTCAGTTTTGGGGATGGTTGTCCGCGGACACGACGCAAAGTAGCTGCAAGTAACTTTGCACTGACTGCACGGTACGTTGTGGGCGTAATAATTGCGCTCGCTAACGTACCGTGCAGTACTGTGTCTTTGTTCTTAATAAAAGAGGAGGAATACTATGTGTCACCCAGTTAAATGTCGGGTATGTGGCAAAACTACTTGGTCTGGCTGTGGCCAGCACATAGCGGCAGTCAAGTCCATGGTTCCGAAGAATCAGTGGTGCGATGGTAACCATACGCCAGAGGAACGCAAAGCTGCCAAGGCCGAAGGTGGATTCTTCTCGCGCTTCTGGGGCTGAGCTACACGATAGGCTTTTATTAGTTAAGTGCCCGGATTGGCTGTGCGTAGGCACTGGTGAAATTAGTTATGCACTAGTGGGACGTGGGGAGTCGCTGATCTGGGCATTTCGCTAGTACCTGCTGGATGGCAGTTTTTTCTGCTGCCGTTACCCAGAGCTGATATTTGTATTTAACGCCCACTTGCAAGGCAACATACTTACAGCGAAAAGCTTTATTCTTCGGGAGCCAAGTGGCGGCGTCTCCGGCACCCTTTTGGCTATTCCACTTTGCCTCCACTGCCAGCAGATTCATCGGATCATTGGCGAATTCTATACGCTGCTTCGCAGTGAGCTCCTGTGCGCCTTTCTGCCAGGCATCTGCGAGTGCGACTACGTGGTCAATCTGTATTTGGTTAGAAATAGTGCGCCGGTTCTCAGCTACAATCGGCACCCCGCCATAGGGCTCATCGAGTGTGCCGGCTAGTACGGTGCAGTTGTTGCGGGGATCGACCGTGGTGCCGTGCATATCGCGGCGCAGAATGTCATTCCGAGTATCGCAGCCGTTGCGGTCCACATCTGCCCATCGAGGACCAAATTCAGTGCGGGCATACCCATCTTTCGGAGCGCGGCCTTTTACCGGAAGTTTCGCTAGTGCCGCTGCAGCAGTGAGGTCAGCGGCGTCGGGGTTTGCGCTGGAGTGTGCCGCGTCCGCGTTAGGGTGTGCCACAGAATCTGGCGGAGTAGTTTCTTCGGTAAGCGGCCAGCTAATTAAGGTGAGAGCAAAAACAGCAGCTACTACAAAAGACGCCGCACCGGCAAAACGAGTCTTTTGGTTTTGTTTCCTCATGAAGGTGTCACTTAGACATTGATGCAGTTGATACAGGTATCACTCAGTGCTGGCGCGCCCGAAGGGATTCGAACCCCCAACCTTCTGATCCGTAGTCAGACGCTCTATCCGTTGAGCTACGGGCGCTAGAACGCAGACCAGTCTACCCACAAAAGCTAGCTATTTGCTATTTATAGAAAGTGGTTTAGCGCTCATATTTTGGAAATTTGACGCGGGCAGCGGGTTTTCACTAGGCGAATCAGGATGTGCTGGAGTTTTTCTTTGCTTTCAACGCGAAATTCTGTGTCAGCTGTGAAACGATGGCGCCAGGAGGGAGCGGCAATGGATATTAGGCCTCATACAGCACAGCCGATGTCGGTGGCGGCATTCTTAGACCGTCTCCCAGGTAAGCAGCGCGAAGATTGCGTGCAGTTATGCCAGTTGATGATGGAGGTTACTGGTGAGGAGCCAGTACTGTGGGGACCGTCCATTATCGGATTTGGGCAAAAAGATGACCAGCAGCGGCCAGATTGTTCCTGCGATGGGCTGGAGATTGGGTTTGCCCCGCGGAACGGCAAAATTCTGCTCTATCTGCGTCGCTATGCCAACCACTATCAGGACATCTTGCAGCATATGGACGGGATAGAGCCGGGCCGCGCCTGTATGACGCTGCGCTCACTGGCTGATATCGATCTGGATACCTTGCGGCACCTACTGGAATTTGCCTGGCAAGACTGCACTCGCGGCAACGGCTGACCACCCCGCTAATTTACCTGCTCAATCTGGGTGGGTGGGCATAATAAAACCCCGTAACCATTCGATTACGGGGCTAAAATAACGGTAGAGCCTAGTCAAAACATTTTAGCCCTGCCATGATGTCTATGTTTTCTTCATTTTGTTCCAAGTATTCTCTTACCTCTTCAAGAAGAACCTCAGGAAGTTCAACATTATTTCTTTCTAACCAAGTAAGAGCAAGCAATATAGCATTTTCGTCGTAGCCCTCATAGTAGGAAGTCATAACCATATTTCGAGTGGGCAGATCTGGGATTTTCGGGTAAACAAACTTCATTACACGATCCGCTAGACCGTCCCCCTCTGGAGGAAAGTCCAACTCTAAATACGAGACGTCATTAAGATCCTCAGCCACGACCTTGGTGCCATTTGTTTCTGTCTAAGGTCGTCATCCAAGTGTCGTCGACGATGCTGCCGAATGCTTCTCTCATAGCGGAGACCCCTTTGACCCTAAATGATATACAAATGTATATCATGTGGGCACGTCTGGGCGCGTTTCCGCACGTCTTGGCGGTGGCGTTATTTTTTGTATCGCTCGGATGTTTGCCGAGGTGAAACGGCTATATAGCAACAAAAAAACCCGCCTAGCTGTGCTGCTAGGCGGGGGTCTGGCGGAGATGGAGGGATTTGAACCCTCGAGCCGCGTTTCTGCGACTACTCCCTTAGCAGGGGAGCGCTTTCGACCACTCAGCCACATCTCCAGTTTGAAACGGCAAGCTATTTTGCCTGCTGCTCTAGCAGCTGGTGCAAAACAACTAGCCATTAAAGAATACGGAATAACCTATGTAGTTTCCAATTCCGCGGAGGGTGGGGGATTCGAACCCCCGATGCGGGGTTACCGCATAACGGTTTTCAAGACCGCCTCATTCGGCCGCTCTGACAACCCTCCTGGTCCCACCAAACACGCGTTTGGCAGTCATCGGACCCGAACTAGTATAAATGATTGCTTCCTCGCGTGAGGCGCGAGCGCTCGTTCTTGCTGCGGGGGTTAGCAAGTCCACAGTTTCGGGGTGGGTACGACGCCGACGCTGGTTTCTCTTGGATACGTACGGTCCGCTCCCAGATACCTGCTTCTTTTCCCGATTATGGCTACAGCTCGCTCAGCTATGCCTGCCCGCGCGGCTTGCGAATATCCGACTTTATCGCCACACCTAACTCTGCTGCCAGCGCGGGTCCAACTAGTATGCTCCCCATCCCCGGCAAAACGATGCCCGAATCATTAACCGCAAAAGCAATTACCAGGCACAGGCTGGTTGCTATCAGTCCGTATTTCAGCGCCGATGCCGCACTTATTTTGCTCTCGTTGGTGAATACCCGCTGTTTTCCAGTTAGCGCTACCGACCCCGCTAGCCCGGCGTCGTCCCGGTTAACTGCGGACTGAGTGGGCGAGTCATTTATTGCCAGATTGCGTTCCATCGCGCGCACGATCCGCAGATACGGATACCCCACCAGCACAAGCAACAAAATCGCGCTCAGCACTACCCAACGGTAGTCGGAGGTGAACAGCAGCCGGATATTTACTGAGATTTTCCGGGAAACTATCGCCCCGGCATCGCCGTCAAAAATGGCTTGGATGAAATTCCCCAAGTGAGTGCGTTCGTTTGGTCCGCGCAACCAATCCAGAATAGCGACGCCGAATGCGAGCGCTACCGCACTAACCCCAGTGATAATTACTTTTTTGGCTGAGGGTCGCCGCCCCGAGATAAGCAATGCCAGGGCTGCCACTGACGGCGTCAGGGATAGGGCGCCGCCGAAGTCTGCTCCGCGAGTGGGGGAGATTACTACGAACAAGAATGCCACACCGATCAGCGCTGTTACTAGGGCGATGGTTAGGCGACTCAGCCGCCAGTGCGTAGCCCGCCCCATAAAAATTGCTAGCGCCATCAGCAACCCGGCACCCAGCAGGGCGAATGCCTCATTGCCCAGCCCGTAGAATCTAGCTCCCATAATGGTGCTGAATCCCAGTGGGCTGTCGGTCAGTGCATGCGAACCGGTCAACACGTCTACCGCGAGAGATACCGCAGTTAGCGCACTTATTATTGCCAGGCTGAGATAGCGATGCTTGCGAGTCAGCAATACCAGCGCTGCTGCCAGCACGAATGCCAACAGCCAGGAGCTGCCCACCATAACTAGCGGTGGATTGCTGGTGCGCCACCACGGCAGTCGCAAGGTAAGCAAATGCGAGGAAACCGGTACGGCAGCGATAGTTAATCCGAGCAATTTCCACCCCAGTGGTGCTGCGCTGCCAAAGAATATTTCGCGCACTCGGTTTAAGAATTTATGTACGTGCTGTGCCAGCTTGCGGAGCCAATTCTTCGCCGCGGGGAGCCAATCTGCTAGCTTGGGATGACGCCGTAAGAATGCCTCCCCCCAACTGCGGGCTTTCCCCAGGATCCGGGCCCAGGTGCGCCGAACTGTCACGGCAAATCGCCGCCAATTCGGCACCTTCTTTAGTTGATTTCGCGCTGTAACTCGGAATTTCTCCCACGGGCTGGCTGCTATCTGATCGCGGTGTGTGCGATAAGCAGAGCGGGCGCGCGGTGCCAGCAAAATGGTTGAGACGAGTAGATAAAGCACAGTCGTCCAGATCAGTGACCGGTTGAACGGTCCGCGAGTGCGCCCCACTACTTTGGCTTTTTCCGCATTATCTTGCAGGGTGACGATGCGCTCAGCGAAGCAGGTGTCGCTTGCCGTGCACCTGGTGGCATCAGCTCCAGTGGCGCGCATTGGGTCAGTGCGCAACACAAAATTAGATAGGTCTGCCAAGTCGGCGTCGATTACATCGCGCAGAATTGCCGGCGCGATAGCTTGCAGGGCAACTGTGCCTGCTTGCCGTACCCGCGGATCCCAACCATAGGAAAGCTGACCGAGCCCACCACTTCTCGCAGCCGTTCCGCTAGTAATAGTTGGATTTGCTGCGGCGGTAGGTGAGCCTGCCGAGGTAGCTGCCGAGTCTTCCGCAGTTGCCGCCGGGCCGAGGGACACAAATCCCAGTTGCAGGTACTGATTAGCTGAAACATTCATCGTAGACAGCACATACACTTTGGTACCGGCCGGAATCTGCTCTAGTACCGCAGCCAATCGCGCCGCATTTTCCTTGGTTACCCCCTGGCGTATCTGCATTAATTCGGAATCGTGTTCCGGAACGGGATCCGGTGCTGGGTCAGCATTGGGGTCTTCTGGAGTTGGCATTTTCCGGAATAGCTGACGTTGCGCCGCCACCATGCGCCCAGGATCAAGCGCAAAATTAGTTGCCGAAATATCGGCCACAGTTAGTTTGGTATCTGTTGCGGCCACCGCAATTTCTTGGCCTAACTGTCGGTTTTGTTCTGGGGCTGGACTCCAAGTTTCGGGCACCTGCCCTCCGGCGTCCAATAAAAGTACGCCTGCACTGTAGCCGAATGACTTTTGCGTCACCTCTTGCCGCTGTAAAACAGTGCCAAAATTGGCCATCGGCCCGGAGCGGCGTGCGCGCTGCATGCGCCCCGCCCAGTAGCTCCAGCTAGGAATCTGCTCTCCGGGTTGGAGTTCTTCCGTGGGGCAGGTAGCCCATTTGGCGAGAGTGCGGCGAGAAAGCTCTTGCCCACTGGATATCTCCATTGCTAAATCGGCCGGGCATACCCAGCCGCCCACCGCCGTCGGCGCAATATTGAACAGTGTGCCGCTAGCTGCCCACGCTGCAAGCTGCGGGTATTCCGGGTCAGTAATAGCTTGCCAATCCAGCGAGTCAGTTAACAGTACGACGACGTTCGGTTCTTTTTCTTCCGCACCATCGCCTGATTCTGCAGCAGCGGGCAGGGCGATGCCCGCCAGCAATAGCACTGCTGTGATTACCGCAAATAGTATCCGGCGCATCACAGCAGCTCCTCCAAAGCGCGGGCGCAGCCGTCGTCGTCCACTGGCGAGGTGAGCACATCGGCATATTGCCGTACGCGGTCGGGCGAATTACCCATCGCTATGCCGAGCCCGGCCGCGGCCAGCATTTCCTGGTCGTTATCCGAATCGCCGATCGCAACCACATGGCGCGGATCTATCCCCAAGTGTTGGCGGACATCTGCCACTCCAGTTTCTTTGGAGACGCCGGTGGGGGAAATATCGAGCCAGGCAGACCACATCTGGGGGTAGGCGACGGCGTGCACCCCAATCTCCGCCAGCCGCGCCAGCAGATCTTCTTTCGAGATTTCTGGAGTGCGGATGGTGAGTCGGGTGGTGCGCGGATGGGCGAGTTCAGCCACTGGAAGTAGTTGGGTCTTTTGAGTCATTTCCCCCGGTGGGAACGGGCGGCTGAGTCGGCGCAGCTCCTCGGTAGTTTCTACCGCAAAAATTGCTTCCGGGACGGCGCGGCTAATCAGATTGATCTCGTAGCTCGGGTCAAAAGTGTGGGCGCGAAAAACTCGCACCGGAAAGCTATCGTCTGCCACTCCCGGACCAAACTCCGTGGTGGGAACAGGCTCGCCGTAAGCGTCTAGCGGTGGCTCGCTACCCAGCGAAATGACCACTGCCCCATTAGAACAGACCGCAAAACCACTGGTGAATCCCACTTTTTGCAACCCCGCTTGGGTGCTGCGCACGGCCCGGCCAGTACACAGCACAATATGCGTCCCAGCCGCGATATGGGCGTCGAGCGCAGCTTTGACGCGCGGGGAAAGTTCGCCGTCGTAGTTCAAAACGGTGCCATCGATATCCAGTGCCACTAGCAGTTCGGGTCCTGCTGGCGGCAGCTGGGCGGCTGCCACTACTTCAGGCAGCATAGCCGCAGAGAGGGGGCGAGAAACCTCTTTACCCGCAACTGCGGCGTTCATAGTACTCCTTACGACGGCGAGGGTTTAGCGTGGAGCTACTGGAGTGACGATTTCGCGTCCGCCCAGGTAGGGGCGCATTGCCGACGGAATGTACAGCGATCCATCAGCTTGCTGGTGATTTTCCAGAATAGCTACTAGCCACCGGGTCGTAGCCAGGGTGCCATTCAAGGTGGCAACTGGTGCCGTGCCATTTTCGGTGCGTTGGCGAATTGCCAGCCGGCGAGCCTGGAAGGTAGTGCAGTTCGACGTCGAAGTAACTTCCATATAGCGCTCTTGGGAGGGCAGCCAAGCCTCACAATCAAATTTGCGGGCTGCCGATGCGCCCAGATCGCCAGCTGCAGTGTCAATCACGCGGTAGGGCAGCTCCACCTTGGCCAGCATTTCTTCTTCCCAACCGAGCAGGCGTTCGTGTTCTGCTTCGGCGTCGGCTGGATCGCAGAAAGAAAACATCTCCACTTTGTTGAACTGGTGCACGCGAATAATCCCGCGCGTATCGCGCCCGTGCGAACCAGCTTCGCGCCGGTAGCATGCGGACCAGCCCGAGTAGCGTTTTGGCCCGGCCGATAGATCCAGAATTTCATCTGAATGGTAGCCAGCTAGCGCAACTTCAGAAGTGCCGGTCAAGTATTGGTCATCGGCTGGTAGATAGTAGATTTCATCTGAATGAGCGCCCAAGAATCCGGTACCGCCCATCACCTCTGGCTTCACTAGCGTCGGGGTGAACATTAAGGTGAATCCGGCAGCTTCGGCTTGGTCGGCTGCCATGGTCAGCAGTGCTAGTTCCAGGCGGGCGCCAATTCCTTTAAGGAAGTAGAATCGGGCGCCGGAAACCTTCGCCCCGCGCTCCATATCGATCGCGTCCAAGCCCTCAGCGATATCCAAATGATCTTTAACTTCGACGCCTTCCGCGGCAAAATCTCGAATTTTGCCCACGTGTTTTATGACTTCGTAGTCATCTTCGCCGCCCGCCGGGATTCCCGGAATGATCACATTAGGGATGGCGTACATTGCCTGCTGGAAGCGCTCATTGGACTCATTAGCCGCGGCTTCCAAGTCCTTAACTTCCGCTGCCATCTTCTTCGCTTCCGCCAACACGGCGGGGCGGTCCGCTGGCGCTGCCTTCCCGATATTCCGCGACAGTTCTTTTTGGGCAGCACGTTTATCTTCAAAGGCCTGCAGTGCGACTCGGCGATTTTCATCTGCTGCCAAGGCGGCATCAACCAGCGCTGGATCTGCCCCACGCGCCCGCTGTGAATCGCGAACTAACTCTGGATTTTCCCGAATTTCCCGAATATCGATCATGTCTTAAGGATAGGCGGTTATGGGGTTTCAATGCGACTGCCATCCACGTGAGATAGTTTGTTTCGACGCCGGAGCGCCGGGTAGCTGCGGTAGCGCTTGCTTACTAGCGTGCTAGCCTGCAGTTAGTTGTGCGCACCCAAGTTAGTTGTGCTGTGCTCGTTCTATCAGGTATTTCACCCAGCTCCGCGCTTGCTGGAAGTCTTCGTCAGTATTTCCAGGTTCGGGGGTGACTGGCCGCGTCTGAGCAGTTGGGTAAGAACCTAAGAAAGTCACTTTTGGACACACCCGATGCAGGCCCAACAAAATTGCCTGTATGCGCTCGTCGAATAGGTGCCCTTCGGCGTCGATTGAAAACGCGTAGCGCCCTAGGGCGTCCCCGGTCGGGCGCGACTCAATGCGGGAGAGATTGACTCCTCGCACCGCAAACTGTTCGAGCATATCCATTAGCGCTCCGGATTTGTTATGCGGCAGTTGCACCATCAAAGTGGTTTTGTCAGAGCCAGTGCGCTCCGGGATTTTCCCAAATCGGCTAATCATTACGAACCGGGTGACGGCGTCCGGGTTGTCAGCGATATTTTGCGCCAACGGTTCCAATTCGTACTGTGCTGCGGCGAGCTCGGAGACCAATGTGGCCTGGTAGTCAACTGCTTCGCCGCTGGCTAGCCCGGCTGCTCCAGTGGCAGTGGAATTGACTGACAGGTGCATGGCATTGGGCAGATTGGTGGTGAGCCAATTGCGGCACTGGGTCCAGGCCGCATCGTGCGTGGCAATTCGCTCGATATCTTCCAATTTGGTGCCCGGGCGGGCAGCTAACGTGAATGCAATGGGCACTAGCACCTCAGCCACAATCATCAAATTTGAATCTAGGGCAAGAGCGTCGAGGGTGGCGTTGATACCGCCCTCGACCGAGTTTTCAATTGGCACCACCGCGTAGTCCGTTTCCCCACTGCGCACCATCGCAATAGCTCGGGGAGAATCTGGCGCCGGCACATGGATGGCAGTAGTTTCTGGTGCCACTTGGTTTAGTGCCTGTTGGCAAAAAGTGCCGCGCGGACCGAGGAAAGATATACGAGGAGTGCTCATATTTCCACAGTTTAGTGGGCAGATTAACCGCGAGCGACTCTATACCAAAGAGCGGTGCTTGTGGTGCTGTGCCGATTCGATAACTAGGCTGTAGCCATGGCAAAACTCAAAGCGCAGGTGGCGGTTCCGCTGGCGGTACTTGCTGCGCTTGCGTTGGTGATAGCTTTGCCGCTTATGCGTGCCCGCCCCACTCCGCCGGCGCAGCCTCCAGCCAATACCGGTGTGGTGGTATTAGGTATGACGGGGGTGCCGTGGGAATTAGTTGGTGCGGACACCCCGAATTTATTGCAGTTTGCGCAGCAAGCGGGAGTAGGGAATCTGGTAGTTAAAACTTTCCTTACCACCACGTGTCCAGACGGCGGTTGGCTTACGTTGAACACTGGGGTGCGTACTGCGAGCACTGATCAGCAGACGGCGTGTGCGCTAACTCCGCCGCGGGTTAGCGGGCGTCAAATCGTGGCGGAGCAGTGGACGCAGTGGCAGCAGCTAAATGCCGAAAATGGCTACCAGCCGCAATTTGGAATTTTTTCTCGCACGCTAGCGGATGCGGGGAAATCTACTGCCGCAGTGGGTGCTAGAGCTGCCTTAGCATTAGCCGATGCTGACGGCACTATGTCTGGTCAGTACCGAGAGGTGAAAGTTGGGCAGTCGCCGGCAACTACTGCAGCTGCGCTCGCGGCAGCGTATCGCGAAGTGGCAGACGCCGATCTGGTGTTGGTGGATTTGGGGGCGGCTTTCGCCAATTCAGAGTTGCCAGCCAATACGGGGCTCAATGCCGCATTCTCGGGACCGTCGGATATTGCGTCACTGCATGAACGGGTAAAAGAGTTGGATACCAATTTGGGGGCGGTATTGGCGAATATCGACTCCAGTAAGGCAGTGCTGGTGGCATCCATGGCAGACGCCGATGAGCAGACTGCGCGGTTGCAATATCTGGCATTGCGGGATGGTTCCTATCCCGGAATGCTGTACACGGCTTCCACTCGGCAAGCTGGATTAGGGCAGATAACCGATCTGCAACCCACAATTTTGGGGTTATTAGGTTTGCCGGAAATTCCGGGCACCACTGGTGCGCCGCTCTGGGTGGAATCTGGGATATCGGATAGTTCCGCCTCAGCTGAACAGCGAATTGCTGCCTTAACTGACACAGCCGCGCGGGCGCTTTATACTCGCCCAGCTGTGGGGCCGTTCTATATTGGGTTCACTGTGCTGGCAGCAGTATTTATCAGTTGGGCGGCGATGATGCGCTTGCGCCGCCCAACTACGGAAATTTCTGCGCGCACTAAATTAATCGGCGTGACCGCAGCTGCAGTGGTGGTCAGTTTGCCGGCGGCGTCATTCTTAGCCAACTTGGTGCCGTGGTGGCGCACTGCGGCACCGGTGCCAATCTTCCTGGCGCTCTGTGCCCTAATTGCGCTGCTGTTAGCCGCGCTGGCATTGGTGATTGGCCGGCAGGGTGGGGCCCCAGCGGCGGTGATCGCCGCGATCACCGCCGCCACGATTGCCATTGACGCCATCTACGGTTCTCGGTTGCATTCCATTTCGGTGCTGGGCGATCAACCACAGTCGGGCGGTAGGTTCTACGGTATTTCTAATGCGCCGTTCGTGATTTTTGCTCTCGCCATGCTGCTGTTGACGGTGTATGCGCTCAAAATTGTGCGTCAGCGTGGCAATATCGTTGCTATCGTGACTCTGCTAGCTATGGCGGCAATAGCAATAATTGTGGATGGTTCCCCAGCTATCGGCGCAGATTTTGGTGGTCCGCCGCCGCTTATCGTTGGGTTTGCAGTGCTTGGTCTGTGCTTGCTGGGGCGGCGGTTCACTGCCCGGTTTGGCGCACTAGTGGCGGTTGCTGCTGGTGGAGTCGCACTGCTCATCGCTTTCCTTGACTGGCTGCGCCCGGCACACGTGCGCACCCATTTGGGTATGTTTTTCCAGTCTTTGATCGACGGCGAAGCTGCTCGAGTTGTGGCCCGCAAAGCCACCCAGCTTTTCACCGCAGTGCCGTGGCCAGTGTGGATAGTGGCACTGGTGGTACTAATTGCGGTCCTGTTCTGGTGGCGGCTCCGGGCACCGCGCTACGGTTTGAGCTTGCGTCCTAGCACTGATTTGGGGCTTGGGGCTGTTGCTGGAGTTGTTCTAGTGTTGACGGCGTTCGTAATCAACGATTCAGGTTTGGTGATTCCATTTATTGGGGTGGTATTTGGGATCCCACTGTGGATAACTGCCTACTGGTATCAGCAAATCTCGGCACCAGACGTTGCCACGCAGTCAAACAACAGCTCCGCAGCAAACTAGCCGCGCCAGCTGGCCAGAAAATGGCTCACTCTTTGTAGGCGCGATACGGTTCGCCAGCTGTGCTGTTGGTATTTCGCTTTTTCTTTGGCACCCCGTGACGCCGCATCCGCCGCTTACAAATGGCGCGGTGGACATCCTGATACTGGGAGATGCGGTGCAGCTGCCCCCGCAAGTCATTACCAGTTGCCCGGTGCTGTAATTCGCAGGGGACTTCTTGCACGCTAAAGCCAGCAACCAGCAGGTCGATCGTCATTCCTACTTCTACGCCCCAGCCCTTGGCGAGAGGGGTTACGGCATTGAGTGCCTCGCGGGTGATACAGCGTTGCCCGGATAGTGGTTGCTGTGGCACCCATCCGGTAAGCCGTTCGATCCACTTGCGAGCTGCTCCAGTTACAAATCCAAATCCGCCCGCTCCCTTTTGGGGCGGTAAGTAGGCGATGGCACAGTCCACTTCGCCCGCCACTACTGGTCGTACCAACGGGGCGCATGCAATTGCTGAGTCGCCCAAGTCGGCGTCTAAAAATAGGACGTGGCGTGGTGCTGCTCCATCGGCGTCGCGCATCGCCACCACTGAGCTACCCGTCTCCATCGCGGAGGCTTTGCCGCGGTTAATGGAGTGCCGCACTACGGTAGCGCCGGCGGCGCGAGCGATGTCTTGGGTGTCATCGGTGGAGCCGTCATCTACTACCACTACTAGATCTACCCGCGGGATAGCGCGCGCAGCGCGCACGGTAGCGGCAATGCGTTCCGCTTCGTCTTTTGCTGGAATGACAGCAGCAACTCGGGCAGTGTTTGTGCTCACCCGGCAATCATATCTATTTTTGGTAAAGATTTCCCCAGCTGATAACAAAATCTGCCATATTTTGGCGTATTTAACTTTTTACGCATTTCCGGCACTGGTGTCTACGACAGAGCCAGCCAACGCAACTAGCGCAGCGTCACCTGCCGCGAGATGATTCCCGAGCGGGCGCGCCGTTCTTCTGCAGTAAGTGGCTCAGTATTCGCAATCTCAGCCGCGAAAATCGGCTCAAATTCGCTTAACGGTTTCTCCAACTCGTCTACCTCAGTGCCGGGCTGCAACTCAAATACTGGAATAAGTAGACCGCGAGCGCGGAATGCCCCCACGAACCGAGCCTCGTCAAAGTTGAGTTCGCGCCGGGCCTGGAGGCGAGCCAAAGCGTCCAATACTGCGTCTTCCCCTTCCGGGCGCACCCACCGCAAGAATTCGCGCTGTATCCGGCACCAGTACGCTCCCGGGATTCCCGCAACTTCTATAGTGGGAATGATTTGTTGGCGGGACTGCTCCACCATTTCTCGCACATTAGGATCTGCAGCTTCTGCCGGAGTGAACCAGTATTCAAAGTCCGCATGCAATTGCATTGCCGTTTCAAATTCCAGATCCAAAATATCTTGCAGCCGCGGGCCCGGCTCCGGCAGGTCTGCTTGGGACAGCGTCTGGCCGGTCTCTAGCTCTAGTGCCTGCAAAATCCGGTCCGCCAAATCCCGCGACTCATCGCCCGAGGACATCACGGTCTGCGCCCCTACGAACAGGGCATCGTCACTGCGGCGCATCGCAGCTGCCATATTGGGCAGCAGCGTGGCGAGCGTGAATTCTACTGCGCCGTATTCGGCGGTGGTGCGCAGCGGCAAAGTGGCAGACGGAATAATCTCCCGCATTGCTACCAGATTTGCTTCCCACGGCAGATCGGCAAACGGGCGGTCAACGAACTGGACTCTTCTGCGCTTGGGCTTATCTGCTTTATTGCGTCTACTTTTCTTCGCCATATATTCGCTTTCGTTACGAAGTTCTTGAGTGCTGGTATGTGCTCAATAGTTTAGATGCCGAGTAGCTCGCGCACCCAAGCCACCGTGCATTTCGTGTAGAAATCACGTGCTGGCTGGCGGGACAGTGCCAGGTCATGGCGGCCGCCCGGCACTTCCAACATGGTTACGTCTGCTCCCAGAGTTGGACCGAGCCGCATAATATCTGCCACATCAGTGACGGCGTCAGTGTGGGCAAGGTCCTCCGGGCTGGGACGGAAGGCATTACCGGATTTATCGGAGTGCGCCACCAACACTGGCTCTTGGATATGTAACCCGGCAGCTACCTTGGCGTGTGCTTCGCGCCCAGCCGCAAATAGCCCAGCAAAAATTCGGGTAGGCCGGGTGAGCTTATGGTTTTGGTCAAACTCAAATTCGCCGCCGTAGTCCACGTGCAAACTGCGCAAGTAGGTGGGATTAGTAGAAGCAATCGGCATTCCCGGAGCGACTTTGGCAATTTGGCGGATAATCCGGGTGGCGTGGGTGCGTAAGAACTCTGGGCCGAACTGCTCCAGCCACGGCGAATTCAGAATAACTGCCGCCACAGTTCCCGGGTGCCGATCTGCCCACAGCGCCGCCTGCAAACCGCCCATAGAGTGGCCGATCAGCACGATCCGCTCCGCACCCCAGCTGCGCAAGAGCTCCAGCGCGGCGGCGATTTCTTCTTCCCGCACCAATAGATCGCGGATATATCCCTGGTGCTTCGGATCGCGCACAGCCCGACCTTCGCGCCGAAAATCTAGCCCAACTAACGCTATTCCCGCCGCGCGCCACGCCTGTGCTTGCTCTACATGCATGAATGAGTCCAGGTAGCCGGGGAGCCACAGTGCGGCTAGCCCAGTTTCTTGGATGAGATTTGGTGCGTCCTGCTCCGCCACCAGCACAGCGACGTCGGGTTTGCCGGCCGGCGCCGCGCCGTCATCCTGGGTAAGAAAAATAGTGCGCGCCTGCCAAGTGGGCCCGAGGTAGTCCGGGACAGGCGCAGATATTTCGTTCTGCAAACTCACTCGCCTCAATCTACTATGCCGTAGAGCCGGTCGCCGGCGTCGCCTAGCCCGGGCACAATGTAGCTATTTTCATTTAGCGTTTCATCCACTGCGGCCACGATTACTCGCACCTGAGCGCGATCGCCCAAGTGTTCCTCCAGCGCTTTCAAACCTTCTGGGGCCGCCAAAATACAGATGGCAGTGACGTCGCGAGCGCCGCGTTCCAGCAGATAGTCGATTGACGCAATCAGAGTGTGCCCGGTGGCGAGCATTGGATCCAACACAAAGCACTGCCGGTCAGTCAAATCATCGGGCAACCGAGTGGCGTAAGTGATCGCTTCCAACGTCTCTTCGTCCCGGCGCAGACCCAAGAAACCAACTTCCGCAGTGGGGATAAGTTTCGTCATGCCTTCCAACATGCCGAGCCCGGCACGCAAAATCGGCACCACTAGCGGCTTCGGCTTCGCCAGTACCGTGCCAGTCATGCCAGTGATTGGCGTTTCAATGTGTTTGGAAGTGACTGCTATTTCGCGGGTGGATTCATACGAGAGCAGCATAATTAGCTCTTCAACGAGCTGGCGGAAAATTGGCGATGGCGTATTTTTGTCACGCAATACCGTTAGCTTGTGTGCCACCAATGGGTGTTCGATAACCTCAAGTTTCATAGCTTCAATTTACCGCGAACCCACAGTGCTCGCGGCAAAAGCTGCCATAGTGTGTGAAGATGCGCGAAGATAGCAGGGTGGATATGCGCGATTTTGAGCTGCTCATGCGCCAGGCTCTGGCTCTGGCGGATACTGCTGACGCCGAAATCCCGGTGGGAGCCTTGGTGCTGGATCCGGCGGGGAAAATTATCGGCCGGGGATACAACACCCGGGAAACTGCGCAAGACCCTACCGGGCACGCTGAAATAAATGCGTTACGCGCGGCGGGCACGGCGCGCGGCAGCTGGAATCTGAGTGGCTGCACGTTAGTAGTCACTTTGGAACCCTGTACTATGTGCGCTGGTGCGATAGTGAACGCGCGTATCTCCCGGGTGGTATTTGGCGCCTGGGAACCCAAAACTGGGGCAGCTGGTTCCGTGCGGGACGTATTGCGCGATTCGCGGCTCAACCATCAAGTGGAAGTTATTGGCGGAGTGTGCGCTCGCGAAGTTTCTGCGCAACTCCAGAACTGGTTTACCGAGTTGCGCGGCTAAGTAGTGTGGCCTGGTGAGTCTGGTGGGCTTGGTGGGCCTGATGGGTCTGGTAGCCAGTAATTGCTCAGGATTACTTAGCTATAGGCTAACTAGGCAATGTGAATTGCTTTGCAGTTCCAGTATGGTTTTGCCGCACCCGGCGTGCTCGCGATATCATCGGCTAGCTAGCGCAATCGCGCCCAGCCAGGTGGAGTGTCCGAGCGGCCGAAGGTGCAGCACTCGAAATGCTGTGTGGTGCAAGCCACCGTGGGTTCAAATCCCACCTCCACCGCCATTAAATTGCCTTATCGCCTACGAGTTATTTGGCAACTAATCTGGCTAGTACAGCTACAACTCGGCTAGTACAGCTAGCTGTATTTGCTGATATGCGCGCAATCCTTTGCTGAATATGCCACTGTTACTCACACAATGTGTGCCTTTAGTGCGCTGCCCGGTTGCCATGCTTAAGATTGGACGAGGGGCACTGCCGGGAATGCGCGTTACCTCTGAGCAGAGGTTTACTGCTACCTGCTAGCAATCCCGGCGCAGAAGTGTCTTAGTAATTTGCTGGGCGCCGGAACGAAAAGGATCTAATATGCCGCGTTCGCTGGGATTTGATCGGGAAAAATACATTCGCCTACAGTCCAGCCACATTCAAGAACGTCGCCAACAGATCGGCGGCAAACTGTATCTGGAGATGGGCGGCAAACTTTTCGACGATCTGCACGCTTCCCGCATTCTGCCTGGGTTCACGCCCGATAATAAAATCGTGATGCTGGAACAGCTCCGTGATGAGCTGGAGATCGTGATGTGCCTAAACGCCAAGGACATCGAGCGGCAAAAGATCCGCGCTGATCTGCGCATCACTTATGAAGACGACGCGCTGCGGATGATTGACGTTTTCCGCGAGCGTGGCTTCTTAATCGAGAACATTGTGATGACGCAGCTAGAAGAGTCAGACACTAATGCGATTGCGTTTCGGGAGCGGCTGGTGCGGCTGGGAATCCGCGTGGCCCATCACCGCATCATTCCGGGGTATCCCACTGATATTAAGAAAATAGTTTCCGACGACGGCCTGGGCCGTAACGACTACGTAGCAACTTCGCGGGATCTAATTGTGGTGACGGCGCCCGGCCCAGGTTCTGGAAAATTAGCCACCTGCCTTTCGCAGATCTACCACGACTATCGCCGGGGAATTAATTCTGGGTATGCCAAGTTTGAGACATTCCCGATTTGGAATCTGCCGCTAGAACACCCGGTCAATCTGGCCTATGAGGCTGCTACTGCTGACCTAGACGATATCAACGTCATCGACCCCTTCCACCTGGCAGCATATGGCAAACAGGTGACCTCCTATAACCGCGACGTCGAAGTGTTCCCACTGCTGAAAGCCTTGTTGGAAAAAATTTCGGGTACCTCGCCCTATGCTTCTCCTACTGATATGGGCGTAAATATGGCTGGTTATGGGATTGTGGATGACGCCGTCTGCCGGGAAGCTGCGAAACAGGAAATTATTCGCCGCTACTACAAGGCGCTAGTGGAGGAAAAGGCGCAAGGTCTGGATGACACTATTTCTTCGCGCATCGGGATCGTGATGTCGAAAGCCAATACTTCGATTGAGGAGCGCCGGGTAGTGCAGCCCGCCCTGGACGTGGCCGCCCGCACCGGGGAACCGGCGTCGGCAATTGAGTTGGCAGATGGCACGATAATTACCGGAAAGACCTCTGCGCTGCTGGGCTGTTCGGCTGCCATGCTACTAAATGCGCTCAAGCATCTTGCGGGGTTGGATGACGATCTGCATCTGCTTTCGCCGGCTTCGATCGAACCAATTCAAACGTTAAAAGTGGAGCATCTTGGCTCCCGCAATCCGCGCCTGCACACCGATGAAGTGCTGATTGCGCTCTCAGTTTCGGCCAGTACTTCACCACAGTCTCGCCTTGCCTTAGCGCAGTTGAAGAATCTGCAGGGCTGCGATGTGCATACCACCACCATATTGGGGAATGTTGATGAAGGCATTTTCCAAAACTTGGGGATCCGAGTCACTTCGGAACCGAAATATCAGCAGAAATCTCTATATAAGAAGCATTAAATGTCGCCTGAACCGCCAACCGTTGCCGCTGCCAGTACCGAGTTAGTTGGGTTATCTGCTGCGGAGGTAGCTGCGCGGATTGACGACGGGCTATGCAATACCTTGCCGCCTCGCACCGGCAAAACTTACCGCGATATTGTGCGTTCCAATGTGTTTACCCGCATTAACGCAATTCTATTTGTACTGTTCGTGATGGTAATTTCCACTGGTTCGTGGATAAACTCTGCATTTGGTCTGCTGATCGTGGTCAATTCCGGAATCGGCATGGTCCAAGAGATCCGCGCGAAACGCACGCTGGAATCTCTTACGCTGCTCAACCAAGAAAAACAGCGGGTGTGGCGTGACGGCGAACTGGTAGAGCTAACCCAAGAAGAGCTGGTGTTGGATGACTACATCCAGCTCAAATCCGGTACCCAGATAGTAGTTGATGGCACGGTGGTAGCTGCCGAGCAGCTGCGGGTGGACGAATCGCTCCTCACCGGCGAATCGGATGCCATCGTAAAATCTGCCGGCGCCGAAGTGCTCTCCGGTTCTTTCGTGACTTCCGGTACCGGCGTCTACCAAGTGACAAAAGTAGGGGCTGAATCCTATGCCGCCCAGCTCGCCGCTGAAGCCTCAAAATTCACGCTCACTAAGTCCCAGCTGCAACAGGGTATTAACCAGATTCTGAAATACATCACCTGGGTGCTCATCCCAGTGGGGCTGCTGACGATCTTTTCGCAGGTAAATGCCGGGGTGCGGGACTGGCGCGCCGTAATTTTGCAGATTACGGGTGCTTTGGTGCCGATGGTTCCCGAAGGGCTGGTGCTGATTACTTCTACCGCATTTGCCCTGGGAGTTATTAGGCTAGGGCGGCAATCTTGCCTGGTCCAAGAGCTCCCCGCTATTGAAGGCTTGGCGCGGGTGGACGTCGTCTGCGCCGATAAAACCGGTACGTTAACCGAAAACACGCTGGAATTTGCGGAGCTGATTCCGTGTGCAGATACCGACGCCGACTCGGCCCGTTCCGTATTGGCGCAAGTAATGGCAAGCGATCCGGATCCTAATGACACGGCAGCAGCTATTTTGGCTGCGGTGCCGCTGGAAACAGCGCCGTGGGAAGTAACCGACCGTCAGCCCTTTGATTCAGAACGCAAGTGGAGCGCGGTAACTTTTGCTGGCGCGGGCACTTTCCGCTTGGGGGCTCCGGATGTACTGGCTGGGAACACCGAAACTGGGGCACAAGCAGAGGAGATCAGTTCGCAGGGTTTGCGGGTATTGCTGTTGGGCAAAGAAAACGCAGCGGGCACAACGGGTGCAGCGGATGGCGAGATAACCCCAATCTGCTTGATCGTATTGGAACAAAAAATCCGCCCGGACGCTGGCGAAACTCTCAGCTACTTCGGCAAACAAGAAGTACGTGTAAAAGTGATCTCGGGCGATAATGCCACTTCGGTAGCCGCAGTTACTCGCAACCTCGGCATGTCGGACAGCGCCCCGCTAGATGCCCGCGAAATAACTGATATGTCGGCAGCGGTCACGGAGTACGACGTCTTTGGGCGAGTGCGCCCAGAACAGAAACGCGAAATGGTGCACGCCCTCCAAGCTGCGGGGCACACTGTGGCGATGACTGGCGATGGCGTGAATGACGTTTTGGCACTAAAAGACGCCGATATTGGGGTGGCAATGGGATCGGGAGCGCCTGCCACTCGTGCAGTAGCTAATATCGTGCTGCTCAATAACCAGTTCGCCACTTTGCCGGTAGTAGTAGGTGAGGGCCGGCGCGTTATCGGAAATATCGAGCGCGTTGCCAAATTGTTCCTGACGAAAACTATCTACTCGGCAATACTCGCTATCTTGGTTATCCTCGCCGCAGTGCCGTTCCCTTTTGTGCCAATTCATGTGACTATAACGGGCTGGTTCACGATTGGGATTCCCGCCTTTGTGCTGGCGTTGCCGCCCAATAATGATCGCGCGCGGGGAGGATTTGTGCGCCGGGTGATGCGTTTTGCTTTCCCCTCTGGCCTGGTGGTGGGGATTTTTGCGTTCACGTCCTATTTGGTGGCTGCGGGCGGTACTGATATTCCGCTGGAGCACACCCAAGAATCTACGGCTGCGCTCGCCACTTTGATTATGGGGTCCACATGGGTGCTCGCCTGTGTGGCCCGCCCGTGGAACTGGTGGAAGCTGCTATTGATCGTGCTTCCGGTGGTCGGCTATGGCTTGATTTTCACCTTGCCGTTAACCCAGCAACTGTTCTATTTAGACGCCACTAATCTACCGATGATGGCGGTAGCACTAGCCCTGGGTGCGGGCGCAGCAGTTTGCGTTGAAATCTTGTGGCGGGTAACCCACAAATACTTTTAGCGGCTGCTAGTTGCGCTGGTAGCCAATCAGCTACCGCAATCACCAGTCGCCTACGGAGCGATTGCGCATCAGATCCATGGCACGGTCGGCTTCTAATGCCGGCATAAATGGCAGTGGATTAACCCCGATCTGCTCTACATAGTCGGTTAAGCATTCGCGTACCGTATTGCGCAATTCATCAGCGTCCCATGGTTTGGCAATGTAGTGATCGAGTTGTGCCTTATTGACTGCTCGCACGGTATCTTTCAGGTCAGCTTGCCCAGTGACCAGGACTTTCCGGGTGGACGCAGTGCGTTCGTCATCCATCATTTCCACCAGGAAATCTACGCCAGTGGTGCCGGGGAGCCGGTGGTCACACAGTGCCAGCGCCAGCACATCGCCGTCGGCAGCAATATCGTCAATAACTTCCCAGGCGTCTGCTACATCCTGTGCTGGTTCAATTCGCACGGTGTCGGCGAACTCCATCAGGTCACGCTCCAACGCGACGCGAACTTCGGGTTCATCTTCCAGGATCAGAATCGTTAGTTTCATTATTCTTCCTCCTTGCCGTGCCGCGGACCGTCCACGGGCAAAGTTACGATTGCGGTGGTGCCCTCGGGTGAGGACTCTAATTCTAGTATTCCGTGGTGCTTTTGTACGATGGATCGGCACACCCCCAGGCCGATCCCCATCCCGAATCGCACTTGACCATTCTTGGTGGTGAAGCGGGGTTCAAAAAGGTGCTCGATGGTGTTGGGATCCATTCCGGGACCGTTATCAGTGATTTTTACCCGCACCCAACCGGGTTTTGGGTTTGCTGTGGTGATCTGGATATTTCCGATTTCCGTGGCACCATCGGGTGCGGCTCCCGCCATTGCTTCCGCCGCATTGGTGATTAGGTTGGTCCACACTTGTGCCAGCTGCCCAGGGTTGCAAGTAATCATCGGCAGCTCACGGTAGTTGCGGTGCATTTCAATTCCGCGCAGTTTGTGTGATACCAACCGGATGGTGTCCTCTAAGCCCTGGTGAATATCCACATCTGTGATCGGGTCGCCGTCGGGGCGGGCATATGAGCGCAGCGAAGTCACCAGTTCGGTTATCCGGGTGGACGCCGTGCGCAGATTGCGCAGCCCAGTGCCAATGGCACCAGCATTTTCGATCGTCTCAAAGGTAATATGGCTAGATTTCGCTATTTCCGCCGCAAATTCTGGGTTGTGTATTCCCGCCAGCACTAGCCGCTGTGCCAGGTTGCGATCGTTAGTTACTTGCTCTAGCTCTTTGCGAATTTGCCGTGCCTGTTTGGTGGTGACCGCCGGAGTATTTGCCGCCGAGTTGAGGGCCACATGGGTACGGCGTGCCCATTTCTGGTCACGTGAAGTCTTAATCAGGTTTTCAATATCTTCTTGCAGATACTCAGCAGTGCGCTGAATTGCCGCCATCGGGTTATTGAGTTCATGTGCCACCCCAGCTGCTAGTTCACCTAGCGACGCAAACCGCGCTTGGCTCATCAGTTCTTGCCGGGCTGCCTGCAAGTTAGAGAGCGCTTCGCGCAGATTGCGCCGTTCCTGTTCCAGCTCAGCCGCTAGCTCAAACTGCTCTTTCTGGATATCTTCGGCGCGCCGCAGCCGGCGATCAAAAGACCGCACAAATAGGGAAGCCAGCAGCGTAGCCACCCGTTGATCGCGTTCCAGAATATAGTTCAGCTCTTCGAAGGTCAGCTGTACCACTACGACGTCGGTGGTAGTGCGGGCAGTGAAGAAAGCGCGTCGCCCGGAGGTAAGCGCCAGCAACCCGATAATGCGCCCAGTGGAGGCGTGATGCATAGTGATATCGCCGGCGTCAGATGCCCGCTCCAGCATCACCTGCCCAGACAGTGCCAAACAGATTTCTTCTACCCGCTGCCCTTCTATCGTGAGGCAGACGCCGGGTGGATGTTTTACCCGCGGTTGGTAGCCCAAGTATTGGTCTGCTGAGCGCACGATCTGTTCTACGATCTGCGAATCCGTTAAATCCAGGTTGAGCGCAAATTTCTCCGCTAGTTGGGCGGTGGTGTCTCCGGTAAGTAATTTGAACCGGTTGAGCTGGTCGCGCATCGCCTGCAAGAAAGTAGTCTCGTGCATTCCAGGAACAAAACACAAGGTATCGAGCCGCCCACTATTTGCTAGTTGATCTAGCCCAGTGAGTTCTTGATCCGCAGCGAGTAGCACAATCCGGGTGAACTGGTAGCGCTTATCCGCTAAGAAGTCGTTTAACGGGTGATCTGTTCCGATGCCTGCTGGTTCAGAAAAAATTGTGATCAGCCCGAGGGGTTGGTTCCCCACAACTTCATCTAGTTCTGCGAAAGACGCAGCTGAGCGCACCTCGCAATCCTCCGCTAGCCCAGCCACCATCACCCGATGGGCTTTGGCGCTGTGCGGGTCGGTGCCGATATTTACGGCTATCGCTGAGGTGCGCATAGCGGCGTCACCCTATGATTCCTAGTAGCTGCCACAGTGGCGGCAGCGCGAAAATCAGCAGGGTGGTTGCCAAAGTGCCCACCACAACTCCAACCAGTGCCATATGCGAAACCTTGATCTCCCCAGTGGAGTAAGCGATGGCGTTCGGTGGGGTAGAGATTGGCAGGGACATACCCAGTGAACAGGCAATTGCGACCACGGCAGCTACGGTGGCGGTATCTACTCCAGACAGTGAAACCGCTAGGGATACTGCCAGTGGCACCAGCAGGTTCGCGGCAGCAGAGTGTGAAATTACATTTGCCATGCCGAAACCGATCAACGCCAAGATGCCGAGGATGGCAACTCCGGAGAGGGAATCCCACGGTACCGAGCCCACTAGCCAGGCATCCAGCCCAGTGGCACCAACGCCGGTCCCCAGGGCAATACCGCCAGATACTAGCCACAACACCGGCCAATCTAGCGCTTTAATATCGGCGCCGCCCATTACCTTCAAGCACAGCAGCGAAGCTACCGGGAAGAAACCGATGATATTGGAAGAGATACCGTGTAGCGGTTCTGACATCCACAACAAAATGGTTATCACGGTGATGGCGTAGAAAATTTTGGCCTGCCGGCTGCGATCCCAGTTGGAGTCCATCTCTACCTTGATGCGGGCTTCCCGCGGTAGGAATACTAGTGAGATAAATACCCAGGAAAATGCCAAGATGATCAGCATGTAAGGCACTGCCATAACCATCCATTCCACGAAGGAAATGGTGATACCGCGTTCGGCGAGGGCGCCCAATGCGATGGCGTTTGGTGGCGTGCCCACCGGGGTGCCGATGCCACCGATATTTGCGGCTACCGGGATGGATAGCGCGACGCCAGCTCGTGCCTTACCACCGGGGAGCGACCGCAGAATAGGGGTGACGACGGCGAACATGGTGGCGGTGGTTGCAGTGTTGGACATAAACATGGACAGCACCGCGGTAATCACCATTAAGCCCAGCGTGGTCATCCGGGCACTTTCGGAGAACGGCCGTAGCATAACGGCGGCGATATTTTTGTCCAAGCCGTACTTTTCGGCGCCGTGGGCGATCATAAAGCCGCCGAGGAACAGAATAATCACCGGGTTGGCGAGTGCAGCAAAGTACTGGCTATACGGGATTACGTGTTCTGCCAGTGCAGGATCGCCGCCAGTGGGGTCGAAAATTGCCCCGGAAGATATCAGCAGTACTTCTAGCAGGATAACTAGTACCGCGGTGGCAGTAAGCGGCACTGGTTCGGTAATCCAGAATACGATAGCCAGCAAGAAAATAGCGAGCATCCGCTCCCCAGGGGTGTCTAGGTTGGGGATGTCCACAAAGAACGGCATCAAGAATAGGGCGATGCCTAGGACAAGACCGATTATTTCTTTCTTGCCCATTGAGCTGGTTTTCTTAGCTCCCAAGGAGACGGTGGGCTTTTTACGGCGGGTAGTGCGCGGTTTAGTTACTTCGCCAGGCTGCATCTTTGCGTCGCCGGCTTCCGGGAAAGAATTCGACATACGGCAATTCTATGGTTTGCCTGAGGTAATTCTCACTAGATCTCAAAACTGTGAGTTACTTGTACAAAAAATGGAAATTTCTTTAACTATTACATGGGTTTGTGACGTAAGTCCCTGGTGAAGGCATAAAAAAGTTAATTTTCCCAGGTAATTCCCAGATTGGATTAATGGATATTCAAGGATCGTTTGTCAGGATAGAGCTAACGCAATCAGAGCTACTCCCCTTTCGGTTGGCATGATTTGCGAGAACTAAATATCGTGACACCACTTTTGAAGGAAAAGTTGTGCAGTTCCTTCAGTGAATGCTTAGGTGTCTGCCTGGAGGCAGGTAGTCAAATGCGTGTGGCTACCTGCCTCCCTTTGTTTGCGCTTATATGTTTGCGCTTATATCTGTGTGTACGGCATAAAACTGGGGGCGAGCTCAAAGCTCGCCCCCAGTCGTCGTCTAAGTCTAATTACTACTTATTGATTTCCTTGCGGCCAGTGACACCCATGTAAATGCCAATGAATACCATGGCGAGGATGGTGCAAATGATCCAACGCATCCAGTCAATACCGCCAGTGTTACCGGTGGCATCGCCGTAGTTGAATAGCGCGAGAATGCCGTTGCCAACTAGCACGCCAGCGGTACCCAAAATTACGGTCCAGAGCATGGAGATATTGGAGTCTTTCTTGAAGAGGCGAGCGAGCACGCCGATTACTGCGCCAAAGATGATAGTTCCGATAATGTTGCCCATGTTATTTCTCTCTAATCTGTCTTTGCTCTAGCGGTAGCGCCGAGCTCATTCTTTTCTTATCTACTTCGCTACTTCTCAGTGCTGTGGTGCTGCCACCAATCATTGACGATCGACCACAGCCGCACTTCCAAGCTAACGTGCCCGCTAACTGGATAGTTGCAATTATCCTATGCGTGAAATTCCCCTGACCTGGATTGTGGGCACTAGGAATGTGTTTGCTACCAGATGGGTATGATTTCGGTATGGATAAAAAGCTTAGAGCCTCAGTCATAACCATTTCCGACGCAGCTGCAGCTGGGCGAGCCGAAGACCTAGCCGGTCCTGTTGCGGTAGAACTTTTGGAAGACGGCGGAGTGGAAGTGGTGGCCACCAAGATTGTGCCGGACGATGTGCGCGATATTTCTGAAGCTGTGCAGAATATGTCGTATGACGATATTGACCTCGTCTTTACTATTGGAGGTACGGGGATCGGTCCATCGGACTACACCGCCCGCGCCATGGATCCGCTGCTCCGCTTTGATATCCCCGGTATTGCAGATGCCATTCGGATTAGTGACCTGAACAGCGGGGTAAGCCATGCTATGTTTTCCCGTGGTCGAGCTGGCGTAATGGTGAATGGCAAAGAGCGGACGCTCGTAGTTAATGCGGCTGGTCCCGTGCGCGCAGTGCAGAATGCCCTCAGTGTGTTGTTGCCAATTCTGCCCTATGCCATCCGTGAGATTCGCGGGGAAAGAACTCAGAATTAACTCCGTTTTTGGCTGAAATTTTTCTCTATACTGCCCTCTGTGCTGCAATATTGACGATCTGTCAATAATGTAGGTATCGTTTTCTCATGGAGGGGAGGTCAGTGCTTCGCAAGCGAGGGGAAACTACCCGCGCAGAGATTGTGCGAGTAGCTCGTGAGCAGATCAATGATTCCGGATCTGCACGCACTTCTGTTTCTGCTATTACCAAGCAAGCAGGAGTAAGCCGATCACTGTTCTATCACTACTTCAAGAACTTAGACGAAGTGCTAGGGGCAGTCTTAGAGGACGTCATCGATGACTTCATCGCAGAACTGCAGAAGTGGAACGAACAGCGCAAACGCGGCGATGTTGCCGGTTCGCTAGAGAGTGCCGCACGGCTCATGCGTCGACTCATTGCAGAGGACGCAAAGTTCAGTACGGGACTCCTGACGGGGCCAAATTCATCACTCTGTGTGCTGTTCATGGAACGGATGTCGCGGCAAATCTCGGAATATATTGCTCAAACTACGGTGCAGGATTTTGCAGCACACCATGAGGTCAAGATCGACCACGTAGAAAACACTTTCTACGTATTGATCAGCGGCATGGTTTCGCTAATAAAAACTAATCCGGAAATTTCCCACGAAGAAGTGGTGCGAATAGCGGCACAGACTCTTCATCTAGAAGAGTTTTTGCCGGAAGCCGACTGACTCTCTAACCGAAAATTTTCGACTAGAAAGGTCACAAACAATGTTGTTTGAGGTCTATGGAGACACCGCTGCATACCAGTGGCTGGGATGGGTGCTGGTTTTTGTCAGCTTGCTCCTAGCTAATGAGTTCGCTCGTCGCACTAAATTTGGTGGGGTCGCCATGTTCATGGTTATTCCCGCAATCCTTAGCCTTTACTTTATTGTCATCAACGTCGGAGCTGCGATGGGCCTGGATTGGGCGCTGAACAACCCCACTATCAAGCACATGGGCAGCTGGTTCCACTACGCCAAGCTCTACGCGGCCACCGCTGGATGCATCGGCTTCGTCATGCTCAAGTACCGGTGGGGCAAGCTCGGCAAAGCCGACTGGTTCAAGGTATTCCCATTTGTAATCGTGGCAATCAACATTCTGATCGCCGTGGTTTCCGACTTTGAATCCGCGATCCGCGCTTGGAACAGCACCTGGGTTTCGGTAGAAGGTATTACCCTCTACGGCGGCTGGCACAACGTACTAAATGGCACCGCTGGTCTGTTGAACATCTTCATCATGACTGGCTGGTTCGGCATTTACGTTGGTAAGGGCGGCAAGGACATGCTCTGGCCGGATATGACCTGGGTATTCATCATTTCCTATGACCTGTGGAACTTCGCCTACACCTACAACTGCTTGCCGACGCACGCTTGGTACTGTGGCTTGGCGCTGCTGTTGGCTCCAACAGTTGCTGCCATGCTGTGGAACAAGGGCGGCTGGATCATGAACCGCGCCTTCACCTTGGCGATGTGGTGCATGTTCGCTCAGACGGTGCCGATGTTCCAGGACTACTCGGTATTCTCCGTGGATTCGGTGAACAACCCGAACGTCAACCTGGCAGTTTCGGCAGTGGCACTGGTGGCCAACATCTTGGGTCTGGCATACGTCATCTACCGTTCGCGCAAGCTCAAGGTCAACCCGTACACCAACGAAGTATTCGTCGGCACTCGAGACTTCGAGAAGGCTATGTCCCGCCGGGATCCGTCCGACGCCGCTGCGCTGAGCTCGGGCCAAACCTGGGCACGTATCCAGGAGCGCAAGCAGAAGTAATTGAACTCGCTGCTTAGCGTTAATTAGAAAGGATCTGGGGCGGGGCACTGCAAGGTGCTCCGCCCCAGGTAGTTTTCCAAGTTAAAATAACGGTATGCATCAAACCTCTCGCCTACTGCAAGTAGTAGTAAACGCCATTCGCGGCGCGCTAATCGGAATGGCTGAGCTCGTGCCCGGAGTTTCTGGTGGCACGATTGCGCTGCTAGTCGGCGTCTACGAACGGGTATTAGCTGCTGGAATGGAAATTCTAGGGCTGATAAAAGCTGTGTTCACGGATCGTGCCTCGCTGCGCTCCCGAGTGCGCAGAATTGATTGGTGGCTAATCATTCCCCTGCTGCTGGGCATGGCAGCCTGTGTATTTTCGATGGCGGCGGTGCTGTCTGAATTTGTGGGTACCTATCCGCATATTTCCCGGGCACTATTCTTCGGCATGGTGGTGGTCTCCATCTATGTGCCGCTGAGTATGATTGACCGCGCCGAACTGCGCACGCGCCCCTGGTTAGGGCTGCTGGGGCTGGCAGCTGCGGTTCTGACTTTCGTGGGCACTGGCTATACTGCGGTGACACAAACTAACCCCTCCTATCTGGTGATCTTCTTTGCCGCCGCAATTGCAGTTTGTGCACTGGTATTGCCCGGAGTCTCTGGTTCGTATTTCTTGCTCGCCGTCGGGCTATATAAGAGTGTGATGGATGCGGTTGCTGATCGAGATATCCCAGTGCTGTTGGTGTTCTTGCTGGGTGGCATAACGGGTATCACGCTATTTATCAATATGCTGCACTGGTTGCTCAATAATCGGCGCACTGCCACTTTGCTGACTATGGCTGGTTTGATGGCGGGATCCTTGCGAGCGCTGTGGCCGTGGCAAACTGCAGACGCCGCTCTGCTTGCTCCTGCTGCCGACTGGCCCGCGATGCTGGGCTGGGCAGTTTTAGGTGCCGCTATCGTGGCATTGATTCTGCTCTCCGAGCGCTGGGCGAAACGCCGCGCTGCTAAAACTGAATAGCTAGTTCTTCGTCGGCAAAAGTCAAAGTGGCGCTGTAGCCAGCGGAGATACTTATGCTCACCTGCAATTCTTCGCCGTCTTGCCCAGTAACTAGGTACTGTAATTCTTCGTTTGCTACTGCAGTTACCGTTACGGTGGCGCGCGTTAACCAAGGATGACGCCGCCGTGCCCCAATAAGTTTCTGATAGGTCTGGAACATCCACCACCCGAGGTCAGATAGTTCTTCCGGGGTGTCTGGAAGCGGGGTGCGCAAGGCATCATCAGCCCATTCCTCACTACCTTTTTCGCCGCGAAATGCCTGCTCATCGCCCTGATATACGCTGGGCAGCCCGGGCAGAGTAAACAGGATAGTGGCCGCGAGTGCCGCCCCGGCGTCGCCCAAAGTAGAAGCAATTCGGGAGACGTCGTGGTTTCCCACAAAAATCTGCATTAACCCGCGGTCAGAAAATTCTTGATGCCGGCGCAGGGCGTGGTCTAGCTCGTAGAAATTGCGATCCTTAATCGAGCTCCAGATTGCTTTCCACAGCTCATATTGGGTCACGGTGTCCAGATGCCCGCGTTCAATCAAATCCGGGTAGTCACCGTGGATCATTTCCCCGAGGAAGACGGCGTGCGGGTAGTTCTCTCGCACCCGGTCGATTACCTGGGCCCAGAACTCGACCGGCACAGCATATGCCACGTCCAGGCGCCATCCAGCGATGCCGCGGGCCAGCCAGTACTCCATCACTTCCACTACTAAATCGGCAACCGCTGGGTTTTGGTGGTCCAGCTCGGCGAGATCAAGATTCCCTTCCCAGTGCTGTGGCCAGCCGTCCGCGCCCATCAGCACCAGATCAGATTCACCAGCCTGCGCGGCCTGTGCTAGCGGATGCTGCACCCCTACATGATTAAACACTCCGTCCAGAATCACTGCCAGCCCGCGTGCCGTCGCCTGGTTAATAAGCCAGTCGAAATCGGAATTATTGCCTAGTCGCGGATCGATTTGGAAGTAATCGGTAGTGTCATAGCCGTGGGTGCTGGACTGAAAAATTGGCGCCAGCAAAATGCCATTACAGCCTAGGTTGACGGCGTAATCCAACCAGGGGGCTATTTTGCGCAGGCGAGGGGCAGCAACACCTGGGGTATTTTCCCAGTTGCGAATAGGTGCGCCCAGCGCGCCGAGGGGATAGATTTGCCACCAAATTGCGTGATCTATTTGCACTGTAGCCGCCTCTCTAAGACGGCACTATCCTACGCGCATAATCTGCTCATCGGTCGGGGTGTTCGCTGCGGGGCAGCTGCGACCCCTACTCTTCGCAGATCATAACTGCGTTGCGATCTGCTCATCGGTCGGGGTGGCGGGATTTGAACCCACGGCCTCTTCGTCCCGAACGAAGCGCGCTACCAAGCTGCGCCACACCCCGGTGTTACAACTGCCTAGAACAGTTCCAACTGATTCATGATACCCAGCCGGTGCCAAGTTTGGGAAATTTGCAGTTCGCCTGCGCTGGAACTCACACCAGCTGATCCGCAACTACGTCTAGCACTATCGCTTCTGGCGGGCAGAAAACCCGGAATGGCGTGAAAGGCGAAGTTCCTATTCCCGCCGAAACTTGCACCCACATGGGGCGGGCTTCCGCAGTTATTTCCGACGCCGGTGCGCGCCCATCCCCGAGTAGCGGGTACTGATTCCCCAAGTCACTATTTAGCGGCCAAGGGAAGATCCCGGACGCATATCGCGGCGGCAAATCGCAATTAGTTACCAGTGCCCGCTGCCCGGGCAAACACACTTGCCCGCCGTGGGTGTGCCCACAGAACACTAAATCGCATCCATCAGCGTGCATCTGATCCAATACGTGCTGGTAGGGCGCATGGGACAGCCCAATTCGCAAATCTACAGTGCCGGGATGGCAGGCGGCGTCTTTCTCAGTTGCACGAGCGCGTTCCGGGTAATGGTCCGCTGCCATATGGGGGTCATTAACTCCGCTGAGTTCAATCTCCCACCCTCCAGCAGTGACTCTGGCGCGCGTGTTATTCAAATCGAGCCAGCCGCTGTCCACCAGGTGTTGCCGCAATTCCTCGGTTGGTAAATCCGAGGTCTTTTCTCCCCGATGGCTGGTATTGCGCCGCAGATAAATAGTAGGGTCTTTTGGCTTAGCGGAGTAGTAGTCATTGGAACCGAATACGAATGCTCCCGGCAGGTCCAGCAATTCCGTTATCGAGTCCAGCAGTAACGGCAGCGCTGGAGCAGTAGCTAGCAGGTCTCCAGTTACCACCACCAGATCAGGGGCTAGCTCCGCCAAACTAGATAAGAACTTGCCACGTTGGTGGTGCCACGCCGTCAAGTGCGGATCAGAAATATGCAGAATACGCAACTGAGATGCGTTGGGGGATGACGGCGCTGCCAACTGCAGCTCGCGCCGGCGCACCACATAGCTATGCGCATTTTGGACTGACTTTCCAGCTACTGCTGCCGCAATTCCCGCTGCCCCTAGGGATGTTCTGCGCAGCCACATGAGGTGGTTAGCGCCCATCGGAAATTACGATGTGAATCGTGGTGCCGGGCGGTAACATCTGCCCGCGTTGTGGATTCTGCGAAATTACCTGCCCCTTAGGCATATACGATTTTTCGGTATGTACCTGGTAGTTAAATCCGGCTCGCACTAAGTGCGCCGTTGCCTCATTTAGGGTCATTCCCCGCACGCTAGGCACTCTAACCGAGCTAGCTTCATTCTCTGCCGGGCTGGTGGAGTTTTCATCGCTAGTTATGGTGTCCTCGGCTTCGTCGTCGTCAAGATCTTCGTCTTCCCGCAGCGATACTCCGGTGGGTCGCGCAAATTGGGTAAAGGGTTGTCCCGCAAGCACGGTGTCCATAAACTGCTTGAAAGTAGGAGCAGCCAAGGTGACGCCGTAGACCGTGCGGTAGTAACGCCCGTTTACCGTCAAGTTAAGCATGGGGATGTTGCCCTCTTGGTGTCCCATCCAAATTGCAGTGGCAAGCTCGGGAGTGTACCCCGTGAACCAGGCGTGCCACGCATTATTGGTGGTACCAGTTTTGCCGGCGACGGGGCGCCCGCCAGCTAGCCGAGCATTTGCGCCAGTTGCGCCGGGGCGTATTACCTGGGTTAGTACTTTGGTGGTGCGCAGTGCGATGTTCTTGTCTAGTACGCGCTTACATTTGGGCTCTTGGGCTGCGATCACTTTGCCGTTGGCGTCGATAACTTCAGTGAAGCTGATTGGGGCGCAGTATTCGCCCTCTGCTGCCAGTGTGGCCATTGAAACTGCCATAGATAGTGGCGTGATTTCGTTGGTGCCCAGCACCATACTGGGGTTGGGCTTGAGGTGGGTCAGTTTGCCCTCGGAGATGTCCATACCTGCGGTTTTGAACTCTGCAATTTCGTCCGCTGTGGGGTAGCTGCCGCGGCGAACCCCCATATCGGTTGCGGTCTGCACAATATCGCACAGGTCCAGCTGGGTGGCCATATGGGAGAAAGCGCGGTTCATTGATTGGGCGGTGGCAGTTATTACTGACATGCGCCCACCGGGTTTTCCTGCCAGATCAGTGGGGCGGAAAGTATCAGCGAAGCCGGGGGCACAGCTAATATTCCACATCCGGGCGGGGAATGAGGCTTGGGAGCCATTTACGGTGTCGTACTCGCTCTTTCCCTGTTTCAGCCATTCCACTAGTGTGAAGACTTTGAAAGTTGAACCGGACTGGAATCCTTGCCCGCCGCCCATATCAGTGCCAACGTTCAAATTGACTTGGGTGGCGGCCGGATTTTCCTTTGATACTGCGCCGTAGTTGGTGTTCTGCGTCATCGCTAAAATTTTCCCAGTTCCGGGTTCTACCGCGCTCAGTGCCATTTTGGTATTGGAAGCATCGCCAACCGGCACCGATCGAGTGACTGCCTCGTAGGCAGCTTGCTGATGCTTGGGTTCTAGCGTGGTTTTAATTGTTAGCCCACCGCGGTAAAGCGCCTGGATCCGCTTTTCCCGGGTGTCGCCGAGCAGCGGAGAATTTAGCACCTCTTTAACCACGTATTCGCAGAAATATGCGGAGATTCCGGCTTCTTCGCAGCCATTTTGTGCCGGATGTACATTGAGCATATCGGCAATCGGAACGGCAATCGCCGCCGTCATCTGTTCCTCGGTGATCATGCCCAAGCTGTGCATTTTTGCCAGCACAGTGTCCCGGCGCTTTTTAGCTTCCTCCGGGTTATTGACTGGATCCCACCGCCCTGGTGCCTGGGTGATACCCGCCAGCATGGCGGCTTGCTCCAAGGTTACTTTGCTGGCTGGCACACCAAAGAAGTAGCGTGACGCCGATTCCACTCCCCACTGGGAAGGGCCAAACTGTGCCAGATTCAGATAGCCAGTGAGGATATCTTCCTTTGACATCTTGTTTTCTACAGCAATGGCGTAGCGTGCTTCGTTCAGTTTCCGCGTAATGGTGCGTTCGGTGGCGCGGGCAACCATGCGGTCGTCATTTAAGATTCGCCCTTCTTCGATCATCGCGTTTTTGACGTATTGCTGGGTGATCGTTGAGCCGCCAGCTAGCCCGCCGGTGGTAGTTAGATTGGAGAATGCGGCGCCCGCGATACCTTTCGGGTCTATCCCGTTGTGCTGGTAAAAGCGTTGGTCTTCAATAGCGACGGCGGCATCTTTTAGGAACTGGGAGATCTGGTCAGCTGGCACAATAATGCGGTTCTCTGCGTAGAAGTGGGCTAAAGTGCTGCCATCAGCGGCCAAAATTACTGACTTTTCTGACGGGCGCGTGAAGTCCAGTTCGGTGGGGGCTTCGTCAAAGATGCGAGTTACCGCATTGGTGACCGTGCCGGAAGTGGCTACTACCGGCAGTGCCGTGGCGGCGAGTAATCCACCGCCCACAATGCTCATCAGCAAAAATGAAATTAGTGCCCGCACGAGTTGATTGGTGCTTAGCTGGCGATCTCCATTAGGCATATAGATAGGATACGTGCTTGTTTCCTGTGGTGCACCTAGCCTCAGAACTGTGGTGCACCTAGCGCCAGAAAAACCTCGCCTTGAAATAACTTGGGCTTTCTACCATACTTTTTAGTAGATTTCGTGGAACTCGACTATGAGTTTTCGATCTATTCACGGTAGTATGCACTTTGTTGTCAATTTGTCAGCAAAGACTTTCTGGGGCAAGGGAGCTACCAGGTAAGGAGTTTCATGACACTGGTATTTGCAGACCAGACTTGGGCAGTTCGTGCTGCATGCGCAGATGTTGATCCTGATTCGCTTTTCGTGCGCGGCGCAGCACAACGGCAAGTTCGGCAAGTATGTTTCTCCTGCCCGGTTCGTATCGAATGCTTAGCAGACGCCCTGGATTCCAACACCACTTTCGGTGTTTGGGGTGGATTGACTGAGCGGGAGCGCCGCGCCTTGTTGCGCCGCTACCCAAATGAAAATGACTGGTATGAGCGGCTAACCTCTTCAGAGGAAAAAATCGCCGTGGAACTGCGGGCTGGTCGCGTCCCTCGCCTGGGCACTCGCTAATTACCTGGTCAGGCAGCAAGCGTCATTCAAGTAGCTGCTTTCCCGTTGCCTAAGTGACCGCAATTGTCGCCGCTAGGGTGACCGCTGCATGAGCGGCTATTGATTTCTATTGCAGTTTTGTGGCTAGGCTTTACCCATGACTATTTGGGAATACGCAACTGTGCCATTGCTGATACACAACACTAAGCAAATTTTGGATACCTGGGGTGCCGATGGCTGGGAACTAGTTACCGTGATCCCCGGACCAGAAGGAACTAATCCGGTCGCCTATCTGAAACGCCCGAAAGCTTAAGCGCTTTAGGAAATATCCCGGCACCCCTGCCGCACAAACTTCAAAAACACAAAATAGAACGGAGCCGAAGATGGTTCAAAATGACTCAACACAGGTATCGCCCGCGCAGCGTCTCGCAGAACTAGGGCTGGAGCTGCCGCCGGTAGCTGCCCCGGTAGCTGCTTATATTCCGGCGCAGCGCATCGGCAGCGAAGTCCGCACTTCCGGTCAGTTGCCAATGGTGAGCGGTAAGCTGCCGCTAACGGGAAAAGTAGGGGCGGAGGTCAGCGCGGAGCAGGCAAAAGATTTGGCCCGTACTGCTGCCCTAAATGCTCTCGCTGCGGTTGCGGATGTGGCTGGCGGGCTGGACAACATTGTTCAGATTTCTCATGTCACCGGATTCGTCTCCTCTGCCGCTGACTTCTTCGGGCAACCGGGAGTAGTAAACGGCGCTTCTGAACTGCTTGGTGAAATTTTTGGCGACGCCGGTGCCCACACCCGCTCTGCCGTAGGGGTAAATGTGCTGCCGCTAGATTCGCCAGTGGAAATCGAGTTAACTGCGATCGTGCGCTAGCCCAGATCGCTAATCAAAATGTGGGTGGTTCCTCCCAGACGTCCGGGAGAAACCACCCACAAATTTTTGACTTAGTTGGTTGCCTCAGTGGGCGCGGCGCTGCAGGCGGCCAATCTGCATTAGCATAACCGCCCGGCCTTCCAGCCGAATCCAGCCACGGGAAGTGAAATCAGCCAGCGACTTGTTAACAGTTTCGCGCGAAGCTCCTACCAGGTGAGCGAGCTCTTCTTGGGTCAAATCGTGTGCCACGTAGACGCCCTCTGGAGTGCGCTCGCCGAACCGCTCTGCTAGATCGAGCAGAGCCTTTGCTACGCGACCCGGCACATCAGAGAACACCAGATCAGCCATTTGCTTATTGGTGTTGCGCAGCCGGGTAGCCAGTTCGCGCAACATCGACTTCGCCATATGTGGGTGTTCATCAATGTAGTTCATCATGTCTTCGTGCGACAGTGACAGCAGCCGCGTAGGCGCAATAGCGGTCACGCTTGACGAACGGGCCCCCAGGTCAAACAGGGAAAGTTCCCCGATGATTTCACCGGGCCCGAGCACGGCAATCAGGTTTTCCCGCCCGTCGTCTGCGGTATGGGAGAGCTTAACCTTGCCGTCGGTAACAATGTAGAGCCGGTCGCCCGCGTCGCCTTCATGGAACAGCGACTCTCCGCGCTTCAACGAAGTCTCAGACATGAGAGGCAGCAGAGCCTGCCGTTCTGCTGCGTCGAGCTCTTTGAAAAGTTGTACGTTATCTAAAATATTCGAGTCCATCTATTCTTTCCTCCACCGGATTTTCGGAAGAAATTCCTCTGAATCCTTCGCGTGCGCTAAGTCATATACGCCCATTGTGCCATGTTGCTGCAGTGTAAGCACAGAAATACTGCAATGTCGAAAATGGTAGCGTGGAGAGCATGTCACGCCGCGCAAAATCTCAGTCCGCTCCGGTATCCGAAACTTTGAATCGGCTTGCCGAGATATATCCACATGCTCACGGCGAACTGCATCATGAAAATGCATTCCAGCTGCTTATCGCCACAATACTGTCAGCTCAAACAACAGACGTGCGGGTAAACCAAGTTACCCCGGAGCTATTCCGCCGCTTCCCGACCCCGCAGGCGCTGGCGGGTGCCGATCTGGCGGAACTCGAAGAAATTTTGCGTCCGCTGGGGTTTTTCCGCAGCAAAGCCCGCTCAATCCACGGTACCGCGGTGGCGCTGCTGGCCGATTTTGCTGCCGAAGTTCCGGGCACGATGGAACAGTTGCTGACACTTCCTGGAGTGGGGAGGAAGACGGCGAACGTGGTGCTCGGTGATTGGTTCGGCGTTCCCGGGATAACGGTAGATACCCATGTGGGGCGAATTGCGCGCCGCTGGGGGTGGACAGCCAGCAAAGATCCGGTACAGGCCGAAAAAGATCTAGCTAATTTATGGGATCCGGCAGTGTGGACGGTAACTTGCCATCGGATGATCTTCCATGGGCGCGCGCTCTGCCAGGCCCGCAAACCGCAGTGTGACCAGTGCCCGCTGCTAGATATTTGCCCGCAAATCGGGGTGGTCTAGGTTCGCCAGAAAATCTAGTAGCAGCGCATTGAATCGGGCGGGGTCCTCTTCTGGGGCAAAGTGCCCCACTCCGCTGATCTCCACGTGCTGGTATGGGCCGATGGCAAATTCGCCGTCTTTCTTCCAGGCCCGCGCCGGCAGCAAGGGATCGAGTTCTCCGCGCACCGTGAGTACCGGGATCGTGATGCTATGCGCCGATTCACGCAAGTATGCCCGCCCAGATGGTCGGGATTGGGCCAGCCAGGTCCAACGCAGCTGTGAAATAGCAGCTTGTGCCACGCCGGGAAGTTGGAGCGCCTGCGCATACACGTCTACCTCAGCGGTGGCGCCAGAGTTATTGGGTGCGGACCAGCTGCGCAGCATCCGCAAAACTTCCGCTTTATTGTGCAGCGCTCGGCGCGCCAACATTGGCGTGGACATCAACAGGGCATTGCGCCAAGTTTTTAGCGTGACGTGCATTCCTACTCGTTGCAGCGTGCGCGGATGGGGCGCCGAAACTGTTACTAGCCCGGCAAATAGCGTGGGATTCATGGAAACTGCAGTCCAGGCGTGTGCGCCACCCCGCCCCAGCCCCACTAGTACGGCACGCGAATATCCCAAGGCGCGCACCATTGCCACTAGGTCTTGGGCAGAGAGCAACCCATTCTCTGAGTTCGGCGGCTTATCTGATCCGCCGTATCCGCGCAGATCCATCGCAGCAACCTGGTACCCCGCCTCTGCTAACGCTGGTATTTGATTGCGCCAGGTCCACCAAAACTGTGGGAAGCCGTGTACTAGCAGCACCAGTGGTTTATCGGCGTCGTACTCTCCAGCCAGCGCCACGTGGAATTGTGCGCCATTGGCCGTGATGAATTTATGCTGCCACGGGCCAGGAAGCGTAATACAGGAGTTATCAGCTGGCATTATTGCCTTCGATGTGTGCGATTAGCTGTGCTCGTTTGGCTCCGCGCCGCCGCGCTACTGCAGCTACCAGCCCAAAGAGGAAGACGGCGCAGCCAAAAGTGGCAATACGTCCGCTACCCAAATCGGCGGCTAGTTGCTCGGAGAGAGCACTGGTGAATGGGTTAAAATCGCCGATAGCTGCCGTTAGCGACTTCATCAGCTGGGCGGAGTATGCTGGCATCGCTAAAAATACGGTGCCGGCGATAAATACTCCACCGCCCCACAGCATGGGGCCCAGGGCGGAGCGCATCGCCACTGCAGCCAATACCGTGAGAGCAGCGAGCCCGCCCAAAAGTTCTACCAACGGGAAGAGCTGAAATACTCCGGTTTCCCAGGGGCTGGACTCATAACTAAACAGCCGCATTGCCGCGTCAGAAAGCAAGTGCCAAACTACCGGCATTAGCAACAGGGAAAGCAGCAGCGATAGTACATGTGCTCCGGCGCGGGAGGGAACTTTTTCCGGGTAGTCAGCAGCCACCGCATCGGAGCTGGCCGCGGAGGTAGCTGCGGCAGATTCAATTTCGTTGATATCGCCCGGATCTTGAGCCCAACGGTCGTGGCGCTCGCGGTTAGTTTCCACTCCCGAGGCAGTATCTGGGCGTGGTGCCGCAAAGGAGTCATCCACAAATTCATTAACTGAGTTAGCCGGCAAAACTGAAGTGCGCTGTGGCCGGTTCAGGTTTTCGGCGAAGACGGCGTCATGCACGGGCGAATCCACCCCCGGCTTGCCTTGCGCCACATCTGCCAGCGACCGGTTGGCATCCGGTGCCGCCAATTGTTCCTTGCGAGCCTGATCAACTTGGGCGAAGGAGTTTTCCCATGCCGCTTGTTCAGCGCGTTTGCGTTCTGCTTCGTCTGCTGCGGCAACGTCATCCGCAAAATTAAATCCGGCGTCTTTTTCCTTCTCTTCTTCCGAGATAGGCGCGAGGAATGGGTCGTCCTCAAAGGGTCGATTCGATGCGGAATTGTACGGGTCTGCCGGTGTATTCACATTTCCTCCTACGTTGCGCCTGGTACCAGGCGGCCTACTAGGCACATAGCTCTATTCCACGGTATCGGCTTTATTGAGGTAGATCCGATATTTTCGCGGCGCGCCCCGGGCAAAGCTCCGCAATCGGTGGATAACTTTCACTTTTCCACAGCAGACGGCGGTGCCACCTGCTGAGTAGCCATGCTTGCGAGACTGAAAAACAAGCGGACGGAGCGGATGGAAAGGGGAGCGCGATGGATAAGAGCATCGCCCGAATTAATGAAGCCGCGGATCTGGTATTGGTGGGATACCACGGTGCCGAGAATGGTGCCGAGTTAGAGCGTTTGTGTGGCTTAGTTGGCGTTCCACTCAGCTACGGAAATCAGCCCGGAGTATTGAATTTTTCCGACGCCGGAGCGGGGAAAGTTATTGCCAGTTTTGCGGAAGTTTTTGCGCCGTATTTTGCGCGGGGAGAAGTTTGCTTAGATCTGCAGGCAGATAGCGCTGATCTACTGGAATTATTGGCAGCGGTGGGGGCAACTGTGCGCGGTCGGGTAGTGGGCGTGGTTGGGGCCCAAGGCGGGGCCGGCGTCTCTACGGTGGCAGCTAATCTGGCGCGGCAGCTCGCGGAAGCAGGAGCTTGCGGGCTGATAGATCTAAACCCGGCGTCGGCCGGGATAGATCTGCGGTTAGCTATTTCAACTGTGCCCGGGAAACGCTGGGCAGATTTGCGCGGGCGGGGCGCTATTTTGGCCGGGCGGCTAGTGCAAGCGCTGCCGGAATGGCACGGTGTGCGAGTGCTATCTGCTGACGAACGCGCTAGTGTGCCGCTGGAGCTAGGAGCGCGCGCTATCTCCGCGGTGGCGCAAATCGCGGATTGGACCGTACTGGATTTATCGCCGTCGGCAACTGTGCCGGAAACTGTGCAAAATAGCTGGCTGGAGTGGTGTGATCTGGTATTGCTCGTAACCCGGTCGGACGCAGTATCGCTAGCTGAAGCTGCAGTAGCAATTGGTCGGCTGGCAGCGGAAACTCCGTTCGTGATAGTGGCAACTGCGGTGTCATCCCGTGCGGAAGCGGCCCATATTTCCCAGACCCTAGGTGGGTGCCGAGTTTTTCCGCTGCGCCGGGAACGCTCTGCTCGGGAGGATTTGGATCATGGCGTGGCGCCTGGAGATCGCACCCGCACCCGCTATGCCAGAGATCTGGCGGCGATTACAGCACACTGCCAGCAGGTGCCCTAATGGCTGAACTCACTTCGCGGCAGTTACACACGATTCGCCGGCGCTTGGCAGCTGGCACTGGATTGGGCGATGCGCTGGGCACAGCGGGGATGTTCACTGGCGAGTTAGCGGCATTGGAAGCGCAAGTGCGCGAACAAATTGGCGCCGGGCCGGATATCAGCCCGCTGCTATCTGATCCGCAGGTAACGGATGTGGTGGTAAATGGCCCGCAGGAACTGTGGGTTGATCGCGGCGCGGGGATGGAGCCGGTAGAGATTTCTGATCCCCAGCTGAAATCGGCGGCGGGAGTGCGGGCGCTCGCGGTGCGCCTAGCGGCGGCATGTGGCCAGCGGTTAGACGACGCCAGCCCGATAGTGGATGGCACATTTGGGAGCGGCGTGCGGTTGCATGCAGTTATTCCCCCACTTTCTACCGGGGGCACGCTGATTTCTTTGCGTACGCATCGGGCACAGGTGCTGAGCTTGGCGCAGTTGGTAGCCGATAAATCGGTGCCGGCAGAGTTGGCGGAGGTAGTGCGAGCTCTAGTAGCGCGCCGAGCAAACGTAATTATTTCTGGTGCTACCGGAGCTGGGAAGACGACGTTCTTGAACACCATGCTGTCCATGGCAGCGGCACAGGAACGGATTTTAATTATTGAAGAGGCAGCGGAACTGGCGCCGCGTCATCCCCACGCCGTGCATTTGCAAGTACGGCACGCCAATGTGCAGGGGGCGGGAGAGGTCTCGATGAGTCAGTTAGTGCGAGCGGCGATGCGGATGCGCCCGGATCGGATAGTGCTTGGCGAATGCCGCGGGGCTGAGGTGCGCGATGTTTTAGGGGCACTCAACACCGGGCATGAGGGTGGTTGGGCCACGGTACACGCCAACTCTGCCGCTGATTTACCGGCGCGATTGACTGCGTTAGGGGCGCTGGCCGATATGAGTGAGGCGACCGTAGCGGTACAAGCTGCGGCTGCCTTGGATGCGGTTATCCATTTGCAACGCCGCGGCAGCTGGCGGGGAATCAGCGAAATAGCGCGGTTAGTGCGAGTGGATGGCGAACTGCGGGCAATTAGTGCATTTCGCCTCACTGCCAGTGGGCAGGTGGTGGCTGGACCGGGTGCACCGGCGCTCTTGGAACGGCTGGGGATGACTGCGGATACTGCAGTAGGTGTTGCGCAGTGATAGCACTGTTGGTGGCAATAGCAGTGGTGGCATTTGTTACGGTGCCCCGCTCGGCACCGCGTCAGCCGTTAGTAGCAAGTCCGCGGCGGTGGTCGGCTCGGGGGCGGTGGGATCGGCAGCAGAGTAAGCGCGGTGGGTACCAGTCAGTAGCCGAACGTAGCTCAGCGCCCTGGTCGGTAACTGAACGCAGCTCAGTGCCCGGAAAACGCCGCCAGCTCGATTTGGGGGCAATAGTTACCGAAGTAGCCACGCGGTTGCGTGCCGGCGCCATGCCGGCACAAGCATGGAAATTGACCTTGCCCAACTATGGGTTAGCAATAACCGAACCAGTGTTAGGTCCAGATGGCGTGCCCTATGTGCTAGCGGAGCTGGGGAATTTGAGCTGGTGGCAGCGCTGGTGGCGGCGAATAGGGCAGGAGGAACTGGCGGCTTTGCCAGCAACTTTTGCGGTGTGCCGGATGTCGGGGCGCTCTGGAGCGCCGATGGCGGAGATCCTGGATGCTTGTGCGCTAACTATCACGGAAGCCGGTGAGGCGCGCGCGGCGCGTGAAATTGCGTTGGCGGGACCAATTACCTCGGCACGGACGCTGGCGTTATTGCCAGTAGCTGGCATTTTATTGGGTTACGCCCTGGGCGTGGACCCGGTGCAGTTTATCTTCGGCACGGCACTAGGAAAATTAGTGCTGATGGCCGGGCTGGGCTTTGAACTGTTGGGAATCGGCTGGGTGTTGCGCCTGATTGCGCGGGCTAAAGCTGGTGAACTAGCGGGGTCATTTCACTACTCCGCTGTAGACGAAGCTGTGGTGCTAGATCTTGCTAGTGCCGGGCTCGGCTCTGGAATGGCGATCCCGGATCTGCTGCGCACGCTACATTTGGCGCTGATACCGCCAGGCGCTGCTGACGCCAGCAATAGTAGTATCCGCCGCCCGAACCGCACGCCGGAAAATAAATCTCTGCTGGAAGTGGCAAATCTGTTATTGATGGGGGCAACTTGGGCCGAGGCGTGGGAAAACGCCGGCCTGTTGCGGTTGGCTGGCGCATTGCAGCCAGCTTGGGATGACGGCGCCGCTCCGCTGCCGCTGTTGGCACGCAGTGCACAAAGCTTGCGTTTGGCACGGGCCCGGCTGGTGCGGGAAGACGCCGAACGGCTGGGCGCCAAATTAGTGTTGCCGCTTGGATTGTGCTTTTTGCCGGCATTTGTGCTGCTCGGAGTGGTACCAATTGTTGTTTCGGCGGCGGGCACGCTGTTTTAGTGCTGCTGCTGTGCTGCCAGTTGTGGTCGGTTAGTGCTGCATTAGCGTTTTATTGTGCCGTTGTGCGCCCGAAATTTTCTGTCTCTATTTTTATCCACAGCAGCTAGAACGTGCGGTAACTCCACGGTTCGCCGTCGTCAGCAAAATCGGTTTGCTAAACCCGGGATTCTAGAGATGTCACCGCCGGTGGCGCTGGCCCGCACCCGCGAGTCAGCATATGAACCCTAATAAATATGGACCTAATAAATAGGAGAAAAAATGACGTACGAATCTATTATCGACACTGAAGTGGAAGCCGGCATGGTCTCGGCGGAGTATGCCGTTGGCACCATCGCCACCACCGGAATTGCCGGGATCCTGATTTGGCTCGCTAAACAGGATTGGTTCCGCGAGGGCATTGCCGCTATTTTCCGCGCCATATTCAGTATGTAGTTGGCCTAAGTGATGATGTTAGTTGCTCGATTATTTGCTGTTTGGTCGGCGGGAAATAGTGTTCCAGCCGGCCAAGCAGCAGATCGGCAAGAATCGCCGCGCCCCCTCGTAACTGAGCCAGATCAGGCGGAGCTGCCGGAGTCAGGAGCAGTGGACGCAACTGAGCCCAACCAGGCGGGGCGGCCGGAGTCTGGAACGCTGTGCGCAACTGAACCCGGGATGGTGACGGCCGAGTGGGCCGCGGCTGCCCCGGCGATAGTGATTGTTTTTATCTTGTTATTCACTGGGTTAAGCGCTGCATTAGGCATGGTGAGCGCCACCAGCGCTGCTCGTGAAGCTGCGCGCACTTTCGCCATTTCGGCAGATCGAGCAGCAGCGACCGAAGTTGCCCGGGATATTGCTGGATCAGAAGCGCAGGTAACAATCCAGCCGGACGGCGAACTGGTCACCGTCACCGTGCAACAGGCGGCGCCGGGGGTGTTCGGCAAACTCGGGTTAGTGCTGACCGGCCAGCATCGCACTGTGCTGGAGCCAGGAGTTGCGCTGAATAATATTTCGGGTGGTTAAAGGAGGGGAAGTGCAGCGGAAACCGCAGTTGCATCCGGCAGAGCCCGGAATGGTAAGCGTTTTGGCGGCAGCGCTGATCGCAGTGGGCATAGCTGTGGCTGCGTTACTGATGCAATTTATTTTCGGCGCCTATCGATACACCGAATTGCGCGGGGCTGCCGATCTGGCAGCAGTTTCTGCCGCCCAAGTGTTGGCGCAGACGGGTTCAGCTGCCCAGGCTTGCGGCGTCGTGCCGCAGCTGATGCCAGCAGCGGGTAATCCCACAATTGACTGTGCAGTGCAGGGGCGGGATGTTGCAGTTACCGCGCGGGCGCCTGCTCCTGTGCTGTGGTTGGGGACGGAGCTGACTGTGCGCGCCGTGGCTGGTCCAAGTAGGAGCTAGCTAGGTGGAGATGGATGCTTGTTAAGCGGAGGTGGACGCTAGTTAGGTGGAGGTGGATGCTTGCTAGGCTGAGGGGGCTGTTACACGGTAGAAGTGGGTAAAAGGTGGCGAATTTGAATCAGGCTAGCCTCGGCCGGTGACTTACGGGTACATTTGCCTCTGACTGCATAATTCTATTTGTTGCGGCCAAGTAGTCAGTGGTGAAAACCGCAGGAACTCGAGTTAAATCAGTTAAACCTGCAGGACAAGGAGTTAAGGTGACCAAACTTGTCATAGTCGAGTCTCCCGCCAAGGCGCGCACTATCGCGAACTATCTGGGGCCGGAGTACACGGTAGCGGCGAGTGTGGGGCATATTCGGGATTTGCCGAAGCCATCTGATTTACCGGAAAACATGAAAAAGGGGCCGTATGGCCAGTTCGCGGTAAATGTAGAAACGGATTTTGACCCTTATTACGTGATCAGCGCAGATAAGAAGAAAAAAGTTGCTGAGCTGCGGGCCGCGTTGAAAGATGCCAGCGAACTCTATCTCGCCACTGATGAGGACCGGGAAGGGGAGGCAATCGCCTGGCATCTGCTGGAAGTGCTGAAACCTAAGATCCCGGTTAAGCGCATGGTATTTCACGAGATCACCAAAGAGGCGATCAAGCGGGCGCTGGAACACACTCGCGATCTCGATATGGAGCTGGTAGATGCGCAGGAATCACGCCGTATTCTGGATCGGCTCGTTGGGTATGAAGTATCGCCGCTGCTGTGGCGCAAGGTAGCGCCGAGCCTGTCCGCTGGGCGGGTGCAGTCGGTTACCACGCGCCTAGTGGTGGAGCGGGAACGCGAACGGATGGCGTTCGTGCCGGCGTCGTACTGGGATATTGAGGTGACACACCGGCAAGGGGATACGGAATTTTCTTCCAAACTTTTTGCCCTGGACGGCAAACGGATTGCCACTGGGAAAGATTTTGACGATGCCGGAGTGCTCAAAGCTAAGCCGAGCCAGGGCGGCGTCTTTGCCCTTGATGAGCAAGCTGCTAACAGCGTAGCTGCTGCACTCGAAAAAACTGAGTCTGCGGTGGAGTCGGTGGAATCGAAACCGTATCGGCGCCGGCCAGCTGCGCCGTTTACCACCTCTACGCTGCAGCAGGAGGCATCTCGCAAGCTGCGGATGAATTCACGCGATACGATGCGAGTGGCGCAGTCGCTGTACGAAAACGGGTACATCACCTACATGCGTACTGACTCCACTAACCTCTCGCAACAGGCATTGACTGCGGCGCGAAAGCAGATCGAAAGCCGGTATGGAGCGCAGGCACTGCCAGATAAACCGCGCATTTACACCAGTAAATCTAAGGGTGCACAGGAAGCGCACGAGGCTATTCGCCCGGCAGGCGATTCTTTCCGCACCCCGCAAGAAGTGGCTGGCGAGCTGCGCGGCCGGGAATATCAGCTCTACGAATTGATCTGGAAGCGCACAGTTGCCTCCCAAATGATTGACGCTACCGGGCAGACCGTATCGGTGCGGTTCGTGGCGGAGATCGACGGCGCTGGAGGTGCTGAGCAGGCAATTTTAGCGGCGGCAGGCACGGTAATAACTTCGCCAGGATTCTTGACGGTGTATGAAGAAGGCCGGGACACCAAGCGTTATGAAGACGCCGAATCACGGCTACCGGAGCTGAGTACGGGTGAGCTGGTGGCCAATTTGCAGGCAGAAGCAGCTGGGCACGAGACCGCGCCGCCGCCGCGGTACACCGAAGCCTCGCTAGTGAAAACTCTGGAAGAAAAGGGAATCGGTCGCCCGTCTACCTACGCCTCCACTATTTCTACGATCGTAGATCGGGGCTATGTGGAAAAGCGGGGGCAAGCACTAGTGCCAACCTGGTTGGCGTTCTCAGTAGTGCGGCTGCTGGAAGAGAACCTGCCGGATTTGGTGGATTACGGGTTCACTGCGGAGATGGAGTCTGATTTAGACGCTATTGCCGCCGGCAAAGCGGACCGCGTGCATTATTTGACTGAGTTCTATCGTGGCGCAGGCGCAGAGCCGGGGCTGCGCGCGCAAGTGGCCGGGCTAGGTGATATTGACGCTCGGGCGGTGAATACAATCGAAATTGGCGATGGTATCGCGGTGCGGGTGGGGCGTTATGGCCCATATCTGGAAACTGCAGACGGCGCCAAGCGAGCCTCAGTACCGGTAGAAGTAGCTCCCGATGAGCTGACGGTAGCGCGCGCCAAGGAGATAATGGACAATGCGCAAGATACCGATCGGGAACTAGGCAAAGACCCCGCAACCGGGTATCCGATTGTGGTGAAAGATGGTCGCTTCGGGCCGTATGTTTCTGAGGTATTGCCAGCAGACGCCGTGCAGTACACTGCTACCGGAAAAGTTTCCAAAGTAAAACCCAAGCCGCGCACGGCTTCGCTGTTCGCGAGCATGGATCCGCAAACTGTAACTTTGGAGCAGGCGCTGCAGTTACTGTCGCTGCCGCGAGAAGTTGGCGAATCCGAGGGCGAGATGATCACCGCACATAACGGTCGCTTTGGTCCGTATATGAAACGCGGTAAGGACTCGCGCTCGTTGGAAACTGAAGAACAGATTTTCGACATCACGCTGGCGGAGGCCGAGAAGATCTTTGCTCAGCCGAAACAGCGTGGGCGCCGCCAGGCACAGCCGCCATTGGCGGAACTAGGCAAAGATCCAGTATCAGGCGGCACGATTCTGCTGAAAGATGGTCGCTTTGGGTTGTATGTGACAGACGGCGTAGTCAATGCGTCGCTGCCGCGCTCGGAAGATCCCAATCAGATCACTGCGGAACGGGCACAGGATCTGTTGGTGCAGCGGCGGTTGAAGATCGCCGAACAAGGTGGGCCGAAAGCGCGCAATATGACTAAAAATACCGTGCGCGCGGGGAAAAAGAAATCGGCCAAAACTGGCAAGGCAAGCGCTAAGAAAGCCGGTAAGTAATGGAGACGGGCTTATTCCTCTCCTTTGAGGGCGGCGACGGTTCCGGTAAATCCACTCAAGCAGAACTGTTGGCGCAGCGGCTGGCGGCACGGGGTTATGAAGTGGTGCTGACGCGTGAGCCGGGCGGCACGGAGTTAGGGCAGGAGATCCGCCAACTGCTGTTGCACGGCGGGCATGTGGCGCCCCGCGCCGAAGCTTTGCTCTATGCGGCAGATCGTGCCCAACATGTGGCAACTAAAATTTTGCCGGCACTGCAGCGCGGGGCGGTGGTGATTACTGACCGCTACCTGGATTCTTCGCTCGCTTATCAGGGCGCGGCTCGGGATTTAGGCGCGGAGCAGATCTTGGAATTATCCGAGTGGGCTACCGGCGGTCTGTTGCCCCGGCGGACCATTTTGCTAGATGTAGACGCCCAGACCGCAGCTGAGCGGGTCGGCCCGGATCGCGACCGGCTGGAAGCAGCCGGCGCCTCGTTCCACGAGGCGGTGCGCCAAGAGTTCTTGGCGCTCGCGGCAGCTGCCCCGGATCGATTCCTGGTATTAAATGCCGCATTGCCTAAGTCGGAGATTGCGGCTGCCATTCTTGCCGCAATTGAACCACTGCTGCCCCCACTGCCCGCTCCGGATCGCCCATGAGTGTATTCGAGCAGTTAGTTGGGCAAAATGCCGCCATTGCTGAGCTACAGCGAGCCGCTGCCGCGGCTCGCACGCTCCTATCCGCCGCCGCCCCGTCCTCCGCCCCTGCTGCGGCAATGAGCCATGCCTGGCTATTCACCGGCCCACCCGGATCCGGCCGCGCCGTTGCGGCAAAAACTTTGGCAGCTGCGCTGCTGTGCACCGGCGAAACCCCTGGCTGCGGCACCTGCGCCGAATGTCAGGCAGCCATGGGCAATAACCACCCGGACGTCACCGTCGTCAGCACTAGTTTGGTTACCATCACCATTGACGAAGTTCGCGAGTATGTGGCCAGCTCCTATCTGGCCCCCGCATCCGGCAAATGGCGCGTTTTCATCGTGGAAGATGCCGATCGCATGTTGCCGAACACCACAAACGTGCTGCTGAAAGCGATCGAAGAGCCTGGGCCGCGCACGGTCTGGATGCTGTGCACCCCGGCTCCGGCTGATGTGCTGCCCACTATCCGCTCCCGGTGCCGCAACATAAATCTGGTAACTCCTGATCCGCAGCTAGTGGCAGATCTGATTGTCAAAGAAACTGACGTCACCCCGGAAAAAGCGCTTATCGCTGCGCGCGCCGCGCAATCGCATATTGGCGTCGCCCGGGCGCTGGCCACCGATCCGCAAGCTGCCCGGCTGCGCACCCAAACCTTGGAAGTGGCGATAACTACTCGCGGAGTGGGCGACGCCGCTATCGCTGCTGCACACCTAATCCAGTTGGCTGACTCCGCTAGTGATGACGCCGGTGTGGACGCCGAGCAAGCCGAATACCTCGCGGCATTGGGTTTGGAGTCGGGAGCCAAGATGCCAGCTGCGGTGCGGTCTCAGATAAAAGGTATGGCAGAAGACGCCAAGAAACGCGCCACGCGCCGGCAACGCGACACTTTGGATCGCGAACTGATTTATCTGATTTCGTTCTACCGTGATGTGCTGATAACCCAGCTCAGCGCACAAGTAGACTTAATAAATATGGATTATGCCGCGCATATCACCCGAATCGCGGCTGCTACTAGCCCGGACCAAACAATCACCAAATTGGAAGCGCTCAGCCAAGCCCGGGAGCGCTTGCGGTCTAATGTGGCGCCGTTATTGGCGCTGGAAGCGGCATTAGTGGCCGTGCGTGTGCCCTAGCCGTCCCGTACACCGGCAATCCCACAGGTTATCCACTGCGCACAAATTATCCCCAGCTCCCCGCCCTCCCAGCAGTTTCCGGTACCGCCAGTTATGCTGAATAGGTGAATAAAACCCTGCGCCCAATCGTCGTCTTTTTTGCAGCGCTCCCGCTACTGCTCGGTGCGTGTACTGCAGATTCCCCTGCAAGTTCTGGGATTTCTGCGGAGATGCCTGCCATCCCAGCCGGGCTAGAAGATTTCTACACCCAGGAACTGACTTGGGAAGATTGTGGGAAGCTCAAATGCGCCGAGCTGACTGTGCCGATGGACTATGCGAACCCAAACGGAGAAACCATAACGGTTGCCCTGGCCAAGCACTCCGCGCGCGGTAAGGCAATCGGGTCTTTGCTAGTGAATCCCGGCGGTCCAGGCAGTAGCGGCAAAGAAATGGCAGAAAATGCGGCAACCTATTTTTCCCCCGCTTTGCGCAACAACTTCGACATCATCGGCTTTGACCCGCGTGGAGTGGGTGACTCTACGCCAGTGAGCTGCTTGCCAGCTGCGGAGTTGATTCCGCTGTTGGAAGCCAGCTACCCGGACACCCCGGCCGGTGAAGCGGAGTCCGAAGCGGATATCCGCCGTCTCGCTGCGGGCTGTGCCGCTAATGCCGGCGCAGAGTTGAGCTATGTTGGCACCGCCTATGTGGCGCGCGATATGGACGTGATGCGCCATGTCTTGGGGGATCCACAGCTTTATTACCTGGGGTTTTCCTATGGCACTCAGCTCGGGGATGCCTACGCAAAATTGTTCCCGCAGAATGTGGGGCGGATGGTGTTAGACGGCGTAGTGGATGTTGACGTCAGCAGTTTCGAGCAGTCTTTAGCACAATCCAAGGGCTTTGAAGCGGCTTTCGATGCCTATCTGACGGACTGTTTAGCCGGTACCAACTGCCCGTTCACTGGCACTGTGGCGCAGGCGCGCGAGCAGGTGATTGACCTAATGGACCGAGTACTGGAAAGCCCGATACCAACCAGTAAACCCGACCGCCCGCTTACCCAAACTGCGCTGCTGTACGGCATCATCACCCCGCTATATGACAACACCACCTGGCCGATTCTCTCCCTGGCGTTCAACCAGGTATTTACCGAAAATGACGGCTCAACATTCCAGTTTATTTTCGATACCTATATGTCTATTGGGCTAGACGGCGAATTTACTTCCAATATGATTCAGGCGAATTGGGCGGTTAATTGTGCCGATGTGCCGGCGGTGGGCGATAACGCCACTTGGCGGGAACAGGCAGACCAGCTGGCAAAAGAGTCGCCAATTTTTGGCAAGGTAATGGGATATTCCGAATACCTGTGCCAGGTGTGGCCAATTTCCCCAGATCGGGAGTTCGTGCCTAGCCAGGTAAATGCATCAGCTGAAACTGCGGGTGGCGCTGCCTCGGAAGTAGCTCCGATAGTAGTAATAGGTACTACCGGCGATCCGGCTACGCCCTACCAGTGGTCACAGGAGTTTGCCAAGAAGTTGGAATCCAGCGTCTTACTTACCTGGGAGGGTGAAGGGCATACTGCGTATGTGCGAGCGGGTGACTGCATCCGCCGCCCGGTGGACGACTACCTTATTAACGGAAAAGTCCCGCAGGGCGGGTTGGTGTGCCCAAACACAGCCGCATACTAATAGCGCTGAATCAGCTGTACTGGAGTGATCCGGATATCTCCCGGGAGTGAAATACGCGGCAGCAGCTGTTTTTATTTGAAATTGCGGAATGCTTTTAGGTAGGTTTAGTCACGCTGTAAAGTGCGCCACCTTAGCTCAGTCGGTAGAGCGTCTCACTCGTAATGAGAAGGTCGTGGGTTCGATTCCCACAGGTGGCTCTGATTTTCTCTTCCCCCAGGTAGCTCCAATTTCCTATCGGCGATGCTAGGTCCAGTGGGGCTCTGCTCCCATGCATTACCGTATTTTCGAACATGAGCCCGCCACATTCTGAAATATGTGCAGGTTCTCGAGTGATAACTCAAGAAAACAGGACAATAGATAACTGTTCGTGATATTCTCGATCCGAACTGACCCTGTTGACCAGCAAAGTAGCTGGGCAACAGGATAGGGGAGTCCTCATACCGTGAGGAGAACTGACCGAAAGGTTCATCTGACTCTAAGCACTGAGTATCAGGTGAGAAGGGAATAATTTATGTCTGAGACCAACATCAAGAAGGCTTCATGGCGCACGGTCGTCGGCATGATTCTTCTGCCTGTGCTGGTTCTGGGAGGATTCCTAGGGCTTGCGCTATCGCAGGATGCGCCAGCTGGTGCGATTGTTAATAACGACCAGATGGCTGATGTTGCCGGTGAGCCTATGCGCATTGGTGACGAAGTAGCACAAGGTATGATTGACGATCCGTCGATCGCCTGGGAAGTTGTAGATGCTGAAACCGCGGAAAAGGGCCTGAAAGACGGCAAGTACGCGGCAGTGGTTACCATTCCTTCGGACTTCACGAAGGTAGCTTCCTCTTTCACCACGATGGATGCGAATGTTACTGACACGACGCACATTGATATCAAGGTTTCGGATCAAACCACCTTGGTTGATGGCCTCGTATCACAGATCGTTAATTACGTTGCTACTGACAGCGTTAACCAAGCCCTACAGACGGCGTTTGCCGAGGGCGTTTTCGATGGCTTCAATGAAATTTCTGGCGCATTCGATGACATCATCGACGGTGCCCAGCAGATCCGTGATGGTTCCGATCAACTGCGTGATGGTGCAGGTGAAGCACATGCCGGCACCGTTGAGCTCAAGGCTGGTACCGCAGAACTTCGCCCAGGTGCCGCTGAACTCGACGCTGGTGCTGCTGAACTACGCGCTGGGGTAAAGATGCTTAAGGACGGTGCTGAGATGCTGTCCAAGGATGCAGTCGACGAAGTTTACAACGGCTATGTCGGCGAATTGGCTCCAGGTATTCTCGCATACGTTGATGGCACCGAGCAGCTCTACGCTGGTTATGACGATGTCCGCGGCGGTGCGGCTGGGGTAGCCCTACTATTCGGCGCGGCTTCTGTTTACCCCGCTGACGCTGTCAGCATTCCGCGTGTAGATAAATGCTACGGCATCACCGGCAAGCCAGGGGCTTTCAGTAAGTGCCCACCGAAGGAAACCACTGCTCCATACCAGTGGGATGCTGCACTAACCGATGCCCAGAACAGCTACCAGGAGATTCAGACCAACGCTAAGCGCATCATGGAAATGGGTCTCACCCTGTTCTACCAGGATAGTTCCGCAATGTGGATGGTCGAACCGGCATTCGTTGGTGGCTTCCAGGGCGCACTGGAAACTGTAGCAACCTCTATCGGCGGCTCGGATGTTCCACTGCGTAACGCTGATGGCTCGTCCAACTTCGATGCCTGGATGCAGTACGTGCTGAATCCGAACTATATGAACGCGGCCAGCATCGAAGCCAGGATGGAAGGCGATAAGGCCATCTGTTCTGATGGCCAGTTGGATGCTGCCGGCAACGTAGTTACGCGGCCTTGTAAGACAGGTGAAACGCCAGACGGTCTTGCTGGTAAGACTAACCTGATGAACGGTCTCGATCTGTTCAAGCAGATGTTTGCTGGTCAGCTGCTCGATGGCGAACTAGACGCCAATGGCCTCCCGACCAACTCCAAGGCTCAGGCTGCTCAGCTAGTCGGCGGTGTCCAGGAAGTTGCTGTTGGTCTAGGCGCTGTCAAGGCTGGTATGGACAGCTACTCCTACAAGCTAGTCTTCGCGGATAACAGTGAAATCCCGTTGGTAAGTGAAGTTCCACCAGTGTTCGTTGTTGACGCAAAGGGCATGCCAGTAGTTGACGACAAGGGCAACCCGGTCCGGGCCACCAAGGCTCAGGTAGAGCAGGCACTCGGAGCCAAGATCGTCTCGGTTGACCCGAAGACTGAAGGCCAAGGTCTCAAGTCTGGTCTGACTGAGCTTTATGACGGTACTGGCGAGCTCAAGGACGGCACTACTCAGATTGCCGACGGTGCAGTACAGCTTGATGACGGTGCTGCGATGCTCGAAGACGGTCTGCGTCAAATCTCTGACGGCACGGTAGAACTGAACGAAGGTGCAATCCTATTCGAATCCGAACTGGTAGCAGGCAAGGATGATATCCCGAGCTTCACCAAGGATGAGAAGAAGATTGTTTCTGAAGCAGCTGGTCTGCCAGTCACCAAGCTTGACGTAGTAACGCCAGGCACCAACTACATGGTTGCTCTGCTCATCGCTAGCGTGCTGTGGGGCGCAGGTCTCATCGCCTTTGCTTCGCGCAGCGGTCGCGAACTCGCTGCCGCAGTCAGCTCGCCAGGCACCTGGGGCAAGGCAATTGCTAAGCCGGGTATCATCAACGCCATCATCGGCGCGGTACTTGGTCTAGTCGGTGCTGCAGTTGCTGAAGCTGGTGCGAGTGCATTCATCGCCATGCTGCTACTCGGCGCAATGGTTGGGGTCAGCTTCACGCTCATCAACCATGGTCTAGTCGGCTGGCTTGGCAACATCGGTCGGGCGATCATCTTCGGATTCTTCGCCTTCTCGATCATTCTAGGAATCACGGGCGGCGTCACCCCATGGCTGCGCAGCCTGGTCAAGATCTCCCCAGTGGAGAACGCATCTGACCTGTTCCGGGCAGTTATGACCGGCGGATCATTCGCTGGCTTGCTGATCGGCGCAATCGTGTTCCTAGTCATCGGCGTAGTGCTCTCGCTCTCGCTGATGGTCAAGAACCGCAACGTAAGTGAAGAAGCGGTAGCAACCGCCTAGTCACTCACTAACTAACCCAGGGCGGCCAGTGCATCTGCACTGGCCGCCCTGTTTTATTCCATGGCGCAGGTATAACTACCTGATGAGCAGTAGGTGCCGTGCACCGTATCAGCTCTGCTCCGCACCAGATCTATCTCCGGTCGCAATAAGAATGGCAGCGGAGCTTTCAGGTAAGCTAACTGTGTACCGTAACTATGCTGCGAAGGAAGCAAAATATGACTTATAAATTGCTATTGGTTCGCCACGGCCAAAGTGACTGGAACGCCAAGAACCTGTTCACTGGCTGGGTGGATGTGCCGCTTTCCGAACTCGGTGCGGAAGAAGCAGAGCGTGCCGGGCATCTTTTGGCAGAGGCAGGCATTCTGCCAGATGTGCTCTACACTTCGCTGCTGCGCCGCGCTATCTCGACCGCAAATCTCGCCCTCAATGCCGCTGACCGGCATTGGATCCCAGTAAAACGGCACTGGCGCCTCAACGAGCGGCACTATGGTGCTCTGCAAGGCAAGAACAAGAAAGAGATCCGGGACGAGTACGGCGAAGACCAGTTCATGCAGTGGCGCCGGTCCTACGATGTTCCACCGCCAGAAATTGAACTTGGCTCCGAATTTTCGCAGGACTCTGATCCCCGTTATGCCGGTGAACCTATCCCGCGTACCGAATGTCTTAAAGACGTACTAGAGCGGCTACTCCCATACTGGGATGAGGAAATTGTGCCAGCTCTAAAGACTGGCCAAACCGTAATGATTGCTGCGCACGGCAACTCACTGCGCGCTATCGTCAAGCACCTGGACGGCATCTCGGATGCGGAAATCTCCAGTCTGAACATTCCAACTGGCATTCCGCTCTACTATGAACTGGACGAAGATACGCTACAACCAGTTGTGCCCGGCGGAACCTACTTGGATCCAGAAGCAGCTAAGGCAGCGATTGCCGCAGTTGCCAACCAAGGCAAGTAGTCTGGCAGTAAAATAGCTGCCTAATCGGCAAAGCGCCCACGGCGCACTTAGTAAAAACTGAAACCAGTAATAACAAAGGTTGGGGGCTGATCAAGATGATCAGCCCCCAACCTTTAACTACCGTCTCTAGTTGATTTCGATACCAGGTACGTCGTCTTCCTCGTCATCTGGCATCATGCCAGTAACCAGGAACCGCATCCGGTGCGCCACTGAGACCCCGTGGTCACCGAACCGCTCCAGGTACCGGCACAACAGCACGGTGTCAACGGTTTCTTGCCGAGTTAGCTGGTAGTCCTCATCAAGCACATATTCGAAAGACTTTCGGTGTAATTCATCCAGCACATCGTCTTCAGCAAGTAGCACATCAGCAACTGACAGGTCCTGCGTCTCCAGCAGCTTAACTACCGCACGGCCCACTTCAACGGCTTTATCTGCCATCGCAACCATTAGCTCATATACTTCGCCCGAGGCAACGATCTGGGGGTAACGCCCGCGCGCAATATACGCTACGTGCCGCGCTAGGTCGCCCATGCGCTCAATAGTGGCGGATAGTCGCAGCGCCGAAACTACTGCCCGCAGATCAGAAGCAACCGGAGCTTGCCGAGCTAGCAGCGAGATACCCTGCTCATCTACGTTGCGTTCTAGCAGGTCGATAGACGCATCGGCGTCAATCACTTTCTCTGCCAGTGCCAAGTTGGCATCTTTCAGCGACGCAGCCGCATTCTCCATGGCTTTGGCAGCAGCGCGCGCTTCCATAATCAACGTGTCGGTAAGGGTCGCCATTTCTTCCCGAAATTGTTTCCGCACAGTTGCTCCTCTTTTATTGCAGCGGACGAACACGCCTATTGCACCAAAGCAAAGTTAATGCCACGCTTCGGTTGGGTAAACAGTTGTTTACGGGATGCCAATAATTGCAACCCGCACCGCTAAACAGTCTACGCTGGATCTATGCCTGAAGGTTTAGCTTTCTTGATGGGGGTAGCGCTCGGTTTGCTGATTGCCATTTCGGCAACCGTCGCTTATTTGCACTCCCAACGATCCCGCGCGGCCGATGCAGACGCCGCCGCCGATCCCGCGATCTCTGAATCCCAGCAGGTATCTGCGGTGTTGGCCGCGTTGCCGCAGGCACATATTGTGCTAGATGCGGACAACGATGTGGCGCGCGCTTCCACGCTGGCATATGCGTATGGGTTGGTGCGGGATGCCAAAGTTAATACCGATATCCTGGAGTTAGCGGAACGAGTGCGCGCAACTGGCGCGATTGCCGATATGCAGATGCGGCTCCCCAGCTTGGGGATGGATGAATTTATTGCCCGCAGTGTATGGGTGCAGGCGGCCCCGATGGGCGGAGACCAAACTTTGGTGCTATTTGAGGACAACACCGCCAAGCGCCGGTTGGAAGAAACTCGGCGCGACTTCGTGGCGAATGTTTCCCACGAACTGAAGACGCCGGTGGGCGGGATTGGCTTGTTGGCTGAGACGATCTACCAGGTGGCGGACGAGCCGGATCATGTGCGGAAATTTTCGCAACAGATGGTTACTGAGTCGCGCCGCCTGGCCTCACTGGTGCAAGAGATCATTGAACTGTCGCGGCTGCAGGAGGGCGATTCCCTGGCTGGTTCCACGCAGGTTTCGATTGACGAAGTAGTGGCTGACGCCGTTGAGCGCGTGCGCATTGAGGTGGAATCGCGTTCGATTGACCTAGTCACGGGCGGTGAGTCTGGGTTACAGGTGTATGGCGATCAGCACCGGCTAACTACTGCCATCCGTAATCTTTTGGATAACGCGGTGCGGTACTCGCCGCCGCATGCGCGCGTCAGCGTGGGGGTAAGTTCGCAGCATGATGAGGTGCGTATTGCTGTGGTTGATCAAGGTGAGGGTATACCGGCTGAGGCGCGCAATCGAATTTTCGAGCGTTTCTACCGGGGTGATCAGGCTCGCTCCCGAGAAACTGGCGGTTCTGGCTTAGGCTTAAGCATAGTGAAGCATGTGGTGGCAGATCACGGTGGGCGGATCAAGCTGTGGAGTGAAGTCGGCAAGGGTTCGACTTTCACTATTATTTTGCCGGCCGCTGGCTCGTGCGGCACGGATGTGGTTCCAGAGGAGAGCGTCCCTGTCACCGCCGCCGTCGCTACTGCTAGCGCCGCAGCGTCAAATAATGAGGAAAGCAAATGACACGTATTTTGATTGTAGAAGATGAACCAACCTACCGAGATACGCTGGAATTCAATCTGAAGCGGGATGGCTTCGAGGTGGCAACCGCAGCCGATGGTCTGAGTGCTCTGGATGAATTTTCTGCCCAAGAACCGGATCTAGTGGTACTCGATCTGATGCTCCCGGGTATCTCGGGCACGGAAGTATGCCGGAAGATCCGCGCCCGCTCTACCGTGCCAGTCATCATGCTCACCGCTAAGGATTCGGAGATAGACAAAGTCGTGGGCTTGGAAATTGGAGCAGATGACTACGTCACCAAGCCTTACTCCTATCGTGAACTTTTGGCTCGGATCCGTGCACTACTGCGTCGTACTGCGGGCGTGCCTAGCCGAGAGAGTTCCGATCTGCTGCAGGTGGGTCGGATCGAAATGGATACCGATGCTCACGTGGTGCGGGTGGCTGGCGAAAAAATCGCGATGCCGCTGCGCGAATTTGAATTGCTGGAATTGTTCCTGCGTAACCCGGAACGGGTATTGACGCGTGGCCAGATTCTAGATCGCATCTGGGGTATGGACTATGTGGGGGACTCCAAAACTTTGGATGTGCACGTAAAACGTATCCGCACCAAAATTGAAAAAGACCCAGTGAAACCCACTGCGCTTTTGACGGTGCGCGGGCTGGGCTACAAATTGGTTGATCCGCAGGAATAACTGCCGTCGGCTAGCTCCACAGCTAGAGCGCCCACTGTCTACCGCATGGGTGAGCCTAATTAGGTGCGCTTTGCTAGAATAGAGACCCAGGCGTATGCAGAAAGAGTTGGAGAGATGACCTTACAAGTTGGGCAGACCGTTGTATATCCGCACCATGGCGCGGCCTATATTGAGGAAATCTCGGAGAAGACGCTGCGCGGGGAGAAGAAGCTCTATTTAACCTTGCGTATTGTGCATGGTGACCTCACTATCCAGGTTCCAGCGGAATCGATTGAAGAAGTCGGCTTGCGCGATGTTTCCAACGAAGAGCAGCTAGAGAAAGTTTTTGACGTGCTGCGCGAGGAAGACGTCGAGGAACCCTCGAACTGGTCGCGTCGCTTCAAAGCCAATGGGGAGAAGCTCACTTCAGGTGATGTTAATAAGGTCGCCGAAGTTGTACGCGACCTATCCCGCCGGGAGGCAGAGCGCGGTCTTTCTGCCGGGGAAAAGCGTATGCTGGCACAGGCACGCACTATTTTAGGCTCCGAAGTTGCGCTTGCGCGGGATATTTCGGATGAAGAAGCCAATAAACTGATGGACTCGATTTTGGCGGAGTACATTGATGCGCGCCAGCTAAAGCGGGAAAATCTAGCAGCAGCAGAAGCGGAACTATCCGGCGAAGACCAGAAGTAGGTTGAGGCCGATCCAGTGGATGCTGTGATTGCTGAACGGGCCGCAGATTTCACTGCGGTGATCGCGGGCGCGGGATCGGGCACGCGGCTGGGGGCTGACCGGCCCAAAGCATTGGTGTTACTGGCTGGTGAACCACTGATTGTGCATGCGGTGCGCACTATGCGCGCTGCGGGGGTGGCTAATGTGGTAGTCACGGTGCCGGCAGCAGTGCAAGATGAGTTTTCTCAGGCGCTGGCGGCGGCGGAACTATCTGCCGAGCTGGTGGTAGGTGGGAGCAGTCGTCAGGAATCCGTGGCCAATGGTTTGGCTGCGGTTACTACCGAGTTTGTGTTGGTGCATGACGCCGCCCGCGCGCTTACCAGCGTAGCTATTGTGCGGCGGGTAATGGCAGCTCTGCTCGCGGGTAATCGGGCAGTGGTGCCGGCCGTGCCAGTGGCAGATACCGTAAAAGTGGTGGCTGGCGCAGAAACCCCAAGTGACCAAGCCGACCAGCTCCCAGCTGACCAGCCGCCGGCGGAACCAACAGTGGTGGCAGTTGCGAAACCAGAGCCGGAATTAGAGCAGGTTTTAGGCACGCTGAATCGTAGCAGCCTCCGGGCGGTACAAACGCCACAAGGATTTTCTACCGAACTATTGCGCACTGCCCATGCGGCAGGAATTACCCGCCACCTCGCGGATAGTGCCCCAGCGCCAGACGACGCCGCCTTAGTAGAAGAAATAGGCGAACCGGTGTTATTAGTGCCCGGTGGTCAAGAAGCAATGAAAATTACCACTGCCTTTGATCTGGCAGTAGCAGAACTGATGGCTGGAAAGCTAATGGCGGGAGAACTAGCAAAATGAGTGCCGCTGCTATCGATCCTGCTAAGCTGCGCGTCGGAACTGCGGTAGATGTGCATGCTTTTGCTGATGCTCCCCGCCCGCTATTTTTGGCGTGTTTAGCGTGGCCAGATGAGCCCGGTCTGGCTGGGCATTCTGATGCAGACGTCGCCGCTCATGCCGTCTGTGATGCCATCCTGATAGCTACCGGCATCGGAGAAATGGGCAGCATATTCGGTACCGATCGCCCAGAGTGGCAGGGTGCGTCCGGCACTGCGTTGATTGCCGAAGCAGTGCGGTTGGCGCAAGCTGCCGGGTGGCAGATCCTCAGTGTATCGGTGCAGATTGTAGGGCAGCGCCCCCGGTTCAGCCCGCGCAAAGCCGAAGCTGAAGCTGCTATGACTGCAGCGGTGGGTGCTCCGGTTTCCGTTTCGGCAACTACCACCGACCACCTCGGTTTCACCGGGCGGGAAGAGGGGCTAGCTGCTATCGCCACTGCGCTGGTAGCAAAGCAGGCCAGCTAGGCTGCCGTACTGCACCAGCTAGCGGCGTCCTACCGTGCTAACCAGCTAGGCTGTTATACCGCGCCCGCCAGCGGCGTCGCCCAAAATCTCGGATTTGTTTCCACACTGCACGATATTTGTGAGACACTAATTCCTGTGGTGTGATCCATGCCAAACATGTTTTGTTTGACCTTACTTTTCCCACTAGAGGTTCGCTTTAACTATGACTGAGAACGGTTTGCCTGAAAACCAGGGCAAGAATCAGGCCGCTAAGCCTGAAGAAATTATTGAAATTCCACCTTTCACTGGGCAGGCAGACGCCGGAGCTCAGGTAGCTGCCGGCACAAAAGCTGCAACAGGTTCTGTGAAAAAATCTGGCAAACAGCGCGTATTCACTAAGAAAATTTGGGCTTGGGGGCTGTGGGACTGGGCTTCGGCTGCATTCAACGCCATTGTTACTACGTTCGTATTCTCGGTCTATTTGACTAATGCGGATCTGTTTGGCCCAGAAGCTAACCGGCAGCTCGGCATTGCTCTCGGTATTGCTGGGGTGGTTATCGCAGTGGTGGCGCCAGCGCTGGGGCAAGCTGTGGACCGCTCTGGGAAGCGTGCCACGGTGCTAACCGGAACTACTTTGCTAACTGCACTGGTTACGGCGTTGCTGTTCTTCGTCACTCCGGGGGAACGGCTCTGGCTCGGGCTGTTCCTGCTGGCGCTCGGCAATATCTTGTTTGAGACTGGCTCGGTGGTCTACAACGCCATCATCACAGACTTGACTGATACCAAGAATGTGGGTCGAGTATCTGGCTTCGGCTGGGGGCTGGGCTACATCGGCGGTATCGTGCTGCTGCTGATTTTATTCGTTGGCTTCATTGATCCAGAGGTGGGCTGGTTTGGGGTAACTGCGGAGAACGGGCTCAATATCCGTGCCGCTATGTTGGTGGCAGCGTTGTGGACGCTACTGTTCTCCTTGCCGCTGATGGTGTCGCTGCGCAATAAACCGCGTAACAAAGATGCGCGCTCACTGGGAGTGGTGGACTCTTATAAACAGCTACTTGCCTCTATTCGGCACCTCTGGCGCACGGATCGCTCCGTGGTGTGGTTCCTGATTTCTTCGGCTATCTACCGGGATGGTTTGGCCGGAGTATTCACTTTCGGTGCGGTACTAGCTTCGGCGGCATTCGGCTTCTCCAGCAGTGAAGTAATAATCTTCGGCATTGCCGCCAACCTGATCGCCGGTATTGCTACTATCGCATTCGGCTGGCTGGATGACATTTTGGGCGCTCGGGCAGTAATCATCATTTCGGTCACCTCAATGGTGATCATGGGTTTGTGCGTTTTCTTCTTCCACAACGGTTTGGGACCACTCGATGCCAAGACGGTTTACTGGATTTTCGGTCTGCTGCTGTGCGTATTCGTGGGGCCGACTCAGTCCGCTTCCCGTACCTATCTGGCCCGGATTGCTCCCCCGGGTGAAGAGGGCGAAATTTTCGGTCTATACGCGACCACTGGTAGAGCGGTGTCGTTCTTGGCGCCGTTCATGTACTCTACCGCCATCACCTTGGGCGCTACAGCGGCTGGGATCAGCCTAGAAGACGCCGCCTACTTCGGCATCCTCGGTATTGGTCTGGTGCTGCTAGTTGGCTTGGTGACCTTCCTACCGGTTAAGGCGCAACCGAAGGATAAGTAATGCTCAAGGCTGCTCCGCTATCAGGTGCAGTTTCAGCTACGCTATAACCGTGAAGATCTACGACTCAGCAACAAAAACTCTGCGCGAATTTACCCCACTAGAGCCGGGAAAAGTAGGCATCTACCTTTGCGGCGCCACCGTGCAAGGATCTCCGCATATCGGCCATATGCGGTCTGCGATCGCCTTTGATGTGCTGGTGCGCTGGCTGCGTCGCACCGGCATGGAAGTGACTATGATCCGCAACGTCACCGATATTGACGACAAAATCCTCGCAAAGTCGGCAGCGGCTGAGTGGCCGTGGTGGGCGTGGGCCTACCGATTTGAGCAGGAGTTTTCTGCTGCATATCGGGAACTGGGTATTTTGCCGCCCACCTATGAGCCCCGGGCGACCGGTCATATTGAGGATATGATCGCGCTGATCTCGCGGCTGATTGAGCGCGGGCACGCCTACCCGGGCGACCCGGGCAATGTGTACTTCGCAGTTGAGTCTTTGGCTGACTACGGCTCACTCACCCACCAAAAACTAACTGATTTAGATTGTGATGACGACGCCGAACCCGACAAACGCAACCCCCACGACTTCGCACTGTGGAAAGCCCCAAAACCAGGAGAGCCGGACAGTGCCGCCTGGGACACTCCGTGGGGTCGCGGCCGCCCGGGCTGGCATTTAGAGTGCTCCGCGATGGCATATCGCTACTTAGGGGAGTCATTCGATATTCACGCGGGCGGGATCGATCTGCGCTTCCCGCATCATGAAAACGAGCAGGCACAGTCGCACGCGGCCGGCTATGGGTTTGCCCAGTATTGGATGCACAACGCCTGGGTGACTATCGAGGGCGAAAAGATGAGCAAATCGCTGGGTAACTCCCAGCTGGTGGCGGAAATTTTGCGGAATCATCCGGCAGTGCTGGTGCGCTTGGCCTTGGGCACAGTGCACTATCGTTCCACAGTGGCGTATTCGGAACAGACCTTTACCGAAGCGGCCGCAATTTGGGAGCGGCTGGCCGGGTTTGTGCACCGGGCAGTTGCGGCGGTCGGCGAAGTGCCAGATATTGCCAGTGTGCCGCTGGCTGAGCTACCGGCAGATTTCGTTTCCGCAATGGATGACGATCTCAACGTTTCAGCGGCGCTTGCGGTGATCCACGAGTATGTGCGCCGCGGCAACAATGCCCTCGCCCATCATGACGACGTCGAAACCGAACAGTACCAGCGGCTCGTGCGCGCTATGCTCGACGTTTTGGGGCTAGATCCCCAGGCTGAGCCGTGGCGGGAACAAGCTAGTGCGTCATCTGCGCGCACTCATGCACTAGATACCCTGGTAGAAGGCATGTTGGCAGAGCGCACCGCAGCGCGCGCGGCAAAAGATTGGGCGCGGGCTGATCAGTTGCGCGATGCGCTGAGTGCGGCGGGTATCACAGTGGAGGATGCGGCCGACGGCTACACCTGGAAAGTGAACGACTAATGGCCGGGCAAGGGCATCGTGGCCGCCCGGGCGCCGTCCGCAAAGCTAAGAAAGGTACCAAAGTAGGCAGCGGCGGTAAACGGCGGCGCGGTCTAGAGGGTAAGGGGCCGACCCCTAAGGCAGAAGATCGGGTTTACCACGTCGCGCATAAACGCAAGTTAGAGCGCGAAGAAGCAGCGCGGCGCGCCCAGCCCAGGCTGCGTGCCAGTCTGCAATTAGCGCCAGATCATGAGCTAGTGGTGGGGCGGAACCCGGTGGCTGAAGCGGTGGCTGCGGGAATTAGCTACACCCGAGTTTTCGTAGTGGAGACTATGTCGCTCGATGAGCGGGTGGTGGAAGTGGTGAATGCGGCAGCTGCGGCCGAGATACCGCTGGTTTCCGTGTCGCGCACTGAGATGGACCTGCTCGCTGGCGAAGTGGTGCATCAGGGGATTGCGCTGGAGGTGCCTCCTTATGAGTATGTGGGGTTGGCCGATCTCATTGCCCGCCCGGTGGAGCGTGCGGAGGAGATTCGCCGCTGGCAGGGTGACGCCGCAGCGCAGGCTGCACCGCGGGGCTTAATTGTGGCGCTAGATTCGGTTACTGACCCGCATAATTTGGGGGCGGTTTTGCGGTCTGCTGCAGCTTTTCGGGCTGACGGCGTACTGATTACTGCGCGCCGGTCGGCGTCGGTAAATGCCACGGTGTGGAAAGTTTCGGCGGGGGCAGCCGCGCGTATTCCGGTGGCGCAGGAAACGAACCTAGTGCAGTCGCTGCGCGCCTTGCAGGAGGCGGGCTATTTTGTGGTCGGGTTAGACGGCGCAGCGGAGACCGCAATTGCAGATATTCCGGTGGCAGATATGCCGCTAGTTTTGGTTACTGGCGCAGAGGGCGCGGGACTGTCCCGGCTGGTGCGGGAAACCTGTGACGTATTGGCCGCAATCCCGATTAGTAGTGCGGCGGAGTCGCTGAATGCGGCAGTTGCCACTGGGGTTTCGCTGTACCAAATCGACCAGCTGCGCCGCGCCCAGCGTTAGCCCCCGTGCCCAGCGTTAGCCCCCGCGCCACTGGGTGTGACTTTGCCCAGCTGCGCCAATTTCCCCGCGGCAGCTCCGGCGGCGACCTAGGATAAGCAATGGCGTAGTTACGCTTTGGGTCTGTATCCGATAGGGAGAAGCACAAATGAGTTTTAAGTGGAGATTGCACGGCAACGGGCGCACCATCAATCCTGGTGAAGTGGTTATGCCAGATGAGCGCATGTCTTGGTCGATCACGTTCGGGATCGGGGCACAGCACGTGGTGGCGATGTTTGGTGCTACTTTCCTGGTGCCGCTGCTGACCGGATTTGAACCGTCAACCACGCTGTTCTTCACGGGGATGGGCACCATTCTGTTCTTGCTCATCACCTCAGGGCGGCTGCCATCCTATCTGGGTTCTTCTTTCGCTCTCATCGCGCCGATCGGTGCGGTAACTGGCTATATAGCTGGTGGCGGCGGTGCGCTTGATCCGGCTAAAGCTGCTCTCGCGCAAGGCGGCGTCATCGCCACTGGTGCGGCGCTGGCGCTGGTGGGTTTGATTGTGCATTTTGCTGGTGCCCATTGGATTGACAAACTCATGCCGCCGATCGTCACCGGTGCGATCGTTTCCCTAATCGGTTTTAACTTGGCTCCTGCGGCGTGGAATAACGTCCAACAAGCCCCCATTACCGCCCTAGTTACTATCGTTGCGATTCTGCTGGTTACGGTGCTGTTCCGTGGTATTTTTGGGCGGTTGTCGATCCTTATCGGCGTCATAATTGGCTATCTCACCGCAGTTATTCGCGGCGAAGTTGATTTCTCCGCTATCTCCGACGCTGCCTGGTTGGGGGTGCCGCAATTCCGCGCCCCTGCTTTTGACCTGTCACTTTTGGGGCTATTCGTGCCGGTGGTGTTGGTGTTAGTTGCGGAGAATGTGGGTCACGTTAAATCAGTGTCGGCGATGACTGGCCAAGATCTGGACGACGTCACTGGGCGGGCCCTGTTCGCTGACGGTATCTCCACTATGTTTGCCGGCGCCGGGGGCGGTTCCGGTACCACCACCTATGCTGAAAATATCGGTGTTATGGCGGCTACTCGGGTTTACTCCACTGCCGCGTATTTTGTGGCTGCGTTCATTGCGCTGGGGCTGTCAATGTTCCCCAAGTTCGGCCAGCTGATTGCCACGATTCCGGCTGGGGTGCTGGGCGGTGCGGCTACGGTGCTGTACGGCATGATCGGTATGCTCGGCGTACGTATCTGGGTGCAGAACCGGGTTGATTTCTCTGATCCGGTGAACCTGAATACCGCCGCAGTGGCAATGGTGGTGGCTATTGCTAACTACACCTGGCACTGGGGTGACATGGTGTTTGAGGGTATTGCCCTGGGATCTTTTGCTGCGATCATTATTTACCACGCCATGCGCGCTATTTCGCGGTGGCGGGGTACTTCGCAAGAGGCAGCTACTCCGGCGTCGGCTCCGGCCGGTACGGAACTGGAACAGCAGAGCTGATAGCTACTGGCAGTCGCTCAACGGCGTCATCGCGCTAGCGAAATCATCTCGGGTGGGGTTGCTGTTCATTTCTTGGTAATCTGCACCGAGCACGATGTCTACCACTTCAGAGCTATTGGTGGTGTCTAGTTCTATGTTGGCATCCGGAAAAAATCCGCGCAGGGTGTAGGCATTGGTGATGCCATCTGGGCCGGCGTAGAGGCGCACTGAGCTATTGAGCGGTTCCCCGTTCCAGTTGGTGGTATCGGTGACGGTGACGCCGCGCTCTGCCAGTTTGCCGCTTACTTGCCCGGCTAGCCCGGTGCGGTTGGAGGAGTTATACACCCGCACTGTTAGGGATTCCGCTGGCGTGGGCTGCGCATCCGATGCCGGGCAGGGGATAGTGGCGTTGGTGGTGCCGTCATCTAGCGTGTGGAAGCCTTTCCCGGGTAACGGAATGATTCCGGTCCACACTAGCGTGCCTAATAATAGGAGTACCGACATCACTATGCCGATGGTGCCAAACACTATGGTTTGCCGCTGTTGTATGCGGCGGCGATATTCTGTACGCGCATCTGTAGTCACGGAGATAAATCTACCGTAGTGTTTGGCGAATCTGCGCCGTCTCAGTATCCGAAAAATATGTGGCAAGGAAGTTCCTGGTGTAGCGCTTGCCCCTGCGTTGACTCAGGACTTTAGTACCGTATTTATTTTATTAGGTGCGCGCGGCAAAATATCTCGATAGGATGAAAGGCGTTAGATGCCACTTTGCTGCGTCGCGATTTGGTATCTATAGCACAACACTAAAAGCACAAATATTAATTCCTACCGCAGTGACCATTCTTTGGAGTTTTGCACAACTTTTCTTCGCTGAATGAGTCGAGTAGGGGTTATCTGTTCACGAGAACTGAAATTAGAAAGGGTTACCGTGAAAGAAATGTCTTGCATAGTGGGGGATGCGCGATGAAGCGAAAATTCCTTGCTAAATCTGCCGCTTTCTTAGGCACACTTGCTATTGCTGCCACTATGGCGGTTCCAGCTTCGGCAGTTGATTACTCTATGCCGGAAAATGAAGTTATTAAGTGGGATAACCTCGCGGTGGCGGGTCAGCCCATTACCAACCCAGATGAGGGAACTATTTCGGGCACGGTTGGTGAGATTTCCTACCTGAAGGGTGGCGTTGGTCGGGTACTTGGTACCACCACGTATGACATCCCTGAATACAACCCGGTACAGCTAGATAAGCCTATGCGGATCTATGTGCAGTGGGAAGAACGCGGTAAGAAGCGGAGCCAGCGGTTCGTTTCTCCGATTTTCTACACTGACACCACGCTGGACGGCAAATTTACTTTCAAGCAGCTCAGCTACTACGACGTTAACAAACAGCTGCGCCAGTTCGATGGCAACCCACATTTCTTGGTTGCTGACGGCACGGCCGAAAAAATCCGGATGTGGGTAGATGCCACTACGATTCCGGATGGCTACGAAGTGGCATTTAGCTATGGTGTAGCCTCTAGCCCGCAGACCTACACGATCTTCAGCCCAGGTGCTACTTGGACGGGCGGGAAAGTTCAGCAGGCTGATGTTTTGCTGCGCAAGAAGCCAGTACAGGCTGATTTCCACCGCGCTCCGCTGCAGACCTACACCCCCACTGATGCTGACTGGAAACTGACGGGTAACCCGCAGGGGCGGATGGCCGGTAAGGTGTTCTGGCACCTCACCGACTCCACTGCGATGGACAACCTCCCGCTCCAGCTAGGTGGCGGCAACAACCCAGCTGCAGCTGGGGTTAAGGTACGGGCCTCGTATCTGTCCGATAAAGCAGTAGAGAATATCTACGCATACTTGGCTGATCCGGCTAATTTTGGTGGTCGTGATCGGTTTAGCCCGGATAAGGCCGATGGCTGGACTGCAGCTGATGAACAAAAGCTGCAGAAGTACATCAAGGAAGAAGTAGCCAAGGATCCTTCTTGGGTGGCTGAGACGGTAGAGACCACCACCAATGACGAAGGCAAATATGTGCTGCGGTTTAACGGCACCTATGGCAGGGATCGTAGCTTCCCACTGCTTGGTGATAACTTCGGAAAGATCGATTATGGTCTGATGGCTGCGGACAAGCGCGGCACGGTAGCTGGCAGCCCAGATGAGGGCGATTGGTACCGGAATATCGCGAAACCAACGGAAACGAAGCACGTTAACTGGGAGTGGATGTACGTCAGCCTCCCTGAGTTGCAAGACGGCGTTGGTGTGCTCTCCGGTTGGTCGGATGGCTGGACGGGGCAAATTGGTGGCCGTACGGCATCTAACTACTCGCCCGCCCGTATCTTGGGGACCAACGCACGGCAGCTGACCGGAAGTGCGGAGAGCTGGGAGGATGTGAACTTTGGTCTACAGCCAAATGACCTGCAGTTCTACGTTCCTTACTACGACACTCAAGAAAATACTGCCCCTCCGGGAGCTACCGCTAATACGGTAACCAAGGGCGTGCCAGTATTTGTGACTAAGCCGTACTATCAGATCGAATGGACTGATGAGGATGGCACTGTAGTTGGTGACTGCGATGACCTATCTGCAGATAAGAACGGTAACTTGGAATCCTGTGACCTGAAGGTTCCAGATGACCTCTTGGGTAAGAAGAAGCTCTACACTGCTTCGCTGTACTTGCAGATGGAGCAGCTGGGGGAGAGTGTTCTCGGTACGATCCCAGAACAGTGCAGTAGTATTGATGGTTCGTTTGAAGCTGCGCTAGACCGAGGTGATTTCGGGCCAGCTAACGATCCTGAAGCAGATGCTAAGTACAATGAATACCTTGAGCAAGGCAAAAATTCATGTGCTGAGTTCTTCGCCCAGTATCCGGTGCAGTGCTATGACGGCTACACCGGCCCTGCCACTGATACGAGCATGTGCCCGAAGAATGATGGCGCAGACCAAAATGAGCGTAGCCGCGTTTGGCTAGCCCGTGATGCATTTGCTGCTGGTATTACTCCGACTCCGGTCTACGGTGTCTCTAATACGCCGGTTTCGGATGAACCGACCTTCTCCTACCCGGCGCGCGAAGGCGTGTATGAAGGTAAGGAAGGTATTGCCCGTGCCGACGTTAACTTCGCTGATACTGACGCATTTGTGGTAGCTGCTGCTAACACGGTCAACGGTGCCGAAGTGAATGCTGAGACTGGCGTAGTTACTATTCCAAAGGCAGAGTTCGAAGCGCTGGCCAAGTACGACCCAGATAATGAAGGCACACTCGAGGTGCCAATCGAGGTCACCTACGAAAGCCAAGAGAAGCGGGTTGCTCCGGCGAAGTTCCAGAACAATAAAGATGGTGACGGTGACGGTGTACCTGATTGGGGCGACGCCTGCCCGGACACTCCTGAGGGAGCTGAGGTGGACTCTGACGGTTGTTCAGTTGCACCGAAGGGTATGACTGTGGCACCAGTTACTGGAGTAGTTAATAAGTCGATTGAGCCGGTTGCAGCGGTTATCGATAACCCGGGCAAGTGGATCGTTACCTCTTGTGAGGCAACTGGTCTGCCGGATGGTCTGGATGTGATGGTTGAGGCAGATAGTAATACCTGCGTCATCTTCGGTACTTCTACGGTGACTGCTGACGCAGTGCCGGTTACGGTAACTGCAGACTTTAAGGCACAGGACACTATCCTGGACGCGGCACAGGGCAAGGGCATTGCTCCGCGTGTAGGTGAGCTGTCTGCTGATACCACCGCTACTATCGTTGCTGGCGACGCTGGTGATGGTGATAACGGCAACGGTGGCGACGGCAATAACGGTGGCGGATTGGCACATACTGGTCCGGCTGTTGCTGGCCTGTTGGTAGCCATGGGCGCCATGTTGACGCTGGGCGGTGGAGCAGTTGCTCGCCGTTACCGCGAAGAACAGTAACAAGTAAATAGGTAGTCCAGCGGCTAACCGCCTCTAGGCGGTGAGCTTCTGGGACTATATACCCGCGGTGGGGCTGACTCGAGTAGAGTTAGCCCCACCGTTTTATTGTTTCTGCTGGTAGTGCAGGTGCTACTGCTTTTGTTGGATAGCTTCGCTGTGCCTACCACCACAGACTAAAGTCCTACGAGTTGCTAAAAATCGCTTTACAGCTATTTTTTGCCAGGGTAGCCTGTCCGCGTATCCCCTGAAAATAGGCTCCGATAATCTCATTGGTTATGGGGCCGCGTCATCTGAGAGGTGAGTTAGTTGGCTAATAGCAAAGCGATAAATTCAAAACAGGTGCTCACCCTCTTGCTGAGCGCATTATTTTCAATAGCAGCGATACTGGCAGCGCAATATGTGAGTGTACCGGCGCAAGCTGCGGAGCGCCCATTCCCGGACTACGACCTCGAATTTGAGTGGATCCACGGTGAGGTAGATCCGAACTGGAAACCTGGTGATCCGGGTGATGGCTGCCTCAGGTCAGCAAACCCGGAGATTACGCATCTGTACACCTACGGTTTCGGCTCCAAGATTCACCCCTGTGATGGTGTGCGTACCACAATGACTTTCAACTATAACGAGGTCAATCCGGCTATGCCGCCGACGCTACAGTTCCGCTTGGGGGTTACCTGGCAGTACACCAAGCGTAGTGATAACAACCCATACATCTGGAAACCGGTAGAGAATTTCATGATGGACGGGCAACTGGTGGACCCGGCTAAGTATGACACTCTAAATCAAGAGGATGTAGTGGTAAAACGCCCGGATGGTACCTGGCAGCATTTAGGTAACAACAATCCTCGGGATTTTTTCGAGCCAGTGCACGTCGTCTTCGATGATGAGTTCTACAACGACGAAGTCCATACTTTCCGGTGGGATGCTTATTTGCCGGCAGATGGTGATTTTGCTGGAATGACAATCGGAACTGGCTCTACAGGTGATACCGAAGGCGGGTCAATTGGAGTAAAAGCCAATGGATTGAAGGTGGGTATCTCCGCCTATGCCGATTACCGCTATGTGTTGGACTCGGAATATCGAGCCGCCCGTAATATCGCCGATCCCACTGTGAAGATCAAGAATCGCCCGCTCGCCTATTGGGGTGGGGAGCTTGCCGGATCAACGTACACTACTATCCAGTGTTTGGAGCAGCCGAACCAGCACTTGGCTCCGGTTATGCGGGAACAAAACATCACCGAGATTTATCCCGAACTAGTTGGCGTGGTTGCCAATCCCGGCAATACTGAATTTGAATCTAGTTCCGGAGACTTTGCGCTAGCGTACTACCCGTATGAGTTTTTTGTTGGGCAGGTCGGTAACTGGGCTGATTTGACTGGGCTTAAGTTGATGAACTGGGATAAAGCTACCGAGACCTTCTATTCTCATGGTGATAAAAATATCCCCTATAAACCAACCTTGGAATCGGTTAAGCGGGAAATCCCCGGATACACCTATGTAGATAACGATATTCCGATCGATCCCGAGGGCAAGTTAGAAATGCCGGGCTACCGGAAGACGGCTGCGCCTAACTTTGAGCTGTCCTATCACAAGACTATGGGTGTTGATACCCAGCACATGTACTTTACGTATAAACCTAATCCGGGATCGTTTGAGCTCACTAAAACCGATGCCACCGGTGCTCCACTCCCGGGCGCGCGGTTTGAGCTGTATCAGCTAGTTGAGGATGTGGCTACGCCTTGTGGGGTTGCTCCGGATTTGACTGACACTGTGCAACTCGAGGTGTGCGAAGTGCGCACTCCGGCTAATACGGATGAGTTGCGCGATATGTTGGCGAGTGCTCCGACGCAGTGTGCGCCTAAGACGCTCCGCAAAGTTGTGTTGGATGGCTTTGCCACAGATGGCACTTTTACCACTGGAGATGACGGCAAGTTCACCCCGCAAGGTGAGCCGGCACTGCTGCCCGGCAACTATTTTGTGCGCGAGGTGGCGGCTCCGGCGGGCTACGAGATTCTCAATGAGTTCTTGCCATTAGAGGTGCCGGTGCAGGCGGCAAAGGATAAATCGGGTCAGCTGGTTTCGGCGGCTGTGCCCGGCAAAGTTGTGGTGAATAACTTCCAGACGCCTCCACCGCCAGACGAGCCGGAGGACCCCAATGAACCAGATCTACCGCCCACGGGTATGACGCCGGTCTGGCCGGCAGCGATAGTGCTGCTGGGGTTAGGCACGGCAGTTCTGCTCCTGAAGCGGAAATATTCCAAGTAACTCCCTTTATCTTGGAATCATTGGGCGGCTGGGATAGTCATCGGTAGATCTATCCCAGCCGCAGTGCTATCGCAATTGTGGCTATACGTCTTGGGTGGCGCGTGGCTGTGGGGCCTCGATAACGTGTTAAAGGTAACGTCTTGAAAACTACTAGGACTTTTAGCCCTTTTTCGCTTGAAAAGTTGCTGGCCACAAGATAGCTTTAACCTGCACTATCTCACCACACGGTGGGGTTAAATCTTTGCGACATCGCCTAATTTGCCTCGGAATCTGCAGATCCCCAGGCAAAAAGCAAGCAGTGCCGCTATGAAGATATTGCACTTCGCTGCTGAAGGCATTGGCTTCACCAGGCTAAATGCACTCGCACTCGCAGGTGTAAAAGTTCAACAGTTGAATACTGGATACTAAAAATGAAAGGGCTGTACGTTGAAAAGCGTTAATATAGGCGAGAAAGGCAAGCTGGGGTGGCGTAAAGTAACCTCAGCGCTTGCTGCCCTAGCCTTAGGTGTCACGGGTATTACCGCAGCCGCGGTATTCTCCGGATCTGAAGCCTCTGCGGAGGAGGCCCCGGGAACTAGTGAAGCTACGGCAATCTATAAACCTGGCACGCCTCATCAGAAGCAGGGCTACGAAGGCAAAGCGTGGATCGATTACGACCAAGAGACCCACATTCTTAACACTAAAGCAGGTGACAAGGCCCTTCCGGGTCTTAAAATTTTCTTGCAGTGGATGAATGGTAAGGGCGTCGTCTCTCCCATTTACTACACCACTTCAGACCCTGAAGGTAATTTCTATTTCGACCTGTCGGAGCCAGTGGTAGACGGTCTCGGCAACAAGCATGAGTACATACTTTACGGTGACGCCAATTTTAAGGTCCGTGTATGGGCCCAAAACCCGGATCCAGAAAAATTCACTGTTGTGAAGACCGGTGATGTTTTCGGTGCCTCATTCCACACGAGGACCAAGCGCGTAAATGAGTCCTGGGATTTCACGGTTGGTATCAACCGCATTGTTGGGGGACAGGTCGTATTTCAGGAACGCCCTAACCAATTCGATTGGTTAGCAAAGCCGGAAGCTGAATGGTCTCATGCCCCCTCATCGGACGGGGTCTGGAATGACGGTGGTATCTACGGTACTGTCCGCGGTCAGGTCTGGTGGCAGGTTGATGAACCGGCAGGATCGATGGCCTATAAGTATGACTACAATCCGAACAGGGGCGACCGTGCAGCTACTGGAGTAAAGATAGTTGCCTCCTACCTCAATGATGAGCTCACTCGCCAGCTAGATGCTTGGAAAGAGGCTAACCGGGGCTGGACTGTAGAGATGATGCGGCAAGAGCAGATTCGCCTATTCACCGAATACCAGGCTGAGCATGGTGTGGGTTCGCACATCGCGGAGACTGTTGTAGCTCCGGTAACTGCAGATACTTACTACTACATTCCATTCCAGGGTCTGTGGGGCCGTACTGCGTATAACGACGGTGGCGTTCCAGCAGGTAAAACCTGGGGCGAACTAACCGGCGAACACAGGCATGACGACGTTCTGTTGTGGAACACTCTTGCCGGGTTTAATCGACGCCACTTTAACACGGACTACATGTACGTGTTCCCCATTATTAATGGCAAGCAGGATCTGTGGCGCAATGCGTTTAATAACAACGTGTTCTCCAAACCCAATGAGGGAAACCTTGGTGACGGTTCCCCAACTATGCTTGCCAGCCACAACCTAGGCAATGTTTCGTTCGCATTCCTTTCGCCAAATCCGGAACACGACGTTACGAACTACGACAACTCGAATAATATTGCTGTTGCCTCGGACGTAGCTAAGAGTGAGACGACCGGTCTTGCCCCGTTCACGGAATACACTATCCAGTGGTTCAAGACTGATAAAGATGTCACCATGGTGCCTGTCGAAGGTGCGTCTTGTACTTTCCAAACTGCTACCGATGGTTCCTGGCGAACGGACGCCGGTGAGCTGGCTTCGTGTGATCTGACGGTTCCCGATATTGAGAGTGCCACGACCTTTGTTTCGGCAGTTTACGGGGGTACTGATGTTTCAGGAGTGAACCTATTAGCAGACTCGTTCCTAGCTATTCCTGGCTACTATGAGTACGTCCCACAGGAAGATGTTGTAAAGGCTAAGGTTCAGACTTCGCCTGCTATCTTCGACAATCCAGAGACGCAGTTCGCTGAGAAAAAGCCTGGCGACGCCACGTTTACGTTTGCTGAGCCAGATGCTGCTGCCGCCTTGCAATTGACCCTTGATGCCACTACTGGCGCGGTGACTTGGCCAGTTGCGACTCAGTACGTTGGGAAGCTCGTCGTACCTGTTGAGATGAAGGCCTCGATTGAGTCGTACACGGCTGGTATGGGTGCGCGTTCCATGCCAACTGGTACGAAGGCTATTTCTGATGGCAAGTACATCACGCTCCCTGGTAAGGCAGTATTCGTGCTCACGCCTCCGAATGTCAGCTACACCGCTGCAACTGTTGACCAGGGCAGCACGGCTGACCTGCCAGCTGTTATTACTGACAACGATGGCAAGGCAGCAGAGCTACCTGCGGAGACCACTTTTGCACTAGGCGAAAATGCTCCAGCTTGGGCCACGATTGATGCTGCTACTGGCAAGATCTCAGTTGCTCCGGGTGCTGAGGTAACTGCACAGGATTACACGATCCCGGTTCTGGTGACGTTCAAGAACGTTACTGATCCGGTCGCGACCTCCGCAACTGTAACGGTTACTGTGCCGCCTGATGCTGATGGCGATAATGTGCCTGATTCTAAGGATCAGTGTGCTGGTACTCCGACTGGTGTGACTGTGGATGCTAATGGTTGTGCTGTTGGGCCGACTATTGAGGATCCGGCTGCGATTACCGGTAAGGTAAACGAGCCAATCACCGATATCGAGGTTCCAGTAACTAACAATGGTGGCTACACCGACCTGACGTGTGAAGCTACTGGTCTGCCTGCCGGCCTGACGGTTACTTACGACGCGGTCAAGGGTGCTTGTGTTATCTCGGGTACCCCGACTGAAGAGGTCACTGACCAGGAAGTGACCATCACTGTCACGGGTAAGACCCCGGAAACCGGTACAGACGGTAACCCGGTAACCCCGAAGAAAGACACTGGAACCACCACCGCTACTATCGGCGCTGAAAACGATGCTGATGGCGATAATGTGCCTGATTCTAAGGATCAGTGTGCTGGTACTCCGA
>JAUNLU010000001.1:0-239859 GCA_030532125.1 Trueperella sp. | reverse complement strand
TACTATCGGCGCTGAAAACGATGCTGATGGCGATAATGTGCCTGATTCTAAGGATTTGTGCCCAGCGGTCGCAGGCGAAGCTGACAACGATGGTTGTCCATATGCCAAGATCACGGGTCACGTATTCCACGACGTGAATAAGGATCAGGTCCTTAATGCAGGTGAAACTGATATCTCCGGCGTTACCTTGACGCTTACCCCGAGTGGGGCGACCGCTACTACGGCATCGCCTTACACCTTCGATGGCGTCAAGATCGGCACCCATACCGTAACGGTGGGGGATGTTGCTAACGCAACGGCTACCACGCCAAAGACGATCACGATCGAGGTCAAGGCGGGCGATACTCTGTTCGAGAACAACAACTTCGGCTTCTTCGTTGATGCTGATGGCGACGGAGTAGAGGACAGCAAGGATCAGTGTGAGGATACTCCTACCACCATCCCAGCTGGCTTCGAAGTTGACGCCAATGGTTGTTTGAAGGACGTTGCCAAGCCGGTAATCACTCCGATTGACGACGCTACTGAAACTGCCAAGACGCCGATCACCCCGATCGAGGTTGAAGTAACCGACAATGCTGGCGATGACAAGGTAACCGTTGAGGTTGCTGGTCTGCCTGACGGAGTCACCTACGATAAGACCACCGGTACTATCTCGGGTACTCCAAGCGAAAATGGCACGTACGAGGTCACGGTAACTGCGAAGGATGAAGCCGGCAATACTGCCGAAGAAACCTTCACCCTCACCGTAGGTAAGAACCAGAGTGGTCCGACCATTGAGAAGATCAAAGACCAAACTGTTTGGGCTGGCGATCCGATCACGGACATCACCGTTAAGGTAACCGACGCTGAAGATGCAGCTGCAGGTAAAGCTCCTACCGTTAAGGTAGATGGCTTGCCAGCAGGCGTCACCTTCGATGCAGCTACTGGAGTTATCTCCGGTGCGCCAACTGATGCAACCGGAACTCTTGCCGCTCCTGGTTCGGTAACCATCACCGTTACTGCTACCGACTCCGATGGCAACGTGGCAACTACTACGTTCAAGATCACCGCAAACGACCCGAACGCTGATTCGGATAACGATGGTCTGACCGATAAGGAAGAAGTAGAAGATCACAAGACTGATCCGTTGAACCCAGACACCGATAAGGATGGTCTGACCGACGGTGAAGAAATCAACGGTGATAAGAACGACTTCGATGACAAGTCTGATCCGAACGGCAAGCCCGGTAACACCGATCCGTTGAACCCGGATAGCGATGGCGACGGCGTAAATGATGGCGACGAAGTCAACGCTGATAATCCGACCAACCCGAATGCGGCCGATACCGATAACGACGGTTTGACCGATAAGGAAGAAAAGGATCACGGCACCGATCCGTTGAACCCAGACACCGATAAGGATGGTCTGACCGACGGCGAAGAAGTCAACGGTACGGAGAACCCGTTCCAGGACGACAAGTACGATCCGAACGGCAAGCCCGGTAACACCAACCCGCTCAATCCCGACACCGATGGTGACGGCTTGACTGACGGTGAGGAAGTAACCGGATCTGCTAACAACGGTAAGCCGACGAACCCGAACCGGGCAGACACTGACGGTGACGGTATCGCGGACGGAACCGAAATCGAAAACGGCACTGACCCGCTGGATCCAAACGATCCTGCTAAGCCAGTTGCCCCAGAAAAGCCAAAGGCGCCACTCGCTAATACGGGTGCTGCAATTGGTGGCTTGCTGGGTGCAATGACTGCCATGCTAGCAGCTGGTGGTGTGGCTATCAGCCGCCGTTACAAGCGGAGCTAATGCGCCTCGCATTAAGCTCTAACTGAAGCTGGTGGGCCCGGTTCAAGTGAACCGGGCCCACTGCTGTATATCGTGCCGATTCATGCCGACTTTGTGCTCGACTGCACGCCGCAAAACTGGTGCCAGTTTCCAAAACTGGCGGCAATTAAGTAAACTGAGAGACCGGTAGTTGCTTATGCAGTACCGCCCAGGAGGATTCGCCTAGTGGCCTATGGCGCACGCTTGGAAAGCGTGTTGGGTTAACGCCCTCGGGGGTTCGAATCCCCCATCCTCCGCCGACTCCCCACGTGGCGTTATCTTGAGGAACTCCCCCAGGGCAGGAATGCAGCAAGGGTACTTGAGCTCTGGCGGGTGCGTGGGGAGTCCTCTATATATAGCCGGTTGCTGAGTGCTGTTAGCTCGAGTGCCCACTGTTTTCAACAGCTCGCCGTCTCACTGCCCGCCATGCGGCGCAACCAAGTAGACTTACGGCGTGAGTATTGCGCTGTATCGCCGTTATCGGCCCCAAACCTTTGATGAAGTCATCGGCCAAGAACATGTGGTCAAACCACTGAAATCTGCCTTGGCGGCCGGGCGCACCACGCATGCCTACCTATTTTCTGGACCACGCGGCTGCGGGAAAACTACTAGCGCCCGCATTTTGGCGCGGGCACTGAATTGCGCGGAATACCCCACCGATACGCCATGCGGTAACTGCGACTCTTGCCGGGAACTGTCCCGGGATGGCTCTGGCTCCCTGGACGTAGTAGAACTAGACGCCGCCTCTCACGGCGGGGTAGACGACGCGCGCGAACTACGGGAACAGGCTGGCTTCGCCCCGGTGCGGGATCGATTCAAGATCTACATAATCGACGAAGCCCACATGGTTTCCAAACAAGGCTTTAATGCACTCCTGAAACTAGTGGAAGAACCACCGGAACACGTCAAATTTATTTTTGCCACCACCGAGCCAGAAAAAGTAATCGAGACGGTGCGCTCCCGCACCCACCATTACCCATTTCGACTAGTGCCACCAGCGGACCTAGAAAAGTATTTGGCGTTACTGTGCGCCCAAGAAAATGTCAGTGCTGGGCATGACGTGCTCTCACTGGTAGTGCGCGCTGGCGGCGGCTCCGTGCGGGACACCCTGTCTGTGCTCGACCAGATAATCGGCGGCTCAGACGGCACAAAACTCGACTATGAGCGGGTAGTGGGGTTGCTCGGCTTCACCTCGGCCCATCTGCTAGATGACGCCGTAACCGCAATCGCCACCGGCAGCGGAAAAGAACTATTCCGCGTGGTAGACGCCGTAATAAAATCCGGGCACGATCCGCGGCGATTTGTAGAGGATCTACTGCAGCGGCTGCGGGATCTAGTAATTATTTCCTTGACCGGCGCCGCAGCGCGGGACGTATTCGTAGCTGTACCAGATGACCAGTATGACCGTATGGCAGCACAGGCAGAACAGCTAGGTCCAAAACGCGCCTCGCACTGTGCAGACCTAACCAGCGCCGCATTGAGCGAAATGGTGGGAGCAACCGCGCCGCGGCTACAACTAGAACTATTGTGTGCCAGATTGTTGGTTGCCGATCTGCCGAATGTGCCGCTACCGCCCGCCCCGGCGCCAGCCTCAGTGCCCGCGCGTGACCTCGATATGGTAGATCCCCGCCACCGGCCGATGCCGCAGCTGCCTGGTACCGCTAACAGCCAGCCAACGCCACCGCCAGAACCAGCATCGGCACGATCTTCGGCAGCAGTGCCAGCGTCAGCCTCGGCGTCGGCGGCAGAATCGGGCGCAGTATCGCCTATCCAGCAGCGCTGGCAAGAACTAATCACTGATCCCGGGCTATCGCGAGTGGTGCAGAGTCAGCTGGAACAATCCGTGGGGCCGGTCGGCCTTGCCGCCGGCGTGCTACAAATCGGATTTGCCCAGCCTGGGTTAGTTGCCGCCTTCAATCGGCGCAGCCACGGAGAGTTTGCGGCAGTGGTTTCGCGCGCCCTAGGGCAACAACTGGCCGTTACTGCGGTAACTGTTGACGCTAATTCTGGAAGCAACGCCGCTGGAGGGTCTGCTCCAGAACCGCCGGCATCAGAACGACCCACTCCACCGGCAGCAGTTCCACCCGTGCCTGAGGCCAGGATCGTACCCCCAAAAGTTGAGGCCGCGCCGGTCGCGGCCGAAACCGATGATCCACCCGCCGATTCGCCATGCGCCCAGCTATTGCCAGACGGTGCTGACCCAGCTGGCATCTTAGCGCAGCTAATTGACGGCAACGATCTGGCTGATGCTAGTGCTGATTTAGCCGATACCAGCGATGAGCCGACTGACACTGGTGCTGAGCTGGCCGATACCGAACCAGAGATTGACCCGGAGAATGCCCCTATACCCGCGCCAGTAGATACGCCCGTGCCCGCCCCGGCACCCGCAACTCCGTTCTATGCCCAAAATATGCCGGCAGTGCCCCCCGCTACTTTCCCTGGTGACACCGCAATAGCCGCTGGCGCCCCTGTTACTGCCACTGGTGGCGCAGTTACCGCCACTAGCGGTATTGCACTTGCTGCTAGCAGCACAGCTGCCGGCGCTCCAGCTCCGAGCACTCCGCCAGAGTACGACGAAACCGAAGAAGTCTCTCCCGAGGACCCAGAAATTTCTCAATCGCAGTTGGTCGGTATCTCGGTAGTACTCAATAAGCTGAGTGGCACCGTGGTGGAAACCCGCGGCGCAGATGGCCAAATAACTGAGGGAGGCCGCTAATGGCAGGCGTATATGACGGTGCAGTCCAAGCCCTAATCGATGAACTAGGGCGACTACCTGGGGTAGGGCCAAAAGGCGCGCAGCGCATTGCATTTTACCTATTAGAAGCAGATGAAACCGACGTCTCGGCCCTAGTGGAAGCTCTGCAAGCAGTGAAGTCACGAGTGCGGTTCTGCCAGATCTGCGGCAATGTGACCGAAGCAGAAATCTGCCGCATCTGCGCTGACCCCCGGCGGCTGGATTCGATCATCTGTGTAGTAGAAGAAGCCAAAGACATTGTGGCAATAGAACGGGCGCGCGAATACCGCGGGCGTTACCATGTGCTTGGTGGTGCAATTGACCCAATCGGGGGCGTGGGGCCAGAAGACTTGCGGATCCGCGAACTCTATGCCCGGCTGGCAGACGGCAAGGTCGAAGAAATTATTCTCGCCATGGATCCCAATGTGGAGGGCGAAGCTACCGCCACCTACCTGGCGATCAATCTTTCCCAGATGGGAGTAGTGGTATCGCGGTTGGCTTCCGGTCTGCCGGTAGGCGGCGACTTAGAATATGCCGACGAAGTTACCCTGTCGCGAGCCCTGGAAGGCCGGCAGCGGATCCACACCCCGACCGCGCGCTAACCCAAAACTGGCGTAACCGGCGCGCGGGTAGATGGGCACGCCATAACGAACTCAAAACGCACTCCGGCACCATTCCCGCTGGAAACAGCTGAATATAGCGAAAAGCACAGTCCATAACCTGGTATGCAGTGCCGCCATACTCCCTAGAACATCTACGATGGGTAGCGATCGGAGGGAAAATCTGTGGCTCTAGTCGTGCAAAAATTCGGAGGCAGCTCCGTCGCCGATGCCGAAAGCATCAAGCGAGTAGCCGCCCGCATAGTTGAAACTCATCGCGCCGGAAACCGGGTGGTGGTGATAGTCTCCGCCATGGGCGACACCACGGATGACCTAATCGATCTCGCCAACTCCGTCTCCACTGCGCCCCCAGCTCGGGAAATGGATATTCTACTCACTGCCGGCGAACGCATCTCGATGGCGCTACTGGCGATGGCAGTAAACGACCTCGGGGTAGATGCCCAAGCCTTCACTGGTCAGCAAGCGGGGCTATACACCAATGCCAGTTACGGGCGTGCCTCGATCGTGGGAGTGGTGCCGGAACGAATCGCGCGGCAAATCCAAAACGGTGGCGTGGCAATTATTGCCGGCTTCCAAGGCGTCAATATCTATGACGACGTGACCACCCTGGGGCGGGGCGGTTCTGATACCACCGCAGTGGCATTTGCGGTTGCTCTGCAAGCCGATGTGTGTGAAATTTACTCAGACGTAGACGGCGTCTTCACCGCCGACCCCCGAATCTGCCCCGCTGCCCACAAAATTGACGTACTCACCTACGAAGAAACTTTAGAAATGGCAGCGCACGGCTCCAAAATTCTGCACCTGCGTGCTGTGGAATACGCTCGCCGCTACAATATGCCTCTACACGTACGCTCGTCGTTCTCACAAAAGGAAGGAACGTGGATCGTGGACGAAAAAACGCGCAACCGCTGGGAGGGCGACAACGAAGCCCCCATTATTTCTGGCGTCAGCCACGATAAATCCCAAGCCAAAATCACGGTGGCTGGGCTGCCCGATATTCCCGGCACGGCGTCGCGCCTATTCCAAGTTATCGCCAATGCCGAGCTCAATATCGACATGATCGTGCAGAACGTCCCCACCAACGTCAAAGGGGTAGCCAATATTTCCTTTACCCTGCCGATCGCGGACGTGCGCAAGGCAGTGGACGTTTTACAAGCCAACCAGAGCGAGCTCGGTTTTGAAACCATTATGGAAGACGACGGCGTAGGCATACTGTCGCTGATCGGGGCCGGAATGCGCTCTAACCCTGGTGTTTCGGCGCGTTTCTTCGGGGCGCTATTTGAAGCCGGCATCAACATCGACATGATCTCCACCTCGGAAATCCGCATTTCAGTGGTGGTATCTTCGGACGATTTGGAAGAATCGGTGCGCGTGGTGCACAACGCCTTTGGATTAGATTCCGAAGGGGAAGCAATCGTATATGGAGGTACTGGGCGATGACTACGCTAGCTGTAGTAGGCGCTACTGGCCAGGTCGGTCGGGTTATGCGCACCCTAATTGCCGAACGCAATGTGCCGGTTGACCAGGTGCGATTCTTTGCATCTGCACGTTCTGCCGGAAAGAAACTCCCCTTCCGCGGGGAAGAAATCGTGGTGGAAGACATCGCCACGGCAGATTTCGCTGGTATCGACGTTGCAGTGTTCTCCGCCGGTGCCACTGTTTCGCGCGAATATGCCCCCCAGTTCGTTGCCGCCGGTGCAGTAGTAGTAGATAACTCCTCCGCTTGGCGGAAAGACGCCGATGTGCCGCTGGTAGTTTCCGAAGTGAACCCGCAGGACATCGCAGCCCGGAAAAAGGGCATCATCGCCAACCCGAACTGCACCACGATGGCGATTATGCCGGTGCTAAAAGTACTGGCCGATGACGCCGGGCTGAAGCGCATGGTAGTTAGCTCCTATCAGGCCGTATCTGGGTCCGGGCTCAAGGGCGTGGCGGCGCTCGCGGAGCAAACTCGCGCTGGCGTAGCAGCCGGTGACGGCGCACTGGAAGGGCTGGCGCTATCGGGTGACGCTATTGCGCACCCAGCCGATACTGCCCCCTACGTGGCGCCAATTGCCTTCAACGTGGTGGCAATGGCAGGTAACTATGTAGCCGACGGCTCGCACGAAACTGACGAAGAACAGAAGCTGCGCAATGAATCGCGCCGCATTCTGGGGCTGCCCGAACTTTTAGTTTCTGGAACTTGTGTGCGGGTGCCAGTATTCACGGCGCACTCAATGTCAGTGAATGCCGAATTTGAAAACGACATCTCAGTGGAGCGGGCAGTGGAGCTACTGAAAGACGCTCCTGGCGTTAAATATGTGGACGTACCTACGCCACTGGCGGCTGCCGGCACAGATCCGTGCCTGGTGGGTAGAGTCCGCGCCGATTACTCAGTAGCGCCGGGCAAGGGATTGGCATTCTTCGTAGTAGGCGATAACCTGCGCAAAGGTGCAGCGCTCAACACTGTGCAGCTAGCTGAGCTGGTGCTAGCGGAACTGGCAGCTAACTAAACCAGCTGCTGCACTATTGTGCCGTCGGCCGGTGCCGCAGCACATTGTAGATATAGGACTGCACGGCATCGTGCATCGGCACATCAAACCCAGCCTGCTCTGAAATAAACCACCGGTGTTCTAAAATTTCGTGGAACATCTGTGCCGGCGGTAACTGGTGCTGATATTCCGGTGGAATCGCCCGGATAGTGGGCTCGAAGATATTAGTCATCCACTCGTGCGCCACAATCGACAGCGGCGATCCGGACTGCCCAGAAATTGCCCGATAAGATTCAATATCGTTCATGATGCGCCGACCCTGTTTTTCTTCCACATCTAGGCCGGTCAGCCGCATGACTTTCCGGGAATAGTGCCCGGCGTCTACCACCTTAGGGGCAATCGACAGGGAAGTACCACCGGCGTCGGTGCGCATAGAAAGCTCACCCACCTCAAATCCCAATTCATTGAGCCGGCGAATCCGCGCATCTACCCGCCACCGCTCCGAGAGCTCAAAACTTTCTTCCGAAGTCAGCTCGGCCCAGAGGTTATGGTAGCGCTCGGCTAGCTGGTCACCTACCGCCACTGAGTCAAACTCTTCATCCAAAATGCCGCCGGCCTGCAGATCCATCAATTCGCCGATGATGTTAGTGCGCGCTACGTCAATATCGTAGGCGCGTTTATTGGGGGAGAGATTTTGGTGGAGTTCTCCAGTTTCGGCATCGACCAGATAGGCCGAAAATTCACCGGCGTCCCGGCGAAATAGTGTATTTGACAGCGATACATCGCCCCAGAAGAAGCCGAGTAAATGCAGCCGTACCAGCAAAACCGTCAGCGCATTTATTAGCCGGTCTACCGTCTCTTGGCGGATAGTCTGCCCAAATATCGCGCGGTACGGTAGCGAAAATTCCAGGCGCCGCGTCACTAGAGCTGCGTTTAGCGGTTCGCCGTCCTCGCTAAACCGCCCAGTAATAACTGCCAAGGGTTGCACGCAGGGAGCTTCGAGGCGGTTTAGGTCGCGCAACAGCTGATACTCGTGATGCGCGACCGTTTCGCCGATCTCTTTAACTGCCAGGAATTTGCGATCCAGCTCCACAAAGCGCACCACGTGCCGCGAAATGCCGCGCGGCAACGCCGTGGTTACGCTATCTGGCCACTCTTCGAGTGGTAAGTGCCACGGCAAATCCAACAGCGCCGGCTCGGCCTTAGCTGAAGTTATTTGCAGTGACTTATACATATCTGAAACTGGGGGATGCCCCCGCTAGCGGTCAGGAATCCTCGTTCATCCGCAGCCCGGTCTTGGCGGAGAAGTAGTGGATCCGATCCAAGCGCGGCTGCAGGTAGACCACGTCACCCTCGGCCTTGCTAGTTTCTGGCTGTACCCGCGCGGTCATCACATTAGTGTTGTCGCCCGAACCAAACATGGCGTCAGCTGCCGTATGCCCCACGATCTCGCCGTGCATATACGCATCCGAGCCCAGATTCTCCACCAGCTTGATCTGCATCGGGATGGCGCCGGCGGGATTGTCCGTCTTTTCCATTGCCTCCGGGCGGATACCGATAATTACCCGGTCGCTGCCCTCAGCCCGTACTGCCTGCAAAATATTCTCCGGTAGTGGCAAAGCGGCGTCACCAAACTTAACTTGATTGCCTTCCACTCGCCATTCGCCCAAGTTCATCGCCGGCGAGCCGATGAAGCCCGCCACGAAAGCATTGGCCGGCGCAGTGTACATTTCGTGCGGAGTAGCTACCTGCTGCAAATAGCCATCTTTCAGTACCGCGATGCGGTCACCCATGGTCAGCGCTTCGGTCTGATCGTGCGTAACATAAACCGTGGTAACCCCGAGCGAGTGCTGCAGCGACGCGATCTGGGTGCGGGTCTGTACCCGGAGCTTAGCGTCTAGGTTAGAAAGCGGTTCGTCCATCAAGAATACTTGCGGCTTGCGCACAATCGCGCGCCCCATCGCCACCCGCTGGCGTTGCCCGCCGGATAGCGCCTTAGGTTTGCGATCCAAATACTCGGTCAGGTCCAGGATCTCTGCAGCTTCTTGTACCCGCTGCTTAATGGTTTCCTTATCTACCCCGGCAATCTTGAGCGCGAAGCCCATGTTGTCTGCCACCGTCATATGTGGGTAGAGCGCATAGTTCTGGAACACCATGGCGATATCGCGGTCTTTCGGGGTTACGTCGGTGACGTCAGTTTTCCCGATGAAGATCTTTCCGGAGTTCACATCTTCTAGGCCGGCGAGCATGCGCAAAGTCGTGGATTTGCCACACCCAGAGGGACCAACCAAAACGAGGAATTCGCCGTCTTCAATCTCCAAATTAAGCGAGTTTACGGCTGGTTTAGTGGCGCCAGGATAGAGGCGGGTGGCATTTTGAAACGAGACAGTAGCCATGATTTTCCTTCCACCGGCAGGTACGTGCCGGACGATCCGAGTAGAGGAGTGGTCAGCTGCGGCGCCGACCGTGCGCACGGTGCGCGGTTCAATTCTGGCACAGGCACTCTAGTCGCGCAATGTTCGGTGCTGCCACAATCCGCGTTAAATCAGGGCTGGCATAGCTGCGGTGTTAGAGTTGCCAAGTGTGGAGGGAGGTGCCGTGATTAGAGAACTCGGCGGATATCGCCTGGTAGAGCGCATAGGTTCTGGTGGGATGTCCACGGTGTATCGCGCCTATGATGCCGGCGGAAACCCGGTCGCCCTCAAGCTTTTACATCCCGCCCTCGCGGAAGACCCTAGCTCGCGGGACCGGCTACGCCGCGAAGTGCAGATGATGCAGCGAGTGTGTGGCCCATATGTGGCCCAAATTTTGGACGCCGAAACTGAACAAGACGAAGTTTTCCTGGTAACTGAGCTGATTGAGGGCCCCACGTTAGCTGCTGATGTGCAGACATCCGGCGCCTACTTCGGCACAGATTTAGCGCAGTTAGGGGAGGAACTAGGTGAAGCCCTGGCAGCAATTCACAGCGTTGGGGTGCTGCACCGCGATTTGAAGCCCTCTAATGTGATGATCGGGGAAAATGGCCCGGTGCTGATTGACTTCGGAATCGCGCAGCTGGGTGACGATCTGCGCATTACCCGGCAGGGCTACGTGACGCATACGCCAGGTTACTGTGACCCGCGAGTGCTGCGCGGCCAATCGCCCGATGAAGACGCCGACTGGTGGGCGATGGCTGCTGTTTTGGCGTTTGCTGCTACGGGACGTCCGCCGTTTGGCGCCGGTGCGCCGGCAGTGGTGATGAATCAAGTGCTGCACGGCGAGCCGGACTTAACCGGTTTGCCGCAACGATTGCAGACGGCGTTTGCTACGGCTTTGCGGGCGGGGACGCCGGGTGCAGCGGCTGGTCGCGCTAGTTATGAAACGCTGTTGGATGAGATTTTCGCAGTCGCAGCGCAAGGGAATAATACTGCGGTTACCCAACCGGTTGCAGCAGCCACCCAGCAAGTAGCCGCGGTTACCCAGCCGGTTGAGGCTGCTACGCAACCGATCTATTTGGCAACCCAACCAGTTGCAGCGGCAACCCAACCATTGGCGGCGTCGCCAGAACACTATCCCCAGTCTTATCCAGTCCCAACTCCGGCTTCCTTAGTACCTGGCACCTACCCACAAACAGTGCCTGCACCAGTGGCGGAGAGCCCGCTCCCTTATTGGGCGGTGCCACCCCCGAAATTCCGGGTACTGCGGTTGCTGTTGGGATTAGTTTTGATCGCAGTGGGAACGATACAGCCGGCAATTGCCGCTGGAGCAGCTGTGGGGTTGGCTCTTATTGCACAAATAGTGGGAGATACCGACGCCGCTTTGCGTAAGTTGCGCATCCGCCGAGGCGGACCTGCTAGTAATGACGCGCTCCGGATGGTGATGCGGTTCCCGTGGGCGCTGCTAAAAGCGGTCGTCTGGGTGGCGCTCGCGGCAGTAGTGGCATTGGCGGTGGCATACCTGGCCGGAGCAGTAGCCAATATACTGCTACCTACCGCGCTGCCGGGGGTATCGGGTGTCGCTGTAGGAGCCGGAATGCTGACGCTGTGGGGGCTGGTGCCGCTGGGGCGCGGCGGTGCTGATGTAATACTCGCCGAATTAGCTCCCAACCGGGGCTATCACTTGTTCTGGATACTGATTACTTCGGTGGTGATTCTCGGGGTGGCAGTGGCAGCTCGCGAGATCGGCACCGTGAATTTGACGCCGTTGGAGGCCTGGCCGTGGTAGGTCAGTATCGCACAAAGCGGTATCTCAAGCCCTGACAACTCCCGATCCGGGCGCTATGATCAATAATGTTCAAAACCGTACAGACTACCGTTAGGGAGCCAATGGCAGGTAAGCAAACGCCAGGGATGAGCAGCGCTAAGAAGAACAAGCAGCAGCGCCGGGAAGAAGCTCGGGAAAAAGCGCGTATTCTGCGCGAACAAGAAGCGAAACGTGCCAAACGCAACCGCATTTTCATGATAGTTGGTGCGGTGCTGCTGGTAGCACTACTGGTATTCGCAGTGGTCAAGGTGCTTACTTCGTCTGACTCTGAAGCGGCAGGTAACTATGGTGGCGAAGTTCGGGCACTGGAGCTGCAGAATGTCGATACCGAGGATATGGGCATCTACGTGGGTGCCAGCGGAAAAGCTGGGGAAACTACAGCGGATATTCCGGTAGTTGGGGTTTGGTCCGATATGATGTGCCCCGGTTGCCAGCGGATGACGATTAACTACGGCAGCCTATTCAAGGACTATGACACTAAGGGCGAGCTGAATTTCAAGATCTACCCGGTTTCGACCCTGAATACCGCGTATTCTCGGCAGGCTGCCGCAGCGGTCTACTATGTGGCCACTTATGCTCCGGAATTTACCTGGCAGTTTAACGACTCGTTGATGCAGTTGGGTATGCAAGCTAGCCAGACTCAGGCAATGCCGAACCCAGTTGATATCGCGAATGCTGCCCAGCAGCTTGGGGTACCGGAAGATGTAGTTAAGGATCTTGCCGATACGATTATGTCAGACGATTGGCTAGCGCTTTCCGATAAAACCAATGAACAGTTCCGCGATCGCGGTTTCACTGCGACGCCGACCATTACGGTTAACGACGCCGAAGATGGCAGCTGGCTGGGTGAAAACGGCAGCGTTGAGAAATTGCTGCAAAATGCGGCCGCCAAAGCAGGAAATTAGATTTTAGGTGATCTCCTCAGCTAAGCTACTAATTCAGTTACGCAACTGATTAGTAGCTTAGCTATTGCCTCCTTAGCTCAGTGGTAGAGCACTTGTCTTGTAAACAAGCGGTCGTCGGTTCAAATCCGACAGGGGGCTCAGATATTTTTGGGCTGAACTACCTAGATTAGGTAATTTTTGCATAAATGCTGACATCCCCATACACCGATATGCAACTTTTCTCTTGCAGTAGTTAGCCACCCGGATTAGAGTGAGACGCACATCACAACGGGGTGATGGTGAATTAGGAGGCTACCGTGCGGGGTGCTGTTATAACGGGTGGAGCCAAGGGAATGGGTAAATGCTTTGCCCAAGTTTTGGTTGATCGCGGATATAAAGTTTTAATTGCCGATGTCGATATTGCAGGTGCCGAGGAAACTGCCGCCGAACTAGGCGGTGGAACTATCGCGATGCAAGTAGATGTGCGCGATGAAGAACAGATGCAGGCGTGCTGTGATCGCATAATTGCGGAAGCAGGCGGGCTGGATATTTGGGTTAATAATGCTGGAGTTTTGCGAGCTGGTCCCACTTGGGAGCAGGACAAAAAGACCCGCGACTTCATGATGGACATTAACGCCACGGGTCTAATGAATGGAACAGTGGTGGCCATCAGAGCTATGCAGCAGGATCGGGGCGGCCATATTGTGCAAGTGATTTCGAGTGCTGGGCTAACTGCTGGACCAGGGGAAGGGGTCTATATCGCGTCCAAGCACGCTGCAATGGGCTTCAGCCTATCCACAGTTTCTGATCTGCGGGTGGCAGGCATCAAGAACATTAAAATATCATGTCTGTGCCCAGATGGAATTTGGACGCCGATGCTCTACAACGTGGCAGATGACCCGGACTATGCGATGTCTTTCTATCACGGCCATTTGACTGCACCAGAAGAAGTGGCGCGGCACTTTGACAAGCTCCTAGATAAACCTCATTTGGTGTGGGTAGTGCCGCGCAGCCGTAGATTCCAACTTCGGATCGGGGATCTGTTCCCGAAGCTAAATGCGCTACTGGCACCAACTCTGGTGCGAAACGGTATTAAAGAACAGAAGAAAGTTTCGGCGTATCTGCGCTCTGGAAAAGATCCGGCTGAGCTATTGCTGAAGCGTGATGCCCACAAAAAGTAATTAGTGCGGCATCGTTAATCGGGATAAAAGTTGGGGCGTAGCGAGAAACTCGCTACGCCCCAACCGTTAGTCAATTACTGATCAGTGTGCGACCATTTCATGCGGGAGTTGATCCGCAATATGGTTCGCAGCAATGTGGCCGAATACCAGAGCCGCGCCGATGGAAGTACCGCCTGCGGTGTAGGTGTGCCCCACTACCGACTTGGTGGTGTTACCAGCTGCGTACAGGCCCTCGATAACTGAGCCATCTGGGCGAGTTACCCGCGCCTTGGTGTCAATAACTAGGCCGCCCGAAGTGCCGATATCGCCAGGGTAGACGGCGGTCGCGTAGAACGGACCCTTTTCGATCGGACCCAAGCTCGGGTTGGGCTTGTGGTAACGGTCGCCGTAGAAGAAGTCGTGTTCATCTTCACCGCGGTGGAAGTCCTCATCCACGCCATTGCGGGCGTAGCGGTTGAAGGTTTCCGTGGTTTCCCGCAGCTTGTCTACCGGAACATCAATCATGGCAGCCAGCTCTTCGAGCGTATCTGCCTTCTTGACGGCGCCGGATTCGTACCATTCATCTGGCAGCGACATAAACGGCAGGTAACCGTATGCGAAGATGTACTTCTTGCGGAACTGGCTATCGAAGATCAGCCAAGCTGGCAGGTTTTCGGCGTCGCCTTCGCCCTTGCCGAAGTGCCCACCGTATAGGCGCTGACCAGCAGTACAGTACGGCAGAGCTTCGTTCATGAAGCGCTTGCCCTCACCGTTCACGATCATGGTGTGTGGTAGCGAGCGGTCTGGCACGATGTAGCGTTCTTCGTCGTCAATAACTACCGGGTTGAAGCCCTTGCGGACAATCGGCAGCTGGATAACTGGCGACCAAATAGCGTCTGCCATGTTGTCAATAGCTGCGCCGTGCTTGACGCCGATCTCGATGCCGTCACCAGTGTTGGTTTCGACGCCGAGGGTCCAGGTGCCATTGATCGGGTGGCGCTGGTACTTCTGGCGCATTTCAGCATTGCGCTCGAAGCCGCCACAACCCAGGATGACGCCGTGTGTGGCATTGACCTGGATCTTTTCTCCGCGCTGGCTGACGATGACGCCGGTGCAGCGGTCGCCCGTGAAGACGAGATCTTCGAGCGGGGTTTCGAGCTTGACTTCTACGCCTGCCTTGAGGACGGCTTCCATAATGGAGCCGGTCAGCGCAGCACCCATGGTCAGGGTCTTTTCGCCGCGCAGCCACTGCGGGATATTGCGCAGGCCGAGCTTCATGATGCGAACCCACGGGCGTAGGTCAGACATCATGAGGATCATGTACGGCGAATCGAAGGAGTTCATATCCATGTGGATAACCGGGCGGAAGTAGGCCGGGATATGGGTCTTTTCCCATTCTCCTAGCCGGCGGCTGTCGTAATTGCCAGCCTCAACGCCGCGGCCCTGCTTAGCAGCGCCTGGGGCATCCAGCCAGTAGTCCGGGTAGCCCTGCATGTGGCGGAAGTTCAGACCAGAGCAGGACGCCGTCAGGAAGTCCATACACTTGGTGCCTTCCGTCAAGAAAGCGTCGATCATTTCGTCCGAAGTGGTGTCGCCGACGGTGGCTTTCATGTATTGCCGGCCGAGTTCGATGGAGTCATGACCACCTACGGAACGGAATACGTTGTTCCCTGGTACCCAGACCATGCCAGCCGATTTGGAAGTGGATCCACCCCATTGTGGAGCTTTCTCAACCAAGAGAGTGGAGAGGCCGCGGCGAGCCGCGGTTAACGATGCGGAAAGACCGGCAGCGCCGGTACCGACAACTACTACGTCGTAGGTGTCTTTTGAAGGTGCACTTGTTGGATTCATACGCAAATCTTAGCAAAGATGATGAGTAATGACTCAGGTAATTTTGCGAATTCTCCCAAATTTAAGTATCGAAATTGCAAGTATCTGTTTTGGCTGTGGCAATTTTCGTTGCAGGCGCTTGCGCCGCTGCTCGAATCAGACCCGCACTACTCGCCAATCAAATGAGCTGCCGAACTGAATCAGTTGCGCACAATCCGCCAATCGATCGGGGCTGCCCCCTGCGCGATAAGCAGTTCATTGGCGCGCGAAAACGGCCGAGAACCGAAGAATCCGCGTGAGGCTGAAAGTGGTGACGGATGTGCTGACTCAATCCGCGGCGTATCCCCCAGTAGTGGAACTAGCTCTTGTGCTTGCCGCCCCCACAGAATCGCCACCAGCGGACCCCCGCGGGCTACCAGTGCGCGGATTGCGTGCTCAGTGACGGCTTCCCAGCCTTTGTTGCGGTGAGCATTGGCCACCCCTCGCCGTGTGGTGAGCACTCGGTTCAGCAGCATCACTCCCGAATCACACCACGGAGTCAGATCCCCAGTAGGTGCGGGTGGAATGCCCAGATCGGCTGCCAGTTCCCGATAGATATTGCGGAGTGAACCAGGTAGCGGGTGCACCTCCGGGTCAACTGAGAAAGAAAGACCGACGGCGTGCCCCGGCGTCGGATAGGGGTCCTGCCCAACGATCAATACTTTTACCTGTGCCATTGGATAGGTGAAAGCACGCAAAATGTTTTTCCCGGCCGGGGTATAAGGATGGCCAGCGGCAATCTCTTCCCGCAAAAAATTCCCCATTTCGTGGATTTGTTCCGCCACGGGCTGGAGCGCTGCCGCCCAGTCGGGGGCAATCGGTAACTTCGGTTCGTTCATTGCTACTTTGCCGCTTTGCCTAGTGTGTTCGTTGCTTCCGCGTTAAGTCTAGCGTCTCGGTAGAATTTGATAACCGGCAGTCTAGTTCAGGGGGGTATATGGTTCCAGAAGCAGAAAACTCTGCCCCCGCCGGGCTCAGCGAGCTAGAAACCCGAATTCTCGAAGTGGAGCGATCCTGGTGGCGAATCGCAAAAACGCGAGACCAAGCAATCCGAGAGCACGTGGGTATTACCCCCACTCGCTACTATCTTTTGCTCTCCCAGATGTTGGATTCACCGCGCGTATGGCGTGCAGATCCAGCGCTAATTGGACGGCTGCGGGAACTGCGCGACCAGCGCTTAGCTGAGCGCAGCTGAGCTAGCTGGATTGGGCGCTGAGCTAGCTGGAAAATAGAGCGGGGTGTGCAATTAGCCGCGCGCCTGCGCGTTACTCCCGTGCGTAACCCTAAACAGGTAGGCTGTGCACGTGGCTAATAACTATCCAGAAGACGAATTTGATCAGCTGGCAGCCGAGCGCAATACTCGCGGCGCGCATCGGCAGCCAAAATCATCGCGCCCATGGGTAATCGCGTTAGTGCTGGTGCTAATTCTGGCGCCAGTGCTCGGCGTCGGCGTGGGGAAAATATTGGCCAACGCGGGGGTGGATCCATTAGTTACCCCGGAAAAGCAGGTTTCCACGCAGTCCGAAGAACCGGCAGATGCGCAAAATGCTGAAGAACCTGCACCCGAACCGGAACCTGAACCAGAGCCCGAACCGGAGCCGGAACCAGCGCCTGTGCCGGATATGGCAGCGCAAATTTTAGTGCTCAATGCCCGCGGCACTAACGGCTTTGCTGCGCAAAAGCGGGCAGTGCTCAACCAGGCAGGATATGCCAACGTGGCTGCTGACAACTACGCAGGCGGCGCCGAGCCGGCAGAATCCACGGTTTACTATGCCACGCCAGGCGACGCAGCCACTGCCCAGGATGTGGCGGCAAAACTGGGGTATCAGAATGTAGTGGAAGATGCGCAGCGCGCCGGAAACTACGCCGTCGTCGTGGTGGCGCGGTAACCCGAAAGTTGAGCCTACCTCACTCCACTATTGGCGAAAGTCACCAAACACGTCTTGCACTCGCGTGCGGAGAGTGCCAGAATCGAATTAGCACTCAAATCTAGAGAGTGATAACTGTGCAGTCGGTGAGGCGCACGGCTGGTCGGGAAATGAACGGCAAGCTTAGCGCCGTCCGTCGCGGGCATCGGCTGAAAACCACCCAATTGGGAGGAAAGAAATACGCATGGCAAAGATCATTTTGTTTGATGAAGAAGCCCGGCGCGGTATGGAAGCGGGGCTGGACACCCTCGCCGATACCGTCAAGGTCACGCTCGGCCCTAAAGGCCGCAACGTGGTGCTGGACAAGAAGTGGGGCGCCCCCAATATTACGAACGACGGCGTCTCCATCGCTCGCGAAGTTGACCTAGAAGATCCGTTTGAGCGCATCGGCGCCGAACTGGTTAAGGAAGTTGCCAAGAAAACGGACGACGTCGCTGGCGACGGTACCACCACCGCAACTGTGCTGGCTCAGGCGCTAGTTAAAGAGGGCCTGCGCAACGTTGTGGCGGGTGCAAATCCGATCGCGCTGCGCCGCGGTATTGACCTGGCAGTGGACGCAGTAGTTAAGCAACTGCTTGCGGATGCCAAGGAAGTAGAAACCAAGGAAGAGATCGCCGCTACCGCTGCTATTTCAGCTGGCGACGAAGAAATCGGCTCCCTGATCGCGGAAGCGCTGGACAAGGTCGGCGGCGAAGGCGTGGTGACGGTTGAAGAATCCAACACCTTCGGCACCCAGCTTGAGCTGACGGAAGGTATGTCTTTCGACAAGGGCTACCTCTCCCCGTACTTTGTGACTGACGCTGAGCGCCAGGAAGCAGTGCTGGAAGACGCCTACGTGCTGTTGGTGGAATCCAAGATCTCCAATGTTAAGGACATGCTGCCGCTGCTGGAAAAGGTCATGCAGACCTCCAAGCCGCTGGTAATCATCGCCGAAGACATCGAAGGTGAAGCTCTGGCCACCTTGGTGGTGAACAAGATTCGCGGCACCTTCAAGTCCGCTGCAGTCAAGGCTCCGGGCTTTGGTGATCGCCGCAAGGAAATGCTGCAGGATATGGCAGTATTGACCGGCGGCCAGGTAATTTCCGAAACGGTCGGTCTCAAGCTGGAAAATGCCACGGTTGAGATGCTCGGTAAGGCTCGCAAGGTAGTACTGACCAAGGACAGCACCACCATCGTAGAGGGTGCTGGCTCGGCTGAAGATATCGCGGCTCGCGTTGCCACTATCAAGACTCAAATCGAAAACTCCACTTCGGACTACGACCGGGAGAAGCTCCAGGAGCGTCTCGCTAAGTTGGCTGGTGGCGTTGCGGTTATCAAGACCGGCGCAGCTACCGAAGTTGAGATCAAGGAACGCAAGCAGCGTATTGAAGACGCCGTTCGCAACGCTAAGGCGGCAATCGAAGAGGGTATCGTCGCTGGTGGTGGCGTTGCACTCATGCAGGCTGCTGATAAAGCTCTGCCGCAGCTGCAGCTCGAGGGCGACGAAGCTACTGGTGCCGCAATCGTGGCAGTTGCTTCGCTATCGCCGCTCAAGCAGATTGCAGAGAACGCTGGATTTGAAGGTGGCGTAGTGGCCGAAAAGGTGCGCTCGCTACCTGCTGGTGAAGGTTTGAATGCCGCTACTGGCGAATACCAGGATCTGCTCGCTGCTGGTGTCAACGATCCAGTTAAGGTGACTCGTTCGGCACTGCAGAATGCTGCCTCTATCGCTGGTCTGTTCCTGACCACTGAAGCTGTAGTAGCAGACAAGCCGGAACCACCGGCTCCGGCTGCAGCTCCGGGCGCTGACGACATGGGTGGAATGTACTAAAGCCCGATAGTTAGCAGCCAGCTAATATTTAGTGGGCTAGCAATAACTAAAATTGGCGGGAGGCCTAACAGGTCTCCCGCCAATTTTTAATTTCTAACTTAGTTACTTCTTATTGGCAGTGCGCTTTTCCGCAGCGAAGCGTTGGCGATCTTCGATCAGCTCCCGAGACTCCCGGGCAATCTGTTCCCGCTGCGCTGCCGCAGCCTCATCTGCTGAAATAGGAGCTGCCGGGGTGGCCCATTCGGTAGCTTCCGGCTCATCTTCTAGGGACGAGCGGGACAGCTCAGTAGCTGAGGGAGCACACAGGTATTCCTCAGGCAAACAGTCCTCCGCTAACTGGCGGCTGTGTGATTCTGCCTGTACCGCATCAGCGATTTCCCGTTGAGCAAGTTGATTCTTGGTATCTGCCATCTGGTCAAAACCGGAACCGTTTCGCAATATGGCGTCTAGCCGTTCCAGCTCTGCCGTCAAATTTTCCCGCGCCTGTTGCTCCCACTGTGCGGCCAGTGGAGATAGGAACAGATGCTTCCGCGCCAATAGTCGGGTAACTATTTCTTTCCGGGTGGCAATAAAGTGTTCCCGCGGGATGTCCGAGTATTCCTGGCAGACCCGCGCTAAGTATTTTTTATAGCTCTGCGGTTGTGCTGCCAACGCGCCCCGGTGGGCATCGTTCAACGCCAACTGGTCAATATCAATGCGCTCAAAAATTTTAGAATCAGTTAGAGAATGTGCCTCTGCACTGGGGCGATGCCGCATCCCAGTAATCAGCTCCGCAATCCGGGAAACTGAATCAGCCGGAATGCCGATCTGCGAGTATATTTTGGTAGCTAGCTCGGCAGAAGCTAGATAGTTTTCGCCGCCGTTTCGGGTATAAACATCCTGGTCAGCGGTAGAAAACACTACGCCATGCCCCCAGGCAGCCAAGCGCACCAAACTAGCATTCTGGGTTTCCGGAGCTACAGTGTCTATCCGCTTCAGCAAATCAAATAGGTGGCGCTCGGTATGGTAATACCGCCCCGGGCCTCTCCAATAGGCCAGGAGTTCATTGGATATTTCCACCAGTTCAGTGGGCGAAGCAGTTGCTCCCGCCTCTTGTGCACTACGCACAAATGCTTGGACAGCCCACTGGGGAATTTCAGTAGACATCGCGCCTCCGTAGAATCTTCCACGAAGATACACCAAGCTCGAGTAATAGGGAAGTTGCAATCATGCACACCACAAGAACACGGTTTCACCAGTAGATGCCTGCACTACTGTTATCCCGCGGAACTGATCTAACGTGGGAAATGTGAAAGATAAATTTTCCTGGCAAGGTACAGCCCTAATAACCGGTGGAACTTCTGGGATGGGCTACCACTTCGCTAAACAGCTTGCGGAACGTGGCCTCGATCTAGTGTTAGTAGCGCGCAATCGGGACCGGCTGGAATCTGTAGCTGCTGAGTTGAGCACTACCGGGATCAACTGCGAAATAATCTCGGCCGATCTAACTGTGCCCAACGAACTGGCACAAGTAAAAGCCCGGCTCATGGCAGCAGAAAACCCGATAACTGTATTCGTAAATAATGCCGGAGCCGGCCTCTATACCCGGATCGCGGTAACTGATGCCACGGAATTTCGCCAGGCTACGGAACTCATGGCGCTTGCCCCGATGGAACTAGGTGGGGCTGCTGGCGCCCAGATGAAAGAACGCGGCTCCGGCGTCATCATAAATACTTGTTCGGTAGCGAGCTATGCTCCGATGGGTGCTTACGGAGCCATAAAAGCTTTTCTGACTAACTGGTCGGATTCGCTCAGCGTTGAAGTGGAAGACGACGGCGTGCAGGTAGTTACTTTCCAGCCCAGTTGGGTGCGCACTGAGTTTCACTCCCGCACTGGAGTTTCTAATTCGTCAATTCCGGACTGGGTATGGCTCGACGCGGAAACCGTAGTGGCACAGTGTTTGCGGGATGTAGCCCGCGGCAAAACGCTAGCTATCCCTGACAAGCACAAGATCATCGTTTTCTTGGCCAAAGTGTTGCCCAAACCGTTGGTACGTAAGGCAGTCAAAAAACTCAATAAGGGCCGCCGGTGAATAATCCAAATTACCTGGCAAGTTATCATTCTGTGCCTAAGCGCTGTGTGCGCGCGGTAGTGCGGAACTTATTGCTGCGCCCTGCAGTTGCGTTATTGCTGCGCACCGAAATTACCGGAGTGGAGCACCTGACCGGGCTGCCCAAATCCTATATTTTGATTGGCAACCACACCTCTCATCTGGATGCGCCGATGGTTTTCGGGCTGCTCCCGGAATCGGCAGTGCGGCGCTTGGCGGCGGGTGCTGCAGCGGATTACTTCTATACCAATTCCGCACGTTCCTGGCTCACTTCGCTGTTCTTCAACACTTACCCGGTAGACCGCAAAGGTAAAACTGCCACCAAACACGTGGGTCATGCTGGTGGGATGACGGCAGCACTGCTGCGCTCCGGTGTGCCGGTATTGCTATTCCCGGAAGGAACGCGGTCACGAGATGGCAAACTGGGCCAGTTTCACCCGGGAGCAGCGGCGCTGGCGGCGAAACTAAATATCCCCCTGGTGCCGCTGGCGCTGCGCGGCGGGCAAGCTGCCATGCCAGTGGGGCGGAAATTCCCGAAACTTAACCGCCCCCCGGTGAGCTTACAAATTGGCGAACCACTATATGCGCGGCCGGGAGAATCTGCGCCAGTTTTCATGGAGCGCGCTCGCGCGCAGATAGTTCAATTGCTGCAGCGCGAAACTCCAGATACGGCTGCCCCGGACTCGGTAAATGGTTAACAGCTATTGCCAGTTATTGCCCCGGCGGCGGTGAAATCAGGAACTGTAACTGTACGGTCAATCCACCGCCGTCGGTCTCTAATACCGCAGCGTTACCGCTGTGTGCAGCCATAATAGATGCCACGATTGCCAGCCCCAAGCCAGATCCGCCGGAGCCGCGTGAGCGGGAAGCGTCAGTGCGATAGAAACGCTCAAAAATTCGATCCTGTTCTTCCAGCGGGATACCTGGGCCGTGATCGCGCACCTCCACTAAGGCGCAGTTGGCGTCTTTCGGGTCTATCCCCACTGCCACCTCTACTGGGGTTCCGGCTGGAGTGTGGGTGACTACATTCCCCAACAAATTAGTGAGTACTTGGGTAACTGCGTTTTCATCGGCTAGCGCCACTGTCGACTCCACCTCGCCGCCGGCCAAGTTCACCACTTCTGCTTGGCGATTAGGGTCGCGCACCTTGAAATCGCTGATGGCGTTGATGGCAATAGAAGCCAGATCTACCGGGCGCATTTTCATCTCTCGGCCTTCGTCGAGGCGAGCCAATTGCAGCAGATCTTCCACCAAAACCGCCATACGCCGGGCTTCTGATTCGATTCGAGAAATAGCTTCAGTTACCTGATCGTCTGGCACGCCACCCAACCGGTAGAGTTCGGCATAGCCGCGCACAGTGGCCAATGGGGTGCGCAACTCATGCGAAGCATCCGACACAAATTGGCGCATCCGCTCTTCAGATGCCGTCTGCGCCGCAAAGGAATCTTCAATTTGGGTAAGCATCTTGTTAATAGCGTGACCCAGTAACGCCACTTCAGTGCCGTCGTCTACCTCGGGGACACGCTCGGAGAGTTTTCCGGCTGCCACTTCCCGGCTCACCTGCTCAATATCCCGCAAACCACTCAAGGATTGGCGCACTAGCAAATATGACGCCACAGCCCCGAAAAGCAGGATCATCGACGCCAGTAAGATCAAAGTTCTAGTTAGTGCAGCTACGGTCGCAGTTACTGGTTCGAGCGGCAATGCCACCACCACTGTGCCAATTTTTTGGGGCAAATTAGTGGCCAGAAGTTGCATGGTGACTACTCGCCACTGGCTAGTGATCTTGGTACCCGGAACCGAGTAAGGGTTAGCGGTTACTACTTCAGCTATCTCAGTTAAGTTGGCCGGAGTCCCGTAACGCTGCACAGTTTGCTGGTAGGAAAGCGCCACCGGATCAGCGTCTTGATATTCGATATAGATGTAGAATTCCGAGGGCAGAATCTGGCGCTGTAACCCAGTGAGTAACTCGTCCATAGTCTGGCTCGCGATTAATTGCCCGGTACTCTGTAAATTATTGTCGATTTCGTCCGTCAGGTAGTTGCGTAGCGTCACAGCAGCCAAGGCGGAAATAAACACCAGACTGGCGCCGAGCAGCACCGAGAATACGGCGACTATTCGGAACGACAGCGAGCCTTTGAAAAATAGATCCGACAGCATCTTATTTACTGGGTAGGCGCAACATGTATCCGATGCCGCGTCGAGTGTGGATCAGTGGTTCGATCCGCGCAGCTTGGGCGGGATCAGTGATGCCGAGACCTTCCGGGGAATCAATTTTGCGGCGTAGATAGGAGATATAAGACTCCACAATCGACGATTCTCCCACCCAGTCGTAGTCCCACACATGGTTGAGAATCTGCACTTTTGATACCACTCGCTCGGCGTTCTGCATCAGGTAATGCAATAACTTAAATTCAGTAGGGGAGAGCTCAATATCGACGCCGGCGCGGCGGACTTCGTAGGAATCCTCGTTTAGTTCCAGATCGGCATAGCGCAGGATGGAGTCTTCTGCGGTGGCCGGGGCAGTGCGGCGCAGTACGGCTTGGATACGTGCCATCACTTCTTCTAGGGAAAAGGGTTTGGTGATGTAGTCGTCGCCCCCGACTTGTAGCCCCTGGATTTTATCCTGTACGTCGTCGCGCGCAGTCAAGAAAATTACTGGCACATTCACTTCGTTTTCCCGCAACCGGCGGAAGACCTCGTAGCCGTCCATATCCGGCAGCATGATGTCTAGTACCACTAGATCTGGCTGGAAATCGAGCCCCACGCGCAGAGCTTCGTGACCATCGGCAGCAGTCGCCACCTCAAACTCAGCGAATTTCAGGGATACGGAAAGTAATTCGCGGATAGTGGGTTCGTCGTCGACAACCAGGATTTTGCTCATATCTCTAATTGTGCTGTAAAAACTGGGAAAAGGGGAACCGCGTCAGGGATTTGGGCGGTTGCCTAACTGCTGACGCGGTTCCCAGTGCTTCTGAGTTGCGATTAGTAGGTAGTGAAGTCCTTGCCTTCGATCGCTTTCTGCGGCTCCCCAGCCTGCAGTGCTTGGAGTCGGGTCTCCACTTCGCTGCTCTTCGCGGCGTCCTCCAGCAGAGCAAACTGATCCTCGAAGCTGATCGCGGCTGCTTCGGCGCGTCCGGCAGTAATGGCCTCTTGGCGGCGGATCTGATCCTCGAAGCGGGAAATCTCAGAGGTGGGATCCATGATATTGATCGAACCAATTGCTTCTTGTACCTGATTCTGCGCTTCGACCGTCTTCTGCCGGGCAACTAGCTGATCGCGCTTAGACTGCAGCTCGCTCAGCTTGCCGTGCATTTGAGCCAGTCCGTCCTTCAACTTTGCTACCACTTCTTGCTGGGAAGCAATCATCGGCTCAGCAGCGCGGGCTTCCTGTTCGGAGGCGATCTGTTTCTCTAGGGCAATTTTGGCCAGATCGGTGAACTTTTGGGCCTGCTCAGTGTTACCAGCGGCAGTGAGTTCATTAGCCTTATTTACCGCTACCTGTGCTTTTTCACCCCAGGTACGGGCATTTTCGATGTCCTCACGGTAGTCAGCTTCTGCCAACCGCAGATTTCCGATAGTTACGGCGACGGCGTCTTCAGCTTCCGCAATTGAATTGGAGTAGTCGCGTACCATCTGGTCAAGCATCTTTTCTGGATCCTCAGCGCGGTCCAGGATCGCGTTTATATTGGCCTTAGCCAGCTGGCTAATCCGACCCAGAATTGACTGTTTTTCTGCCATAGTTTTCCTCTTTCTATCTGTTTTGTTTCCGGAATGGGTTGTTTTTCTAGATATTAGAAACCTTTTCGTACTCCGCCGCCCGATCCGCTAAATCCGCCGCCGAAGTTACCACCGCCGAAGCCGCCGCCAAAGTTACCACCAGAATGTCGGTTATTGCTCCCCCCGCTGAGAAGCGATCCCCACAGCAAACCGCGTGCAATTCCGCCCACAATTGCGCTGGCAGCGTCTACATTGTTGTGTCGAGTAAATGCCTGTACGTCTTGCATAGCTGCCGCATAGGAGTTCTCTGCTGCGGTCCGAGCCTGTTGGTAGGCAGTAACTTGCTCCAAGGCGGGCAGCGAATCAGCCGCCCGAAAATGCTGGATTGCCTCGTTGAGATAGGCACGAGCTGTGGAACCAATTTCAGAGCGGTAACGGGTGATCATCTCATCAGCGGCCGTAATTTTAAGTTCTGCGGTTTCTTTCGCCCGGGATACGTGCGTTTCCATCCGCAATCTGTTCTCTTCCTGCTCCCGTACTCCGGTGAGTGCCAAATCCAGCGCGGCCTCCGTTTCCTCTAGCTGCGAGTTCAACAGAATTAGATCTACTTGTGATCCGGCAGTGGCGCGCGCCAGCACTTCCCGTGCGGCATCAGCCCGCGCCGCAATAGTGGAGTCAGCTCCGCCCAAACGCTGGGCATCTGCCACATCGGAACTGAGCGAAGCCACATTGCGCTCTAGCCGCGCCCGAGCCTCGGTCAGCAGTTGTTGCGCATGTTCAATCTGCTCCAGCAATTGCCCAGCTTGCCCAACAGTGCCTTCAGCTAGCCGAGTGTAGGCAACTGCGCCATTGCGATTCCCGGCGTCCACCTCTTTTTGCGCTTCAGCCAGCGATTCTGCCGTAGAGCTGAGTAGCGTGGTGATTTGGTCTGGATAAGTTTGCAAAGTAGCCAACGACTCTGGGGGATAGTTGTGGCGCAGATTCGCCAGCTGCGCCACTGCAACCGGCAACTGGCGGTCTATCTCTGCGCTGCGTGCACTCAGCTCAGAGATTTTTTCGGGCGCCCGGCGTGCTAAATCGCGCAACTGGGAAAATCCTTGTTCCTGTTCGGCCAAGGAGTGGCGGGCTTTGCCCACCAGCTGCAAAATCTGATTGGCAATAGGCGCCGAGCTAGCTGGATCCTGGTTATCCAGTTCAGTGCGCAGGGCAAATGCCTGCTGTATCGCTTCCTGTGCCGATTCCAGTGCAGCGGCGTAGTCCGCAGTAGCTTGATAGCCAAATTCGGCTCGGGCAAACTCCAGCTCGGCGCGGGCGGCGCGGACGTCGTCATCCGCAGCGATTAACTCGCTGCCCGCATGCTGGCGCAACTTAACTGGATCCGTGGGAGCGCCGCCAGCGATTCCAGCTGGCTTACCCGATTTCTTCTTATTCCTATTGCTGAGGAAAACAATCAGCACCACCACCGCAATCAGTGCGATAAAGGCGACCCAGAAAGTGGATGCCCAGGCGCTATTTATGGCGTCGCGATCAGGCGCGGGAAGCGTAATATCCCCAGTGCGCACCATCGACCGCACATTTTCTGCCAAAAGTTTGATGCCGGCATCCCAGTTCCCCGCGCTGAGCTGATCGAGCATCACCCGGTTAGTTGCCGCGTCGATAATCTCCCGCGAGATACCATCGCCCGTCGGGGTATATCCGCCAAACTCTCGGCTTTCCACCGAAAACGCAAAAACTGCATCGTACTTATCCAGCCCGGATAAGCTGTGGGTTTGTTGTGCCCATTCCACTGCATCGATGCCGTCAAAGTTGGGAACAATAACTACCCACATATCCCCACCCGGAACCTGATTAATCGCCGCCAGCACATCGGCGTCGTCTGCAATCACTCCAGCTTCGTCCAACAGATGGTCCTCGAGTGCCACGGGTGCTGCAGCGTAAGCAGGTGCATCCCACCAGCTCCCCACAGCAAAAATAGTGAGCACAGCGCCGAATAGGGCAAACAACTGCGCAAACAGTGAGGGGCGTGAGCGATGGCGGAAATGCATCGGGATCCTTTCTGCGCCGCTGCATATGGCGTATAGCGGTGTATGCGTGTGGTTGCCTGTGACTTAAGTCAAGTTTCTAGAGCTAATCTACCTGCAAAAGTTGAATAATTGGAAAACAGTTTCGCATCCAGCACAGTAGATTCTTGTGTTTGGAGGGAAAATGCCATAATTAGACCAGGCGGCATTTTGCCGCGCAAGAATTTCTGCCTTGACTGCGCCACGAAACTGCGCAGGCCATTTGAAAGAGAGTAATTTTGCCTACCGGAAGAGTGAAGTTCTTCGATACGAAGAAGGGCTTCGGATTCATCACTGGAGACGACGGCCAGGAAGTTTACCTGCCGGAAAGCTCGGTTCCGATTGGCGCGCGGCTGCGTCCCGGCACTCGAGTGGAATACGGTATGGGTGATACCCGGCGCGGCCCGGCAGCACTGCAGCTGACCATCCTCAAGAAAGACGAGTCATTGGCCGCGGCAAATAGGCGGTCTCCGGAGGAACTGGTGCCAATTATTGAAGACTTAATCCGCATCTTGGATTCTTCATCGAATCAGCTGCGGCGCGGGCGCTACCCTGAGGGTGGGCCGCGTATTGCGCAAGCACTGCGGGCTTTGGCTGAGGATTTTGATGTCTAACGAACGTATCCATCCGCAACAGACCCTGACCAGTGAGAAGATACTCGCCAATGCGCTAGATCTGGCGCGGGAAGCTCTGCTGGAAATCACCAGCGCCGAAAATGTGGGCGCGCACGTGGGGCTAGTGCAAGAAGCTCCGCGAGTTATCAGCCATGCTTTTGACTGCCTGATGCCGGGTTATCGCGGCTGGTATTGGGTAGTTACGCTTTCCCGGGCACACCGGGCGCGCCGCGCTACGGTCGATGAACTGTCCTTGCGGCCGGGGCCAGATGCCCTGCTAGCGCCTGAATGGGTGCCGTGGGCAGATCGGTTGCGCCCGGAAGACGTCACCCCATCAGATCGGCTGCCCTACAATCCCAATGACTCCAATCTCCAAACCAACGTGGAGCCGGAACTGCAGCCCAATTTTGAAACTATCGGGGCTGACGAAGAAGCGATGGCTATTTTCGAGTGGGGCCAGGGCAGAGAACGAGTGCTGTCAGATACCGGGCGCACTGCTGCCTATCGGCGGTGGTACAAGTCGGATGTTGGCCCGCGCAATAAAGGCACCCGCGATGCCAAAGCTAACTGCGCCTCCTGTGGATATCTGATGCATATGGCGGGTTCAGCTCGGCAGCTGTTTGGGGTTTGCGCTAATGAATGGTCGCCGTTTGATGGGCGCGTAGTTTCACTAGACCACGGCTGTGGCGCACACTCGGAAACCGACGTCTCCAAGCGGGAGAAACTGTGGGAACAGTCCGATCCCGTATTGGATGAAATAGATGTGGTGTTCGAAGAAAAGGACTAGCCACTCGGCATGAAACATCTGCAGGGACGGATTCGAGACTACGCCTGGGGCTCACCGGCAGCGATTCCGAAAATGTTTGGGTTCTCTCCGATGGGGCGTCCGATTGCGGAGCTCTGGTTAGGGGCGCATCCGGCGAGTCCATCTCGGATCGGGGTTGCGCCTAATTCCGCAGTACTAGATTTGTCCCGGTTTGCTGCTGGCGACGCCGGGCTGACCGGCACCGAAAATTTTTTGGATGACTACATTGCGCAAGCTCCGGAAATGGTGCTCGGCGAACCGAGCGAGTCGCCTAATTTCCCCCAGCTGCCGTACCTGTTAAAAATAATCTCTGCGGACACGCCACTGTCACTCCAAGTGCATCCGTCAAAAGCACAGGCAACAGCAGGATATGACCGGGAAGATGCGGCAGGAATTGAACTGTGCTCGCCCGAACGCAGCTATCAAGATCGCAACCACAAACCTGAGCTGCTGTGTGCGCTCAGTGATTTTGAGGCCATAGTTGGTTTTCGCACCCCGCGCCGCATTGTGGATGTGCTGAGTGGGTTGGGAGTGCCGCTGGCAAACCAGATCGCAGAGCTGATCCGCCAGCGTCCCAATGCGGCAGGGGTACGCAATGTATTTGCGTACTTGCTAGGAGTAGATACGCCCCCGAATGCCGCCCAAATACACGAAGTTATCGCTGCCTGCGCCGAGCGAGATCCGGCAGCTTCGCCGTCGCCCCGGGCAGATGCGATCGTCGTCGAATTGGCAAAACATTACGGTGAAGATCCGGGAGTGGTGGCGTCACTACTGTTAAATCCGGTGTCGCTCCAGCCCGGGGAAGCAATCTTTGTGCCGGCTGGAACAGTGCACGCCTACTTGCGCGGCACTGGAGTGGAGATAATGGCAGCCTCAGATAACGTACTGCGCGCCGGATTGACGCCGAAATACGTAGATGTGTCTGAACTGATGAAAGTTGTAGAGACGGTGGCAGCCCCACCGATCCGCATTGCGCCGGAGCAAATGTCGCCGGTACAGCAAACTTTCTATGCTCCGGTAGATGATTTCGAACTATCGCTTATTGAACTGCGGGACGCGAACCGGCTGGAGCATATCCGCGGCGCGGGACCGCGGATATTACTGTGTCTGACCGGGGCAGCCCAGGTTGTGGCGAGCGAAACTCTACTAGTTAATACCGGGCAAGCGGTGTTCTTGGATGCGGCAGATGGGCCAGTGTCGATCCGGGGGGCAGGTCGGTTCGTGCTGGCGGCGGTGCCGTAAAATTGGAGTTGGAGCTCCTCGCGGGCGCACTGAGTCAGTGAGACAAAAAACAAAACGTCCAACAATTGAGAAATCGATTGAATGCGGCGTTTCAACGTGTGAGACTCGAACAGTGAGTGAACAAAATTCTGCTGCCGTTAAGCAGCCAAATACCCCGGAGTCGGGCGCCAAACTAGGTTGGCTCGACCGCACATTTGAAATCAGCAAACGCGGCTCCACTGTAGGTCGCGAAATCCGCGGAGGGTTAGTCACCTTCTTCGCGATGGTCTACATCTTGGTATTGAACCCAATTATCCTCTCTGGTCCTGACTCCACCGGCGGATACTTGGGCGGTGGCAGTGAGCCGAATCTAGTGGCTATCTCCGCTGGTACTGCATTAGTTGCTGGCGTGCTGACCATTCTGATGGGCGCGGTGGCTAACTTCCCATTGGCGCTGGCAGCTGGGCTGGGACTGAACTCGATGGTGGCATTCACTATCGTGCAGATCCCGGGTATGACCTGGGCCGACGGCATGGGAATCATCGTTATTGAGGGTGTTGTGATCGTGCTGCTGGTGCTGACTGGTCTGCGCGAAGCCATCTTCCGGGCAGTGCCTAAGTTCTTGCGCACTGCTATTTCGGTAGGTATTGGCCTATTCATTACCCTGGTGGGGCTAGTCAATGCTGGTATCGTTCGTCCGGGCGCAACTCCGCTCTCTTTCGGCGTCAATGGTTCCATTTCCACTTGGCCACTGGTGGTATTTGTGGTGACGCTATTCCTCACGATTATTTTGATGGTGCGGCATGTTAAGGGCGCTATTCTGTGGGGCATTGTAGTCGGCACCGTTTTGGCGATTGTGGTAGAAGCCGTCGGCAAGCTCGGTCCGGCCACTCCAGAAGATCCGAATGGCTGGGGGCTAACCGTTCCTGCGCTGCAGGGCTCGCCAGTTAATGTGCCAGATTTCTCCACTCTCGGCCAATTCTCGGTAGTGGGACCATTCCAGAAGATCGGCATAGTTTCGGTGGCAGTGCTGGCATTCTCCGTTATGCTGGCAGACTTCTTTGACACTATGGGCACGATGGTTGCGGTAGGGGCAGAGGGCGATCTGCTCGATGACCAAGGCAATCCACCGCGCACTTTCCAGATCCTGTTAATTGACTCCCTCGGCGCCATCTCCGGTGGCATGGGCGGCGTCTCCTCTAACACTTCTTTTGTGGAATCTTCCACCGGTGTGGCTGACGGCGCGCGCACGGGCCTGTCGGCAATCGTTACCGGTGTGGCATTCTTGCTGGCTACTTTCTTGGCGCCGCTATTCTCCATCGTGCCAAATGAAGCAGCTGCTCCGGCACTGGTAGCAGTGGGCTTCCTGATGATGCAGCAGGTTACCGAGATTGACTGGAAAGATCTCTCCATCGCTATTCCAGCCTTCATGACCTTGGCGATTATGCCATTTGGCTACTCGATTACGGTAGGTATCGGTTTCGGCTTTATCACCCACGTCATAATGGAAACCGTCATGGGCCGGGCGCGCAAAGTTCACGTCCTGATGTGGATCGTAGCGGCGCTGTTCGTGATCTACTTCCTGCTGGAACCGATCAACAGCTTGCTCGGGGTTTACTAATTAGTCACCTAATAGCTAGGGGCTAGTTGTCTCGGCAACCAAAATAATGGGTGGTGGCCCACCACATTGGGGGGGCACCACCCATATCTGTTGCAGTTATGCTGCCCTCAGCGATCTGAGCTATCCGATTAAGTGGTCAATCGCCGCCAGTAGGGTGGTGACATCTTCTGGCTCCACCGCCGGGAAAGTGCCGATGCGGAACTGATTGCGCCCTAATGAGCGATAGGGGTCAATATCTACAATTCCCTCCGCTCGCAACTGCGCCGAAATAGCTTTGGTGTCTACCTCAGGCGTAAAATCCACCGTAGCCACTACCGGGGAACGGAACGCCGGGTCCCTAACAAAGGCTTCAGCGTCGGCACGCGCCTCAGCCCACTGGTAGACGGCGCTAGAGCTGCGCGAACTACGGGCAGCTGTGGCCCGCAGTCCACCGAGCTCAGTCATCCACCGCACCTGCTCACGCATCAACAGCAGAGTGCCAATTGCTGGCGTATTCAGCGTCTGGTTCTTCCGCGAATTATTTACTGCCAGCTGTAGATTCAAGAAGTCCGGCACCCAGCGCGATTCACTCAGCTCCGCGATCCGGTCCAATGCGGCTGGAGAGGCGAAAGCGAACCACAGCCCGCCGTCTGCCCCAAAACATTTCTGCGGCGAAAAGTAGTAGAAATCCACGGCACTGGCGTCAAAAACTGCGCCGCCAGCAATTGAGGTACCGTCCACAATGGTGAGGGCAGCGTCGTCACCAATGCGCTGCACCGGTACGGCCACCCCAGTAGAAGTTTCGTTATGGGCATAGCAGTAGGCGTCAATTCCAGAGCTGGGCACACACTGCGCAGCCTCACCCACCGGAACTTTCACTATTTCTGGATCAGCTAACCACGGGGCGCGCTGTGCTGCCCGCGCCATCTTCCCAGAGAACTCCCCGGACACTGCGCACTGGGAGCGCTCGCGGATAAGGGTGAATGAGATCGCATCCCACAGTGCGCTGGCGCCGCCATTGCCTACCAGTACCTCGTAGCCCGCGGGGAGCTGGAATAGTTGCGCTAGGGTGTCTTGAATTTCCCGCACGAGGGCGCGTACTGGTTCTTGCCGGTGGGAGGTGCCCATCGGGGAGTCGGCATTAATCGCCGCCAGCTGTGCCGGGCGAACTTTCGACGGTCCGGAACCAAAGCGACCGTCACTCGGATGTAAATTTTCTGGAAGAGTAGCCATGTCCCCATAATGGCATACAAGTATCTCGGGCAAATACGTGGGGTTGGCATATAAGATTGGCGCAGGGCACGCAGCCGAATAGCTCCGCTCCGGGTGAGGAGGAAATGGTGAACGATCTCTTAGACACCACCGAGATGTATCTAAAAACCGTTTTTGAACTAAAAGAAGAGGGAATTCCGGCGCTGCGTGCTCGCATAGTTGAGCGGCTGGATCAATCTGGGCCCACTGTCTCCGAAACTGTGGGGCGCTTGGAGCGCGCGGGCTTACTGGTAGTGGGGCCAGATCGGGAAATTCGCTTCACCCCGGAGGGGTGCCGCCGCGCCGCCCATGTGATGCGCCGTCATCGCCTGGCAGAATGCCTGCTACTCGAAGTGATTGGCTTGGAGTTGGAAAAAATTCACGACGAAGCCTGCCGGTGGGAGCACGCCCTGTCAGATGAAGCTGCCGAACGGATCAGCGCCCTGTTGAATGCGCCGAAGCAAGACCCATTCGGAAATCCAATTCCCGCAGAAACGTGCTGCCAGCTGAGTGGAGAATCTGCCCTCCCGGGGAACGAACCAGAGCCGATGATAATTTCAGCAGCTGCTGCTGGGCTGACTCCGCTGGTGGATGTTACGCCGGGGCCAGAAATTTGGCGGTTGATGCGGATAGCTGAAGTGCTGCAAGCCGATGGAGAACTGCTTGCCGAACTGCGCCCAGTGGGGCTAGTGCCGGGTGTGCAGGTCCAAGTGGTGGCGCGGGAACAGCAGGTGTTACAGATTGCAGTTCTTGCGGATGACGCCGCTGCTACCGATACCCCGGATATGGATGGCGGCGCCGCTACCGACACCCCAGACACAGTTGCAGTGCCGGAGTATGTAGCGCAGGCGCTTTTTGTGGCTATGGTACCGCAGCGCTGACGCGAAAAGTGGTGGTGATCACACTCGAGCTGTGCGAGAATTACCTCAAACGGAGGGAGTTCCCATGGCGCATGACAATGTTGTTGTAGTCGGTATTGATGGTTCTGAGGCAGGTGAAACTGCACTGCAGTGGGCGTTGGCGCAGGCAAAGGCGCGCAATGCCCGGCTCCATATCGTTTGTGCCTATGAGATGCCAACTTACGCAGCTCATGCCGAACTGAATGTCCCGGTGGCAGAAAATAATTTCCTCTACGAAGCTGCAGAGGAAATGGTTGCCACCGCAGTGGCATCTGTGCAAGGCCAAGGAGTGGAAGTCACCTCGTCACTCGAATTTGGTGACCCCACTGAAGTGCTGGTGGAGATGTCTAAAGAGGTCGCGCTCATCGTGGTGGGTGGGCACTCGGGCGAAAAAGGCCGGCTAGCTGACCGCTTGTTGCGCACGGTTTCTTCTGGCGTGCCGGCCTATGCGTACTGCCCAACCGTAGTCATTCCGCAGGGGAGTCTGGCGGAATACCTGCCGATTAAGCATGTGGTGGTTGGGGTTGATGGCTCTGAACCTGCTAAGACAGCGCTGCAACGCGCAGTTTGGGAGGCGGATCGCTGGAATGCCAAACTCTCCATAGTTGCTGCGGTCAATGCGGCCCCGACGCCATGGATTCCGATGACGCCGTTCCGGGAAGACCTGCTGGTGGAAGTGACCGAAGCTGTGGCCGCTCAGCTCACTGAGGTGGATGAAGGCCGCGATATTGACGTGCGAATCCACGCGGTAGAAGGGAATCCGGCACAGGTACTCACCGAATGTGGTGAGGAGATTGATTTGCTGATAGTTGGTACCCGCGGTCACGGGGGGTTCACCGGGCTGTTGCTGGGTTCTACTTCGCAAACAGTGCTAGCGCATGCCGCATGCCCAGTTATGGTGGTGCCGAAGCGGGTGCGCCCAGATGACGACGCTGGGCCAGCGCCAGAGCAAGCTATGGCTAACTAAGAGTGGCTTGCAACTATAAATACAGACCGCAGCTATTTAATAAGCAGATAACGCAGGGAGTGCTCCGCCGGTTGGGTGATGGTGAGTGTTTTCGATAATATCGAGGGGTTAGTTTTACTGTGCCCTCGTAGCTCAGTGGATAGAGCACAACTCTCCTAAAGTTGGTGTCGGCAGTTCGATTCTGCCCGGGGGCGCTTAGGCAAAACCAGATTATCGGGGTGGCGGATACGGAAACCGGCGCGCCCGTAACAAGTGTTTATTGGGAAAAAGTACGGTAGTGATGTGAGTAGTTTCTTTGGACGTATGCGTGAAGAAAAGACCGCCGAAAGCACACCGGCGGAAAGTGTTGAGCCAGAAAATGCCTCAGCTGAGGTAGCCGGCGTCGCTACTCCGGAGCCTGGTCCAGAAACTACAGCTGATGAACCAGAAACTGAAGCGAAAGATGAGGCTAGCTCAACAGGTATGGCTGCGCCAGCACAGAAACTCTCGCGCGAAGAGTTAATGGATCAGCTTTACCAGCAGTGGCACACTGAACTTTCCGAAAATGCGGAGCGGGCCGGGGGCAGCAGTCGCAATACGGGGTCAATTGATCTGACCCATGCCCACCCCACTGGTGCTGCGCAGCTCTATTCCCATACTGCAACCCGGATCAGCCTGCTGGTGCGGGAACGCAATGCGCAAAACCAAGCCAAACGCCAGCTGTCAATCTTGAAAGATACCGTAGCTGCAATGGCAGAGCAGTACGGGCATGCGCCGGTGTCTTTGGCAATTGGCTCATTTACCTGGACAGAACTTCCCGAAGCATACAACTCGGAACTGTGGGCGGATAGCTACGATCTAACTGGTGAACTGCGATTGGAACCAGATATTGCCAATACTGCGGTAGTGCAGCCGGTGGATGGCTCAGCACAGCCTTTGGTGGACTCGGCAGCGGCCGCTCAGGAAAGTGCCCGGGGAACTAGCCCAGAAATTCAGGAAGCAAAAACAGTTACTGTGCCGGGGCTGTATCAGCAAGTGCGGATACAGTGGCGTACTGACGGTGATGCCGATCTGCAACTTTCTGACAAACTCGATATAAACCCACAGGTTATTAGGGCGCTGCGGAATAACGGCGGCAGCCCGGAAATTATTTCAGAACTGCGCCAGCTCAACTCGCAAGGCGTTGGCGCAGAACAGATTTCGCAGCGGTTAATCGCGCTATGCCAGGCGTATCTTCCCGGTTTTGCCTATGAATCTAAGACGGTGTTGGGGTGCTTCGCCCGACCAGAAAAAACTATGCTGGCGGATCTGGAAGCGATGGAGCCGTATATTCGCACTTCAGGGGTAATGTTTGCGCTGGCGGGTGACGAAGAAAGCCGGAAACTTACCTCGGCGCCGCTGCTACCCGGGTTGGCGGAGGACCGCGATCCGGCAGTAGAACGCGGGGCGGGAGATTTAGACGTCCGGGAACTGGACGCGGTTGAAGCAGTGGCTTCGGGGCGGTCAATCGTATTGGATTGCCCGCCGGGGTCATCACGATATGCCACGATTGCGTCAATCTGTGCGGATGCAGCTGCTTCCGGACGCTCCGTAATAGTTATTCCAGCGCGGGCGTCGTCTGGGCAAACTCTGCGAACCGAACTAGAGAACATTAATTTAGGGGAACTGGTTGCGGATTTCAGCGATGTGGCGGCAGTGCCGATGCGGCTGCGCACCGGTATGCGGCTAGCTAAGCCCGAATTAGATACTGACCAGACGCTGCGGATTCGCGAAAAACTGGTGGCGAGCCGCCGGGAGCTCACTCAGTTTGTAGACCAACTGCACCACACCCATGCGGACTGGGGGGTGAGTGTGCATGATCTGCTGGAAAAATTGGCAGCTCTGACTGCTGACCCGAAGGGCCCGCGCACCCGAGTGCGATTCGCTGAAGATACGCTACGGCAGCTGGCAAGCGATTTTACCGGCGTCTTAACTGAGCTGAACAAAGCTGCGGAGCTGGGAATTTTCGATCCTGATGCCGGACCATCCGCGTGGGATGGCGCTGAGATTGCTGACGTGGAGACTGCTCAGGAAGCTCTGCAACAGGCGCAGCAGCTGGTAGAAGTGGTGCCGGCTACCGTGGCGCAGGCCTTCCGCGCTGCTACTGAAACTGGATTACGCCAAGCTGAAACCATGGCAGAGTGGTTTGAGCAGGTCGAGGTATTGGATGGGATATCCGATTCGCTGGATGTGTTCTCGCCACAGATCTTTGAGACTTCCCCACTAAATATGGCGGCAGCTACCGCAACTCGTAAGTGGCGGGAAGCCGAAGGTATCAAGATGAGCGGTGGCGAGCGGCGTCGTTATCGGCGGCAAGCTCAAGATCTGGTGCTGCCCGGCGTTGCCCCTAGCAACTTGCACGAAGCTCTACTTGACGCCAATCGCCGCCGGGAAGTGTGGGCGCGGTACACCGAACAGGGCGGCTGGCCGACGCTGCCAGATGGGATGGCACAGATTCGCGAAAATCGCGCTGCCGTGGAGTCTGAGCTGGTGGAACTATCGGCAAAACTGGGCGGGCGCGATCTAGTTGAGCTGCCATTTGATCAGCTGCAGAGTCTATTGACCGGGCTGATCGCGGATGCAGATAAGCTCTCAGATTTGCCGGAGCGTAACTCGGTACTGGCCAGTTTGCGGGCGCAAGGGCTGGCGGATTTTGTGCTGGAAATGCAGTTACATCCGGAGTCTGATTTAGCTGCTGAACTGGAGTTGGCATACCATTCCTCGCTGTTTGAGCGGCTGATTGCCGCGTCGCCGTTACTGGCGAAGCTCACTCCGCGCGATCTGCAAACCAAACTTGACACTTTGCGTGAATTGGATCGCCAACATGTAGCGGCGCTATCTGGCCCGGTGCTCACTGCAGTAATCAATACTGCCCGCACCACGATGCAGTCCCGGCGCGCTGACACCTTAAAGATGGATCAGCTATTAGCCAAACATGCCACTGGGGTATTGCGCGATGTAATCGCCACCTATGCCCGGTTGGCCCAGGTGGCGCGCCCGGTATGGATTGTGCCGCCAACGGTGACGGCGGAGTTCATTCCGCCGATGCCGTGGGCTGATTTGGTGATTGTAGAAGCTACCGATGCTAAGTCGGTGGCTGCGATGATTTCACCGATGATGCGTGGGCGCCAAGCAGTAGTGGTGGGTGATACCCGGCGCCGCTCAGCCGGGTCAGCTGCAGAGCTGGATGTGATCGGTCAGTTCGCCCAGGTGTTGCCGGTGTGTGAACTGCCTACGGTGCGCGCTATGCATGCGGAAATGTCTGCCCGAGCCCTGATGGCACACGGTTACGCCGATGTGCTGGACGGCGTCCCCGGTCTGCCGCGCCGTGATGCAACTCGCCTAGTGCAGGTAGACGGGCGGGGGATTCCGCCGTCGGGCTCAGATGCGGTGGAGAGCACTAAGGTTGAAGTAGATGCGGTGGTGGAAGAAGTTATCAACCATGCGATTTCCCGCCCGGATGAGACGCTCGCAGTGGTGACTATCTCCGCCACTCACGCCCAGCGAGTGCGCGAAGCACTGTACAAGGCAGCGGAGAATTCCACTGATATCACGCGCCTATTCCGTAAAGATGATGGTGAGCCGCTGCTGGTTGCCGATATCTCCCAGGTAGCTGGGCTGCGCCGCGACCACACAATTTTGTCAGTTGGCTTTGGTAAAACTGTGCATGGGCGAGTGCTGCATAGCTTTGGTCAGTTGGCTGAGCCGGCGGGTCTGGCGGGATTAATCGATGCAGTAGAATCGGCGCGAGATACTTTGACTGTGGTTTCAGCGTTGGGACCAGGGGAAATAGATGCGCAGCGGGTATCCACTCCGGGGCCACAACTTTTAGCTGAACTAATCGAGCGGGCCGCGGGTGCTGAAACGGTTGCGGAGCCGGTGGAAACTGCGGCGGAACCGGCACCATTGCTGGCTGACTTGGCGAAGCGGTTAGCAGACGCCGGCTGGCAAACTCGCGCTGACTACGGTTACCCAGGTACTTTCCGTATTCCACTAGTTGCTGGTCACCCAGATATTCCGGGCACCTGGGCAGTTGCAATTCTGTTGGACGACCCAGAATACGTGGCGCAAAAATCTATCCGCCGCCGGGATCGATTCCGTTTCACTGGATTGCGCGAGCGCGGTTGGCGAGTGTACCAAACCTTCTCTACTTCGCTATTTATTGACCCGATGGGGCAGGCTGATGCAGTTATTGCGCTACTGGAAGATGCACTGATCTCGGCGCGGCCCCCGGCGCCAGTGCAGGTTCCGGAGATCTCCGACGTCGATTGGGGCACGGAGCTGCTAAACGATATCTCGAACGAGCATGCAGCTTCGGGCGTGATGCCGGCGTTAAATGACGACGGCACCCTGAAAGGGAGTGATCCGCAGCTGGCGCAAGCGGAGCCAGACTCTGCCGACGCAGAAATTGCGGCAACTGAGAGTGCGCCGCCACGCGAACGCGACTTGGCAAGCCGGCCGCCGCTCACTCCAGGGTTGCAGCTAGCGGCATACTCCGATGACCAGCTGGACGACATGTTGGCTTGGATCGCCTCCGATAACGTGCCGCGCAGTGAACCAGAACTGGTGGAGGAGTTACGTGCTGAGCTGGACTTACAGCGGCGGGGCGCGCAGATCTACGCGGTATTACGAAACGTAGTGCGCCGCAGCGGTCTGGCACATAGTTTGGACTATCAAGACGGCGCTGAGCTAGATACTGAACCAGAACCAGAAACTGCCCCAGAGCCAGAGGCGGAGTAGTGATGGTGGCCGGGCCAGAATCTACGCCAGAGTCCAGCGCGGCTAAGCGTCCCTCGAGCAGTTCTTCCCAGAAGAAGTCACGCCGAGTGGTGCGGCTGTCCCGGGTAGATGCAGAGCGACTTGCCCGAGGGGAAATCTCTACCCCGGAAGAAGCACTCCGCATCTATGACGCACCACCAGTTAAAGTGACGCCGATCCCGGAAAATACTGACGGTAAATCCCGTAAGCATGAGCTGACTCCGCATGAGCGGGAGATACTGGCTAATGTGCCGCCGCATTTTGGCAAAATCTAGCCGGGTTTAGGACCGCTCAATACCGCATGTAACGGAGCTAGCGCTGCTTGTCCGACGATATCTGCCACGTAGAAGTCTGGCAGGGCGAGATAAAAAACTGCAGTTCCGGGTTGCTCGGTCAATAGGGTAGATTGCCCGGGTTCAGTGTAGGCACCTACAATCGAAATTCCAGCTGCTACTAAGGTGGCGGTTGCCGACGAGGAGAACTCATCAGGTGGGGCGTATAGATCCACCTGATTCCCCACCTGTAACAACTGTAAGCCGCCAGTATCTGCTAGCGGCACTGCGGCGATTACCGTACCGGGTGGCGCGCTGGCCAAAAATTCATCCCCCAATAATTGCCCACGTAGAATCGGGGCCCCGGCTGGAATGGCAGCCACCACGTGTTGTGCCAGTGCGTCATCTATCTGGGGTAAATACTGCGGTGGCGCTGCTGATGCTGGGACGGAAATCAGTTTCAAATCTCGGGCAGTAAGCTCCTGACCAGCACTGAGATCACGGGCCGCCACCACTATTTCGAGCTGCGCCGGGTGAGTTGCTGCCAATGCGCTCACTATCGCCTGGAATACCCCCAATATCACTAGGGCATAACCTACCCAGCGCCAACGCCATAGTACGGCACGCCATCTCCCTGCCTGGTGGAGTCGCGTGCTGTGGTAAGCCACCAGTTCTTCACTGGTAGCTGCGTTACTTGCTACTCCTTTAACCCACCCGGTAGCCCGCCCGGCAAAATTGAACATAGTGCCAGTGTGCCTGGGGGAGTGCGGGCGGTGCGCCCGGCGTCGTCAGTGGTGGAAAAACTTGGCAGCAACCAAACCGGTGGATAACTGGGTTATGCAGTTGCCGCCGCAGTGGAGGAGACCCCATCGGGAGTAATTACAAAGGGCACCCGCACGTCTAACTCGTTTTGCGGAATATAGGCGTCCGTGAACTCTTCCGGGTAGATCATCGCTCCTACCAGCGCATCCGGCGCAGCTTTCTTTAGCGCTCGGTCATACCAGCCACCGCCCTGCCCGAGCCGTTCCCCGCGTTGCGAAACCGCCAAAGCCGGAATTACTAGCGCGTCCACTTCCGCCAAAATCTCATTGCCATATGCGGCACCGCTCGGTTCGGGTGGGCGCCCCGGGGCCATCTGGGTTAAATCTTCTTCGCCCTGGTAGTAGCCCCAGGAGCGAGTGAGTTTCGGCCCCAGTTTCGGTAAGAGTAAGGTTTTCCCCTGGGCCTGCAGTGCCGCAATTACCGCCAAAGAACTAGGCTCAAATTTCCACGAAACATAACAGGCCACAGTTTGCCGGTCGCCCACAAAATCCAGCACCGGCTGCGTCCAAGCATCAGCCAATTTATCCAACATCTTCCGGCTACGCTGCTGGCGATGTTCGCGTACGACGGTACGCAGTAGCTGCTTGGCTTCTTCAATTTCAATCCCGGAAACATCCGGGAAACTCAGGGTCGGAAGTGACATGCCTAGATTCTCTCACAAAGCCGCGGGCGCCTCGGCGTGGGTCCACTCTGCGCTTAACTAGTTGCCGCGCGGGTTCCCCCAGCAGGCTGCTTCCCTGGGTATCCTGAAATCCCCGCCGATTGGAGTTTCATGCGCACGGTTGACGAATACTTAGCCGAATGCCTGGCAGTAGCTGAGCCGCTGCCGCCGTTCACCGTAATTTTGGATGACGCCGTAGGCTGCATCGTCGCCGAAGACGTGCGGTCTCTGGTAGATGTGCCCCAAGCTGATCTATCTGGGCGGGATGGCTATGCGGTGCGGGTAGCTGATCTGCTGGGCGCCACCCGAGAAGCGCCAGTGACGCTGCCTGTGCTAGAGGAGATCCGGGCGGACAATGTGGCGGCGTCGTCGTTGATACCGGGGGCAGTTACCCGGATATCTTCCGGTGCAGTGTTGCCGCGCGGTGCCCAAGCGGTAGTGCCGATTGAGTGGACTGACCAAGGCCGCGCCGAAGTGCAGATATTTGGCATGGTTAGTGAAGGAGACAATATCCGCCGCCAAGCTGAAGACCTGGCAGCTGGCGAAGTTATTTTGCCTGCTGGTGTGCGGATCGGATCGCGCCAAATCGCGCTCCTAGCTTCTGCCGGGCATTCACGCGTGCTGGTGCATCCGTCGCCGCGCGTGGTGATTATTGCGATTGGCGATGAACTGCAAGAACCGGGCTTGCCGGCAACGCACGGAAAAATTTTCGACGCTAACTCTCATGCGCTCGCGACGGCAGTGCGCGATATCGGCGGCACAGTTTATCGGGTCGGCAGCGTTTCGGACGATAAACGGGAACTGCGGGAATTGCTCGAAGATCAAGTGGTGCGTGCCGACGTCATCATCACTACCGGAGGGCTATCTTATGGCGGCGGCGATACGTTGAAAGAGGTGCTCTCCCCGCTGGGCAGTATTAGATTCGACAATGTGGCGATGAGCCCGGGGCGGCAAGTTGGGGTAGGGAAGCTCGACGACGCTACCATTTTCTGTTTGCCCGGATCGCCAGTGGCTGCCTGGACCAGTTTTGAGGTGTTTGTGCGCCCGGCATTGCGCAAAATGGCAGGGCATAACCACATTTTCCGGCGCTCTATCCCGGCGCGGGTGTTGCGCGGCTGGGAATCGCCAGTTGGCGAACAGGAGTACGTGCGCGGCGTCGTGGCGGGGAACCCCACCGACGGCTACCGGGTGGAACCGGCGGGGGATCCGCAGCGACCATTATTGACCGGGATGTCGGAGGCGAATTGTTTGGCGATTGTGCCGGCGGAACAGACCACGGTTGCGGTAGGAGATGTGCTCGATTGCGTGGTGCTCAACCGCTAACTAGGCGCCCGGCGTCGCCCCAGAAACTAAAAAATGTAACCCAAGTTAATAGTGGGGCAGATGTCGGAATCTGCCGGTGAGAAAGCGGGCAACACACCGCCGCCGCAATATAACAAGCCATTTCTGTTCTTATAGCGTGGGGATATGGGTATCGAGGGGATGGTACTCGCATTAGGTGTGCTATTTACTTTCGCGTACGTTGTGCCGCTACTCGCCAAACAGCGGCGGGTGCTCGCTAGCACCCCCACCGACGAACGCTTCTGTGAAGAGCTACGCCTAATCGAGACAGGAGCGATAGTGCTCAGTGCTGCCCCAGATGCCGCACAAACTAGCCACGGAAGAATCTATCCTACGGAGCGCACCATGATGACGAAGAAAGAGGCCGCAGTCCAGTTGCGCGCGGTTGCTCGCGATCGTTCGCGTGCGCGTGCTCGGATTGCGCAGCGGCGAGCCCTAACTAAACGCGGAATCCTGCTCACTGTGGCACTAGTTGCTGCCACAGTTGGGCTGTGGATTGCGGTAGCCGCGGCAAGTGTGCCGATTGCAATTGCCGTTATTTCTACACTGGTTACTGGGGTATTCACGCTGGCATTTGGGTTTGCTGCGCGGGAATGGGCTGTGCAAGACGGCGAAGATCAACACACTATTGCGGGCGCGAATCGATTGTTAGCCGCACATAAACGCGCGAATGCTAACCGCGCCCCGGTTAAACAGGAACGTGGCGTTACTGGTAAGAAGCCGGCGCGGCAGCTGGAAGCGGCACCGGCAGCTGCGTCGGCGCAGCCGGTAGCTGAGGTTGAAGCTGAGCCAGTGCGGGCAGAACGCAATACGCGGCGGGCAACAGCGCAAGTTAAAACTGCTGCTGCAACTGCACCAAACGAATCGCGGATGCCAGCAGAAAAAGTGATGCCAGCGCCGTCGTACACCCTTAAACCGACTATCCAGAAGCGGGTAGTTAAGCCATTTGCGGCTCCGGAGCAACCCACTGCTGCGGTGCCGTACCGGCCTACTAAAGTGGGCGAGAAGCTGAGCGAGGAAACGCTGGCACCGGCAAATCCGGCACCCGAGATGACCGGGAACGAGGAACTGCGTGCCGATGTGCTGGGTGGCGGCGCTACCCTAGATGAGCTGCTGGCGCGCCGGCGGGCCTAGAGCTAGCTGCCAGAGTGCAGAATAAACTCGCTAGTTGTGGGCTGGTGAGGTCATGCCGCTGGTACGTGTGCTCTGGCGAGGTGCCCCTGACGTGGCGGTGCGTAGTGATGCACTATACGTAGCCTAGCTGTGCTTGATCGAGTGCAGTTTGTTAAGATTCTGCAGTATCTGGGGCATTGGCGCAGTTGGTAGCGCGTCTCGTTCGCAATGAGAAGGTCAGGGGTTCGAATCCCCTATGCTCCACCAATTTTTCCGCTCTAGATGCTAAAAGCTAGGGCTGTTTTTGTAAACATGTCTAGCTGGACGGCGGTTTAAACAGTTTTTGTTTTGGTTTTTGAGCCAAAATTTTTGATACGTCAACTAAGGGATTGTGTTCAAAGTAGACTGGCGGTGTGAGCGAAATCGCATGCCGATTTAATGTGTATTTTGAGGTTTGATAGCGCTCATTAGTTGGAAAAGAAATCTGTGCAGTTTCAAAGGCAGTGAGTACATGTTGAAACGTCGTTTAACAGCAGGTTTAGCGTCAATCGTACTTCTGATGGAAGTGGCTTCGACTGCTTCGGCCCTCAGCAATTAATGATAATGCGCCGACTCCTTCCAATTCAACGGATTACGGTAGGGCTTACAGCGTTCTTCCTTATCGTGTGCGTCTTTATCCTAGCGGCGATATCTGTCGAGCTGGGTTCAAGGCAATTCATTGCGAACTCGCGTTCGCCGATATACGTTTCTGATGAGGCGGACGCGAGTCTCGCATACCGTGTCGACAACACTTTCATTGACGCAAAGCTGGTGGGAGTGCTAGAGCTCGAACCTCTCAGTGGCGATGCGCCTGTCCCGCCAGGATTGACAGATTGGCTTGAGCCGGGACAGATTGCTGTATCCTCAGCAGCTCACGAGTATGTCGACGTCCTTGAGCGGCAGTTTGGTCCGGTTGCGCAGGTAATTGATGATGATGTTGTGCTCGATGGTGAGCTCATTGTCTATTACCGGCCCAGTGATGGTGCGGCGTTTGTTGATACTGCCAGGGCTGAGGCCGGTGTGTATTTCTCTGCTGGTTTTGCTGGGGCAGAAGGTGAGGGTGCACTATTCGGAGACATTGAGTATGAGCAATGGTCTCAGTACTTGCTGCCCGTTGCCCTGTTGGTTTTTGCCTTTCCTCTCATACTTAATATCCGCACGACTAAGGCGTCAGTGGACGAGGCGCTTGCTGGTGAACGCTTTGCTCTCCAATCCATAGGTGCTCCGCGACGTGAGCTGATCCGGCACTCAATCAGATTTCTGATTAGACCTTATGTAATTGGTGCCGGCTTGGCGATAGTCATTACTGGGGTGTTTGTATCGGGAGCTCTCCGGCTCCCGATAACCGGGTTCCAGCTACATACAGTGCTATATGTAAGTAAACTTCCAGCGCTTGTTGGATTCTTGGTTGTAGCCACATGTTCCATTTTCTTCTACCTATCCTGGCCGCGCCTGTACGCCTCGCACCAACGCGCTACGAAGCAGCGGTCGATAGGCACGAGAACAGGTCTGATTTTTTTCAGCATTGGTATCCTTGTCGCGGCCATTATTGGGATCTTTTTCCGTAAAATTCCCGATAGCCTTGTTGTCGCACTCATACTCTCTGCAGTTCTCTTCACCCTGCTCGGTCTACACTCCGCCCTTGCATTGTTGTGTAAGGTCGCCACAGATTTCGTAGTGAAGAGGGAATCAACGGATATACGCTCCGCAGTGTTCTTTGGGTGGATATCCACCCATCCGTATCAAGCGTCTCGAACTGGTGTTTATGCGGGAAGTTTCGTCACTGTAGGTGTACTACTCGTCGCTATCTTTAACATTATTGCTGGAGCACAGATTCCCCCACCAAAACACCCGGACAATATCCAGGTCGTGCAGACATCAATCAGTTGTGTCGAAAACCAAGCTACATGTCTGGGCGATGCAGCCCAAACTATTCATGAACAGAATCCGGATGCGGCAGTATACGTGGCCACATATGGGCAGGGTAGTGCTGAGGTAAGCACTGGCACGGTTGACCCTTCTTTCCTGCACCAGTTTGTACAACAAAGACTTACCCCAGAATATGGCCCGCAAGTTGAGGAGATCACCTTGGAGTCCCGGTGGGCATGGATATACACGGTATCCAGCCAAGAACAGGATTTGCTCGCCGAGATTCAATCCATTGATTTTGGTACGGCTATTCTTCCGTTATCGATCAGTGATGGAGAAGATGGGCGGGCAATTGCCGCCATTTATCGCCAGCAAGCAACATGGCTCACTCTCCTCACGATTCTGGCATTCGTATGGGCCATGGCATCGGTGTGGATGCAGTATGCGCGCGAGACGAGTAGCCATGCCAAGGAATTCGCCTCCATCGCCTCCCTTACAGGTAAAGCTGACACGATTGCTCGGACAACTGCTATGCGTCACACACTCGTCAACGCAGTGACCGGGTTAGCCTCGCTTGGAACTGGCATCTTCCTCACCACCCAATTCTTCTTCCCTTTCGGAGAATTTATGCCCTGGGCCTTCATTGTCGCCATTGCTTTCATCTACGTCGTCTTTATTCTTACCCAAGCCCTCCTCATGTACCTTCTCGTCAGAAAAGAAGCTGTACGTTGGCTACCCGGAAAGAGCTGAAATGAGTATTCTTCAATGTCGCAATCTTGAGTGTGGATACACCACCGCCCTCTTCCCTCCACTCAACCTAGAAATCAGCCCTGGTGAAACAGTGGCAGTCATGGGCCGATCAGGAGTCGGTAAAACCACCCTGCTCACAACAATCCTAGGAATGAACCGTCCACTGGGAGGCACTGTTCTCGTCGAAGGCACCGATGTCCATCAACTGAAGTTTGACGATCTCGCTCGGTTACGGTCAACGACCATTGGCACAGTTTTCCAAAATGGAGAACTCATCAGTGGCTACAGTGCACTCGAGAACGTCATGCTTCCACGCTTGCTCTGGGATAAAAATGATCCAAGTGTTCGAGACGAAGCATTGCACCTCTTACACGAGCTCGACGTCGAAGAAACCCGCATGGCCGAGCAGCTCTCTGGGGGCGAGCGCCAAAGAACAGCACTCGCACGTGCCCTTATCAATAGCCCTAAGCTGATTCTCGCTGATGAGCCCACCGGAGCACTCGATGCTGAACTACGAGATGAAGCCATAGACCTACTTCTCAACCAGGTGCGTCAGCGTCAATGTGCCCTCATGCTCGTCACCCACGACCCCTCAATCGCGAACAAGGCTGATCGGACCATCAAGCTCACCCGCTATCAAGTGTAATAAGGGTCGATAAGCGTAGAGACCCGTAGCGGCAATGCAAGTTTCAACGTTCAAGTAAGTGAGCTGGATGAGTCCACACACCACGAGTGTTTAAGAGGGCTACTTCGAAAAAGAAAACATCTACACCTTTGGAATACTAACTGCCTGCTGGTGTTGATATAAGTTCGCGCCAGCAGTTTTTGTTTTGGGTTTTTGAGCCAAAATTTTTGGGTTTGCGCCAAAATCGGGGTTGTGCGTAATAGTTGGGTACAGTTTCTCGGTATCAATATCGTGAGATATAGAAGTATGTAGTTGTAGGTTGTGTGCTCTAAAGCGTGTTTGGGGTGAGCGCGTGAGAGAGTTTGTTTGAAGTGAAGCGGAATAAAACCTAGGAAGATAGTGCCTGCCTGATCGAAAGTGGTAGAGCTTGTCTAAACTAATCGTTGCCATGATTGTTTTCCTTTCTATTTGGTGTCCCGTCCTCGTGACGAGCGGGTTTGTGGCAGATATTCTGGAAAGTGGTAGTAATAAAGGGAATAGATAAGGGGCGGTTGCGGTGGCGCGTGGCAAAGCAATAGAGCTGTTTCTTGCTGACGGAACACCAGGCGGCATGGTCACCGCGGGTATCGCAGACTGGACGGGCATCCTGGTATCTGCGCGCCGTGACCAGTTGTCTCAGCTTTGCAAACGCGAGGAAGCCCAAAGCAATGGCGTGTATCTGCTTTTAGGTAATGACGCTGAATCCATAGAAAATACGTGGTGCTATATCGGGAAGACGGAGAACTTCGCGGAGCGGCTGCGTGATCACGACCGGAAGAAACCCCAATGGGAGAAAGTCGTCATTATTGCTAGCTTGCAGCGTTCTTTTAACGAAGGGCATTGGGGATATTTAGAATCGCGTTTAGTTGAAATCGCCCAGAAAGCTCAGCGGTGCTCTATGCCGGATAATAAGCAAATTCCGCGCCCTAGAAAGCTTTCTGAAGCGCAGCAAGCAGCTGCAGAGTCCTTCCTGGAAAACGCGAAGCTTATTTTGCCTATCCTGGGCATCAATATTTTGCGGGCCCCAGAAAACATGCCCGAGCCACAGCTAGAAAGCACTGTGATTTCTGCTTCCCCAATTTTCCATTTGCGTAGACGAAAAGATGGAATTGATGCTGCTATGCAGCTACTCGATGGGGAATTCTTTGTACTAAAAGGATCGATCGTGGTGGCTAGCTGGACTGTGGATAAAGCCGGGGCGAAATCGACGGCCTCTGCATATGCAGCTTTAGCCAGCAAGCATCAGAAATTAGTAGACGACGGTTCCATTCGCATGGAAAACGGTCACGGTGTTCTTACCCGTGATATTCCGTTTAGCTCTCCTTCTGCTGCTGCTGCAGTAGTATTGGGCACTTCTGCAAGCGGTAGAACGCGTTGGGTTAATGACGCTGGGCAAACTTACGGGGCATGGGAAGAAGCTAACAACTCCTATACCGCATAGGCTGCTTCTTCCCCAGATAGCCTGATAAAGCCGCAAATACTAGGTGATGAAAACATCGACGATGGCGGCGATTAAGCCTACCGTTGATACTGCGAAGATGAACAGAAACACCTTGCCATCTCTGCTGAGCTCAGATAGCCGTTCCCCTAGGGATCGAGTCCTGCCGGTCTTTTTGTTGACCTGCGGAGGCAATTCCAAATAAACCATGAAAAGTGATCCACAGGTGATTGCTAGAGAGATCAATACAGAAACAACGGGATTGTCTAGAAAATCAAGCATAGAAGCATCTTTCGGACTCAGGAAGTCTCATTATAGCTGTGGTAGCAAGCACGTAACCCGTTAGCAGTCAATAGCTGCCGGCCCAGCGTTAATCATATAAGTCAGGTAGTACCTGACCTGCTAGCCTGTTCTGGTGATTAGTGCAAAGACTCTGGACTCGCCAGCCCGCCGCATTGTGGCCTGGGTGGCGGCGCTGAATTTCCTCGGTTTCCTGATTGAACTGGTAGTTGCTGCCACTATTGGGTCGGCTGCGCTCTTTGCTGACGCTGCCGACTTCCTGGAGGACTTCCTCATCAACCTATTAGTGCTTACTGCTTTGGGCTGGTCGGTGGCGAGCCGCCGCAAAGCCAGTTTCGGCCTGGCTGGCTTGATTTTAATTCCAGCACTAGCTGCATTTGGCACCGCAATCTGGAAGATAATCAGCGGGCAACCGCCCGAGCCGATCACGCTATCCGTCACTGCGGTAATAGCAATGACCATAAATCTGGTGTGTGCTCTGCTATTACTGCGGCTGCGTCACGCCCAAACCGCGCTAGTCCGCGGGGCATGGCTCGCCGCCCGCAACGACGTCTTAGCAAATATCCTCATCCTCGCTGCCGGCGTGGTTACCCTCTTCTGGGCTAGTGCCTGGCCAGATATCGCGGTTGGATTGATAATCGGCACCATCAACCTATCGGCAGCGCGGGAAGTGTTTGAGCAAGCTCGCGCCGAGGATCCCCAGCTAGAACTGGAAGACGACGACGATTAGCGCAGCTTAAGCCTGATCGCTGTTGGTCTTTAGCAGATCACGAATTTCGACCAGCAGTGCGGCTTCATCCGACAACTCCGGAGAAGTTTCATCCTCAGCTGGTTTCTTCCGCATATCAGCCAACTTGTTCATCGGCACAATTATGAAGAAGTAGAGCGCAACTGCTACCAGCAGGAAGTTAATCAGCGCAGTCAGCACTGTTCCCGGCATAACTGTGGCATCACCGATATGGAATGCCAGCACGTCATCGAAATTCGGCTGCCCAAAAATGCCGCCGATCAGTGGATTGATTACTCCATCCACCAGTGCAGTTACCACTGCCGTGAAGGCTGCGCCAATAATCATGCCTACTGCAAGATCAATTGCGCTGCCGCGAGAGATAAATTCCTTGAAACCCTTGAGCATAGTTACCCCTCAGTGGTGATTATTAATAGTGAGCTTTCGATAAGAAGATTACTATACCAACGGAAGAGATATCTCCAGGAGCAGGCTGCCTAGTAAACAAATATGCTAACCACGAAAATACTCACCAGTGCCAGCCCGAAAGTTATCGGCATGCCCCGGAAAATCTGCTTATTGAACATTTCCTCGCGCCGCTCGGCTGGGAAACTCATCTGGATCAGAGAACCGCCGCTGGAGAACGGGGAAATATTGGTAGATAGGGAGCCAGCCGCCACTGCGGTAAAGCCGAGCGTGGGGCTGAGGGCCGGATTAACTGCCGCCAACGCGCCTACCACGGGGAACAGCGTCGGGCACACTACCGATAGGGTGGAGCTGAAGAAGCTCATCACCCCAGCGGTGAAGCAGAATGCCAGCGGTAGCCAGAAAGTAGGGATTGCCGCATTCATGAAGCCCGAAACGGTGCCTACTAGCCCGGCCTCGATTGCCACATTCATCAGCATGCCCATGCCGCTGATCATGATGATGGTATTCCATGGCACCCGCATAATTACTTCTTTTTGATCGCCCAGCCGCAGTAGCAGCGCCACCACCGACATCACAATACAAATAAGGGCGATATTGATATTGCCGTTGATCTCCGCAATCGCGCTGACTTCCGGCAAGGCCAGATTCAGCAGGGGCACCACCAGCACCAGCAAGAACGTGAGCACAATTAGCGCTAAGGTGATGCGCTGCTTAGGGGTGAACTTTTCTGGGCGTTCGATGGTGAGTGTTTGCGCAACCGGAGCAGCTCCGTCGTTATCGTCACCTGCGATAGCTGCCATCCGCACCGGCCCGCGCAGTTTCTCCCATGCCCACAGCGCAATCAACGCCAGCAGCGGGTAAATGAAAGTGAATAGGAAGATCGGAATCCCCATCCGGAAGGCTTCTTCCTGGTATCCGGCGTCAATCATTAGCCGTTGGAAGACGACGCCGTCGCCCGAAGTCATGATATTGGCGCCCGCACACGCTCCCCAGTTCACCGCTTGGGCAGCAATCAGCATGTGTTTGTTCATCTTCTGGCTGACTTTCACCGCAACCGGGGCAAATACCGCCATAGTGGTGAAGTAGCCGGCGCCAGTGCCCGCTAGCACGGTGGCGATTAGATAAAGAGCCAGGTAGAGCGCGCTGGGGAAATTGCGGAATTGGTATAGCATCCATTCGGCGAGGCGATCCATGGTGCCGTTCACTGCGGCGAAGTTGTAGAACAATCCGACTGAGAAAATCACAAAGAATAGCGAGGTGGGCCAGCCGTCAATCACTTCGCTCGGCGACAACCCCATCACGAAGCAACCAATTAGGTAGGCGAAAACGATAGCTACCAGCCCCACGTTTATCCGCAGCTTGTAGCCCAGGCCAATAGCGACGGCGATGGCTACAGCTACCAGGAGTTGTATTCCGTTCATTTAATTTCCGTTTCTCACGTTGTGGGGATTGGTTTTGTCAAGGTCAGCGGGGGTGGCTGGTTGACCAATGCCGCGAATATCTTCCAGTTCGTATTCTCGCAGCGGTGCCAAAAATCCGAGTTGACCCAAATCGTGTTCTACCGCGTCGAGAATTTCTTCCGAGTCGGCGAGCACCGTGTGATAGTGGTAGCCGTCAGTCGCTACCATGAGCGGTTGGGAAGCACCAGATGCCATTTTTTCCAGGAATGAGTCCACATCGGCTCGGCTATGCAGATTCAGTTTTGCCTGCACAGTGCCATAGGCGCGGTGGGAAATAAATACATTGGCCACGGTGGCTCCGTTGTCTACCATCGCCTGTAGTTCGGCACGCATCTGTGCTGCGGTATGTCGGCATTTGAAGACTCGCACCGCCGCCGCCGAGTTAGGTTGGTGCTCAATCAAATAGCCCCGGTTGGTAGATAGAATCTGGTGACCACTGGCACGCAATAAGGCAATATCCTGCACAATAACTTGCCGAGAGACGCCGAATTGCTCCGCAAATCTGCTAGCCGCTATCGGGGTGCTGGCATTTTCGAGAGTTTCCAGAATTACGGCCTGGCGTTCTTCACCGGAGGGAGTGGACATGGGGAATCTCGCTCTACTATTTAATCTTCAAGCTAAGATCTAGTATCCCGGCGGAGTGAGTCAGCGCTCCGCTAGAAATGTAGTCCACGTCCAGCCCGCGCAGTTCGGCAACTCGTTCCGCAGTGACATTTCCAGAAATCTCAATCGCCGCGCGCCCGCCGATGATTTCGATAGCTTTCGCCATAGTGGGGACATCCATATTGTCCAGCATGATTATGTCCGCGCCGGCGTCTACTGCCTGTTGCACCTGGTCTAGTTGCTCGGTTTCTACTTCGATTTTGCGCACGAAGGGGGCATAGGCGCGGGCAGCAGCAATTGCAGGGGCAACGCCGCCAGCAGCAGCGATGTGGTTGTCTTTCAGGAGTACGCCGTCAGACAGGTTGTAGCGGTGATTAGTGGCACCACCTACCCGGACGGCGTATTTATCGAAAACGCGCTGGTTCGGGGTAGTTTTCCGGGTGTCTACTAGTGTGATTCCGGTGTCGGCCAGCATATCTACCAGCTGCCGAGTCAGGGTGGCAACTCCACTCATGCGCTGCAGGTAATTCAGAGCCGTGCGCTCTGCAGAAAGGATGGCGCGCAAGTCGCCGGTGACAGTGGCCAGCAGATCGCCGTCGGCAACTCGATCCCCGTCACTAACTTGGGTGGCAACCTCAATGCTGGGATCGAGAAGCTGGAAAGTTAGCGTGAATACTTGCAGCCCGGCAATGATGCCGGCTTGTTTTGCGAAAAGTTTGGCGGTGCCAGGTTTAGGCTCCGGTAGTACTGCATTGGTGGAGACGTCGCCCCCGTTGATGTCCTCGCGCAGTGCAGCCAGCACACGGGGTTCCATATCCAGTTTCAGGGTGGTGGGGTCGATTAGCATGCTGGCTCCTTTGCCTAGCAGGTGGCGGAGATTCCGCTCAATTTAGCTGGTGTTGAGGGTGACAGCGCATTTCCGCTGACGCCGTTACGGACTTTACTGCACTGTACAGACAGGTGTCAAGACAGTGCGGTGGGGGGTGAGTCACGTCATTTTCAGATTGGGTGGAGGTAGTTGAATACAGTTCCAGCCTCCGCCAGCTAATGCCATATCTGCCGGCTTTCCGCGCTGTTCAATCGATAAACTGTGCGTAGGAATAAATAATCAGCCGGAGGATGAGTATGGCCCAGCTGAGGAAAGCGCTACTAGTTGTGCTCGCTATCATTGCGGCACTACTGACCCTATTCGTAGTATTCCTAATCAGTTTTCAGTTTTACCTGGAATATCATCTCTCAGAAATTGCCCGGGACAACTCTCCAGATAATTCCCAAACCGTAATCTTCTACGAAGTGGGGTCTGCGATACTTTTCGGCCCCTCGACTGTGCGCCTGGTATTGGAAGACGACGGCGTTGAACGTGCAAAGCAAGACCTAACTATCAACAATGACGGCAAGAGCCTAGATGCGGCAAATTGGTCCCCAATTTGGTTCGAGGATCGTGTGCGAGTTTTTATCTATGGCGAAGAACAAACTCCACAATACTGCGACCTGCAATTTACTGGCCAGGCGAAGTGCCTCCCAGCTGCAGCTGACATCACGGAGCTCCCCAAATCTTGGGACTAGCCAGAAAACTCTTCAGCTAATTCAGCCAAAAATATGGCGGGAGCACCCACCGGGCACTCCCGCCATATTTCAAATAGTGCAGCGCTATTGCATCGGTAGCTGGCCAGCCACTAGAGCACCAGGCCTAGCCGATAGCCAGCTTTAACCGCTTCCCAGATGCGCCCACCGGCAAAGGAGTCGCCGATGTTATGCACTTCCGGCACTACTTTTTCATCCAGTGCTGCAAAGTAGAGCTGATCCTGCGGCCGCCCACCAGTAGCAAACACCACCAGATCGGCCGGCAAGAACTCGGAAACGTACTCGTCCCCGACCTTCTTCTCCAGCGGGTTCTTGACGTTGTCTGGCAACACTGGTGACCACACGTTGTAAGGATCCGGCACATTCTTGTGGGTATTGCGGGAAATGTTCACGCCGTCCGCAGTAATTTCTTTCGCCGCAGCGGCATTCAGCAGCTGCACCCCGTTGGCGCGCAGTGAATGGATCAAATGCCCGCGGTTAGCGGTACATGCCCCCTTCATGAAGTGGTTCATCATCTCTACCACCGTGATTTCTGGGACGCCATGTTCGTAGGACAGCCACTGCGCCACCTCGGTGCCTACTACGCCGCCACCCAACACCACAACTCGCTTGGCATCTCCAATCAGCTGCGGGTTCTTGAATAGCTCAACTGCATGCACACAGTTAGCGTCATCCGCTTGCGGAATCGGTGGTACCGAGTCATCAGTGCCCACCGCGATAACTGCGGTATCGAACCCAGCTAGATCTGCTGTAGTCACCGCCGTATTGGGGCGGAACTCCAGACCGGCGGCAATATCCTTTTCCACCGTACGGTTCAGGTACTTGAGATAGTTGCCGACGTCGAACTTAACGCGCGCCACTGAACCAGCGTTGAGCCGCCCGCCAACTTGCCCAGTCTTTTCAAACAAAGTGACCTGGTGGCCGCGCTGTAGTGCAACGTGAGCGCACATAATCCCAGCCGGGCCTGCGCCCACCACTGCGATTTTCTTCGGCTGCTCCGCTGCCGCCGGTTTCTTCGGGAACTGGTATTCAAATGAAGTGCGCGGGTTGACGGCGCACTGCGGGTGCCCGCCCTCCACAAACTCATTGACGCAGGCTTCTTGGCAGCCAATACACGGCAGAATGTCCAGGGTGTTGCCGGCGTACGCCTTCTTTGGCCACTCGGGATCAGCCAGCAGTGGCCGCCCGAGCATGACCATGTCGCACTTTTCTTCGCGCAGTGCGCGCTCTGCCAGGTCCGGGTATCCGAGCTTACCTACCGCTACGATCGGAACCTCTGCCCCCGAGTTTCCTTTAATGCCCTTCCGTTTCAGATGCTCTTTAGTGATCTGAGCAATGTCCACGAAACAGCCAGCCGGCATAGTTCCTGGTGGGTGGGGCAGCCACCAGTTGTCGTAGCAACCCAGATCCACGTCAATCAGGTCCACGCCCGCCGCAATCAGATTCTCGATGTACTCCAGAGTTTGCGCGATAGTGCGCCCGCCGCGGAATTTACGCAGATAGGTGGAGTCGAGGATCTCATCCGAGTAGCTTTCCTCTAGTGCTAGCGACAGGTCAATGCGATACATAATCGGGTAGTGCTTGCCGGTGCGCTCGCGAATTTCCCGCACCATATCCAAGCCGAACCGCTGCCAATCAGCATATTTGCCCAGTTTGCGGCGGTTAAATGCCGGGTTGGTCATCTGGTCAATTAGGTAGCCTTCGTGGCCGTGCAGGTAGACGCCGTCGATCCCCATGGCTTTGGCAGTAGCGGCATCCTGCCCGGCGTTTTTTATTATCTTGCCCAGTTTGCGGTCAGACATCCGCAGCGACGGAATATCTGGAATGTAGTAATTCGGATTTAACGACGCCGACTGCGGGAATTTCTTTTGGTGTACCAAACACTCAGGGTTACCAACTCGCCCTAGACCAGCGGTGAGTTGGACGAAAATTCGCGACCCGTAGGCGTGCACGCCCTGTGCCAGATCCCGCCAGCCACTCAATACGGTACGGGTGCGATCCAACCGGGGGAAATAAGATAGTTCGCCCAGTTCGGTGACGGTGGCATCTAGCCCATGGCTAATCGGCACCAGCCCAGTGGTTAGTAGCCCGGCGCCGCCTTTGGCGCGCTCAAAAAAGTACTCCAGCATCATTGGTGCCGGCCGGCCAGTTTCCTCGGCCATATTGATATTGCCCATTGGCGCCATGACGATGCGGTTCTTAATAGTCAGCCGATTGACTTTAATCGGCGAGAACAGCGAGTAATAGGGGTGGAGATTGTTAGTCATGGCAGCCTCTTGGCCGTACCACTCCCCAGCCGGTTGAGCTGACCACTCATTAAAACTGTCTACCAACTCTTTGAGTTGAGGTTCGCGTGCCATGAATGCTCCTTTGCGGTCAAGTACGCACTAATACCTTTTACATAATCAACTTTAAGTTTTCCTTACCTAAACATGCCACTTATAACGGATTTGCAGACGCCGGTGCATAGCTACTGGCATTTATTGCGCAGCGGCAAAGTAATTGCAGTGCAGCTGCAGCAGGGAAGGCGCGATATGAGAGAATTGTTAGGTGGTTAATATTTCATATGAAGATCGTTGGCAACCATCCGCTGAACGGCATGAGGCAATTCCGTTGCGCCGCTGCGGATCTTCCGGGCTGCAACTAAGTGCCATTGCGCTGGGATTGTGGCACAATTTCGGGGACGATAAGCCTTTCCAAACGCAGCGCGATATTGTGCGCCGCGCTTTTGACCTAGGCGTTATTCATTTCGATTTAGCCAATAACTACGGGCCACCCTATGGCAGTGCCGAGGAAAATTTTGGGCGTATTTTGCGCAAAGATTTCCGCACTCACCGCCACGAGCTCACAATTACCACTAAAGCGGGCTGGGATATGTGGCCGGGACCGTATGGTTTCGGCGGTTCGCGCGCCTATTTGTTGCGTTCGCTGGAGGAATCTCTGGAGCGCCTGGGCACGGATTACGTAGATATTTTCTATTCGCATCGCCCCGATCCCGATACTCCGCTGGAGGAGACGATGGGCGCCCTGCATACCGCCGTCGTCTCTGGAAAAGCGCGCTACGCGGGGATTTCTTCTTATTCCCCGGCGGCTACGAAAGCTGCCGCGCAGATCATGCGCGAGCTGGGCACCCCGCTAGTTATCCACCAGCCCTCCTATTCGATGCTGAATCGGTGGGTGGAAGCAGGGGAACCGTCACTATTGGAGACCGCACACCGCGAGGGGATGGGGGTAATAGCTTTCTCGCCGCTGGCGCAGGGGCTACTCACTGACCGCTATCTGAATGGGGTGCCCGCAGATTCCCGGCTGGGATTAGGCAAGGCAGACGCCGAACTTTTCTCGGCAGACAAGCTGGTGCATGTGCGAGCGTTAAATGAGCTAGCTGCGGCGCGCGGGCAGACGCTAGCACAGATGGCAATTGCCTGGATTTTGCGGCGCAGTGAAATTACGGCGGCACTGGTGGGGGCTTCTTCGGTGGCCCAACTTGAGGACTCCTTGGGCGCGGTGCAGAACCTAGAATTTTCTGCCGCCGAACTGGCCGCAATTGATCAACATGCAGTGGAATCTGGGGTCAATGAATGGTGGAATGCCACCCAGTCCCGGGCTTAAACTCCCGGTGTGGCACAGTGCTACAGCGTAGCGGGCTGGCTCAGGCTTTGCGTATCGCTCAGGCTTTGACGTAGCCGTAGCCGTCAGCTTGTAATTCGGCAATCTCGACTATGCCGGCGTCCACTATCTCAACATAGTCGGGGATCAGTTCCTGGTTCACTTGCCGTTCTTTCAGCGCAACCGCGCATACTGCGAATCTGACGCCTTCGTCAATCAAACCGCGAATCCGCGCCATCCGGTAAGGATCCGACTCTAGTTTGGAGAAGCTGCGCACGGCTTCGCCGTTGGCAACTACAGTGGCGGCTTTGAAGTCTGCGGAACGAGCGAAGTTACGTGCCGAACGCAGCGTAAACGGCCAGCGATCATTCTCGTTAATGTGGAAAACCAGTTTTAGGCCCGACATCAGGGATTCCTTTTTTAGTAGTGCGCTGCGCACCCGGCCGGCGGTGGCAGATGCGCTCTATATAACGATACCGCGTGGCACCAAAATTCCAGGTATTAAACCCCGATTTTGCGGTGATTTTCCATCAGAAATTGCTTACCGCCGTCGTTCATTTACCCAAGCTTTAATCAAGCTCGATAAATGGTTTAGGCGGGCAGTGCCTGCTGAATATCGGCCAATATATCGGCCACATTTTCCAGCCCTACCGATAGCCGCACCAGCCCGGGGGCGATTCCAGCACTTGCCAGTTGGGCATCGCTTAGTTGCCGGTGCGTAGTAGAAGCTGGATGCAATACACAGCTGCGAATATCGGCGACATGCACTTCTCGAGACACCAGCTGTAGCGAATCCATGAAATTCATCCCCGCTTCTCGCCCCCCGTTGAGCGTAAACGAGATAACCCCAGATCCAGCTTGTAAATACTTCTTAACCAGATCGGCTTGCGGCCCAGGCAAGCCGGGATATTTCACACTCGCCACTGCTGGATGGGTAGCTAAGAACTCTGCTACTTGTTGCGCATTTTCGCTATGCTGGCGCATCCGCAGCGGCAGCGTCTCCAACCCCAGATTTAGTAAGAATGCCGAGTGTGCCGCCGGATAGGCGCCAAAATCGCGTTGCAATTGCATCCGGGCGCGCAAAATATAGGCAGCTTCCCCATATGCAGCTACATAGTTGATGCCGTGGTAGGAATCATCTGGCTCAGTGAACTCTGGGAATTTGCCATTTGCCCAGTTGAATTTGCCAGAATCCACGATTATGCCGCCCACTTGTAGGGCATGCCCATCCATATATTTCGTGGTGGAGTGGATGACGATATCGGCTCCAAAGTTGAACGGTTTGCACAGTATTGGGGTGGGGAAAGTGTTATCCACAATCAACGGCAGACCGTGGGCGTGCGCCACCTGGGCAAACTTCTCAATATCCAGCACATTCAGCGACGGGTTAGACAGCGTCTCGCCAAAAACCAGCCGGGTATTTGGTTTGATTTTGCTGGAAATTTCCGCAGCGCTGGCACTCGGATCTACGAAAATAGCTTCGATCCCGAACCGTTTCAGCGTCACCGCAAATAAGTTATAGGTGCCACCATATATTTCGGCTGAAGTCACCAAAGAATCGCCAGCCGAACACAGATTAAGCACAGCCAGCAAAGTCGCCGCCTGCCCTGATGAGGTGGCCATCGCTGCCACCCCGCCTTCTAGCTCAGCCACTTTTTGCTCTACTGCCATCACCGTGGGATTGGCGAACCGCGAATAAATCAGTGCCCGCGTGGGATCGTCAAAAACTTTCGCAATCTCTGCCGCCGAATCGAAAGTGTAGGTGGTGGACTGAACAATCGGCAGTACGCGCGGTTCGGTATTCCCGGGAGTGTAGCCAGCATGCAGGCTCAGAGTTTCATCGTGCACAGCGTTCCTTTCGCTCAGTCACCACACCATTTTGGCGCTGTGTGTACTGATTCAACCACTCCGCATCAATTTTTATGCAATGAGATTTTCTCGTCCCAATTACTGGGATAACGTAGGCTGAAACCATGGAAATGGATGATGCGAAATTTAATGCGCTCGTGGCTGACGCCTTAGACCAGATTCCACCGCAATTTGCGAAACTACTCGAAAACGTAGTTTTCCTAGTGGCAGACGAACCCTCAGCAGACCAACTCGCGGATGCCAACGGCGAAGACCTGCTCGGCGTCTACGAAGGGATCGCAATTAACGACGGCGATTTCTTTCGGGTGGGAGTCGGGGAACCAAACCGGATATTCATTTTCAAAGAACCCACCTTGCGGATGTGCCGCACCGAAGCAGAAGTAGCAGAAGAGGTGCTGGTGACGGTTTTCCACGAAGTCGCCCACCACCTCGGCATCGAAGAAGATACCTTGTTTGAGTTGGGCTGGGCATGAGCGGCACCATTGTTTTAGCTGGAACCCCATTGGGCAATGACGACGACGCCTCGCCGCGGTTACGCGCCGAACTCGCCGGGGCAGGGCTGATTGCAGCTGAAGATACCCGCCGGCTACTGAATCTCGCCGGGCGGCTCGGCGTGGATTTGCACGCCAAAGTAGTGCCCTACCACGACCACAATGAATCCGAGATGGCCCCTCAGTTGCTGGCCGCAGCGCAGTCTGGGCTGCGGGTGGTAGTTGTTTCCGACGCTGGGATGCCGGTTATTTCCGATCCGGGTTACCGCTTGGTGGCCCTGGCAGCGGCGGCGCAGGTGCCAGTCACAGTAGTGCCGGGACCGTGTGCGGTAACTGCAGCGCTCGCGGTAGCCGGGCTGCCGGCGGGGCGGTTTGCCTTTGAGGGATTTCCGCCGCGCAAGGCCGGGGAGCGCCAGCGTCGGTTTAGTGAACTGGCTCAGGATCCGCGCGCCCTAGTGTTTTATGAATCTCCACGCCGCTTGGCGCAGACCTTGCCGGAATTAGCTGCCGAGTTCGGGGCAGAACGCCGTGCGGTGGTGTGCCGGGAACTCACTAAAACCTATGAAGAAGTGCGCCGGGGCACTCTCGGTGAGCTGGCGCAATGGGCGCAAACCGAAGTGCGCGGGGAAATCGCGCTGGTGGTGCAGGGCGCTCCGGCTGCGGAGAAAGCCGAAATTTCTGCCGCGCTAGTTAGCGAAGTTCTGGAACTGGCGCAGCTGGGGTTGCGGTTAAAAGATGCCGCTGGGCATGTGGCCCGCCGCGCCGCCGTCTCAAAAAACGAACTCTACGCAGCAGCGCTGGCGGCTAAAGCCTAGCTGCCCGGCGTAGAGCCGGCATCAGTAATAATCAGGCTTTCCCGGCTACTGTGCCAAGGCTTACGGGGTATCTGGCAGCCACTGCGCAGTCCACTCGTCGAGGTCGTCGCCGTCGTCATCCTCTTCGTAAAAGCCAAAAGCGTCCCCGGAGTCCAGCTGTTCTACGCCAGCTTCGTCCATCTCTACCCGCGCAGCTTCCCCCAGTTCCGCAGATACCGGAACAGTGAGGTCAGAAAATACCCGCACCGGCCATCCTGCTCGCAAGGCGTCCAAGGCAGTTTCTTTTACGCAGTGCGACTCAGCAATCCCCACCACGTCAATTGCCTGGATATCGTGGGCGCGCAGTAAGCTCTCCAGCGTCTGCCCCTCGGCATCCGTGCCCTCGAAACCCGAGTAAGCGGCAGCATATTGCCCTTTCTTTACCTGGTCATCGACTGGTAGGGAAGCAATAGCTTCGTGCAGTTCAGCTTCTGGCGTCCCCGCAACGCCGTGTGGGGGCCAAGTATCTACGAAGTCCGGTTCGGTAGCGAAATGGTCGCCGGGCTCGATATGCCAGTCCTGAGTGGTGACGATGTACTCGTATTCATCGGCGTTATCGGTTACGAAGTCGGCAATGCGCTCGGCAACGTCATTGCCGCCGTCCACGCCGAGGGCACCTCCTTCGCAAAAGGTGGGCTGTACATCCACGATGATTAAGGCACGATTCTGGGCTTCCATTTTTCTCCTGTCGTGGGATTTTGCCGGAATACCAGTAATCCTACTGGAGGGTAATGGGCATAGAAATACCTGATTTTCAGCTTAGGGAAGACGGCGGTGTGGTGGGCAAATCACAGCCGTGGCTGCCTCTAGGTAAGTTGATCAGGCTGATGGGAAGCAGAGTTTGTACCGGTTTAGGAGCTGGTCATTCATCACCACGTGAGCTAGTTGGCGCGCAAACTTTTTACGCGCAGGAACTTTAAGCCGTACCCTGGATATATGTCTAAAATTCTGTCTGCTGTTGCCTGGCCGTACGCAAACGGCCCCCGTCACATCGGTCACGTAGCTGGTTTCGGCGTCCCCTCCGACGTCTTCTCCCGCTATATGCGAATGGTGGGGCACGAAGTGCTGATGGTTTCCGGTACCGACGAACACGGCACCCCAATTCTGGTGGCAGCGGATAACGAAGGCGTCACCCCCCAAGAACTTGCGGATCGCAATAACCGCATAATTGTTGAGGATCTAGTTAATCTCGGGTTGTCCTACGATCTCTTCACGCGCACTACCACAGTGAACCATGAACAGGTAGTGCAAGAACTGTTTGAAGGCTGCCGGGACAACGGCTACATGGTGGTACAAGAAACTCCGGTGGCAATTGACCCGAAAACGGGCAATACCCTGCCAGACCGGTACATTGAGGGCACCTGCCCGATCTGTGGTGCCGCCGGCGCTCGCGGGGACCAATGCGATAACTGTGGCAATCAGCTTGACCCGCAAGATCTAGTTGACCCGATCTCTAAAGTTTCCGGGCTGCCGCCAGAATTCAAGTCCACCGAACACTATTTCCTGGATCTGCCAGCATTGGCTGATGCACTCGGTGCATGGCTAGATACGGTAGAAAAAGATGGCAAGTGGCGCCCCAACGTCATCTCGTTCTCTAAGCATCTGCTGGAAGACGTGCGCCCGCGCGCTATGAGCCGGGACATCTCCTGGGGTATCCCGGTGCCGGGCTGGGAAGATAAACCCAATAAGCGCCTATACGTGTGGTTTGACGCCGTTGTCGGTTACCTCTCCGCTTCAGTAGAGTGGGCGCGCCGGCGGGCAGCGGCTGGAGTCGGCACGGCGGATGACTGGCGGGAGTGGTGGAATAACCCCGAGGCGCTGTCCTACTACTTCATGGGCAAGGACAACATCGTATTCCACTCCCAGATTTGGCCAGCTGAGCTGCTCTCCTACAACGGAGCCGGATCGCGGGCCGGGGAACCGGGGCGTTTCGGGAAATTAGAACTACCCACCCAAGTAGTGGCATCTGAATTTTTGACTATGGAGGGGGAGAAGTTCTCCTCTTCCAAGGGGATAGTTATTTATGTGCGGGATGTGCTTTCCCGTTACCAGCCCGATGCCTTGCGGTATTTCATCTCTATTGCCGGGCCGGAAACTTCGGATTCCGACTTCACCTGGAGTGAGTTCGTGCGCCGCAATAACTCGGAACTGGTGGCAGGCTGGGGCAATTTAGTGAACCGCACCTGCGCGATGATCGCCAAAAACTTCGGGGAAATCCCACCAGTGGGCGAGCGCGCGGAAATCGACGTCGAACTTCTGGACCAAGTTCAGGCTGGGTTTGCGAAAGTTGGCGACTTGATCGCCAATCACCACCAGCGTGCGGCGCTGACCGAAATAATGCGCCTGGTCGGGGAAGCGAACGCCTACGTGTCCCGCACTGAGCCGTTCAAGCTGAAAGCGCCAACTGAGCGTGAGCGCCTGGGCACGATCCTGAATACGCTTATCCAAGCAGTCTCGGATTTGAACACCATGATGTGCGTGTTCTTGCCGCATTCGGCCAATGCCATTGATGCCACCTTGGGTGGGAGTGGTGATATTGCGCCGATGCCCCGGATGGAAGAGGTGACGGATCTGGATTCCGGGCATCCGTACCCGATTATCACCGGTGACTACACCCAGGTGCGGGCGTGGGAGTCACGGCCGGTAATCCCGGGAACTCCGATTGCGAAACCGAAACCGGTGTTTACCAAACTGGAGCCAACTGTGGTGGACGAAGAACTGGCCCGGCTCGAAGCGGCGGCTGGGGAATAGCGCTGCGCCTGGCGCAACCGGCAAAAGATGAGTTCCTCGGCGGCGAAAAAACGCAAAAAGCGGGGCGTGGTGGCGCTCCCGCCGCCGCTGCCGCTGCCGATCGTGGACAACCACACCCATATTTACCCAGATCCGGCAGAACCGTTCCCGATCCAAAAATTTAACGACGACGCCGCGCTGCGGATGCCGGTTTTGCTCGCCAATATGCGCGGTGGAATGGCGGCAGCCGGGGTGCGGGCGGCGATCAGCTCTGGATGTGAATTGCCGATGCTGGAGTTCACAGTGGAATTGGCGCGGAACTGCCCGGAACTTTGGGGAGCGCTGGCCATCCACCCTAATGAGGTTCCGCTACACGCCGGGGTGCGGGAAATTGGCCCAGACGGGCTGGTCCCTAATATTGCCCCGCATCATGAGGTACCCCTGGATGAGGCGCTGGCGCAGGTAGCGGAATTAGCGGCAGATTCAGCGGTGGTGGCGATTGGCGAGACTGGGCTGGACTATTTCCGCACCGGGGATGCCGGCAAAGAAATACAGCAGCAAGCCTTCCGGGCACATATTGCGCTCGCTAAAGAACTGGGAAAACCGCTGCAGATGCATATTCGCGGCGCTGTTGGTGACGATAGCGTCTACCGGGACGTCGTCGAAATTCTGTTAGCGGATGGTGCGCCGAAGCAAACCGTATTCCACTGTTATTCAGGTGACCAAGAACTGGCCGAAATCTGCAATGCCCAAGGCTGGTATGCCTCATTTGCGGGAAACGTAACTTTTCCAGCTAATGCGCAGCTGCGTGCCGCATTCTTGACCTTGCACCCGGAGCTGGTCTTAGTGGAGACGGATGCGCCGTATCTGACGCCGCTGCCGTTCCGGGGGCATCCCAATGCGGTATGGGGTGCGGTGTACACCGCAAAGTATCTGGCGCAGTTGGCGAAATATCGGGTAGAGCCGGTGGCGGCAGAGGATGCTGCAGCAGAAACATTGCCGGAATCGGAGCTTATTGCCTGGCTAACTCAGCTAGATGCGAATGTTTCGCGCGTTTACGGCGTCTGAGCGACATTTTCCACTGCTCTGACTTGGGCTTTTGCGGAGAGCTGTTAGAACTTTCACGAACGGGTTGCCAATTGTTACGATTTGATTACAATCGGTTACGGAATGTTATCTAGACGGCGCGGAGCGTATGCAGCGTATGCGGTTGGCGCCGTCACATCTGGAGAAACTTTGAGTACGAATTCAGGATTCCTTATTACTGAGGATCTGCTGAACACCCCGCCGAAACCGGGTTCGCGCCGGGCACGCCGCGCGGCAGAACGCGCGCAAGCTGCTGCTGAGCGCCGCGCCCGTAAGGAAGCCTTTGCTAACGCTGATACTGGAGAAATCCCAGTAGTTGCCGCAACCGCAGCCCGTTCCACGTACGTGAAGCCATACGCCGAAATCATGAACGACGTATACGTAAAATCACGGGCGGCTCATCTGAAGCCCGCCACTGGTCGGCGCAATCCTCGTTTCCTCAAACTCTCCGGAGTGGCTACAGTAGCTGCTCTGACGGCTGGCTCGGCATTTGGTATTTCGCTAGAGCCTCGCGGTCCCCGGTTCGTCGACACGGCCTACGCCGCCTCAGCTAATCAGGAATTAGCGAATGTCATCGTCCCCGTGCAGCTAACCGTCGATGGTAAAACCCGCCAACTGGAAGCACATGCCAGCCAAACCTATGGTCAAGTAATTGACCAAGCCGGCGTCAAACTAGGGGAGAAAGACGAAGTCTCCGTGCCTCTCTCTGCGCTAGTAGCTGCAGATACCGAGATTAAGATCGTGCGCGTTAGGGTGGAAACCGTGACCGAAGAGTTCACTGAAGCCCACGCCGTCGAAGAGCAAAAGGATCCTTCTTTGCCGGCCGGTCGCCGTCAGGTGGTCACCGCCGGAGTAGATGGATCGGGCACCCGCACCTACCAAGTCACCTATCGCGATGGTGAAGAATCCGCGCGTGTGGTTACGGTAGAAACCTTAAAAGTAGCGCCAGTTACTGAGGTGGTAAAAGTTGGTGCACCCGATACCGTTGCAGTTCCACCAGCTGGGCCGGCTCCATCGCCGGGATCGGCGCGCGCTATCGCCCGCGATATGGTGGCCGCCAACGGTTGGGGGCCAGAGCAGTTCCAGTGTTTGGATGCGCTGTGGCAGCGCGAATCTGGCTGGAATACCTACGCAATGAATCGTAGCTCGGGAGCATACGGAATTCCGCAGTCCCTGCCGGGCAATAAGATGGCGTCTGCCGGTGCAGACTGGCGTACCAACCCCGCAACTCAGATTACTTGGGGGCTGGGGTACATCAAAGGTCGCTACGGTTCACCGTGTGGCGCCTGGAACCACTCGCAGGCTCGCGGTTGGTACTAGAGCTACTAACTCCCACAGATATCCGGGCGCTAGCTGATCAGCTAGGAATTCGCCCTACTAAAACTCTGGGGCAAAACTTTGTTGGTGACGCCGGAACAGTGCGCCGAATTGTGCGTGACGCCGGCGTCGCACCGGGGGACTGGGTGGTGGAAGTTGGCCCAGGGCTCGGATCGCTGACGCTAGCACTTTTGGAAGCCGGGGCCTACGTCAGCGCAGTTGAAATTGATCCAAAGCTAGCAGCAGCATTGCCAAAAACTTTGGCAGCCCATGCCGCGCCGATAGCCGATCGCTGCGTGGTGGTGGAAAAAGACGCGCTCACCGTCAATACCGTGGCAGATATCCCGGTGCCACCAGCACTGGCTCCGGCATTAGCTGGGGGAACTGCAGCACGTGCTGAATTTGGCCCCACTAAGTTGGTGGCAAATCTGCCATACAACGTCTCGGTGCCGGTATTGCTCAATTTCTTAGCGCACGTCCCGAGCTTGCAAGAAATAACTGTGATGGTGCAAGCCGAAGTGGCTGACCGGCTGGCGGCACAACCTGGTTCGCGAACTTACGGGGTGCCGTCAGTGAAAGCTAGCTGGTATTCTGAAGTGCGCCGAGGGGCAAAAATATCGCGTAACGTATTCTGGCCAGTGCCCAATGTGGATTCAGCATTGGTGCACCTCACGCGGCGTCCGGGTGGATCATTAGCCGGCGCAGCGAATCTAGGTGAAACCGCCCAAAATTTAAGTGGCGCCACTCAAGCAAATATCTCGCGGGCAGAGGTCTTCGCTGTGATAGATGCTGCCTTTGCCCAGCGTCGGAAAACTTTGCGGGCTGCATTGGCCACCTGGGCAGGGGATCCGGCGGCAGCGGAACAAATTTTGCGGCGCGCCGGCATTGATCCTAAGCTGCGCGGCGAAGCGCTAACTGTGTCAGATTTTGCGCGAATAGTCGCCGCCCAGCACAACTAGCTAAGCTGGAGGCGTGAAAGTTATTGCTTCCGCCCCGGCAAAAGTGAATTTGGCGCTGCATGTGGGCGGTCCGCGCCCAGATGGATTCCATCCGCTAGACACCGTATTCCAGGCGCTCAATTTGCGGGACGAAGTAACCGCAGTTGAGGACGCCGGTCTTTCTATGACGATCTCCGGGCTGGGGGCTAACCTTCCCACTGACCACACCAATTTGGCGATGCGTGCCGCCCAATTGCTACTCGATACCTACGGGGTCCGCCCCACAGATCGCGCCTATGGCAAAGGGGCGCGCCTTCACATCCACAAAGTAATCCCGGTGGCCGGCGGCATGGCGGGTGGTTCTGCGGATGCAGCTGCCACCCTAGCGGCGCTCAATAAGCTGTGGGAGCTAGAGCTGGGCGAGTCACAGCTGCTGGAACTCGCGGCACAACTCGGCTCAGATGTGCCATTTTGCCTGGTAGGAGGGGTGGCGCATGGTACTGGGCGCGGTGAAAAAATGCAGCAGATCTACACTGTGGCGCAGTTTGGTTGGGTGCTGTTGACCCGATCGGATGGCCTTTCCACCCCGGCAGTCTTTCGGGAATTTGATCGCCTCTACCCGGCAGCACGCGATCCACGCCCTACCACAGAGCTCCGCACAGTACTGCGCCACGGCACCTTGGCTGAGATTGGGCGTTTGCTCAGCAACGATCTACAGGCGGCCGCCATTTCGCTGCGCCCAGAGTTAGGGGACGTGCTCTCTGATTTGAGCGAGGCTGGATACGGGGCAATCTTGAGCGGATCCGGCCCCACTATTGCGGTGCTATGCGATCCTGACGAATGCGCTGAACTAGCTAAAGATATCAGCAATGCCTATCCTGAGCTGGCAGTATATTCAGCTGCGGGGCCCACTCCAGGCGCACAAGTAACTGTGGAGCAAAACTAGTATGGCGCATATTCTGAGCGCGGAAGACGTCGCAATATCGCTGGGCTCCCGCCCTATTTTGGCGGATATCAATCTATCCTTTGCGCAGGGTGCGCGAATTGGCATCGTCGGCCCCAATGGGGGCGGAAAGACTACACTGCTGCGGATATTAACCGGAGCCCTAAGCCCAGACGCCGGCCGGGTCACTACCGTATCTGGCACCCGGTTCGCCGTCTTACGCCAAGGGGATCGCCCGACCGCACAAACGGTGCAGTCCGCTATCCACGGCTCAGCAGAAGTTTATGAATGGGCATCGGATGCGCATGTCCGGGAACTACACGCCGGATTGATCCCGGATGTCCCGCTCGATGCCAAGCTCACCGAACTGTCCGGCGGGCAACGCCGCCGCGTCGCGCTAGTTGCCACCTTGTGTCAAGACGCCGAGGTAGTGGTATTAGATGAGCCCACCAACCACTTGGATCTGGCAGGAGTAGATTTTTTGGCAAACTACCTGCGGCAGCGGTTTACTCGGGCTAATGATCCCGGGGCGCTGCTGGTGGTAACCCACGACCGGTGGTTCCTCGACGCAGTATGTGACCGGCTCTGGGAAGTTGTTCCTGGGCACGACGGCGCTGGTGGTCGCGACCCGCAACCCGGGCGGGTTGAGACCTATGAGGGCGGATATGCCGCCTATATTTTGCAGCGTGCCGAACGCGCACGCCTCGCACAACAAGCCGCCGAAAAGCGGGCTAACTTGTTGCGCAAAGAACTGGCTTGGTTGCGCCGCGGTGCGCCCGCCCGTACGTCGAAACCCAGATTTCGAATCGAAGCGGCAAATGAACTAATTGCCAACGAACCTCCGCCGCGGGACTCAATCGAACTGGCCAAGCTGGCGAGCAGTCGGCTGGGGAAACGGGTGGTAGACCTGCTAAATGTTTCCTATGCCTGGCCCGGCGGTGCCACGATCTTGCACGAGGTAACATTACGACTCGCGCCCGGGGAACGAATCGGTATTCTAGGTGCGAACGGTGCCGGGAAATCGTCGCTATTAGGGCTGCTCAACGGTACTTTGCCGCCCACGGCTGGCACGGTGCGCCGGGGGCAAACCGTGGTGGCAGCTACGTTATCGCAAGAAACCCGTGAGTTAGATGAAGTCTCGCATCGCCGAGTAGTAGAAGCAGTGGCGGATATCGCCACGCATGTGCAGGTGGGGAAAAAGTATCTCTCTGCTGGGCAGCTAGTGGAAATGCTGGGATTTACCCGGGAGCGGGCGTGGACGCTGGTCAGTGAGCTTTCTGGCGGAGAACGACGCCGGCTGCAGCTTTTGCGGCTGCTCATCCGAGAGCCCAATTTGTTGTTATTGGACGAACCAACTAATGATTTGGACACCGATACGCTGGCGGCAATTGAAGATTTGCTTGACTCTTGGCCGGGCACGCTGGTGGTGGTTTCGCATGACCGTTATTTACTGGAGCGAATAACCGACCACCAGGTGGCAGTAGTAGACGGCACGCTGCGAGATCTGCCCGGCGGGGTGGATCAATATCTGGAGATAGTGCGGCAGGCAGCAGATACCGAACTGGAGGCAAGTACTAAGCCCACCAATGGGCAGTTGACTAGTGACCAGCCGGCAGGCGGGGTATCGCGCGCACAACAAGAGCGACAGGCTCGAAAAGCGATGGAACGAGCTGAGCGGCGCATGGCGCGCGTCAATGCCGAATTAGTGGAGCTAGGAATTAATCAGGGCGAGCTCGCTGCGAATGGGGAATACGATCAACTGGCGGATATTGGCCGGAAAATCGCCCAACTCCAAGACCAACTCGCGGAATTGGAAGAGGAATGGCTCGCCGCTGGCGAGGAAATGGAGCGGGCTAGGCCTCGTTCTTGAGAGCTTGGCGCAGCGAAACCCGTTTACCGGTGCGCAGTATCGAGTTGCGGTAAATCCGCCCAGATAGTCTGCCTACCAGTGGAATAGTTACCAGCCCTAGTACCAATGCCAGCAGCATTTCTGCTGTGCCTACCGTGCCATAGCCTTGACGCACCGGCATCATGAAGGAGGAGAAATACGGGATAACGGACAGCACCTTGGTAATAAGTGCATCCGGTTGTGCCGGCACTAGGAATAGCCCCAGGTAGAACGGAACCAGAATCAGGAACGTCATTGGCGTGGTGATTGCCGCCAAATCTTCCTGCCGGGAAACTGTGGCTGCCAATGCGCCAACTAGCGAGGTGTACAAGAAGAACCCGACTATCAACCAAACGACACCCCACGCCAGGATGGGGCCTAAAGTGACGAAGCCCCACAAGCCAGCGATATACAGCGACAGCAGCGCCGTCGCCACATAGAGCGCAAACTGCAGCAGCAAGAACATGCCAATTCCCAAGATCTTGCCGAGTAGTAAATCACGTGGGCGCACCGTCGTTAGCAAGATCTCCACTACGCGGGAGGATTTTTCCTCTACCACTCCGGAGGCAATCGAGTTAATTCCCATGATGATCGCAAAGATCAGCAGTACCTGGGCGGCGAGTCCAGTCATATAGCCTGCCGGATCTGCAATTAGCAGGTTCTCATCGGAATCGACAACGTCAACTTGGGGGTTTTGTGCCTGTAGGACGGCCATCTCGGTTTGCGGGCTGAGTGGGCCAGCAGTTTGTTCAATCGCCCAGGATACCGCGGCTTGTTTCACCAGTTGATTGACTATCTCGTATTCATAGTCGGCATTTTCTTGGGTGAAAGTGAGGGCGCCGATTCGACCGCTTACTGCTAGGCGGGATTCGCCGTCATGTTCTGCTTTGACCCAGCTGACGCCAGTTCCGGCATCTAGTACTTCCACTTTCGGGGCGTCTTCGCCGAGCGGTACCAGCGATTTATTGAGCTGGTCTGCAATGCCGGCAACATGTTCTTCCACCCCGATTGTGAATTTAGCGGTAGGCGCCGAACCGTCGTCATCCCCAAGCAGGAAGTGCCCAACTACGCCGGCGATCAAGATCAAAGTCATCGAGACCGCAGTGCCGATCCGCATTGCCCGAGAAGATGAGATATTAAGAAATTCGCGTTTAACAATGGTTCCGAGCATGATTCACTTCTTCCGGGAGAATAGTCGGCCGAGTCCGCGTTTCTTTGCGGGTGGCGCCGGTTCAGGAGTGGGCTGTTGTACTACGTCTTGGAAAAGCTCAGTTAAGTGTGGACGGCGCGGGGTGAAGGAGTGGACTGCCCCTGCCGTAAGCGCCGTTTGCAGTATTGTTTGGTCGTTTACTCCAGCTGGGATATTGACCCAAACTGCGCCTTCGGTTACCTGCGCATCGTAGCCGGCAGTGCGCAGAGCGGCAGTGAGCGCCGGTAGGTCTGAGCCAATGATCTCGATTACGCCAGTGTTGGATTGGCGTAGGTCCGCGATGCTTCCCTCGGAAACAATTTTGCCCAGGGAACAGATTCCAACCCGATCGCATAGCCGTTCCACCAGGTCAAGTTGGTGAGAAGAGAAAACTACTGTGGCGCCTTCGGCAACTTTTTCTTTCAACACTTCGCTCATTGCAGTTACCGCTAGGGGGTCGAGTCCGGAGAATGGTTCGTCCAGAATCATGACCTGTGGGTTATGAATTAGAGCTGCGGCGAGTTGGACGCGCTGCTGATTTCCCAAGGAGAGGGCTTGCACCTGGTCGGTGCGGCGGGCAGCTACTCCGAGGCGGTCGGTCCAGTATTCCATTGCTTGTTTGGCGTCTGAGCGGGATAGGCCGTGGAGTCGGGCTAGATAGATCAGCTGTTGGTCGACTCGCATCTTGGGGTAAAGCCCGCGTTCTTCTGGCATATAACCGAATTCCATGGTGGAGGTTATCGGCTCGCCGTCGCGGGTAACTGTGCCGGAATCGGCATCCAGCAGTCCCAAAATGATCCGCATAGTGGTGGTTTTTCCGGCGCCGTTGGAACCGACAAAGCCATAGAGTTCGCCGTCGCGCGGAGTGAAAGTCATACCGTCTAGTGCGCGAGTTTGCCCGAAGGTTTTATGGAGATCGCGTATCTCTAGTCCCATGACTGCCTTTCCTAAGTGCTAGCTTCTTAAGCGCTAGTCCAGTGGATGCATCCTATCCTGCAATGTTACCCAGGGTAAATACCCTTACGCGCAAGGTGATCTGCGAGTGCGCCCTTGCGGTGCAAGGTGTTATGCGAGTGCGCCCTTACGGTCCTTATGGTGCCAGCAGGTCGCTCCGCAAGTACGCCTTTGCGATGTAAGGTCTCCCCAATCATCCCCGGTAGGCCGTCGCCCCATAGATGGTTGGTCGTGTCCTTACGCCGTCTGGTGTGTGGTGCACATCCAACAGATAGCTGGTCATGACCTCACGGATAACTTCATAGGGGCACAGTATTGTTCCCATGAAATCATCCCCTGGATATAAGCGGTGCTGGCGCACAGCTCATTTCGGCCTCGCCGGGAAGCCCCAGGTCACGCAGACATTGCATCAGTCCCATCTAGTAAAAACCAGCTAGGTAACCATTGGGTTAACGCAGCCCCGCTCCTCTCTGTGTTGTTCTGCGGTGCTTTCGCGTGCAATTTGTTATCAATGTAGTTTTTCATCGCCCATATAAAATCAAAAACTGTATCTATAGCAATTTGGCGGTTAAGGCGGTAAATAGTTGCATTCGTTACTTGCATAACCAGGGATTGGCGCTGGAGTGCCAGTACTGGCACAATAGGAGGGCACGGTCCGCCATGGTGTAACGGCAGCACACAGGCCTTTGGAGCCTATAGTCTAGGTTCGAATCCTAGTGGCGGAGCAAAAGAAGGAAATAGTTATGAGCCAGTTCAGCGCTATTATTCTTGCCGCGGGTAAAGGCACCCGCATCAAATCCGAAACCCCAAAAGTACTGCTACCGCTGTGTGGCCGCACGTTGGTAGGGCACGTAAATGAGGCGGTAGTAGGCGCCGGCGCTGATCCGGTGGTTTTCGTAGTCCGTCACGAACGTGAACGGGTGGCTTCTCACCTAAAAGAAATCAATCCCACGGCAATAATTGCCGATCAAGACGATATTAAAGGCACTGGCCGAGCAGCATGGTGTGCGCTACAAGCACTCCCGCCAGAAACAACTGGATCGGTGTTAGTGATAGCTGGGGATTGCCCGATGTTTACGGCGCACAGTTTGCAAGAGCTGCGCGCCGCCCACGAAAACTCCAATAATGCCGTAACAGTTCTCTCTGCAGTACTAGATGATCCCTATGGTTACGGTCGGATAGTCCGCGATGCCGCTGGTCCCGATGAAACTGCAGGCACAGCCAACGCTACTGGAAACATTCTGGGAATTGTGGAGGAAAAAGACGCTACTGATACGCAGCGCCAGATCTGCGAAGTCGGCACCTCTACCTATGTGTTTGATCTAGATTTCCTGCGCACTGCACTAGAAAATATCGGCACCGATAATGCCCAGGGCGAAATGTACTTAACAGATGCGATTGCCGCGGCAGTTGCCGCCGGCAGCGGTGTTGGATCCTATATTTTACCTAATGCCATTGAAGCCGCCGGGGTAAATGACCTGGTGCAATTGGCTGACCTGCAGGTGGAAATGAACCGGCGCATTCAGGAAGAGTGGCTGCGCACCGGCGTCCGCATTATCGATCCCGCCACTACCCACGTGGATGTAACTGTCCAACTCGAACCGGATGCAGTGGTTGAGCCGGGCACAGTTCTACGCGGAAATACGAAAGTGGCGCGCTACGGCGTCGTCGGGCCAAACTCAGAGCTCACAGATGTGACGGTGGGGGAGGGAGCGCGACTGCCGCACACCGTGGCGACTGCAGTGACGATAGATGCGCATCAGGTCACCGCACCTTTTACAGTGCTGGGAGTTTCGGCGCGGTAGAGTGGTGACCAGACGGAAAATGCGCAGCCAAAAATACACGAAGGAACGCGAATGACGGGTATCCACACCTCTGGGGAAAAGCACTTAGTTCTGGCCAGCGGGCGGGCGCATCCGGAGCTTGCGGTTGCGGTTGCGGAAGCGCTGAATACTAGCCAGCTACCAGTGACTATTTACGACTTCGCCAACTCAGAAATCTATGTGCGCTATGACGAATCGGTGCGCGGCACAGATGTTTTCATTCTGCAATCCATCACCGACCCGGTAAATAAGTGGATTATGGAAGCGCTTATTATGGTGGATGCCGCGAAGCGTGCCTCGGCGAAGCGGATCACCGTGGTTATGCCGGCTTACCCGTATGCACGGCAGGATAAAAAGCACAAAGGGCGCGAGCCGATTTCGGCGCGGCTGATGGCTAATCTGTTCCGCACCGCGGGGGCGGACCGCATCATGTCGGTGGATTTGCACGCCGCTCAGGTACAGGGATTCTTTGACGGGCCAGTGGATCACTTGTGGGCGATGCCGACGCTAGTGGAGTACATGCGAGGTCGGATCGACGTCGGTAATTCAGTTATCGTTTCCCCGGATGCGGGTCGTATCAAGGTCGCCGAACAGTGGGGGGCGCGGCTTGGCGGCGTGCCATTGGCTTTCGTGCATAAGACGCGGGACATCAACCGGCCGAACCAAGCTACCGCTAATCGTGTGGTAGGCGATGTACAGGGACGCACGGCGGTTATCGTAGATGACTTGATCGATACTGGCGGCACTATTGCGGGTGCGGTGCGCGTGGTGCGGGATGCCGGCGCCAAAGATGTAATCGTGGCGGCGACGCACGGTGTGCTGTCTGATCCGGCTGCTCAGCGGCTGACTGAATGCGGTGTGCGGGAAGTGGTTGTTACCGATACCCTGCCAATTCCAGTGGAAAAGCGATTCCCGCAGCTCACGGTGCTTTCTATTGCTCCGTTGGTGGCAACTGCGATTGAGGAAGTCTTTAACGACGGTTCGGTTACCTCGCTGTTCGACGGCGCATTCTGAGCTGTGAGCAGAGCCGCTGACTGCTCCCTAGTTTTCGCGTAATTATCTGAGCTAGTATTGGTACGTTGCCTCGGCGAGGGAGCGGATATGCCGCTCCGTTATCGACGCGGTGCTATGTCTCCTCGGCGTAGCCTCCGCAGAGGCCGCTATTTGTTTAGGAGGAGAAAATGGAACAAAATCATCTCGATGCCCAGCTGCGTAAGGAATTTGGCAAGGGCGCTTCCCGTCGGTTGCGGATGGATGAAAAGCTGCCGGCTGTACTTTATGGCCATGGCGAAGATCCGATTCATCTAGAGCTGGATTACCACGATACCTTCTTGATCGTGCGTGCTAACCCCAACGCGTTGGTACACCTGGGAGTAGAGGGCGATGACCATTTGGCGTTGGTAAAGGACGTCCAGCGTAACCCACTGACTCGCCGTATTGTGCACCTGGATCTGCTGCGCGTTAAGAAGGACGAAAAGGTTGAGGTTGAAATCCCGGTTATCGTGGAAGGCGAACCGGCTGGGGACAACATTGCCAACCTGGAGATCTTGAACCTAATGGTTTTGGCGCCGGCGATTGCTATTCCAGAAACTATTAATGTTTCGGTAGACGGCCTGGGAGATGGCGACCAGATTCGGGTTGCGGATATCGAGTTCCCAGAAGGCGTGGAGCCGGTAGCAGAAGCTGATGAAGTAGTAGTAGTGGTCGCTGAACCGCAGGAAGCTGAGCTACCTGAGCCGGCAGCGGGTGAAGAATCAGCTGCTGAGAGTACCGAAGAAGCTGCTGAAGCTACCGCAGAAGCGGATGGCGAGTAATCCCAGTATTTAGCAACACAAGTTATTAAAAATCGTCACCTAGGGTGTTGACCATTAAAAAATCACCACCCGGGTGGCGATTTTTTAATGTTTCGGAGCTGCCGCCAGCCCCTTTGCTATGTATGTGGTTTTTCATCGCCCATATGCGACGAAAAACCACATACATAGCATTTGTGCGGGTGCAGCGGCACAGTAAACAGGCATAGTGGTGCCGGCGCAGTAGCTCGGGTGGCAGAGTTAGTGTAGTGAGCCGGCACAGCAGAGCCGGGACGGCAGAGTTGGAGCAGTTAGCCGGTACAGTAGCCGGCGCAGTTGAGCTGGTCCGGTAGCGGCGGCCGCAAGTAGTTAGGAAGTGCGCTGACCAGTTTATGTGACTCTTTGCTGGGCAGTATTTACTGGCTAATTACCCGGGTAAAGTTGATTCCATGTATGCAGTGATTGGGCTGGGAAATCCGGGGCCGAACTATGAAACTACCCGCCACAACATCGGGCAGCGGGTGGTGCAAGAACTGGTGCGCCGCCTCGGTACCACTCTCAGCACGCATAAGCAGTCCAACACCCAAGCTGCCTCAGCCCGCCTCGCCATCCCCGGGCAAACCGGCGAACAAGTCATCTTGGCGATTACTAATTCATATATGAATGTTTCCGGCGGCCCAGTTTCCGCCTTGTTGAACTACTTCAAAATTCCTCCCACTGACCTTGTGGTAATCCACGATGAGCTAGACCTTCCTTTCGGCACGCTGAAGCTAAAGCGCGGTGGCGGCGAAGGCGGGCACAATGGTTTGAAATCCATCAGCCAGTCAGCCGGAACCAAAGACTATATCCGGTTACGTTTTGGCATTGGCCGCCCACCCGGCCGCCAGGACCCCGCCAAATATGTGCTCAGCAATTTCTCCGCCTCTGAAAATAAGGAACTTGCCCTCCTCATCGATCGCGCCGCGGACGCCGTTACCGACGTACTTGAACAAGGGCTCGAGAAAGCCACTTTGCGGCTACATACCGAACAGTCACAGAACTGACCAGGGATAACTCAAATAGCTATGGATCTTCGCCCACTGCTCACTGACGCTGACGTTTTCACGCTGCCAGATATCGATCTTGCCGACGTCGATTTGCCCCGAGGTGCCTATGCGCCGGCAATTGCCGCTATGAGTGCAGCAGATGCCCCATTGCGCGTAGTTATCACCTCTTCGGGTCGGGAAGCAGAGGAACTTGCCGCCACGCTCCGGGCGTTCTTGCCGGCAGAGAGCATTGACGTGTTCCCGAGTTGGGAAACTTTCCCACACGAGCGCCTCTCCCCGCGAGCGGATACGGTCGCTGCCCGACTTACGGTGCTGCGGCGCCTGGCGCATCCGCAAGATTTTCCGCCGCTGAAAGTCCTCCTGGTCCCTATTCGCGCATTTTTGCAGCCGATTGCCGCGGGCCTAGGCGAACTGCGCCCGGTAACGCTTCAAGCTGGCGATTTTGCGGATTTCGATCAAGTACAGCGTGATCTCGCTGCTGCCGCCTATCAGCGGGTGGATATGATCGAAGGGCGCGGTCAGTTTGCGGTGCGAGGCGGCATCTTGGACGTATTCCCGCCCACCAGCGCGCACCCACTGCGGGTGGAATTTTTCGGCGACGAAGTAGAGGAAATTCGTACTTTCGCGGTGGCTGACCAGCGTTCGATGGAACGAGTGAGTGAGCTTTACGCCCCACCTTGCCGAGAAATTTTGATTGACGACGCCGTGCGGGCGCGCGCAGCTGCCGCCATGAAAACTTTCCCAGGCGCAGCTGACATGCTGGAAAAGATCAGCCAGGGTATAGCGGTAACCGGAATGGAATCGCTAACTCCGGTGCTGGTGGCAGAGATGCATTTATTGTCTGCTGAGCTGCCAGCAAATTCGCGGATTGTGGTGTTAGAACCCGAACGACTCGCCGCTCGCGCCGACTCGCTATTGGAAACCAGCCAAGAATTTCTGCAAGCGGCGTGGTCATCGGCAGCAGCTGGTGGCGAAGTCCCGGTAACGGTAGATGCTGCCTCATTTGTGACGCCGGACGACGCCCGAACCGCTGCCCGGGATCGCGGCCAGCAATGGTGGACTTTTGGCGGTTTCACCGGCGTAGGAGCACATAAATTGCCGCTGCGAGAGCCACAAAACTTCGTTGGTGCAGACGCGGCGATTAACAAAGTAAAACAGCTTATTGCCAGTCAGTGGCGGGTAATAGTTTGTGTGACTGGGGCTGGATTAGGGCGCCGACTGCGCGCAGCATTCCAAGAAGCTGAAGTGCCAGCTAATTTCACTGACGATCTAACTGCTTATCCACCGCCTGGCGTGGTGCAAATTGTGGTGGCTCCGCTGGAACACGGTTTCGTCTCGGATAGCCATCAGCTAGCGGTATTAGGCTCGCCAGATATTTTGGGGCGCGTGCGCCACTCGATGCGCGACCAGCGCCAAATGCCGCGCCGCCGCAAAAACGCAGTGGACCCGCTCCAGCTAAAGCCCGGTGATTACGTAGTGCATGACCGACACGGCGTGGCACAATTTGTGAAAATGGCGAAACGCTCCTTGGGTGGTCCCGGTGGTACCCAGCGGGAGTACATTGTGTTGGAGTACGCCTCCCGGAAACGCGGCGCGCCGCGCGACCAGCTGTGGGTTCCCACGGATCAGCTAGACCAGGTGAGTAAGTACTCTGGTGGGGATGCGCCGTCGCTGAACAAAATGGGCGGCGCGGACTGGGAGAAAACTAAGGCAAAAGCCCGCGCTGCGGTGCGTCAAATCGCCAAAGAGCTCATCCGGCTCTATGCCCAACGCCGCGCCACAAAGGGGCACGCATTTTCGCCGGATACCCCGTGGCAGCGCGAACTGGAAGATGCCTTCGAGTATGTCGAAACCCCAGATCAGCTGGTCACCATTGAAGAAGTGAAACGCGATATGGAGTCGCCCGAGCCGATGGACCGGCTCATTTCCGGCGACGTCGGCTACGGCAAAACGGAAATCGCGGTGCGGGCAGCATTCAAGGCGGTGCAGGATGGCAAACAAGTGGCGGTGCTAGTGCCCACCACCTTGCTAGTGCAGCAACATCTAGAAACTTTCCAAGAGCGCTATGCGGGGTTCCCAGTCAAAGTCGCCGGCTTGTCCCGCTTTCAAACAGATCGTGAAGCGGAAGAAGTGAAGCGAGGGCTGCGTAACGGCAAGGTAGACGTCGTCATCGGCACGCACCGGCTGATCACTGGCGATGTGCGTTTCAAAGACTTGGGTCTGGTGGTTATCGACGAAGAGCAGCGCTTCGGAGTAGAACACAAGGAGACGTTAAAGCAGATGTATCCGGAGGTGGACGTATTGGCGATGTCAGCCACCCCGATCCCGCGCACGCTCGAGATGGCGGTTACTGGGATTCGGCAGATGTCCACTTTGGCTACCCCACCCGAAGAACGGCACCCGATTTTGACCTATGTGGGCGCGCAGGAGGCCAAACAAGTAGTGGCAGCAGTCAAGCGCGAATTACTCCGCGACGGCCAGGTGTTTTACATTCATAACCGCACCGAGTCAATTAATCGCACGGCTGCGGAACTTGCCGAGCTGGTGCCGGAGGCGCGCATCGGGGTGGCACACGGCAAAATGAGCGAACACCAGCTAGAAATGGTGATCAACGATTTTTGGAATAAAGAGATAGACGTGCTGGTATGCACCACAATCGTGGAGACCGGGCTGGATATCTCTAATGCCAATACGCTGATCGTGGAAGATGCCCACAAACTCGGGCTTTCGCAGCTGCACCAGTTGCGCGGGCGAGTAGGGCGCGGCCGGGAGCGCGCATACGCCTATTTCTTCTATCCGCGTGGTAAAGCGATGACGCAGACGGCGGTGGAACGGTTGCGCACTATCGCCGCGCATACCGAACTGGGTGCGGGCATTCAGGTGGCACTAAAAGATCTGGAAATTCGCGGAGCTGGAAACCTGCTAGGCGGGGAGCAGTCGGGGCATATCGCTGGCGTGGGCTTTGACCTCTACATCCGGATGGTCTCTGAAGCGGTTGCACAGCTCACCGGGCAAGATAACCGCACGGAAGAAGAGAAGAATGCGGCCGTGAAAATTGAACTACCCGTGGATGCCTATGTGCCGGAAACTTGGGTGAGCTCGGAACGATTGCGGCTGGAGATATACACCAAAATTGCGCTCGCGGCTACCGAACAGCAGCGCGCGGAGGTGCATGCGGAACTGGTTGATCGCTACGGTGCCCCGCCAGCGGAAGTGGAACGCCTGTTCACTATTTCGCAGCTGCGCGCGCTGGCTCGGGCGGCCAAATTGGAAGAGGTCACTATTCAGGGGCAGAATCTGCGGCTTACCCCGGTGGAGTTGTCTGACTCGCGCCATGCTCGGATGCGCCGGCTCTATCCGCGGGCAATACTAAAGCCGGCTACTCGCACTCTGTTGATCCCGCTGCCCAATGCGGATTCCCGCAAACTGGGGGTTCCTAAGCCAGTAGAGAACGACGCCGTTTTGGACTTTGCCCGCCAAGTCATTGACTCACTGTTCCTTGCCAGTATCGGCAGCTAGCTGGGGAATCGCAGCTGAGATATGCGCCAGATACCGGCGTCTTTCGGGGCAAAAAACGAAAAGTAGAGAGTTAAATCAAAGTATTGGCGCTCCATCGGCTGGCAAAAAGTAGGACAATATGAATAGCAGATTGCGGCAGTGGCCGCTTCTGAGAAGGTACAGATTAATAAAGGAGTTCTTGTGGCAGTAATTGAAGCCCTAGCCTCTCGTGAAATTCTCGACTCCCGCGGTAACCCCACTGTTGAGGTGGAAGTACTGCTAGACAATGGTGCATTTGCCCGCGCGCAGGTTCCTTCGGGTGCCTCGACTGGCGCATTTGAAGCCGTGGAACGCCGCGATGGTGATAAGTCTCGTTACCGTGGTGCTGGCGTCGCAGAAGCTGTCGCCGCAGTAGACGAAGTAATCTTCCCAGAATTGCTGGGTATGCCCGCATCCGAGCAGCGCCTAATTGACCAGGCTCTGATTGATCTGGATGGCACGCCCAATAAGGGCAATATCGGCGCAAACGCTATTTTGGGTGTTTCGCTCGCAGTGGCACGGGCAGCTGCCCAGAGCTGCGGCCAGCCGCTCTACGCCTACCTAGGTGGCATTAATGCTCATGTGCTCCCGGTTCCAATGATGAACATCCTCAATGGTGGCTCGCACGCTGACTCCAATGTGGACATTCAGGAATTTATGATTGCTCCGTTGGGTGCGCCGACTTTCAAGGAATCCCTGCGCTGGGGTGCTGAGGTTTACCACAGCTTGAAATCCGTACTTAAGGAGCGTGGCCTAAGCACTGGGCTGGGGGATGAAGGTGGCTTTGCGCCGAACCTGGAATCCAATGCCGCTGCGCTGGATCTGATTGTGGAAGCTATTGAGAAGGCGGGCTACCGCCCAGGTGCTGACGTGGCGCTGGCACTTGACGTCGCTTCCACGGAATTCTTCGTTGATGGCGCTTACCAGTTTGAAGGTGGCGCCAAGACCACCGCTGAGATGGTCGCCTACTACGAGAAGCTGGTTAGCAACTACCCGCTGGTTTCCATTGAAGATCCGCTTTCGGAAGACGAATGGGAAGATTGGGCAGAACTCACCGCTGCTATTGGCGACAAGGTTCAGCTGGTGGGTGATGACCTGTTCGTAACTAACCCAGAGCGTCTGCGCAAGGGCATCGAAATGGGTGCGGCTAATGCGCTGTTGGTGAAGGTGAACCAGATTGGTACGCTGACTGAAACCATGGAAGCCGTGGAGATGGCACACCGCGCCAGCTACCGGACCATGACTTCACACCGCTCTGGCGAGACGGAAGACACCACGATCGCCGATTTGGCTGTTGCCACTAACTCTGGTCAGATCAAGACCGGTGCACCGGCTCGTGGCGAGCGCGTCAACAAATACAACCACTTGCTGCGCATCGAGGACGAACTGGAAGACGCCGCAGTGTACGCAGGGGCATCGGCATTCCCACGTTTCCAGGCTTAACCGGATTTATCAGTAGCTAGTAAAACTAGCTGAGATAACAATTTCAGGTATCGCCGCAGGGTGGCATCCACCTTGCGGCGATACCTTTTAGATATTAGATAGTATTTAGGCATTAAGCAGTGCCGTTTCCGGTTAGATCCCGGTAATTGTGTTGCTGCAGATATTTAGTGCGGAAGAACGTGAGATTCCCGGCGAAACACCCGGGGCGCAGGAGAGAATGTCACGCCGGGCTTCCCTAGAATTGAGAATATGACTTCACGTAGCCCGCGCAGCAGTCGGCCTGGTAGGCCAAGTCGCGGTGCTGCCCGAAAAACTAGCGAACAGCGGAAATCCCCTAAAACTAGGCAATTGCCAAAAACCAAGCAGGTACCTGAAGCGGAGCAGACTCCGCAGGTCAAGCGCTCGCGCAAAAAGTCGGTAGCGAAGAACCGCCCAACACCGCCGCAGCAATCAGCACGGCAAGTGGTGGTGCAAAGTGACAGCTCAGACACGCTAGAACGCACTATTGCGCAGGCAGGAAAACCCGCTAGCAGTAAGCGCCGCCCCAGTTGGCGGCAAGGATCCACAGCGGCGGCGCGGCGAGCTTCGCAGCGCCCTGGTGCAGCTCAGCGCCCCGGTGCGAGTAGTGCTAATGCTGCGCGGCGTCCGGAGAAATCAGCGCCACGAGCTGTAGCAGAAGTTGCCTCGCCAACCACCGAACGCCGCAGCATAGTCTGGAATGGCAAAGAACGCAGCCACAGTATTCCCATTCAGTGGACAGTATTTGCCCTAGTAGTGCTGGTGAGCGGTGCGCTCGTACTCAATCCGATATCGCGATATGTGGCGCAACAGCAGGAAAAGCGGGCGGTGCTGACTTCATTGGAAGAGACTAAAGCTAGGATTGATGTACTGGAAAAGTCGTTGGCCAAGTGGCAAGACGACGCCTTTGTGAAGTCTCAAGCCCGCGAGCGGCTCGGATATGTGATGCCGGGTGAGACACTCTACCTAGTCTCCGATCCAGAGCGTGGCACAGCAAAAGAGCAACTAGACAAGCGCACTGCCGAAGTTAATCGCAAAATGCGGCAGGCCACGCCGTTTTATCTAACAGTTTGGGATTCAGTTACGATTGCCGGTGGCGCTGGGGAAGCAGATCAGGAAGTGGAAAATCCTGGTCAAGTACCATTGCTGAATATGCCAAGTGAGCAGCCGAATCCAGAACCATAGGAGTTACTACATGACCACCGAAGTCCCCCTTGCGGTTTTGCGTCAAGTAGCGGTAGATGCCAGTGAAGTTACCGGTGCAGACCGCCAAATTATCGCTGCCCAATTGGGGCGGGATCCGCGGGGATTAGTGGGAATAGGCGCCCGGTGTCACTGCGGTACTCCGGCCGTGACTATCACCTATCCGCGTCTACCTGACGGCAGTCCATTCCCAACTACGTTTTATTTGTCGCTGCCGTGGCTGGTAGCAGAAATTTCACGGATTGAATCCCGTGGTGGCATGGTCCCATTCAATGAGCGGCTGGCGGTAGATGCAGAATATGCTGCCGCTCATCGCCGCGCTCACGATTCTTATGTAGCGCGCCGAGAGTTGCTCGCCGAAGTGCCAGAAGTGCGGGATCGGTCGGCCGGCGGGCTACCAGACCGGGTTAAATGTCTCCATGCCTTGGCTGGCTTTGCGTTGGCAGTTGGTCCCGGGATTTGCCCAGTGGGGGATGAAGCCCTAGCATTAGCCGGTTGGGATCCAGAGATCTGCCGTTGCTCCCTGCACTCCGGGAGCACTCAAAAAGCTGAGGAGAACTAGTGCGCGTAGCTGGAATTGACGCCGGCACCAATTCAATTCGCCTGCTTATTGCGGATGTAGCGGGGCCAGCGGCACCGTCAAAAAAGGCGTTGAGTGATGTAGTGCGGCGGATGGAAATTTCCCGGCTGGGGCAAGGAGTGGACCGCACCGGAAAGCTGGCACCAGATGCGTTGGAACGTACGCTTCACTTTGTGGCGGAATACGCCCAGCAGTGCCAGGAATATGGCGTGGAGTCGATCCGATTTGCAGCTACTTCAGCAACCCGGGACGCAGCCAATCGGGAAGAATTCACCGCAGCGGTGCGTCATGCCCTGGGAGTAGATCCGCAAGTACTATCCGGGGAGGAGGAAGCCCGCACTACTTTTGCGGGTGCTATCTCCATTCACCGCGACTGCCCGGATCCGATGCTGGCAGTAGATCTGGGTGGTGGCTCGACTGAGCTAGTTTTAGGAACTGCCGACGGCGAAATCTTGAGTTCCTTTTCGATGGACGTCGGTTCGGTACGGATGCGGGAACGCCATTTACTTACCGATCCGCCAACAGCTGCCCAGATAGCTGCGGCTCGTGCCGATATCCAAGCTGAATTGGCGCGTGCTCGCCAAGTAGTTGATTTTTCGCAGGCGCGTACTCTGGTTGGGCTCGCCGGCACGGTCACCTCAGTAACGGCAAAGTTTCTGGGGCTGACTAGCTATGACCCAGCCGCTATCGACGGTACTTTCTTAACTTTCGATCAGATCGATACAGTGTGCGATTGGTACTTATCTGTTCCGGCTGCGGAGCGTGCCAAATTGGGATTCATGCATCCGGGGCGGGTGGATGTAATTGGTGCCGGGGCCTTGGTTTGGCAAGAACTATGCCGGGCAATCGCCTCAGAAACTGCGGAAAGTGCGGCGCCGATACTCGGTTCGATTACCTCAGAACACGACATACTCGATGGGCTAGCGCTGTGGGCAGCAGCAGAACCCAATCCACCCCGCTGGCAATAATTTAGCGTGCAGTTTCCAAGTAACTAATTTAGCGCGCGGTCCCGAGTAGCTTTCCCAAAGGATATCGGAGGGCATCCGCTAACTAGCAGTGAATCTGAGCGGAAAATTAGGCAGTGCCTGCGGGATCCGGGCCATCTAGTAGGTCTTGCTCGTCCATCGTCATCTGGTCTTTGGCGGCCAAACCGGTGCGGATTCGGTAGTTGGCGCGGATACGGATCACGATACCCCCCAGAATTACGGACAGTAGGGTACCGATGAGCACTGCGACTCGGGCATGCTCCCCATGGGAACTGCCGGCCGGGAATGACAGGGTGGCGATCAGCAGCGAAACCGTGAACCCAATGCCGGAGATAAGCGAGATGCCGATAATGTCTACTATTGCCACGTCGTCGTCTAACTGCAGTCTGAATATCTTGACTAATAGGATTACTCCGCCGGTGATCCCCAAGAACTTACCAAATGGCAAACCCAAGTAAATACCCATGGATACTGGGTCGGTGAGCATTGAACCGATGCCACCGGAGTCCACTACGCTCACTCCCGCAGCAAAGAATGCGAAAACTGGCAGCACAAAACCTGCAGAGAAGAAACTGAATTTGCGGGTGATGGTATCGGTGAGTGGTTCAATTTCGCCGTCTTTGACTAGCGTTGGCACTACTAAGCCCAATCCCACTGCGGAGATCGTGGCGTGTACCCCGGAGCGGAACATGAAGTACCAGGTTAATAGTCCAATTGGCCACAGCAGGAGCCAGTGGGTATACCGCCGGCGCAGCAAAGCCCAGAACAGCGCAATCAGTGCCATAGCGGCTGCTAAGAAACCAAAGTTGAGGCCATCGGAGAAGAAGATGGCAATAATGATGATGCCGAGCAAGTCATCCACTATCGCTAGGGTCATCAAGAAAGTGCGCACGGCGGGTGGCAGACCTTTGCCAACTAGCCCTAATACGCTCAACGCAAATGCGATATCGGTGGCTACTGGAACTGCCCAGCCGTCGTATATTCCGGAACCACTAATCAGCTGTACTGCCAGATAAACCAGTGAGGGGCCAGCCATCCCAAATACCGCAGCGAGCATCGGCACTAGAGCTTTACGGGGATTTTGCAAGGAGCCGATGGTGAATTCTTCTTTTAGTTCCATTCCCACCAAAAAGAAGAAAAAGGCGAGCAACCCGTCCGCCGCCCAAGTTTCTAGCGGCTGATGCAGACCGAGTGCACTTGGCCCGACTTCCGCCTCCGCAAGCGCAAAATACCACTCGCGAATCGGGGAGTTCGCCCACACCAGGGCCAAAACTGCCCCGATAACTAGGACGATCCCGGCCACGGTCTCGTGCTCTAATGCCTTGCGATACTTGGTAAGTAATTTCACCTTTTCAAGTCTAAACAAAGTTAACCGCAATAACGTTTTAATCCTGGTTTTGGGAGAAATGCTACTCCAGGGTAAGATCTCCACGTGGCCCCCGTAGCCCAATCGGCAGAGGCAGTCGACTTAAAATCGATCCAGTATGGGTTCGAGTCCCATCGGGGGCACGTTATTCTCCTGGGATAATGGCTTGGGGAGTACTGGGTCAGTAGTTAGCATAGAGATGATGACTGCGAATAATACTCCCACGCTAGATCTAACTGCGCTGCCGGCAGAAGTCATGGATATAGACCATGCGGTATTTGATATTGACGGCACCCTCACTGGCGCAGACTCAGCCACTTCAGATGAAACTGTGGCGGCGCTCCGCCGGCTTGATGACGCCGGTATCCCAGTAACCCTTGCCACCGGGCGAATATTGAACGGCGGTGCGAATTTAGCGCGCCGGGCTGGTATCCACGCTTGGGTTATCGCTGCCGGAGGTGGCGTGGTCTGGGACGGGGAGAATATCGTGGATGCGCACCATATGCCCCGCGCCGAAGTCGAAGCGCTCACCGAGTTTGGTCGGGACTGGCAACTGATGCCGTTCTACTTTGGTGAAGTTGACGTATTTGCCCATGGAGATTTGTTAGACGAAGGTGGCGTTCGTATTTTGCAGACCGCTTCTGAAGGGCAGGACTTCAAAGAGGTGGCTGAAATGGACTGGGACAAGGTCACGAAAGTGTCCTACGCCGGCCCAGCAGAGCGGGTAGACAAAGCCATGGTGGAGTTAGTTAAAAAATTCCCGCAGGCAGTGCGTTCGCACGATAAGTTCATCGACGTCCCTCTCCAGGGCATTACTAAATGGCAGGGAATAGCGACGGCGTTGTGGCAACGCGAGTTAGCTCCGCGCACTGCATTGGGGGTAGGGGACTCGGAAAACGATATCTCGTGGCTGACCCAGATCGGGATGCCGATTGCGGCTCCGTTAGCCACTCCAGATGTACTAGCAGTGTGCCGCTACCGGTTGCCGGAAATGACCGACTCGGTAGCGGCACTAATTGACGCTATTTTGGCAGCCAAATAGTTAGCAGCCAAGATTTTGGGTTAAGCGTCGCGTTTCCGATATACCAGTAATGCGCTGGCGATGACTATTGCCAGATAGCCGCCCAAAATTGCCAGCGCTAGCCACGGTGAAGAGAAATACGGGTCTACTACCCCGGGGAAGTAAACTTCGTCTTCAACAGTCAGTCCCACTTCTATTGCGCGCTCGCCTAGTGCCATTGGCAGCCAGTTAGGGAGCGTTTCATAAAAGAATTTCTGTGGGATGACCCGCACCATTTCGGCGATAAAGAAGAGGAAAATCATCATTGCCATCGTGCCGGCAGTGGAGCGCAGCAAATACCCAAAGGCAGTGCTCATTAACGTGGTAATCACCAGTACTAGTAGCGTCACCAATATGGAGGCGGCGTCGCTGCTGCTATAGCTCAAACTGTTACCCAAGCGCACTTTAGCCAACAATGCGGCTAACAGCATGACTAGAGTGAAATATCCCAGGGAAGACAGAGCTACCGCGATAAATTTGGCGCTGGCAGCCTTATAGCGGTTAGGAATTGCTAGCAGAGTAGTACGCATAGTGTTATGCGAATACTCGGCAGTTACTGCTAATGACCCCATGATGATGGCGAATAGCACCAGCATTGTCCAGCTTTGACCAACTATGCGGTATGACATCTTCATTACCTGCGTGTAGTCACCGTAAAAACTGGGATCAGTCAGCACAAAAGTGAGTAGTAGATAGATTGCCAGCCCGATTATTGCAGTGTTTCGAATTGCTGGGATGTGTAGTTTTTGCAGTTCCGCCAGTATCGAATGAATTAGCGAGGTTTTAGTTTGCATGGCTACCTCCCTGGAGACCGGAACCAAATTCCACTTCAGATTCGGTGAGATCCATAAATACATCTTCCAGCGACGAGTGCGATTCACTTAATTCATGTATTTCCAAACCGGACTGGTGTAACACATGCCCCACCTCTGCTCGGGTGGTACCAGCAAGTTCCAAATAACCGGCAGGATATTTTTCTGCTGCCGGATGGGGCTCCGGAATCCAGCCTTGGGTGCGCACGGCGGCGTCAATCGCGTACATATCTGGGCCAGCAACTCGAATCCGGGTGCGCTCTATGGCCTCAGTAAATTCTGAAACTGGTCCCGAAGCAATCAACTTACCGCGACCCAGAATCACCAGATCGTCAGCGGTCAGTGCCATTTCACTCATCAAGTGTGAAGACACGAAGACGGTGCGTCCTTCCGCAGCTAGTTGGCGCATCATAGTACGCACCCAGCGCACGCCGTCGGGATCCAACCCATTCACCGGTTCGTCAAATAACAAAACTTCTGGATCGCCTAGTAGCGCTTGGGCAATTCCCAGCCGTTGGCCCATGCCAAGCGAAAACGATCCCAATTTTTTATTGGCGACGCTGGTTAGCCCAGTCATTTCGATCAGTTCATCTACTCGGGATTTGGGGATGCCATGGGTGGCAGCCGTAATCTGCAGATGCCGGCGGGCGGTGCGTTTGGGGTGGAAAGCTTTGGAATCTAGGAGGGCGCCAACTTTAGTAAGTGGAGATTTGAGTTTGCGGTACTCCACGCCATCAATAGTGGCACGGCCCTTTGTGGGGTTGTCTAGCCCCAGAATGCAGCGCATAGTAGTGGATTTTCCAGAACCGTTTGGTCCGAGGAATCCAGTAACTGCGCCAGTGCGCAGCGAGAAAGAGAGATCATCAACTGCGCGAGTAGAACCATAATCCTTGGTCAGGTTCTCAACTGTAATCATTTAAGTCCTTTTCTCGGGTAATGCCAGTCTAAGATACTGCATCGCTGTGAAAAAGTTTCCCAGGCAGTTTACTAGTATTTTTCCTTGTCGTAACACTGGGGAACTCGTGAAGTGGCGGCGATATCTCGGGCGCGAGTAATGCCTGTTGATGAGCGCTGCCGGTGGCTTTTCCGTCTCCGCTTAGGGAGGACAGAAACGAGAAAACCCCCTAAATTAGCTAGACTGAAAATGGTCTATTTATTAGGAGGCATCCGTGAGTAATCCGGTAATGAGCCGTAACCCGTATTTTTCTGATACGCGCCGGCCAAATAATTATGCACCGCAACAGCAAACCGCTTACCAGACTGACTACCGCGGGCAATACTCTCCGGAGGGCTATACGCAGCAGCCGGGAGCGTTCCCCAATCAGCCCGCCGCTAATGCCCAACAGTCGGCATTTACCCAGCAGCCCGCAGCAGCTGGAATTGGTGCCACCACTGAGCGGATGACCTACCAAGACGCTATGAACAAAACGGCAATTCTGCTCGGCACTACGCTGGTATTTGGCATAGTGACGGCGCTCTTGCTGCCGCTTAGTCTGATGGGGCCAGTTGCCGGAGGCGCAGTAATAATTGCTTTTATCATTGGCATGGTCATCGCTTTCCAGCGAGTAGTGGCTCCGGCATTGGCAATCGCCTATGCGGCGCTAGAAGGCATAGCCCTGGGAGCTATTACTGCTGCGTTGGAGCTGGTGGTGCCTGGTATCGCCCTGCAAGCGATTATTGCTACTGCAATAATTGTGGCGGTTACGCTGGGTCTGCATTACTCCGGAAAAGTTCGTACCTCTAGCCGTGGTCGAAAGATAGTGCTCACCGTGATGATTGGCTACCTGATTTTCTTGGTAGTTAATATGATCGGTTCATTTTTTGGAGTTTTTGACTTCGGGGCCTGGGGATTGGCGTCCGCTACGATATTGGGCTTGCCTATTGGCGTGGTTATCGGAGCTGGAATGATCCTAGTGGCTGCCTACCTCCTCGTCGCTGACTTTGAAGATGTGAATACTGCTATTGCCAATGGTGCCCCCCAGAAATTTGCGTGGACCTGCGGGATTGCCATTGTGATGACTATCCTTTGGATTTACATTGAGGTGCTACGCCTAATTGCCATTGTGGCAAGCAGCCGAAGCTAGCAATTCTTACCTAAAACAAGCTGATGGCCGGGAAAATTTTCCCGGCCATCAGCTTGTTTATGTTTGCTAACTATTCCTTAGCGGTAACCCACTTCCGCTGCGGTCTTGCCTAGGCGAGCAGCGATCCGATCCTGGGTCTCTGGCGCCGCAGTTTCATTAACCCACTTGATGTAGGTTGGGGTGTCGGAGTAGATCTCCTGCTTGATTGGGTTCCGGCGCAGCTTGGCAATCCGGTAGACGTGGTAGCAGAAGACCCCCACATTGAACAGTAATGCTGCCAGCGATAGCACTAACATAGCATTCGGATTTTGGCTGGGGTGATGGGCGAAAATTGAATCATGCATGAAGTGCGGGAAAGTGAGCACTACTGCAGACCAGAATGTGAGCGTGTACGCCCGGTACTGAATCCACGAGCCTTTCCCGAACCACAAGAACGCCGGAATAGTACAAGACAGTAGCAGCGCTACTCCGGAGTACCAGGCGCGGTCAGATAGGCAGTTGTATACGTAGGCCACATTCCACAGGTCATAAGCAATGATCCACCAGATGGTGAGGTCGCCCCAGATAACTGCCTTGTCTTTGTTCTTGGATACATAGATGCCAATCCAGCCAGAAATCATGAGCAGGTTGAGTATGCCCGCTATCCCATTCATGATGTTCCACGGCCCGCCCCAGGTCCACACGCCAGATACTGGATCTGCGCCGTGGATCGAGTAGCACTGGAAATCGCGGATAACGGCCTCCAGAATATTCACTGCCAGAATGAACGGCGGGATCAACAAGTACCACTTGTTGAGCTGCAATTTCTTGAAGTATTGCAAGGCAACTAGGGACAGGCTGCCTAGCAGGGCCGAATACTGTTTAACTATCGCAAACCAGCCGGCAGAAGCCGTTCCCTGTGTTGAGGTGGGCCACCAGAATATGGTTAGCGCTACGGGGATGACGATGAACACTGCAATTGCTACCCATTTGTTGCGTTGTGCCAACCAGGCAGTGAAAGCCAGCGCTGCGATCACTAACAGTAGCATTGCGTAGTCCCACCATTCCCCAACTTCAAAGAAGAACAGGGTGGGGTAGTCCGGAGTAGGGGGCGTCATTGCTACTCATCTCCGTCCGCAGTTGCTGCTGGTTTCTTCTTTCCCCATCCCTTGAGGTAAGTACCTTCCATCTTTTGGCGGATCTGTTCATCCCAGGAAAACTCTGGTTCTTCCCAATCTACGAAGTATTCGGCGTCGATCCGATCTGCCCACGGTGAGTCAGGCCCAAGTGGTGGCCAATCGGGGTTATCGGTTACTGGTGGGCGGATATCCGTGACCGCCGGATTTTGGCGCCCGTAGCGGAACCACTGGGTGTAGGTCTTATCAAACAGCGGGGTGCCATCCCAACGTCCAGCTGGGGTGCCGGTGTCGATAATTCCACCGCCGAATAGCTTGCGCATTATCTTGCCACCGAGCTGTTCCCGCTTGCGGAATTCGGCTACCCGTTTTACGTAGATGTTCTGCAGGTGTGCCATAACGCCACCAATTAGTTCGATATTCGTCCAGTTAAATGCGGCGACCAAACCATTATCTGGCTCAAAACCAATCCGCCAGTGGTTCAATAGCCGGGTACGCTCTCCGGACAGTGGAATTAGGTAGAAACACCAAGCAGCGGCAAAGTGTTTCATCCCGGGGAAGCGGAAAGCATACGAGCCGGGGGCACGCGGTGGGGTCTTGGTGTCCACCCATTGTACTATGTACTTGCCAGGTACGATGTCAGCCCATTCCATGCTCATGCCGTGGAAATCAAACGCAGCGATATCTCCGGGCATCATGGAATCTGGCTGCTGGAATTCTTCCTGGATCTCGTAGCTATTGAAGAAGGGCAGCCGAGCGAAAGTGCGCTCCAGGAATTCCGAGCTAAACGATCCAGTACGTTCTGCCCCAATCTGTTTGAAAATCCGATATACCGCGTATGCCGGAGCGTCAATATCGATGGCATAGGTAGAAGAGCGGCCATTGGAATAGTGTGCGTCTATCAGATCATCTGCCGGATAGCGCCATTTTTGTTCCTCTGGGGTGCCTTTACCGGTGAACTGACTAAAAACTGTCATACCGGTGAGTCCGGCCAGGCCCAGTGGAGCCAACACTTTTACTGCTGACTTGAACTTTGACATTGTTCCTCCATTGGAATGTAGATTGTCAATCTTGGCGATATTAAATCGCCGCCAGTTGGGTGGGTGCGACGCTGCAAAAAGGCGCCCAACTTTTGGTGAGTGAAATATCGTTCAAGAGCGATACACGATAGTGTACACCTTTTATATGTGCTGCATATCGCAAAAAATGGTTGCCCGGGCGTGCGATTAGGCGTAGCCTCTTTGAAAAGCTTTTCATCCCTATTGGTTGATATTTCGACGAGGAGATTTCAACCATCAGTCGCTGAAAAGGCACAAATCCGCAGAGTTCTTGATCCATCTGCGTGTTAGTGAAAGAGGGTTTTAAGTGGACTCGTTCTTAGGTTTGTGGGAAATAGGCACTCCCACGGTGTATATAACCTGGATAGTAGTGTTCGTAGCTCAAGTCGCTATCGCTGAGATCCACCGGCGCTGGAACTGGACAGTTTTTGCCCTGTGGACAGTAGGTGGAGTGTTAGCTATTCCGTGGGCAATAAAGTATGCCATCCCGATTGTGGGCTGGTTCCCATTCGGGAAATTTGTCATCATGGTCGCCACTGCAACTATGACCGGATTCCTGCTTTGGTACGGCAAAAAGAACCCAATAAAGGCGCACCGCTATGCCATCTGGTTTGGCGTGGCGCTCTGGCTGGGGCTGGCGATAAATATCATGGAAGCCAATGTCCGTGACGTCACCATCTTCTTTGAAGCTGATAATTACTATGCCTGCGCGGCTGATCCCAGCTGTTTGCAAGCTATTAATGACGCATCGGCACGGGATATGCTCGCCGGACTCCCCGAGGCGCGCGGTATCACTGCTACTCTGCATTCTCCGGAGTGGTACCAGGCGCTTGCTAATAACTTCGAAGCGGCTCATGTTGGTATTGACCCAGCTACTGGATTCCGCACCATTGGCGGATACTGGAACATTCTGTCTGCAGTTGCTGGTTTGCTGAATATCATCACGATCACCGGTCTGGGCAAGATCATGATTACCTCAGCCGGCAAGAAGAAAGAAAACGGCAAGAAGCAAGTTCGCGGTTTGATCTGGATCGATATGGTGTGGCCGTGGGTTGTCGCCTACGACCTATGGAATCACGCTTTCCTGTACAACTCGCTAGCTGACTACACCTGGTACTGCACGCTTGCGCTGCTGTTGGCGTGTACTATCCCAGCCTTCACTTGGGCGCGGGGGCAGTGGATTTGGTTCCGCTGCTTTACGCTTATGTTCTGGATCGCAGTCAATAATCTGCTGGCGGAGACATTTGTGCCGCCAGGGAAGATGCATAACTTTGCCACTATGGATCCCACCGCCAACGCTGTCTGTGCTTGGCTAGCGTTGATCTCCAACGTGGCGCTGTTCATCTACTGGCTGTACAAGATAATCAAGACGGGGCGTCACCCATTGCGCGATGGTCTGTACTTCGAACATAAAGAGTTCCGCGAAGTTGCCAAGCATAATTTCGACGACGCCGATAAGTACTTCCTGACTGACACCATCAAGGAAACTCCGGCTGAGTTGGGTATGGAACCAGAATCGCCGCTTCCGCCAGTAGATGGTTGGGTGGGAAATATGCCGTGGTGGAAGTCGGATAAACGCTATCCGAAGCCGCGTACCCCACTAGCCGCGGATCCGCACCTTATCGAAAAGGGGCTGCAACCGAATCCGAAGTGGGAAGTGAGCACAGCAGCTGACCTCCCGCGTGGGGATATTCCCGATAAGGAGTAGTTACTCGACTTCCAGATGGCGTTGCGTCATTTTATAAGGCGGATTCGCTACTCCCAGGATGTCGATTACAAATACAATAACGTCGTCGCCGGCAATTCCAGCTCTGGGGTTGCCGGCGGCGCCGTATCCTTTGGCGGGTGGAACGCTCAGCAATAGCCGGGAGCCGACTGTTTTGCCAACTAGCGCTCGATCCCAAGCCTCAATAACCATGCCAACGCCAATGGGGAAGCGGGCGCTTTCGTGGCGGAAATAAGACGAGTCAAAGATTTCGGCATTCCAGATTTGGCCGTGGTAGTTGCACTCAACTTCGTCGCCAGCTTTTACTACTGGCCCAGTTCCCTCTTTTAGTGTTACTATCTGTAGCCCTTTAGGGGCAGGCGCATCCGGGAAAGTTAGTTCTGGGCTTTTGCCGAATGGTCCAGAAACGGTGGGTAATTCAACCATGAGATGCCTTTCTCGCTTGGCTTCAAACTTGGCTACAAGTAAATCCTAGTGTTATAGCGCTGCCAGTGGCCCCGAACCGGGAAGAGGGCAGGGCAATCCAGAGGTGGCGTGGCATCGGTATCCGTTGGGGACGCTAATTAGATACTGCTGATGTACTGCTTCAGCCCAGTAAAACTCACCGGCGTCGTCAGTGCTGCGAATTTCGGTGACGATCTGGCCACGCCCAGCTGCCGCCAATACTTGGTTGTAAGTAGCGCGAGAGGTTAGTGCCAAGTCCTGTTGCTGCGGGGTGGTGTAAAAAATTGCGGAACGATACTGGGTGCCGATGTCATTTCCCTGCCGATTCAATGAAGTGGGGTCATGGCATTCCCAGAATGTCTTCAAAATCAGCGGTAGTGGACTCTCCGCTGCGGTGGCTTGGTAGACCACGCGCACCGTTTCAGTGTGTCCAGTTAGCCCGCTGCACACTTCGCCGTATTCCGGGTTAGGAGTGTATCCCCCCATGTATCCCGTAGCAGTGTTTACGACGCCGGGCAGCTGCCACATTATTTCCTCCACTCCCCAGAAACATCCGGCAGCCAAGAAAATTTCTTCTTGGCCCGGCGCGGCGGGAGCAAGTAGGTCAGTGTGGAATACCAGGTGTTGTTGTGGCCCAGTCAAAATGGGGGTAGCCCGCCCAGGCAGAGCGGTCTGTGGTGACACCGACTGGTTGAGGAACATCGATCTCAGCCGTTAAAGGATTCGATCTTCAGTATCTCTACCTGGAACTCTTTGCCGTTCGGTGCCAGATAAGAAGTTTTATCGCCCGCGGCCAGCCCCATAATTGCTGAACCCAGCGGGGCGGATTCTGGGTAGACGTCGACGTCTACGAAGTTGGCAGCTTCGCGGGAGCCGAGCAGGAATCGCTTTTCCTTATCATTTACTTTGGCAGTGATTACTAGGCCGGGCGCTACCTGGGAAGTGTCGGTGTCAGATTCGCCAATTTCGGCATGCTCCAGCAGGTAGGTAAGTTCCTGAATGCGACCTTCCATTTTGGATTGCTCTTCGCGCGCGGCGTGATAGCCGCCATTTTCCCGCAAGTCACCTTCTGAGCGGGCGGTTTCAATGCGCTCAGCTATTTCAGTGCGTCCGGTCGTCTTCAAATATTCGAGCTCTTTTGACAGGCGGTCGAAAGTTTCTTGCGAGAGCCAGGTAGTCTCTGCAGCCATCAAAATCTCCTTACTGATACCGCATTTAGCTAGCGGTGCATAGCATTTTGTGACCTTATCACCGCAAAGCAGGCGTGACAATTCCGTGCCACGGTTGCCAGTAGAAATTATTTCTGTTTTCAACTAAACTGAAATAGTTGAAAATTAAACCGTTGAGGTGTTGAGTAGTGATAAGCGAAGTTGAAACTGGGCTAGCTGCGCCAGAGCGGCGCCTCATGGCAGTTCATGCCCACCCGGATGACGAGGCGTCAAAGGGTGCAGGTATGTCCGCTAAGTATGCCAAGACTGGGCGCGTGCGCATAGTAACTCTGACTGGCGGTGAGCGCGGTGATATTCTCAATCCCGCTTTGCAAGCAGATACTGAAATTGCGCAGCATATCGCCCGAGTGCGGCGATCGGAAATGGCTGCAGCAGCAGCCGCGCTGGGAGTGGAACATGTTTGGCTGGGCTTTGAAGACTCTGGCTTCCCCACCGGCGATCCACTGCCGCCCTTGCCGGCTGGGAGTTTTGCCACCGTGCCCATTGGTGAGCCTGTGCGGGAATTAGTGCGGCAGATCCGAGAGTTCCGCCCACAAGTGCTTACTACTTATGACGAACAGGGTGGGTATCCGCATCCCGACCATATCCGGGCCCATATTGTGTCCATGATGGCCGTGGCGGCAGCCAGCGATGCGCAGGCCTATCCCGAATGTGGGGATCCGTGGCAAGTGTCCAAGGTCTATTACGATATTTCCTTTACCACGCCACGGATTATGGCATTGCAAGAAGCGATGCTGGCTGCGGGGCTAGAAAGTCCTTTCGGTGGTTGGCTAGAACGGCATAAGAAATACGACAGTGACCGCGGTTTTACCCGAGTTGCCGACGCGCGGATTGACGTAGCGGAGTTTTTCCCGCAGCGCGACGCCGCATTACGCGCACACGCCACGCAAATTGATCCTGATGGATTCTTCTTTGCAGTGCCACGAGACTTGGAAGCCAAGGTGTGGCCATGGGAAGAATTTGAATTGGCACTAAGCACAGTGGGCAGGCCGGAGCCTGGTCAGATAGAACACGATCTGTTTGAACGTATCCCTGGCCTGTAGTTCGCCACTGGCGATAGTGCGCTGAACAGCAAAAATAGAATAGAAAATTGTGTTTCGCTAAGTTAGGCAGCCGTTCTTCTTAGAATTGCAGCACTGCCTGACGCGGCAAGTGCCCCGATTAGGCACAGATTGTGAGGAAAAGAAATGTCCACTAAGCAACAGGAACTAGCTACAAAATTCGCCAAAGCTCACGAATCGGGTGAGTTACTAGTACTGCCGACGGTATGGGATGTGTGGAGTGCGCGCCAAGCTGAGGCAGCTGGATTCCCGGGGTTGACTATCGGATCGCACCCGGTTGCCGAAGCAGTTGGAAATTCTGACGGTGAAGGTATGAACTTTGATCACTACCTGATGGTTGCCAAGCATATCGTCAATGCAGTGGACATCCCGGTGTCGTTGGATGTGGAATCTGGCTACGGAATGCCAGCTGATGAGCTAATAGAAAAAGTATTAGCCACCGGCGTCGTCGGAGTGAATATTGAAGACGTAGTGCATTCTGAAGGCAATCGGGTACGCACTCGGGAAGAACATGCCGACTACATTCGCTTGGCGCGGGAAACTGCGGACAAAGCTGGAGTGGATCTGGTAATCAACGGTCGTACTGACGCAGTTGCACTGGGTACTGCAGAATTTGCTGATCCGATGGGTGAAGCGGTAGCTCGGATGGAATTGATGGTGGCGGCCGGTGCCCGCTCGGTGTATCCGGTGGGTATTACCACTGCGGAAGATATCCGCACGGTTGTCGCTGCTACTGAGGTGCCAGTTAACGTCACAGTTTCCCCCACTGAGGGCACTGATGCCGGCAACTATGCCGAGCTGAAGGAACTGGGCGTGCGCCGGCTAACTTTCGGCCCGAAGTGGCAGATGGCGCTGGAAGAAGCCTCCCAGCAGATGCTTAAATCCTGGTTGGGTTAAATCGGCATTGACTCGCTTAGTTAGGCGAACTGTGCGCTAAGCAAAAATAGCGAGCCAAATAGCCACTGAATGGCAGGCGTATCCAATCACTGTGCCGGAGTGGAAAAATTCGTGAAAACCGAACCACTTCGGCCAGGGGTTGGGCCAGCGCAGCCCATAAAATACTGCACCTACGGTGTAGGCGATACCGCCCGCGATTAGTAGCCAGACGATTACCGGGCTGCCGTTATTCCAAAATTCTGGTAAGAACCAGATAGCTACCCAGCCGAGCGCAATATAGAGCGGGACGTAGAGCCAGCGGGGTGCGGTTATCCACAGAATATGGAATAGCGATCCGAGTAGGGCGCCCACCCATACGATGGTGAGCACGATTTTTTCGGAGCGTCCATCGAGTAAAATTACTGCGAGCGGAGTGTAGGTGCCGGCGATCAGTAAGAACACATTGGAATGGTCTATCCGGCGCAGGATAGATTTCACCTGTGGTTTCCACGGGCCCACATGGTAGATACCAGAACCAGCAAATAACAACAATCCGCAGACAAAGAACACCGCGCTAGCAGCCCGGGCACCGACGTCACTCGCCAAAATAACCATGCTGAGTCCATTTAAGAATGCAACTGGAGCAGTGAAGCTGTGGATCCAGCCGCGTAACCGTGGTTTGGGGAATTCGTCTACGTTTTTCCGATTGAGTTGCTGATAAGTAATATTTTCCGCATTCATAATTCGCCTCAGCTTTTTACGTGCACTCTGGCACCACCACCCTAGTAGGGTGGAAACAGATGAGCTAGCTTTTCTCATATCCAGATGCCTGGCGGGATAAACTTTAACCAGGTAGGCATATCTGCCAGCAGAAAGGTGTGTCATGTGGCGGCCAGAGTTCCTATATTCACTCTATGAGCACACGCTGAAGAAGCAGTTAAATCCAGATCAACTTCCTAGCCATGTCGGCATTATTTTGGATGGCAACCGGCGTTGGGCACGGGAGCTGGGCTCGTCGGCATCCATGGGGCACCGCAAGGGAGCAGACCATATTGCAGAAGTATTGTCCTGGTGTGAAGAGGTAGGCATTGAGCTGGTCACCCTGTGGATGCTCTCTACTGAGAATTTCTCCCGCGCAGCGGAAGAGCTGGATGAGTTAATAGACATCATCGTGGCAGCAGTAGAAAACTTGGCCGCACTGCAGAGATGGGACATCCGGGTTATCGGAGATTTGGGGCTACTGCCGGCGGCGGCCGCAAATAGATTGCGCGCGGCAGCGCAGCAGCGTCCAGAAGGTATTGCAGCAATGAAAGTAAATGTGGCAATTGGGTACGGTGGGCGCCATGAAATTGCCAGTGCGGTGCAATCTTATTTGCTTGACCAGGCAGAACAAGGTATTTCACTTCATGATGTGGCGCAGAATTTCACTGCGGAATCAATAAATGAACACATGTATACCAAAGGCCAGCCCGACCCGGATCTAATAATCCGCACCTCTGGAGAGCAGCGCCTAAGCGGTTTTATGCTCTGGCAAGCAGTGCACTCCGAACTGTACTTTTGCGAAACTTATTGGCCAGATTTTCGGCGCACTGACCTATTGCGGGCGGTGCGCGATTATTCGCAGCGGGAACGCCGCCTCGGTAAGTAGGTTCAAGGGAATTAGCTGCTACTGCGCGGGAGTGTTTTCGGTAGCTGTGGTTTCGGTAGCTGCCCGGGCGGCGGCGAGCCGTTCGCGGGCACCAGCTAGCCACGTCTCGCATCTGCGCGCTAAGGCTTCCCCGCGCTCCCAAGTTGCTAAGGCATCAGCTAAGGGCATATCACCTTGCTCTAGCCGGGCAACTACTTCGACTAGCTGGGAGCGAGCTTCTTCGTAGCTGAGTTGGGAAACTTCGGCGTCTAATTCCGTTAATTGAGTTTTCGCGCTGCTCATTTTCTTCTTTCTGCTGAGGACTTCATGGGGGGATCTTGGGATTTAACTCCAGCTACAGTCAGGGCTATTGCGCCGTCAGATACCCGGGCAACTACTGCGCTACCAACTTCAACTCGGGATACATTACTGATTATTTCGCCACTGTCCTGCTGCAAAATAGCGTAGCCGCGGTTCAGGGTGGCGAGTGGGGAGAGAGCTCGTAGCCGGTCAGTCAAAGCAGAAATTTGGCCCTGTGAGTTCTGGTAGGCATATTCCATATAGGTGCGGGCCATTGCCCGCAAATTAGCCAGTTCTTCTACCCGTGAATCTAGCAGTAGTTCAGGGTGGGCCAGTACCGGGCGGCTGCGCAATGCCGCAATATCAGAGGTGGATCGAACTAGTCGGTTCTCCAGCGCTTGCCGGATCCGTTCCCGTGCTTGCGCTATGCCAACCCGTTCTTCGTTGACATCGGGGACGATGCGGCGGGCGGCATCAGTAGGGGTAGATGCGCGGAAGTCAGCTACCAGATCCAATACCGGGGAATCGGTTTCATGCCCGATTGCGGAGACGATAGGAGTTTGTGCCTGGGCAGCTGCTCGCACCAGGCGCTCATCAGAAAATGGCAGTAGATCTTCTACTGAGCCGCCGCCGCGAGCCAATACGATCACGTCTACTTCCCGGATGGCATCTAGCTCATTCAGTGCCGCTATCATCTGCGGAACTGAACCTTCTCCCTGTACCTGCACCTCGCGTATTTCAAACTGGGCAGCTGCCCAGCGGGCGGTAGCATTTACTACTACATCGTGTTTGGCTTTGGTGTTTCGCCCGCAAATCAGCCCGATTTTCCGGGGTAAAAATGGCAGCGGCTTCTTGCGTGCGGCAGCAAATAGGCCTTCACTAGCCAGCTTGGCTTTCAAGGCTTCAATTCGAGCCAGAATATCGCCTATCCCCACCGGGCGGACTTCATCGGCATACAAGCTGAGCGATCCATTGCCGGTCCAAAAATCTGGCTTAGCGCACACCACTACGCGCGCTCCCGATTCCAATCCAGCTGGCAGATTGTGCGACAAAATTTTTACATTGATCGCAGCTTTGTCTTCCAAATCAGCCAAAGTGAAGAACTGCATTTTGGCATTAGGGCGGCGCACCAGCGTAATAATCTCGCCCTCTACCCACAGCCGCGACATTTTGGCCACATATTCGGCTATTTTTGCCGACAGCAATCGCAGTGGCCACGGATTTTCAGCCGTGGTTTGGGCCGCCTGCTGCGGCAAATCAGCAGGTACTGGAATTGGACCCGCAGTCAAAATTAATCCTCAATCTTGGCCGGGGCGGCATCTTTTGCCGCCGGTTGGCGCCCGCGCGCATTGGAGACTGGATGGCTACGATCCCGCACCTGGTGTGGCCGATCGGGTTCTATCCCGACCGCTTTCAGATCGCCGCGCAGATTCTTGGGCAAGGAGAATCGGACGTCTTCTTGAACGGTGCGCACCGTTTCCAACTGGGTGTAGCCCATATTTTGCAAGCTTTCCACTACTTCGCGCACCAAAATTTCGGGCACTGAAGCGCCGGAGGTAACCCCAATGGTTTTAGCTGCAGTGAACCAGTTAGCGTCCAGTTCGGAAGCCTTATCCACTCGGTAGGCAGCGCCAGCTCCGGCATCCAATGCCACTTCCACCAAGCGCACAGAGTTAGACGAGTTGGCGGAACCTACTACGATTACCACGTCAGCTTCCGGGGCAATCTGTTTTACCGCGCCCTGGCGATTCTGAGTGGCGTAGCAGATATTGTCTGACGGCGGATCTTGCAGCGCTGGGAAACGTTGGCGCAGTAGCTCCACAGTTTCTAAAGTTTCATCCACGGATAGGGTGGTCTGTGAAATCCATGCCACCCGTTCCGGATCTCGCACCTGCACATTGGCAACATCCTGCGGTCCATTGACTACCTGGATGTGCGCTGGGGCTTCCCCTTGAGTGCCTTCTACTTCTTCGTGTCCGTCATGCCCGATAAGCAGAATGTCATAGTCCTGATCGGCAAATCGCACCGCCTGCTTGTGGACTTTAGTAACTAATGGGCAAGTGGCATCGATAGTACGCAGATTTAGTTCTTCCGCTTCGGCATGCACTTGCGGAGAGACGCCGTGCGCCGAGAAAACTACCCGAGCTCCGGCGGGCACATCCGCAGTTTTATCCACAAAAATAGCGCCACGTTTAGAAAGCGTCTCAACCACGAATTTGTTGTGCACAATTTCTTTCCGCACATAGATCGGGGCCCCGTAGAGTTCCAGAGCTTTTTCTACTGCATCTACTGCGCGATCCACTCCTGCGCAGTATCCGCGCGGTTCGGCCAACAGAATGCGTTTCCCATCTGGAGATGGCTGAGAGGGGATCGGGGCAGGGAAAGCTGATGCGCCAGCTAAAGAGACCTTGTCATTCACGGCTTCAGCCTACGCAATCCGATGCAGCAGTGCCATTGCTGGAGTGATCCGTAAATTCTACGGCACTGAATTGCCGGAGTTGGGCTTGGTCGCTGGCTATCGGTTTAGCCGATCCGGGATCCGCTGGAATAGCGCTAAAACTACGTGCCGTGACTAGCAAGCGATTCTCTAGCGAACCTACTGCGGCGTTGTAGTGCTTCACGCTATTGCCGAGCGCGCCGCCAAGTTGGTTCAAATGCCCCACTACTACTGCAATACGCTCCACCAGAGTATTACCTAATTGAGCAATATCGCGCGCTTCTGTGGCAGTAGCCGCGCTGGACCAAACGGCTGCCACGGTGCGCAGCAAGGCTAAAAATGAAGTTGGTGACGCCGGCACAACTCCAGCTTGCAGTGCCCATTCTAAAAGTGTTGGGTCTGCGGTAATGGCTGTGGATAGCAGTGCCTCAGAGGGCAAATACATCACAGTGAGTCGTGGCGAGCCGGGGAAATTTGCGGGGTAGTCCCGTTTAATCAGTTCTTGGACGTGACCCCGTACCGCTTTTGCATGCGCTGCCAGGTGATCAGACTGCCCGGAGCTTTCTTCTTGGGCACGTAAGAATGAATCCAGCGGGACTTTGGCGTCCACTGCGATTTTGCCCCCGTCGGGCAGTGAAATAGTTAGATCTGGTCGCGAGACTTTTCCAGAGCTATCAGTTACCGACGTCTGGGTAACAAAATCCACGTGCTCCAACATTCCAGCCGCTTCCACTATGCGGCGCAGCTGCACTTCCCCCCAATTTCCCCGCGCCGAGCTGGAGCGTAACGCGGCATTGAGAGCAGACGTAGTGCGGTTGAGTTCTACTCCCAGTTCTGCGTCGCGCTGCAATTGAGTGACAATTTGGGAATGCTGCGCTGCGGAGCGCTCGCGAATTTGTTCAATGTGCCCAGATACTGCATCTAATTGCTTCGCCAAAGGCGCCAAAGCCTGCAATATATTGGCGTCAGCGCGCGACCTATCTAGGAGCTGGTCATTTTCTTGCGCCAACAGTTCTGCCCGGGCAGTGGCGGTAGCCAGTGCCTCGCGCACCTGCCCTAACTCCTGGCGAGTATGCTCCACCACTGTGCTTGATCCCGGTGCGCGCCGGGCACCCGCGATCCATCCCACGGCTAATCCCAGCGCCAGCGCAAAAAATACTAAAACTACGGTGCCAACTTCCATACCAAAATAATACGAACCGCTTCCCGCACTTTTTTAACGCAGTGGGCGCAGCGGCGTCGTCCTTCCTCACAACTGTGCCCGGCGCTTCGCTTTACCCCACCGGGCGCATTAGACTGACCACGTGGCTTTAACTATTGGTATCGCAGGACTTCCCAACGTTGGCAAGTCGACCCTATTTAATGCTCTGACGCGCGCCAATGTGGTGGCAGCGAACTATCCGTTTGCCACCATTGAACCCAATGTAGGTGTGGTGCCGCTGCCAGATGAGCGGCTCGGTAAGCTGGCTGAGATCTTCAATTCCAAGAAAATCTTGCCTGCCACGGTGTCATTTGTGGATATCGCGGGGATTGTGCGGGGGGCCTCCGAAGGGGAGGGCCTGGGTAACCAGTTCCTGGCCAATATCCGGGAAGCGGATGCGATCTGTATGGTCACCCGCGCTTTTGCCGACCCGGATGTGACGCATGTGGACGGGCGGGTGGATCCAGCCTCGGATATCGAAACCATTACCACGGAGCTAGTGCTGGCCGATATTCAAACTCTGGAAAAGCAGATTCCGCGCCTGCAAAAAGAGCTGACCGGTAAGAAAATTGAAAAAGAAGTAGTGCAGACGGCGGAAGCGGCCTTGCAGATCCTGGAAGAGGGAAAAACTCTCTCCGCAGCTGGCGGCGATCTCGACCCAGATATTTTGAAGACTTTCCAGTTGATGACCGCTAAACCGTTTATCTATGTGTTCAATACTGACGATGCCGGATTGGCAGACGCCGCTAAACAGGCGGAATTGCGTGAGCTGGTGGCACCGGCCGAGGCTATTTTCTTGGATGCCCAGTTTGAAGCCGAGCTGGTGGAGCTGGAAGAAGACGAAGCGCGCGAGATGCTGGAAGCCTCCGGGCAAGAGGAAAGCGGGTTGGATAAGTTGGCTCGCGTTGGCTTTGACACCCTGGGGTTGCAGACCTATCTGACGGCGGGAGAAAAAGAAGCCCGTGCCTGGACTATCCACAAGGGCTGGACCGCCCCGCAAGCAGCCGGTGTAATTCACACCGATTTTGAGCGCGGTTTCATCAAAGCGCAAGTGGTGTCATACGGCGAATTGCTGGAATATGGTTCGATTGCCGAAGCGCGGGCGCACGGCCGAGTCCGGATGGAAGGCAAAGATTACGTAATGCAAGACGGCGACGTCGTGGAGTTCATGTTTAACGTCTAGCGCTAGCGCCGGTAGGATGGGTCTATGCCAATCTTAGATCTCAATGATTCTGCTCAACTCCGTAAGTACAGTGACTTTGTGGCGAACAGCCCGCACGGTCATATGATGCAGTCGCCAAACTGGGCAAAAGTTAAGAACAACTGGAATGCCGACTACGTCTATTTGGAAGATGACCGCGGGGAAATCACGGCGGCGCTTTCAATTTTGTCGGTGAGCAACGACGGCGAAACTTCTTTTATGTACGCCCCGCGCGGCCCAGTGTGTGCTTTGGACGATCCGGAAGTTTTCCAAGAACTGCTGCGGGAGGCCTTGCCGGTGGTGGAGCAGCGGCGCGGATTCCTATTGCGAATTGATCCATTTGTCCCGTACAGCGAATCGTTGGTGTCCAGTTTGGAGCAAATTGACGTTCCGGGCGCCCAGACGATAGTGCGCAGCCGGCTGCCCCAGGATCGTACCGACGTCGACCAAACTACCTGGGAACACAGTTTCTCTAATCCGCGGCACAACATGATAATGGAATTCAATGGGCGCAGCTATGAAGATATTTTCCTAGAGCTACCGTCCAAACACCGCAATAAACTGCGTAAAACTTACCGGGATGGGCTGGAGACGAAACGCTTCCGTGCTGGTGACCCCGGGCTAGCGGAGGCATTGGATACCTTTTACGAGTTGACCAAGGTCATGGCGGCACGTCAGGGGATTACCCACCGCCCCAAGGAGTACTTCGCTAGATTGTTAGAAGCATTCGACGACGCCGTGCTGTACCAAACGAGTGACTCAGAAGATGTGCTGAGCTCTAGTATCTTGATCAGCTATGCCGGGTTGGCCTTTTACAGCTACGCGGCGTCGTCTAACAAGAATGGGAAACGCAATCTGAATGCGCCATTCCAAAATTGTATGGAGCAGGTCAAAGATTCTATTGCTGCTGGATTGCTGCGTTATGACCTGGGCGGACTATATGTCTTTGACCGCAGTGACGGGCTGTATGCATTTAAGAGCAAAATCACGGGCGCAGAAGGGCTGCACGAATTTATTGGTGAGCTAGACCTGGTTTTTGACGACGCACGCTACCAGCAGTGGATTTCGGTTAACTAATGTGGGCACCGCTGAACTAGCTCAGCGTTCTGCACTAGTTCAGCGGTGCTTAACCAGTACACGCACTAGGAAACAAAAAATCCGCGCGGTCTTTCGGGCATATTTACTGGATTGCCGAGCTCATCTATCAACCATTTCAGCTCGATTTCCAGGGTGCGCTGCGGCTGCTTTTTTGCGGTATCAGTTATCGCGATCTCAACCTGAAATCGCTCTGGCAACACCATTTTCACTGAATCTTTACCGCCACCGAGTGTGAGTTCACCGCGGCGGATACGGTTGGCGATAATTTCTAGCAGCTCCGCAAGTTCGCCCTGGGTGACCTTGTCTTTGTTCTTCAGTAGCTTTTCTTTTGGTGCCACAGTTTTTCCTAACTTATTTAGTGCAATTTTCGGTCATTATACCGACGTCACTGGGGCAGCCGTGCCAGCTACACCAGTAGCTGTTTTTTTGATACATCTGCAAACGCTAAAGCTCCGTTGGCAGTGGGGAATCGGGTACGGGTGCGTAGTGTCGTAGAATCACGCGCAGTTTGACGCTGATAAGCGCACTAATTAGCCCAGCTGAGCGCCTAGCTGCGGACCTATGTCCCTAGTTCAGCAATATTCTGCTTTATAGGATTAGTCCGGTTTGTGAGTGCGGAGAAAGGGCCGTATAACACAGCCACACGAAACCTGATTCCGGGTTCAACTGCACAGGTCTGGAGGGGCTATGAGGCTGAAAAAATTTGGGCGCGCAGTAGTGGCTGCCGCCGCAACTATGGCATTGGCAGTCGGGACTGCGACTGCGGCGCAAGCAACTGATTTAGGCCTTCCGACCCCAGAGAACCCGGGGGGAGTAGAGTCCCCTACTAGCCCAGGCGGGGTGCCTGCAAATGGGTATGGTCCGGATAAGCATACTTGGGTGGGAGCAACTACTTATGCCCGGATGCACCCGGGGCTATCTCCGATGGGCACTAACGATTTTACGTGTACTCCCCAACCGGGTGAATCCCCAGTAGTTCTCGTTCCAGGCACGGGGACTAGTGCATATGGCGCTTGGGCAATGTTTGGTCCGCATCTGGCGCAGCGCGGTCTTTGCCTGTTTACCTTCAACTACAACCCCTCTGGTAACCCGGTTGATGAGATGGCTTCTTTCAATGGCGATATCCGCCAGTCGGCCGCTTTCTTAGCCGGATTTGTGGATCGAGTACTGGAAGCCACTGGCGCCGAAAAAGTTACTTTAGTGGGGCATTCGCAAGGCGGTGGCCCGCTGCCACGCGCTTACCTCAAATGGTATGGCGGTGCCGAAAAAGTTGATCACCTAATTGGACTATCGCCTAATAACCACGGCACCACGATGATGGGGCTAAAAGGGGCTATTAACTACTTGGTGAACAAGTATCCGAATATTGAGGAAAAGCTCTCCGCGGACAACATGGACGCGCTGTTACAGCAGCTGGAAGGCTCTGAGTTTTTAACCGAGTTGAATGACGGCGGATTGACTGTTCCCGGTGTGAAATACACGGTTCTAACCACCAAGTACGACACTACGGTCACTCCGTACACCAATGCGTTTATTGATGAGCCGGGAGTTGAGAATATTTTGATTCAGGATGTGTGCCCAATGCATGCCCCTACGCACCCTAATATCACTTACAGCTCAGTGGCGCTGCAGATGGTGGGCAATATGTTGGACGCGGATAACCAGCAGCCGGTTCGCTGTGGTTGGATGCCGCCGTACCTGAAATAGGGAACACCCCACACCGCATTATTTGTTAATTGGGTCAGCATACGAAAGTGGGCTGACCCAATTAACATTCCCAACATTGCCGGATTTACTTAATCCTGAGTGTGCTCTGGAGTGCAGCTATATAGGATGGAAAAGCATTGCAAAATATATCCAGCTAGCAATAGCGGTAAAGATCGATAGGGAAAACATGAAGCGAGTTATTGCTGCACTGTGCGGCATGCTATTACTGGCTTCGTGTAGCTGGGGGCATACTGCCGCGGTAGTGGAATCAGCGGCAGTAGAACAAGATCTAGTTTTGGATGCCAGCTCGCCCGCGGTGGCCGCTTTGAGTGCTACCTACAACACTTTGGAAACTGCTCGAGTAGTGATTTTTGCCAGTACAGAGCAAGAAAGCAATGCCAGCGCCATTGGGGAAAAGTACGGGATACCAGTACTATTAGCGGATGCGGATCTGCACTCCGAACTAATGGCAGAACTCAGGCGTTTGGGAGTGCAGACCTTGTTACTTACTGGCACCCAAGCCCCAAAAAACTGGCAGGGCAGAACTGCAGATATTTCCCAAGTAGAACGGGCCGTCAGTAAGTTTAGCGCTCCAGTGCGCACTGAGTTCCCGGTAGTTACCAATGGGGATTACGCTGCTGCTCGGGCTAATCTACAAGCTGCTGGCGGGAAAATATTGGATTCCCCTGCAGATCCGCGGGCAGATGCCGAAGTTATTGCGGAGCTTTCCGGTACTGCTGCCGCAGTTGCCTTGCTGCAAGATGCTAATTCTCAGACGCTGCCAATTTTAGCTACTGTCCGCGGCGGTAAGCTGCTGCCCGGCGGCGGACAACTAGTCTTTCACGGGAAACGCTACGTGGCGCTATACGGTACCCCGCATACCCCACTATTGGGACTGCTAGGGGAACAAGGGGTGCCAGAAACTATTGCGCGCGCGGCACAGTTAGCGGCTGAATATCAGACTCTCACCACAGATAAGGTAATTCCGGCACTAGAAGTTATTGCTACGGTGGCATCTGCGGGGCCCGGCGAAGATGGCAACTACTCTAATGAATACCCGGTAGAGAGTTTCCGCGCCCTGGTGGAACAGGCGGCAGCCGCCGATCAGTATGTAATTTTAGACCTACAACCGGGGCGAGCTGATTTCCTCACCCAAGTACAGAGCTATGCCGAATTGTTGAAGTACCCGAATGTTGGGGTGGCATTAGACCCAGAGTGGCGGCTGGAGCCAGACCAGCTACCGTTACAACAAATTGGGCATGTGGAGATTACGGAAGTAAATTCAGTGATTAACTACTTGGCGGATTTTGTCAAAGCACATCATCTGCCGCAAAAGATGCTGATTTTGCATCAGTTCCAAGTACAGATGATCCGCGATATTGACCAACTAGATCAATCCCGCGCCGAGCTGGCGATACTGCTGCACGTGGATGGGCAAGGCTCGCAACCAGCCAAGTGGGGAACGTGGAGTACCTTGCGGAAGAATTCTCCGAATATTGCGCACTGGGGCTGGAAGAACTTTATTGATGAAGACGTTCCGATGCTAAATCCGGCACAAACTTACGAAATTAAGCCGTTACCGCACTACGTCTCTTATCAATAATCTGATTGAACGTGGCAGAGGGGCGCATTACTGTGGCGCCTAGCGTGGGATCTGGGCGGTAGTAACCGCCAATATCAGCCGGTTTGCCCTGCACTGCCAGTAGTTCAGCCTGAATCTGTGCCATATTTTCAGCCAACTCCGCAGCCAGGGGGGCGAAGTAATCTCGCAGGGTGCTGTCCGCACATTCTGCCAGCGCCGCAGCCCAGTACCCGGCTAACCATACGTGGGAGGCGCGGTTATCGGGTTCGCCCACTTTTCGTTGCGGAGACTTCCCCTCCTCTAGCAGCCGTTCAGTGGCGGTATCCAGTGTGTCAGCCAGTATTGCTGCCTGTGCGTTGCCAGTTACCGCGGCATACTGGCGCAGCGATTCTGCCACTGCCAGGAACTCGCCCAGCGAATCCCACCGCAAGTGGTTTTCAGTTACTAGCTGTGCCACATGTTTGGGAGCAGAACCGCCCGCCCCGGTTTCAAATAATCTACCGCCGGCCAATAGCGGCACAATAGATAGCATTTTCGCCGAAGTTCCCAGCTCCATAATGGGGAATAAATCAGTCAAATAGTCGCGCAATACATTGCCCGTAACCGATATGGTGTCCTGCCCCGCACGTACGCGCTGTACGGTGTATGCAGTAGCCGCCACTGGTGACTCAATCAAAATTTCTAGCCCCGCGGTGTCCAGATCTGCCAAATAGCTCTCCACTTTACGGCGCACCTGCTGGTCATGGGCGCGCTCCGGGTCCAACCAGAACACTGCGGGAACGCCAGATTCACGGGCCCGGCTCACCGCTAAATTGACCCAGTCCCGAATTGGGGCATCTTTAGTTTGGCAAGATCGGTAGATATCTCCAGGTTTCACCGTCTGGCGGAGCAGCGCGGTGTCATTCTGGCGCACCTCAACTGTGCCGGCACTAGTCATAACAAAGGTTTTATCGTGTGAACCGTATTCTTCCGCTTTTTGTGCCATCAGCCCCACATTAGGCACGGTCCCCATCGTGGTGGGGTCAAAAGCGCCGTGTGCTTTACAGTCCGCAATAACAGTTTGATACACCCCGGCATACGAAGAATCGGGGATGACGGCGAGGGTATCGCGGGTGGTACCATCTGGGCCCCAACCTTTTCCAGAGTTGCGGATCATTGCCGGCATGGAGGCATCGATAATTACATCTGAGGGCACATGCAGGTTAGTTACCCCAGTATCTGAATTGACCATATACAGGTCAGGCTGTTGTGCCAGCTCTGCAGTAAAGGACTCGCGGATTTCTGCCCCAGCTGGTAAATCTGCCAGCCCTGCAAAAATAGTTCCCAGACCATCGGCGGCATGCAAACCGGCGTCAGCAAGTGCGGGGCCATATTTCTGGAAAGTTTGCGGGAAAAAGGCGCGCACCGCGTGCCCAAAAATAACTGGATCGGACACCTTCATCATGGTGGCTTTTAGATGCACCGAGAACAGTAGGTCTTTAGCTTTAGCGCGCTGCACCTGTGCGGCGAGGAATTCGTCTAATGCGGCGGCTTCCATTTTGGCTGAGTCTACAATTTCGCCAGCCTGCACTGGTACTTCGCGCAGAGTTTCCACGGTGCCGTCGTCTTTAACCAGCACAATTTCCACTGTGCCAGCCTGTTCAATTACTACTGATTTTTCGGTAGACCGGAAATCGCCACTGGCCATAGTAGCCACCGCAGTCTGGGAATCTGGAGACCATCCCCCCATCGAGTGAGGGTGCTTCCGGGCATAGTTTTTGACCGCCCGGGGCGCGCGCCGATCTGAATTTCCCTCCCGCAGCACTGGATTAACTGCGGAGCCTTTAACTGCGTCATACCGGGCGCGAGCTTCTTGTTCTGCTGGAGTGGCGGGGTCTTCTGGATAGTCTGGAACTGCAAATCCCTGTTCTTGCAGCTCAGCAATCGCTGCTTTCAACTGCGGGACCGACGCCGAAATATTAGGCAATTTGATGATATTGGCAGTTGGGTCTTGGGTGAGTTCTGCTAGCTCAGCTAGCGCATCGGAAGTTTTTTCGGCTGCCGGCAGCAGATCAGAGAATGCGGCCAAAATGCGCCCAGCGAGCGAAATATCTCGTGTCTCGATCTGCACTCCGGCCGGTTCAGCAAAAGTTTGCAAAATCGGCAGAAAAGATACCGTGGCTAGTGCCGGCGCTTCGTCAGTGTGCGTGTAGATAATACGAGCCATCTGATCCCCTTGACCGTTGAAGTTTCCCAAAGCTGTCCAGTGCCAAATTTTACCACTGCGAATAGGGCAAACCTGTGGTGCGGAAAATCAGCATCTTCTGGCGCTGAGCTCACCTGGCGGCGCGGCAAAGAGAGGCAGGTTACTTTGGGGTAAATTCACTGTGGCTAGCGCCACCAGGGTCATGTGATGTTTGCCTATAAACTCGCGGAATCCTCGAGTAGTTTCCCTCCAGATTGATACCTTGAGAAGAAGCGCAGCCAGAGTTTTCGGCGTGGAAAAACTTTTCAGTCTGGAGGACTGCAGATGGGAAAATGGGATATGGGCCCAGGTGTGGTGGAGTTTCCATCAGGCTTGCGTCTGCGCGGTCGTTCTTGGCGAACCCCGGCTGAAATCCCTGCTGATGTCTGTGTAGTTCTGGCCACCGGAGTGGGAAACCGATTTGGTGAATCCAAGGTTATGTCCAATGCCAAAGAAACTATTGTGATTGACTGGCCAGATTTCCGGCTGCCGCGGCGCCCAGCGTACGCATTGGAGACGCTGGCAGCAGTAGGAAAACGTGCCCAAAATGAACGGGTGGAAATCACTTCGGGCGATGGCTTAGGGCGTACCGGTACTGCAATGGCCGTTATTGCAGTACTGTCGGGGATGGATCCGCAAGAAGCAATTGATTGGGTGCGCAACCACTACGACCACCGCGCAGTGGGAACTCACGCACAGCGCGCTTTTGTGCTGGATATTGACCCTGAATTTAACTAGACCGCACTGGAATAGAGCGCCCCGGTACACTGTAGATATGAATAATCAAAAACCGGATATGCGCCTGCCGGTCGCAGAGCAGTCTGCCGTTGACTTCGCAGCTAATTTCGCTGACTTCATCGCAACTAGTCCGACTTCCTATCACGCCAGTGCGGAGATTTCGCGCCAGTTAGCTGCTGCCGGTTTCACGGAACAAGACGAAGCCGAGGCTTGGAGTGGGCATCGGCGCGGTTATGTAGTGCGTGGGGGTGCAGTTATCGCCTGGCAACTTCCGGAAAAATTCGCTGCATTTCGGATTGTTGGGTGCCACACCGACTCACCGTCGTTCAAACTGAAACCTAATCCAGAGTCAGCTACCAAAGGATTTGCCCAAGTTAATGTGGAAGTTTACGGCGGCCCGCTGCTAAATTCGTGGCTTAACCGTGATCTGGGCGTGGCAGGGCAGTTAACTGAGATCAATGGGAAAACTCATCTGGTATCCACTGCTGGCCCAGTGATGACTATTCCGCAGCTGGCGCCACACCTGGACCGCTCAGTAAACGATCGGTTAGAGCTCTCCCGGCAACGCGATTACCACCCGATTTGGGCGTTGGGAGAGGCAGAGTTTTTGCCGTATCTGTGCGAACTGGCTGGGATAGACGCCCAGCGCGTTGCCGGTACGGACCTATATGCCTACGATGTGGCAGCGCCGGAGTGTTTCGGCGGTGAAACTGGCGCAGATTTCTTCGCCGCCGCTCGGCAGGACAATTTATCTTCGGTATACGCCGGATTGCGCGCATTCTTGGACCTGGCCGCTAGCGATGCCGCCCCGGCAGCGGTCGACGCCCTGATCTTCGCAGCTTTTGATCACGAAGAAGTCGGATCGTCTACTTACAGTGGGGCTGCTGGCCCATTACTGGAACAGGTAATGGAACGCATCGCGCTCGCAGCTGGTGCCACCCGCGCTGATTTCCTCCAGTTATTGGCAAATTCCTCCTGTGTATCAGCAGACGCTGGGCATTCCATTAACCCCAATAAGCCGGAAAAGCACGATCCAGACCATCAGCCAGTACTCGGTGGTGGTCCACTGGTAAAGCTCAACGCCAATCAGCGCTACGCTACTGAAGCCAATGGCATTGCCATCTGGTTGCAGGCATGTGCAGCGGCTGGCGTCGCCACCCAAGAATTTGTTTCTAATAATGACGTCCCATGCGGCTCCACTATTGGGCCAGCTACCGCCAGTCGGCTCGGAGTGGTCACAGTGGACGTAGGAGTGCCGCTGCTGTCTATGCACTCGGTACGTGAACTGTCTAATCCGCGCGATCTCCGCGCGATGGCGCAGGCACTGAAAGGATACTGGGAAGGTGCCTAGTAAACCGTATTACAACGCCGCGCACGCCCTTGACCGTGCGGCTCGAGCTCACTCCCACCGCACCTCGTTGGTCTATAACAGCGAAAAAATCACCGTGATGGAGGCAGCGGTTCTCACTCGTAAACTCGCGCAGCTCCTTGGCTCTTGCGGAGTTTCCCAAGGCGACCGCGTGGTATTGATATCGCACAACAGCCCGTATCACCTACTCATGCACGTGGCCTGTGCTCGCTTGGGAGCAGTGTTTGTGCCAATTTCTTACCGATTGCGTTATGAAGATATGCAGAAAATGGTTGATTTCTGTTCTCCGCGCGTGATCGTAGTAGAGCCAGAAGTTGGCGAACAAGGCATGTTCTATTCCACCGGTACCACCGTACAGTTCGTTATTGACGACGACGGGCGTGCTCCCGCGATTGCTCCGGCGCTGCGGGCGGGGTACTTTGCGCTCAGCGCGGCCTATACCGGGTTTGACGGTGAATTTATTACGGATAATCCGGATGGCACCACGGCGTTGAACTCTCGGGAATACCCAGAAGGTCCAGCTGCGCTGTTGTTTACTTCCGGTACAGATGGTGTGGCGAAGGCCGTCATGCTAACCCATAAAGAACTGTGGTGGGGGTCGCGCAATTTCCGGGAGGGATTTGAATACTCCACTTTGGATGTAGAACTGGTAGTGGCACCGCTATCGCATATTGGCGGTTTTAACGGCACTACGCTTGATCTGTTTACGCACGGTGGCACCGTAGTGATTATGCGTGATTTTGACGCCGCTAGTTTGCTGCGGATGTTGGAAAAATATCGGGTGCGGATGATGTTCGGTGTTCCTACTATGTTCACCGAAATGCTGGCAGAGCCTAATTTCGCCGACTATGACCTCAGTGCTTTCCGTTTGCCATTGATTGGCGGCGCTCCGGCCACCCCAGCGCTACTCCAACAACTTGAAGACGCCGGGCTAGAGCCACTAAATGTCTATGGGATGACCGAACTGGCAGCAGCGGGATGCTACCTGCCAGCCGAGTATCTGCCCACCCACCGGGGATCAATTGGCCGGCCCTTTGCGCATGTTACTGCCCGGATAGTTGACCCGGAGACGGCAGAAGACTCTAAAACTGGCGAATTATGGTTGCAGGGGCCAAATGTCATCACCTCTTATTGGCACGGCGCTGCGGCAGAGAGTTTCGTATCCGGCTGGTTCCGCACCGGAGATTTAGTTCGGGTAGACGATCAAGGTTTCTTGTGGCTTGTGGGCCGGATCGGTGGTCTTATCAATTCTGGCGGGGAAAACATCTCTCCCGAGGAAATCAGCGACGTCATCTCACGCTTCCCTGGTGTAGCGCAGTGCGCAGTAGTGGGAGTGCCAGATGAGAAATGGGGCGAGACGGTGGGCGTAGCCCTGGTGCTAAAACCCGGGGCAGAGGTGCCCACGTTGAGCGATGTCCAGGATTTCACCGCTAATTTCTTGGCCCGCTACAAACTGCCGCGCATTTTGAAGGTGCTTTCGCAGCTACCGCTCAATTCCCACGGCAAGGTTGATCGCGCTGCAGTGGTGGATCTACTCAGCTAGCAGGTTAATGGCCGCGGGATACCAAAGTGGCAGCTTCTTGCCGAGCTGATCCGACCTCGGCAGTGATGTGCCGCAAATTCTCCGGAATTTCCCAACCTTTGTGTGCCATGGCGCGCGCCCACAGTGACCCAGATCGATACGAAGAACGCACCAGCGGGCCAGCCATTATCCCCGCAAAGCCCATCTCGTAACCGGCGTCGGCAAATTCTACAAACTCTTGTGGTTTTACCCAGCGGTCTACCGGGTGATGCAGTTGGGAGGGGCGCAGATATTGGGTAATAGTCAAAATATCGCAGCCGGCAGCCCGCAGATCGCGCATAGTTTCCAATACTTCGGCGCTGCTCTCGCCCATCCCTAAAATCAGATTTGATTTAGTAATCAATCCGGAATCGGCTGCCGCCTGAATAAGTTCCAAGGAGCGGTCATAGCGGAAAGCTGGGCGGATCTTCTTAAAAATCCGGGGTACAGTTTCCAGATTATGTGCAAGTACCTCGGGGCGAGAGTCAAATACTTGCTGCCACGCGGGCAGCCCGCCGCGCATATCGTCGATCAACAGCTCCACCCCAGTGTGCGGGCAGAGCTGGTGTATTTCGCGGCAAGTTTGTGCGTAGAGCCAGGAAGCGCCGTCGGGGAGGTCGTCCCGGGTGACGCCGGTGATAGTCACATAGTTGAGTTCCATCTGTTTGACCGTCTGGGCAACCCGCTGTGGTTCTTCTTGGTCATAGTGGGTGGGCTTGCCAGTTTTTATGAAGCAGAAGTCACAGCGGCGGGTACAGATGTCGCCGCCAATCAGGAAAGAAGCTTCCCGGTCCTCCCAACATTCGTAGATATTGGGGCAGTTAGCTTCTTTACACACCGTGTGTAGCTGTGCGCCGTGCACGCGCTCGCGCATGGCTTGGTATTCCTTACCTACTGTGGCAGTGGTCTTCAGCCAATCAGGGCGGTGCTCAATTGGAGTCTGTGCATTGCGCTCTTCGACGCGCAATAGCTTACGATCGCCTGGCTCCAGTGGGCTCATTGTTCCTCCTGTGCTTGCCATCTGATTCCCGTTCCGGCGGGCACTACCAGCTGTGCTTGGGCTGCCTGTTCGCGCGTGGTGGCAGTCTCGGCGGCAGTCATGGTGGTAAGCGGAGTATATTCCCGCCGCGCGAAATTTTGGTAGGTGCTAGCGAGTGCCGGCACAATCAGTTCTGCCACTTCGGGCAGGCTCAAATCAATTCCCAATTCTTGTAAGGAGACAACTCCGGCGTCGGAAATGCCACAGGGCACTACTTGTTGGAACTGGGAAGTATCCGTGGTGACATTGAGCGCAATCCCGTGCATGGTGGTTTCGGCAGCGAATTTGATACCGATAGCGCACAGCTTGCGGTCAATGACGCCGGGGCGCTGGACCCACACTCCAGATCTGCCGGGAACTTGGGAGGTGGATATTCCGATTTCGGTCAGTGCGGAGATCAGTGCAGTTTCGGTATTGCGCACGAAAGCAACGACGTCTTGTGGCGGGCGCACTCGGATAATGGGATACACCACCAGTTGTCCCGGACCGTGGAATGTTACCGATCCGCCGCGATCCATCTGGATAACTGGAATATCGCGGTTGGGGATGTCTGCGGCTTTAGTGCGGCGACCAGCAGTGTAAACCGGCTGGGCTTCCCAGAGAATCAGAGTGTCTGGAACGCGCTCAGCAGCGACTTCGCCATGTACAAAACGTTGTAGCCGATCCACTTCCAGGTAGTCCAGGGGACCGTGAGAGAGAAGATTTAAAACACGCACGATTTAACTTTACGGGGTCTGCGCTCAGCCTTCGACTCGGCGCTGATTTGACCAAAAAACACGCAAATGTGCCGTGGCGCACGCTAAACATGGTATTTTCTGAACTAGTTCCGCATAGGTGCGGAATGAAGAAAATATATCTCTACTAAAGGTGACAATGTGAAGAAGAATAAGGTTTATTCTCTGATCGCCGCCTCCGCTGCTGCGCTCTTGGCGCTGAGCGCGTGTGCATCTGGCGATACTGGCGCTGATGGAGACAAGCTCGAATCTATTTCGTTCACTACGGGTGCGGAAGAATATGCGGGCTACAACAACCTCCTCTCCTCTACCTACTCGACCGGCAACTCGGTTGTTAATGACCGCCTGATGATGGGCTTCGGCTATTTCGATGCGGAAGGCGTTTGGCAGCACGGCACTGAACTCGGCGATTACGAGAAGCTGTCCGACGATCCGCTCACGGTTAAATACACGGTCGACGAAGACGCAGTGTATGAAGGCGGAACGCCGATGACGTGTGAAGACTTCTACATGGACTGGGTTGCTCAGAACCCGAAGTGGATTCGGGATGCCCAGCAGGCTGCCGGCAATGTAGACGAAGATGGCAACGGGCTGCCGCTGTTCGACCACATCTCTGGCTCGGACACTTACGCATACCCAGTTCCGAAAGGTCCGGAGTGCAACGCCGGAGATCGTGAATTCACTATCACCTTCACTGCACCGAACCCAGATTGGGAACTGATCATTGGTGGTGTGCTGCCGTCCCACGTTATGGCCAAGAAGTTGGACATGACCAAGGAAGAACTATTCCAAGCACTGAAGGACGAAAACTTTGAAGTAGCCCAGAAGCTAGCTGATAACTGGAACAACTGGTACTCCAAGACCCCAGGTGTAGTTCCGAGCGCGGAAGAAGCACCATCCTTCGGTCCGTTCCGGTACAAGGCTGATGGCTGGAAAGCCGGCGAATACATCACGCTAGAACGCAACCCGGACTGGTGGGGCGAACCGGCTGGTGTTGATGAACTGGTATTCCGCATGATCGCTCCAGAAGGCCAGCTGCAGGCACTGGACAACCAAGATGTAAACGTAATCGAACCGCAGGCTACTCAGGACTCCCTCGAATCTCTGGAGAAGATGGACGGCGTCAAGGTACTGCGTGGTTCAACCATGATTTGGGAACACCTGGACTTCAACTTTGGCGAGGGTTCCGTCTTCGCTGAAGGCGCTGGCGGCAAGGCACTGCGCGAAGCTTTCGCGCTGTGTGTACCGCGTCAAGAAATCGTTGACAAGCTGATCAAGCCACTTGATCCAGAAGCGGAAGTGATGAACGCCCGGGAGTACTTCTCCTTCAATGATGATTACAAAGAGGTAGTTAATTTCGCTTACGACGGCCGCTACGACCAAGTGGATATCGAAGCTGCTAAAGCTAAGATCGCCGAATCTGGTGTAGATAAGCCAGTCGTGCGGCTCGGCTACTCGGCGCCAAACCAGCGTCGTGCAGACCAGGTAGCGCTAATCAAAGCCTCCTGTGACCAGGCTGGTTTTGAAATCAAGGATGCCGGCTCCTCTGAGTTCTTTGCTCCAGGTGGCGGACTCGACACCGGTAACTACGACGTCGCCCTGTTCGCATGGTCCGGATCTGGTCAGGTTGTTTCTGGTCAGAACATCTACAGCAGCAAGGGACAGCAGAACTACCACTCTTGGAACAGCCCGGTTATCGACGAAGAATGGAACAAGGTTGCCACTTCGCTAGATCCGAAGGTGTGGCTGGAAGCCAAGAAGGTTATCGAGAAGGAACTGTGGAACGAACTGTTCAACATTCCAGTGTTCGCCCACCCAGGCATTGTGGCGCACACCGATGGGCTGAAGAACGTTGAGCGCAACGTAACTCAGTCTGGTGTGGTCTGGAATGCGGAAAAGTGGACCTGGTAACCACCACTAAAGATTTAGTGAAAAACCAATAACTGTGATGCCGCGCAGCTGCGCAAGTGGCTGTGCGGCATCACTATGTAACGCAATAGCGCTTATGAAAGTGCCGAATTTCACCACTTAGGGAAAGCAAGCACAAATACCCCAGATATATTTGCATCCTGACCTAAACTAGAGCCGTAGTTTGGGTAGGTAAAGGCTTGAGCGCAGCCGGCAAAGTGGCTATCTTTGGGCACAGTGTTAAGATTGCAACCTCAAGTATGTTCGCCCTCAGTGCATTGCACACTTAGGAAGAAGACCGCGACGTGTACAAATTTATATTAAAGAGAATCGGTATCTCGGTCCTGGTTCTTTTACTAGCCTCCATGCTCGTCTATTCTCTGACGGCAATTTCAGGCGACCCACTTAAAGATCTACGTGAATCTACCGATCCCAACCGAGAAAATTTGATGGAACAGCGTATCCGCCAAATGGGACTCGACCAACCCATCTGGGTGCGGTACTGGGGTTGGCTGAGCGGTATCCTGGGCTGTTTCCGCGGTAGCTGCGATCTAGGGTTGGATCGCTCTGGTCAAAACGTAGGCGATCTGCTTTCCTTAGCTGCTGGCTCAACTATTCGATTGGTATTGCTGGCCACTATTTTGGGCATATTACTTGGGGTTTTCTTTGGGGTAATGACGGCAATTCGGCAGTACTCCGGATTTGACTACGTGATTACCGCAGTAGCATTTGTGTTCTACTCACTGCCTTCGTTCGTCTTCGCCGTATTGCTGAAGGAATTTGGTGCCATTGGCTTCAATAACTGGCTGAAGGATCCTAATTTCTCTTTCCTCTTTATATTGTTAGCGGCCGCATTGTTCGCCATATTCTGCCAAGCAATTGTGGCAGGAGATATGCGCACTCGCCTCACGGTAGGCGGCGGTGCCTTTGTACTGGCTGCGGCACTTATGTTCATCTTTGATGTCACTAATTTTATTGCCAACCCGGTAGGCGGCCCGTGGGTCCCACTGGTAGGCGGTATTGCGGCAGCAGTACTCTTCACTTCACTTTTCACCAGCCTGTCTAATCGGCGGGCACTGCTCAGTGCGCTCGCTACGGTAGCAGTGGTAGTAGTACTTTCGTTCGCCATGTCTCCGCTGATGCGCAATCCGGGGGCGGGTACCCTGCTGCTCTTCGCCCTTATCGGCTTGGCCGCTGCGGTAATAATTGGTCTGGTATTTGGGGACTACGCCCGCCGCTCCATAGTGTGGGCAAATATTTGGGTGGCTATCTCTACGGTGCTCGCCGTCTGTGTTGACTACATGATGCGGTACTGGGTGGAATACGTCCGCTTGGTAAATAATCGCCCGATTTCCACTATTGGTTCCGAAACGCCGAACTTCCGGGGATCGGGCTCGTTCTGGCTGAGCCTAATTGATAGCTCTACTCACGTCATTTTGCCAACTATTTCTTTGACCCTTATCTCGGTCGCTTCATATACCCGATACACCCGCTCTTCTATGTTGGATGTACTGGAGCAAGATTACGTGCGCACCGCCCGCTCCAAGGGACTATCAGAACGGGTAGTTATCACTCGGCACGCTTTCCGCAATGCGATGTTGCCGATCACCACTATCGTGGCATTTGACTTTGCCGGTTTGATCGGTGGCGCGGTTATCACTGAAACCGTATTCGGCTGGAAAGGCATGGGTGAGCTGTTCAAAACTGGGCTAGATCACGTTGATCCTAATCCAGTAATGGCGTTCTTCTTAGTGACCGGCACTATTGCCGTGCTGATGAATATGGCAGCTGATATCGCCTACGCATACATCGATCCGCGGATTCGGCGCTAGGGAAAGTAGAGGTAATACTGATGGCTAACCAAAACAATTCCCAAATTGACGATTCCCGGTTTGATCTGCCGGAACTGGAAGACGAAATCCTAGATTCGACTGATAATAAATCGTATTCTCAGTCCCAGCTGGTAGCTCGGCGTTTCTTCCGCCACAAAGCGGCCATGATTTCTTTGACGCTATTCCTGTTCGTGATTATTGTGGCGTTCACGTCCATCGGTTTTGGTCCGGTCCCGGGCTGGTGGAAATGGGGATACACCGAAACTGCGCCGCTCGTCAACGGCGGACGTCCCACTATCGGGTTCTTCCATCTGGGTGAGCATCCATTTGGGCAGAATAACATCGGCAAGGACTACTTCGCCTTGATTATGCGCGGTACGCAGCGCTCAGTAGTAATCGCCTTTATCGTGGGTATCATCTCCACTTTCATCGGTACGCTGGTGGGGGCACTATCGGGGTACCTCCGCGGTGTGATAGAAGCATTCCTGATGCGGGTAACCGACCTGTTCATTGTGGTGCCGCTACTGGTACTGGCCGCAGTGCTGGGGCAAATTTCCAGTGAACGCTTCAACGGCTCCATTCTGGTATTGGCAGTGATGCTCGGTATTCTGTCGTGGACTGGTCTGGGGCGGCTGGTGCGCGGCGAAGTATTATCACTGCGGGAACGGGAATTTGTTTATGCGGCGCAGGCGCTCGGTGCCTCGACTCCGCGGATCATCGTCAAACATATTTTGCCGAACTGTCTGGGAACGATCATCGTTTCTGCCACGCTTTCAATTGCGTCTGCGATCCTACTGGAGACGTCGCTGTCCTATCTGGGCTTCGGGGTGCAGGCGCCCGACACTTCGCTGGGCTTGCTTATCTCTGAAAACCAGCAGAAGTTCTCCACGGCACCGTGGCTGTTCTACTGGCCGGCAGGATTCATTTTGTTGATCGCGTTGTCAGTGAACTTCATCGGGGACGGTCTGCGCGATGCCTTCGATCCGCGCCAGAAGGGAAAGGTGCGTAAATAGTGTTTTGGGATAAAAAGACCGAAAAGCTAGCCACTGATCGAGCTAACTTGAACCATCAGGACATCGTGCAGGTGCACGAAAAAACTGATACTCCAGTATTGTCCTATGAAGATCTGGATATTCAGTTCCGCACCGAATTTGGGCGAGTCCATGCCGTTCGCGGCGTCGATATCGATATCCACCCCGGTGAGGTAGTAGCACTGGTGGGGGAGTCTGGCTCGGGTAAGTCAGTTACCTCGATGTCGGCGATGGGCTTGCTGCCGGGAAATGCCACCATAGCGGGGGATATCGAAGTTGCCGGGCATAAAATTCGCGCCCTGGGCAAACGCGGTATGCGCAATCTGCGTGGCAAAGATATCGCGATGGTTTTCCAAGAACCGATGACGGCGCTAAATCCAGTGCTCACAATTGGGCGCCAGCTAACTGAATCTTTGGAATTACACGGGCTGGCCTATGGTGATGCTGCTACGGCGCGTGCTGTGGAACTGCTGGAAATGGTGGGGATAGATGAGCCAGAGCAGCGCATCACGCAATATCCACACGAACTTTCCGGTGGGCAGCGGCAGCGAGTTGTGATCGCAATTGCGATCAGCTGTAACCCAAAGATTATTATTGCGGACGAACCCACTACCGCACTGGATGTAACTGTGCAGGCCGATATCTTGGACCTGCTGCGGTCACTAAAAGATAAGCTCAACACCGGCATTCTGCTGATTACCCACTCGATGGGCGTAGTTGCCGATATGGCGGATCGGGTACACGTGATGTTCCGCGGTGAAATCGTAGAGTCGGGCACCTGCGAGGAAGTGCTGAACCACGCGCAGCACCCGTATACCAAACGGTTGCTCAGCTCAGTGCCTCACTTGGGGCAGGGCCGGGCCCAGTTCGGTTTGCGCACTTATGACGCCGAGAAACTTGCCACTTCGCCAGAGGTATTGCGAGTTGAAGATCTGATCGTGGAATACGAGCAGCGCGGTAAGGAGCCATTCCGGGCCGTAGACAAAGTCACTTTCGATGTGCGGGAACGTGAAATCGTAGGGCTAGTTGGCGAATCCGGATCCGGCAAATCCACAATTGGTAAATGTATCCTGGGGCTATTGCCAGCTGCAGGCGGCAAAGTAGAACTTTTCGGCACCGATATCGTGGGGCGCTCAAAGAAAGAAACCCGCAAGATTAGCAAGAATATCGGCGTCGTCTTCCAGGATCCGGCAGCTTCGCTCAACCCGCGGATGCCAGTAGGTGACTGTATCGCTGAGCCGCTGGTGGTGCATAAAGAGGGAGACCGCAAGTCGCGCGAAGCTCGGGTGCACCAACTTTTGGATGCAGTGTACTTGCCGCGTTCCACGTTCAACCGCTACCCCCATGAGCTTTCTGGTGGACAGCGCCAGCGGGTGTGCATTGCCCGCGCCCTGGCATTGGAACCAAAACTGCTGATTGCGGACGAACCTACCTCAGCGCTAGACGTTTCGGTGCAGGCCACGGTATTGCGGATGCTCGCGGATCTGCAAGATGAATTCGGCTTCGCCTGTCTATTCATCTCGCACGACTTGGCGGTAGTTGATTTGTTGGCACATCGAGTGGTGGTGCTGCAAAACGGCAAGGCGGTTGAGCAAGGGCTGCGTGAGGATGTGCTACACAATCCACAGCAGGAGTACACCAAGCTGCTGATCGCGGCCGCTCCAGTTCCGGAGCCGAACGAACAGCGGTTGCGGCGCGAAGCCCGGCACCAGATGCTGCGGGAATTTGGCGACCAGGTCTCTGAGCTAAAGCTCTAGCAAGTCAGCTAACTGAGAGTTAGCCACAGGCCAGCCAGTTGCGCGGCTATTCCGAAAGCAGTTAGTGCTAGTGTGGGGATAGCGATCCGCACCGTGCGGGTAGCCGGCGGGGCGGGATCAGTTGCTGCGGCAGTTTCAGCTAGGCGACGGATCAACCCACTAGCAGTGGGGGCGGTAGCAGTGGTGCGGTACTTTCCACTAGATCGAGCTGGAATAGGTTTTGCGGTGGATTGCCCAAAATAGTTTTCGCGGGCAAAGCTGAAGCCACCACTGGCGGGGAAAGCCGCTACTCGATCGGAGTGGGCACCGGCGTCATCCGCAGAGAGAATCCGGAAGCCCAGGTGCAGCTGGATGTCGCGATAACTTGACCACGGAATAAACCGATCAGTGAAGGAATTGCGAATATGCAGCCCAGCCTGGTCGAGAAGTAGCCGCGGCCTGAGCAGCGCAACATACCACACCAGGGCAGCGCCGCCGGCTATTAGAGCCACCGCCCATTTCCGGGAAATTGCCGGATCAAAAAAGGTGATGGCAAGTAACACCCCAATTAACAACAAAAAAATAATTGCTCGCGTGTACTGCGCTGCAGATCGAAGCACATAGCTAGCTGTGGTACCCATTGCTCTATTATGACAGCTGTGGGCAGTGCGCCGAGTGAACCAGATAATTACCAGTGACTTTTGGGTTGGCTGGACTGCGAAATTTTACAGATATGACTACAGATAGAACTAGGGATAGTGCGCCGAGCACAGCTGCTATCGGGCGGAATTACCGGGTAGGGTGGCAGCCTCGGCACTGGCCGCGGTATGCCCAGATTTCGGCTACTCCGCCGCTGGACGGCGCACGGCCACTTTCTAGCCTGTTCCGCGGTAATGTCGGGTTGCTGTTGGTCGCTACGCTCATCAGTTTGTTGACCTTTACCAGCTCGGCTTTGTTGCCGTGGGGATTAGGGCGGGCGCTGGATGCCGGGATTGCCAATGGAATCACTACTACCTTGCTTAGTGCGCTAGCAGTGCTGGTGGGAATTATTCTGTTGCGCGCAGTCAGTGCCAGCTATGACTTCACCGCCACTATTTTGACGTTGCGCGGCGGGGTAGCCACCCAAAAAGAACTGATGCGAAATGTGAGCGGGGTGCGCGGCGGCGGGCGCACTCGGATTCCAGCAGGAGAAGTCGTTACTGCGGTAACTACAGATGCGAATACGGTCGGCGACTTCTATATATTTGCCGTAAATACAGTATCTGCCTTGGTGTCCTTTGGGTTTATTGCCGTGATGATGCTGCGGATCAGTGTGCCTCTAGGGATGGTGGTGGTTATCGGCATGCCGATATTGTTGGCGGCAATGTCGTTCTTAGTGAAACCCCTGCAATCTCGACTAACCGAACAGCGTGAAGAACGCGGCAAACTCACCACGTTAGCTACTGACGGTGCCACCGGTTTGCGGATTCTGCGTGGAGTGGGCGGCGAGCAACTCTACGCCCAGAAGTATGCCCAGCAGTCGGCTCGAGTGCGGGAAACTGGAATTAAAGCTGCACTGTGGCAGTCAATATTGGGCGCAATCAGTACCGCAGCGCCTGCTATCTTCACTGCCCTGCTAATCGGTGGCGGGATCTGGGCAGTGAGCCAGGGAAAGATGACCATTGGCTCCCTGGTGGAGTTCTACGGCTACGCAGTCTATTTAGCGATCCCTATTTCGCATTTCAGCCAATTTTTGCAGACCTACTCTGATGCGAAAGTGGCTGCCAACCGAATAAAGAAAATCTGTGAAATTGAGCCGCTAACTACCGATAATTCCGCAGCTAGCGCCCAGGCAATCCTGCCCGCCGTCGGCTGGGAACACTGCTCACTGCAGGATGATGAAACTGGAATTGTGCTGGCGCCGCAACACTTAACCGGGATTGTTTCTGGAAATCCCGAGGTGAGTTCTGCACTTCTCGCCCGCCTGGCGCGCACAGACGATGCGCACCCGGCGCGGCTGCTTTTCCCCGCGCCCGCGGATGCCGAGACGGAAATAGCCGAAGTGCGACTTTCAGACTTGCCGCTGGCAGACGTGCGCAAAAATATCGTATTCTCCGAAGCAGTTGCGCAGCTTTTCCGCGGGCGATTGCGCTCCAGCTTGAATGCCAAATATGCCGAAGTGCCGATCCCCCGCTCAATAACAGAGCAGATGGCCGATACCGGCGACGGCTCCGGCGTGGCCCATCGCCAGCATATTCCTAACCCCCAAGCTGCCCCCGAAAGTGAATTGCTGGCAGCGCTGGAGATTGCTGACGGCGTCGACATCGTGCACGGATTGCATGACGGGTTAGATGGCTACGTGGGGGAGCACGGCCGAACACTTTCCGGTGGGCAACGCCAACGAGTAGCCCTGGCGCGCGCAGTGCTGCACCAGCCACCCATTTTGCTGCTAGTTGATCCCACCTCGGCAGTGGATTCCCACACTGAAGCCCGTATCGCGCAGCGCCTGCATGCCGCGCGGGCTGGAAAAACCACTGCAATCGCCACAGTGTCACCGATCATGCTGCATATTTGCGACGAGGTTATTTTCTGTGACGATACCGGCGCAGAGCTAGCCCGCGGTTCCCACCGGGAACTATTGCGCCGCAGCGACTATGACGCTGTAGTGCGCCGCGGTGCGGCAGATTCTGGCCCGTTGCCTGAGCAAAGTGAGGAAGTATGAGATTGCCACTTGCCCCGGTACGGGTGATTCTACGTAACAGCGGAGAACTGCTATTACGCTACCGCTTCCAATTTGCTCTAGTGGTACTGCTGCAACTACTGGTAGCAGGAGCGATGGCAGTGACTCCATGGGTGATCGGTGCTGCTTTCGATGCTATTGCCACTGAGCATCAAGAACGCGTACCAACTCTGATTGCTATCATGATTGGCTCGGTAGTGGTGCAGAGCGGATTAGCATGGCTGGCCGATTACCGCGCTCGCACACTTGGCCAATATGTATTCGACGATCTACGGATAGATCTGGTAAAAACGCTAGTTAATCTGCCACTAGCCACGGTGGAAAGCGCTGGTACGGGCGATCTAATTAGCCGCACCACCTCCGACGTCAAACGGGTGGAATTTGTAGTGCAGGTGGGTATTTCGCGCGTGCTACTTCTGGTGGCACGGATTTTGATTATTTTTGTGGCCGCATTAGCGGTATCGCCACAGATAGGTGTGGTGCTGCTATTAGCGCTGATTCCAGCTGGGCTAATGATCCGATGGTATCTGCGGCGGGCAGTGTCTGCCTATGTGGCAAGTTCTGCGCTCTATGCGGAAATTTCTGGTGAAGCTACGGAAACTATCGAGCAATCTGCCACTGTGGATGCTTTCGCGCTGGCCGACCACCGCAATCGCCGGTTGAGCGTATTGCTCGCCGAACTATGGGAGAACGAGCGGTACACCGCGGTAGTGCGCATTATTTTTTCAGCCGCGCAGGTGATGATTCTGTTTTCTCCTATGGTGCTGTCAGTACTGTGGGGAGCTCATTTGGCAGCAGCGGGGATAGTGACGGTGGGTACAGTGGTTTCGGTTGCGCTCTATGCACAACAGCTGCGCGCCCCGCTAGATGAGTTGGGGTGGTGGATTGACGAATTGCAGTTCGCTGCAGTTGCCCTTTCGCGTATTTTTGGGGTGGGAATGGTGCCGCCAGACCGCCCAGCCAGTGGAGATATTCCAGTAGACGACGCGGTATCAGTGCGGGAGGTATCTTTCTCCTATTTGCCAGATGAACCGGTGCTGCGGGATGTTTCGCTAGATATTAGCTCCGGGGAACACTTGGCAATCGTGGGACCTTCCGGGGCGGGGAAATCCACTTTGGGAAGACTGTTAGCTGGAATTAATCCGCCAGACGCGGGGGAAATGACTATCGGGCAAGTGCCGGTAACTGAGGTAGATCCGCAGGTATTACGCTCGCATATCGCGCTAGTTACCCAAGAAAACCACGTATTTACTGGGACGTTAGCCGAAAATTTGCGGTTCGCTGCCCCCGCTGCCACTGATGCAGAATTGTGGGAGGCGCTCGCGGTAGTGGATGCCACGGCTTGGGTGCGCCGACTGGACGCCGGTTTAGAAACAAAAGTTGGTGCCGCTGGAATTGCTTTGGACCCGGCACAAGTGCAACAGCTAGCACTGGCCCGCATGGTATTGCTCGACCCCAAAGTTATCATCTTGGACGAAGCTACTTCGTTACTTGACCCCACTGCTGCCCGGACGGCCGAACGCTCTTTGGCGCAAGTGCTGAGCGGACGTACGGTAATTTCCATCGCGCACCGGCTCTACACCGCGTACGACGCCGATCGCGTGGCAGTGATGATTGACGGTGAGATCCGTGAACTCGGTAGCCATCACGAGCTGCTCGCCCACAATGGCGAGTACGCCGCGCTGTGGGAAGCCTGGCAGGCGCAGTAGCTAGCCCAAATGGTTACTGTGCAGGTGCGCTAATCAACAGTAAATCAGCTGGGGTGGAGCGTGCGGCGCGCGTAAAATTTTTCCAGCAGGAGCGCAACTGTTGCCCACCCGATGCCTAGTTGCCCGCACAAATGGAAGAGCACATGAAAAAACGAGAAGATCTGCGCAATGTTGCTATCGTGGCACACGTTGACCACGGAAAAACTACCTTAGTAGATGCCATGCTGTGGCAAAAAGGGGCGTTTGATGCCCACTTGAGTGTCGAACAGCTCGGCACGCAGATCCTGGACTCTGGCGATCTGGAGCGGGAAAAAGGCATCACCATTTTGGCGAAAAATACTGCGATTAACTACGCTGGGCCGGCAGCGCAGGCTGCGGGGCAAAGCAACGTAGTAATCAATGTGGTAGATACCCCGGGGCACGCAGATTTTTCAGGAGAAGTGGAGCGCGCGCTATCCATGGTCGATGGCGTCGTCTTACTAGTAGATGCGGCAGAAGGCCCCCGGCCACAAACCCGATTTGTGCTGCGCAAAGCCCTGGAAGCTGGTCTCCCCGTCATCCCGGTAGTAAACAAAGTGGATAAACCAGATGCGCGCATCAGCGAGGTAGTGGGCGAAACTCAAGAGCTACTCCTGGAATTAGCCGCAGATATCGAAGCTGCGGCCGGTCACCAAATTGCCAGTTTAGAAGGAGTGCTAGAGATACCAGTGGTGTATATTTCCGCCAAGGCCGGGCGTGCCAGTCTCACTCCGCCGGCAGACGGCGAGCTGCCCGCCGAATCTGATCTGGAAGCACTATTTGCCGCAATTATGGAGCATGTTCCAGCTCCTAGCTACGATCCGGCTGCGCCCCTGGTCGCTCAAGTTACCAACTTAGATGCGTCGCCATTCTTAGGTCGATTGGCTTTAGTACGGATCTACTCGGGTGAGCTGCGCAAAGGTGCCTGGGTGGGATTAAGTGCCGGCCCTGGAGAAGACGTAGTGCGGGTGCATATCTCTGAACTGCTGCGCACTACTGGTCTGGAACGAAAATCTGCTCCGAGTGCTGGCCCGGGAGATATCGTGGCAGTTGCTGGGATAGCTAATATCACCATCGGGGAAACTCTGGTTGATCTCGAAGATCCGCGCCCGCTCCCACCAATACATATTGACGAGCCAGCTATTGCCATGACGATCGGCGTCAATACTTCCCCACTTGCTGGCGGCGGAAAGAATCACAAAGTTACCGCCCGCCAAGTACGAGACCGGCTAACTCAAGAACTGGTAGGCAATGTTTCGATTCGGGTACTTCCCACAGAACGCCCAGATGCGTGGGAAGTGCGAGATCGCGGCGAATTGGCACTGGCAGTACTGGTAGAAACTATGCGCCGGGAAGGCTTCGAGCTGACTGTGGGTAAGCCGCAGGTAGTGCGCCGAGTGATTGATGGGGAAGTCCATGAACCGTGGCAGTTCACCACGATCGACGTCCCAGAAGAATATCTGGGGGCAGTCACCCAGCTGATGGCAGAGCGCCGTGGGCAATTGGAAACTATGGCGAATCACGGTACTGGGTGGGTGCGAATGGAATTTCTGGTGCCCGCTCGGGGGCTAATTGGGTTCCGCAACCAGTTCCTCACGCAGACGCGCGGCACCGGGATTGCGGCATCTATTTCTGCTGGATACCGCCCCTGGGCCGGTCCAATCGCGGGGCGGATTGGCTCGTTGGTGGCAGACCGGTCGGGCAAGGTGACGGCATTCTCGCTGCAACGCCTGGAAAGCCGGGGCACATTCTTTGTGGATCCCGGCGAAGAAGTCTACGAAGGCCAAGTAGTGGGTGAAAACCCCCGCCGCGAAGATATGGATGTGAACGTCGTCAAAGCCAAAGAAATGACTAATATGCGTTCGGCAACTGCTGACGTCTTCGAGACGCTGCAAGCCCGACGCAAAATGACGCTGGAGGAATATATTGAATTTGCGGCAGATGACGAATGCATTGAAGTCACTCCAGAAAAAGTCCGGCTGCGCAAAATAATTCTGGACAGCACCGAGCGCTACCGCGCCGCCAACCGCAAAGCCAAACAGCGGTAGAGTGGCTGCTATGTTTGGACGCGCACTAATAGGAGTATTTCTCGGGGCAGTTGCTGGACTAGTAGGGACTATCGTGCATGCCGGGCCGGTCAATATGGTGGGATTAGGGCTGGCAGTTGCGTTCGCCCTATGCGGTACGGGCGCGTGGATGGCAGTGGAGATGGGCGTAGCCAGCTGGATTGGGTACGCGCTGGGCTGTTATGCAGTGCTGATCTGGCTATTTTTCTTCCCGCAAAACGGCGATCAGCTAGCCGACACCTCTAGTTGGGCGAGTACGGCTTGGCTGTGGGGATCAATCCTAGTAATAACTTTGCCGATATTTTTACTACGAGTGCTGTCGCGGCGCGATAAACTCGAAAAGTTGCACTGATCTTTACGAGGTATAACCTTGGAAAAAATATCTACTTTTAGAAAATATCGTTGGGCATGGCTTGCGGGAGCAGTGGTACTGTTGCTCGCCGCTATCTACTTAGGGTTGGCGCTGCTATTTGCTAATAAAGTTCCCTCTGGCACGGAAGTGGCCGGGGTGAGCATTGGCGGATTAGATCGTGCGGTAGCTGCGGAAAAGCTAGAAACTGAGTTAGCGGCCGCCGTCGCCCAGCCCCGCGAAGTTACTGTGCCAGATGCACCAGAAAATCGAGAAATTGACCCGAAAACAATTTCGGCCCAGATAGATACCGAGCGCACTTTAGCTGAAATTGTGGGATTTTCCCTTAACCCAGTGCGGATAGTTAATCACCTATTTGGGGGGCCGGACGCAATTGGCTATATCAGTGCTGACGACGCCGCGCTGCGTTCCGAAGCCAAAACTTTGGCAGAATTCTTCGACCGAGAGCCGACTAATGCCAGTGTGAAACTGGACGGCGTTACGCCAAAGGTGGTGCCAGATCGTGATGGAGTGCGGATAGACCAAGGTGAAGCTGCAGCCGCCATTAAATCTGGTTGGCTGCAGGAAAGCGATAAACCGCTGGAACTGCCGGTAATTACTGCCGGAGCCAAGCTGCAGCAAGCTGCAGTGCAGGACTTTGTGGATAAATCTTTTGGCCCGCTATTTTCCGCTCCAATTAGCGTGCAGATCAAAGATCAAGCGGTGGAGTTCAGTGCCCAGGATCTAGCTAGCTTCGTTACGTTTACTGATGCAGAAGATACTCCAGGCTTAGTGGTGGACAGCAAAATAATGTCCGCCCTGGTGGCAGAGAAAAATCCTGGGTTATTGCAGGCCGGCGCTGACGCTCAGATTGTGATTGTGAACCACAGTCATCCGCAGATAATCCCGGGTACTGACGGCGAAATTATTGATGCTGCTCAGCTGGCGCAGGATCTAATTGCTCTGGGAGATGCGGCTGAACGGGCAGTAACTGCCCAAGTCGTGGTGGGGCCGCCCGCATTCGATACTGCAGACGCCGAGAAAATGGGCGTGAAAGAAGTGGTTTCGCAGATAGCTACGCCACTTCCGGAGGATGCGGTGCGCTCCCACAATGTGATACTGGGCGCGCAGCGAGTTTCTAATGTACTTATCAAACCAGGGGAGCGCTTTAACTACGGGGCAATCTTGGGCCCAATTACTGCTGCTAATGGGTTCCGCCCCTCTGGAGTGATAATTGGCGGTGTTTCTACCCAGGCAATGGGCGGAGGGCTATCTCAACTCTCTACCAATATGTTTAATATCGGGTATCGCGCCGGCATGGTTGACGTAGCCCACCAGCCGCACACCAAGCACTATAGCCGCTATCCTGCTGGTCTGGAGTCCACCTACTGGGAGGGCCAGATCGAAATGATTTGGGAGAATAACACTCCATATGGTGCGGTAGTGGAATCTTGGATATCGGGCGGATATCTACACTCGCGGCTGTGGTCCACTAAGTACTGGGATGTGCAGGTTTGGCAAGGCAAGCCCTATAACTACACCGAACCGGGAGAGAAAGAAAGTAACCTAGTCGGTTGCATTCCAGAAAATGGCGGCAAACAAGGCTATACCATTACCGTCGGCCGGAAAGTGTCGCGTAACGGGCAAGTGCACGAAGATTCCAGCTACACCTGGACTTACCACCCCTGGCACCGAGTGATTTGCACTGAAAATAACTAATTTAGCTGCTCAGTATTTGGGAGTTATGCAAGAGCAATGTTTGCGAAAATGACGTTGCCACTTGCTGCGGGGTAGAATCCCGATATCTGGCTGTTGGACACACCGACGAGGAGAAATCGTGACTTATATTATTGCTCTGCCTTGTGTTGACGTTAAGGACCGGGCTTGTGTGGATGAGTGTCCAGTGGACTGCATCTACGAAGGGGAACGTACGCTCTACATTCACCCCGAAGAATGTGTGGATTGTGGCGCCTGTGAGCCAGTATGCCCGGTGGAAGCTATCTACTACGAAGATGACCTCCCAGAAAAATGGGCGGAGTACTACGACGTCAACGTGAATTTCTTTGAGGATCTCGGGTCGCCCGGCGGGGCTGCCAAAATGGGGGTAATTCCGAAGGATCACCCGATCGTCGCCGCTTTGCCACCGCAGCACACTGCGGAATAACGCTGGACTAGCTGTACCGCCGTCCAAATAGTAAAGATATAGTACACACTGACTCTATTTAAGGTAATGTGAGTGTGGTTGGGCGAGTTGGCGTCCACACGTCTGCGAAAAGGAGACGATATGTCTGACAATGCGCAGCTGAAAACATCTAATAAAACTCTGCAGCTGGAACGGGTAGTGCCCACCGAGGGCAATGATGGATACAACATAAAAAACTTATTAACTGAGACCGGTTCAGTTATGTTGGACTCCGGTTTCGTCAATACCGCTGCCTGCACTTCAGAAATTACTTATATCGACGGCGAAGCTGGAATACTGCGTTACCGCGGTTATCCGATTGAACAGCTCGCCGAGAATTGTTCTTTCCTCGAAGTAGCCTATCTGCTGATCTATGGCGAGCTGCCAGATGCAACTTCGCTGGCATCTTTTACCCGGCTGATAAAGCGACATACGCTACTGCACGAGGACTTCCGGAACTTTTTCACTGCTTTCCCCGGTGATGGTCATCCCATGGCAATTCTGCAGTCTGGCATTGCCGGGCTAGCCCCATACTATGAAAACACTCTGGACCCGTTTGATCGAGAACAACGGGATATGGCTACGGTGCTGCTGCTGGCCAAAGTTCCCACCATGATTGCTTATATTGCCAAGCGCGCCACTGGTATGCCGCTGTTGTATCCGGATACCACCAAGTCCTACACCGAGGACTTCTTGCGGATGACTTTCGGCTTGCCTTATCAGACCCATGATGTGGACCCGACGGTAATCAATGCGCTAGACAAACTATTTATTTTGCACGCAGATCATGAGCAGAACTGCTCTACATCTACGGTGCGCCTGGTGGGTTCGGCGAATGCCAATATCTACGCTTCGGTAGCTGCTGGGGTGGGGGCACTCTCTGGGCCTTTGCACGGCGGCGCCAACGAGGCAGTGCTAGACATGCTGCAGAATATCCGGAACTCAGAGCTAACTATCCCGGAATTTGTCAGCCAGGTTAAAGATAAGACTAACAACGTTAAGCTCATGGGCTTTGGGCACCGGGTCTACAAGAATTATGATCCGCGCGCCAAAATTGTTAAGTCTTTGGCTGATGACGTGCTAGACAAGCTCAAGGGTGATTCCCAAATGTTTGATATGGCGCGCGAACTGGAACAAGTAGCCTTGGAAGATGATTACTTCATTGAGCGCAAGCTCTATCCCAATGTGGACTTCTACACTGGGTTAATCTATCGGGCGATGGGTTTCCCCACCCGGATGTTCACTCCGCTTTTTGCGCTGGGCCGGCTTCCAGGCTGGATTGCCCAGTACCGCGAATTAATTTTGGATCCAACTACTAAGATTGGGCGCCCGCGCCAAGTCTATGTGGGGGAAACCGAACGGGACTGGATCTCGATCTCGCAGCGGGTGAAGCAAAACCGCAACTTTGAAGAGGATGTAAACAACCGGGTCTAATTGGGTAGGCGCCAAAAATCGGTAATCTGATGGCCTAGCTGCGCCATTAAGCTGCGCAAAAGTGGCAGTGATATTCCCACTACGCCATGTGGGTCGCCGTCTATTTTCTCGATAAAGGACCCGCCGAGTCCGTCAATGGTAAAAGACCCGGCTACTTCGAGCGGTTCGCCAGAGTTGATATAGGCCGTGATCTCCGCATCGGTCATCTCTGCGATGTAGACCGTCGCAGTAGATACCCCGTGGGCGTGTTCCCCGGTACGGGAGTCAATTACGCAGTGGCCGGTATGTAGCTGACCCGCTCGCCCGCGCATTGCCGCTAGCCGTTGCTGAGCTAGCTGTGGGGTATGGGGCTTGCCCAGGACCTCCCCATCCAGCTCCAGCATGGAATCGCAGCCTACAATCACATCTACTGCAGCTGCCGCGCTGTCCCGAATTTGCTGAGCCACCGCAGTGGCTTTTGCGTGTGCTAACTCTTGCACTTGAGCTGCAGCGCTTGCTCCCGGAACCCGCTGCATCAGCTGTGCCAAGACGGCGTCTTCGTCAACGGCAGAAACCTGCACTTCCGGCACGATCCCAGCACTTTTCAGGGTCTGGAATCGTGCCGGGGAAGCGGAGGCCAGGAGTAGCTGCTTCACAGGGCTGCCCGCAATACGTCTAGTCCCACAGAGCCGATCGACAGGGCTTTCATATGCCAGTCCTTTAGATTGAAATTGGGTCTGGCTTCTGCCTCTGCTCGCAACTGGCGCCAAATTCGTTGTCCGATCTTGTATGACGGCGCCTGCCCGGCCCATCCCAGATAGCGGTTCAGTTCAAACTCCAGGAAAGAGCTGTCCATCGCTAAATTGCTCCGCAAAAATTCCCATGCCACATCGCGAGTCCAGGTGGGGCTAATTTCCCGGAACTCTGCCGGAGTTTCTTTTTGCAGGTGGACGCCGATATCTAGTGCAACCCGGGCTGTGCGCAGCTGTTCTGAGTCCAGCACCCCCATATAGTCGCCGGGATCCTCTTGGTAACCCAACTCGGCCATTAGCGATTCTGCGTAGAGCGCCCAGCCTTCGCCGTGACCAGACACCCAACACAGTTGCCGGCGCCAGGTATTGAGCTGTTCCCGCAGGTAGGTGGTCATTCCTAGCTGCAAGTGGTGTCCCGGCACGCCCTCATGGAATACTGTGGTTTTCTCTTGCCAAGTGGCAAAGGTTTCGGTGCCCTCTGGTACTGACCACCACATGCGCCCTGGTCTAGAGAAGTCATCCGATGGGCCGGTGTAGTAAATGGCGCCCGTAGCTGAAGGAGCAATCATGCATTCGAGTTTCTGCAGTGGCGCTGGAATATCAAAGTGACTGCCCTGCAGGGCGGCGATTGCTTGATCTGAAGTTTCTTGCATCCAGCGTTGCAGATTCTCTGTGCCGTGGATGGTGCGCTGTGGGTCTTGGTTCAGCCGCTCCATAGCTTCCGCAACGCTAACTCCGGCACCGTATAACTCATGTGCTATCTCTTGTTGTTCCGCCCGGATACGTGCCAGTTCAGTTAGACCCCATTCGTAGGTTTCATCCAGATCGACCTTGGCACCTACGAACTGGCGGATGCGGCGTTCATAGCGTTCTCTGCCAAAGGCATCGGACTCCACCGCCTGCGGCAAAATTTCGGTCCGTAAAAACTCGGCTAATTCGCCGTATGCCTGCCGGGCAGCAGCGACGCCGTCAGCCAATTCGGTACCTAGTTCGGAGAAAGCTGCGGTACCGCGCTCGGCCAGATCGATAAAGGGCGAAGATTTTCCAGCACAGTTATCGGCTTGTTCGGCGCAAAGCAGCACTTGGCGCCGGGCAGTGTCGGGGCCGCTTTGCGCCCGCAGAGTCAGGGTTTCTCGCCAGCTAGCGAGTGCTTGGGGTACTGCCTGGAGTCGCGCTGCAATTGTCCGCCAATCTGCATTTGACTCTTGAGGCATGAGGTCAAAAAGCTGCTGTACTTCTTGCAGTGGGGTGGCGATTACATTGAGTTCACCAAACTCCGCTGCTTGGTAGAGTTCTTGGGCTAAACCTAGCCGTTCCTGCATTGCTGCCACGGTGATGCGGTCAGTTTCATCCTGGGGGGTCAGTGTTTCCAGCTGTTGCAGGGTGTGTTGGTCTAGCTCGGCTTGTGCCGCTAGCCCGGCTGGAGAGTAATCGTCAAATTGGGTTTCGCTGGCACCGGGTAAACCGGTTACGGTAACTAGCCCAGGGGAAAGTTCTAGCGATTGGGCTACATAAGATTCGGCCAGTTCGTCAATTGCGGTGGCAGCGCGTGCCGTCTTTTCAAAACTCATGGACTCTAGCCTACCTGCATGTATTTGAGTTTGCGGAATACCCCACAGTGGCAGCTAGGATAGAACACGGAAAATAGCTGTTTTGCTTGATAAATGCGAATTTCGACCATAAGGTGGTTGTGTGACTCAGACCACACCTGAGCGAGGGGAAGATCCAAAAAGTCTGACAACAGTGGAAAGCCACGTACTCAGACTGCTTGGTGGTGCCCCAAAATATAATCTGCATGAGGCGGCAGATCTTTCCGGCGCTCGAGTTGACATGGTGCGCCGGTACTGGCGTGCTATGGGATTCCCGTATATCACCGATCCGGAAAAGCGACTTTTCACCGAGTATGACGTAGACGTCATGCGCGCCCATCAAGAAATGATTGATATGGGGCGCACCGACGCCGACACCCAGAACTCTCTTATCCGCGCGCAATCCCATCTGGCAGATCGTATGGTGCTTTGGCAATACGAAGCCTTAGTTGAAGAAGCAGAGGGGCGCTATGGATTAGATGAAATGGCGGCCCGTTACTGGGTGCTTGACCATATTGACGATTTTGAAGAGTTCTTGCTCTACCAGATGAAATATGCCTGGCGCCGGCACTTGGCAGCTTTTTTGCGCCGCACTGAAACTGAGCTCAGCAGCATGCATGCCTCCCGGGTGCAAATGCCACTCCAGCGGGCGATGGGATTTGTAGATCTGGTGTCATTTACTAACCGCTCGGGGCAGCTCTCCCCACATCAGCTAGTTGATTTCATTCAAACTTTTGAATTTACCTGCCGGGACGTCATCTCCAGTTATGGAGCGCGAGTAGTGAAAATGGTGGGCGACGCCGTGCTCTACGAAGCTGACGATCTGCGTACTGGAGCAGAGGTAGTACACCAAATCGTGGAGACACTGCGCATTACTCCAGATATGCCAAATGTGCGGGCTTCGCTAGTTTGGGGCGGGGTAGTTTCTCGGTTCGGCGATATTTTCGGGCCTAGTGTCAATTTGGCATCCCGGCTCTGTGGGGTGGCGCCGGTAGGTGGAATACTGGTAGACCGCGCTACTGCCTATGCGCTAACTAAAATAGATCACGAACGCTACACATTTGAAACTTTTGCCACCCCAGAATTGCAGGGATTTGGAAATATTGATGCCGCGCAAATGACGCTGGTACAAAGCGCTGGCGAGCCGCCGATCGGTGTGCGGGACAATCGCTGAGAATAGCGCGCTAACTTTCCACTTGACGCATTCTTTACTACTATTGCTTAATAGAAGTAATTCCTTGGGGTTGTCTTGGTGCCATGTTTAGGGTGTAGTTGGCACACCAAACTGCGAGTAGGTTAGGACTGCGCTGTGACTAATATTTTGCTAGTGGAAGATGACTCGGCTATCGCCGGGCCCTTGCTGCGGGCGTTTACTCGCGAAGGCTACCAAGTGGAATCGGTAGAGACCGGCAAAGACGCTCTGGAAGCTATGTCAGTTGATACGGATTTGGTGGTGCTGGATCTAGGTCTGCCCGATATGGATGGTCTGGAAGTAGCGCGCAAAGCCCGGCTAGACGGAAAAACTTTCCCAATTCTTATTTTGACTGCGCGTGCTGAAGAAGTTGACATGGTGGTGGGCTTAGATGCGGGAGCGGATGACTACGTCACTAAGCCATTCCGGTTAGCGGAACTGCTGGCTCGAGTGCGCGCCCTATTGCGCCGCTCCACCTCTAGCGAAGATGGCCCGGATTTACTGGAAGTTAACGGCATTACGGTGGATGTTGACGCTCACCGCGCCTATTTGAATAACCGAGAGCTGCAACTGACCGGCAAAGAATTTGATCTGCTTAGAGTGCTAATGCGGAATGCGGGCAATGTAGTTGCCCGCGACACCCTGATGCAAGAAGTCTGGGGTAGCAGCGCGGAGGACTCCACCAAGAAACTAGATATGCATATTTCTTGGTTGCGCCGCAAATTAGGCGATGACGTCAACGACCCCACCTACATCTCCACCGTCCGGGGCATGGGCTTCCGGTTCGAGAACTAGGGGAAACAGATGCGCCGCCGCGCAATTCTGATGACGACGACGGCGGTGGCGGTCGCCGTATTAATTCTGGGTATCCCGGGAGCTATTTTTGCCTGCGTATTGATCTGGGTACAAACAGTTTCTGACCTATCACTGCGTGCCTACTCAGTGGCTTCCATGGTGGATAGGTTTAGTACCCAAGAAACTAGAGTGGGTACTCGATTGCTGCGCACATTAGCAGCTAACTCGCGCAATCCTACCCGGATTGAAGTCCGCTACGGCGATGGCACTATTGTCAGTTCGGGGCCGCCGTTGGACGGAGCTACAGTTTCCCGGATTGCTGCCAGCACGCAGACGAATGCCGCGGTAAGTGTCAGTACCCCGACCACCGCTATCGGGTTAGACATCGCTCTGACTGTGGTAGCGGCGCTATTGCTGATAGCCGTTGCTTTTCTAGTGGGTCTAGCAGTGGCCAAATCTCAGTCCCGCAAGCTTTCTGCACCGCTGATCTATCTGGCAGCGTCAGCAGAACAACTGGGGGCGGGGCAGGTGCGCCCACAAATGAAGCCCACCGGGATTGAAGAAATAGATCTGGTAACTCAGGAACTAGAGCGCACTGCGGACCGGATGGCGGGGCGAATAGCGGCGGAGCGTCAGTTTGCGGCGGATGCGGCTCATCAGCTGCGCACCCCGCTAACTGCGTTGAGTATGCGGATCGAAGAGATCCAATTGATGGCAACCGATGAGGACCTAGCCCAAGAAGCCAGTTTGGCATTGGAACAGATAGATCGACTCTCGCAAGTGGTCACCGAATTGATGGCTACTTCGCAGGCACAAAGTGGCGGCACTACCGAAGCGGTGCAAATATCTGATGTCTTTGCCCAACAAGATGCCGAGTGGAACAAAATGTTTGCGCGCGCCAAACGGAAAATCGTGTTTGTGGATGACGCTGGTGGGGCGGTGCTGGCCACCCCCGGTAGCTTGTCGCAGATTTTAGCGACGTTAATTGAAAACTCGCTGAAATATGGCGCCGGCTTTACCGAGGTCAGCGCCAAACGAATCGGTAAAACTATTCAATTCAAAATCCAGGACGAAGGCGCCGGGATAGATCCAGAAAACGCAGAAACTATCTTTGACAAGGGCTTTTCCACGGGTGAGTCCACTGGAATCGGGTTGGCGGTAGCTAAGGAATTAGCCAATGCTGACGGTGGGCGGCTAGAACTCACCAATGCGGCACATGCCGGATTCACTTTGACGCTGTCGGCGATGCCGCTGGCGCTCGATCCGGATAAAGTGTTACCGCCGGGGGCAGTTCTTACCGTAGGTTCGCGCCGGCATCGCCGCTAACGGCTCAATTAAACGAGGCGAAAGACTCGGGCGTCAGTTTCCCAGTGCGCATATTGGACCAGAACTGGTCAATTAAGGATTCATCTAGCCGCACTGTAGACCCACCAGGGCCGGATTGCCCCAGATTGGAAATTGGTGGCGCTCCGCGCAATCCTGCCGGCCCTAACGCTTTACGCAGTGCAAATCCCGCTCGGGCCACCGTCATCAGGGAATCAGAATTATCCACGGTCAACACTGAAGCGGTAGTGCCTACTAACTGTTTTTGCTGGAATGGGTTAAGTAGTTGCCCGGGGGAAACTGCTTTATCTACGATTTTGGAAACTACTTGGCGTTGCCGTTCCCCACGGCCGATATCGCCCAGCGGATCTTGGTAGCGCATCCGGGAAAATGCTAGTGCCGTGGTGCCGTCGGCGTTGTGGCAGCCAGCAGTCCAGTTCAAACCAGAGTATTGATCGGCAACGTCGTAGTCTAGGCATAGCTCGACTCCGCCTACGGCGTCAGTTAAATAGCTGACGCCGTCCATCCCGATCTCAACATAGTGATCGACGCTAATTCCGGTGAGCTTCTCTATCGTCTGTACCAGTAGTGCTGCACCACCGTAGGAGAAAGCGCGGTTTAGCTTTCCGTGGCCAGAGCCATCGGGGAACGCAACATAAGTATCGCGCGGGATAGAAACTAGTGCAGTGGCGCCGTTAGCTGGCGCATGTAACAGCATAATGGTGTCAGCCCGCTGCCCCTCAGTGCCATCTGCCACCGTATTGCCGCGGCGATCAGAACCCACGATTAGATAGGTCTCGCCGGAGGTATCTGTTGCCCCGCTTAAGGCGTCTACTTTGTTAAGTTGCGAGTTCCCGTAGCTGTAGAGGTAGAAGATCCACAGTAAGGTAACGATAATAAGCAACAAAACTATGCCGCCTACTAGCTGCAGAGGAGAGAAGCGGCGTCGTCGAACTGCAGTTGCACTTGGCTTTGCCGGCTCTGCTATCAGCATATTTGTGTCAGCTGGAATGCGCGCTGCCGGAGCTGGGCGAACGCTGTGCTGCGGGGCAAAAGCTGGTGGGTTTGACTCTCCTATCCCCGCACTCCGCCGCGGTGGGAATGATGCGGGCATGCGCTCGGCGTCGTCAGGTGACATCGCTGAGCGTTCGGGCAAAACGGAGCGCCGCCGCGGTGCCGGGGGTTTCTCTCCTGAGCCTACGGGCTGGGCACCGCTAGCATCCGGGCGACGCCGTTGGTTACGGGGAGCGAATGAGGGCGGTTGAGTCATATAGTTAGCCTACTTGCGCTAGCTTCACGCTGAGCCCAATTGACGAACGAAATTCAGCGCGCTGTTCCGGGGTACCGGGTTCAATGATGGCGTCACTACCTGGGCGATGCAGGAAATCGCTGTCCACTGGGCGATCAAATTCTAGCGCGCGCCACACTTGCCGGGCACTCGCTGCTGGTCGCACCCGGTCTCCCTCTGGCACAAACGGCATAGTAATGAAGTTAATATTGCCGCCTTCGATATTGCGCAGTGAGTACAGCAAACCACCCAACCAGCGCAGATCTCCAACTCCGTCAGAAGTCTCTAGGTTTTTGGTGACGTCTTGGAGGAGCTGGTAGAAGGTATTCATATCAGAGAAGGCATTCAACGCCAGTGCCTCTTCAATGATTTTCTTTACTAGCTCTTGTTGCCGCCCAATTCGGGAAATATCTGAGCCGTCACCTACCTGGTATCGGGCCCGGGCAAGCGCCAGAGCTTGGGTGCCATTCAAGGTTTGGCAGCCAGCAGATAAATCCAACCCGGCGCGGCTGTCGCGTAAGGATTCCGTGAGGCACATATCGATCCCGCCCAGGGTATTAACTACATCCTGGAAAGACGCGAAGTTAATTACGATGTAGCCATCGATATAGATATCAGTAAGTTTTTCTACTGTGCGCACACTGCAGGCAGCTGCAGCGGCAACTGATCCACTCATCCCGCCGCGATAGAACGCTGAATTGAACATGGCGTCGCGTTCTGGATAGGTACTGCGGCCATTTGGCAAGGTACAGCTTGGAATATTCAATAACGTGTCACGCGGGATGGAGACTACGTCTACTCGAGTGCGATCAGCAGAAATATGAATTAGCATCGCCGTATCTGAGCGCATGCCGTCAATTTTGCCACTCGCCCCAGAGCCGTCTACATCGGCGTCGCCCTCTCGGGTATCTGACCCCAACAGCAATAGATTCAATGCCGTGCCGGTATCTTGATCGTCAGGCGGAGTGAACTTTTGGGGGCGCGTGTCCTCATCTAGCAGGGTATCTAGATCGTGCTGCACGATATTGCCCTGTAGCTCGAGATAAAGCGTAGTACCTGCGCCTAGCACTGCTAGCAACATGGCCAATAATATAAGACCAATACTGCGCAGCACAGTATGCGGGGCTTTCTTAGCCTGCACATGTGCTGGGGCTCGCTTTAGCGTGGTCTCTTCTTTCATCTCCCTGATCATACGCGGCAAATAACTCCAAGTGGTTTAGCCACGACATGATATTTCATACTGTGAGCGTTACCCGCAATCAGATCTGATAGTTTCTACTCGTAAGAATTGCAGGGGGAGTAATGAAACTTCGGGTGGTCACAGTTGCCTATAACTCAGGTGACGAACTATTGACATTCGCGACCTCACTGACCCGTGCCGCTATAGCATTCGACTACGAACTAGTAGTGGTAAATAACGGCGATTCCCGCTGCAGCTTTGCTGCCCTGCAAGAGCAAGGCGCCCGAATAATTGAACCTGGCAAAAATTTGGGCTACGGGCAGGCAGCTAATTTAGGGGCACGTGATTTTGTTGGGGATTGGTTATTGGTAGTTAATCCAGACGTCGAATTACAGCCGGATACCCTAGCAAACCTACTGGCAGCAGCTGAGCGGTGGCCGCAGGCAGGTGCGCTGGGGCCGATGCTGCTCACCCCAGCTGGTGAAATCTACCCTTCGGCGCGCAGCTTTCCGCGGCTAGTTACCGGGATCGGGCACGCGATACTAGCAGAAGCTTTCCCTAATAACCCGTTTACTAGCAGTTACCGGAAAAATTCTGATCCCCATACCGAATACCCGGTGGATTGGCTATCTGGTGCATGCTTGCTGCTACGGCACCAGGCTTTTGTTGAAGTCGGTGGCTTTGATCCAGAATTTTTTATGTTCTTTGAAGATACCCAGTTAGGGGAAGCATTGGCCGGAGCTGGCTGGCAGAGCGTATTTGTGCCCAGTGCCCGAGTGGTGCACGACCAAGGCAAATCTTGGCGAGACCAGCCGGCCGCTATGATCGCCGCCCACCACCATTCCGCCTATCAGTATTTGCGGCGGATTTACTCGGCGCCTTGGCAAGCTCCACTGCGCGGAATACTGTGGTTAGGATTGCAGCTGCGCTCGCGGCTGATGCAGCGGTTTGCTAACCGCTAGTTAGCCTGACCAACTGGCCCAAACCGCCCGCGGACGCCGTCGGCAATACCTTGAACTAGGTATTTGCTGCGGGCCGAACGCTGGTCAGCAAGTAATGCATTGAACGCCACGTACTTACCTAACCAGAGGACATAGCCCAGTGCCCAATTGCGGCTGAGGAGCCCGCTGCGGATTAAATGAATGGTGTTGCGCGCCAGGTAATAGCAGCGGATAGGGGAGTGGACATGCACCGGTTGTGGGCGTCCGGGCAGGTGCACGGTGCTGTCACCCAGTGAATGGTGGAGTATTGCTCGAGTATTTACCACTAAACGATAGCCGGCCCGGCGGGCACGCAGCCCCCACTCTAAATCCACATGATCGATGAAGTACCCCTCATTCATCAGACCAACTATTTGCAGCACTGGCACTGGAATTAAACATCCAGATGCCAATAAAAACGCGGCAGTAACTTCTGGGGTGGCAAGTTCAGTGGAACTGGCCCGGCGGGGCCCCCATTTTCGGGATACGTACACTAACTCATCGCCGCCGGGTTTATTTTCGGCGATATATGGGCCTGCCGCCCCCACTTGCGGGTCAGCTACCGAGGGCAACAGTTGTGCCACCATATCGGGCGCCGGAGCAGAATCTTGGTCGGACAGCAATACGTGGGTGGCCCCCAGCTCTATTGCCCGCTGGATACCAACATTCTGGGCATGCGCAATGCCGGTATTCTCCGCAAGTTCTAGAAATTCAATATCACTAGCAGTGTCTAGTTCCTGAGCCGCGGTTCGCAGCTGGGCCAGCTCTGTTGCAGCAGATCCGTTATCTACCACTAAAACTCGGGCGCATTGCTGCGCAAGAGTGCCGAGTAACCGTGCCGTCACCTCCGTGGGGTGGTAGGTAACGATGACGGCGATCACTGTTGAGTTGGTGAGCGCCGTCATCGGATCAGCATTAACCATAGTGATAGGGGCGGTATTACTGCCCGGCAGCGCGGTATTTGGCTTCTACTGCTTCTTTCTGCGGGCGCCACCAGGATTCATTGTCCCGGTACCACTGGATGGTATCGCGCAGGCCGTCCCGGAAATTGGTGTACTGCGGCGTCCATCCCAGCTCCAGCATAGAAGTGTTGTCAATCGCGTAGCGTTGGTCATGCCCGGGGCGGTCATTGACGTGGTCGAAATCGTTCTTATCGCGCCCGAATTCCTCCAGGATCATCTGGGTGACCTGCAAGTTATTCAATTCGCCGTCGGCACCGATTAAATAGGTCTCTCCAATGGTGCCCTTTTCGATAATTTTCCACACGGCAGTGTTGTGGTCGAGTACGTGAATCCAGTCGCGGATCTGTTCGCCAGTGCCATACACTCGCGGCCGCACGCCGTTCATCAGATTAGTTACCGTGCGGGGAATGAATTTTTCTACGTGCTGGTAGGGGCCGTAGTTATTGGAACAGTTGGACAGCGTGGCTTCGATACCGAATGACCGCACCCAGGCGCGCACCAAGTGGTCAGACGCAGCTTTAGCCGCAGAATAGGGCGACGACGGCACATAGGGATCGTGTGGCTTAAACTTGCGCGGTTCCCCAATTTCCAGATCGCCGTAGACCTCATCAGTGGAAACATGGTGCAAGCGTCCACCATGGCGGCGCAGTGCCTCCAAAATCTGATAGGTGCCCACGATATTGGAGGAAATAAATGGCCAGGGATCGCGCAGGGAGTTGTCGTTATGGGACTCCGCCGCAAAGTGCACCACCAGATCGGCATCTTTTACCAGTGGATCCACCGTATCGGCGTCGGCAATATCGCCTTTAATAAGTTCCACCCGTTCCAGCCCGCTAAGGGAATCTGGGTTCCCAGCGTATCCCAATTTATCCAGCACCACGATATCGGCATCAGGATGCAGCTCTGCCGTAGTGTGTACAAAGTTAGCGCCAATAAAGCCGGCGCCACCAGTAACTAAAATTTTCATGCCATTTCCTCCTCGTTTGCTGCTGGATTATCCGCTGTATTTACCGGGGTAACACTGTGTTCCGTATTAGTAAGTGTCTCTGGATGTGAGCGCGCAATTGCCAGTTCCCGAGCTAGATCAACTAGGCGATTTTCCAGCACATTCATTCGCCGATAAGAAACTACGGTGTAGGAGAGGAACGCGATAACCAGTAGATACAGAATTAGGTCAGTGCCACGCCCGACTCCTACCAGCCTGGCCGCATTAGTGGCCAGATCCGGAACAATAATAGAAACTATCGCTAGTACCACGAATGTAAGCAGCAGTAGCCGACGCAGTGCCACATTTTTAGTGTTTCCAGTGCTGCGGATGAGTATCACAGATACTATTAGCACGACGGCAATTAGGATAATTTTTATTAGCACGGTTACCTCTCACTGGTTCCGAAGATCATTTCTGTCAAGATATTAACCCCATTGAGTAAACTCTGACCTTTGGACCGTGAATAATCAGTGTAGTCTATAGTCACTGGTTCCTCTGCCCAGGGTAGTTTCATTTTCGCCAACTCGCTAACAATTTGGGAAGCGTGTGCCATCCGTGGTTGAGTTATGTCGAGTCGTGCTGCACAGCTCCGGCGTAGTACCCGCAGTCCGTTATGTGCATCAGTGAGCTTCATGCCAGTGCGCCAACTGGAAATTCGAGCTACCGTGGTTAGTACCAGGCGTTTTAGCCAGCCAGCTTGGTGGGTGTCATCGGCAAATCTAGTTCCTAATACAAAATCGAGCCGCTCTGCTTCAGCTCGTTTCACCATCCGTAAGGCATCCGCCGGGCGGTGCTGTCCATCTGCGTCAAAAGTCACCAAATACTCTGCATCGGTGTAGGTCAGCACCCAAGTTATCCCAGTTTGCAATGCAGCTCCTTGCCCTAGGTTTATTGGGTGGGAAACCACATAGGCGCCAGCTTTTTGCGCTAGAACAGCAGAATTATCGGAAGATCCATCATTTACGCAAACAATGTTAGAAAAAGTTTGACGCGCTTGTGATACTACGTCATATATGACGGTTGCCTCATTGTAGAGCGGAATGATCAGCCAAGTCATTTCCGAAGCATTCTTTCCCATGAGGTATATTGTGTCATAGACTCCATGGAGCCGAACTTATCCAATCAGTGCAAGGAGAAATCGCATGGGGAATCCCCCGCGTATTTTGGATTCGGCAGATGTTTCCGACCAAGCCCAAATTGGGGATGGCACCAGTATTTGGCATCTGGCGCAGGTGCGTGAAAACGCGGTTATTGGGGAGAACTGCATAATTGGCCGCGGCGCCTACATTGGTGAAGGCGTGCAAATGGGGGCCAACTGCAAAGTGCAGAACTATGCACTGGTATATGAGCCTGCTGAATTGGCCGACGGCGTGTTTATTGGCCCAGCTGTGGTCTTGACTAACGACCATTTCCCGCGAGCTATCAATTCAGACGGCACTTTGAAATCCGCTTCAGATTGGGAACAAGTGGGTGTAAAAATTGGGACTGGTGCCGCTATTGGGGCCCGATCTGTGTGTGTGGCGCCGGTGAAAATTGGTGAGTGGGCATTGGTGGCGGCTGGGGCAGTGGTCACTAAAGATGTGCCGCCTTTTGCACTAATGGCTGGAGTGCCAGCCCGCCAAATTGGTTGGGTAGGGCACTCTGGCGTGAAACTGGAGCCTGCTGGATCTGGACGCTGGCGTTGCCCACAAACTGGTGATGAATACGAAGAATTTGAATCCGCTATTCGAAAGGTGAATTCCTAATGGAAATGATTCCTGCTGCAAAGCCAATTATCGGCAGTGAAGAACGCGCCGCAGTAGATGCTGTGCTGGCCTCTGGAATGTTGGCGCAAGGCGCTGAAGTGGCTGCTTTTGAAGCAGAATTTGCGGATCAGCTAACTCCAGGTGCTGAAGTAGTGGCAGTAAACTCTGGTACTTCTGCCCTGCATCTGGGATTGCTTGCTGCTGGAATTGGTCCCGGCGATGAAGTTATTGTGCCGTCCTTTACATTCGCAGCCACTGGTAACTCGGTGGCCCTGACGGGGGCTACTCCGGTATTCGTGGATATTGAGCCAGCTACGTTCAATATGGATCCTGTCGCAGTGCGCGCTGCTATCACTGAGAAAACGCGGGGCATCATGCCAGTGCATCTCTACGGTCACCCAGCAAATATGACTGAGTTGAGTGCTATTGCTGTTGAGCACGATTTGATGATCTTTGAAGACGCTGCCCAGGCACACGGCGCTTCGCTAAATGGTAAGAAAGTGGGTACTTTCGGTACCTTCGGTGAATTTTCGCTCTATCCGACCAAGAATATGACTGCTGGAGAAGGTGGCATGGTTTCCACCACCGATCCCGAAGTAGCCCACCGGGTGCGACTGCTGCGCAATCAGGGGATGGAAAAGCAGTATGAGAATGAGCTAGTAGGCTACAACAACCGGATGACTAATATCCATGCCGCGATTGGGCGGGTGCAGTTGCGGAAAGTTGTTGGTTGGACACAACAACGGCAAGATAATGCCGCATTCTTGAACTCCCATCTGGAAGGTGTAGTAACTCCGCCGGTAGCTGAGGGAGCGGTACATGTGTACCACCAGTACACTATCCGGGTGCCAGAAGATCGGGATGGTTTCGCCACTGCTTTGCGCGAAGAGTACCAGGTGGGTTGTGGCGTCTACTATCCGATTCCCAACCATCGGCTACCATCGTTAGCTGGCTACGCTCCGGATCTGGAACTGCCGAATACGGAAGTGGCGGCGCGGGAAGTGCTCTCGTTGCCAGTACATCCTTCACTAAGCCAAAACGATCTAGAGCGGATTGTTACTGCAGTTAACGCGATCGCAAAGGCAGGTGCCTAATATGACGCTCCGTTATGGCTTAATTGGTATTGGCTCAATGGGGCGACATCACGCCCGTAATATTCGGGCACTTGATGGTGCAGAACTCGTTGCGATTGCAGACCAGTACGGCGATAAATTTAATGTCGCTGGTGATCTGGAAGTATTGCCTGACGTAGAGTCGCTAATCGAAGTTGGAATTGACGCTGCAGTGGTAGCGGTGCCTACTGCGCAACACGTAGACATAGCGTTGACATTAGCTGAAGCTGGCGTGCACACCTTGGTGGAGAAGCCCCTTGCCTCCACTATTGCCGAGGGAGAAAAGATGGTGGCGGCGTTCCAAAATGCGGGGCTGATTGGCGCCGTAGGTTATGTGGAGCGGTGCAACCCAGCGCTATTGGAAATGCGCAAGCGAATTGCAGATGGTGAACTCGGCAAGATCTACCAAATTTCTACCCGGCGACAGTCGCCGTTCCCTGCGCGGATTGCTGATGTGGGGGTAGTTAAGGATCTAGCCACGCACGACGTCGACCTAGCAGCTTGGGTAGCTAGTTCAGATTACGCATCTATCTCGGCACAAACAGCCAACCGGACAGGGCGGGAATACGAAGACCTGGTAACTGCCTCCGGAAAACTGCAGAATGGGGTACTTGTAAATCACCTAGTGAACTGGTTGAGCCCATTTAAGGAACGAGTAACAGTGGTGCTGGGGGAGCACGGTGCTTTGGTGGCTGAAACAGTAATGGGAGATCTGACATTCTACGAGAATGGCAGCTTCCCGCTGGGCTGGGATCAGCTTAAGAACTTTCGCGGAGTTTCAGAAGGACAAATGGTTCGCTATGCAATTCAAAAGCACGAGCCGCTAGCGGTGGAACATCGGCATTTCCGGGATGCGATCCTAGGTAAGTCTTCTAACCATGTGACCATGCATGAGGCACTTAATACGATGAAAGTCATCCAAGGTATTCTGGATTCTGCTGCTGCCGACGGTGAAGTAGTGCGATTCTAAACTAATCAGTATTTTACTATCTATATATCTAGGATCCTGCCTGTGGTGATCTGAATCCAATAATCATCATTCGAATGACAGCTCAGATACGAACACAATATTTATTTATATGATGGATGCATGAAGGTAATATCAGTTGTTGGTGCTCGCCCACAATTCGTAAAGCTTGCTCCGATAGATCACGCATTTCGACAGGCTGGGATAGAGCACCAAATTCTGCATACTGGTCAGCATTATGATCCGCTTTTATCTGGTAGCTTTTTTAAAGAGCTAGGGATCTCAGAGCCAGACTATCGACTGTCAGTGGGGTCAGCGAGCCATGGCAAACAAACAGGTATGATGCTTGATGGTATTGAGGAAATCTTACTAAAGTCACGTCCTGATTGGTTGTTGGTATACGGCGACACAAATTCTACGCTAGCGGGGGCAATAGCAGCTGTAAAGCTACATATACCAGTAGCTCATCTTGAAGCGGGTCTGCGCTCTTTCAATAGGGAAATGCCGGAGGAACACAATAGAGTTCTTACGGATCACGCATCAGACTTGTTATTGGCTCCAACTGAGATAGCGTTAGCGCAGCTAAGACGGGAAGGTCTGGCTGAACGCAGTATTAATGTTGGTGATGTTATGACTGATGTTCTGCTGCAGGAGCGTGACCGTGTTAAAGGATACCCTGTTCCAGTACCTGAGAAGGAAGGGAATTATTACGTAGCTACTATTCATCGTCCTCAAAATACTGACAATATGGGGCGACTGTCGCAGATATTGAGTAGCTTTGCTAAGTTTGACGCCCCAGTATTTTTGCTTGCTCACCCAAGATTGCAAGCAATAATGAAAAAAAATGGTGGTTGCGTAGATACAGGTAATCTACGTTGGAATGAGCCTCTACCGTACCCGCAACTAGTTCGCGCCGTTATGGGGGCTAAAGCAGTTATTACTGATTCCGGGGGTTTGCAAAAAGAAGCTTTTTTGTTGCGCGTCCCTTGTATTACGGTACGTACCGAGACAGAGTGGGTAGAAACGGTAGAATTAGGGTGGAATGTGCTAGTTGAGCCAGGAGAGGCCATCTTGGAAGCAGTAAAAAGCATTAATCCGGAACCCACTTCTGCGCAGCCCTATGGTGACGGGAAAACTGCTCCGCGCATTTCTGCTATTCTCAGACGCTATATACTCCCAAGTAAGTCTTGAAGAATATCCTCAATTACTTTTGACTCATTGTCAAAATTCAGGTCTTTTGCCGCTGGAACAGTGGCTTGTTTTGCTGCAGCTACTTTTTCAGTAGTCAAAGAATTTAGCGTTGAAACTATACTCTCAATTTCAAAGCCCTCAGAGACCCAACCAATTTTATATTTGTTAATAAGTGCTGACATCTCTGCAGTGGGGCCTACTGCAATTGCAAGGCGAGCCTGCACAAAATCAAAGAACTTATTAGGCAGAGCGAGCTTGGCATTTAAGTGCACAGGAGGCATCCAATATATGCCTACATCGTATTGATTGAGAGTTTTTGCTAGTTCGTCAGGCTTTACCGGATCATGGAATTGGATTCGTTCATCATCTCCAGCAAGTTTATGTAGACTTTCTAAATATTTTCCGCCGTCATTAGCTGGAATTAGATACAGGTCTAGGGTGAATCTATCCTCTAGCTGCTTTACTGCCGTGATCATTGCTTCTATATTCCGCCCTGCTACAGCGCCTCCAGAATGTACTAGCTGAATTTTGCCATCCTTGGCACATTGACTGGGAGGTAAATCAATGTATGCTGGCGCATTACGGATTAGGAGAGGCTTCTTTATTTTGTATTCTTGTTGGTACAGCTCTGCTATCGTTCCACTAACAGTTGTTACTGCGTTACATGCGGGTAGGTATTTCTTGCAAATATGATCCATAAGTGGGGCGATTAGTATGCGCCAGGCGAGGATCTGGGTTCTTTCTCCACGAGCCCACTCATGCATATCTGCCCAAACTGGTGACCCCTGACTTACTTTAAACGCAAGTGGTATGGCTCTGGCATCATTCGCAACTATAAGATCAAATTTCTTTCCTTCTAATAATTTCATAGCCGCGATTGATCCTGGGGCAGATAGCTCGGCTCGAGTGTGCATTCGCAATGCTAGTTTTAGTATTCCTGGAATAGTTTGTGGCAGCGACGGGGCATTTTTTGGTAACTCAATATGAATTGTGGAGTTTTCTGGCTTTTTTCCATAGCCCACTGATGTGACTTCTCCGTGTTGGGCAATGGCACTAATCTCGCGTAACACACGGGCATCTTGAGCAATATTGGAAAACGAAATAACAAGAATTTTAGGTTTAGCCATATGCCTTATTGTAGTACGTGTATGGGGTATGGGTGTTCTCCCCCAAAGAGGAGCCTATTATAGGCTCCTCTAATTTGTGATGTAGTAATCTGTTGAGAACTAGAGTACCTCAAGCACTGCATTTGCCGCGTTAGCAGAAGAAACTTTAAGTGAACGATTATTATTCACCCAAGACCATAGTCGATGGCGGTCTGCCTCTGTGCGTTTCTGGGCTTCGATGCCCAGACTTATCATTGCTTCAGCTACTGCTGCCGGATTTGGTGCGGTTACCAGTCCAAGATCAGCAGATTCTATATCTACTGCTGCCTGTCCGCTACCGGCATAAATAACCGGAGTTCCCTGAGACAGTGCAGCCAGAATTTTGGTGGGATATGCATACGAGTAACTTCCATCGGCTAGTGATGCCAGGGCAACATCAGCGTAGGCGTACCATTGCAAGGCTTCTGTTGGGCTTACAGCGGGATGGAATAGTGCGGTTATTCCTACGTGGTTGGCATATTCAATCAGAGCTTCCCAAGCTGTTCCCTGCCCTAGGAAAACTAGCTGGGAGCTAGGCAGAGATGCGGCAACTTGTGCGAAAGCATCTATGAAAATTTCTGGCTGTAGCCAGCTAGCCACAGTGCCACCATAGAGAAAAACTGGTCCGTCGCTTGGCGGTAAGGCGGGAGGTCTAGCTCGGTTGCTGTGATAAATAGTAGTGGCGATCCCATTTGGTACAACGGTGGTTTTGCTGGCACCTAATGCAGTAGCGCGCGCTGCAACTTGATCGGAAACAGCGATTACGTTGGTTGCGCCGCTTAGTGCGGTACGCTCTATGATCCGGATAATTTTGGCAACTGCCCCCATTCCGCCCGCAACAGCGGCATCAGAAAGGATATCACCAGCATAGTAGACATAAGGTATGCGGCGGGTAGCACAAGCTATTCGAGTAATAACCCCGGTAGTAGGGGGCGGTTCGCATACCACCACATCCGGCTTGTCAGTAGCTAATAAGCGGAAAAATAATGGGATATCAAAGGATAGGTACTGTATATATCCGCGCACTGCCCCCGTCTTATCACGAAGTGCAGGGAAACGGCGCGTATGTAGATTTCCCATATTTGTTTTATTGGGTTCTCCGTTAAATGTGCTAGTTAGCACAGTAACCCTGTTTCCACGCTTAGCTAACTCATTTGCTAATCCAGCTAGGCGCAGTGCGGCTGCTCCTGGCTCGGGGGCAAATATGCGGGTAGCGAGAACGATATGCATAACTTCAGTATAAATAAGTCAGGGGGTAGTGTGACATCGATGTAGTTAAACGGCATGGGGCTGTGGCTGCGGTATTCTATAGGGGAATAAATCGCGCTAGGAGTATGAATGCGTATTGCAGTTGTTGCCATGGGGAAAATCGGTCTCCCCTTGGCCGTACAGTTTGCCAGTTCAGGGCATGAAGTAGTTGGAGTAGACGTCAATCAAAAGACGGTTGATTTAATTAATGCCGCAACCGAACCATTTCCAGGTGAAGCACGTCTGCAAGAAAAACTCTCTGAGTTAGTCCCTGCAGATAAGTTGCGTGCCACCACTGATTATGCTGAGGCTATCCCCGGGGCAGATGCGGTTGTATTAGTAGTGCCGTTATTTGTGGATGACCAAACCTGGCAGCCAGATTTCGGTTGGATGGATGCTGCCACCCAGTCTCTGTCTGAGCATCTAACTCCGGGAACGCTGATTTCATATGAGACCACTTTGCCAGTGGGAACTACTCGCAACCGCTGGAAGCCGATGATTGAAAAAATATCTGGGCTTACCGAAGGGGAAGATTTCCACCTAGTCTTTTCCCCAGAACGAGTGCTTACCGGGCGTGTTTTCCAGGATCTGCGGCGTTACCCCAAACTGGTAGGTGGGCTGACTGCTGCTGGTACCCAAAAGGCAATAGAGTTCTACGAATCCGTGTTGCAGTTTGATGAGCGCCCAGACTTGAAACGACCCAATGGCGTATGGGATATGGGGAACGCGGAAGCCGCTGAAATGGCTAAGCTCGCCGAAACCACTTATCGCGATGTGAACATAGGGCTAGCTAATCAGTTTGCAGTTTATGCAGACAAAGAGGGAATCGATGTGGAGCAGGTTATTGAAGCTTGTAACTCGCAGCCTTACTCGCATATTCACCGCCCGGGTATTGCGGTAGGCGGGCACTGTATCCCAGTGTATCCGCGGTTGTACCTATCTACTGACCCAGATGCATCTATTGTGCGCACAGCGCGAAAATTCAACGCTGATATGCCAAAGTATGTGGTAGATCAATTGGAAAATGTTATGGGCACACTCGCCGGACTGCAAGTGGCGGTGTTAGGTGCAGCATATCGTGGCGGGGTGAAAGAAACAGCATTTTCCGGTGTTTTTGAAACTGTAAAGGAACTTCGTGAACGTGGTGCGCAGGTAAGAGTGCACGACCCAATGTTTACTGATACTGAATTAGCTGACTTTGGCTGGGAAGCGTACCACTTTGGTGAACCGGTAGATGCGGCAATTGTACAGGCTGACCATAAGGAATACCGTAGTATTGCCCCAGCAGATCTGCCGGGGATAAAGACGCTCTTTGATGGGCGCAGAGTAACAGATCCTGAACTTTGGGCGGGGACTCCCCGGCTAGTAATTGGGGATACCCGGAGCTAAATATGCGCCGACTCATACAGGACCTGGTAGTTTCGCGAGAACTAATCAGAAATCTCACTATGCGTGAGGTTAAGGGCAAGTACAAGCGCACAGCATTGGGACAATTTTGGTCATTGGCCAATCCCCTTTCTTTGATGCTAGTTTATGGTTTCATATTTGCCATTGTTATTCGGGTGCAAGTTGCTCCAGGTGACCCATCTGGACTGAATGTGTTTGTGCTGTGGCTAATGTGTGGGCTGTTACCGTGGACCTTTCTATCTAAAGTTATTGACGGTTCGATGGATGCAATAGTGCTAAATGAGAACCTAATCAAGAAGGTCTATTTTTCTCGATCTGCATTGATCTTTTCCAACACTTTGGCAGCGTTATATCAACACGCAATGGAGTTACTTATCCTGGTACTTGCCTTTTTCCTGATGGGGAATAATGTACTGATTTATCTTCCTATGGTTATCGTTACTACGTTGCTGTTAGCGCTATTTGCCACCGGGATAGGTTTTTTAGTCTCAATAGCTAATGCTTATTTCCACGATGTAAAACATTTTGTGGGAATTTTGCTGCAGCTAGGATTCTATGCAAGTCCCATCGTTTATCCAGTTATTTACGTTAAAGAGGTATCTAATAAAGTGGGGGATTTAGTTGGCGGTATATCTCTGTTAGATGTATACAATTTAAATCCATTTGTCCATTTCGCTACTGCTATGAGGAATCTGCTCTATGATGGGCGGTGGCCAGACTGGCACAGCTACGGAATTATGGCAGTAGTTTCCATTGTTACTTTCCTAATCGGTTGGGTTATTTTCTATCGGCGGCAAGACTACTTGGCGGAGCTACTATGAATGCTGCAGTTTCCATCCGAAATGTTACAAAAACTTTTAGGGTGTATAAGGAACGTAATAATTCGTTGAAGTCAGCTGTAATGCGCCGGCGTACCGCTGTTTATGATACTTTCACTGCGGTAGATGATGTTTCCTTTGAAATCCCACAAGGAACAACCTACGCTTTGGTGGGAGATAATGGCTCTGGGAAATCCACGCTACTCAAATGTATTGCTCGCATCCTAGTGCCGAATAAAGGCGAGATTGTGCACAATGGTCGAATTTCTGCCATGTTGGAAATCGGCTCTGGCTTCCACCCGGAGCTTTCAGGGCGGGACAATATCTACCTAAACGCTTCTGTCTTAGGGATGACACGTAAAGAAATTGACGCTCGGTTAGACGAAATTATCGATTTCTCTGGCGTGGAAGAATTTATCGACCAGCCGGTCAAAAATTACTCTTCGGGAATGTATGTACGGTTGGGTTTCTCTGTGGCAATACACACTGAGCCGGATATTTTATTGGTAGATGAAGTTCTAGCTGTTGGAGACGCTGCTTTCCAGGAAAAATGTGCACAAAAATTTATTGACTTAAAGCAAGAGGGGCGCACAATTGTTCTGGTGTCCCACTCTGTACCGCAACTTAAAAGAATGTCGGATTCTGCGGTTTGGATTAATGATGGGAAACTAGTGAAAGTGGGGTCAGCGCATGAAGTACTGGAAGCGTATTCTGACTCTACCAGGTTGCTTACTGGCGCTGATGACACCAGCCAGGGGCGTTGGGGATCCGGTGAAGCATATGTGCAGGGAGTAGAGATTCTCAGCGATGGTAGACAAGTGACTGGTCCCTTAGCTACGGGAGACTCGGTCATATTTCGTATGCATTATTATGCTAGGGAACGCATTGTGAATCCCACGTTCAGTTTCTCACTACGCGCAAGTGATGGCACTCATTTATGGACTAGCAACACTAAAGGACATAAGTTCCAAGTGGGGCAGATAGCCGGTGAAGGGATAGTCGAGTTGAGTATCCCCCAGTTAGATTTGCAGTCCGGCATTTTTATCCTTGATGCAGCGATTATGGATTCAACTGCTCAGCATGTTTATGACTTTGTTCATGAGATAAATGGATTTAGTGTCCAATATGCGAGTAGCGGTGAATCTAGGGGATACGTGGCACTAAATGAGGAATGGCGTATCTAATCTAGGGAGTAAATATGATAACTATCGTTACGCTAGACACTTTTGACGTAAAGATGGCGGGGCCAGCTATCCGGGTTTGGGAAATGGCTAGTCGATTGTGCGTTGAACATGAAGTGCGGGTATTGACTTTCGGGAAAGTAGGAATTTCAACCACGGACTTCGAACTGGTTTCCACTACCATCAAAGATTTCAAAGCAGATCTAGGAGACCCAGACATAATTATCGTACAGGGGCACCTGGTTACGGGTCTCCCCATACTTGTCCAGATTGATGCACTATTAGTGGTCGACCTGTACGATCCACTTCATATCGAATCCCTCGAAGAGGGGAAATATAATTCTCTACCAGCCCGAGAACAGTATTTGGAAAGAATCCTAACTGAACTGGAATTGCAGTTACGGGTGGGTGATTACTTTATATGTGCATCAGAGCGGCAACGGCGGCTGTGGCTTGGGCATCTAGCTGCGCTCGGGCGAATTAATCCGCAGACCTACGATGATGATCCAACTTTGCGAAACTTGATAGATTTGGTGCCGTTTGGGCTGGCACCAAAACCAGTGCAGACTCATCATGGAGCGCGCGAAATGTTTCAACTTTCCCCTACTGACCCATTAATAGTGTGGGGCGGTGGAATATACAACTGGTTTGATCCGGTAACTGTAATCCGTGCAGTTCATTTGGTAAAAGAGAAAATACCAAATATTCGTCTGATCTTCATGGGAGCAAAGCACCCGAATCCGTCAGTGCTAAAGATGCAGGCAGAGATGCAAGCACGCAATGAAGTAGCAAAACTAAAATTGGAAGAAAATGTACTCTTTAATGAGGATTGGGTAGAATACGCTGACCGACATAATTTTTTGATGGATGCCGATATAGCAGTCTCCGCACATTTTTCAGGGATTGAAACCGAATTTTCGTTCCGTACCAGGATGTTGGACTACCTATGGGCTGGACTACCTATTGTCTGCAGTGATGGAGATTTTTTTGCTGACTTGGTGCAAGAGAGAGAGCTTGGGCGAGTAGTTCCAGTGCAAGATGCTGAAACTATGGCTGCCGCTTTCTATGAGCTACTTACTGACGATGCGTTAAAGGCAAGGGTGAAGAATAATATAGCGCAGGTAGCGGAAGAATTTAGGTGGGACAATACCCTGCAAGCAATATTGGATTACTGCCGAGCTCCCCGACCTGCGAGAGATAGGGAAACTGCTCGGAAGGCTGTTTTAGCTGCTATGCCCAGACGTAGTATATTCACCCTAGCGCGTATAGGGATATATGGGATACGTGAGGAAGGTTTTGTAAAAACTGCGCTTCGTTTATACAGCTGGGTGCAAAAAAACTGGGCGCAACTGCATTAGTGGCAAAGTTGCCAGCGCAGTTTTCGAGCTGCCCGCCGGAACTGAGTCCGTATCGGTGTGCTGGAGTGTCGTTCCTGATCTATATTATTTTCCTGCAGCTCTCGAATGATTTGCGTTTGTGCGGCAATAACAGCATCGCGAGCTGCAATCTCCTGCCTGGCTATTAGTAATTCTGTGTGGAGTTGTTCTTCACCCATACCCAGTATTATACGTTCAGTGATGGGTCTGCCTGTTAGCATCGGGTTATGCGAATTATGCAAGTGTCGGCGCACTATCCACCGGACTTCGTCTCTGGAGGTGCGCTTGTCCCGCAACGGATTGCGGAAGGTTTAGCTGATAGAGGCTACCAATCCTACGTCTTTGCCGGAAAGGTTAATGAGTTAGTTCCAGCGCAAACCCAAGATGAGGAAATAAATCAGGTGCATGTTCGCTGGGTTGGCAATGCCAATGCGCTGGGCTGGGTAGATCGGGAAAACTACGATAATCCCGCCATTGCTAGTAAATTTGTTGATTATCTGGCAGAGGTAAAACCAGAAATCGTGCATTTCCACTCGGTGCAGTCACTAGGTGCGCAACTGTTGCCTATTGCCCGCAATTCTGGGGCATACGTAGTGGTGACTATGCATGACTTCTGGTGGATATGTGAACGTCAGTTTCTGGCAGATCGGAACTACCACCCCTGCTCCCCGGTAATTTCCGGTGGGGATTGCGCATGTGAAACGGGACGAAACAGTCTGTTGTGGCGCAACCGATGGTTGGCACAACAACTTACTGCAGCTGACTTGGTGCTGTTTCCGTCCGAAACTGCCCGCCAGGTGCTTATCGCCAATGGATTGGATCCCCAAAAAACTGCGGTTAATGAGAACGGGGTAGACGACGTTGCTGCGTTAGCGCCGTCTGCGCGTACTACCGCCAATGAAAACACAGCAATGCGGTTCATGTATGCCGGTGGTGAAGATTTAATGAAGGGCTATGCCGTATTACGTGCAGCCTGCCAACAAGCGCAGGTGCCTCCCGGCACTACCTTAGATCTCTACCATGCTGCAGCCGATGGGTTTCCGGAGTGGGTGCATTCCCGGCCACGTTATCGGCGCGATGAGCTGACAGAGATATTTGCACAGCATGATATTTTGATCTTGCCGTCACTTATGAAAGAGTCCCAGTCTATTTTGACGCGGGAAGCACTAAAAGCCGGACTGGCAGTTATTGCCACTGATTCTTTTGGTCCCGAAGAAGTAGTAACAGACGGTATCAATGGTCGTATCATCCGTACCGGGGATATCGCTGCTTTGGCGCAGGCAATTTCTGAATGTGCTATTCCAGAAAATGGCAGCGCATTAACTGGGCAAAGCTCGACGTTTCCGCTAGTCACTGTTACATCCCAAATCGATGATGTTATCGGACATTATCAAGAGGTAATTGCCGCGGTGCCTGAAGATGAAGCTAGCACCCAGACTCTGGAATTGGGTGTTGAAACAGTAATAAACCGCGTGCTATTCGTGATAGGTATTCAGGGGGCCCCAGCAAGATATCGGGCTCATTTGCCAGCTGAAGCGCTGCGATTGCGTGGTGTTAAAACTAAAATAGTCAACTATCGAGATCCGAAGCTACTGGCATTGGCGCGGCGTGCCGATGCCGTAGTTTTCTATCGAGTTCCGGCCACGGCACAGGTGTTGGGCATAATCGAGCGGATAAAAGCAGAAGAACGCGTTATCCCAATCCTCGGTGACGTAGATGATCTAATTTTCGTACCAGAAATAGTGGATTCTCTGGATAACCTAACACGGTTGTCGGATGCAGAGCGGGAATTGTGGCTACGGGGGGTACAGCGTTACCGCACCATTCTGGAAGCCTGTGATTATTTCATTGGGTCCACTTCGGTGATTACTGAAATGGGACACCAACTGCTCGGTGTGCCAGCCACTGGATATCCCAATGGGGTGGGGAGTTTGCTCGCCCAAATTTCCCAGCGAGCGCGTGCCCGGCAACGTACTGCGGGACCAATTCGTATTGGATATTTCTCTGGGACTGATACCCACGATGCTGACTGGACCGCGGTGGAAGACGCCGTAGCGCAGGTTATGGCCAGCCATCCCGTAGAACTATGGCTGGGTGGACATGTGGAATACGGGGAACGTCTGAGGCCCTATGCTGATCGGATAAAACGACTGCCATTTGTGCCCTGGTATCAGTTGCCAGAGTTATTGCGGGAAGTAGATATTTGCTTGGCGCCATTGACTGACACAATTTTCAACGAAGCAAAATCAGCGATTAAGTGGTTGGAATCTGCGTTAGTGAGCACTCCCACTGTCGCGTCCGATACGGGACCGTTCCGTGCGGCAATTGTTGATGGAGAGACTGGATTCCTTGCCAGTACCACAGCAGAGTGGCAGGCAAAGATAACTCAGTTAGTACTGGAGCCACAGTTACGGTACCGAATGGGGCGGCAGGCACTGCGTGCCGCTATGTTTCACTATTCACCTGAGATGCAAGGGCGGCGTTACCAAAGTATTTTGCAAGCTGCCTGGTTGCAGGTAGCGCGTTCTGGGCACAAAGTGACGAGTGAATTTATACCAGTTTATGACGATCAATCTCAGGTGAGATATGCAGCTGTAGTGGAACGTTACGGTTTGCCCCGTGGGAAACTAGTTGAAACTAGTGCACAACTAGGAGAGCTGCTGCGCCGTGGTGGTAGTGCAGTGCGCAGGGAAGGTGTTGGAGCGACTATGCGGCAGGGCTGGGCATTTCTGCGTCGTTGTCTTGGGTGATTCCTGCAGTAGTAGTTAGTTGTGGATTGGACAGCGGGGGCCAAGTCAAAATCCCTACTATGAACAAGGTGAAGAATAAGGCACTTATAGCCAGAGTAACTGCCGGTGTAGGAGCGTAGTTTGACCACCACTTATCAGTAATCGTGCCAGATAAACCGATACGGTAGCGCACTATTACTGCATATAGAGAGATTGCATTAGCACCGGATAGGAAAGTACCCAGTATAAATTTTTGTGGGCGACTGAGTGGGTGGTTGTCCCAGTTCCAAATAATAACCACTGCCAGCAGTACTAGTAATGGCAGCATATAGCGCGGCTGTACAAAAGCCCCTACTGGCAATTGTCGTTGGTGCAAAGTGAAAATTGGCAAGACTACCAGTACGGCAGCAATTACTGCCACAAGTATGGTGCTGCGTACTGACATTTTGGACAGCCCTATGAACATAACTGCAGCGAAAGCAAATAGACCAAAATAAGGCACATTGTGCGGGATAGGAACATCGAACCAACCCAGACCCCAAGTGCCAAAAATGCCAGACCAAATATGAGCCACATTCTGCAGATTCCCGAAAATATTGCTGCTGCCTTGCAATGACGAGGTAATTAGCTTAACGAAAGCGCCTGGGTCAACATAGCCAGCTCTGCCTTTAACTACGAGTAATACTACAGCTCCGACTGATATCAGTATCCCGGCTGTAAGTGGTGCCATCATTTTGCGAGTAAACTTTGTTTTTAAGAATAGAGCAGCCAGCAGCGCTAAAGCTGCATAAATACTAGCATCGGCACGGGATCCTGCCGCCATTAAAAAGGAAAATCCTGCTAGAACGCATAATGTCCAGCGTCGCCAGCCAGTGCGTTCAAAACTACTTGCTACCGCGACGAATACTAGTGCTGGGCTAAAGATTGCCCAAGAGCTTGGGTTAATAGAGGCGATAGTTGAAATTCCTAAAGGGACCATTGTTACTGCCAGTGCTAGCCAGATGGGGCTACGCCGCTGGGGAGCGGCCAAGGCGATAATTGCCGCAGTTATAAGAGTTACTAGCACAGAATTAAGTGTGCGAACAGCAATAAAATTTAATTCGGTATTGTGTCCCACCACTAGTCGGGCAGTTTTAAAGTATATCTCTGGATAGTTCCCATGGAAATTTCCTAAGTGGGTAACTTTCTGACTGCTGCGGTTGTAATAATCTTCAAGACAGGCGGCAGATTTTCCAGAATCCTGCTTATAACAGACAGCAGTAGCAGCATCGGTGCGGATTAACCGCTGGGTTGGATCTGCTACCTCCTCACAGACACCTTCCCAATTTCCGTGGGCACAGTAGATGGAGGACAGATGATACGGGGCATCCGGTTCGCCGTACGGTGCAGTGGAAACTGTCCAAGTTAGCAAGGTTATTAGTAGGGCAAGTGGAATGCCAACCAAGCGTAATAGATTTATCGTAGATGTTTTCCACGAAGAAATTTTCACAGACAGTGGGTCTTCAGGGGCAGAGGATGCTGTCATATCAAGCATATTTTCCGACTCTGAACTATGCATAGTGGCTTTCTTATTTCGAATTATTTTCTTTATACAGGCTACCCAATATAACTAGTCTTATAGTTAATTTTGGGGTACAGGTGAGTAGTGGCATACTACTGCCACAGATATCACCATTACCTTTAGCTCGACATACTGCTTAGCGGCACCAATTTCCAGCGTAACCACTTTATTGGTTTGCCTTTGAATTCCGATTGTTGGAGGTTGGTGTACCAGCGACAGATACGGATTAGCATTGTGTGCAGTAGTTTATGCTGCATGGAGATCTATTGGTAGAGGAGTAATAGATGCAGTGGGTAATTATTGGTGCTAACGGGATGCTCGGTACCGATCTAGTTAATATGTTGCGAAATCGGGGTGAAGCGGTTCGCGCACTCGATGTGCCAGAAATCGATATTACCAGCGAGGATTCCCTAAATAGCGCCTTGGCTGTGGCTGACGTAGTGGTCAACTGTGCGGCATTCACTGCGGTTGATCCGGCTGAAGAACAGGAGAATGTAGCGTTCACAGTAAACGCTACTGGCCCGCAGTTGCTGGCCCGACGCACCCGGGAAATTAATGCCCGCTTAGTGCACATTTCCACTGACTACGTATTTTCCGGTGACGCTGATACTCCGTACGCAGAAAATGCGGCCATGGCGCCCAAAGGGGCTTATGGGCGCACCAAAGCAGCCGGCGAATGGGCAATTCGGTGCGAAACAGATGATTACCTAATTGTGCGTACTGCCTGGCTCTACGGAGCACATGGCAAATGCTTCCCAAAGACGATGGCTAAGCTATCCGACACCCATCCCACACTTTCGGTGGTTACTGACGAATTTGGTCAGCCTACCTGGACGGTAGACCTAGCTGATCTTATTTACCGGCTCGTCAAAGCCGATGCGCCGTCTGGTATATACCACGGCACTGCTGCTGGGAAAGCTAACTGGTTTGAATTTACTAAAGAGATCATCAAGTCCTACGGCAAAGACCCGGCAATAGTCGGAGAGACTACTGCTGCGGCATTTAATCGCCCAGCCCCGCGCCCACATTATTCCGTACTGGGGCACGATGCCTTGGAGCAGATAGGTGTAACGCCAATTGGGGACTGGAAAGAACGCTGGGAAGTAGCAGCACCTACCGTGCTAGCTGACCTCGGGTAGGGGGAGGATGTCTACATCTAGCAGCTGCCTACTGTTATAAGTCTGCAGGCTGCTTATGCTTTGCCGGTAATCTCCTATTTACCCTGCGCTAGCATCCGCAGTAGGTATTCGCCGTATCCAGATTTAACTAGCGGTTCGGCGCGTTCTGCGAGTTCGGCATCGGTCAAGAATCCCATCCGCCATGCGATTTCTTCGGGGCAGCCAATCTTCAAGCCTTGCCGTGCCTCAATGGTTCGTACAAACGCGGTGGCATCAGCGAGGGAGTCGAAAGTGCCAGTGTCCAGCCACGCAGTTCCGCGGGGGAGTACCTCTACTGCCAACTTACCGGCTTCCAAGTAAACCTTGTTCACATCGGTAATTTCGTATTCCCCGCGTGCAGAGGGCTGCAGGTTCTTGGCGATCTCTACGACGTCGTTATCGTAAAAATACAGGCCGGGTACTGCATAGTTTGACTTGGGTTGGGCAGGTTTTTCTTCGATAGAAATTGCCCGGTAATTTTCATCAAATTCCACTACCCCGTAACGCTCCGGGTCGTGTACGTGGTAAGCGAAGACGGCGCCGCCGTCTGGATCAGTGTGCCTACGCAGCTTAGTGCCCATCCCCGGTCCGTAGAAGATGTTATCACCCAACACCAGTGCGGCCGGCTCATTGCCGATATGCTCCGCGCCCAGTACAAACGCTTGGGCTAACCCATTGGGTACTTCTTGTACGGTGAAAGAGAGGTTCACTCCCAGCTGCGAGCCATCTCCCAGTAGGCGATGGAACTGCGGGGCGTCATGCGGAGTGGTGATGACCAGGATGTCCTGAATCCCGGCGAGCATCAGCGTGCTCATCGGGTAGTAGATCATCGGCTTGTCATAAACCGGTACCAACTGTTTGGAGATTCCCATGGTGATGGGGTGGAGACGAGTGCCGGATCCACCGGCCAAAATAATTCCGCGCATGGCTACATTATGCCGCAGCTGGCTTTGCAGTTGCGCTAACCGCTGCAATTGGCGGTTCCCTGGCGAAAAGCGGGACTACCAACCAAAGTAGTTGTGCGTCAATTGCTGCGGGGTAACCGCATCGATAACACTATTGAACAGCGCTGCTGCTTCATCATTGGCGCAAGCATAGTAGGTGGCGTGGGCAAAGGCGCGATCTTCAGTGCGCTCGCGGTCATCGGTAACAGCCACGAATTTGCCCCCAGCAGCGCGCACTAAAGCAATACCTGCTCCGATATCCCACGGCTTAGTTCCCATTCCCATAGTCCCCACGTATAGCCCTTGCGCAGTTTGTGCCAAATTCAGTGCAGTAGAACCGTGACGGCGCATCGATTTCGCAGCGGACAGCATCTTCTGATATCCCGCGCACGACCCGGCGTAGTCATCCACGCGGTCATAGGGGAAATCCACCACAATAATTGATTCTCGCACCGGCATTGTGGTGGCTACCTGGATCGGTTCTCCGTTTAGAGTGGCACCGGCGTCATCCGCCCGCCACAGCAGCTCAGCGGTAGGTTGGTACACCACGCCCGCAACTACGTCGCCGTCTTGTACGGCAGCAATAGAAATGCACCACATTGGCAGACCAGAGGCAAAATTTGAGGTGCCGTCAATCGGGTCCACCAGCCACATAACTGTGTTATCTGGCGCCGCCGGCGCGCCTGCCGCGTCAATAACTCGCCCCTCTTCCTCGCCCAGAATTACTGAACCCGGTACAGCGGCAAATAAGATCTCCCGAATACGGTGCTCTGCCTCTTTGTCATGCACGGTAACGATGTCGTGAAAATCTTGTTTATAGGAGACTGGGCCGGGGTTGGCGAAAGCATTTAGCAGGTAGGGGCCAACATTTAACGCAGCCTCTTGTGCAATATCGGCTAATTGGGTGGCAGGAAGTTTCAGATTCATGGCCGAGCCGTTCATTTTCCGGGGTAGCGTTGCATTTTCTTGCGGGTGCAGCGCCAGGATTTTGGTTATCCAGCTATATCGTGTCACAAAGCTTTTTCTCCTGCACTTTGTGCCGGATATGTCGGGAAAGTGGGAAATATAAAGAAAATAACGACGCGCGAGCCAGGCACGCCGATGAAAGGGAGCAGTTTGCCTTATCGCCTTGACTTTAGGTGTATGACACGCGTGTAATTTACTTAGCAATAACGAATGGAGGTCCACCGATGTGGGATAACGCGCCAGAAGATACGCGCCGTGCCGCTGATCCGCGGACCGAAAATTCAACCAGCATGCAAAACGCTCAGCAAATGATGAGCGGTATTTTTGATCTGGGATACGAAAAGCAGTTCACCGCCGGGCGCAGCTGGATGGAAGATGCCCTATGTGCCCAAACTGATCCCGATATTTTCTATCCGGAAAAGGGCGGCTCTACTGCTCCCGCCACCTCTATCTGCAAGAACTGCAGCGTGCGTGCGGAGTGTTTGGAGTATGCGGTTTCCAACGATATTCGCCACGGGATTTGGGGTGGCATGTCAGACAACGACCGGAAGCGCATGGCGCGGGAACGCAAGGTGGCACGCGGCGGCTTTCGTTAGGAACTAGATACCACGTGACTGAATATAAGACCGAAACTATTGAGATGACCATGCCAATAAGCGAGGTCATTCGTGCTTCAGTCACCGCTGTAGTAGTGGCGCAAGAATACGATTTGGAGTATTTGCCGCGTACCCTCACCGCATTGGCAGCACAGATTTTGCAGCCCAATCAGCTTATTTTGGCGGTGCCCGAAAAAGCTGAGCTAAGTGACCAAATAACGCAGCTAGCCCAGCACGCCCGTGCCCAGATAGTTGAGGTCGGGGCGCAAAAAAACTTAGCTACCGCACTGCAGGCTGCACTGGGGAAATACGGCGCCCAGCCAGATACCGGGGAGAGCAATGCCCCAGGCAATGAGCTGGCGGCTACGCCGTCTGCCCCTGCTGCAGACGCCGAATGGCTGTGGATTTTGCATGCGGACAGTGCCCCGGGAGCGCATGCCCTGGATCGGCTGCTGCGCCGGGCGGAATCTTCGGCTCGAATTGGCGCAGTTGGGCCAAAACAGGTGGGTTGGGCAGATCCCGCTGCCGCAGAACCACGCGAACTACTCGAAGTGGGTATCCGAGCTACTCGAACTGCCCGCCGCGTGCCAGAAATTGAACAAGACGAACGTGACCAGGGGCAATTAGATGCCCGCTCAGATGTGCTCGCTGTGGGAACCGCTGGAATGCTGGTGCGGATGTCCGCTTATCGTAAACTTGGCGGGCTAGATCCGGCGCTGGGCCCATTTGGCGACGGGCTAGAATTCTCTCGCCGGCTACGCCATGCCGGATACCGGGTATTGGTGCAAACTGACGCCTTGGTCTATCACGCCCGGGCTAGTTTAGGCGCCGAACCAGAAGATTCTTTTGCTCAGCGGCGCATTGCGCAGATTTACAATGCGCTATTGGCGGCACCTGCCGGGATGCTGACCTTGCTGACGATCGGCTATGTGCTAGCAGCATTGCCGCGGTCGCTGGCGCGGATTCTGATGAAACAGTCCAGCTTGGCGCAGGCGGAGATTCAGGCGGGGCTGGGAGTCATCGCTATGCGCAGCAGCGTGGCAGATGGTCGCGCCGCGATTGCCAAGGTAAATCAAGTTCCAGCGCGCGCACTGCGCGACTTGGAAGATACTGCGGCTGATGTGCGTGCCGCCCAGCGGGAGTCACAGCGCACTCAACAAGAGAACTATATGCTCGCCACCCGCCCCGATCCGTTGGTTATCAAAGCTCAAGCGGATTTGCGGCGGCACACTCGGCGCGGATTAGCGCTCACTGCTGTGTTCGCTGCCGTGTTGAGCCTAATCTTTAACTTGCAGCACCTCTCGCAGGGGGTGCTGGCTGGCGGGCAACTTGCCAATGACGCGCTGACGGCTGGCGGGCTCTGGGATATTCTCCGCACAGGCTGGCTGCCAGCTGGCGATGGCTATCCGCTTGCGGTGGATCCGCTCGTGGTTACCTGGTTCCCAGCATTACTGTTGGGTGCCCCGTTTGGGCTCAACTTGGGTACGCTGGTCACAATTTTGTATTACCTGGCAATACCTGCCGCCGCCGTAGCTGGCTACATCTTCGCCGGGCGTATGACCCAATCTTGGGTTACTCGTATGGTGCTCGGTGCGGTATGGGCCCTGTCGCCATCGTTACTGTCTGCCTTGGCTCAGGGGCAATTGGCCGGAATCGCTGCCCATATCTATTTACCGCTTGCCGGTTATGCGATCATAGGCGCCTGGCGGGGGTCGCTGTCCTATCTTGGACTAGCCGCCCTGCTAGGCGGGCTATTAACTACCGCAGCACCTATTTTCCTCCCGGTGCTGTTATTGGTGGCAGTTATCGGGCTGATAGTGCAGCGCGGAAAGCGCTGGCGTTGGCTTTGGCTCCCGGTGCCGGCGCTGGCGTTAATGGCACCGGTGCTGCCCTTTGCTCGTAGCTACAATTTCTTCTTCGCTACTCCGCTGACGCCGGTGTCCGGCCCACGCACAGCCCTAGATATTTTCCAACTCTTCTTTACCCGGGAGTTCAGCACAGTACCCAATTGGGATTGGGCGCTATTTGCAATGGCTGGAGCGGTACTGTTGTGTGCCGTACTGGCACTGTTGCGGCATACCCGGATGTGGCGTATCCGCATTTGGTGGGCGATTGCACTGCTCGGCTTCGGTCTTGCCCTAATTGCTACCAAGATCCCGGTGGGTCTGGTGGCAACTCCAGCTGGGTATGAAGTGACCCCAGCCTGGGCTGGTATCGGGCTGTCGGTAATGTGGTTGGGATTGGTTGGCGCTATCGGGCACGGCTCCTATGGGCTCCGCACTGCTATCAACGCTCGTGGCTTCGGCGTCACTTTGCTATTGGGCGGTTTGGCAATGGTGCTGTTGCCACTGGCCCTAGTTGGTGGCGCTGCCCAATGGGCACATATTCAACTGACTGAAGCCAGCACTGTGCACCCAGCTGGTGATCCGCTACCAGCTATCGGGCACGAACAACAACGCAATGGTTTGCGGGTACTGGCGTTAAATCCAGAGCACAGCGGCATATTGGCCGAACTGTGGCGCGGTCCCGGAGCTCAGATCCACGAGTATCCGATGCTGCGGTCCTTGCAGGAACTGGCGCAGAGCCAAGCCGCGAGTGACGGCCAACATGCCGATTTAGCGCATCGGCATTTGGCTACTACCGTTGCTGACCTCACCACTGCATCTACGCAAGCAGCGCAAGAACTGGGTGAGCACGCCGTCTCAGTAGTCTTGCTTCCGCCAGATACTAGTTCGAAGCGCGATGACTTCGCTGCATACCTGGGCACGGTCCCAGGTATGGAGTACATAACTGAAAACGAAGCCGGCGCATTTTGGCGAGTTGCCGCCGCCGAGCTGTGGGCGATCTCCGCTGATGGTAACTACGCTCCGGTGCAGAACGGCGATACTTGGAGCCAAGGCGCGGGCACCTTGCAACTGGCAGAACGGCGCGATGCGGGCTGGCAGGCCCAGATTGGTGATACGAAACTGACCGCAACTGGCGACGGTTGGGCACAAGCTTGGGATGTTCCACGCGGTATCACTGGCCCCATTGAAGTCTCGTATACAAATCCGATTGCTTATCTGAACTGGTTGCAGTTGCTGGGATATCTAGTTTCGTTGATCGTGGCGCTGCCAGTAGCGCAGTCCCGAAGGAGCGTGGAGTAAGTGAATCCGCCTGATGACGATCCACTATTCGCTGGAGGCATCCCGGAAGAATTTATTCCGCAGGAGCTGGCTACGGAACCGGAAAGCGAACCAGAACCAGTTGAACTAGAACTGGAAAGTGAGCCGGAATCAGTTGATCCGGAAGACTCGCCAACTGCTAAGCCTTCTAAAACTCGGCGGGCGCTGCGTTACACCAGCAAAACCTTAGTAGCGCTGATAACTGCGGTGGCGATGCTCGGCGTCGGCATAGGCATCGGTTACCTGTTCCTGCGGGAAGCAACAGTTGAATACGCTGACCTGCCGCCCGATCCAATAATGGCAGAATCCCGATCGGCGCAGTTGGTGTGTACTGGCGGATTCTCGCGCGCGATTGCGCAGGGTATCTCAGTAGAAGACGTAGACGAAGCTATTACCGGCTCAGCTGGAGCGTTAGCGCTGCGAGTTACCAGCCTAGATGCCCCAGCAAGCTCAGCAGATATCAACGCCACTTGGGTTGGACCAGGGCGAATAGATTTTTCCAAAGTGCTGCCAGCTGCAGCATATTCCCAAAGTGGTTTGGGCATGCCACAGCTACAGGGCGTGCTGAGTATTACTGGGGACGACGCCGCTGCCGGACTGCTAGCGGGTTCCAGCATCCACCAGGCTGGTGCAGGCGACCTGCGCGGGTTGGCAGTTAATCCCTGTATGTGGCCTACTCGCAGTGCCTGGCTAGTGGGATCTTCTGCAGCTCTCGGCGCTTCTAACCGGCTAGTACTGCTCAACCCGACCGCTAATGTAGTGCAGGTTGAGATTTCGGCATACTCCTCGCTGGGACCGCAAAAACTGAGCACGCGCGCCACGGTGAACCTAACTCCAGGAAAGCTGCAAGAAGTGAAACTGGATGGGGCTCTCGGTGCGGATGACGTGATCGCAATCAATGTCAGTGCTAAAACTGGCCTGTTTGGCGCTGCCCTGGAATCGGCAGTATTGGAGGGCTACACTCCAGCCGGAGTCTCATTTATTACCCCGGCACAGTTTGCCCGCAAGGTAGTTATTCCGGGTTTGGTAATTCCGGCAGCTACTACGGAGCGCACTTCAGTTGACCTCACTGATGACACGCCACAAACCGTAGAATCTGAACTAGCTGACTACCTCACTCAAGTAACCTTGCGAATTGTTAATCCCGCAGCTGACATCCGCACCGTGGACATTTCCGTGGTAGCTGAAGACGGCACTCGCGCCCTGAGCGGGGGCGGGAAAATCGAGGTGGCGCCAGGCAGCGTGATCGATATGAATCTGGATGGGTTGAAACCTGGAGCCTATGCGGTGCGAGTGGAGGCGGACGGCGAGGTTACTGCCGGTGTGGCAGTGCGGCGCACGATGCCAGACCACGGTACTGATGTGGCTTGGCTCAGTGCTCAGCCACAGATTACCCGCGGTATGGCAGCTTTTGGAGCTGCCGACGGCGAACTAGTTATCTCTGGTACCGGTAAAGCTAGCTGGACAGCCTATGACGCAGCTGCCAATGAAGTAGCTAGTGGTGAAGTTACAGTGGCAGATTCCAGCAGCGGAATAGCACTGCCCGCAGCGGCACACTATGTGACAGTAGTAGCTGACCATCCGGTCTGGGCCGCAGTGTCGCTGAGTTCAAAGCTGGCAGCGGGAGAATCTGCTGCCTGGGTACCGATTACAGCTAGTCCAGCAGAAGATTTGCAAGTTCCAGTAGTAGTGCGCAACTAGCGCATACCAAAGAAATCAATATCTTCGGGTGATACCCCTAAAACAGTGGCAAGCTGATTAGTCACGATTTCATGGACTACTTGCCGGGGGTACGGGTCACGTTGTGCTGCTTGCAGTATCGGCATGCGGTAGAAGATTAGGCGGCCGTGGATCCGCGCCGGGCGCTCAAATGGGAAAAAACGTGCCAGGGGAACGCCGTCTTCCCAAGGAGCAGGATCATGAGTAGGGACATCTAATACCCCCACGTCATAGCGATCTAAGCGCTCGCCGAGGTGCTCGCGGTACTGGAGAATTTCCCAAGTGATAATGTCGTCAAACTTATCTGAACGTGTCCGCCAGGCTGGCATACCCATGGGGATAATCGGCCCCCGCAGCCCGCGCCCGTGCCGGTCTCGGCGCGGGGCCTGTGCTCGGGACGGAAAAATGTTCATATCGAAAATTCTACCTGTGCGGGGTTAGAGATGCGCCACGGTGCCAAGCAGATACGCAAAAGACTGTGTCGCGGGTTAGAGTTAAGAACGTGAATCCTATCCGGCAATGTTCGCGCACCCGCTGCCATGAGCCAGCGGTTGCCACCATGACCTACAACTACAGCGAAGCAACTGCAGTTATTGGTCCCCTTTCGCCAACTCCGCTGGCGGGAGCATTTGACTTGTGCATGGATCATGCGCATTCAATTACGGTGCCGGTGGGGTGGCAAATGGTGAAATTAGTGACTGAATTTGAGCCAGCTCCGCCGTCTTCAGATGACCTGATGGCGCTCGCAAATGCAATCCGAGAAACTTCGCGCAAAGAAGTACCGCCGCCGGAGCCAGCGAAACGCGAAGTGCGGCGGGTGCAACCCAAATCAGCACCGCCTCATGCGCGGCCAAAATTTTCAGTTATCGAAGGCGGCGCCGCTGACGACGACGCAGCGAATAACTAGCCCCACCGCTACTGCTGGCGCTCCGCTACTGCATAGGGGAGCCGGTTTGCCCCAGCAATTGCCCGCTGTTGTTGGGCGTACTGCCTGCTGCGGCGGGAAAACTCCACCTCATGGACTTTTATTAACGCCGCAGCCAAAAAATCTGGTGCTGGCGTGCCCCAGGGCGGCGGCGGGGAAACGTAGCTTTCAGTGGCAGCCGCCAGTATGCGCCCTTGACCATCAGCTGCTTCTGCAGTTAGCAGTTCAAGATTGGCCAGGTAGTCTTTGATATTCAGCAGCAGGCCGGATGGCATGGGGCGTACCTGCGCAGTTTGCGCCCAAGTTGCTAGTTGTGGCGGCAGCTGTAAATCTAGTTCCCAACTGCGCCTTTTGGGCCAGCGGACGGCATAGGTGCCGGCAGCCATATCGCCCAGCCGTTGCCCGCGTCGCGAAATCATTGCGCTTAGCAAAGCCACAACACCTAAGGTCAGCCAAATTTCAAATAGCCCCACTGTGGCGCGAGTCAAGCACTGCCGAAAATTTACGGCTCCACCGTCAAACCGCACTAATCTTGTGCCGGTAGCAAGTTTGCCCAGTGTGGCACCGCGAGTTAATGCGGTGGTGAATGTCGGCAGTAGCCAACTAAATAGTGCCACTACTAAAACCGTCAGGGCCTGATATTGGGGTTCAGTTAGTTTTTCTGGTTTTATCAGGGATAAAACAGCCAGCATTGCCAGGGCAAAAATGGCGTAGTCAATAATTGCCCCCAGAATACGCGAGAGAAATCCAGCCGCCGGTAGGTCAAGCGCAACTGCTTCCCCGGTGACCACTTCATCACCCAACATTCCAGCGGCTTGGAGCCGCTGCGCTTCAGTCATCTGCACCCCTAAAGCATAGCTTGACTAGCTAATGCCAGCATTTCGCTCGCGCAACCGCATATGGCAAAGTTAGGGATGTGGAATCCAGAGCCTTTGCTAAAGTACACCAGGCGCAATGGGAGCGCTTGCAGAAACTAACGCGGCAGCGGAGGCTTTCTGGCGCCGAAGTAGATGAATTTGTGCGACTCTACCAGGAGGCTGCCTCTCATCTGGCTACCTTGCGCACTCAAGCACCTGACGCCGATCTCACCCTATATCTTTCTGCAGTGGTGGCCAGTGCGCGCACTCGGCTCACTGCAGCTCGGCGCACCAGTTGGCGGCGGGTAGCCCAGTTTTTTGTGCGTACCTTACCAGTAGCGTTCTATCGGGTGCGCTGGTGGACTGCTGCCACAGCGGGGGTATTTATTGCGGTTTTTGCGACTGTACTCCTTACCTATGCCGCCAACCCGCAAATGATAACTGAGCTGGGTTCGCTCCCCACGCTCGAAGAATATGCCAATAGTGCGTTTGCCAGTTATTACACCGAACACGGTCACTCTGATTTTGCGGTTTTAGTTTGGACCAATAATGCTTGGATCGCAGTTCAAATGATCGGCGGAGGCATCACTGGAGTTTATCCTGCCGTGGTGCTGCTAGTTAATGCAGTGGGTGTGGGACAAGCCGGAGCAGTTATGAATCATTTCGGCGGGCTGGGAGAATTTTTTGCGCTGATTTTGCCGCACGGCATCTTGGAATTGACTGCGATTTTCATTGCCGCTGCCGCGGGTTTTCGACTGTTCTGGGTGGCCTTGGTGCCAGGAAATCTCCCTCGGTTTAGTGCAGTAGCTGCTGAGGGCCGCCAGGTGGTGTTGGTGGCAGTGGGCTTAGTTGGCGTATTAGCAGTATCTGGGCTGCTAGAAGGTTTCGTAACGCCGTCAGTATTGCCTTGGTGGCTGAAAATAGTGATTGGGGCAGCGGTTTGGTTAGCGTTTTGGGTCTGGGTAGTTTTCTTTGCCCGCCGCGCAGGTACCACTAGTGCAGACGCCGATCCAGTGGGATTCACTATTTCCTACGCTGCGTAGTTACATTCCGCGCGCTTTCAGCTCTAGATAGGCATCGGTAACTACAGCGGGGAGCTCGGTCGGATTCGCTGAAATAGTGCGGGCACCGGCAGCAGCAATTTCTCGCGCAGTTCCTTGCCCGGTGAGCTGAGTGCGGGCTGCTGCTGCAGCTGCGAAAATATCTGCGCTCGGAGCAGGATCAGCTGCCTGAGCACTGGCTACCAGTACGGTATGCCGGCGGCGGAGCTGGGCTACCACCTCAAGCAAACCCGAGGGGATAGTTCCTGGTCCGATAGTTGTCAGAATAACTACCAGCGCCGGATGCGTGGTCAACGCAGCAATGGTTTGTAAAGCGGTAGTCCAGTCAGTGGCAGCTAAGGTAGGTTCTACTTCCGCCAGGGCAGTCGCCGTCTGGTGCATAAGCTGCGCCCCGCGCGCTCCAGTTACTCGGGCTAGTACGGTATCTGAAACCGCCAGAGTGGTAACTCGATCTCCAGCGCGGTCAGCTACTGCCCCCAGTAACAGACCACTTTCAATAAAAGCATCGAACGCAGGGGCATCTGCAATCCGCACTGCGCCGCCGCGTCCGCAGTCCAGCAAAATAATTATTTGTCGGTCGCGTTCGGGACGCCAAGTGCGCACTACAGTCTCCCCTAGGCGGGCGGTGGCGCGCCAGTCGATATTGCGGACGTCGTCACCCGCTACGTATTCGCGTAGCGAGTCAAATTCAGTGCCGGCCGCGCCGCGCACCAGTAATAACGAACGGCCAGCTAATTCGCGCAGTCGCTGGATTTGCGCCGGCAAATAGCGCCGGGCTAAGAATGGCGGCAGCACTTGGATCGTCCAATCGGTATCCCAAGTGGCTTGCCGTCCGGCTAGCTGCAGTGGGCCGTAGGTGCGAACAGTGACTGCCGCTGAGCGGCGGGTACCGCGCCGGGTGGGCACACATTGTACGGGGAAAGCTACGCTGCTGCCGCCGGCTAATTGGAAACTGTGCCGGTCTGGTAAGACCCCAGTAGACGGCGGCCAGGCATCTCTGATCCGTCCGCGAATCGTGCGCCGGCTTTGATTGTGTAGGTGTAGTTCTTGGGATACTGGCTCGCCGACTCGGGTGGAATTTTGCCCACTGCGAGTTACCGTGATTAGCTTTGGCGAGCTCGCTAACGCAGCGTCTAGCGCAATTACTGCCGCCCACACCAGCCAAAAGAGCAGTAATATTCGGGCGCCGAAAAGTGCCGCTACTATTGAAAAGCTAGCGGCGATTAGGGCTCCACGGCGGAGAAACATCAGCGTGGTACCGCCACAGTCTGCAAAATATTCTCTATTGCGGTAGTGACTTTTACGCCGTCTAATTCGGCTTCGGAGCGCAACTTGATGCGGTGTGCCAAAGTGGGTACCGCTAGCGACTTTACATCATCTGGGGTGATGAAGTTACGGCCACTTAACCAAGCCCAGGCGCGAGCAGTGTAAAGCAGAGCCACTGCTCCGCGCGGTGAGACCCCTAGTTCCACGGCGGGCGCTTGCCGAGTGGCCTGCACTAGTTCCACTATGTAGTGCAGTACTTCCGCATGAGCAGCGATCCTAGCTACTTGCTGGCGTGCCGCCAATACAGTTTGGGCATCAGCTACTGGGGTAATCTCTGCACTTGCCAGGTCAGTGGGGTCAAATGTAGTGGCGTGGCGGCGCAGTACTTCGTATTCCACTTCTCGGGATGGTAAATCCATGGTCATCTTCAATAAGAATCGATCTAGCTGGGCTTCGGGGAGGGCGTAGGTCCCCTCGTATTCCACCGGATTTTGGGTAGCAACAACTAAGAATGGCTCTGGGAGTTCCCGCTGGGCGCCGTCTACCGATACCCGGTGCTCGCTCATCGCTTCTAATAGTGCGGCTTGGGTTTTTGGCGGGGTGCGGTTTATTTCGTCCGCCAGCAGCAGGTTGGTGAATACCGGCCCGGGGCGGAAAGTAAATTCGCTGCTACTGGAGTTATATATCAGCGAGCCAGTTAGATCGCCCGGCATTAGATCGGGAGTGAACTGTACCCGCTTGTTGTCCAGGTTAAGCGCCGCTGCCAGTGCCCGCACCAATAGAGTTTTAGCAGTGCCGGGTACCCCCTCTAATAGCACGTGCCCGTCACACAGCAAGCCAATAAGCAGCCCAGTCACTGCGGCGTCTTGCCCAACTACCGCTTTGGCAATCTCCGCCCGCAAATTTTGGAAAGCAGCCCACTGCGGATTGCTAACCGCTTCTGGCATTGCCTCAGATGCGTAATTATCGGACATCGAACTCCCTTTCTAGGTTTTCTAACTGGATAGTAAGTTCAGCCAACTGATTTTTATTAGTGATTTGACGTCGGTACAGTATTTCACTCAATTCGGCAGCAGATTTTTTGCTGCCGCTGCGCAGGGTATTTACGACGTCGTCCGCTGAGCTGCGCTGTGGTAAGCCGAGTTTGGGGCCAATTTTCGCCAGTGTGCTCGCCCGTAACAAATCTGCCAGATATGCCGGATCATTGGCACGCTCGTAGAGTTGGGCGCGTCCAGTATCAGCTTCGGAAAGTGGCACGTTAACTGGCATTGGTTCGGCAACTAGCGGCCCGAAGCGGCGGCCGCGGTAGATAGCGTATACGGCAATAGTTCCCAGTAAGCCCCAGAAGAGCCGCACCATCCAGTCGGTATATACCGTGTCGTGCTGCCCAGAAAATTCGGGCCGGTCCTGACCAATTACCCAAATTAATTGTGGCGTGCTGCCGAGTTCTCGCACGGCAAAGGCCGCATTTCCATATTTGGCTAGGTGCTGGTTACTGAGAAACTGGGGATCGGGCAGCAGCACTACATTCTGATATTCGGCACTGCGCCCCCACGCTGCTCCGAAGTCAGCTGCAAAACAAGTATCGGTCAGATCAGTTGTGTTTGAGTCAGGTGAATCTTTGAAAAAATCAGTAGCCGGGAGATAGAGGGAATCAATCGGTCCAATTTGTGCGGCTGCTAGAGCGTTAGGGTTAGCGCATTCCACAGCGCTGATTGTGTCGATAAATGCCAATGTGGTGGTGCCGGGAAATCCCCAGGCGGCAAAATCGGCGTCGGTTCCGGTGACGATAACTTTTGCCGCTGACTCAGTCAGTGTCGCAATGGATTCATCTGATGCGGTTGCCTGCGGAGTGAGCAGCACAGTGCTGTGCTGCTCTGCGATCTGGGCAGCTTCTTGGGGAGTCGCTGCCATAGTTACTGTTACGCCTTGTTCTTCCAGAATAGTGCTGAGTGCACCGGCGCCTCCGGGCTGCGCGGATTGCGGAGATAACGGCCGCATGTCCTCTTGCTGTGTGAATAGCAGCGCTAAAACTATTAGCGCCACTAACAATGGGGCGAAAACTATTGCCCAGGCAGCTGATCTGCGGGCGCGCCGTGGAGAAGTAGCAGCACTCATTTGCCACCTACTGCCGGGGTAGGAGATATTTTTTCGACGGCGTTTTGGCAGTGCCGGGCTAATTCCGCCATGGCGGCAGCATGCGCCGGCGTTATTGCTAGCTCAGAATAGTAGGCGCGGTTAAAAGCATTGGCACAGCGGTCAAATAGGTCAGCTGCACCTAATATTCTGCTAGCGGCGGTACTGGCTTCCAGCGCCGTCATCCCTGGATGAATATTCAGTAACTCACGCTCATCCAGGAGTCGAATAATCCCGCGGTAGCGTTCGATGACGGCGATCCGGGCGTCGGTAGCGGCGTCAGCTGCGGCAAATAGTTCAGCTGCGGTGTGTTCGTCGTCAAATAGTGGGTGTCGTGCTCGGCGCTGGCGCACACTGCGGCGGCCGCGCCATAGATGTACCAGATAAAGCGTGACCAGTAAGACTAGCAATACCAGTGCCGCTGCTACCAGGATTTTGGCAACCGGAATACCGTCTCCAAATTGTGGTTGTTTCCCAGTGAGCTGTGCGAGTAGCCAGTCCAGGAAGCGCTCAAAAATATCGTTGTTTTTGTATTTACCTTTAGATAACTCATGCTCCGCCCACTCTCGCGCCGTATCGGCATCGGGAGTGAGCGGAGCAGAGCAAAATAACATTCCTAGTAGTTAGTGGGGTTTTGCCCAGCTTCATAGAGTAGCTGTTGGTGGAAGTTTTCCCGCCGCATCCGCAGGTTCACATATGCCATATTGGTGACTGCTGCAATAAACGGGGTCAGGAAAACTGAAATTAGGGTGGACCAAATCAGCGTGAATACCAGGGCGCCGATTCCCATGCCTTGGCTTTCCGTGGTAAACGCCGCTGCGGCCATTCCGCCGAAAATAATTGAGCTGACCAGAGCAATTGCTGCCAAAATTGCCATAGTTACCAGCAGCAAGCCAGTCAGGTATCCTACGGAGCCGCGCGTCAAATTCCAGGACCGGCGCATGCCATCAATTGGGCCGACGTCTTCTCCGACCATCACCGGAACGGTAACGGAGAGCCGGGCAAAGATGAACCACCAGGCAACGAATCCCAAAGCCACCAAAGCCACAATTAGCAGTAGCATGCCACCGATATTGGAGTCATCAAATGTGCCGGCGGCGGAGACAAACAGGGTTACCAGCAAGAACCCAACAATTATCAGGGCTAACACCATTAGGAACATTAAGAACATTAGTCCGATAAAGCGCAGTGCAAACCGTGCCAGGCCCACTTTAGTGATTTCAAAAGTCTGGGCTAGGTCCAGTTTACGCCCGCGTACGGATACCAAAGTGACTCGGGTGCCAGTCATCTCAATCATGATTGAGCCGGCAATGGCCACTAGCGTTGCCAGCAGTGAAATTAAAACCGCACCGGCAGACATGCCTGCATTGGAAGAAGTAGCTAACCCTCCGCCGGCTAGCCCGGCAATTAGCTGTGCCAGCGCCACAACTAGAGTTACTAGCAACGGGAAGACGATAAAGGCTACTGGGTTGAAGCGAATAATGCGGACGGCGGCATCCAAGGTCTCGCCCACCGAAAGCGGGTGCATCGGGATCACGGTACGCCATCCAGGTACGCGTTCTGCTGCCTGGGGGATCTGAGCGCCGTACTGGCCATAAGTAGCCGGAGTGTGATGGGGCTGTTCCTGACCGTAGGGCGGTTGTTGCCCATAAGGCGGCTGTGCCGGCTGTGGTGGCGTGCCGTACGGTGGCTGATTTTCGTTGTGCTGTGGAGCATCCGGTGCTGGGTGTGCAGTGTTCTGATCGTCGGCCATGTGCTCTCCTTAGTTGTTGGCATACTAAAAGCTGCCCAGTACGAGTCTACAGATCTAATAACCAGCGCAAAAGCAGAATGCTTGTTTCTGAGTTCCAGTGCAGTGGCAGCAAAATATAAGTGTGCCCAGCAAAATTGGGGGTGCGGTGCGGTAGATTAGAGGGAGTCGCGATGAAAGGGTGAATGATGCGGATTCTGGTAGTTGATGACGATCCCGGAATTTCCGAAATGGTAGCAATTTTGCTGGAGTCTGAGGGATTTGAAGTATCGGTTTGTGCAAATGGTAGTAAGGTGCTGCCGCTTTTCCGTGCCGAGCGCCCTGACCTGGTGCTCCTAGACATCATGCTCCCGGGAGAAGACGGCGTCAGTGTATGCCGTAAACTGCGCGAAGAATCCGATGTGCCGATAATTATGATGAGCGCCAAAACGGATTCGGTCGATGTTATTGCTGGGCTGGAAGCCGGGGCAGATGACTACGTCACCAAACCCTTTGAGAACTCGGTGCTGCTAGCTCGGGTGCGGGCCCGGTTGCGCCGTCAAGAACCCGAACCTGAAGTGCTGCAAATAGCTGATGTTTCGATAGATCTGGGAGCTCATGAAGTTCGCCGTGGTACCGAGCTAATTCACCTTACCCCGCTCGAATTTGACATCCTCACTGTGCTTGCCAGCAAGCCATACCAAGTATTTTCACGTGAAGAACTTTTGGAACAGGTCTGGGGTTATAAGCATTCAGCAGATACTCGGCTAGTTAATGTCCATGTGCAGCGGTTGCGCTCCAAAGTGGAAACTGATCCGGAAAATCCGCAAGTTGTACTTACCGTGCGTGGGGTGGGATACCGGGCTGGAGCCGTAGCCCAGTGAGCCAGCGCGGCAACCGAGAGCGGGCTCATCGCAAAACCGAAGAAGCGGTGGGTGGCTTTCGAGCTCAGGTAACAAAGCGAGTAGGGCAATTCCGCGAAGATTGGCATACTTCGCTGCTATTCCGCACCACAGTTTCCATCATTATGGGCGGCGCAGTGATAGTTGCGTTCTTTGGTGCAGTAATCGCCGGGCAGCTACGCGGAGCTGTTTTTGAGCAAAACGTAAATTTGGCGATCGAACAGTTCTACTCCGAAGCCAGCATCGCCCAAGAGCGATTCAACACCTACAGTTCGCCGACTATCGGGGAAGCACAACAGGTGGCAGATCAGATCATCAGCTCACTTTATGACCCGGCTAATGGTTTGATGGGTGCCACGTTAGTGCGTTCCCCCGAGCAGGATACCCAAAATCAAATTTGGGAAAATGCCACGGCGACCGCCACCCAGGTTCGAGCACTAGTTACTCCGGAGCTGCGGGAACTAGTAAATGAGGGGGAGCAGATAGCGTGGCAGTCGGTGGAAATTCCCCGGGAAGATGGCGCAGCGGCCGGAATTTTGCTCGGCACCAAACTCAAAATACCGACTTCGGGTTACTACGAATTGTATGTAGCGTACTCGCTGGAAAAGTCCGAAGAATTGCTGTCCACTACTTTCCGAGTGCTGATTGTGGCAGTGCTGGGGTTGATAGTGCTGATTTTCCTAATTTCCTGGATTGTATTGCGGCTGCTATTGCGCCCAATCCGGGAAGCATCGCTATCCGCAAAGCAGTTGGCCGAAGGGGAATTTGAGTCGCGTATGCCGGTGCGCGGCCGCGATGAATTAGCGCAGCTAGCACAGTCTTTTAATCAGATGGCGTCGTCATTGGAAGACCAATTCAACCGCATGGAGCGCATGTCGAAAGTACAAACTAATTTCGTTTCCTCCGTCTCTCATGAATTGCGCTCTCCTGTTACCACCATTCGGATGGCTGGTCAGCTGATATATGACAAGCGGGAAGAACTTCCCCCAGCTTTGCGGCGCAGCGCTGAGCTGCAACATTCTCAACTGTTGAACTTGGATACCATGCTGGCTGATTTACTAGAAATTTCTAGGTATGACGCCGGTGGCATGAGCCTGGCAACTGAGCATGCTGATATTGCCCAGATAGTTACTGAAGTTGTTGATATGGCACAGCCACTTGCGGCAGATAATGAAGTGGAAGTGTCAGTAGCAATAATTGGCGATACTGCCGCAGAAGTAGAGCCGCGCCGAGTGCAACGCATAGTGCGCAATCTGGTAGTAAATGCACTGGAACATGCAGAAGGAAATCCAGTGGCAGTGGAAGTGTGCGGCAATGATACCGCGGTGGCGGTGCGGGTTATCGATCACGGAGTGGGCTTGAGCCCAGACCAGGCTGCGCATGTATTTGATCGTTTCTGGCGTGCGGACGCCTCCCGGGTGCGCAAATCTGGCGGCACCGGGCTTGGGCTTACTATCGCAAAAGAAGATGCGCTGTTGCACGGTGGCACCCTAGCGGCAATTGGGGAATTAGGTCTGGGATCGTGTTTCCTGCTCACATTGCCAAAAGTGGTGGGTGAGCCGTACCAGCCGCCGCTTGAGCTGGAATTGCCAACAGTGGAAAATACGCCATCAGATCCGGCAGTGGCCAGCGCAGCGTCAACTGAAGGAGAAGCAGCCCTAGCAGCAGCATCGGCAGCAGATACCGCTGATTCCCCTAGCGCAGGAGAGCCCGATGAATAAAGCGGTAAAAATTTTGTCAGTAATCGCCGGCGTATTGCTACTAGCGGGATGCAGCAGTTTGCTCCCAGTTTCTGGCGCGCCCCAGGCGGTGCCCTTTCCGGAAAACAAGACGAGCGAAGTTACGCTAAATGCGCAGGGCCCCACCAAAGGTGCCAGTGCTGAGGAACTGATAACCGGATTTTTACGAGCTTCTGCTGCGGGGGTATCCGAAGATTTCGCCGTCGCTCGGCAGTTCCTGACGCCAGAAGCTGCTGCCAGTTGGGATCCAACTGCACAGGTGCGGCTCTATCCAGATAATCAGAGTCCCGCGCTTTCGCGGAGCAATTCTGGAGCAGTGCGGATATCGGTAGCTGCAATGGCCAGTCTGGACAAAACCGGAACCTTGACCACTGCGGCTGCTGACTCCGTAATCAGCGGAGAGTTCTCTTTGGTGCGCAATGCTGACGGCGAATGGCGGATAGCGGTACTAGACGATGGCATTACTGTGCCGGCAGCAGTTTTCCAGTCGCAATTTGAAGAAAGCGTGGTTTATTACTTGACGGTAGATCGCACCGCACTGGTGCCTACTGTGCGCTGGTTCCCGCGCAATTCTGCGCCAACTTTGGCTGCGGAGGCGTTGATAGCTGGCCCGCCAGCTTGGTTGTCTGACGCGGTGGGCACGGCTGTGCCAGTGGGTACTACTTTGGCGACTCCTACCGTGAAAGTGGAAGACGGCGTGGCCACGGTAGATCTATCGGCAGCTGCTGCGCAAATTACTCAGAATAATTTGGACTTGCTGTACGCCCAGTTCACAAAAACTCTAACTGGGTTGCGGTCGGTACAAGGGGTGCGGCTGAGCGCGGTAGGCGCAGAATTGCGCCGACCCAACCGCCTTGATCTGCCCTCTTATCCTTACTCCAGTTACGCTCTGCTAGTGCTGCAAAATGGTGTGCCAGCGCGAGTGACCGAAACTCAAGTAGAACCATTGGTGGCGGCGCCAGCAGTTACTGGACTCGGGCTCACTGCAATTGCCAGTGGCTACACTGAAGAACCGCGCACTATCGTGGGGCTAGGCAAAGATGGGCTATACCGTATTGCAGTGGGTAGTGCCGAGGTGACGCAGCTTATTGCTGGTACAGCATTGGTAGCTCCATCAGTAGATTCTTATGGTTGGGCGTGGACTGGTGTCAGTAACTCAGCCGGGATATTGAATGCGGTAGATATTGCCGGTGGGGCTGGGGTTATGGTTCCAGCTAATTGGCTAAATGGCGCCCAGCTGCAAAGCTTGCATGTCTCGCGCGAAGGTACTCGGATGGTGGTGGTTTACCGCAAGGACGACGCCACCAGTTTGGGTGTGGCGGCTATTCAGCGCGATGAAACCGGGCGCCCGCTAAAACTGGGGGAAGTAGTGCCGTTAGGGCAGCGACTCGCTGAAATCACTGATCTAGCCTGGATAGCGGAAAGTGAACTCATAGTTTTGGCGCGATCTAAGACTGGATCGGAACTCAGTTTGCAGATTGTGACTATCGGGGCAACTCCTAAAACTATTTCTGCGCCGGATAACCCGGTGGCACTTACTGGCGGGCTGGGCTTGGAATCAGTAGTGCTTGTGGCGAAGAATGGGTCACTTTTCCGGTATGACGGCGGAGCCTGGCGAGTAGTAGCCACCGAGGTAACTGCGCCAGCATTACCTGGCTGAGCTAACGTATGAGAACGCTAGCCAGTGCCAGTGGACAGTACTGGTTTTCCACTGCCACTCAGCTGGATAGGTTTTCCACGCGGCATATTGTCTACCGGCAAGTTGAGGGATCTCGCGTGATGCTAGCGCTATGGCAATTGCGGCTTGTGTTTCTGACTTAGCGAATCTTATTTTCCCGCGGGCTTGCCCGTGCGGAGAATGGGATACAGATCTATGCCCCGATTGCCGCTCGGCATTGACGGTGGGGTGGCGGCGGGTGGATACCCAAGCCCCCTATCTGGCCCGGGTAGGAGCTGACGGCGAACTGTATTATCCGTATCCCACCTATGCTTTAGCTGAATATCTGGATCCCGCTGCGCGGGTGATAGTGTCCTGGAAAAACCAGGTTAATGCCGGATTAGAGGCAGAGATAGCTGCGCTATGGCGTAGCGAGTTGGCTAAAGCGCCCGTATCTCAGTGGTTTGGACTAGCCGCAGTAACTGGAAGCGAGAATAACCCGGTGTTGTGGGTGCCGGCGCCGTCAGCAGCTAGTCGTAAAAGGTCAGGGAGATTCGTGGCAGGTGTGCTGGCACAGCAAGCAGGGCAGACTTGGGGTGGTAAATATGCTGATGTATTGGCGCGGCAAAGTGGCTGGTTCGCGGCGATAGATAGCCGCGGGCGTCCCTTGCAGTTGAGCGGCCGGGGGCAGAAATCCCATCGCATCTATCCCACTGCGGATTTAACCGGCAAGCGAGTGATTGCAGTAGATGATGTGGTGACCACTGGAGCTACTATCGCGGGTATTTCGCGTGCAGTGAACCAAGCTGGCGGGCAGTTGATTGGCGCAATTGCGCTTGCTGCTGCCCCAGACCCGCGAAAAAGCTCAGTAGGAAATGTTAGCTAGAACACAAAAATATTTTATTTGCTTTAGAATGGACGCAATAAAACAGCTGACCACAGCGCAACTTATTTGCGGTATCGCCACTGGCTAGGTGGCTATCGGTGGTTTTACTGGTGGATAGGGGGTGAAAAATTTAGCTCGGGTAACGAGCAGTTATAAACCCTGCGGAAGTCATCCGCATTAACTCCAGGAGGTTACCGTGGAAATCGTAGTAAATAGCCGAAACACCGAAGTTTCCGATAGATTCCGCGAACATATAGCAGAGAAGCTCGCCAAGATTGAACAGTTTGCTCCCTATACTCAGCGGGTGGAAGTGGAAGTAATTAAAGAAACAAATCCGGCTCGCGCAGAAGAGTCTGACCGCATCGAAATAACCGTGCGAGATAAAGGACCAACGGTACGTGCCGAAGCTTCCTCTGCTGATCGATTCAGCGCCTTGGACTTAGCCTCCACCAAACTCTTTGAACGGCTCCGGCGTAAGCACGATCGGTTGACGCGCCGCCGGAAAGCTAGTCTGCGTGACCAAGCACCGCGTGAACTGCCGGTAGCAGAACTGCTGCAGGAGTCTGCGCAGGCCGCTGCCGCAGCACAGGTAGCGAAAGAAGCACAGGCTATCCCGACTGTGCCCGGCGAAGCAGTGGAATCTCAGCTGGGAGATTCTCCAGTGATCGTTAGGCAAAAGCTCTACGAAGCAGCGCCTATCTCTGTTGATCAAGCTATCTATGAAATGGAATTAGTGGGGCATCCGTTCTACCTGTTTATCGATGAAGAAACTAAGCAGCCCTGTGCTGCCTATCGGCGTCGGGGCTGGACCTATGGGATTATCCGGTTGGACGCCACTGCGTCCAACTTTGGCCCGGGGGAGGATTAATCTCTCAGCCGGTAAAATAACCATCTAATTTACTGCAGCACGCGGGTGGCCAATTGACGAATTGGTCACCCGCTCGCTTGCGTCATAGGAATAACTGCACTGCCGCATTAAGATTGACCGGTGGTTAGTCAAACTAGCGGCGGGAAATTATTTCTGGCTCTAGCTGGAAGAACTTGCGGTAAGCGCGCAGTTGGCGCGGAAAGTGGAAAGAGGTAACAGTGAGCGAACGTCCCTTGCAGGTAGCAGTAATAGGCGCTGGACCGGCAGGAATCTACGCCTCCGATATTCTCGCCAAATCTGGAGTCTCGGTACAGATTGACCTGTACGAAAAACTCCCTGCGCCTTATGGTCTGGTGCGCTACGGCGTCGCCCCAGATCATCCCCGTATTAAAGCCATTATTAATGCGCTATACAACGTATTGCAGCGTGGCGATATTCGCCTAGTGGGCAATGTGGAAATCGGCAAAGATCTCACTTTCGACCAGCTCCACGCCCACTATGACGCAGTAATTATTGCTACCGGCGCGGACCGGGATAAGCCGTTCAATATCCCCGGGGCAGAATTGCCAGAAGTGTATGGCGCGGCTGAATTCGTCTATTGGTATGACGGTCACCCGGACTACCCGCGTACGTGGCCACTCAATGCCAAAGAGGTGGCCGTTATTGGGGTGGGGAATGTGGCGCTCGACGTCGCGCGCATTCTGGCAAAGCATCCAGCGGATCTGGCAAGTACCGAAATCCCGGAAAACGTGGAAGCCGGGTTGCGCACTTCTCCGGTTACTGATGTGCACGTCTTTGGTCGGCGCGGCCCCGCCCAAGTCAAATTCACTCCAATGGAGCTGCGGGAACTGGGGCAGGTGCCAGATGTGGACATTATCGTCTACCCAGAAGACTTCGATTATGACGCCGGTTCGGAAGCAGCAATGGAAGCGTCCAAGATGACGCGCCAGGTGGTAGATCAGCTGCAAGATTGGGTTTTCCAAGAGCCAGAGGATTTGACGGCATCCCGGCGGATCCATATCCACATGTTGCAGCAGCCGGCAGAAATTCTGGGCACTGACCACGTAACTGGAATCCGGATGGAACGCACCGCACTGCAAGGCGATGGCTCAGCAGCTGGCACTGGGGAATTTATTGATTACCCGGTGCAGGCGGTGTACCGGGCGGTGGGATATTCTTCTTCACCAATCCCGGGGGCACCATTTGACGAGCTGCGCGGAGTGGTTCCCAATGAGGCCGGTCGAGTGCTGCAAGACGGCGCACCAGTACCCGGAATGTATGCCACCGGGTGGATTAAGCGCGGTCCAGTGGGGTTGATTGGGTCCACTAAATCTGATGCCCAGGAAACGATCGCTAACCTAGTGGCTGACTACCAGGCTGGTCTGCTGCGCGCCACTACTGACGCCGTCGGTTGGGAAGCTACCAAAGCGGAGCTAGACGCCAAAGGAGTGCGTTATACCGACTGGGAAGGCTGGCGCCGGCTAGAAGACTTTGAACGTGCGGAGGGCGCTAAGCGTGGCAAGGAACGTATCAAAGTTGTGGAGCATGAAACGATGACGGCGGTTTCCCGGGGGGAACCGCATGACGGCAAGCTGCACTGAGAGCAAAATCTCCCCGTACCCAGGTTTTCAGCGGGTGCCCGGTGCTACGGCGGCGTCGTAAAGCTAAATGTGACTTTAGCGGCACCGATATAGTTTGACACCGCCTAGGGGAGTGCTGCTAATGTCAGTGTTTGCGCACATGTTTAACCGCAGTGCGCACGGCGGGTTACCGAAGCGGCCAAACGGGGGTGACTGTAAATCATCTGCGAGAGCTACGGGGGTTCGAATCCCTCACCCGCCACAGCTCGGATTACTGGGTAACAACAGTAATAGTCGGTTGAGAGCGATCTCTCATTGGCTCGAGCGGTAAGCGCACTGAACAATTGGTAGGCTTGCCAAGCTGCCCCGATAGCTCAGACGGCAGAGCGTCTCCATGGTAAGGAGAAGGTCAAGGGTTCGATTCCCTTTCGGGGCTCCATTCATTTCCAAAACGGATAGCTCGCCGTAAGCGCTGCTGACCAGGCGGAGATGAACGCGGCGAGGTAGCTCAGTTGGTCAGAGCGCACGACTCATAATCGTGAGGTCGCGGGTTCAAACCCCGCCCTCGCTACGATCCGATGAAGCAACCGCTTCAACCAACCAGAACGTGAGGAAAATACCGTGGCTGTTAAGTCTGCAGACGTTCGCCCCAAGATCACCCTCGCCTGCGAGGTTTGCAAGGAGCGCAACTACATAACCAAGAAGAACCGGCGCAATACTCCGGATCGGCTCGAGATGAAGAAGTACTGCCCGCGCTGTAACCAGTCGACGGTGCACCGCGAAACTCGCTAGTTAGCGGTTAACAACCGGTCCACCTAATAGGGGCTGGGCTGCCAGTAAACTTAGAAAGACCCTCGCTGCGGCGGGGGTCTTTTATTTTACGTGTGAGCCTTTTGCTACGCCTGACTGGCGCCTAAAAACGGGTCGAATATTTTACTAGCGGAAGCTAACACTAACTTTCTAGAAACTGGATGTAAATCAGGTTATCTCGGTGTTGATAGACGTCTAGTCTAGAGCTGTGTATCTTCTGATTTGTCATAGATACGTCCGGCGCGAATAGTTAAGAGAATCATTACAGCAAGACAGACAGCCATCAGCCCAGATAGTAGCCAGGTAGTTTGCAAAATGGTCCAACCAGCATGGTGTCCCCAGTAAATACTCCCTAGTCCCGTTGCCATATACACAACTGCAAATATAAAAAGCTCATGCTGGCGTTCAGTCACAATAAACACAGTTGAAATCGGTGAAGTCGCAACGTTTAAGAAAAGCCAGGGTACTAGTGCCTGCGCAATATATCCTGAAATATCCCACTGGGAACCTAGGTACCACGGGAATATGACTGGGGCAAATGCCAGCAATAATAGGAATGGTAGGAAACCGATTGCAGCCGATACTTTAACTGATCGCTTGACCAACGCCTCTACCTCGCCTCGTGGAGTCTGTGCAAAGCGTTGGAAAAATACTTGTGATACGGCCCCCGTGACTAAAGTTACAGGGGCTTGCATAAGAAGCCATGCTTTAGAGAATTGTCCCACTGCGTTAGTGGAAAATAACGTGCCTATCAATAAGTTAATTCCCTGCAAGCGTATCTGGTCTACCAACGCATTTGGACCGTTTATTAGAGGCATGCGGCGATATCGTTTAAGTAAGAATTTTCTAGATACAGTAGGACTTCCTTCATTGGGAACATGTTTCTTACCTTTGTAAGCGAGTGTTCCGGCAGCACCTGCCTGTCCAAGGATGTGCCCTACTACTAGACCAGCAAGACCGCCAATCCAAAATAGCGAGAGCAGAATTTGGATAGCTTCAATACTTCCGCGCATCTGGACGCGGTTTACTGAAATTGCGCGGAACTGATCAGTCTTTGTGAACCAGTAGTTATAAGAGTTTATTTGACCAGTGGTAAAGATAATTAGACCGGCGGTAGCGAACCAAGGTCCTAGTTGTGGGTGGTTAACTGCCTTTGCCAGCCAGTCCCCCGCGATCCAGAGTGTAATAGTGGCAATCACAGCGACGAGGGTAATGATTAGGCTTACCGTGTTCCTTAGCATTCTGGCATTAGCTGGATTTTCTTCTAGGACAATAGCTAAGTCATAACGCAGGCCTGCAACTGTTGCGATTGTGGTTGCAACAGCCAAAATAATTGCAAACTCACCGGTTTGCTCTGGTGTGTACACCCGAGATGAGATCGGCGCAAGAGCAAACACCAATACTTGGGCCAGTACGGTGCCAGTCATCAGAGTAGATACTTTAGCTAACGTAGGATAGCGCTTAACTAAGTCTCCCCATCGACCTTTCACCGACCACTCCTCAACATCTCAAACGCCTTTGAAAGAGGCTAACGCTTTTCAAGTATATTTAATAAAAGCGCTATCTACTAAGGAGCAACGATGAAACGCCGGCTTGTTGTACTTCTAACCTCGATCTATCCATTTGATAGCGGGGAAGAATTTATTGAGGGAGAGATAGAGTATCTTGCAGCAAGTGTAGAGCGAGTCATTGTTATTCCTGTTCATACTCCTAGTCCTAAGGAACAGACTCGTCAGGTTCCTCCGAATGTCGAGGTTCGTACAATTGGAGAGTTTATAGACTTAAGAACTCAACTGACTACCGCCATCAATACGGTATTGAGCTCGCCACCGATGCTATTTCTACACTCGCCAAAGAAATATCTGATTGAAACGCGCTTTGCTGGATCTGCGAGGACTCGTTTTGAGGGAGTACGGCGCGCTCTTGCTGATGTAGATTTTCATGAGTATGACTCAGTGGTTTTTTATGCGTACTGGTTAGTAAAAACGGCTGCAGTTGCTGTATGGATGCGCGATGGAATTGATCATCCGAATGCTAAGGCAGTATCAAGGGCTCATAGGTCTGACCTTTACTCGGACTATGCTTGGGCTAACCACTTGCCAGCTAGAAAGTTCTTGGTCAGTTCATTGGATATGATCTACCCAATATCCAATGACGGTAAGCGTGAGCTGATAGAAAAAAATGGTGCAGAGGGGGATAGAGTAGTTGTCCAAAGACTGGCTTCTAAGGCGATAACAGAGACTCCGAGAAAGAGACCTTCGAGAACTCACCTAGTTTCAGTGTCGTCCATAATACCGGTGAAGCGCCTCGATCTGGCGGCTAATGCGGTTGCTGAGGCGATCCGCCGGGGTGTTGATCTGCAATGGACACATGTTGGCGATTCTGGTCCAGAAAGCTTGCAGTGGTTGAGAGGGGAAATTGAGAAACTTGGGATATCTAAGAATGTAGATATAAAAGGCAGACTGACCAATGATGCAACTATGCAGCTTTTAAAATCAACGGATTTTACTGCCTTAATGAATACATCGTCGTCAGAGGGCGTGCCGGTGTCAATTATGGAGGCTATTGGTAGTTCTCTCCCTGTGCTATGTACAAATGTGGGTGGATCTGGTGAGCTGATAAAAGACGGCTTTAACGGATGGCTACTTGACGTGGAGATGGGCGCATCTGAGATTGCCGACCGGATTGCACAAATTGACACTATAAGTAACCAGAAATATGAGGAAATGAGCAGGGCGGCGCGAGATACTTGGGAGCGGCTTTGTAAACCTGACCACAACTACCCGCGATTTGCGACGATGCTACAAGAACTTTAGTGAGCATATCTGCGCCTCGCTAAGCTGGAACACAGGTATAAGGACGGTGTGTACATATTTTCTAGCAGTAGCGGTGTAACTGAATACGACGAATTCGTTTCCAGTCATCCTAGATGTAGTCTGTTGCAATTGACGTCGTGGGCGGCACTGAAAAGTTTGGGATACAGATTTAGTCTGTGTATGAGGCGGAACTTACGGTACGGGCTGCAGCATTGGTTCTAAAACGCCTATCATCGAGGGTCTGTGGCAGGACTGCATGAAAGTTTTCAGCCACGCTTTTTGCTGAATACGCACCGATTGGAGTTCACCGACTCCAGTTTTGAATCCTAGACTTAGGGGAAGCAGTTGCTCGCCGCTAGAATCCGGTGCAGTTAAATATCGGTGTAACCCAGTGACAATGAATGAACTGGGTGGATCTAAGCTATATTCAATAAACCGGTAGCCTAGGCAGTAGTAGCCCAGTACCTAGCCAGTTGCTCGGAAGGATGATAAATGACGTGCCTCATGCCAGAACCTACAGAGCCCACTAAAACTGTGCCGCCAGTACAGTCCGCGCGGGTGACTGCCGATGCCACGCGGCTGGCAGAGCTAACCACTATCGGCGTGGGCGGAGCCCCGCAGCAAATCATCCGCGCTGAATCTGAAGCAGAGTTGATTGCGGCGATCCGCTCAGCGGACGACGCCGGGTTGCCGCTGCTGGTATTGGGCGGTGGATCAAATATTTTGGCAGCGGACGCCGATTTCCCCGGGGTGGTTATCCGCGACGAACGGCAGGAAATAACCACGCTGGACGTCAGTGGCTGTGGCGGCGCTGAACTGCGCGCTACTGCCGGAACTCCTTGGGATGAAGTGGTGGTGTATGCCATCGAAAACGGCTGGATGGGAGTGGAAGCGCTCTCCGGTATCCCGGGATCGGTAGGGGCCGCTCCGGTGCAAAATATTGGCGCCTACGGTCAAGAGCTTGCCGAAACTTTTGCGATGGCGCGCGTCTATGACCGCGAGCGCCAGCGCACGGATTCCCTGTTCCTATCCGATATGAAATTTGGCTACCGCGATTCAATACTGAAACGCTCCATGCGGGCAGAATTACCGGACGCGGGCGATGCTACGCCAAAACAGTGGACGCCGAGCCCGCGGTGGATTGTGCTAGATGTAACCCTGCAAATGCGGTTAGCTACGCTATCGCGCCCGGTGCGTTACGCGCAGTTGGCAGCAAAACTAGACATTGAACCCGGAGAGCGGGCACCGTCGGCTGAGGTGCGGGCAGCAGTATTAGAACTGCGCCGCAGTAAAGGCATGGTGTTGGACGACGCCGATGCGGATACGTTCTCGCTGGGATCCTTCTTCACTAATCCGGTATTGACTGAGGCTGCAGCAGCAAATCTGCCGCCGGAAGCGCCGAGATTCGCGGTTACTGATGGCGCTGCGGTTAATCAAATCGGAGCGGCGGCCCCGAAAGTGGCTGGTCAGGTTAAGACCTCGGCTGCTTGGCTGATTAGCAACGCGGGATTCGCTGCTGGCTACGGTATGCCGGGTCCGGCTGCGCTATCGACTAAACACAGTTTGGCGATAACTAACCGGGGTACGGCCACGGCTGCAGATATCGCGCAGCTAGCCCGCACGGTACGAGACGGCGTACTAGAAAAATTTGGCGTGCGGCTAGTTCCAGAACCAGTTTTGGTGGGGCTAGAAATTTAGCAATCAAGATTTAGCGATCAGGCGGGCGTGGCCAGCCAGTCGTCTATTTCGTCATGCCAGCGCGTTTTATCTGCAGTGCTGGCCAAGCTGGCAGATATCGAAGAATGCGCCAACAGGGCTATCTCATAGTCATCAAAGCCCAGATCGCGCGCGATCTGGTATTGATCGGTGAGCCGAGATAGGAACAACAGCGGGTCATCAGCCCCGAGCGCGATCTGGGCGCCGGCGGCAAAGAGCGTGCGCAAGGGCACCTCGCTGGCGTTCTGATATACCCCTAACGAAATATTTGACGCGGGGCACACTTCAAAGGCAATGCCGCTGTCAACTATGCGATCCAATAATTCTGGGTCTTCTGCCACTCGCACGCCATGTCCCAGGCGCGCCGGGTTCAGATGTGCCACCACTTCGCGCAGATGCTCTGGCCCCAACAATTCTCCGCCGTGGGGAACTGAGGCTAATCCAGCGCGGCGGGCAATATTGAATGCGGATGCCCAGTCGGAAGTATTGCCCCGCCGCTCGTCATTTGACAGCCCGAAGCCAACTACTTCCCCCGGGCCATCGCCGGCGTGATAAGCCGCTAGCCGGGCGAGAGTGCGGGCATCCAGTGGGTGTTTGATCCGGGAAGCTGCTACGATCACTGCCACTTGCACGCCAGTATCGCGTGACGCCAGCGCAGCTTCGTCTAATACGATTTCCAGGGCTGGGGTTATTCCACCCACAAATGGCGCATAGGATGTGGGGTCGATCTGGATTTCTAGCCGGCGGGATCCCTCCCGGGCGTCGTCTTCCGCCGCTTCACGCACTATTCGCCGCATGGCAGCTTCACTGTTTACTACTTTGCGAGCAGCGTCATAGGCGCGTTGGAAGCGAAACCAGCCGCGTTTATCAGCTGGAACTTGCAGCGCCTCATTGTCAGTGAGATTCTCCGGCAAGCGGATGCCTTGAGTTTCTGCCATATCTGCCAAAGTTGAAACGCGCATCGAACCGGTGAAGTGCAAATGCAGATGTGCCTTTGGCAAAGTGTTGAGGTCGCGCATATTCCCAGTGTGCCAGGATCCGAGTTGATCGCAAAGTGACATTAGTTTTGTGCCGGGCAGGTGAATGCGCCTTGGTGGGGTAACTACCGGATCCGTGGCATGCGGTGTAGCCGGCAGCGGCGCGCCGCGGCTGCGCTGCCCACCGCGGCCAAAATATATAGGGTATGTGTTATGAAATTGTCCGAAGAACAGCGCGATTTGGCATTGCTAACCGGCGCCGACGCTGGGGAGATGCTGCGTATTGCCCTCGCCCAACATGGTGGCAAGTTGCGTTCTTGGTCAGTTCATGCTCAACACCACCGGCCCGGTGCTGGAGTGAGTGTGGGCTACAGCGTCATCGTGGATGCGCTGCCGGATGCGGCTGCCGGTGCGGCGAGTAGTGCTAGCCCCTTCCGCACTGATCGCTATCTAGTGGCGAGCACCGCAAAAGTCAACGAATCGCGGCTACAACGAACTGGTGGCGTTACTCTCACCTGTGGAGAGACCCGGGTACATGTATGGGAACACCCCAATGATCCGCAACTACCTGCGCTGCGGCTCGCCTGCGACCCCAACCGCTTAGCTGCTTTTCTCGGGGAGCCAGTGGAAGTGGAACTATTGGGATATCGCCCTACTCGCCGGGCGGTGATCCGCATCATTGGCGCGCAGCGCAACTGGTATGCGAAAGTGGTGCGCCCGGCGCAGCTGACCGAACTAGAGACCAGACTGCAGCTGCTGCAGCGTTCTACTGTGCCAGCGCCGCAGATAATAGACCGCGATGAACGCGGATTCTTAGTGATGTCCCAGGTTGGCGGGGTGCCGCTGAGTCGGCTCTATGCGGATAGCCGCGTCGGAGACGAGCGGTTGATGACGGCGCTGCGCTCGCTGGATCACACTCTAGATTCGCTACCACTAACTGCCCGCGGGCTGCCCCAACGTCCGGCCTGGGTAGACCGCTGTGAACACTACGCGGGAGCGGCAGCGGCGGTGCTGCCGGAGGCGGAACAGCGCTGCACCAAGGTCGCGCACGGGATTCGAGAGCTATTAGCCCGCGCTGATCTAGGCCCAATAGTTCCGACCCACGGCGATTTTTACGAAGCCAATGTGTATGTGGAGCTAACTAGTGGGGCAGTGCAGGGATTATTGGACGTGGATGGCTTAGGCCCGGGATATCGCGTCCATGACTGGGCTTGTCTGTTGGGGCACATGGCAGTGCTGCCCGGATTAGCCCCACAGAAGTATGCCCATATTCCAGAAATATTGGCGGACTGGTTCACCCGGCTGGAATCCCGAGTGGACCCGATCGCCCTATCTGCTAGCACTGCCGGTGTGGTGCTATCCCTGGTAGCAGGAACGCGCAGACACAACCGGCAGGGCTGGCAAGAACAAGCATTCAATCGGCTAGCAATAGCCGAAGAATGGGTTGCTCGTGGATTTAATTGTTAATTAGTTGCTGCACTCGCGCTAAACCAGTTTCCAAGTCTTCATCGGAAAGGGCGTAGCTGAGGCGGACGTAACCGGGCGCGCCAAAGGCCTCACCCGGCACTACTGCTACTTCGGCTTCTTCCAAAATCAGTGTGGCTAGTTCGGCACTGGTATGCGCCGTCCGGCCGTTGATTTCCCGGCCCAGTAGCTGCTCCACATTCGGGAACACGTAGAACGCACCCTGGGGCTCAGGCACTTCCAGCCCGTCCACCGCGCGCAGCATTTCCACCATCTTCAACCGCCGCCGGTTAAAGATGTCCCGCATTTCGTCCACAATGCCTTGGTCGCCGTCCAGGGCAGCAATTGCGGCGCGCTGAGCCACATTGTTGATGTTAGAGGTGATATGCGACTGGAAGTTAGCCGCTTTCTTCATAATGTCCGTGGGGCCGTACATCCAGCCCAAGCGCCAACCAGTCATAGCGTAAGTCTTAGCCACCCCATTAACCACCAGGGTCTGCTCCGCTAGTTCTGGCACCTGATCCAGAATGTAAGAATTTTCGACGCCGTAAACCAGGTGCTCATAGATTTCATCTGAGATGATCCACAATCCGTTTTCTAGTGCCCACTGCCCGATTGCCCGGATTTCTGCTGCAGAGTAGACCGCACCAGTTGGGTTAGACGGCGAGCACAGCAGCAACACTTTGGTCTTATCGGTGCGAGCTGCTTCCAGTTGCTCCACCGTGACCTTGTAGCCCTGATCGGAGCCGGCAAAAACTTCTACCGGGGTCCCGCCACAGAGCCGGACAACTTCCGGGTAGGTGGTCCAGTAGGGAGCGGGGAGGAGTACTTCGTCACCCGGGTTGACCAGGGAAACGAAAGATTGGAAAACCGCATGCTTGCCACCATTGGTGACGATGACATTGCTGGGGTCAATTTCTACACCGGAATCACGCAGCGTCTTACGGGCGATGGATTCGCGCAGCTCTGGCAGCCCAATTGCTGGCGTGTACTTGTGATTCTTGGGGTCGCGCACTGCCGCTACGGCAGCTTCCACGATGAAGTCCGGGGTGGGGAAGTTGGGCTCTCCCGCCCCAAATCCAATTACGGGTTTGCCGGCGGCCTTAAGGGCCTTTGCCTTAGCGTCAACTGCTAGAGTTGCCGATTCTTGTAGCGCACTGAGACGGGTCGATACCCGGGAATTTGTCGTAGCCATGTAACCATCGTCGCACTTTGCGGTAAATGTGCAAGGACTTCACCACTATATGAACACGTGAAATTGGGTACGTCTAGGCGGTAGAATTCCAATGTAGTGGGCATTATTACAGAGCAAAGTAACTTGCCGGGTTGGAGAATCTCCCGCTTACCCGCTAGGGTTGCATGATGGTGTGAGCGCAGTGGCGTAGTGTCTGTGGAATCAGGCATAATGTACAGTGCTTTTGCCGAAGGGTAGTGGCGCAATTGGTAGCGCACCGGTCTCCAAAACCGGCGGTTGTGGGTTCGAGTCCCTCCTACCCTGCTCGTGAGTGCCTTAGCTGGTGTCACAAGAAAATATTGAGAGGACAATCCGTGAATCAGGTGAAAAACGCATCCGCCAACTCGAACAGTGGGGCGGACAAAGTGCGCATTTGGACCCGTATTGTCACTTTTTTCAAAGAAGTAATAGCCGAATTCAAGAAGGTTCAGCGCCCCACTCGCCAAGAACTGTGGCAGATCTTCCTCACCGTGATCTTCTTCGTCGCGCTGGTGATGGTCTTTGTGGGCCTATTTGATTTGTTGTTCGGGAAACTCGTATTCCTGGTATTCGGTTAGTTGCCGTCAGAAATTAGCTAGAAAGCAGAAACAATGCCAGAGGAAACTCCAGATACCCTACAGTCGCTCTTCTCAGATGCTGCTGACGTTCCTGGTGCCGAAACGGCGGAATCTGAGCCGGCAGTGGATGCCGTCACCGAGGAAAACAGCCCGGCAGACGCTCCTGAAGCCAGCGATCTAGTAGCAGCTGACGGTGAAGAAATAGTCACCGAAGAGGTAGTGCGGGAACGCCTGAAGGGATTGCCGGGGCGTTGGTATGTGCTGCACACTTACTCCGGTTACGAAAAGCGGGTAAAGCGCGATATCGAGACCCGGATAACTTCGATGAACATGGAGGACTACATCTTCCAGGTGGAAGTTCCGATGGAAGAAGTCTTCGAAGTTAAGAAGGGACAGCGCAAACTGGTTACCCGGGTGCGTATGCCTGGTTATGCACTTGTCCGGATGGAGATGTCGGACGACGCGTGGCGTGTGGTGCAGAACACCAACGGCGTCACTGGATTTGTTGGGAACGGGCGCAATCCGGTGGCACTAACCGAAAATGAGGTTGTGCAGATGCTCACGCCGGTAGTAGAGCAGGAAGCTGCTGCTGCCGCCGTCGCCGCTGGCAAACCCGTTACTACTGGCGCTCCAGAATACGTCGCTGACTACGAAGTGGGCGAGACCGTGACGCTTACCACCGAGCCATGGGTGGGAATGCCAGCTACAATTTCACAGGTTGACGCGGTGAACCAACGTCTCACCGTGCTAATGACACTTGTCGGCCAGGAAACTCCGGTCGACTTGTCCTTCAGCCAAGTTAAGAAGATGGATTAACCCGGCACATATCTGTGCTGGTGGCCGTAAAATCTCCAGGTCGCCGTCTTACTTGTGAAGGACGCCCATCATTATTGCCAGATGATGGTAAGTAAAGAAAAGAAGGATAGAAATGCCACCGAAGAAGAAGGTAGCAGGGCTAATTAAGCTCCAGATTCAAGCTGGTGCTGCTACGCCTGCTCCGCCGATTGGCCCGGCTCTGGGTCAGCACGGCGTAAACATCATGGACTTCGTCAAGGAGTACAACGCTGCCACTGAATCAATGCGCGGCAACGTAGTCCCAGTAGAAATTACTGTTTACGAAGACCGTTCGTTCAGCTTCATCACGAAGACGCCGCCAGCTGCTGATTTGATTAAGAAAGCTGCTGGTATTCAGAAGGGTTCGGGTGTGCCGCACACGAATAAGGTTGGTCACTTGACGGCCGATCAGCTGCGGGAAATCGCAAAGACCAAGGAACCTGATCTCAACGCTAATGACATCGACAACGCCGCTCGTATTATCGCGGGCACCGCGCGTTCCATGGGTGTCACCACTGACGAAATCTAGTCAGCACAAACTTTATGCGCCTAGTGCGCAGTGGTAGAGCCCAGAGCGGGCTCGTCCCACAACTGCTAAATAAGGAGAAAGCAGAATGGCAAAGCGCTCAAAGAATTATCGTAAGGCGGCCGAACTTATTGAACCCGGCAAGCTTTACACCCCGCGCGAGGCAATGGATCTTGCTAAGCAAACTTCTGTAACTAAGTTCGATTCCACGGTAGAAGTAATGTTCCGCCTCGGGGTGGATCCGCGTAAGGCTGATCAGTTGGTGCGTGGCACGGTAAATCTGCCACACGGCACTGGCAAAACGGCACGGGTAGTGGTGTTTGCTCAGGGTCCGCAGGCTCAGGCCGCACTCGACGCTGGGGCAGACGAAGTTGGCGCAGATGAACTAATCGAAAAGGTATCCGGTGGCTGGACCGATTTCGATGTGGCAGTAGCTACGCCAGACCTGATGGGTAAAGTAGGTCGCTTAGGTCGAGTCCTCGGTCCGCGTGGCTTGATGCCGAACCCCAAGACTGGCACGGTCACCATGGATGTGGCCAAGGCAGTTAAGGACATCAAGGGTGGCCGGGTGGAATTCCGGGTAGACAAGCACGGAAACCTAGCATTCATCGTCGGCAACACCAGCTTCACGGTTGATCAGCTGGTAGACAACTATGCGACGGTACAAGAAGAAGTACTGCGGTTGAAGCCGGCATCCGCTAAGGGGCGGTACATCACCAAGGCGACAGTTTCCACCACTATGGGCCCGGGCATCCGGTTGGACGCCTCCAAGACCCGTAAGGATCTGGAAGACGAACAGCGCTAACTAGCGATAACTCAGCTAATTTGGGGGCAGATCTGTTTTGATCTGCCCCCAAATTTTGCTGTTGTTTCTCTCACGATCAGCCACAGCTGATTGCATCAAGTTATGCCATCCGTTATCGTTGAATCTGCCTAAGACCGCAGGTGTCCCAGCTTGGGATGTAAAACGGAAGCGCCCGCGCAGGTTATTTGAGAGTACCTCACAGTGTCCCTCGTGCCTGCGTGCACGAGGTTTTTTATTGCCTCCGCTTCGGTTACTTGCGGCAAATAATCGGAAGGAGGTCCCATGGCACGGACCGATAAGTCTGCGGCGATCGCACAGCTCACGGAACTTTTCCAAGAGTCTGCGGCCGTTCTCGTGACGGAGTACCGCGGCCTGACAGTAGCGCAGATGAAGGATCTGCGCCGCTCGCTCGGAGCCGACGCTACTTACCATGTTGCGAAGAATACGCTTGCGCGCATCGCGGCCAAGAACGCAGAAATCGAAGGACTCGATGATGTGCTCACTGGCCCGACCGCTTTGGCTTTCGTTTCCGGCGACATCGCTTCCGCAGCAAAAGCTATTAAGAACTTCGCTAAAGACCACGAAGCTCTGGTAGTGAAAGCTGGTGTCCTCGAAGGCAATCTGCTGGATGCTGACGAGGTCAAGAAGCTTGCCGATCTCGAATCGCGCGAGGTGCTGCTTGCCAAGACTGCCGGAGTCCTCAAGGCTTCGCTGTACCAGGCGGCATTCGCATTCAAGGCACCGCTATACAAGACGGTGCGCACCGTCGACGCTCTGCGCGCAAAGGAAGAAACCGCTGCCTGAGCGCAGCATTAGAAAACTGCCTCAAGGCATAGGGAAGGAAGGTCAACCATGGCCAAGCTTACTGCTGAAGAGCTCATCGAAGCTTTCAAGGAGCTCACTCTGGTAGAGCTCAGCGACTTCGTAAAGAAGTTCGAAGAAGAATTTGAAGTAGAGGCTGCCGCTCCGGTTGCCGTTGCAGCTGCTCCAGCTGCTGGCGGCGCTGCTGGCGATGCCCCGGCTGCAGAAGAAAAGGATGAATTCGACGTCATCATCGCTGCTGCTGGCGACAAGAAGATCCAGGTCATCAAGGAGGTGCGCGCCCTTACTCCGCTCGGTCTGAAGGAAGCTAAGGAGCTCGTAGACTCCGCGCCTAAGGCTGTGCTGGAAGGCGTCAACAAGGAGACCGCGGAAAAGGCTAAGGAACAGCTCGAAGCTGCCGGCGCCACCGTCGAACTCAAGTGACCTGTAGCTGGTTACTAACTAGCTGATTAATTCAGTAAGCAAAATGAATGGGATCCGCACAACTGCGGATCCCATTCATTTTTGCCATTAACGTGGCGCTGCTATCGCATGATTTGCATTAGGCTCCGCCTGATCCAGTTTGTAATTTTGGGAAAAATGTGCCACCCTCGGAGAGGAGCGTTATGCAACGCTATTAAATTCCGCGTATATCGAGGAGCCCTCGCACACTTCACCGCTCGCGAGGTGATTCGAGGATTGCGCGGACATCAGGTGCCGTGACCCCTTCCACAAGGTAGGGGGTAGACTTCTGTGCACTCGAGCGGTAAATTGGAAAATTGCGCGGGTTTGCATTCTCCCCGAGTTTTGCCGCTTGCTAGCACTGTTTTAGCTGGTAATTGCGCAAAACTAGGAGTCGCCGCTTTCCCGCTGCCGTACCGGAATCCAGGGAAGGAAACATCCTTTGGCTGCGCGCACCTCTGTGCCTACTGTTGTTAATGGCAAACTGAAAACTGACCGTATCTCATTCGCAAAGATTCACGAACCGCTGCCGATCCCAGATTTGCTCGGCTTGCAGACTTCCAGCTACGGCTGGTTAATTGGTTCTGACGCCTGGCGAGAAACTGCCGCTGCTGGCGAGAAATCCGGTCTAGAAGAGATCTTTGAAGAAGTCTCCCCAATTGAAAATACTGCGGGGACTATGGGTTTGGTTATGTCCAACCCGCACTTAGAGGACCCAAAGGCGTCGGTTGCTGAGTGCAAGGACAAAGACCTCACTTACTCGGCAGCGCTCTACGTGACTGCGGAGTTCCAAAACTATGAAACTGGGGAGATTAAGTCTCAGACCACCTTCATTGGTGATTTCCCGCTGATGACGCCGCAGGGCACGTTTATTATCAACGGCACCGAGCGGGTAGTGGTCTCCCAGCTAGTGCGTTCCCCTGGCGTCTACTACGAACGCATGGCGGATAAGACCTCGGATAAATTCATCTACAACACCAAGATCATCCCGTCGCGGGGTGCATGGCTGGAATTTGAGATCGACAAGCGCGATTCAGTTGGCGTGCGGGTGGACCGCAAGCGTAAGCAGTCAGTGACGGTGTTCCTCAAGGCGTTGGGAATGACTGAATCGGATATCCGTGAGGTGTTTGCGGATTATCCGATCCTGATCGACACTCTGGAAAAAGACACGGTTGAGACCCAGGAAGACGCGCTGCGGGATATGTACCGCAAGCTGCGCCCGGGTGAACCGCCAACGGCTGAGGCTGGCCGCACTCTGTTGACCAACTTCTACTTCAACCCCAAGCGCTACGATTTGGCAAAAGTCGGTCGCTACAAGGTGAATAAGAAACTTGGCATTACTGACGCCGAAGAGCGTCAGCTTACGCTGCCCGATATCATCGCTACGTTACGCTACCTATTGGCGCTGCATGCTGGCGAATCTTCTGCGGTAGTGAGCGAAGGCGGTAACGGAGTTCTTATCGAAACTGACGATATCGACCATTTCGGTAATCGGCGCATCCGGGCAGTTGGTGAACTGATCCAGAACCAGGTACGCACTGGTCTGGCTCGCCTTGACCGCATGGTGCGGGAGCGGATGACTACCCAGGAACCGGAAGCCATCACGCCGTCGTCGTTGATTAATATCCGGCCAATCGTGGCAGCCATTAAAGAGTTCTTCGGCACTTCACAGCTGTCGCAGTTCATGGATCAGAACAACCCCTTGGCTGGTCTGACGCACAAGCGGCGTCTGTCGGCACTGGGCCCGGGTGGTCTGTCCCGTGATCGCGCTTCGATGGAAGTACGCGACGTACACCCGTCCCACTATGGTCGTATGTGTCCGATCGAAACTCCAGAAGGTCCGAACATTGGTCTAATCGGCTCATTGGCAACTTTCGGCCGGGTAAATGCGTTCGGCTTTATTGAAACGCCATACCGCAAGGTAGTAGACGGTCGGGTAACTGACCAGATTGACTACTTGGACGCTGCTGACGAAGACCGCTACAGCGTGGCGCAGGCTTCGGCCCCGCTCAACGATGACGGTACCTTCGTGGAGGACGAAGTCTTGGTCCGGCTGCCTGGTGGCGAGCCGGCGCTTATCCCGGCTAATGAAGTCGGATATATGGATGTTTCCGCCCGTCAAATGGTTTCGGTTGGTACTGCCGCTATTCCGTTCTTGGAGCATGACGACGCTAACCGTGCCTTGATGGGGGCGAACATGCAGCGCCAGGCGGTGCCGCTTATTCGTCCGGTTGCTCCGCTAGTAGGCACGGGTATTGAGTCGCGAGTTGTTAATGACTCGGGCGAAATGATTATTGCGGAAGCTCCCGGCGTCGTGGTCGAAGTTGATGCTGACTCCGTGCGCGTGGAAGAAGACGGCGGCGAGTACCGCGTCTACCGGCTGTCCAAGTTCGAGCGTTCTAACCCAGGTAACTGCACCAACCAAAAGGTGGCAGTTTCCGAGGGCGATCGGGTAGAGAAAGGCTCATTGATTGCTGACGGTCCAGCTTCGGACGGTGGCGAACTAGCTTTGGGGCAGAACGTACTGGTGGCGTTCATGGCGTGGAACGGCTACAACTACGAAGACGCAGTAATCGTTTCCCAGCGGTGCCAAGCAGAAGACCTGCTCACCTCTATTCACATTGAAGAACATGAGGTTGACGCGCGCGACACCAAGCTTGGCCCCGAAGAAATTACCCGCGATATCCCGAACGTATCGGAAGAAATGCTCGCTCACCTCGATGAGCGCGGCATTATTCGGGTTGGTGCGGAAGTGTCGGCGGGCGATATTCTGGTCGGCAAGATCACCCCGAAGGGTGAGACCGAACTTACTTCGGAAGAGCGCCTGCTGCGCGCCATCTTCGGCGAGAAGGCCAAGGAAGTGCGCGACACCTCGATGCGCGTACCACATGGCGAATCCGGCATCGTAATCGATGTCAAGGAATTTACCGAAGAGAACTCGGAAGATATGGCAGCGGATGTTCGCCATACCGTGCGGGTACATATCGCCCAGCGTCGTAAGATCACCATTGGTGACAAGATGGCAGGTCGCCACGGCAACAAGGGTGTTATTTCCCGGATTCTTCCGGTGGAAGATATGCCATTCTTAGAAGACGGCACCCCGGTTGATTTGATCCTCAACCCGCTAGGCGTACCGTCCCGTATGAACCTAGGGCAGGTCTTCGAGCTGCACCTCGGCTGGGTCGCTAAGCAGGGCTGGGATGCCACTGCGGCCCGGGAAGCTGGCGAAGAATGGGCGCTGCGTCTTCCGGAAGATGCCGTAAAGGCCAAGCCGAATCAGCGGGTAGCCTCGCCAGTGTTCGACGGCGTTCGTTCGGACGAACTGCGGGGTGTACTGGCTAATGTGCTGCCGAATCGCGACGGCGACAAGCTGGTGGATGAAACCGGTAAAGCTCGGCTGTTTGACGGCCGCACCGGCGAACCATTCCCGGAGCCAGTTTCAGTTGGCTACATGTACATGCTCAAGCTGCATCACCTGGTGGATGACAAGATCCACGCTCGTTCCACTGGACCGTACTCGATGGTCACCCAGCAGCCACTGGGCGGTAAAGCACAGTTCGGTGGGCAGCGCTTTGGTGAGATGGAAGTGTGGGCCCTCGAGGCCTACGGCGCCGCTCACACTCTGCAGGAGATGCTCACAATTAAATCTGACGACACCGTGGGTCGCGTCAAGGTTTATGAGGCACTGGTGAAGGGCGATAACGTCCCAGAACCAGGGCTGCCGGAATCATTCAAAGTCTTGGTTCAAGAGATGCGCTCGCTGTGCTTGAACGTAGAGGCACTTGATGCTGCTGGCAACCCGATCAGTCTCCAGGACTCTGACGAGGACGCCTTCAAGTCACCTCAGTCCGCTGGTATCAGCACCGGGCTGGAAGACCTTGAAACAGGCGCAGACTTTTAAGATCCGTAGGCACTAGGTGCCTAATAAACCTTGGCTATTTGAATCGGAAGTAGGAATCTTGCTTGACGTTAATCTTTTCGACCAGCTGCATATCTCGCTGGCCACTTCAGAAGACGTTCGGAAGTGGTCCCACGGCACTGTCACGAAGCCGGAGACCATCAACTACCGCACGCTGAAGCCGGAGAAGGACGGTCTGTTCGGCGAACAGATTTTCGGTCCCACTCGCGACTGGGAATGTGCCTGTGGTAAGTACAAGCGCCCCCGCTACAAGGGCATCGTCTGTGAACGCTGTGGGGTAGAGGTAACTCGGTCCAAGGTGCGGCGCGAACGTATGGGGCATATTGAGCTAGCAGCCCCAGTTACCCATATCTGGTACTTCAAAGGGGTGCCTTCGCGGCTCGGCTACTTGCTGGATATTGCGCCAAAAGATCTGGAAAAGGTCATTTACTTCGCGGCCTATATGGTCACCGATGTGGATGAGGAGCGCCGTCATGAGGATATGGCTACCCTCACCGCAGAGTACGAACTAGAGCGCGCTAATCTGGAAAAGGATCGCGATGCTGCGATAGAAAAACAGCTGAAAGCGGAAGAAGAAGCGCTCGCTGCGGCAGAAAAAGACGGTCTGGACGCCAAAGAAAAGGCGAAGATTAAGCGGAACGCCGAATCAGAGACTCGGCGCGTACGCCGTCGGTACGACGAAGACCTGGAAAATCTGGAAGAAATCTGGGATAAGTTCACTAAACTCAAGGTCGGCGACCTAGAGGGTGACGAACAAGCATATCGCGGGATGGAAGCCCGCTGGGGCGATTATTTCGCGGCTTACCGCGGTGCTGAAGCCATTCAGCGGCGGCTGCGCACTTTCGATCTGCAGGCAGAGCATGACTCTCTGGTCGATCAGATTGAAAATGGCACGGCACAGCGTAAGACCCGTGCGCTCAAGCGCATCAAGGTAGTCAACGCTTTCCTGCACTCGGGTACTTCACCAGAGGCCATGGTGCTGGATGCGCTGCCAGTTATTCCGCCAGATTTGCGCCCAATGGTGCAGCTTGACGGCGGTCGCTTCGCTACCTCCGATCTGAACGATTTGTACCGCCGCGTTATCAACCGGAACAACCGGCTCAAGCGCATGATCGACTTGAACGCGCCGGAAATCATGGTCAATAACGAAAAGCGCATGCTGCAAGAAGCAGTAGACGCGCTCTTCGACAACGGCCGGCGAGGTCGACCAGTGCAAGGTGCTGGTAACCGCCCGCTGAAGTCACTCTCGGACATGCTCAAGGGCAAGCAAGGCCGGTTCCGGCAGAACTTGCTGGGTAAGCGCGTGGACTACTCTGGCCGTTCCGTAATCGTCATTGGCCCGACCCTCAAGCTGCATCAGTGCGGTCTGCCGAAGACGATGGCACTGGAGTTGTTCAAGCCATTTGTACAGAAGCGCCTAGTAGACCTGGACTTGGCTAAGAACATCAAGGCGGCAAAGCGGCTAATCGAGCGGCAGCGCGATGAAGTATTCGACGTGCTGGAAGAGGTCATCCAGGAGCACCCTGTGCTGCTAAACCGCGCCCCAACGCTGCACCGCTTGGGTATCCAGGCATTTGAGCCACAGCTGATCGAAGGTAAAGCTATTCGCTTGCACCCGCTAGTTTGTGCGGCATTCAACGCAGACTTCGACGGCGACCAGATGGCAGTACACCTGCCACTGTCAGTGGAAGCCCAGGCAGAAGCCCGGATTCTGATGCTCTCGGCAAATAATATCTTGAAGCCATCTGATGGCCGCCCGGTTACCGTACCGGCGCAGGACATGGTTATTGGTATCTACCACTTGACCTACCTGCGTGAAAATGGCGCTGGTGCGGGCCGGTACTTCTCCTCGGTGGCCGAAGCTCAAATGGCATTCGATCTGCATCAGCTGGATCTGAATGCCCCGGTACATATCCGGTTCAAGGCGGACGAACTCGTGCCATCCTCGGATTGGGAAGCACCAGAAAACTACGAACCCGGCGATTCCATCACGTTGGAGACTACGCTGGGGCGGGCGATCTTTAACGATGCCCTGCCCACTACTTTCCCGTATGTAAACCGGGTGGTTAGCAAGAAAGTACTCGGCGGCATTATCAACGAGCTCGCGGAACGCTATCCGAAAGTCGATATCGGGGCATCGCTAGATGCTTTGAAAGAAACTGGTTTCTACTGGGGTGGCCGCTCCGGCGTCACCATTGCTGTTTCGGATGTAGTTGTTCCGGAGAACAAGCAGGAAATCTTGGATAAGGCAGAGGAACGCGCTGCCAAGATCGAAGAAGATTTCCAGGAAGGCAATATCCGCGACGAAGACCGCCGTAAGGATCTCGTGGCGCTGTGGACTGAAGTAACCGATGTGGTGGCAGAAGAAATGTCGAAGAACTTCGACGATCTGAACAACATCAATCGCATGGTGGCTTCGGGCGCTCGTGGTAACTGGATGCAGATTCGCCAGGTTGCTGGTATGCGTGGCCTGGTGGCGGACCCGAATGGTGAAATTATTCCGCGGCCGATTAAGTCCAACTATCGTGAAGGGCTATCCGCGCTGGAATACTTCACCGCTACGCACGGTGCTCGTAAAGGTCTAGCTGATACTGCACTGCGTACGGCAGACTCCGGATACTTGACCCGCCGTCTGGTGGACGTGGCGCAGGATGTTATCGTGCGCGAAGCAGACTGTGGCACTTCCCGTGGTTTGCTTAAGTCGATTGTGGCGCGGGATAAGGACGGCAATGAACTCCGTGAAGTGGAGATCAATGGCGTTCCCAATGAAGCTACTGAAGCTGAAGTGACGCCAGAGCAGTGGGCAGCTGGTAAGGTGCTGCGCTCTGAAGATATCGACACTTCGGTTTACGCTCGCACCCTGGCTAAGGACGCGGTTAGTGCCGACGGCGAAGTGATTGTGGCAGCCGGTACTGATATTGGCGATGTGGCTTTGGAACAGCTGCTGCAGGCCGGAGTTAAGGAAATCTCGGTGCGTTCCGTGCTCACCTGTGACTCCAGCCACGGCACTTGTGCCCAGTGCTACGGCCGCTCGCTGGCTACCGGTAAGCTGGTAGACATCGGCGAAGCGGTGGGTATCGTTTCCGCTCAGTCCATTGGCGAGCCAGGTACTCAGCTGACGATGCGTACCTTCCACACTGGTGGTGCGGCGTCGGCAGAAGATATCACCCAGGGTCTGCCGCGTGTTCAAGAACTGTTTGAAGCGCGTACCCCGAAGGGTGAGGCTCCGATTGTGGAAGCCGCTGGTCGCCTGGAAGTTGAAGAACTGGAGCGCTCTCGCCGCCTAATCATTAAGCGGGACGACGGCGATGAAGACCTGGTCTACCTAGTTCCGAAGCGAGCTAAGATGCTGGCGGAGGAAGGTTCCCATGTGGCAGTGGGGCAGCAGCTTATCGAGGGTTCAGTAGATCCGAAGAAGGTACTGCGCATCTCCGGTCGCCGGACTGCGCAGCTGCACCTGGTCTCCGAAGTCCAGAATGTGTACCGCTCGCAGGGGGTAGAGATCCACGACAAGCACATCGAGGTTATCGTGCGGCAGATGCTGCGCCGCGTTACGGTGCTGGATTCGGGCGACACCCGGTTGCTGCCGGGCGAACTGGTAGACGTTTCGGTATTTGAATCGGCAAATCGTGCCGCGCTGACTGAAGGTGCGCGCCCGGCGTCGGGTCGTCCGGAGCTGATGGGTATCACCAAGGCTTCCTTGGCTACTGACTCGTGGCTCTCGGCGGCGTCATTCCAGGAAACCACCAAGGTACTGACCGAGGCAGCGTTGAATGCCAAGTCGGATCCGCTCGACGGTTTGAAGGAAAACGTGATTCTCGGCAAGCTGATTCCAGCTGGTACCGGCTTGCAGTCCCTGCGCAATGTGACTGTGGAGCCAACGCCAGAGGCTCGCTCCGAGTATGAACAGCTCAATACGCTTATGGGTGGCGAGAACTTCGACGATCTCTACGGTTACAACTCACTGGACGAGTACGATACGTCCATGGGCTACGGGTTTGGAATCAACTTCTAAGCTAAATACTGCAAAGTACTAGCCAATAAGTGGCGAGGCGCAACCAGTTAGGTTTGCACCTCGCCACTTTGGTTTGTATTGCGGCATTTCTTGGCTACACTCCAGATGTGAAGAATATATCGCTGCGGCTGTTGTTTATTGTGGGGGTGCTAAGTGCCTCCGTAGCCCTGGCACTGCTTGTTATGCCAGCTGGTCCAGAGCTGAATCAAAATGAGGCAGTGCGCATCTGTCTTACTGAAGATACGCTGCTACCCGATACGGAGGTGGAGCTAAATTCCATCAGCGCGGAAGTTAAACATTTTCCAATTCGGGTGAATTGTTACTGGGAAGAAACAGCAGCGCCAAATAAGGTGATAACCACCACTAAATTTTTTGTTCCGGTACCGGCGTTATGGATAGCGGTGCAAGTTTTGCTTTGGGTTCCGCTGGCAGGGGCAATTTCCGTGGCGGTCTACCGTGGTATCCAGTGGCGGCGGCAAAAAACTGCACTACCGGCAGCTGACGGCGATTCCGCAGCTGAACACGACAGTGTGGGTAGTACCACTGAGTGATTTACCAGTTATTCTTTGACTCATTCAGTGCGTACCCGTTAATCTGGTGGACGGTGCCCGTTCTGGGTGATGCACGTTGCCCTCCGCAGTGATGCGCAGATTGCTCCACTTTTTAGTGTGTGCGCGTTGCGGTGTTGCAAACCCCAGACGCAAGGAAAGGAACGGTGTCTTTCCGACCGCAGGTTCAACGCGAACAGGCGGGCAGTTCTGCGAAAAACAAAAGCTATACAGGAGAAATAGTGCCAACTATTCAGCAGCTGGTCCGCAAGGGCCGAAGCACTAAGAGTGTCACCTCCTCTACGCCGGGTCTAAAGCGTAGCCCGCAGCGTCGTGGAGTCTGCACGCGTGTCTACACCACCACTCCGAAGAAACCTAACTCTGCACTTCGGAAAGTTGCCCGTGTTCGTTTGTCCTCCGGCATCGAGGTCACGGCATACATTCCTGGCGAGGGTCACAACCTTCAGGAACACTCCATCGTGTTGGTACGCGGTGGTCGTGTAAAGGACCTTCCTGGTGTGCGTTACCACATCGTGCGTGGCGCGCTTGATACCCAGGGCGTCAAAGGCCGCGGCCAGGCGCGTTCTAAGTACGGCGCGAAGAAGGAGAAGAAGTAATGAGTCGTAAGGGACCTGCACGTAAGCGTCCACTCATCGCTGATCCAGTACATGATTCCCAGCTAGTCACCCAGCTTATTAACCGGGTGCTGTTGGACGGCAAGAAGTCCATTGCTCAGAAAATCGTTTACACCGCGCTAGAAGGCGTCGGTGAGAAGACGGGTCAAGATCCACTGGTAGTTCTCAAGCGCGCGATTGATAATATCCGTCCGCAGCTTGAGGTGCGCTCCCGCCGGGTTGGCGGCGCCACCTACCAGGTTCCGGTTGAAGTTAAACCAGGCCGGGCTACTACTCTCGCGCTGCGTTGGCTCGTTGATTTCGCTCGCCACCGCCGCGAACACTCGATGATCGAGCGGCTACAGAACGAAATCATGGATGCCGCAAACGGACTAGGCGCATCGGTCAAGCGGCGTGAAGATATGCACCGTATGGCCGAAGCTAACCGCGCATTCGCACACTACCGCTGGTAAAAACCAAGGCGAGACGGCACTAAGCCGAACCGCCTGCTGGAACAAGGAAAAGAGAGCTTACAGTGGCACAAAATGAAGTGCTGACGGACCTCACCAAGGTTCGCAACATCGGAATCATGGCGCACATCGACGCGGGTAAAACTACGACGACCGAGCGCATCCTCTTCTACACGGGTATCAACTACAAGATGGGTGAAACCCACGACGGCGCCTCCACCACTGACTGGATGGATCAGGAGAAGGAACGTGGCATCACAATTACTTCTGCTGCTGTCACCTGTTTCTGGAACAAGAACCAGATCAACATTATTGACACCCCCGGTCACGTTGACTTCACGGTAGAGGTAGAGCGCTCGTTGCGCGTATTGGACGGCGCAGTTACCGTATTTGACGGTAAAGAAGGCGTGGAACCACAGTCGGAAACGGTGTGGCGTCAGGCTGATAAGTACAAGGTGCCGCGTATCTGTTTCGTCAACAAGATGGACAAGATGGGCGCGGACTTCTACTTCGCCGTACAGACCATCCGTGATCGCCTCAAGGCCACTCCGCTAGTCATGGCACTGCCGATTGGTGCAGAATCTGACCTCTCCGGCGTCATCGATCTGCTGGAGATGAAGGCACTGCGCTTCCCAGCAAAGGATGACAAGGGCAATGACACCCTCGGTTCTATTGTGGTTGAGGAAGAAATTCCGGCTGACATGCTGGAAAAGGCCGAAAAGTACCGGGCTGAACTGATCGAGCAGGTCGCCGAAAACGACGAAGAACTGCTGGATAAGTACCTCGGCGGCGAAGAAATCACCATTCCAGAACTCAAGAAAGTCATCCGTAAGATGACGATCGACGGTGACGCCTACCCAGTGTTCTGTGGTTCCGCCTACAAGAACATCGGTATCCAGACAGTGCTGGATGCAGTTATTGATTACTTGCCTAGCCCACTTGATATCGGTGCAGTTACTGGTACTGAACCAAATGATGACACGGTAGAGCTCACTCGTGAGCCTAAGGAAGATGAGCCTTTCTCCGCCTTGGCATTCAAAATTGCGGTACACCCATTCTTCGGGCGGCTTACCTACGTGCGGGTTTACTCCGGTAAGCTTGCCGCTGGCTCTCAGGTGCTCAACGCCACCAAGGGCAAGAAGGAACGTATCGGCAAGATCTTCCAGATGCACTCCAATAAGGAGAACGCAGTGGAAGAAGCACACGCTGGTCACATCTACGCAGTTGTCGGTCTGAAAGACACCACCACTGGTGACACTCTGTCCGATGTTGCCCATCCGATTTCGCTAGAATCGATGACCTTCCCGGATCCAGTTATCCACGTCGCGATTGAGCCGAAGTCGAAGGCTGACCAGGAAAAGCTGGGCACCGCTATTCAGCGCCTAGCTGAAGAAGACCCCACCTTTACGGTTCGGCTAGATGACGAATCTGGCCAGACGGTCATCGGTGGTATGGGCGAGCTCCACTTGGACATCCTGGTGGACCGCATGCGCCGCGAATTTAAGGTTGAAGCTAATGTGGGCGCGCCGATGGTGGCATACCGCGAAACTATCCGCGGTACGGCGCAGTCGATTGAATACACCCACAAGAAGCAGACCGGTGGCTCTGGCCAGTTCGCTCGCGTTATTGTCACCTTCGAACCGCTTCCGGAAAACGAAGAGGGCAACACCTACGAATTCGTGGACAAGGTCACGGGCGGGCGCATCCCGCGCGAATACATCCCATCGGTAGACCAGGGCATCCAGGCTGCTATGGAAAACGGTGTACTCGCGGGATACCCAATGGTGAACGTGAAGGCAACGTTGGAAGACGGCGCCTACCACGACGTCGACTCTTCCGAAATGGCATTCAAGATCGCTGGCACCATGGTGTTCCGGGAAGGCGCTAAGCGCGCTAAGCCGGTCATTCTGGAACCGCTGATGGATGTTGAAGTCCGGACTCCGGAAGAATACATGGGCGACGTAATTGGCGATCTTAACTCGCGCCGTGGGCAGATTTCCTCAATGGAAGACGCCACTGGCATCAAGATCGTTCGTGCTCTGGTACCACTTTCCGAAATGTTTGGCTACGTTGGCGATCTGCGTTCCAAGACGCAAGGTCGTGCAGTGTACACCATGCAGTTCGCAAAGTACCAAGAGGTACCGGCAACACTCGCCGAAGAAATCGTCGCCAAGACGCGTGGCGAATAAGTTAAAAGAATTTACAAGTAAACCAAAGATAAGTATTATCTGTTTAGCCATTGATTAGTGCGATAGCACGGAATCGGACAGCTAAAAGACCAGATATCGAGTCCCAGGAGGGCGCAAGTGGCCAAGGCCAAGTACGATAAGTCAAAGACCCATATGAACATCGGCACGATCGGTCACGTCGACCACGGTAAGACGACGACCACCGCTGCTATCACCAAGGTTCTGGCGGACAAGTACCCAGAACTGAACGAGTTCACCCCGTTCGACCAGGTTGATAACGCTCCAGAAGAGCGTCAGCGTGGCATTACGATTAACGTATCCCACGTTGAATACCAGACCGAAAAGCGTCACTACGCACACGTTGACGCCCCAGGCCACGCCGACTACATCAAGAACATGATTACCGGCGCAGCTCAGATGGACGGCGCTATCCTCGTAGTTGCCGCTACTGACGGCCCGATGGCTCAGACCCGCGAGCACGTTCTGCTTGCTCGTCAGGTTGGCGTGCCGAACATCATCGTTGCACTGAACAAGTGTGACATGGTGGAAGACGAAGAACTCATCGAACTAGTCGAAATGGAAGTTCGGGAACTGCTTTCGTCTCAGGAATACGACGGCGATGAAATTCCAGTAGTCCAGATCTCCGCTCTCAAGGCTCTCGAGGGCGACGAGAAGTGGGTTAAGGCTGTTGAGGACCTGATGGACGAAGTAGACAGCTACTTCCCGGATCCGGTTCGCGATCTTGACAAGCCGTTCCTAATGCCGATCGAAGACGTATTCACCATTACCGGCCGTGGCACTGTTGTTACCGGTCGTGTAGAGCGTGGCATGCTGAACCTGAACGAGGAAGTTGAAATCCTCGGCATCCGGGCCCCGCAGAAGACCACCGTCACCGGTATCGAAATGTTCCACAAGCAGATGGATCACGCAGACGCTGGCGAAAACTGTGGCCTGCTGCTGCGCGGTACCCGTCGTGAAGACGTCGAGCGTGGCCAGGTTGTGGCCAAGCCAGGCACCATCACGCCGCACACCAAGTTCGAAGCTCAGGTATACGTCCTGAAGAAGGAAGAAGGCGGTCGTCACAACCCGTTCTTCTCGAACTACCGTCCGCAGTTCTACTTCCGTACCACGGACGTCACCGGCGTCATCACGCTGCCAGAAGGCACCGAGATGGTTATGCCTGGCGACAACACCGAAATGACGGTCGAGCTGATCCAGCCGATCGCTATGGAAGAGGGCCTCGGCTTCGCTATCCGCGAGGGTGGCCACACGGTTGGTTCCGGCCGCGTCACCAAGATTCTGGGCTAGTAATAACTGATTAGCTCGTAATCAAACTCCAAGTGGGGGTGGGCAGTGATTACTGCCCACCCCCACTTTTTCGTAACCTCAACTACATCTGCGCAGCTGTACAGCTTGCTGGGTTAAGCTGAGTCCATGGCCTTAGCAGATGTATACGATGCGGTCGGACTGCCTACTCCACCGGCAGCTGTGCTCTGGGATATGGATGGCACCATCTTGGATACCGAAGTGGAGTGGATGCGGCAAAGTGGCGAGGTAGTGAAGAGCCACGGCGGTATTTGGAATGATGAACTTGCCGAATCTACTTATGGTGTATCTTCCCATTCCCACTATGACCAAGTGATGTCACAAGCAATTCTGGCTGGTGGGGGAGAACTGGTTCCGGGTGACGAGCTGCTCTTTGAACTAGGGGTACGTATGGCCCGGGTATATGTAAATGCGGAACTAGTGCCGGGAGCTGGTGCCCTGCTGGGAGCATTTCAGGCAGCCGGTATACCGCAAGCGCTGGTCACGGCTGCGCCGGGAGAATTGCTGCAGTGCGTTCGCGACTCGCTGAAGATTAATTACTTCGACACCATGATTTCTGGCTCAGCGCAGATCCCTGGCAAACCAAATCCAGCCCCTTATCTACTCGCCGCCATGCAGCTGGGAGTGGCTGCCGAAAATTGTTTGGCTTTCGAGGACTCTGCCCCGGGAATCAAATCAGCAAACTATGCTGGCGTACACGTGGTCAACGTTTTAGCGCAACCCCTAGTTGAATTAGCTGAACTGCTATAGGCGGCTTAGTCCAAATTAGTGGAGGGAATGTGTCATTAGCAGATGTCTACGCCGCTTTGGGCCTAAGTGAGCCACCGGCAGCTGTGCTCTGGGATATGGACGGCACTATTGTTGACACCGAAGCTGATTGGGTAAATAACTCCCGCAAAGTAGTTGAAGCACACGGTGGATACTGGGATGACGCTGACGGCAACTACATCTTTGGAGCTTGCACAGCTGACCACGCCCAACGTTTGGCTGATGCGGTAGCTCGGGGAACAGGACCGCGGCTAGCGCCGATGCGGCTATTTGACTTATTGCACCAGGAGATGCGCACTGCCTACCAGGATGCAGAGTTGCTTCCGGGTGCGGCAGAGATGTTGACGGCTTTTTTGGAAGCCGGTATTCCGCAGGCATTGGTAACTGCCACCGAAATGGATTTGGTTATCCCAGCATTACAGAATTTTCCCCAAGAATATTTTGCTGCGGTGGTGAGCGGCAGTGAAAAAATACCGGGGAAGCCCAGCCCGGAGCCTTATCTATTAGGTGCACAGCGGCTACAAGCAGATATAAGGGATTGTTTAGTATTTGAGGATTCGGCTGCCGGATTGGCAGCAGCTCGAGCCAGCGGTGCCGTCACAATAGACGTTAATGAAATAAAAGTGGCTGACCTAGCAAAGTTGCTCTAAGCACAGGGCAATAATAGCCGCGTGCCTGGCTTCACAACCAATAACCCTGGAGAATAGAAAATCTCGCTGGTATTATTTGTGGTCGGGTCGAAATCCTAGCTAGGTTTCGATCGCTGGCGAGATGCGCCAGCTGGCAAATATGGCAGTGCGATTCGCCACCATATCCAGCGGAAGTTTGCTGGATGGAGCGCGGTTTGCAATACTGAATAAGTTGCTCACTTAGAGCGTAAGAACTTGGCCGGGAAGCAAAAGTTTTTCGGTACATATGCAGGTTCACCACAACCACATAGGGCTTGACGTTGTAACTCCTTTGCGCGACATGCCCGGGTGCGGGGTGGTGAAGCGAACTAGAGAGGGAGACGACGCCATGGCGGAACAAAAGATCCGCATCCGTCTGAAGTCATATGACCACGAGGTCATCGACAACGCGGCGAAAAAGCTCGTCGACGAAGTTACCCGTACTGGAGCGTCGGTTGTGGGACCGGTGCCGTTGCCGACGGAAAAGAATGTTTTCACGGTTATTCGCTCGCCCCACAAATACAAGGACAGCCGCGAACAGTTCGAAATGCGTACGCATAAGCGACTGATCGATATTGTCGAGCCGACTCTGAAGACCATTGACACCCTGCGTCGCCTGGATCTTCCGGCAGATGTCAGCGTCGAGATCAAGCTCTGAGGTAACGCATTATGACGAATAATATTAAGACAGCTCAGGCTGCGCCGGTTAAGGCACTGCTGGGCAAGAAATTGGGGATGACCCAGGTTTGGGATGAGAACTCTAAGCTCGTCCCAGTTACGGTTGTCCAAGTTGGAAAGAACGTTGTGACGCAGATTCGCACTGCGGAGGTGGACGGCTACAGTGCCGTGCAGATCGCCTCGGGTGAACTGAAGAATAAAAACGTCACTAAACCACTGCAAGGGCACTTCGCTAAGGCTGGGGTAGAACCGCGCCGTCATGTCGCTGAAGTGCGCACCTCGGATGCAGACTCCTACGAATTGGGTCAGGAACTCGGCGTCGATATGTTCGAAGCTGGCGTCAAAGTAGATGTAGTCGGAAAGTCCAAGGGTAAGGGCTTTGCTGGTGCGATGAAACGGCACGGCTTCGCTGGTGTTTCCGCTTCGCACGGTGCCCACCGCAACCACCGTAAGCCTGGTTCCATCGGTGCCTGCTCCACGCCAGCGCGCGTCTTCCGCGGCACTCGCATGGCTGGTCGCATGGGTAATGCCCGTGTGACTGTGCAGAACTTGACCATTCACGCAGTTGATACCGAGCGCGATTTGCTGCTGGTATCCGGCGCTATCCCTGGTAACAAGGGCGGCGTAGTCGTGATCCGCACTGCCGCGAAGGGAGCCTAACAATGGCAGACTTCAAGGTTGACGTACTCGACTCCACCGGCGCTAAGACTGCTGAGACGGTTACGCTCGGTGCCGATCTGTTCGACGTCGCCGTTAATATCCCGTTGATTCACCAAGTGGTTAATGCTCAGCTAGCAGCTGCTCGCGCCGGCACCCACAAGACCAAGACTCGCGGGGAAGTGAGCGGTGGCGGTATCAAGCCATGGCGGCAGAAGGGCACTGGCCGGGCGCGTCAGGGTTCGATCCGTGCGCCTCACTTCGTGGGCGGCGGTGTAGTACACGGCCCACAGCCGCGCAGCTATGCCCAGCGTACCCCGAAGAAGATGATTGCAGCTGCGCTGCGTCAAACGCTCTCTGACCGGGCACGCCACGAGCGGATCCACGTGGTTACCGAATTTATTACTGGCGACGTTCCGTCCACCAAGACGGTGCGTGCGCTGCTCGAAAAGATCGCGGACGACTCGCGGGTATTGGCAGTACTGGAACGCAAGGATGAAACTGCGATCCTGTCGCTGCGGAACCTGCCCCAGGTCCACATGCTTTTCAGCGATCAGCTCAATGCCTATGACGTGCTGGCAGCTGATCATGTGATCTTCACGCACGATGCGCTGACCTCCTGGATTGGCGCTAATACCAAGGAGGAGACCAAGTGACTGATTACGCACAGTTCAAAGCGAAGAACCCGCGCGACGTGATCCTCGCTCCGGTCGCTTCGGAAAAGTCAGCTCGGTTGGAAGAAGAGGGTAAGTACACTTTTCTGGTACACCCTGATTCCAATAAGACGGAGATCAAGCTCGCTATCGAGCAGATCTTCAAGGTGAAGGTTGCTTCAGTAAATACCCAGAATCGTGCCGGCAAGACCCGCCGGACTCGCGACGGCATTGGCCGCAGCAAGGACACCAAGCGCGCGATTGTTACGCTGCGCGAGGGCACGATCGACATCTACGGCGATATCGTCGGCTAATGCCGGCGGGAGATTGAGGAACACTCATGGGAATTCGTAAGTACAAGCCGACGACTCCGGGTCGTCGCGGTGCGAGCGTAGCCGACTTTGCAGAGATCACTCGCTCTACGCCAGAGAAGTCGCTGGTTCGCCCACTGCCTAAGACTGGCGGCCGCAATAATAATGGCCGCATCACTACCCGCCACAAGGGTGGCGGACACAAACGCCAATACCGCGTAATCGATTTCCGGCGCCATGACAAGGACGGCATCCCTGCCCGCGTCGCCCATATCGAATACGATCCGAACCGTACGGCACGTATTGCCTTGCTGCACTACGCAGACGGCGAGAAGCGCTATATCTTGGCACCAAACCGGTTGGCTCAGGGTGCGATGGTAGAGAACGGTCCCGCAGCGGATATCAAGCCTGGCAACAACTTGCCACTGCGCAATATTCCAGTCGGTACCGTTATCCACGCAGTTGAGATGCGTCCGGGCGGCGGAGCTAAGATTGCTCGTTCTGCTGGTACTTCGGTACAGCTGGTCGCTAAAGAAGGCAAGTATGCTCAGCTGAAGATGCCTTCCGGCGAAATCCGCAATGTGGATGCGCGCTGCCGGGCCACGGTCGGTGAAGTTGGCAATGCAGAACAGAGCAATATCAACTGGGGTAAAGCTGGCCGCATGCGGTGGAAGGGCGTTCGCCCGACTGTCCGTGGTGTGGTTATGAACCCGTTTGACCACCCGCATGGCGGTGGTGAAGGCCGCACCTCTGGTGGTCGTCACCCAGTTAGCCCGTGGGGTCAAAAAGAAGGCCGTACCCGTCATCCAAACAAGACAAGCGACAAGCTCATTGTGCGCCGTCGCAAGACCGGCAAGAAGCACTAGGAGGAGAGAGCATGCCGCGTAGTTTGAAGAAGGGGCCGTTCGTTGACGAACACCTTATGAAGAAGGTTGACGAACAGAACGAAAAAGGCACCAAGAATGTCATTAAGACCTGGTCGCGCCGGTCGGTTATCACGCCGGACTTCCTCGGTCACACATTCGCCGTGCACGATGGCCGGAAGCATGTGCCGGTGTTCATCACCGAGTCCATGGTTGGTCATAAGCTAGGCGAATTTGCTCCGACTCGTACCTTCAAAGGACACGAGAAAGACGATCGCAAAGGCCGGATGCGCTAAGCGCAAGGGAAGGTTAGGCAAGATTATGGAAGCCAAGGCACAGGCGCGCTACGTGCGCGTAACGCCTCAGAAAGCGCGTCGCGTGGTGAATGAAATCCGCGGCAAGAGCGCTGTTGAGGCGCTCGAGCTGCTTACCTTTGCCCCGCAGGGCGTTGCTCGTGACGTTAAGAAGATTTTGGAATCGGCTATTGCCAATGCGCGCTTTGTAAGCGAGCGTGATGGCGAACGGTTCAACGAAGAAGATCTAAATATTGTGGCCACCTATGTGGACGAAGGTCCGACCATGAAGCGGATCCGGCCGCGGGCACAAGGCCGCGCCAACCGCATTCTGAAACGTACCAGCCACATCACCGTGATCGTGGGCGACAATGCCGACGACGCGCAGAAGGGAGCCTAGTAGTGGGACAGAAAGTTAACCCGATTGGTTTTCGGTTGGGGGTTACCAAGGAACACCGCTCGCGGTGGTTCGCGGACTCCACTAAAGCAGGTCAGCGCTACTCGGACTACCTAGGTGAAGACATCAAGATTCGCCGCATGGTAGAGAAAAACCTGGAGCGCGCTGGTATTTCCCGAGTCAATATCGAACGCCGCACGGAACGGGTAGTGGTGGATATCCACACTGCACGCCCCGGCATCGTTATTGGTCGCCGCGGGGCAGAAGCAGACCGGCTGCGTCAGAATTTGGAAAAGCTGACCGGCAAATCCGTACAGCTCAACATTCTGGAAGTAAAGAATCCCGAAGCTGACGCTCAGCTAGTGGCGCAGGGCATCGCGGAACAACTGGCATCCCGCGTTTCATTCCGTCGCGCTATGCGCAAGGGCATTCAGTCCGCACAGCGCGCCGGTGCCAAGGGTATCCGGGTGCAGTGCTCGGGCCGGTTGGGCGGCGCGGAAATGTCGCGTTCTGAGTTCTACCGTGAAGGTCGGGTGCCGCTGCATACGCTGCGCGCCAATATCGACTACGGCTTCTTTGAAGCCCGCACTACTTTCGGTCAGATCGGCGTGAAAGTTTGGATCTACCGTGGCGATGTCACTGACGCTGAATACTTCCGCTCGCTGACTGAAGCCCCACGTGGTCGTGGTGGCCGCGGTGATCGTCGTGGACGCGGCCGTGGTCGCGGTGCGGATCGCCGGGATCGCGGTGGACGCCGTGAAGAACAAGCAGCAGTAGAGGCTCCGGCAGCAGCTAATGAGTCAGCTCCGGCGGCAGCTGAGGCACCAACCCAGGAAACGGAGGCCTGAGTTAAATGCTTATTCCTCGTCGTACTAAGTACCGCAAGCAGCACCGTCCGAAGCGGTCAGGTATGTCTAAAGGCGGCAACAACCTAGCTTTTGGTGAATACGGTATTCAGGCGCTTGAGCCGGCCTACATCACCAACCGCCAAATTGAGGCTGCTCGTATTGCGATGACTCGTCACGTCAAGCGTGGCGGTAAAGTCTGGATCAACATCTTCCCAGACCGCCCCTTGACTGCGAAGCCAGCTGAAGTCCGGATGGGCTCTGGTAAAGGCTCGGTAGAATGGTGGGTTGCCAACGTCAAGCCAGGTCGGGTGCTATTCGAACTCGCCGGTGTTGATGAACAACTCGCACGTGAAGCACTGTCTCGTGCGCAGCACAAACTGCCCATGAAGACTCGTTTTATTTCCCGAGAGGAAGATGTGTAATGGCCAAGGGCATCACCACTAATGAGCTAGATCAGCTCACTGACGCTGAATTGGCAGAACGTCTTGCAGAAGCGAAAGAAGAACTGTTCAACCTTCGCTTCTCTGCTGTTACCCACCGTCTCGAGGACTCCGGCCGCCTGCAGCAGGTACGGCGTGATATCGCCCGTATCTACACGGTTGCCCGGGAACGCGAGCTAAATATTCGTACCGCCCCGACGGCCAAGAAGTGAGGTCAACTATGGAGCAGGAAACCGCTCGTAACCACCGCAAGGTGCGTCGTGGCTACGTGGTAAGTGACAAGATGGACAAGACCGTTGTGGTCGAGGTCGAAGACCGCCGCAAGCACTCGCTGTACGGCAAGGTTATGACCCGCACCAAGCGCGTCAAGGCCCACGACGAAAACAACGAGGTACGCGTAGGCGATCTCGTCCGCATCATGGAAACCCGACCGCTCTCCGCGACCAAGCACTTCCGCGTGGTCGAGGTGATCGAGAAGGCTAAGTGACCGGGATATCCCGGATTTGTACCCATCCGTTCGGCAAGGCTCAGATTCTGAGAACCAGCACGACGACAGGAGAAAAGTAGATGATCCAGCAAGAGTCGCGGCTTAAGATCGCTGATAACACTGGCGCAAAGGAAATCCTTTGCATCAAGGTTCTCGGTGATTCCGGTCGGCGCTACGCCGGAATTGGCGACGTCATTGTCGCAACCGTCAAGGATGCAATCCCTGGCGGCAGTGTAAAGAAGGGCGACATCGTCAAAGCCGTTGTTGTCCGTGCCAAGAAGAGTACGCGTCGTCCGGACGGCTCGTACATCCGTTTCGATGAGAACGCAGCAGTGATCCTCAAGGACGACACTGAACCACGCGGCACCCGTATCTTTGGTCCGGTTGCCCGGGAACTGCGTGACAAGAAGTTCATGCGTATTATTTCGTTAGCACCGGAGGTGATCTAATGGCGAAGATCAAGAAAGGCGATCTCGTACAGGTCATTGCTGGTCGGGATAAGGGCATGCAAGGCCGGGTGTTGGCGGTAGACGTCAAGCGCGATCGCGTAATTGTGGAAGGCGTCCAGCGCGTCAAGAAGCACACCCGCGTTGGTCAGACTGATCGTGGTGGTTCCACTGGCGGCATTGAAACCGTTGAGGCACCGATCCACATTTCTAACGTAATGCTAGTAGGCCCAGACAAGAAGCCGATTCGCGTGGGATACCGCGAAGTTGAGGTGGAACGCGATGGTCGCACCAAGATCATGCGCGAACGTATTGGCCGCCGCGGCGGTAAGGAGATCGAGCTGTGACTACTCCACGCATGAAGGTTAAATATCAGGAAGTAGTAGTGCCAGAACTCCAGAAAGAGTTCCAGTACGCGAACGTCAACCAGGTTCCTGGCCTGACTAAGATCGTAGTGAACATGGGCGTTGGCGCCGCGGCACACGATTCTAAGATCCTCGCTGGCGCTATTGACGATTTGACGGCTATCACCGGGCAGAAGCCAACGGTTACCAAAGCTCGTAAGTCCATCGCTCAGTTCAAACTGCGGGAAGGTCAAGCCATCGGCTGCCACGTCACCATGCGCGGCGACCGGATGTGGGAATTCTTGGATCGGACTCTTTCGCTCGCATTGCCGCGTATTCGCGACTTCCGTGGGTTGAGCCCGAAGCAGTTTGACGGCAACGGTAACTACACCTTCGGTCTAACCGAACAGTCCGTATTCCACGAAATCGACCAAGACAAGATTGACCGCGTGCGTGGTATGGACATCACCGTAGTTACGTCAGCGGCTAACGACGACGAGGGACGCGCGCTGCTGCGTCACCTCGGATTCCCATTCAAGGAGAACTGAAAATGGCGAAAACTTCTCTGAAAGTCAAAGCTGCACGTGAGCCGAAGTACGCAGTCCGCGCCTACACCAGGTGCCAGCGCTGTGGTCGGCCCCATTCGGTATATCGCAAGTTTCAGCTGTGCCGTGTATGTCTGCGTGAGCTAGCCCTCAAGGGTGAACTCCCAGGTGTAAAGAAGTCCAGCTGGTAGGAATCTACGTCGCAGGTCCGAAAGGAAACCCCGACGGGAAAGGGCTTTGCCCGATATGTCTATGACAGACCCAATCGCAGACATGCTCACGCGTCTGCGCAACGCGAATTCTGCGTACCACGAGTCGGTTTCGATGCCGTACTCCAAGATGAAAGCCGCTATTGCGGAAATCTTGCAGCGTGAGGGCTACATCGCTGACTACGATGTAGCAGATGCCAAAGTGGGCAAAACGCTCACTGTTAACCTGAAGTTCGGCCCAAACCGGGAGCGTGCGCTCGCTGGTATGCGTCGTATTTCCAAGCCTGGTCTGCGCGTTTACGCGAAGTCTACGGATTTGCCACAGGTGCTCGGTGGCCTAGGTGTTGCTATTCTGTCCACCTCCTCGGGCATGCTGACTGACCGCGAAGCCAAAGAAAAGGGTGTGGGTGGGGAAGTCCTCGCCTACATCTGGTGAGAGGAGGGAACTACACAATGTCACGTATTGGTAAGCTCCCAATCTCCATTCCAGCTGGCGTGGAAGTAACGGTCGCCGAAGACTCAGTAAAGGTTAAAGGCCCTAAGGGTGAACTGACTAGCGCCGTCCCCGAACCAATCACGGTTAAAGTTGAGGGCGACGAAGTAGTAGTAACCCGGCCAAATGACGAACGGGTAGCGCGTTCGATGCACGGTCTGACGCGTACCCTGATTTACAACAACATCATCGGAGTCACCGAGGGATACTCGAAGGCTCTGGAGATCCGCGGTACTGGTTACCGTGTGGTTGCTAAGGGCAAGGATCTGGAATTCTCGCTTGGCTACTCCCACACGATTCTGATTGAGGCTCCGGAAGGTATTACTTTCCAGGTTGAGGGCCCCACGAAGTTCTCGGTGGTCGGTATCGACAAGCAGCAAGTTGGCGAGATGGCAGCACGTATCCGCAAGCTACGTAAGCCAGAACCCTACAAGGGCAAGGGCATTCGCTACGTTGGCGAGTATGTGCGCCGCAAGGCTGGAAAGGCTGGTAAGTAATGGCTGTCACTCCGAAAGGTCGGAACAAGTACATTGCGCGCAAGCGTCGCCAGTTCCGTGGCCGCAAGAAGATCTTCGGCACGCCAGAGCGTCCACGCCTGGTTGTGTCTCGGTCCAACCGCAATATCTCCGCTCAGATTATCGACGACTCAGTTGGTCGCACGCTAGCCGCGGCTTCCACGCTGGAAGCCAACTTGCGCGGAAGCGAGGACAAGAAAGTCGATCAGGCACGCGCTGTCGGTGAGCTGATCGGTAAACGCGCCCAAGAAGCTGGCATCACTGCAGTGGTCTTTGACCGCGCAGGTAATAAGTACCATGGTCGAGTCGCAGCGGTCGCTGAAGGCGCCCGCGAAGCTGGCTTGGCCCTGTAAATCGGCGAAACGAGAGGATAAACGATGGCTGCAGAGCAGCAAGAGCGAGCCACTGGCTCAGCTGACGAACGCCGCGATGATCGCGGTCGGCGGGATAACCGCCGTAATGATCGTCGCAACGAACGTCGCAACGATCGTCGCGCCGATGATGCCTACATCGAGCGCGTGGTAACCATTAACCGCGTGGCCAAGACCGTAAAGGGTGGCCGCAATATGTCCTTCACCGCTCTAGTAGTGGTGGGCGATGGCAACGGTACCGTTGGCGTCGGGTACGGCAAGGCTAAGGAAGTTCCAGCAGCTATTGCCAAGGGCACGGAAAAAGCAAAGAAGAACTTCTTCAAGGTGCCCCGTATCGGCACTACTATCCCGCACGCAGTGCAGGGTGAAGATGCCGCTGGTGTGGTGTTCTTGCGTCCTGCTTCCGCTGGTACTGGCGTAATCGCCGGTGGTCCGGTGCGCGCCGTCATGGAATGCGCTGGAATCCACGATGTACTGAGCAAGTCGCTGGGATCGTCCAATGCCCTGAATATCGTGCGCGGCACGGTACACGCACTGAAGCAATTGGAACAGCCGGAAGCTGTGGCGGCTCGCCGCGGTCTCCCGCTGGACCAGGTAGCTCCGCATGCCATGTTGCGTGCGCGCGCAGAACACGAAGCTAAAGAGCGGGAAAATGCCGAACTCGAAGCGCAGCGGGAAGAAAATGAAGCTGCAGCAGCAGGGGTGAGCGCATGATGTTGAAGATCACTCAGAAGAAGGGTCTGGTAGGGACTAAGCAGAATCAGCGTGAGACGATGCGCAGCCTAGGGTTGCGTAAGATCCACCAGTCCGTAGTGCGGGAGGATACTCCGGCAGTACGCGGCATGATTCGCACGGTTGCTCACCTAGTATCTGTGGAGGAGGTCGAATAATGGCTGACAACACTTCCCCATTGAAATTGCATGACCTTTACCCGGCAGAGGGCTCGAATAAGTCTCGTATCCGCAAGGGACGCGGCGAGGGCTCAAAGGGTAAGACGGCCGGCCGTGGTACCAAGGGTACGAAAGCGCGGAATACGGTTCGTCCCGGCTTTGAAGGCGGTCAGATGCCGATGCATATGCGCCTACCGAAGCTGCGTGGTTTTAAGAATCCAGCGAAGGTGGTTTACCAGGTAGTAAACCTCGACCAGCTGGAAGAACTGTTCCCCAAGGGCGGCACAGTCACGGTAGAAGATTTGGTTGCTAAGGGCGCAGTGCGGCCAAAGAAACCGGTCAAGGTGCTGGCAGACGGCGAAATTTCGGTGAAGCTAGAGCTCACGGTAGACGCTTGGTCGGCTGCAGCACAGCAAAAAATTGAAGCAGCGGGTGGATCCGTTGCGCAACGCTAGTAATTAGCTTTACGGATCGGCTTTCGCTACCTGGCGGAAGCCGATTCGTGTCAGTGGGCAGTGGCGATGTTCCTAGCGGGCGTCGCCACCCCGCTGGCAAAATTTAATTGAGCTCGATTCACGTTCGCGTGTTTCAACGGGTATAGTAAAGCGAAGGTGCCACCAAGGTACTTCGCGTGCCGCGCACCGATGCTTGGCACACACGCACATCCCGTACGGGGTGGCCTATTTCGGGAGGACTCTCTTGCTAAAAGCATTGATCTCCGCGTTCCGTACGCCAGATCTACGCCGTAAGCTACTCTTCACGATGATGATCATGGTGATCTATCGGTTGGGTACCTTCGTTCCGGCGCCGTTCGTTTCGTATAAGAACGTACAGATCTGTTTGGATGAGGCTGGTCAAGCAGACCTGTTGACTATGATCAACATGTTCTCTGGCGGCGGCATGTTGCAGCTCTCAGTATTTGCCCTAGGAATCATGCCGTACATTACGGCGTCGATTATTGTGCAGCTGATGCGGGTAGTTATTCCGCGCTTTGAAGAGTTGCATAAAGAAGGGCAGACTGGGCAGGCGAAACTCACCGAGTACACCCGTTACCTAACGATCTTCCTGGCTATTTTGCAGGCTTCGGCAATTATGGCCTCCGCTAACCGGGGGCTGTTCCCCGGATGTTCGGTAAGTCCAATCCCGAACTCTTCGGCACTAGTGCTGATTATTGCGATCCTCACCGTCACTGCGGGTACAGCGCTTATCATGTGGCTCGCGGAATTGATCACGGAACGCGGGATCGGTAATGGCATGTCCCTGTTGATCTTTACCGGTATCGCAGCCTCGTTCCCGACTATGTTGGCCACGGTTTCCCGTTCTGACGGTGGTGTCTCCCGGGTACTGTTGGTGCTGGGCATGTTCTTGGCAATCACGTTGGTAGTGGTATTTGTAGAACAATGCCAACGGCGCATCCCAGTCCAATACGCAAAGCGGGTAGTGGGTCGGCGTACCTACGGCGGTACCTCCACCTACATCCCGATCAAGATCAATATGGCGAATGTTATCCCAGTGATCTTTGCGTCGTCGATTCTGTCGCTACCGCAGATGATTTCGCAGTTTGGTGACCAAAACTCAAAATTTGCCCAGTGGGTGAGTGCTAACTTCAACTACTCCTCCCTGTGGTATCTGCTGGCGTACATGGCGCTGATCATCTTCTTCGCTTTCTTCTACACCTCGATTACATTTAATCCGGAAGAAGTGGCAGATAATATGAAGCGTTACGGCGGATTTGTGCCTGGTATCCGGGCCGGTAAGCCGACGGCAGACTATCTGCGCTACGTCATTAACCGGATTAACTGGGTGGGTGCACTGTACCTGGCAATTGTTGCCATGATCCCGCACGTAGTATTCACTCAGATGGGTGTGCAGGGAATGTCCTTTGGCGGTACCTCGATCATCATCTTGGTAGGTGTTGGTTTGCAGACCGTTAAAGACGTCGATGCTCAGCTGCAACAGCGCCACTATGAGGGCTTCTTGCGATGACTAATCTAGTTTTAGTGGGTCCGCCCGGAGCTGGGAAAGGTACTCAAGCGGCGCGGATCTGCGAAAAACTAGAGATCCCGCAGATTTCCACGGGGGAGATCTTCCGGGCCGCTATCAGTGCAGGCACAGAACTAGGGCAGACCGCACAGAGCTACATTAGTAAAGGCGATCTAGTCCCAGATGAAATTACTGATGCGCTGGTGCGTGAGCGGTTGTCTGAACCGGATGCTAAAGCCGGGTTTCTATTAGATGGTTATCCGCGCAACCTGCACCAAGTATCCGCATTGGATAAAACTTTGGCTGGCCTAGATGCCAAATTAGATCTAGTTATTGAACTCGATATTCCGGATGCAGAAATCACCGAGCGACTGCTGAAGCGGGCGGAGATCGAGAACCGTGCGGATGACACTGCCGAGATTATCCGGCACCGGATTTTGGTGTATCACTGCACTACCGAACCGATCACTGCGGCTTATGCCGAGCGAGGGCTGCTGCTTAAGGTGGACGGCACCGGCACGATCGAGGAAGTAACGCGACGTATCGTGCAAAATATTCGGAAGACACTAGCCAACTAGCCATGTTTAGCGGTATTGAATACAAAACGGATGCACAGATTCGGCTTATTCGGCGTGCCGCACTGGTAGTCGCGGCACAGCACCAGGCATTGCGTGCCGCAGTGCAAGTTGGGATGACCACCCGGGAATTAGATGAAGTCGCCCATCAAGTTATTACACAGGCGAACGCAAAATCTAATTTCTATGGCTACTACGACTATCCGGCACAAATTTGCATTTCAGTGAATGAAGAGATCGTGCACGGTATTCCGGGGGACCGGGTGCTCAATGCCGGGGATATTGTGTCTTTTGACTGTGGGGCAGTATTGGACGGCTGGCATGGCGATGCAGCATTTACGGTAGTGCTGCCGGGGGGCGATCCCACAGTGCAGGCGCAGCGTCAGCAGCTTTCGCGAGTCACCGAAGAGGCCATGTGGCACGGTATCGCCGCCATGGCTACTGGGAAACGGGTAGGCGATATTGGCGCCGCGATGGACGACTATTTGATGACACTGCCAGAAGAACAGCGCCCGGATGTGGTGCTGGACTATGTCGGGCATGGAATTGGTTCCCAGATGCATCAGCCGCCAGATGTAGTTAATTACCATTTGGACGGGCGCACGCCGAAACTGAAACCGGGCATGGTGTTGTGCATTGAGCCAATGCTGGTAATGGGAAACCAAGAAAACCGAGTGCTGGCAGATGACTGGACTGTGGTCACGCGGGACGGCTCTGATGCGGCGCACTGGGAACATGAGGTGGCCTTGCATAAAAATGGTATTTGGGTGCTGACAGCTCCAGATGGCGGTAAAGCTGGCTTGGCTCCCTTTGGAATTACCCCGGTGCCGCTGGATTAATTGGCACTAGTCTGGACTAATTGGCGCTAGTTAGTATTCGCGATACACTGGACAGGTGCGCGCGGCAATGGCGCCACGTGCACTAAATTGTGGGATCGTTCTGGTTCGATCCAGTTTTGGTGACGCGATGCACCCACTATCCCCTTTCGGAAATAGGGGCATTTTGCGTAAGATTAACAGTTGGTGCGCATATAACTATGCGCGCTTGACTCCGGAAATACTGACTACGTCAGTTTTTCAGAGTAGTTAGGAAGAACAGAAGATAAGCGGGAGAAATGGCGAAAAAAGAAGGCGTCATCGAGGTAGAAGGCACTGTCGTTGAGGCATTGCCGAATGCGATGTTTCGAGTAGAGCTGGAAAACGGGCACGTCGTGCTCGCTCACATCTCTGGCAAGATGCGTCAGCACTACATCAAGATCCTTCAGGAAGACCGCGTGGTTGTAGAGCTGACGCCCTACGATCTGAACCGTGGTCGGATCGTTTACCGCTACAAGTAACCCGCTCAAACCGTCTGCATGCGGGTTCGCCCGCACCCAGACACAGAAAGCACCGAACTATGAAGGTCAAGCCCAGCGTTAAGAAGATCTGCGATAACTGCAAGGTCATTCGCCGGCACGGTCGCGTCATGGTTATCTGTGACAATCCGCGACACAAGCAGCGTCAGGGATAACTCCCCGGCAACCGTGGCTTAGTTTCACTGAGACACGGATTTAGCAAGGCAATACCAGCGTTTGCAGTGGCAAACGCAACCTTCGGTCCGAAGGCCGAGGCCCCACCGGGACGGTATTGCTCCACACCTTCGGCAATAACATAGAGGAGCCACTAGGAATGGCACGTCTTTCTGGCGTTGATCTGCCCCGGGAAAAGCGGGTAGAAATAGCGCTTACATATATTTTTGGCATTGGGAAATCTCGAGCTCTCGAAACCCTGGAAGTGACTGGCGTTAGCCCAGATACCCGAGTTAAGGATCTAACCGAAGAGGATTTGATCAAGCTCAAGAATCACATCGACGAAAACTACAAAGTCGAAGGTGATCTCCGCCGCGAGATTCAGGCAGACATCCGCCGCAAGGTAGAAATTGGCTGTTACCAGGGTCTGCGTCACCGTCGTGGCTTGCCAGTACACGGTCAACGTACCAAGACCAATGCGCGTACCCGCAAGGGGCCGAAGCGCACGGTTGCTGGCAAGAAGAAGTAGTGAGAGGAGAATAAGCAATGCCACCGAAGACTCAGCGTCGTCCTCGCCGCAATAGCAATCACAAGAACGTGACTGTGGGGCAGGCGCACATTAAATCTACGTTTAACAATACGATCGTCTCCATTACGGATCCTAATGGTGCAGTCATTGCCCAAGCGTCGTCTGGCATGGTCGGCTTCAAGGGATCGCGTAAGTCCACCCCGTATGCCGCACAGCTTGCTGCAGAGAATGCTGCTCGCCGGGCTATGGATCTGGGGATGAAGAAAGTTGACGTTTTCGTAAAGGGTCCAGGTTCCGGGCGCGAAACCGCTATCCGTTCCTTGACTGCTTCCGGCCTGGAAGTTACCTCGATTTCTGATGTGACTCCGCAGGCACACAACGGTTGCCGCCCCGCCAAGCGCCGCCGCGTTTGATCATCTAATCCGGGCTGGGCTTGCGCTGGTAGGCGCATTTCTCCAGTTCGGCAGCTAAAATTGCCTCCCCATAGATGTCATATAGCGGGCATCTGCGAAAGGAAAAACAGTGATCATTGAACAGCGTCCTACGCTAACCGAAGAGAAGCTTTCGGACAACCGTTCGCGTTTTACTCTTGACCCCCTAGAGCCGGGATTCGGCTACACGCTTGGCAACTCGCTGCGCCGCACCCTACTGAGCTCTATTCCGGGTTCTGCAGTTACGTCTATCAAGATCGACGGCGTGCTGCACGAGTTCTCTACGATTGAGGGCTGCAAGGAAGACGTCTCTGAAATTATTTTGAACCTCAAGGAACTGGTAGTGACTTCTGAGCATGACGAACCAGTTCTGATGTATCTGCGCAAGCAAGGCCCAGGACAAGTCTTGGCTTCGGATATCACTCCGCCATCCGGCGTCGAAATTCATAACCCGGATCTGGTTATCGCTAACCTGAACGAAAAGGGCAAGATCGAAATTGATCTGACGGTTGAACGCGGTCGCGGCTATGTTTCTGCGGCACAAAACAACTCGCCAGATTACGAAATCGGCCGTATTCCGGTTGACTCGATCTACTCACCGGTAGTGAAAGTTTCCTACAAGGTAGAAGCTACCCGGGTGGGGCAGCGCACCGACTTCGACAAGCTGGTGGTAGACGTAGAGACCAAGGCTTCGATGGAGCCTCGGGATGCCTTTGCTTCGGCTGGGAAGACCTTAGTAGAACTGTTCGGTTTGTGCACCGAATTGAACGAAGAGGTAGAAGGTCTGGAGCTGAAAGAACCTCCAGTGCAGGAGCAGCAGTCTTCGGATCTGCAGCGGCCAATCGCTATCTTGAATCTACCGGCGCGTTCACAGAACTGCCTGCAGCGTGAAGGTATCCACACGATTGGTGAGCTTATTATGCGCTCGGAAGCCGATCTGCTCGATATCCGCAACTTCGGCGCCAAGTCGATTGAGGACGTGAAGGAAGAGCTGTCCAAGCTGGACCTGCGTTTGAAGGATTCCCCAGGCGGATACATGACCGGTTTCGGTGATGACTACGCCATGCACTTCAGCGATGATTCGCAGGCCTGAGGGCTTGCTAGAAAGTTTTAGGAGATAAAATGCCCAAGCCCTCAAAGGGTCCGCGTCTGGGGGGAAGCCCAGCGCACGAACAGGAAATGATTGCAAATCTCTGCAAATCATTGATTGAAAATGAATCTGTGGTTACCACAGAAGCCAAGGCACGCCGGGTTCGCCCGCATGTCGAAAAACTGATCACTAAGGCCAAGAAGGGCGGTACGCATAATCGGCGTATGGCGCTGAAGGTACTGCGCGATCGGGAAGCTGCCTACATTCTGTTTGAAGAACTGGCACCTAAGTTTGCCGACCGTGAAGGCGGCTACACCCGCATTATCAAACTGCCAAACCGCAAGGGAGATAATGCTCCTATGGCAGAGATTTCGCTGGTGCTGGAACCAGTTTCGCCAAAGCAGGCCACGGTTAAAGAAGCGGAAAACGCTGCTAAGCGTGCGGCTGAAAAGCTGGCTGCGGAAGAACCAGAAGTGAAAGAGACCGAAGAAGTAGCGGAAGCTGAAGTTGAGGAAACTGAAGCTGCAGCTGAGGTCGAAGAAACTGAAGAAGCAGCTACTGAAACCGAGTAATCGGTAACTGTTATTAAACGTAGTGGGGGTCAGCACCTGAGGTGCTGACCCCCACTAGTATTTAGCGGTATTAATTTAATCTAACCGCGCTAGATATTTAACAGCGTTATAGGTTAGCCAGCCAGTAGCTGATCTCAAAGTACTTTGCCCAGGAATTCTATGGTGCGCGGATGTTTGGGATTGTTAAATACTTCTTGCGGCGCCCCGGCCTCAATAACTAAGCCTTCATCCATCAGTAATACCTGATCAGAGACTTCACGGGCGAAACCGATCTCATGGGTAACTACCACCATGGTCATGCCATCTTGTGCCAGCTGTTTCATAACTTCCAGTACCTCGCCCACCAGCTCTGGATCGAGTGCCGAAGTGGGCTCGTCAAACAGCATTAACTCAGGATCCATCGCCAGCGCCCGGGCAATCGCTACCCGCTGTTGTTGCCCGCCAGAGAGCTCAGAGGGGTAGTGTCCCGCCCGGTCAGCGAGCCCAACCCGCGCCAGCAGTTCTTGTGCTTTTTGCACAGCGTCAGACTTACTTACTCCCAGCACTTGCCGCGGCGCTTCCATCACATTTTCCAAGGCGGTCATATGCGGAAACAAATTAAATCGCTGGAATACCATCCCAATTTTGGCGCGTTGTTTTGCAATCTGGCGCGGCGGCAACTCGTAGAGTTTGCCGTCTTTTTCCTGCAACCCCATGAGTTCGCCGTCTACATATATGCGCCCGCCCTGGATAGTTTCCAACATATTTATGCACCGCAACATAGTTGATTTTCCGGAACCTGATGGCCCCAAAATAGTGCAGACGCTACCCTTCGGGACGTCGAAAGACACCCCTTTCAGGACGTGCAAATTATCAAAAAACTTGTGCACTTGCTGTGCCCGCACCATCGGAACTGCAGATGCAGCAGGCATTTCAGCAACAGAATCTAGTGTGCTCATGGAAACTCCTACGGGGTGAACTCTACGAATGGGTCAGCATTTGCAGTGGTGCCGGCCGCGTTGATGGCAGCTTGGCGGTTGCGCAGCTGGCGTTTCTTGCCACGCCGGGACAGCGTCTCGCCTCCGGCGTCTTTCACGCCCTTGCCGTAGTACTGCTCAATATAGTGCTGGCCCACCATCAAAACTGAGGTGATGACCAGATACCAAATCGCTGCCACCAACAGGTATGGGATGGGTTTGAATAAGGAGAATCCCGACGCATTGGTAACGTGGGTGAGTTCCAAACTGAACGGCACTGCGGTAACCAGTGAGGTGGTTTTCAGCATGGAAATAGTTTCATTGCCAGTGGGCGGCACAATGACGCGCATCGCCTGCGGCACCACAATGCGGCGCAGAATCTGCCGGGGTGACATGCCGAGGGCTTTAGCGGCTTCCTCCTGACCGGCGTCTACCGAGTTTAATCCAGAGCGCACAATCTCAGACAGGTAAGCACCCTCATTGAGTCCCAGTCCGAGTAGCGCATACACAAACATGGTGTACTGCAAATTGGACGGGAATAAGTTTCCTGGCTCGAAGGAGAAGAAAGTTATTTCGGTAAACGGTATGCCCAGGGTGATAGTGGGGTAGAGGATACCGATCAGCCCCCAAAATACTAACTGCGTGTAAATTGGGGTGCCGCGGAAGAACCAGATATACACCGTGGAGACGCCGCGCAGCACCGGGTTGTCGGAGCGGCGCATGATAGCAGCAGTAACCGCCAAGATGATTCCGAGCACCATAGCGCCGATGGTTAGCAGTAGGGTCCAGCCCACTGCCTGCAGGATTTCCGGTTTGAACAGCGTGGAAAATACGATGTCCCATTCCCACCGCGGATTGGTCACTAATGCATTGACGATCATTACTGCGACGGCGGCTGCAATGAGAGCAGAAATCCAGCGACCGTAGTGGCGCACTGGCACCGGATCGATCAGTTCTACTTCCGAATGATTGTTTTTCACGTAATACTCCGTGACTCTTCCGAGGGTTTGTTGCGTGATTTGTCGTGGTGAACACGCGACTACGCCCGGACTGGTTGTTAAATGCCCGGGCGTAGTCAGTTTAACGTGTTTACAGTGCTGGATTTACCTCTACCTTGGTGGCAAGTCCATCATTAATGCCCCAGAAGGCAAAGACGTCGGCGAGCTTGCCCTCGTCAATCAGGTACTGTAGTGCAGCTTGGATTGCCTTAGTTAGCTCAGCATTTTCTTTGTTGACGGCGATGCCGAGCCAGGCTGGATCTTCTAGTTCGCCGATCCGTTCCATCTTGCCTTCGTGTACTGACACGGCGTAGTCCGCCACAGAAGAGTCGGTGTACATTGCGTCAAGCTGCCCTGCCGATACTGCCAAGGTGATCTTGGACTGTGCGTCGTCTTTCTGGACCTGAACCGGGTTGTCGCCGCACTTGGCGTTGATATCTGCCATGGCTTCGTCTTGTACCGTGCCAGTTTGGACGCCGATCCGGGCGCCGCAGGGGTTGGCTGGATCAAACTTGCTGGGGTTGCCGGTTGGTACTGACCAAGCGGAACCGATTTCCAGGTACTTGATCATATCGACTACTTTCATTCGATCTTCGTTGATGGTGAAGTTAGCAATGCCGGCTTCGTACTTGGTGCCAATTGCTGGAATAATCGAGGCAAATTCCGCGGTCTGGAATTCAGCTTCGAGGCCGAGGACCTTTGCGACTGCCCGGCCCATATCTACGTCATAGCCTTGCGGGGTGCCGTCGGCGGCGAAGAACTCTGCGGGAGCGTAGAAGAGATTGGAGCCAATAGTCAGCTTGCCATCTTTCTTCACTGCGTCCGGAACCAGGGCAGCCAGTTCAGGTACTTCTTCGATTTGGGAAATGTCATATACCTTAGCCGAGGTGCTGGCGTCCTGAGCTGGCGCGTCTTTCGCGTCATCGTCACTAGAACCGCAGGCGGCCAAAGAGGTAGACAGTGCGGCGGCTGCTACCAGCGCGATGAGCTTCTTCATGAGTTCTCCTCAAAATGTGGGTCTCAAACTTGCAATAACCCAATTATATGCAAAACTGCGTATAGTTATGCAACCGGTTGGGGAGTGTGATACGCCACCCTGGGTAAAGCACTGCCCACAGCATTGGAGCGGCGATGCAAATTGCTGAGTTTGTTGAGTTGACTGAGTTAGCTTAATTAGCTCAGTTCCGCGTGTTTTTGCCGTGCAGGAGAGCTAGCTCAATTCCACAGTGGTGGGGTGGGGGAGAGCTAGTTCCCAGGCCCGGGCTCCACCGTCTACCCCGGCCATATTGGCTACAAAATGCACGCCAGGCAGTTTGGCGCGCACTTGCGGAGTAATCCGCGCCGCATTCCCGCCGCCTAGATAGAGCACATCCCAGCGGAAAACCGGCCACAGCGACTCCACTGCCCGCAGAATGCGGCGCGACCAAGCGCCGTCGCCCAGCCGCAATCGTTCACTTTCCCCAACAACATCGTCATAAACTAGCCCCCAACTCATCGGAGCGTGCGAGATCTCTAGATGTGGTGCCAGAGTGCCGTTATCTAAAAACGCCGAGCCCAGCCCGGTGCCCAGTGTAAGAACCAGCTCTAATCCGTGCCCGCTAACCACGCTGGCGGCGGCTAGTTCGGCGTCGTTGATCACTAGAGTGGGTACGCGGAAGCGCACTTCCAACGCGGTTTGTAGATCCAGCCCATTCCAGGACTCTTCTAGGGGTGGCAGTACCCGGGTGTGCGGCCCGGCGCGGCGAATATAGTGCGGGGTATATGCCACCGTGCCGTGGCGGATCATACCGGGCAAGCCCAAAGTGATGCGGTCAAAGTTGCCTAGCTGTTTGGCATGGTCTGCCACTGTGCTGAGTAAATCTGCCGGAGCAAACGGGTAAGTGACCGGGGTGCGCAGTATCTCGCTGCGGGTGCCGTCCGCCCGCAGCAGCGCAGTTTTGATACCGCCGCCGCCACAATCTACGCACAGAGTAGCCAGTCCAGTCGATGCCGTCGAATCCATAGCATGACGTTAGCAAATACTTTTTCGGGTGGGGTGGATGTGCGATGATGCCAATATGACAATCCGCATCCGGCTAGATATTTCCTATGACGGCGCCCGCTTCCACGGCTGGGCGGCGCAGCCCGGTTTGCGTACCGTGCAGGGAGTGCTAGAGACGGCGCTAGCAACCGTTTTACGAGAGCCTGTTGCGTTGACAGTTGCTGGGCGGACTGACGCCGGAGTGCACGCCCGCGGTCAGGTGGCCCACGGTGATATTTCTGCTGCAGCTTGGGCGGCGCTACCTGGGCGCAGTGATATCGAACCGGGGTATGCGCTCGCTGGGCGGCTAAATGCGGTATTGGCCCGGGAGCTCAATACCGGTGACCAACAGCGTGGCTATACTCCGGTGGTGGTACGGAGGGTGCAACAGGTGCCGCAGGATTTTGATGCTAGATTCTCGGCTTTATGGCGGGCCTACACCTATCGGATCGCGGCTGGAGTAGCTGCCTGGGATCCGCTGCGGCACGATACGCTGTGGCTGCCCGAAATGCTGGATGTGGCGGCAATGAACCGGGCGGCGCAGCCGCTGCTGGGAGAGCATGATTTCCTGAGTTTCTGTAAACCTCGGCCGGGCGCTTCTACGGTGCGCACCCTGTTGCAATGTGAATTCGTTCCAGCAACTCAGCCGGGTGTGGCGCCGGGAGATGCCACCGGGGCAGTGCCTGAGGGAAAGACGAGCGGGGCAGTGATAGTTGGGCAAGTGTGCGCGGACGCATTTTGCCATTCGCAGGTGCGCACGCTCATGGGCACGCTCATTGCAGTGGGGCGCGGGGCACGCAGTGAAGATTGGCCACGCCAACGGCTGCTGGAGCGCTCGCGAGATGGGCAAGTTATTGTGGCGCCGCCTCATCCACTGACTTTAGTGGCAGTGGGCTACCCAGATGACCCGGCGGACTATGCGGCGCAGTCGCAGGCGGCGCGTCGCTTTCGGGGGTGACGCCGTAGTGCTTATTTCTGGGATGCCGTCTTCCTAGGGGAGGGGGAGGGGCCCGTCTTTCCTGAGATGGCCGGGTGCTATTCTGCTGCTTTGGGGCGCCAGAAGCTGGTTACGGCAGCTTTGGTTGCTAGCTGGTAGTCAATGAACATGGCGGCGAGGTCAAAATCGAAAGGCTGGTTCCAGGGCTGGCGTACCAGCATTTTGCCGTAGTCCGCTCCGCGCTCTTCGAGCACCGGTGCAAAATGAGCCATAGTGGCTTGTTCTGGTGCCATTGCTATGTGTTTAGCGGCCACGGAGAACCCGATAATGAACGTGCCGTGGTGGGTGAACATGGGCTGATTCCACGCCAGGCGCAGCTCTAATTCCGGGTACTGCTGTTGCACCCAGTCCAGCACTTCGACCATGCGCTGCCGATTTTCCACCGCCGGAATGGTGGCGAGAAATTCATCGAGAGTTTTGATTGCCATATAACGTCACGTCCTTTAGCGTCGTCCAGCCAGGATAGAACTCTACTAAAACCGGATAGGGCTGTGGGAGCCGCCCTTCCGTTATGCCAATTATGTTTGCGTAGTGGGGGAGTTCGGGGATGTGCTCGCGAACCTGTAGATATAGCTCGCGGGCGACGTCGTATTGCTCTGCAGCGCCGTCGATCCGGATGGTTAGCGTGCAAAGATTCCCAGCTTCGTGATTGTCTATCCGGTAGCCGATGAGTTCACCGCGAGATTTCCGGGTGCCATTGTGGAGAGTTGCCCAGTATCGGAAGATTTTCTGCACGATCCATAAGGTTAATGCTATGAACAGCAAGGTGCCGAGTGCGCGGAGCAATAGGGTGGCTAGGCTGGGAAGATCCCACGGTGCAATCCAGAACAGTGTTGTGTAAAAAATACCCGCTAGCCCGTATAAGGACAAAGTGGTGGAGATGCGGGTGACGGCGTATTTCTTTCCTGAGTCTGTGGTGGTGAGCGGCCCAAAAATGTTGCCGCCGAGTGCGAGCAGCGTCATAGCTGAAAACGCTACTGCTACGCCCTCTGCTACGGGGTTGCCCATCGCTTCTCCTTATTAGATTTCAGGTTTGGGTGCTTGCTAGATAGTGGGCAGTGTGGGTGAGGGGGCAAAGCCCTAGCTAGTCAGCAATACTGGAGTAGTCAATCTTCCTATTTCTAAAATAATAGATTGCGTCATGTTCATTAACTGTGCGTAAAATTTTTCCGGGGTTGCCAACTGCTACTACATCGGATGGCAGATCTTTGGTGATGACACTTCCCGCCCCTACTACTACGTTGTCGCCGATGGTGATTCCCGGCAGGATGATGGCTCCGGCACCAATCCAGCAATTGCGGCCAATATGCACTGGAAAATTATACTGGTATGCCTTTTCGCGCAGTTCCGGCAAAATTGGGTGACCAGCAGTGGCAACCGTTACGTTCGGTCCGAACATGGTGTAGTCCCCAACATAAATATGGGTGTCATCAACCAAAGTTAGATTGAAATTCGCGTAGATATTCTTGCCGAAGTGCACATGGGCTCCGCCGAAATTCGAGTAAAACGGTGGCTCGATATAACACCCCGGCCCAATCTCAGCAAACATCTCCTGGAGGAGTGAATTCCGTTTTGTGCTTTCGGTAGGGCGGGTTGAGTTGAATTCATACAGTAGCTCAAGGCGTTCGGTCTGCCATGCCATGATCTCCGGATCGGTGGGGAGGTACAGCTCCCCGGTGTGCATCTTTTCTTTCATGTGTCCCATGTGGATTCTCCTCGCTCAGTAGGCAGCCTTGGTATATAGCTATGTTTGCATGACGGTTGCTAAATAGGGGGAGTGTGCCATTTAGTAGGTAAGTTTCGATAAGGGCGTTGCGCTGGGTAAAACAATGTGCCACACTGAAAGGGAACTGATTCTCAGTAAGGGTCTCCGTGTTTGAGATGCTGAATGCTCCATAGGGCGCCGTAAGGCGCCCTATCTTTTTGTGTGAAGTGCTACACAAACCTAAAATTTCGGTTACTATATTTCCATGAATTTAAAAACGTACAGTGCCGGCATCGATGTAGGCACTAATTCGGTAGGGCTCGCAGCTATTGAGCTGGACGAAAAAGATCACCCGATACGGATATTGAATTCGGTGGTATTTATCCACGATTCAGGAGTCGATCCAGAGCAAGCTGAAGATGCAGTGACGCGGCTGGCTTCTTCCGGAGTGGCACGTAGAACCAGGCGTTTAGTGCGCCGGCGTCGGCGGCGCCTTGAAGCCCTGGATAAGAAGATTTCCGAGTGGGGCTGGCCAATCGTGGATCATGGTGAATTTGCTGATCCCTATATGCCGTGGAAGATACGAGCTCAGCTCGCCACTGAAAAGCTAGCAGGCGATACGCAGCAGGTGGCGCTGTCAGTTGCTATCCGGCATATTGCGCGGCATCGGGGGTGGCGTAACCCGTATCAGCGGATTGAAACTTTGCACCGCAAAGCTGAACCAAGCGAATTTTTCGAAAACCTGAAACAGAGTGTTACCGAGATCTCGGGCGTGGTGTTTTCTGGTGGGGAGACTCCAGCGCAAGTGGTAGTCGAAGCAGGGTTATCCCCGGCGGTGCGGCTTAGAACTAATCGTGAGAAACAGGGTGGTATTGGCGGCAAGCTATTGCAGTCAGATAATGCCACCGAGATCTTGAAGATAGCGGAAGTTCAAGGGCTGGATAGAGAATTTGCGAACCAGATCATAGATCTGGTTTTCGCGTCCGAAAGCCCAAAGGGTAAGCAAAAGAGTCGGGTTAAAAAGGATGAACTTCCCGGACAGGGCAAGTATCCCAGAGCGTTAAAGGCTCATTTAGAGTTCCAGCGGTACCGCATTATCACCGTGGTGGCGAATCTGCGGATTAGAGATGCGGAGCAGGGGCGACGGACTCTGACTGCAGCAGAGAAAAACCAGGTTATTGATTTCTTGATGGACTCAGGGGTTGACGACGGAATTACCTGGAGCGATGTAGCGGAAGTGCTCGGGATTGCGCGAACCGATCTGTTAGGAACTGCTAAAGAAGGCCCTGATGGGGAGAGAGCGTCGTCTTTCCCACCCGTGAACGTCACCAATACGCGCATTCTGAAGTCCGAAATAGAACCGTTGATGGCTTGGTGGAAATCAGCTACTCCAGAAGAACAAAACGCAATGATCTTGGCGCTGTCTAATGCGGAAGAGCTCAGCGATGATGAGCCCGGAGCGGAGGCAGTTAAAGAATTTTTGGCAGATGCCAGTGATGAAGTGCTGGAAAAGCTGGACGCAGTTAAGCTGCCATTGGGGCGCGCAGCCTATTCAGTTGAGTCGCTTGTACGGCTAAATGAGCGGATGTTAGCTGATTCGGTTGACCTACACGAAGCTCGGAAACTGGAGTTTGGTGTATCGGATGATTGGGCGCCAAGCGCAGATCCTATAGGGGAGCCAGTAGGTAACCCGGCAGTTGATCGTGTGCTCAAAATCGTGGCGCGCTGGCTGCAGGCGGCAGAAAGCCAGTGGGGCGCACCAGTTCGGGTAAACATTGAACATGTGCGGGATGGATTCAGCTCTAAGCGCCTAGTTCGGGAATATGAGAGTGATCTTAAGAAACGAGCCAAACGCAACCGCAAAGTGGTAGCTGAAGCCAATAGCCGGTGGGGAATAACGGATATGCGGCGTAGCGATATCACTAGGTATTTAGCGGTACGCAGGCAGAACTGCGAGTGCGCCTACTGCGGGGATCCCATCACCTATCAAACTTGCGAAATGGACCATATCGTTCCGCGAAAAGGGCCGGGGTCCACTAATTCCAGAGCAAACCTGGTAGCTACCTGTGTGAGATGCAATCGAGCGAAGAGCAATATCCCATTTGCTGTTTGGGCGGCACGCGCTGATATTCCTGGCGTCAGTGTTGCCGAAGCAGTGCAGCGGGTGCGTTCTTGGATTGACGACGACGGGCTGACCAGGATTCAGAATAGGAATTTCAAAAAAGATGTGATCGAGCGGTTGGTTAGGACTTCAGAAGATGAAGCGATTGATAGTCGGTCCATTGAGTCAGTGGCGTGGATGGCGCGCGAACTGGCGCATAGAGTTAAGTCGCATTACGGGCAGCTGGGTGCTGATACGAAAGTAGGAGTTTTCCGTGGATTCATAACTTCGGAAGCTCGTAAAGCTTCCGGGCTAGAGTCTAAGATCCAATTTATTGGCGGGCCTGGTAAGACTAGGCTGGATCGCCGTCACCATGCATTAGACGCAGCGGTAGTAGCACTGATGCGGCAGAAGGCAGCTCAAGTACTGGTGGAGCGGAGTGAGATCCGCAGTTCGGAACAAGTACGCCGCGTGCGGCCCACCTGGAAAGACTACCGCGGTGATAGCGCGGAAAATAGAGTCAGATTTGGGGAATGGCTCAATACGATGAATAAGCTGGAAGTACTGTTCAATCAAGCTCTGCTAAATGATGAAATTCCAGTGATGGAGAATATCCGGCTTCGCCTTGGTAACGGAGCTGCACACAAAGCAACTATTAGTCCAACTGTGGATAAGCGGTTAGGCGATGCCTGGAGTTTAGCTGAAATTGATCGGGCTCTGTACCCACAGCTATGGGTGGCGTTAACTAAAGCACCAGACTTCGATGCAAAGTTGGGATTGCCAGCTAATCCCAGTCGAGAAATCAGAGTGAAAAACACCTGGTACAAAGCTGATGACCTGCTGCCGATTTTGCCTAAGCAAGTTGCTGCTATCCCAGTGCGGGAGGGCTATGCGCTAGTTGGGAACTCAATTCATCACGCTCGGATTTATCGAATAAACGGCAAGAAACCTAGTTATGGGATGGTGCGGGTATTTGCGCATGACCTGCTGCCCTATCGGGCAGAGGATCTGTTCGCTGTGGAATTGCCGCCGCAATCGATAAGTATGCGCAATGCGAATTCCAAGGTTAGAAAAGCTATTCTCAATGGCTCTGCAGAGTATCGGGGGTGGCTAGTTTATAGGAATGAACTGGAAATGGATTTAAGTTCGGAATCATTGAAATCTGGAGGGGTAGGGAAGTTCTTGGAAGATTTCCCGGGTACAAAGCGTTGGGTAGTAGTTGGATTTGAGGATTCTTCAAGAATAAATGTTCGCCCTAGGCTGTTGGCTAGAGAGGGGCTACCTACTGTAGACGTATCGGAAGAAACTAAAAAGGTATTTGGTAATAAAGGCCTGCGTCTTTCTGTCGATAAGTTATTTACCAATGTGGCAGTGCGCAAAGTACAACGTGATGCGTTAGGTAGAGAGCGATTATCTTCTGCAAATGGCCTGCCGATATCGCAAAAGTTTTCGTAACTATGGCAGTTAAGTGGCGAGTTCTGGATTGATCTTCCATGCAAGGAGACATTAAATCTGCGCGAGGAGCAATCAGAATTTGCCCACAAGAAACTGCTGCTGTTGAAGTGCCGCTGGAAGATGTGGCAGTGATTTTAGTAGGTACGGGAACTCGGTTTTCTGCTGGTGCAATGTACCAATTGATGAAGTATGACGTTGCAGCAGTATTTTGTGATTGGAAAGGGGTGCCTATTGGTGCTGTGTATGGAATGCGTGAGCACAGCAGGGTAGGGGCCCGCCATCGGGCACAAGCAGAGCTATCTGTTCCGCGGAAGAAAAATGCCTGGGGCAAAATTATTGCTGCCAAAATTTTAGGGCAAGCAAATACCCTAAAGGAGATTAATCCAGGGCGGGCAGCGGAGCTTGCGGCGCTGTCCAGAGCAGTAAAGTCTGGCGATCCAGGTAATTTGGAAGCGCGTGCTGCAAAATTCTATTGGAAGAACCTGTGGGGTGGAGAGGAGTTCACCCGGATTCCGGGGAATGGTCAAGGTAAACTTTCTAGTTCTAGAAACGCGCAGCTTGATTATGCCTATACCATTTTGCGTGGCTATGGCATTAGGGCAGTGCTAGCTGCTGGTTTAGCGCCATCTCTGGGAGTGTTTCATAGCGGGCGGAGCAATAATTTTGCCTTAGTGGATGATCTAATTGAACCTCTTCGGCCAGCAGTTGATGCCCGGGTCGCTCAATTGCCCTCAGATTCACATATGGAAGACGGCGATACCCGTAAAGCTCTGGTAGCGGCGGCCACAACGGTATTCACTGCGAATGGCTACACTATTCCAACTGTGTTTGAGGAGTTTGCGCAGACTTATGCCAAGTATGTGGAAGGAGATTCTAAATTCTTAACGGTGCCAATTTGGGAGGGGTTGGCTGATGCCGGCTGATCCTATGTGGTGCCTGGTTATGTTTGATCTTCCCACCCAAACAGCGGAGCAGCGGCGTGCATATACCGGTTTCAGAAATTTACTTTTAGATTGCGGATTTGTGCGCACCCAGTACTCGGTATATGCGAAATATTCTCCTGCAGGAGTGCTAACCCAACGGGCAGTGAATCTTATTCGAGCTGGAGTGCCACCGCAGGGAGAAGTTAGATTGATGCATGTTACTGATATCCAATGGGCATCCACTATCAGAATATTTAATGCAGCAGTGGAAAATCCGGAAGAAAAGCCCACTCAACTAGCATTTTTTTAACGCAAAACTACCAGTAATTGGCATAATTGCAAGGAAAAAGTTTCCTCCTGAAGTCTATCAGGAGGAATCTGAACTGATTCCCAGCAGTGGCATGAGCGTTAGTCCTCGCGTATGAGGTCTATCAGGAGGAATCTGAACTGATTCCCAGCGTATAAACCACGCCAGAATATGCGTAATGAAGTCTATCAGGAGGAATCTGAACTGATTCCCAGCGCGGATGAGTTTTGATTTCACACGGACAGAAGTCTATCAGGAGGAATCTGAACTGATTCCCAGCATTCAAACCCAACAAACCCACACGCCGAGAAGTCTATCAGGAGGAATCTGAACTGATTCCCAGCGTCTCTGTGGTGGGTGCGCCTGGCTGCCGAAGTCTATCAGGAGGAATCTGAACTGATTCCCAGCGGTAGGCGATTGCGGTGTCTATCCTGACGGAAGTCTATCAGGAGGAATCTGAACTGATTCCCAGCGCCGCCCAGAACTAGGCGAATAACAAAAGAAGTCTATCAGGAGGAATCTGAACTGATTCCCAGCGGTTGCGTGAGGCGCAGCG
>JAUNLU010000003.1 GCA_030532125.1 Trueperella sp. | reverse complement strand
GGTACTGCATTCGAGGGAATGCGGGAGAGTAGGACACCGCCGTCACCAAACCAAAAAAGCGGTAGCACACCGTGACCTAGTTTCGCTGGTCAGGTAGTGTTACCGTTTTTTCATGCCCAGAAACCGAGCTATCTGCGTCTTAGAAACTACAAAACTGCGTATAAGGCTCACTACCGTCATGTCACGCTTTACCATATGTACATAGCTGAAAAGCTGAGGTAATGGGAGGTAGCTGTGGCAGAAAAAATTTCGATCCCGCGGATCGGCGTTCGCAACTGGTCAGTGTTGATCACTATTGGGCTAGTCGGTCAAATCGCGTGGACTATCGAGAACATGTACCTGAATCTGTTCGTCTATCAAGAGATAACTGACAACCCCCACGTCATTGCGATAATGGTTGCCGCCTCTGCCGTTGTCGCCACTCTGACTACCCTATTCATGGGGGCACTTTCCGATCACATCGGTAAACGTAAAATATTTATTACCTCTGGCTATATCTTGTGGGGGATAACCACACTGCTATTTGCGTTCAGTGATCCCAAGTCATTAGCAGAAATTTTCCCGGTTGCCCAATCTGCCCAGCTGGCTTCCATCGCCGTCATCACGCTGGACTGCATTATGACCTTCTTCGGCTCCACTGCTAACGATGCCTCATTTAACGCTTGGGTTGCTGACGTCTCGCTACCGCAACAGCGCGGGCGCATCCAAGCCGTACTATCTGCTTTCCCATTAGTTGCCATGCTGCTGGTATTTGGATTGCTCGACCCATTCACCCAGCAAGGGCACTGGAATTACTTCTTCTTTATCGTGGGCGGAATAACTATCGCCACCGGCATCAGCAATATCTTCCTAATGCAAGATTCCCAAATTGAGGCCGGCGTCTCCGGGCTATTCCACAAAATTAGCTATGGATTCCGCCCCGCCGTAGTGCGGCAAAATCCGCAGCTATACCTGGTTTTCGCAATTTTATTGGTGATGAGCAGCGCTATCCAGGTATATATGCCCTATCTGCTGATTTACGTACAAAACTATCTTCGCTTCGATAACTACCCCATTCTGTTAGGCATCGTGCTGCTGGGCGCTGCGCTGCTCTCGGTAGTATTCGGTCGGGTAATAGATCGGGTGGGCAAAACAAAAGTGCTGCTACTAGGGCTAATCCTGCAGTTCGTTGGGCTAATCGCCATGTACTTTGCCCGCAGTTTTGCGGCAGTCTGTCTCAGCGGCGTCATCATGATCGGGTTTTCGATGGTAACTCTCGCCTGCCTCCAAGGGCTAATGCAAGATCATTTTCCCACCGGCACTGCGGGCCGATTCCAGGGGATACGCATGATATTTGCCGTAATGCTTCCGATGATTATCGGTCCGTTCTTGGGCAGTACCGTAATCGCCAATTCGGCGCAGACCTATGAAGACCTCGGTGTGGTGAAGCAGGTTCCCACGCCCGGGATTTTCTTAGCCGCCGCAATTGTGCTGGTGCTTTGTGCCCTACCGTACTATCTATTCATAAAACGCACTCCGGCAGACGCCGAAGTTGCAGCGCAAAATAACGCCTAATTTTCGTTGTACTTGCGCAGCTGCCGGTGGATCTTCACCAATTCGGCACGGGCGCTTGAGCCCTGCGGCCACTTGTGGGCAGCGCGATCATAACTGACTAGCCCGTTAACTTCATCTTCCACATCGGAAAGTTGAGTGTATACCGTGGCTGCCAAAATCGGCAGTTCCTTCAGCAGCCGGCGCATCAATTTCAATACGCCCTGCTGGTATTCCGCCAGCGTCTTATAACTGCGATAACCATAGTTGGCGGTATTGGCTACATGCCCTGGGATGGCGTAGTTAAAGCCCCCAAATTCAGAGAGGGCATAGGCCCGATTGGTGCCATCTGCTTTTAGCCGTGGGGCGCGGAAATATATATGTCGGCTCTGGAAATCGCCCACTTCTTGATCGTGCCATCCCGAGGCATGATCAATTGGTCGGGTCGGATCGGCAACATGTAGCCACTGGTAGACCTTAGCGGCATCAAATTGCCCCCAGCCCTCATTAAATGGCACCCAAACCACAATTGAAGTTTGGGATTGCAGCAGTCGCAGCGTGCGCCGGGCTTCTTCCCAATAGTATTGGCGCGATTCGGCAGATTTGCGCCCAAATTTACGGTAGGAGTCGGCGTCATCGCGCAAGTGGAACCCCGCAAAAGGCAGGGCAGAAATAACCCGGAAATTGTACGGTCCACCACCGCTTACGAAGTCTTGCCACACTAACATACCAATGCGGTCGCAGTGGAAATACCAGCGTTGCGGTTCGATCTTTATATGCTTGCGGATCATATTGAAGCCCAAGTCTTTGCAGTCTTGGATATCTGCCACAAAAGCGGCGTCGGTGGCCGGGGTTAATATGCCGTCACTCCAATAGCCTTGGTCCAGCACGCCGAGGTGCAAAGTAGGTTTACCATTGAGCAATAGGCGTGGGGTACCGGTGGCATCGGGCGCCACGGTGCAAGTGCGCAGTCCAAAATAGCCACAGACTCGTTCAGTACCGAAATCAATACGATATAGGTAGAGGTGGGGAGTATCCGGAGACCACAATTGCGGGTGGGGAATATCCAGGGTGATATTTTCCCCGGCAATGAGTTCAGTTTCCACCGTGGGTTTACCGCGGAAACTTGTTTCGTAGTGGTGCGCCAGTTCGGCGTCGGAATCGGTAGCCTGATCCAACCGTACCGGCTGAGCTGATATTTCAATCTTCACCGGCAACTGTTTCTTCCCATGACTGTGCCGCGAATAATTTCCATAGCGGGATAGTTCATCTTGTTTCCAGTTAATCGGGAAAGAATCCGGGCAAGTCTGGGCTGCTGGGAAGCGGAACGTGACACTGTGCAGGTCAGTTTGGATAACTGGTTGTGGCAGATACGGGGTAAATATCTGTTCCAGCCACACACTCTGCCAAATTCCCGAGGTGGCGCTATACCAAATCTTGCCTCGCTCCAGCGTTTGCTTGCCATAAGCGCGCGCTCCGGTCTGCGACGGGTCAGTAACTCCCACGGTTAGCCGCAAGGGCTGATCGGTTAGATAGTCAGTGATGTCAACGGCGAATGGGAAATATCCGCCCTGATGTGTTGCCACTAGCTGCCCATCAAGATACACCTGGCAGCTTTGATCGACAGCGCCGAAATGCAACAGCAGTCGCTGATTTTCGGCAGCGGTAAAGTTTGCTGGCAGGGCAGAGCTAGGGATTGTTCGTTCATAAATGAGCAGATCAGTGGGCATGGTACGGCGCTGTACCCCAGAGAGCAGCGACTCGGGCGAGAACGGAACTAGGATATCGCCGTCGGCATTGAGCGGAGCAGCAGCCAACCGGGGCATATCTGCCAAAGTGCCTGGCAAAATGCGGTACTGCCATTTGCCGTTGAGCATCGACCGCGCGCCAGCCGGACGTGACCAAGACGGATTGGGATTTTCCGTCCAAACTGCCTCGGGGTCTAGGTCTGCGCCAAATTTCGTGGGCAGATGTATTAAATCTTCGCTCGTGCTGGGACCACTCATGACGTTTCCTAACGCGCTTGTTAATGCTTGGCTCTAGCTGTAACTATATAAGGAGACAGCGCTATATTCTGCGATAGATAGGGGAACTTTGGCGGCAAATCCTTATGAAACGGTGGGGGATGCTGCGCGGGCTTATACCCAAGTGCGGCCGGCCTACCCGCCACAGTTCGTAACAGAGCTAGTAACTGCTGCCGCCCGCACCAAAAATACCCCTATCTCCCAAGTGCAGGTATGCGATATTGGGGCTGGAACGGGAAAACTGACTGCCCAGGTGGCGGCTACCGGCGCCGAAGTGTGGGCAGTGGAACCGGCGGCGGATATGCGCACTGAATTGAGCCGAGAATTGCCGGATTTTCCGCTAGCAAGATTACTAGCGACGACGGCGGAGCACACCGATCTACCCACTGCGGCTTTTGATCTGCTCACCTACGGGCAATGCTGGCATTGGCTCTCGGCCCCGGAAGCGAGCGCAGAAGCTGCCCGTATTCTGCGTCCCGGCGGGCAAATAGCAATTTTTTTCAATCAATTGGATGTGCGGCAAGGTTGGGTGAAACGACTATCACGGATAATGCGCTCTGGGGATGTGCACCGGCTGGATCGCCCACCGCAACTAAAATTTCCCGACGGAAGTACTGCTTTCACCGATCCACAGCTCAGCTATACCGTTCATATTGAACCGATGACGGTGGAACAAATTTTTGCCCTTGGCACCACGCGGGCTTCGTGGCTGCGTTCTACTGCTGATAACCGCGCGCGGATGCGGGAAAACCTGCGCTGGTATTTAGTAGATCATCTGGGCCATGCGGCGCCCGGGCGGATCGGGGTGCCCTATATTTCGATTTGTTGGCGGGCACAGCTGCGCTAAGCGCGAGCACAGCAGCGCAATACGGACCGAAAAGACAATTGCCCCCGCCTTGCTTAAACTTGGAAACTACCAATAACCGAGGTTAGGAACTGAGATGGCACAACTGCGGTCAGCTACTTCTACGGATGGCAGAAACATGGCGGGAGCTCGCGCACTTTGGCGCGCCACTGGTATGAAATCTGAAGATTTTGGGAAGCCAATTATCGCCGTCGTCAATTCATTTACCCAATTTGTGCCGGGGCATGTACATCTCAAGGACATGGGCCAATTGGTCGGCGCAGCTATCGAAAAAGCGGGCGGAATCGCCAAAGAATTTAACACTATTGCGGTAGACGACGGTATTGCGATGGGTCACGGCGGCATGCTGTACTCGCTGCCGTCGCGGGAAATCATCGCCGACTCAGTGGAATACATGGTAAATGCCCATTGCGCTGATGCCATGGTGTGCATTTCCAACTGTGACAAAATCACGCCCGGGATGCTGATGGCAGCACTCCGGCTAAATATCCCCACCGTATTTGTCTCCGGCGGTCCGATGGAATCGGGCAAAGCAGTCACTGGCGTAGTAGATCACCACACCAATTTGGTGGATGCCATTTCCATCTCCGCAGATGACGGCGTCACCGATACCGAACTGGCACAAATTGAAGAAAGCGCATGCCCAACCTGTGGTTCCTGCTCTGGGATGTTCACGGCAAACTCGATGAACTGTTTGGTGGAAGCCTTGGGCCTAGGTTTGCCGGGCAATGGCACCACACTTGCTACTGCGGCTAAACGCCGCGAATTATTCTTGGCAGCCGGGGAGAAAATAGTAGAACTGTGTCAGCGTTACTACGGGGCAGATGACGCCACCGTGCTACCGCGCGCAATTGCTACTCGAGATGCATTCTTGAACGCCATGACGATGGATATTGCCATGGGTGGCTCCACCAATACGGTGTTGCATATTTTGGCAGCCGCCCAAGAAGGCGAAGTGGATTTCGATATTTCTGATATTGACGCCCTGTCGCGGCGCACGCCGTGCCTGTCCAAAGTGGCACCAAATTCTACCGAATACCATATGGAGGATTTCCACCGCGCTGGCGGTATCCCAGCCATCTTGGGAGAGCTGAATCGGGCGGGGCTACTGGCGCCAACTACCCATTCAATTCATGCCTCTAGCTTGGCACAGTGGCTGGATGACTGGGATGTGCGTGGTGGAAAAGCGCAACCCGCCGCCGCGGATCTGTTCCGCGTAGCACCTGGGGGAGTGCGCACCACCCAAGCATTTTCGCAAGACAACCGCTACCAAGAATTGGATTTGGACACCGCCACTGGCTGCATCCGCGATGTAGCACATGCCTACACTAAAGACGGCGGATTGTGCGTGCTATACGGCAACCTAGCCACTGATGGTGCAGTAATTAAGACCGCTGGGATTGACGAAGACTTATTCCAGTTTGCCGGCCCAGCGCGGGTGGTGGACTGTCAAGAAGCGGCAATAGAACTGATTCTGGGCAAGCACGTTAATCCGGGAGATGTAGTGGTGATTCGCTATGAAGGGCCAAAAGGCGGGCCGGGGATGCAGGAGATGCTGTACCCGACTTCGTTCCTGAAAGGACTAGGTCTGGGCAAAGTCTGTGCGCTAATCACTGATGGCCGGTTCTCTGGGGGTACCTCGGGATTGTCAATTGGGCATATCTCCCCAGAAGCTGCGGCTGGAGGTTTGATCGGGCTAGTGGAAGAAGGCGACCGGATAGTTATTGATGTGCCCGCGCGCAAACTTGAACTAGATGTTCCGGTTGCTGAACTAGAACGACGCCGTGCTGCCCGCGGAGAACTACCGTGGCAACCCAACCGAGAACGGCAAGTTTCTAAAGCGCTGCGGGCGTATGCCGCGATGGCGACGTCAGCATCCACTGGCGCAGTGCGAAAAGTGGATTAGCGCGCCAAAGTTGGGTTGGTCACCTCTGCACAGTCTCACACTGTGCGGAGCAGTTCGCTGACGGTAAATTCGCGATAATCGAAGCAGGGTATTTCAGATACCAACTAACTGAGTCGAAGATTCGCGAGGAAATGTAATGGCGAGCATTTTTCAGTTTCTAGCCAACCAACCGGTACTGCTAGTTTTCTTCCTAGTCGGCGTGGGCATGCTGTTTGGGCATGTCAAAATAAAAGGCGTTTCACTTGGCGCTGCCGCAGTATTGTTCTTTGCGATAGTTATTGCCGCCTGGGGCAAAGCCAACGGGGTAGAAACCGTAGTGCCACACGAAATCGGTGCGCTGGGGCTAGCCTTATTCACTTTCGCAATCGGCAATAACTCGGGTCCGTCATTCTTCGAGAACATCAAGAAGGCGGTAGGTCCGATGGTCACCTTGGTGCTGATGTATGTGCTGGTGGCAGGCGTAGGCTACGTAGTTGGGCGCTTCGTTTTCGATATGGATATCTCGCTTATTGCGGGTACTTTCTCCGGGGCAGTCACGAATACTCCGGCGCTCGCGGCCGCGGGGGAAGCCAGTGGCGATATGGCCAGCGCGACGATCGGCTACTCCATCGCCTACCTCTTTGGCGTAATTGGGATGATGGGGGCAGCATTCCTGGCACTGCGCAATGCCTCGGCTGACACTGATAAGCCGAAACCAGTTACTAACTCGACTCTGCGCGTCGATCGCGATGATCGCCCGCGGTTAGGCGAAATTCTGGGTCTGCTAAAAGAACCAGTGGAAATATCGCGGCTGCGCCGCGGCGAAACTGGGCCGATTTGGATTCCGACTCGCCACGACGTTATCGAAAAAGATGACTTGCTCACGGTAGTGGGTACCGAGGAGACAGTGAGCGAAATGGTGGATCTGGTGGGGCACCGCTCTTCGCATTCGCTGCGCAATGACCGTTTGCACCTGGATTTTCGGCGCATCACCGTTTCAGAACCGCGCATTGCTGGCAAGACTATCGCCGAGCTGGACAAGGAATTAGCGGAACGTTTTGGGGCCACTATTTCGCGGGTCCGCCGCGGCGATACCGATATGTTGGCTATCCCAGAATTGATGCTCGAAATGGGAGACCGAGTGCGGGTTATTGCTCCCACTTCCAATATCAAAGCAATTTCTAAATTCTTTGGCGATTCTTCGAAAGGGCTAACTGATATTAACCCAGTGGCACTCGGCGTCGGTATTGCGCTGGGGGTGGCTCTCGGTGCCATTCAGATTCCGCTCCCCGGCGGTTCTACTTTTGGGATTGGCTCAGCAGCTGGTGCGCTTATTGTGGGGTTGATCTTTGGTCGCATTGGGCGGATCGGGCCGCAGGTAACTGCGCTGCCCAATACTACCTGTGCCGTGCTTTCCGAACTGGGTCTGTTGATGTTCTTGGCGCAGGCAGGTACTAATGCCGGTGGACAGATCGCCACTGCATTTACCTCTGGCACCTGGGTTTCGATTTTGATTTTGGGCGCGATCATGACAACTCTGCTGGCAGCGGGGTTGTACCTCACGATGCGGTCAATCTTTAAGATGGGCGGTACACAGCTTTCTGGTCTGCTGGGCGGAGCGCAGACGCAGCCAGCTGTACTGGCATTCGCCAATGGTCGCACCGACGGCGACCCGCGGGTAGCGCTCGGATATGCGCTGGTTTACCCGGTAGCAATGATTGGCAAGATTTTGGTGGCAACTATCCTCGGATCGCTATAGTCACAAGGAAAATTTACCTAGCGGCGTCCCGTAACTTGTTTATGGGGCGCCGCATTATTAATGCCTGTAGGTAGCTGATAAAGGCAAATCCGATTAGCAGCATAAACCAGATAACTGGGGTGCGAGTTGCCGGTAGCAGCACAAAAATAATCGCCGGTAACAGCAGCACTACTAGGCTGGCGGCAGTGTAACCAATTTTCCCGAGTGCCAGACGGCCAGCATTTGCCAAGTGTTTAGTTATCCGGTTGTCGAAAAATGCGATCAGCGGAACTAGCCAAGTGGTAATAGCTAGTATTACCAGGATTCCCGCTATTACTAGACCGCTTACTGCTCCAGATGCCGTGGCAGAATTGCTGCTGCCGAGAATACGCAACTCAATTGCGCCCAATACTAGTAATGCCAATAGCGGCAGCCACCACGCCAACGACTGTACAAAGTTGGTGCGGAATGACTTCCACCAACTGCGCATAATGTAGGAGTCTTCTTCCCGGGCGATCTCCATTGTTACGCGGGTGCAGGCAGTGAAAGCGGCACCTGCAGTAAAAATAGGCAGCGCCGCCAATATAGTGAGCAGATTTATGATCACCAGATCGGCGGCAGCTGCCAAGGCGCGGTAACCCGCGGAGTCAGGGGAGAACATCGGTCAGCCTTTCACGGCTCCCGCAGCTACCCCTTCAATAATTTGTTTTTGACTAGTTAGATAGAAAATAACGATCGGGATGATGGCTAGCACCAGCGCTGCCATCTGTGCCCCCATGTCTCGGTTGCCATTAGATCCGATCAGACTTTGGATCACCACTGGAACCGTACGGTACGCCTCATTTTGCCCGATAACTAAGTTCGGCAGTAGGAAGTCATTCCAGATCCACATAGTATTCAGAATGGCTACCGTAACTGCAGTGGGCTTTAGCAGTGGCATCACAATACGGAAGTAGGTGGTGAGTGGGGAACAGCCGTCAATATAGGCTGCTTCTTCGATCTCCAGCGGAATTGACTTGACAAAGCCGGAGAACAAAAATACCGAAAGCCCCGCACCGAAGCCAAGATAGAGCACGATCATGCCCCATGGGGTAGCCAAATTAAGCTTATTGGCGATACCGACAGTAGGGAACATAACCATCTGGAACGGCGCAATCATGGAGAACGCGAACATGTAATACAGCGCAGAGGTCCACCGCGATTTAATCCGGGTGATGGCATAAGCGGTCATCGCACAGAAGAAGACGATTACTATCACCGAGCTCACGGTGATGAAGAGTGACCAGCCTAAAGCTCGGGCAAACCCGTTGATTTGCAAAGTAGTTATGTAGTTGGTTAGGCCTACGAAAGTTTCCGAATCGGGGAGGGCAAAGGGAGCGTCAGAAATAAAGAACTTCCCCTTAAATGAGTTAATCAAAATGAATAACAGCGGCACTACCCACAGCACCGAAAGGATGCTGAGCAGGATGGTTAACACAATCGAGCCAGCGTTATTCTTTTTTGCCAACTTCTTGGTATCGAGTGAGCTGGCGGCAGTTGGAGCAGTTAGTTCTACTGTGCTCATTGGTCAATCTCCCTCGCACGAGTCACACGCAGCTGCAGCAGCGCAATTACCGAAACAATCACAAAGAAGATGACTGCCATCGCCTGGGCGACACCTTCCATATTGTTCTTGGTGTACATCGTATCGACGATATTCAACGCCACCATTTGAGTTTGGTTAAGCGGTGCGCCGTCAGTTAATGCCAAGTTCTGGTCATACATCTTGAACGTATTAGCCAGCGTCAAGAACAGGCAGATCGTGATAGACGGAACCATGATCGGTATGGTCACCGAGCGCAGGATGCGGGCTTTGCTGGCGCCGTCTATTTGCGCTGCTTCGATCAGTTCTGGCGGTACATTCTGCAAACCGGCAATGTAGATGATCATCATGTAGCCCATCAACTGCCAGTTAGAAACGAAAATCAATCCGGCGAAACCGATACGCCAGTCGCTAACAATCGTTAAATCCCAGTTAGTTAAGATGCCGTTCAGCATTGCTTGCCAGGTGTAGCCCAGCACTAGCCCGCCGATTAGGTTCGGCATGAAGAATACGGTGCGGAAGAAGTTGGTGCCCTTGAGCTTCCGGGTGAGCATATATGCCAAGGCAAAGGCGCCCAAATTCACGGTGATGATGGAGAGCGCAGAAACCATGGCGGTGAAGAGCAGCGAGGGCAGGAAATTATTTCCTTGCGCAAAAACCTGCTGATAATTTTCTAGACCCACCCACTGGGCATCAGAAATAGTGCGGAAGTTTGTAAATGACAAGTACAGCCCCATAAAGAACGGGACTAAGAACGCAATGAGGAACGCCGCCAAAGTGGGGGCGGTAAACACTAAGAAGTATTTTTTAAGTGACTTAACCATCAGCAACCCGGGATCGATAGATATTTGGGTGGGTCGTGCAGCGGTAGCACGACCCACCCAAATTATAAGGAATTACTTACCTTTTTCGGCAGACCATTGGCTAATGAAGTAGTCCTTAACTGCGGACCACTCTTGCTTGCCAATAGCGTACTGCTGCATATGCTGACCGAGCTGATCCTTGAAGTCCTGGCTCGGGAATACCACGAAGTCCCAGGTGACCGGGTAGAGATCAGCATTGTTCATGTACTCCACAACCTCTTTGCCGAGCGGGTCAGCTGGAGCGAGATCCTGGAAAGCGGTGAACGGGGCAATGAAGCCTAGATCTTCGCTGACCATCTTGGTGCCAGCGTCCTTGGTGAATAGCCAGTTGATGAAGTCAACAGTAGCCTTCTGGTCGGCTTCCGATGCCTTGGCGTTCACGGTCAGGAAGTTTTCGGTACCGACTGCGATGCCGGCCTTTTCTTCCCCAGGTACTCCGACGTAGATCGGCAGGAAGTGAATGTCGCTTTCTTTAACGGTGTTGCCGCTGACCTCGGAGATTTGGCTCCAAGCCCAGTTGCCGTTCTGCACGAAAGCAGCCTTGCCAAGTGCGAAGTCTGCCATCGAGTCGGTTACGGTGCGCGAAGGAGTGGCTTCCCGGCTAACCGTGGAGTTGTCCAGGTACAGGTCAAAGATCTGCTGGAACTGGTCGAAGTAGGTGCCCTTGATTTCCGTAGCGTCGGACACTCCGGCGTCGCGGAATTCGTAGAAGATCGGGTAGTTAGCCAAGTGAGTCTGCCAACGCCAATCTTCGCCAGATGCCAGTGAAGTAGCAGCAAAGGCGCCGTCAATTCCCAGTTCTGCCTTGCGGGCCTGCATATCTTCCGCAACTGCCTTCAGCGCATCGAAGTTGTTGATGTCTGCGATCGCAGTGGCCTTGGCGCCGTCTAGCGCAAAGTACTTCTGCATAATGGCGTCGTTGTAGATGATGCCGTAGCCTTCAGTGGCGAACGGTACGCCGTAGACCTTATCGTCCGCACCTTTCAGCGCCAGATCCGGATTGGATAGCGCCTTGGTGAAGTCAGTGTCAGTCAGGTCAGCTGAGTAATCCTGCCAGTTGGCTAGGCCCACCGGACCGTTCAAGTTGAACATGGTAGGAGCTTCTTTAGTGGCAAGTTCGCTCTTCAAGGTTTGTTCATAAGTGCCTGAGGCGGCAGTTACGATCTTGACCTGCACCCCAGTCTCATCGGTGTATGCCTGGGCAACTTTCTTCCAAGCGTCTTCAGATTCTGGTTTGAAGTTCAGGTAGTAGACCGAACCAGCAGCGTCGTTTCCGCCATTGTCATCTGAGCTGGAGCAAGCTGCTAGCCCACCAATAGCGAGTGCCGCAACTGCGGTCGCTGCAAAAAGCCGAGAAATTTTCTTCATCGGGTGAGTCCTTCCTGTTAGAGATACTTGGCGGCTGTGCCTACCTCCGCACAAGTGTTAGCTCTGTTATACCACCGTAGGTCCTAAAGGGGTACTGAGTAGCGACTCGATAGCCTGCAAGTATGTCGATTCCACTAGAGAGATATGGATTAACTCCAGTTAAGTCATCAGCGAAATGGACGGTCTGCCAAGCCGGAGGATGGCGACCCAAGTCACAGCTTTGCCGGCCCATAATCTGGCTGCGGTGAAATTTTTTTCATTAATAAGACGGCGGGGCGACGTCTTTGCGCCAATTGCGGGATTCACATCCCATGCTTATTTGGGATTTTTCTCGGCGGGTATATTGCTAGGAAAAGTTAACAGCAGGTAAACAAAGTAACTTATTTGCGTAAAAGGCGGTGAAATATGGTTAAGAAAATAGCGGCTGGAGTTGGAATTGTACTAGCCGCAGTTTTGGCTGTGGTTCTGGGGTATGTGGCATACGTTTTTGTGTCGTATGACCGCATTGAGGACAACCTCGCCTTGGAGGTCTCCGGGGCGGCCAGCGAAAGCGTACAGATTGGCCAGAACTATCGGATTTCTTCAGCCAATATGGGATTTGGGGCGTATAGCGATGATTACAGCTTCTTTATGGACGGCGGCGAAGAATCGCGCGCTCGCTCCCCGGAAGCCGTGCAGCAGAATATAGGTGGTGCCACTCAGGCGGTAGCTGACCAAAATGCTGACATCATGCTGTTCCAAGAGGTTGATCTGTCCGGGACGCGGAGCCATAAAATAAACGAACGTGACCTCATTGTGGATCGCCTGCGTGCCAACCGCGCAGAATCTGCAGCTAAATCTGGGACGCAGTTCGACTACACCTATGCCATTAACTATGACAGCGCCTATCTGTTCTATCCAATTAGTAAGCCCCATGGGAAAAATAAATCTGGCATTCTCACCGCTTCTGATTTTCCGATAGTTGAGGCGACGCGGCGCTCGCTACCGATTGAAGAGGGTTTCAGCAAGTTTATGGATTTGGATCGCTGCTACGTAAAGCACCGCATACCAGTTGCTGGTGGCAAAGACCTACTCATCTATAACGTGCACCTTTCTGCCTACACCACTAATCCAGACACTGCCAATAATCAGTTGAAGCTACTGTTTGCGGATATGCAGGCAGAATTGGCACAGGGTAATTATGCGATTGCCGGTGGAGATTTCAATAAGGACCTATTGGGCGATTCGGCAGATATTTTTGGGCATCCACCGCTTACTGATAACTGGGCGGTTCCAATTCCGCCGCAAATTATTCCGGATGATGTCAAATTAATTGCGCCATTTGATGCGGAGCATCCGGTAGCTTCGTGCCGCAATGCCGATCGGCCGTATGGCCCGGATGATTTTGTGGTGACTGTGGACGGCTTTGTGGTTACCAATAACGTCAGCGTGGCAACTGCGTCCGTGGTGGATACCGGATTCAAATGGTCCGACCACAATCCGGTTACGATGGATTTCCAGCTGTTGCCGGATAAATAACAGAACAGTAGATAACAACTAAATAATTACGACGCCGGGCGGGGCACAAGCACTGCTCGGCGTCATAATTATGAGGAGAAAGTGTGGTGGTTGCCAGCGGATCTGGTCAGCTGGCGCAGGGGGTGGGATGCACGCCACAGTTTGCAGTGTTGCTTGCTCTACCTGGGGGTTTGTTTATCTCGCTGCATGTTCGCCGTCCACAAAGTAAAACTGTTATCCACAGTGTGAGATTTTCAGAAATAAATTTGGTGTCGGAAAATCGCGCGATTACTGTTAAAGCCATGATCGTACTCCTCGTAATTACACCGCACACCAGCTGACCTGCTGCTCGCTGGTGTGCCCCTCAATGCAATTGAGGGGCTTTTTTATTAGGGGTAAGAAAACAGTCCGATAGGAGGAAAGATGGCTAAACCGCCCACACCTGCTGAGCTGGCTGCCGCCGCGCGGGCAACCCGAGAGCCTGGCAAGGTTATTCGGGAAAAGTCCACCGGTGCACCGGCGCTCATCCGCTCACTGGAAGAGCTGGGGGTAACTGAGGTATTCGGTCTGCCGGGCGGAGCGTCGCTTCCGATTTATGACGCGCTGTTCGCCTCAAAGAAAGTGCGCCATATCTTGGTGCGCCACGAGCAAGGCGCGGGGCACGCCGCTGAAGGTTACGCCCGCTCCACTGGGAAAGTCGGCGTCTGCGTGGCTACTTCGGGCCCAGGAGCCACTAATTTGGTGACGAGTCTGCTCACTGCTAATTTGGACTCCACTCCGATGGTGGCGATAACTGGTCAGGTTGCCGCCTCGATGATCGGCACTGATGCTTTCCAGGAAGCAGATATTATCGGCGCTACGATGCCGCTAGTTAAGCATTCCTTTTTGATTACGGACGCCAATGAAATTCCGGCGCGAATTGCCGAAGCTTTCCACATAGCATCTTCCGGACGCCCGGGCCCAGTGCTGGTAGATATCACCAAGTCGGCCCAGAATGATGAATGTGAATTTGTCTGGCCTCCCGTGACTGATCTGCCGGGTTATCTACCGCAGACCAAGCCTAATGCGCGGCAAGTGCGGGAAGCGGCGCGGGTGATAACTACGGCGCAGCGCCCGGTGCTCTACGTGGGCGGCGGCGTCATCTTGGCCGATGCTGCCCCAGAACTGGCTGAGCTGGTTGAAAAATCCAATATTCCAGTAGTGACCACGTTGACGGCGCGCGGGGCATTCCCTGATTCCGACCCACGCAATCTGGGCATGCCCGGAATGCACGGTACAGTGCCGGCGGTAGCTGCGATGCAGAAAGCAGATCTGATTGTGGCTCTCGGGGCTCGGTTCGACGACCGCGTCACCGGCACAGTGGATGGATTTGCGCCAGACGCACAGGTTATCCACGCAGATGTCGACCCCGCCGAGATTGGGAAGAACCGTGCTGTGCAGGTGCCAATTGTGGGCGATGTCAAACAAACTATCGCTGAGATAAACGCTGAACTGGATGCAGCCTACGACCAGTACGGCAAGCCGGATATGCGGCAGTGGTGGGAGTACCTGGATCGCCTGAAAGAAACGTATCCAATCGGCTACGAAGAAACTGAAGACGGGCTGATGAGCCCGCAGTACGTTATCTCCCGACTGGGAAAGCTGGCACCAGAAGCCATCTTCACCACCGGCGTCGGCCAACATCAGATGTGGGCACAGCAGTATCTAGGTCTAGAATTCCCGCGGCAATTTATTACCTCGGGCGGGGCCGGCACCATGGGATATGGCGTCCCATCCGCCATGGGGGCGAAAGTGGGCAATCCTGACCGTACGGTGTGGTGTATTGACGGCGACGGCTCCTTCCAAATGACTGGGCAAGAACTGGCAACCTGCTCGCTGAATAACATCCCGATCAAAGTGGCGATAATAAATAATTCCTCGCTGGGGATGGTGCGCCAGTGGCAGAACTTGTTCTACGACGGGCGCTACTCGCACTCCGATCTGAATACCGGATTTGGCACCGTGCATATCCCCGATTTCGCTAAATTGGCTGAAGCCTACGGGTGTCTAGGAATAACCGTGACTGACCCGAGCGAAGTTGATGCTGCAATTGAAGCGGCGATGGCCGAAAATGACCGCCCAGTTGTGGTGGACTTCGTAGTTTCGCCAGATGCCATGGTGTGGCCGATGGTGCCGGCTGGGGTTTCTAACGATGAAATTTTGTATGCGCGCGACCTGCGCCCGAAACACGAAGATGAGGACTGACATGAATACTCGCCATACCCTTTCCGTATTGGTGGAAAATAAGCCTGGCGTGCTGGCTCGAGTTGCGGGTCTATTTGCGCGTCGCTCATTTAATATCCATTCACTAGCTGTGGGGCCAACCGAGCACCCGGAGCTGTCCCGGATTACCTTGGTAATAGACGCGGAAAACCTCCCGCTCGAACAGGTAAATAAGCAGCTAAACAAGCTGGTTAATGTGATCAAGATTGTGCAGCTGGAACCAGAAACTGCAGTGCAGCGTGAGCTGCTCATGGTCAAAGTAAAGGCAGACGACGCCACGCGGACCAACGTTATCCAAGTGGTGGAGCTGTTCCGGGCGCGGGTAGTGGATGTAGTGCCAGATGCGGTAACTATTGAAGCTACTGGCGATGAAAATAAGATCAAAGCCCTGCTCAATGCGCTAGAACCCTATGGCGTCAAGGAAATTGTGCAGTCGGGAACGGTGGCAATTGGGCGGGGTGCTCGCTCAATGAGTGAGAAAGTCTCCGCCGAGTTCGCACTGCGCCGCGCCTAATACGAAATTAACTGTGCTCAGCTCGCACGTCTGACACAGCGCTGGAATACCAACTAAAAACAACCCAAAAATAGAGATTTAACTAAGGAGAACACCGTGGCAGAGATTTTTTACGACGACGCTGCAGATCTGTCCCTCATCCAGTCCAAAAAAGTTGCGATAATCGGTTACGGTTCGCAGGGCCATGCCCATGCCCTCAATCTACGCGACTCTGGAGTAGACGTAGTGGTGGGATTGCGCGACGGCTCGAAGTCGATCGCCAAAGCAGAAGAACAGGGACTACAGGTAGCCTCAGTGGCAGCAGCTACTGCCCAAGCTGATGTGGTAATGATTCTGGCGCCAGACCAGTACCAGCGCGATATCTACGCCGCAGAAATCGAACCCAATTTGAAGCCAGATGCCGCATTGTTCTTTGCCCACGGCTTCAATATCCGGTTCGGCTATATCAAGCCCGGAGCAGGGCACGATGTTTGCATGGTAGCCCCCAAGGGTCCAGGGCACACCGTGCGGCGCCAATTTGAAGAAGGCCGTGGGGTGCCCGATATCGTGGCAGTAGAGCAAGATGCTTCCGGGCAAGCCTGGGATCTGACGCTCTCCTACGCCAAAGCTATTGGTGGTACGCGCGCCGGCGTCATCAAAACTACTTTTACTGAAGAAACAGAAACTGACCTATTCGGCGAGCAGTCCGTACTGTGTGGCGGGCTCTCTAAGCTGATCCAATACGGTTTCGAGACGCTGGTTGAGGCCGGATACCAGCCTGAGATCGCCTACTTTGAAGTGCTGCATGAAATGAAACTGATCGTCGATCTAGTTAATGAGGGCGGCTTGGCAAAGATGCGGTGGTCCATTTCGGACACTGCAGAATACGGCGATTACGTATCCGGACCTCGAGTCATCACCCCGGATACCAAGGAAAATATGAAAGCAGTGCTGGCGGATATCCAAAATGGCTCATTTGCCAATCGGTTTATCGCCGACCAGGACAACGGCGGTGCGGAATTCCACCAACTGCGTGCTGCAGCCGAAGAACACCAGATCGAAAAGGTTGGGGTGGAATTGCGCAAGATGTTTGCGTGGAAATCTACCGACGCGGACTACACCGAAGGTACCGCAGCGCGGTAACGCTATTGCGCTAGCAGCACTGCCCAACATGTATTAAATGGAAAGGTCTAGGTTATGGCGGTAAATCTGGCAGTCATCCCGGGTGATGGAGTTGGGCCGGAAGTTGTGGCGCAGGCGCTCGCGGCGCTGGATGCGCTCCACGGCCTGGTTGATTTCCAGATCACCGAATATGACCTAGGCGCTGCCCGCTATCAGCGCACTGGAGAGGTACTGCCCGCGGCAGAGCAGCAAGATATTGCCCAAAAAGATGCGATTTTGTTGGGAGCAGTTGGGCATCCCGCCTTGCCGTCGGGGCTGCTGGAGCGTGGATTACTGCTGAAACTGCGGTTTGATTTTGACCACTATGTAAATCTGCGTCCGGCCCAGTATTACCCAGGAGTTCCGACGCCGTTGGCGCATCCAGGAGAAATAGATTTCTTGGTAGTGCGGGAAGGAACTGAGGGGCTGTACGTCGGCACGGGTGGATCCATGCGTGCTGGTACGCCACACGAGGTGGCCACCGAAGTTTCGCAGAATACCGCTTTTGGAGTGGAGCGCGTAGTGCGCTACGCCTTTGCCCAAGCAGCTGCCCGCCGCGGCAAGCTCACCTTAGTGCACAAGCACAATGTATTAGTGCATGCTGGGAAACTGTGGCAACGGATAGTTACCGAAGTTGGCGCAGAATTCCCCGCAGTGGAAACTAACTACCTGCACGTTGATGCCGCCACAATTGCGTTGGTGGTGGATCCCGGGCAGTTTGATGTGATCGTCACCGATAACCTATTCGGTGACATCCTCACCGATGAAGCCGGAGCGGTAACCGGCGGAATCGGTTTGGCGGCGTCGGGGAACATCAACCCCGACGGCGCTTTCCCGTCAATGTTTGAGCCGGTGCACGGATCGGCGCCAGACATTGCCGGCACCGGCAAAGCTGATCCTATTGCGGCGATATCTTCTACCGCACTCATGCTGGATCACTTGGGGGAAAAACGCGCCGCCCAAGTGGTGCGCCAAGCTGTTGCCACTGAGATGGCATACCGGGCAGCTGACCCGGCGTCTGCTAAGCGCAATACCAGTGAAGTAGGTGCAGCAGTGGCGGAAAATATCGCTGCTGCATTAAAAGCTAACTAGCTGTGAATAACTAACGCAAAGGAAGGCAAATAATGGATCGGCAACGTACCGAACTAGAACAAGAAGCTGCGGCTCCACTTTTACCGGCTGATGAGGTAGCCGCACGTTTCACGTTGGTACCGAACGATGCCGCTCGCACTGCGGCACAATACCAGGAAGCAATGTCAAATCTGCGGTTTGGTGAAGTATTTACGGACTATATGGCTTATGCGCGCTGGGATCATGGCAAAGGTTGGCACGGGCAAACTATTACCCCGTATGGACCGATTGCGATTTCGCCTGCGGCTGCAGTACTGCACTACGGTCAAGAAGTTTTCGAGGGATTGAAAGCATATCGACATGACGATGGCTCCATCTGGACTTTCCGCCCGGGGTATAACGCAGTGCGGCTCAATGCTTCCGCCCGCCGGATGGCCATCCCGGAACTGCCAGTGGATGACTTCCTGGCTTCAATCGTTGGGCTGGTACGTGCTGATGCTCGATGGGTGCCGGCTGAGCCGGGTTCTTCGCTTTACCTGCGTCCATTCGTAGTGGCAACGGAACCATTCCTGGGGATCCGGGCGGCACGTAATTACGAATACTACGTAATCGCATCACCGTCCGGTCCGTACTTCGCCAAGGGGTTCTCACCGATAGCGGTATGGGTTGATCAGGAATACCATCGCGCTGGGCCTGGGGGGACCGGGGCAGCCAAAACTGCCGGAAACTATGCGGCTTCACTGCTGCCGAAAGTACGTGCTGCCGAAAATGGCTTCGATGAAGTGCTGTTCCTCGATGCCGCCAATAATGAAACTATCGATGAGCTCGGTGGGATGAATGTGTTTGTGGTTATGCGGGATGGGTCTGTGCGTACCCCAGCACTGAGCGGAAATATTTTGCCTGGCGGCACCCGTTCGGCCATCATGGACTACTTGGCGGATCAGGGCGTTACGGTAACCGAAATGCCGATAAAGCTAAGCGATCTGGTTGCGGGGATTGAATCTGGGGAAGTAGCAGAAATGTTCGCATGCGGTACTGCTGCAGTTATTACGGCAATTGGCCGCCTGGCTGGTGCTGGATTCGACGTCACTGTTCCAGTGGGGGAAATGACCAGGAGAATCTACCAAGGCATAACTGATATCCAACTCGGCAGAACTCCGGATCGATTCGGGTGGCTCTACCAGATTGCCTAAGGGGATTCTTTACCTAAAACTTTGAAGTTGCTGACCCGGGCTTTTCACTTCCCAGAGCGGAAAAGTCCGGATTGGCACACCGTGCCCAAGCTCACTTTTTGAGCAGAAAATTCTGCGATTGGCGTCTTATCAACGATGCCCGCGGTCTGCACCGGAAAAATGCGTTCCCTATTAGTGTGAGCCTGTTATCTCATCCTGATTTTCGCCTTTTTCCGGCTTATGATCATCACGGAGCAACCAGCTCTATGCCCGCACATCTGGTGCCTAGCATTAGAGGAGTATTTGTTGACGACTATCGCGCCCGATTCTGTTTCAAAGATCGCTGAATGGGATGGATTTGTTGCTGGTAACTGGAATGATCGGATTGACGTCCGGGATTTCATCCAGAAGAACTACACCCCCTACGAAGGGGATAGTGAATTCTTAGCCGGACCAACTGAAAAAACTCTGCGCACTTGGCAGACCCTGGAAGAAAAGTATCTTTCGGTGGAACGCCGGCAGCGAGTGTACGACGTCGACACGCAGATTCCAGCAGATGTGGACGCTTTCCCGCCAGGTTATATTTCGGAAGATGACGACGTAATCGTCGGCTTGCAGACCGATACTCCGTTGAAGCGCGCCATGATGCCACAGGGTGGCTGGCGCATGGTGGAAGCTGCATTGCGGGAAGCCGGCAAGGAACCAGATCCACAGGTCAAAGACATCTTCACCAAGTACCGCAAGACCCACAATGAAGCGGTATTTAGCATCTATACGCCGCGCATCCGGGCGGCGCGTTCCTCTCATATCATTACCGGGCTGCCAGATGCCTATGGTCGAGGGCGCATCATTGGGGACTACCGCCGGGTAGCGCTTTATGGTGTAGACCGGTTGATTGCAGAAAAAGAGCTGGACCGAGCAATAAATGCTGCTAAGCCGTTCAGCGAGGACTGGGCGCGTGATCGCGAAGAAATCGCCGCGCAGATCCAGGCACTAACCAAACTGAAGAATATGGCGGCGGGATACGGTTTCGATATCTCCCGCCCGGCGCGCACCGCCCAAGAAGCTGTGCAGTGGACCTACTTCGGCTACCTCGGTTCGATTAAGTCCCAAGATGGCGCCGCCATGAGCTTTGGTCGGCTCTCAGCATTCTTCGATATCTACTTTGAACGGGATTTTGCCCGCGGCATCCTGGATGAAGAAGGTGCCCAAGAAATTATCGACGCACTGGTTATCAAGCTGCGTATCGTGCGGTTCTTGCGTACCGAAGCCTACGATCAAATCTTCTCGGGCGACCCGTACTGGGCTACCTGGTCGGATGGCGGTTTCGGTAATGATGGTCGCACCCTGGTAACTAAGACCTCCTTCCGCTTGCTCCAGACCTTGGTCAACTTGGGACCCGCTCCAGAACCAAATATCACGATTTTCTGGAACGAAAAACTGCCTGAGGGGTACAAGAAGTTCTGCGCCGAAATCTCAATTACGACGTCGTCGATCCAGTACGAAGCTGATACCCAGATCCGAGATCGGTGGGGAGACGACGCCGCGATTGCTTGCTGTGTCTCGCCGATGTCGGTAGGTAAGCAGATGCAGTTCTTCGGTGCCCGGGTGAATGCCGCTAAATCCTTGCTGTACGCGATCAACGGGGGCCGGGATGAAGTCTCTGGCAAACAGGTAGTTTCGGGCTACGAACCGGTGCAAGGCGACGGCCCGCTCGACTTTGACGATGTGTGGAGCCGGTACGAAGATATGCTCGACTGGGTGGTAGGCACCTATGTGGAAGCGCTAAATATCATCCATTACTGCCATGACCGTTACGCCTATGAAGCAATGGAAATGGCGCTACATGACACCGATATTGTGCGCACAATGGGCTGTGGCATTGCCGGGCTTTCCATTGTGGCGGACTCGCTTTCGGCAATTAAATACGCCACTGTGACTCCAGTGCGGGACGATTCCGGCCTGATCGTGGACTACATTACCGAGGGTGACTTCCCGCGCTATGGCAATGACGACGACCGCGCAGATGATATTGCGGCCACCATCGTGCATACGATTATGTCGAAGATTTCTGAGATTCCGATGTATCGCAACGCCATCCCCACCCAATCGGTACTGACTATTACCTCTAATGTGGTCTATGGCCGCAATACGGGCAGCTTCCCGTGTGGGCACCGGGCTGGTACTCCATTTGCTCCGGGCGCAAATCCGGCAAATGGCGCGGACACCCACGGCATGCTCGCTTCGATGCTGTCAGTGAGTAAACTCGATTACACCGATGCACTGGATGGTATTTCCCTTACCAACACCATCGTCCCGGATTCGCTGGGGCGCACGCATGAAGAACGTATTGAAAACTTAGTTGGCATTCTAGATGCCGGATTCATTAAGAAAGGCTGAGATTATGACGAAGAAAACTTATGAAGACCGGCTGGCTTCTATGAAGTCACAGCGCTGCGGTACTGGTGGCGTGCAGGGGCTTTACCACGTGAATGTGAACGTATTGAACCGGGAAACGCTGGAAGACGCAATGGAAAACCCGGAGAAATACCCGCAGCTCACCGTGCGCGTCTCTGGATACGCAGTTAATTTCGTGCGTTTGACTCGCGAACAGCAGCTCGACGTCTTGTCCCGCACCTTCCACGAGGATATGTGAGTTTCGACGCCACCCAATACTGGGAGAGCGAAGGTAGTACCGGAGAATACCGGCCGCTGCCGCTAGAACAGGAAGTACCGCGGCTGGCTGACGCCGGGCTGTCTGGTATTGAAGCGGCAAGTGGTCTGACGCGCAGCGAGCACATGGCGCAAGTGCGTGCCGGTAATCTCGGGTCAGTACACTCTTGGGAGTTAGTCACCGCAGTAGATGGTCCCGGTACCCGGATGACCACTTTCTTTGCTGGGTGTCCGCTGCGCTGCCTGTACTGTCACAATCCCGATACGCTGCAAATGCGCGCAGGGACGCCCGTATTTGCTGAGGATCTGCTAGATCGTATGCTGCGGTATCGCTCAGTTTTCGCTGCTACTGGGGGTGGGGTGACTTTCTCTGGCGGGGAGCCACTTATGCAACCGCAGTTTCTCGCTAAATTGCTGGCGGGGGCTAAAGACGCCGGTATACACACCACGATTGATACCTCCGGCTTCTTGGGGGCGGCAGCTACCGACGAGATACTCGCCAATCTCGACCTAGTATTACTGGACATCAAAAGCGGTGATCCCGATACCTACCGGCGTACTACTGGTCGGGAACTGGCGCCCACAGTAGCTTTTGGGCAGCGCTTAGCGCAGGCTGGGGTTCCGGTCTGGGTACGATTTGTGCTGGTGCCAGGGCTAACAGATGATCCAGAAAATATCGCCCAAGCGGCTGAAATTGCCGCGCAGTGGGACAACGTAGAACGAGTAGAAGTTCTACCATTCCATCAGATGGCGCGCGCCAAATGGGAAACTTCCGGAATGAGATACCAACTGGCGGAAGTTAAGCCGCCTAGCGCCGCCCAAACGGCATCAGCCCGGGATATCTTCCGTGACCATGGATTGACGGTCTATTAGTGCAAAAAAACTAGCTAACCGGCCGCTGCGTCAATTATGGGCGGGGGCGCGGCCCGAACACGGCAGTGCCTACGCGCACCACAGTTGAGCCCTCTGCTACCGCAATAGCCAAATCGTGCGTCATCCCCATAGAGAGTTCAGTAGCGCCTGCTAAGCCGGGGAGCTTACGTAATTGTTCTCCTAATTCGCGGGTGAGCTGGAAAGACTGATGAATAGCGGCGAGGTCGTCAGTGTTGGCGCCGATAGTCATCAACCCGTCGATGCGCACTAACTCTAATTCAGAGATCTCGCTGGCAATTTCTAATAGCGCAGCGGGGGCACAGCCACTTTGAGTGGAAGCGTCAGCAGAATTGACCTGTAGCAAAATGGGGAATGGCTCGGCTGGGGCGCCGTCAGCAATTCGAGCCGCCTGTCGGCGGGCAATCCGGGTAGCCGCTTTAACGGAATCCACGGTATCGATGCGACTGGCGTGATCCATCGCGGCGCGCATTTTATTTGACTGCACCGGGCCAATAACCGTATTGGTGGTGGCGATTCCAGCTGCTGCTAGCCCCGTGCTGGCGGTAACTAATTGCTGCACAATGTTGTGACCAAATAGGGTCACTCCAGCAGCTACCGCAGCTTCCAGATTCTCCAGCGGTTGATACTTAGCCGCCAGCATTAGCTTTACGCTATCTGCTGGGCGGCCGGCTTGACTGGCAGCTTCGGCAATCTGATCCCGAACTTTTTCGATATTACCTGCGATATCAGTCAAAACTACGCTCCTGTGCTAATTGATTATTCGCATTGTTTATAGTCTAGAGCCGCGGTCCCAAGCGCAACATTTGCAGTGCCAGTTCGCCCGCTTCATCTGAGGCATCCAAATCTACCACTGCCCATATCGCCCAAGTCATCTCCGGTTCGGGGAGGTCAGCGCCATCGTCCCATGCTGTGTCCAATCGCGAGGCGGCATCATCTAATACTTGAGTGGCGAGCCATAGCCGCCCGGGAGCATGCGTCTCTAGCCAATCACTTGCCTGGTCGGGATCTGCCCCGGCTGCTAGCAAGTCAGCATAGGTGGGGTCAGTTAGCACTGCAAAAAACTGTGCTGACCGAGCGCGCGGGCCGGTGTTCAGATAGTCATAGGTGTCCCAATAGGCGTCCATGGTATCTGCCCACCGGTCGCCGTCCCAGCCTGAGGCGCGGTCAAGTTTATCCAGCAGGGAATAGTCATCTCGATCCAGGGCGGTTACCCGCTGGAACAAGGCATTGCGCAGGGCTTTTCGCACCGCATGTTGGTTACGGGAGAAACTGACTTTGCCATCGGCGTCGGCCCCAAATGCAGCTTCCTCACCTGCGGTAGCGTCGGCGCCAGCCAAGAAATCCAGTTCGCCTACCGTGGTACGTCCAGCTGCCAATGCTTCCCATTCGTCCAGTAGCGAGGAGTCAATTGAGCGCACTAGGGCACCTAGCCAGTCGGTGATTTGCTCAACTTCCGCAGTGGCAGCGTGAATAGGCACGCTTTGGCGTAACGCGCGGTACACATCCGTCAAATAGCGCAATAAAATTCCCTCGGCCCGCGTCAGATCGTAGCGGGAAATAAACTCAGAAAAAGTATTGCCTTCTTCTATCATTTGCCGCACTACTGATTTTGGGGACAGTTCGTGTGCGACCACCCAAGGATTGGATTGCGCATAGGTAGCCAGTGCCGGTTCCAGCAGTTCAATTAGCGGTTGTGGCCAGGTGACTTCATCTGCCCGTGCCATGCGTTCGTGGTACTCCACCCCAGCCGCTTTCAACTCATTAATTAGTTGGCCGCGCGCCTCATTACGTTGGGCGTAGAGGACGGGAGTGGGATCTTCCTGCACGGCTTCAATTACTGAGACGACGTCGAGGGCATAGGTGTCGCTATCCGGATCCAGCAGTTCCAGGGCCGCTAGGGCAAAGGGAGACAGCGGAGCATTCAGCGCAAAATCGCTGGGCACATTTTTGGCAAAATGCACGGCGTTCTCTCCCGGGTGAGAGCGGCGCCAGTTGCGATCTTCATGGCGGATGACTTCTGCAGTGCGCAAAGTTTGATAAATATCTAGTGCTTGGCGCAGTAACAGATTACGCTCAGTGGGTGGTTCGTGGTTGTCAGTCAGCAACTTTGCCGTAGCGGCCACCGGGTCAGGGCGCTGCATCAGATTGAGAATCATGGCGTGGTTGACCCGCATTCGCGAGCGCAGCACCTCTGGCGGAGCATCTTTGAGCTGTTGAAAAGTTTTTTCCGACCAGCTGACTTCTCCTTCTGGTGGTTTTACCCGCTGTACTCGTTTCAACTTTGCCGGGTCGCCGCCCGCTTTGCGCACTCGCCGGGCATTTTCTATTTCGTGCTCTGGCGCGCTGACCACCACGTATCCCACGGTGTCATATCCAGCCCGCCCAGCGCGGCCGGCGATTTGGTGAAATTCGCGGGCGCGCAGGGTACGCACTCGATTGCCGTCGAACTTCACCAATGAAGTAATTAGCACCGTGCGGATTGGAACATTAATGCCGACTCCCAAAGTGTCGGTGCCACAGATAACGGCGAGCAGCCCAGCTTGAGTTAGCCGCTCGACCAAGCGTCGATAACGGGGGAGTAGCCCGGCATGGTGAACTCCAATGCCGGCGCGCAACAATTTAGACAGAGTTTTGCCGAAGCCCGCGTTGAACTTGAAATTAGCTAGTGCTGCTGCAATCTGGTCTTTTTGCTCTCGGGAAATGAGGCTCATAGATAGCAGTGCAGTAGCCCCAGCCACCGCGGCACGCTGGGAAGAGTGCACCACATACACCGGACTCATGTGGGTGGCCACTAATTCTTGTATTTCTTCGCCGATTGGATCAGTGGACCAAATGTAGTGCAGCGGCACTGGGCGCGGGGCGTCAGCCACAATACTGACCTCCCGCCCGGTGCGGCGGCGCAGGTCAGTGACGAAGAAGTCAGTATCGCCCAGCGTGGCAGAAAGTAGCACATGCTGAGTGTTAGTCAGTTCTAATAACGGCACTTGCCACGCCCAACCGCGGTCGGGCTCAGCGTAGAAATGGAACTCGTCCATAACCACCACCCCGGCGTCAGCCTGGGCGCCCTCGCGGAGTGCCAAATTTGCCAAAATTTCTGCGGTAGCACAGATAATCGGGGCATTGGCGTTGATAGCAGAATCGCCAGTGATCATCCCGACGTTATGGGCACCAAATTTTTCAATTAGGTCGAAGAATTTTTCGGACACTAATGCTTTCAGCGGAGCTGTGTAATAGGCAGTGCGACCAGTAGCTAGCGCAGTAAATAGCGCCTGCATGGCAATAAGAGATTTTCCCGACCCGGTGGGGGTGGAGACTATGACGTGGTCACCAGAGACAATCGCCGTCAGTGCCTCTTCCTGGTGCGGGTACATTTGTTTGCCGGTACTGGACACCCACGCGGTGAAGGCATCGTAAATGTCTTGACCGGTGGGAGCCAGACCGTGGGCGTCCTCCAGATCGTCCAATACCAGGTTTAATGACGGCTCTGGCATTGGACTCCTTGGGGCTAGTTATTGGCTAATGCGGTTTTTGCTGCCCGAGCGTTGTCTACCGTAGTGACTGCATCCAAAAGCACCCGAGCTTCGGTATCCCAGCCTACTGGACGCGGGTGCACCCATTCGACAAATTGCATGCTGCCCAGGATCGGCACAAAGTAAGACTCGGACTGATCCCCGCGGAAGTATGGATTGATGCCGCGATTTAGGAACTCTGGCTTCATATCTACGAAGTGGTAACGATCTGAATTGGTGAGCTCATTCATCTTGGCGACCAGCTGCTGCTGCAGTTGGTCGTAGTTGTCTTGGAGCTGGTAGATATCTGCCGCCATGTTGTACCGGGCACGGCGTCCCTCAGGGATTAGGTACTGGTCAGTAGCAAGCAGGTATGGGTAGTTGACTACGTAGACGTCGGCGTTGCCGGCAGAGGCTTCTTCAATAGCTTGCAGTACCTCAAATAGGTCTGTGGGGACCTGGTTCTGCATGACGTCAACGCCCTTGTTAATCGTGCTCTTGCAGAACTCTGGCTGGCGCAACACCATACAAGCCAAGGCGATATTGACGAATCCGGCGTCATTGCCACCGGTAGTTAGGAATACTTTGTCTGCTGCAGGGGTGACCGCATTAATCTGGGTCTGGTGCTTCATCTGGCATTTTAGCGTGGCGGTGTAGAGATCGCCGGCTGGAGCCGGGGCAGTTAGTTGGTAGTCCCACGAGTATTCTGCGCCAGGAAGTGGACCGCAAGCCTCAGCAGCAATCATGCGGCTGAGCCATTCTTCGCCCTGTGCCGCCGCGGTCGGGAACGTGGCGCGCGGCAGGCGGTAGGTCTTGGTAATCAGCTTTGCCGATCCCACTTCCTGTTCTTCATTTACAAAGTGCCGGGTTTCAGCGCCGGAGCACGCTGCGTTTAGGTAATCGGCGTCGAGGGCATCTGCCACTTGCTGCCCATAGTTGTGAGGAGAACGCCAGCAAGTCTCATCAACATAGTCGCCCGCGCCGTTGCCAGAGGAATAAGAGTCGCCCAGCTGGACTATGAGCTCGCGTTCGGAGTCGGTAGTGCTGCTATCTTCGGCTACCGCAGCGGTAGGCAGAATTAGTGCCAGTGCGGCAGCGGCAATGGCAGCAGTAAACTTCGCTGAAGACTTCAAGGGAAAACCTCCACAAATTTCAGTTTCGGCTGCCTCGTCACAGCCAATAGTGCTAAAAATTCCAGCCCATAATGCGCCAGGCTGGCTAACCTCAGCGTAACAACGCTTGCCGCCTAAATACTCGGCTTCTCAGCTAATGGGCGTTATCTCACCCCCTAGCTAAGCAGCCTCGCACGGGGCGTACTAGCTCCTAGCTGGGACGCCTCATCGGGGCGAAAAAATGGGCAAATTAGGTATTTGCAATTGCAACAAATTGAGCGTCGGTTATCCTGGCCAAATCGTCCGGTGACACCACTAACGAGAAGGTGCGTTTTCCGCCAGAAATCAGCATCTGCGGCAGGGACTGCGCCGAAATGTCAATATAGGTGGGGTGTTTGCGGCTCTGGCCCAGCGGAGAAATTCCGCCCGTAACGTACCCAGTTATTCGCTCCGCCGTCTCCGGTGCCATCATGACAGCGGATTTACCGCCGCCAGCTTTGGCGAGTGCCTTCAAATTGAGCCGAGCAGATGCTGGTACCAGCGCAACTACTGCGGCGCCGTCTACCTCAGCCATCAGAGTTTTGAAAATTATTTGTGGATCTAAATCGAGTACTGCAGCGGTATCTAGCGCGTAGCCATGCGCCATCGTGTCCGAATGTTCGTATTCGATCACCTCAAATGGCACTCCGGCCTGATTGAGAGCTGCAATAGCTCTTGTGCCACCAGAATGTTTGCGGGTAATGCCAGACTTACGTTTTTTAGCCACGGAGCTGATTGTACTAGGCGCATTTTTGTGGGGTGCCGGGCGCATCCCTTAATTGACTACAGTTGGTGGGTCTTCCTGCCTGATCGAAACCGATTGGTGTCAATACAGAGGGATAGTCCTAGTGCTGCAATACACAGAAATCTGGCACCTTACTTAAGTTCAGTCAGTTGCGGAATTCTGCAACTTTGCCCAAACCCGGTTAGCAATCGTGAGCCGTAGCTCAAGATGCGGGTTATATGTCAGCAAAGGAATTCTTTGCGTAGAGTAAATATATGCGTATTGGTATTCCGAAAGAAATAGCTAACGGTGAAACGCGCGTCGCCGCCACTCCTACCACGGTGCCTAAGCTGGTCAAGCTCGGCTACACCGTCGTAGTGGAAAGCGGTGCCGGTGTTAACGCCGACTTTTCTGATGATGCCTACACTGCAGCCGGAGCTGAAATCGGCACTGACACTGAGGTGTGGGCCAGCGATCTCATTCTTACGGTCAATGAACCGGCAGATGAGAAATTGAAGCTAGCTAAAGCAGGATCCACGGTAGTTTCCTTCTTTGGTCCGCGGCAACGACCTGAGGTGGCCGATAAATTAGCTTCCTATGATGTGACTGCAATGTCGATGGATATGGTGCCCCGGATTTCTCGGGCTCAGTCCCTTGACGCCTTGTCCTCCATGTCCAATATTTCCGGCTACCGCGCCGTCGTCGAAGCCTCCCACGCTTTTGGGCGCTTCTTCAATGGCCAAGTAACTGCTGCTGGCAAGATCCCGCCTGCCAAGGTGCTAGTGATTGGCGCCGGCGTCGCGGGGCTAGCTGCAATCGGGGCAGCAAAGTCAATGGGTGCGATCGTGCGCGCCACGGACACCCGCCCGGAAGTAGCTGAGCAGATCGAATCCATGGGCGGCGAATTCCTCAGCGTGGAGAACGTGGGCGCGGAAGTTTCCACCGACGGCTATGCCAAGGAAATGAGCGATGATTACAATAAGCGCGCGGCCCGGCTCTACTCGGAGCAAGCGCCACAGGTGGACGTAATCATCACCACGGCAGCAATTCCTGGGCGCCCTTCGCCAAAATTGATCACCAAAGAGATGGTGGAATCGATGAAGCCAGGGTCAGTAATCGTGGACTTGGCTGCTGCTGGAGGCGGTAACTGCGAGCTGACTCGGCCGGGTGAATCGTATGTCACGGAAAACAAGGTCACCATCGTTGGCTATTTGGATGTTCCGAAGCGTATGCCGGCGCAAGCCTCTGAGCTGTACGGAAACAACCTGGTAAACCTCGTCAAACTGCTAACTCCCGGTAAAGACGGCGAAGTAGTAGTTAATTTTGAAGACGAAGTCCTGCGGTCAATGACCATTGCCCGCAGGGGCGAAGTGACTTTCCCGCCGCCCGCAACCAAAGTTTCTGCCGCGCCAAAGAAGCCGGCGGCTGCTCCAGTAGCAGCAGAGGAAACTGAAGTTAAGCCAAAGCGTAAGCCACTGACTGCAGCCCAAAAGTTTGGATTAGTCATCGGTGCTGCGGCGCTGTGGATCGCAATTTCAGCGGTGCTGCCGTTTAATTTCTTGCAACACGTCATGGTGTTTGGGCTGGCGTGCATAGTGGGTTACTACGTGATCAGCGCAGTGGAGCCGGCGCTCTATACGCCGCTGATGAGTGTGTCGAATGCGGTTTCTGGTATCACGATTGTTGGCGCAATTACGCAGCTTACTAACGATGTAATGATGATCCGGATAGTTGCATTCTTGGCGCTGGTTATTGCTGGAATCAACATGTTTGGTGGCTTCGCCATTACTTACCGAATGTTGGGCATGTTTAAGAAGGAGGATGCCAATGCTTAGTCAGGTCATTCTAGGGGCCTATATCGTAGCGGCCATTCTCTTCGTCTTTGCAATTGTCGGGCTGGGAAATCAGGAGACGGCGCGAGCTGGAACTGCCTATGGCATGGTCGGCATGGGGATTGCTGTAGTAGGTACTTCTATCATTACGCTCTACTCGGACTACCGGGCCAACGGCGAATTCGACTTTTTGGCGCTAATAATGCTGCTGGTGGGGTTGGCGATTGCTGCAGTCATTGGCATCGTTTATTCCATTAAAGTGGCTATGACCGGGCTGCCGAGCTTGGTGGCGCTGTTCAACGCATTTGGTGGTTTGGCCTCTGCTTTTGTGGGTCTAAACTCGTATCTTGGTCTGCGCTACGTGCGGTTAGGGGTGGCAGAAGGTACGGTTCACTCCATCGAAGTCTGGGCGGCAGTGCTGGTAGGTTCACTAACCTATGCCGGCTCTATTGTGGCTTGGGGTAAGTTGAACGGACGTATTTCCGGTAGCCCGGCCAAGATTCCAGGACAGCGCATAATGCTGATTGTCATCGCGCTAATTGAAATAGCAGTGCTGGTGATGATGATAGTTAAGCCAAACTTCATCGCTTTGATAGTTGCGCTACTAGTGGCAATGGCCTTTGGCGTGCTGTGGGTGCTATCTATTGGCGGTGCAGATATGCCGGTGGTGGTGTCTTTCCTTAACTCGTTCTCGGGTTGGGCTGGCACATTGACTGGCTTTGCTATCGGATCGGATATCTTGATTGTGGCCGGCACTATCGTGGGTGTTTCCGGCATCATCCTCACGTTGGTGATGGCTCGGGGAATGAACCGCTCGATTGCCAACGTGCTAACTGGCGGATTTGGTCAAGCTGACTCTACGGGTTCTTCAGTCAAGGCAGTGGATGCAGACGGTAATGAGCTAGTGCCTACCGTAATCAGTGAAAATGAAGTGGCAGAGTTGCTGGCAGATGCAGAATCGGTAATTATTTGCCCGGGTTACGGCATGGCGGTAGCGCAGGCACAATTCCCAGTTGCAGAGCTAACTCGCAATCTGCGTGCTCGTGGCGTTGACGTGCGCTTTGCAATTCATCCAGTGGCCGGGCGGTTGCCTGGTCATATGAATGTGTTGCTTGCTGAAGCCAATGTTCCCTATGACATCGTGCTGGAGATGGACGAAATCAACGATGACTTCAGCTCTACCGATGTGGCATTGGTGATCGGTGCTAACGATACGGTTAACCCAGCGGCGCTAGAGCCGGGCTCGCCAATTGCGGGGATGCCGGTTCTGGAATGCTGGAATGCGGAACGAGTAATCGTTTGCAAACGGTCGCTCGGCTCTGGCTACTCTGGAGTAGACAACCCGCTGTTCTTCTATGAGAACACCGACATGCTCCTGGGCGATGCCAAAGATTCGATCAGCAAATTAAACAGTCTGATCATGAAATAAATTTGGGCTAATGGGATTTAACGCCACCTATTAGCTCGGTTCCAAGTGAACGGAACGCCGCTGCCCTCGCCAATTGGCGGGGGCAGCGTTACGTTTCGGGACAGTTATTTTGTGGGGTAGGAGGAAGAAAGAGGAAGGGGAAACTGCCTGAATGCCTGATTCTGAATGTTGGCACTGAGTATTAAATGCTGCAAGATACCTCGAATATTGTGTTCACGTTAAAGGTATTGCGATCCCGTTAAATGTATTGCGTCTCCGCTAAATGCTGTGGGTTGGCTGCGCGGCGGCATATCGTGTCTGGTTGTGCGCAGTATGTTGTTAGCTGTTTGTGTAGTGGCATGTTGTGCCTGCCCTAGCAAACGCCATCATTGACAACCCAGAGTCGGGTAAAACACTGCCAAATCGACAAAGGATGATGTTCTCTTTGGAGTAACGCCAGTCAGCAACGCAATTATTTCTCAAACATTGCTATATTTCCCCGAAAAGCTAAGCAAAACACCAGTGCTACTGGGAAAAGTGTGGCAAGTGTGAAAGAAAATGGTCTTTGATATTGAACTTTTTAACTATTTTCACGAAACCGTGTTTTTAGCTAGTGTTTTGCCCCGGTTTTCAGCTAAATTGCTTACCAGTGGCTTGCAAAAGTCCGTTAGTACAAGTTATCTCCTATGAGAGGAAGACTATGTCCCTCAATCGCACTGAGCTTATTGCCAAGATTGCTGAAGAGTCTGGCCTGACCAAGACTGATGCTGATAAGGCTATCTCGGCTCTGCAGACCGTCCTGGTTGACTCACTATCCAAGGGTGAAGCCGTGAAGATCACCGGTCTCATGTCCGTTGTGCGCACCGAACGCGCTGCTCGTAAAGGCCGCAACCCGCGCACCAAGGAAGAGATCCAGATTCCTGCAGGCTATGGCGTTAAGATCTCGGCTGGTTCGACGCTAAAGAAGGCTGTTGCTAATAAGTAAGCTTTCTTTTTCTCGATTAAGCGCCCAGGGAACCTGGGCGCTTTTTCGTTGTTATGGGGCTGCAGAGCTGAGGAAATCCGTCACTACTAAGCTAGTTTTCCTGGGATAACGGGAGAGTTTCTGGAGTTTGAAGCCAATCTGCTACGTGGGTAGTTTTCGCTTTGTTATTTCTGATTAAAAACCATATCTGTAGCAAACTGGTTGAATAGTGCTGCTGCCGTTATTTTTCTATCGTCTTAACTGCCGTTGGAAATATTTGAGTGTCACAGTTTAGCTGGCTTTGGCGGTGCTAGGTACGTTCGCGTGCTAATCAGTTCAGCTAGCAATAGTGCAGTATTTTCCCAATTGTGCCAGATCTGAGAATACGACAGCCTCAGTACCCGATATCCCATAAGTTGAGCATGGAAGTCGCGGCGGCGATCATTCTCAAATGCTGCAACTGTGTGGTGGTACTCCATGCCATCACACTCGATTATTAACGAGTTCCCTACCAGCATGTCTACAAAGCCAACTTGGGGGATACGTGCTTGTGGTTGAACGGTGAGTCCTCTCTTTTGCAGGAATAGCCGCACTCGAGTTTCGCTGCCAGATTGGGAGTTAGAACAGAGATATTTTGCGGTAGCGCGGCGCCGATATTCAGGAATCGAACTAAGAATTGTTTGTGCCACGGCAGGAGAAATTAATTTTTTATCTATTGCAGATTCAATAACTATCAGTGCAGTTTCACCGTCGTGACGATGTGCCACATGTGTTAGACAGTCAGTTAGCTTAGCTAGCGGTTGGAATGGGGCCCTAGCCTGGTCTGGAGTTAATCGATGCAATACCAGAGTGTCATGCTCCACTCTTCGAGAGCCGGGCCGTAGGCAAACATGCGTTTTGCTAATTCGAGGAACCCAAAGACCATAGTATTTACAGCCAGACAGGCAGCCTAGCTGCCCACCTGCCTTAACTGCACGGCATACTTCTGGATTGGCATCAGGTTGGGAATACCAACCTGCGCGCAATGGGAGTAAATCGCCACGTTTTATTGCCGAACGTAATTTTGCCCTAGTAGTGATTCCTATTTCCGGCAAATTAGCTTTGCTATACACGCCAATATCCACGCTTTGAGTATGCGAGATAATCCCGCGAAGATTTGATGGCAGAAAGCAGACGTGGATATTTGTGAACCGCAGTGTTCTGTGGATAATTTCGGATCTGTGCGGAGGGGGTAACCATTTTGCTTTGTAGGTGGTTTTGTATTTTGCATAGGGAATAAAAAGCTACCCTGGTAGCAAAATGGTTGTTTAGTGATTGGCGCATGCGCTAGATGAGATTAATTGTGCAACTAACTGCGCAGGCTGGCTGCTTCGAACCGTGCTGGGCCGGTTGGTTGCCTCGAACTGTGTTGGGCAGGCCGGTTGCCAAATATATAGTGATACTGCTGCAGAACAGAGACTGCGTGCAACAGCGTAGACTTGCTGTATGAGTGATCCGCTAGAACCATATTCTGCCCCGGACGATCCTGGTCAGAGCGCGGCAGGTACTGCCACGCTCACTGAAACCCGCCCAGTTCGTACTGAGGGAGATGATGAGCGCTACGCCCACTACGTGCGCAAAGATCGAATTATGCAATCTGCAGTTGAAGGTGGTCCAGTAGTGGCACTTTGCGGGAAAGTTTGGACTCCAACCCGCAATCCAGATCGGTATCCAGTCTGTCCCACCTGCAAAGCTATTCGTGACGGGATGGGTGGCGGTGGGGACTGGCCGTTAGGACCAAATGTGCCTGGGGGAGACGCTTAATCGAGGCGTACTAATGGTTGGTGCGTAGCTCGTTGATCGGCGCTACTAGGCGTGTGTTTCGGCTGTAACTGATCTTCTCCGACTGGCTACACATTCTGGATGCAGCGATACTGATTGGCTGCATCCTAGATAAAGCAACTCTTGACGGCGGGTAGCAACCCATTGTGCGGTATATGTGGATTTCTAGCAGATACATTTACCGCAGGCATAGATGTAGCGGTAAATAATGGCTTAGCTTTCAGTCGGGTGCAACTGGCAGAGCTGGGGTTGGCAGTTGGATAAAAGTTAGTCAGCAGACCAGAGCTATCCAACGCATTTACTTCAACTGTGCTGTCTCTGCTGCTAGATATGCTGCATCAGCGTTGGGATACCCGGTTCCCCAGCTGATAACCGCCACGCATTGTAGGGCAGCACGGCCCGAGATTCGCGATGGTGCTTAGCTGCCCGTGCCAAGGCGCCCTCGTCTAGGTATTCCGGATTAATCTTCCCACCAGAAACGTATTGCACTTGCAGTGGCTGAGCATCGTGCTCTTGTAGGTACGCCCGGCCGGCTTCCCAGCTCAGCGCCGCAACTACAAGTTCAGCTTCTGCGCTACCATTAGCGTCATATTTGCGGCCAGCCACTTTCAAGCCGCCCACGGAGGGCTTGCCGGTAGATGCCTTAGCCACGGCATGTATTTTTCCGTCTGAATGTTCACTCGCCACTAGCTTGTACACCAACTCTGCAGTGGGACGCCCAGACCCGGTAACTACCCGTGTGCCCACGCCATAAGAATCAACTGGCGCCGCATTTAGCGCAGCAATTGAATATTCGTCCAAGTCATTGGTGACGGTTATCTTCGTACCGGTGGCGCCCAGTTCGTCAAGCTGTGCACGCACTTGGAAAGCTTGGGCTACCAAGTCACCCGAGTCAATACGGACGGCGCCCAGCTCCCCGCCAGCTGCCCGTGCGGCTGCTACGGCTCGCTCCACTCCAGTCGGGACGTCATAGGTGTCTACCAGCAAAGTCGTTCCAGGTCCCATGGCAGCAATCTGTGCAGCGAATGCTTCTTCTTCGCTGTCGTGTAGCAATGTGAAGGAGTGCGCCGCAGTGCCGATCGGCGTAATTCCGTAGCGTCGCCCAGCTTCTAGATTAGAAGTGCCAATGAATCCTCCGACGACGGTAGCGCGCGCTGCTGCCACTGCCGACATTTCGTGAGTACGCCGCGCACCCATATCTAGGCAGGGGCGGTCGTGCGCGGCGATAGTCATCCGTGAAGCAGCAGTAGCTACCGCACAGTCATAATTCAGAATCGATAGCACCAAGGTTTCCAGTAGCACTGCCTCTGCGAAAGTGCCGGTAACTGTCAGCAGCGGCGACCCGGGGAAGTAGCATTCCCCTTCGGCATATCCGTAGATGTCACCAGAAAATTGAAAATCTGCCAAATACTCCAGGGTTTTCTCGCCTACCACTTTGGCATCGTGTAAATATTGCAGCTCTGCATCGCCGAATCGAAAATGCTGTAGCGCCTCTAAAATCCGCCCAGTCCCCGCTACCACTCCATAGCGCCGTTCGCCTGGCAGTCTCCTACTGAAGACCTCAAATACGGAAAAGTAGTCCGCCTTTCCGGAGCCCAGCGCCGAGTCAAGCATAGTTAATTCGTACATATCGGTCAGCAGCGCAGTGCTCATACAATTTTCATGCATGTTTCAAAAATAGGCTCCGAACGGGGGTATGTCCATCCTTGCCACATTCTGGCAAAAATCTGAGCGCCGCCTCTTTTAGCGTAAACTCAGGAACGTGCCACAAAAAAGATCACTGCCTAGCCCAAATTCGGCGTCAATCTCTACCCCACTGCGGGAGATCGAGTGGCAAATCGTGGTGCACAACGACCCAGTAAATTTGATGAGCTATGTGCAGTGGGTGTTTGAGAGCTATTTCGGGATGGATGTAGCTACTGCCCGCCGCTATATGCTGCAAGTGCACAACAACGGCCGCGCGGTAGTTGCGCGCGGGCAGCGGGAACAGATGGAAACTGACGCGCAAGCCATGCACTCCTACGGGCTGTGGGCCACAATCGAGCCGAGTACGCCATGATTGCATTCACTATGGCTCGCGGCGGCTATCTGGGTGGCTTGAACAGCGAGGAGCGCTCGATGATCGCTTCCTTGGTGCGCGATGTTATCTATCTGTTGGGTGCGGATGTAAACCAGGAGCTGGATCGGCGGGAACAATTGGCGGATAATCCGGATCCGCTGGCAGAGATCGAATTAGAGCTGGAAGCACTGGCAGATTCCATCTATGGCGAAGACGACGCCGCTGCCGCCGACGCTCCCGATCCCTATCTGTTGACACCGATGGATTCAGCTCTGCACCGGTTGTTGCCGGATATGAGTGAGGATCCGCAACAAGCTGCCCAGTTACGCAATCTGACTGAAGACAGCATTGTTGCAGCGAAAGTTGAGCATCTAACTACTATTTATGATCAGCTTGTGGCGGAGAATACCGAGTCTCCGGAAGAGTTTGATCGGGTCTTTGTGCGCAACGAAGACGCCCCGGCCTGGATGGCAGGCCTGAACGATATTCGGCTAGTCCTGGCGGCACGCTTAGAGGTGGATGACGATTCTTCCTCCCAGCAGGTGTACAACACGGCAGCTAAGTTCACTGGTTTCCGCACCGCGGATGTCAAAGATCTGCCGGAGATTGAAACCGCAGAAGATATGATGGCTGTGTTATATGCCATGATTACTTGGTGGCAGGATTCACTGGTAACCGCAGTTAGGAATAAAGAACTGCGCCGGTAGAATTGGCGCATGAATGACGCGCCTATCGGTATTTTTGACTCCGGAGTCGGAGGGCTCACGGTGGCGCGTGCAGTAATAAATCAACTGCAAAATGAATCCGTAACTTATTTTGGCGATACCAAGAATTGCCCTTATGGCCCGCGCCCCTTGCCAGAAGTGCGGGAATTGGCCTTCGATGTGATGGATAACTTGGTAGATCAGGGCGTAAAAATGCTGGTTATTGCCTGCAATACCGCCTCAGCAGCAGTTCTGGAAGAAGCTAAAGAAAACTACGGCAAACTTGGTATTCCGGTTGTCGGGGTAATTGACCCGGCGGCGCGGCGCGCGATGCGGATTTCCCGCAGTGGCAAAATCGGCGTCATCGGCACACAGGCCACTATTTCCTCGGGAAGCTATGACCGCGCTCTCGATCAACCAGGATTGCAAATCACATCCGCAGCTTGCCCGCGATTTGTGGAATTTGCCGAAGCCGGGATAACCACTGGGAGTGAGCTGCTTGAGGTGGCAGAAGAGTATCTTGCGCCGATTAAAGCAGCTGGTGTGGACACTTTGGTGCTGGGCTGTACTCACTACCCACTTTTGCATGGTGTTATTTCCTACGTCATGGGTAAAGATGTGACGCTGGTTTCTTCTGCTGCTGAGACCGCACAAGACGTTTACCATGAATTGACCACAGCACAGATGCTGCGTTCAGAAAAATCTGGTCCGCCGACCTACACCTTCAATACGTCGGGAGACGCGGAAGACTTCCGCAGCCACGCGCGCCGCTTCCTCGGTCCGGAAGTGAAGCACGTGCAGGAAATAAATACAGGAGCATAACCTTGAGACTCACCATAGTCGGTTGTTGCGGCTCTATGTCAGGGCCTAAATCGGCCTCGTCGTGCTATTTAGTGCAGGCACAAGATGCTGACAAAACCTATTCGCTGGTGTTGGACTTGGGGTCTGGCGCGATGGGGCAACTAACTCGCTATATTCATCCAGCTGATGTGGATGCGATTGTGCTCTCGCATACTCACGCAGATCACTGCGTAGATCTAGTGGGGATGCAGGTGTACCGGCGCTGGCATCCGGACGGGGCACTGGGGCCAGTTCCGGTTTATTGCCCCGATGACGACGCCGAAGCGCGGATGCGCGGCATTTCCGGGGATGCGCCGGACGAAGACTACCGCAGTGAGTACGACTTTCAGCAGGTAGTGCCCGGACAGCAGATACAAATTGGCCCGATGACTTTGGAATTCTTTAAGGCGTGGCATACGGTGCCCGCGCTTGCCGTGCGGATCACTGGGCCGAGTGAGACAGATTCCGATAAGCAGGTGCGGTTAACCTACACCGGGGATACTGACCTTTCGGAAGCAGTGGTGAACAGTGCTACTGATGTGGACTTACTGTTGAGCGAAGCGGCATTCCAAGAGGGTCGTGACACAGTAAGTGGCGTGCATATGACCGGGGTGCGAGCCGGTAAATTAGCGTATCGGTCGGGCGCCAAACGGCTACTGCTCACCCATTTACAACCGTGGACTGACCCGGTGCAGACCGAAGCCGACGCGCGGAGCCAGTGCCAAGTGGGCGTAACAGTTGTGGCGGCGGGGGACGTCTACGAAATCTAACTGGGGCAGCTGCTGCCAATAGTTTGGTTTAGTGGGCAGAAAAACGCTGAGCGCGGTGTCGGCGTATGCTGGAGATATGACTAATAGAGCTGATGGACGTGCGGCTGACGAGCTGCGCCGTGTGAAAATTACCCGCAATTTCCTGGAAGAGGGCGAAGGTTCGGTCCTAGTGGAGTTTGGCCGCACCAAAGTTCTATGTGTGGCGTCTTTTACTCCCGGGGTGCCGCGATGGCGGGCTGATTCTGGGCTGGGATGGGTCACTGGTGAATATGCCATGTTGCCGCGAGCTACCTCGACTCGCTCAGCGCGCGAATCGGTGCGCGGAAAAATCAGCGGTCGCACTCAAGAAATTTCTCGCCTAATTGGGCGGTCTTTGCGCGCAATAGTGGATTTTGCGGCACTGGGGGAGAATACGATTATTTTGGATTGTGACGTGCTCCAAGCAGACGGCGGTACCCGCACGGCGGCGATTACCGGTGCCTATGTGGCATTAGCTGACGCGGTAGCCTGGGGAATAGCCCAAGGGGAGATCAAACCAGTGGCGGGTAAGCCAGTATTGCGCGATACGGTGAGCGCTATCTCGGTAGGCATCATAGACGGCGAACCCCGCCTGGATCTGCCATATGTGGAAGACGTCGCGGCGGAAACCGATATGAATGTGGTGATGACGGGCACGGGTAAATTCATTGAAGTGCAAGGCACTGCAGAAGAAACCCCATTTGATCGCAGCGAACTGAGCCAGTTACTCGATCTGGCCGCAAAAGGTAATCAGGAGCTAGCACAACTGCAGGCACATGCTTTAGCCGATGGCGCCGCCGTGAACTAGTGAGGAAATGAAGTGACAACTCAGAATCCGGCCCGCATCGTATTAGCCACCCGCAACCTCCATAAGTTAGCTGAAGTGCGCGATATTTTGGCACAACTCGTGCCTCAGTTAGACCCCGCCGATATTCACAGTGCCGCTGAATACGATCTGCCGGAGCCAGTTGAGGACGAAGTAACTTTTGCCGGCAATGCACTGATAAAAGCGCGCCAGATCGTGCGCGAACTGGGGGTACCGGCAATGGCGGATGATTCGGGTCTGTGCGTCGATGTGTTGGGCGGTGCGCCCGGAGTGTTTTCCGCCCGGTGGTGTGGTCGTCACGGTGACGACGCTGCCAATCTACAATTGCTGCTCAATCAACTGTCAGATGTGCCAGATGAGCATCGCGGCGCGCACTTTGCGTGTGCCGCCGCGTTAGTGCTGCCGGACGGCCGGGAATTTGTGGAGCTGGGGCGGATGGAAGGCAAGCTACTGCGCGAACCAGTGGGCGAAAACGGGTTTGGCTACGATCCAATATTCCAAGCCCAAGGCTTCACAGTTAGTACCGCCCAGATGGCACCCGCAGCGAAAAATGCTATTTCACATCGGGCGCGCGCATTTGAAGCCTTGGCCCCGTTGGTGGCGCGCGCCTTGGGCTGAACTGCCTAATAACTCAACGGATGGCTGCTAATAGCCGAGATAGTGCAGCGCACGCAGCACTATCTCACGCTGACGCGGCATAATTTCGGCCTGTAATTCTGGAGTGCGCATTTCCCCAGGGGTGAACCAAGTTATCTCAAGCGCATCGCTGGAGGGATGGCAATCACCAGCCATCGGCACCACATAAGCCAGGGAAACGGCATGTTGGCGCGGGTCATGCCAGCCCACTCCCGGAGTGGGGAAGTATTCGCCTACCGCAAATGGCACCGTAGAAACGGGTAACTGCGGCAGCGCCATACCGCCTAAGTCTTTTTCGATATGCCGCCATAGCGCTTCACGGATAGTTTCGTGATACAACACACGCCCAGAAACGATAGATCTAGTGATGGCGTCGTCATTAACGGCGAGGAGCAGACCGATTGCTTCCAACTGAGCTTCTTCGTCAATTCGCACCGGGACAATATCCAGATAGAGCATTGGCACTTTGCGACGCACAAACTCTAGGTCATCCGGGGAAAGCCACGGACCCATATCTCCAGAAGCGATGTCAGTCATAGCTAAATTGTGCGGCAATTCTGGAGGAGAAGACATTTTTCGCTGGCCCCTTTGGCTACCGGTGAACGACGTCGAGATATGGCACAGTGGAGATATGGAAAAGTTCTACCCCATGCTTTTTGCATTAGTCGGCGGATTTACCCTATTTATGCTCGGGGTTGGGTGGTATACGGCGTGGCGAGCGGGATTTGCGCCGGCAATTGTGGTTGCTTGCGTGCTCGGGACAATGGGGGCGGCATTTGCGGCATATGGTATTTACCACCGCCGCACCTATCTAGTAGCCGGCAGTGCGCTGGCGGTGGGATTGATCTTCCCGACTATTTTCGGGATAGCGCCGATGATCGCTGGATTTGTGCTGTTTGTGTTGCTGGTAAGTTTGGAATTCTTCATCACCACTTCGGGCGGCACAAAATAAGACGGCGAAAGTAGTGTCGCCAGCAAATTGAGAATTTTCTACCTTGCCAGGTATGCTATTGCGGGAGTTCAGTTAATGAGCTGTGCGCGCGAGTGGCGGAATTGGCAGACGCGCCAGATTTAGGTTCTGGTGCCTTCGGGCGTGGGGGTTCAAGTCCCCCCTCGCGCACAGAAATTAGCAAATCCGATTAGTTCAGCGTATGCAGCAACTCGCGCAGTCGCGTCGGATCAAAATCGCACAAGTCCTCGCATCGCTGCGACAGATTCTGCATCCGTTCCATTGCCCGCGTCAGCTGCTCGATTGCTGAGGCTGCAATATCCATCACGCCACCGGCGTCTAAAGTCATCCCCTCAGTTTGTTGCTCCACCTTTTTCGCCATCTGCGTGGGCAGCTGCATCATGTGCAGGGCAGCTTTGGTCTGCGCTCCAGCATTAATGGTCTGGTGAATCAGCTTATGAGTGGCATATTCCATATCGGTGACGCCGTCTTCCAGGGCTTCAATCAGCATCTGTATTTCGGAGTCCGCCGAGGTGTCGTAGTCGATGACTTCCACCAAGAAAATTGCCAACATTGTGGCGTGCACGTGCGCCAGCGCAATGCGGAATCTGGCTGCTGAGATTGTGCTGTACAGATTGGTGAAGGTCTCATGCAGATTAGCTAGATAGTCTGAAGTGGCCTGCTGGGTCAGCTTCAAAACGTCTACCATCACCCGCACATCATGATGTTCTTCCCCGCTTATCTGGGAATTTATGCTGTCTGGTACCGCTGCCCGGCTGATTTCATTGCGGATTGCTTTATCTGCCTCGCTCAGCGATTCTGACATCGCCTGCAGCTCACTGAGCCGCCCCATCCAGTTATTTAACTCCTGGTAGATCTTCTCGGTCAGCTGCAATTTATGGGCGACTGGCCCGGTGGCTGTGGGGCGAGTAGGTATTTCAGTGGCGATAGCTGCTCGGGCCAAAACTTCCGAGGTGAAGACGGCGTGCATGTAGTCGTCGTAATCTAGGAAGCCAGCTTCTTGGATCAGTTCAGTTATTTTATCGGCCCCCCGCGCTGCTGCTTCTCGGCGCGATAAGCCACTTTCGCGCAGTTCAGCTTCTAGTTGGAGCGCCTGGGCGTAGATGTCATCGGTCAGCTTAAAAAATTCTGGGACCACCGGAGGGATACGAACTGATAGGTATCCGCCGCCGCGTTTGGGAACTATCGTGGCGAAGACGTCGTAACGCGAGCCGTCCTGTGCCAGATTGTGTACATAGGCGCCGAATGGCTTTCCGTTTTGAATCCACTCCCACATGCTGTGAAACGCACCGGCGGGCATCATTGGGTGGCGAATAATATTGTGCGGTGCGCCGCGCAGTTCTGCCGCAGAATAACGGGACAATCTAGTAAATACGTTATTTGAGTCTTCGATGACCCCGCGCCAGTCGGTAGTAGAAAAGAATAGGTCATTTACCCCGATATGCTGCACTTCTCCAGTGGGGGTGGGGTGGACGGCGTGGCGAGTTTTAGTCAATTGTGGCCCTCATTCTGGGTTGTACATATGCTGCGTGAAATATTTGGCTTAAATCTACCTGGTGAATTGTGAGGATAGGCTCAAATACCAATATATAGTGGCAGTAAAATTTCTGGCTATTTGGGTAAGTGACTGATTCAACAGTGCAAAGTTGCTGATGTACTCGTTATCCCTCTCACAGCGAGGGGGAATCCTTTGACCTGTTGGCCAGTGCCAATTAAAGTTGAGTATCGCTATGCGTTGTGCGGATATTGTCCCACTCGTCCCACACGCAGCGAATCTTAACTTGACCATTGGGGTTATCCGTTAGGCACAAGCCATTGCTTTTCGGCTGCCCCTCAGATCTAGAAACGAAGGCTACGTAAAGTGCGCACGTATTCACCGAAGCCCGGAGATATCGATCCTAAGTGGTACGTCATTGACGCCACCGATGTCATCCTTGGCCGTTTGGCAACCCATGTTGCCACCCTGCTCCGTGGGAAGCACAAGCCGACTTTTGCGCCACATATGGATACCGGCGATTTCGTGATCGTCATCAACGCTGACAAGGTCGAACTGACCGGATCCAAGCGTGAGCAGAAGATGGCATACCGCCACTCGGGTTATCCCGGTGGTTTGAAAGCTACGTCCTATGCAGAGTTGTTGGAAGAAAACCCGGAACGCGCAGTCACGAAGGCTGTCGCCGGCATGTTGCCGAAGAATAAACTCGGGCGCCAGCAGCTCAAGAAGCTGAAGGTTTACCGCGGCGCTGAGCACCCACATGCTGCCCAGCAACCCGTACCGTACCAGCTGGAAAAAGTCGCTCAGTAGCGGCCAGGACTTAACTAAAATTTTTAAGGAGAACCGTGGCTGAGACCACCGTGGAAACTGAAGAACTGGAGGACGTCAGCTCGTACACGAGCGAGACGGAAACTCCGCAGACTGGTCAGGGTGCATCTCTGACTGCTCCCGGACAGGGCCTAGGGCGCCGTAAGGAAGCTGTAGCTCGTGTCCGCCTAATCCCCGGCGAAGGAAAGTGGACCATCAACGGCCGCACGCTGGAGGAATACTTCCCGAACAAGATCCACCAGCAATTGGTGCATTCGCCGTTTGTGCTGCTGGATATCGAAGGCCGGTTTGACGTAGTCGCCCGTATCAACGGCGGTGGCACGTCCGGTCAAGCAGGTGCGCTGCGTCTCGGTATTGCTCGCGCCCTGAACGAAATTGATCGGGAATCGAACCGTCCGGCACTGAAGAAAGCCGGATTCCTGACTCGCGACGCTCGCGCCGTGGAACGCAAGAAAGCCGGCCTCAAGAAGGCACGCAAGGCTTCGCAGTTCTCCAAGCGGTAAAGCTGGCGGACTAGAATACAATTTATGCAAGGGCCCCGCAGGAAACTGTGGGGCCCTTGGCACGTTTCCAGTAGTTGACGTGGAATAATAACAGCCAGAAATGTTTATGCCACCAATTGCTGGCGCATTATCCACGGCGATTGCCAGTGGTAGTTAGATATTTTGAGGAGAAAACATGTCTCGACTCTTTGGCACTGACGGTGTGCGAGGGCTTGCCAACCGGGAAATCACGGCGGAACTGGCGCTTCAACTGGGGGAAGCTGCTGCGCGAGTATTGGCGCGTGAAGTTACTGACCACCGTCCGCGCGCCGTCGTCGGTCGAGATACTCGCCAGTCATCGGGTATGCTATCGCAAGCAATTGCTGCGGGGATGGCAAGTGCTGGAATAGATGTCGAGCACGTCCGGGAAATACCTACTCCGGGCATCGCCTATCTGACTTCAAAACACAACTATGACTTGGGGTGCATGATTTCTGCTTCCCATAATCCGATGCCAGATAACGGCATCAAATTTATTTCCGCCAACGGTTTCAAACTGGATGACGCAGTAGAAGATGAAATCCAGGCTCTGCTCGGCACGGACTGGGAGCGGCCAGTGGGCGCAGATGTCGGATATATGTCCGAAACTGCGGAAGTTTCTGACCGGGCCTATATGGATCATCTGGTAGCCGTGGGGGAGCGTCTCAACGGGCTAAAAATCGTATTGGACTGCGCCAATGGTGCAGCTTATGAGGTGGCGCCAACTGTTTTCCAGGAGCTTGGCGCGGATGTGTCCGTAATCAATGCCAGCCCAGATGGTCGGAATATCAACGATAATTGTGGTTCGACCCATCCGGAGCAGCTGCAAGCGATGGTTAAGGCTTCCGGGGCAGATATGGGATTTGCATTTGACGGCGACGCCGATCGCTGCCTGGCAGTAGATCATAATGGTGCGTTGGTAGACGGCGATCAGATCATGGGGCTGCTGGCAGTGAGTATGCGCGATCGCGGCGAGCTGGATAACAACACTTTGGTATTGACTGTTATGTCTAATCTGGGACTGCGGCTAGCTATGCGCGATGCGGGAATAGACGTCGCAGTGACGACGGTAGGCGACCGGTACGTCCTGGAAGAAATGCTGGCGCGGGGGTACTCCTTGGGCGGCGAGCAGTCGGGACACGTAATCAATTTGCACCATGCCACTACTGGAGATGGAACTTTAACTGCACTTTTGGTGGCTTCCGAAGTTGCCCGGCGGGGTGAAAAACTGGAGTCCTTGGCCAGCTTCGTCAAGCGTTTGCCGCAAACACTAATCAATGTGCCGAATGTTGATAAGAATCGTACGGCTGAGATTGCAGCTGAGGTGGCAGCGGCAGAGCAACGTCTAGGGGAAACTGGGCGAGTGCTGTTGCGCGCTTCGGGCACTGAACCGCTGGTGCGGGTGATGGTTGAGGCTGCTACCCAGGCAGAATCAGATGAGGTAGCAGCCCAATTGGCAGCCGTCGTCAAAGAAAAGCTGTCCCTCTAGTGCGGATACCGAACCGGCAAAACCGAAACTGAGGGAATAGTGGCGTGCCGGGCGCGTCACAGCCGGCGTAAGGCGACCTCTTCGATCCGGTGTGTGGGCCCCTTGGAGAGAATTACAGTGGCGCGTGACCGGGTGGGCAAGATATTTTCCATCAGGTTGGGCAAGTTGATAGTGTGCCACACCTCGCGCGCCATAGCTTCGGCTTCGGTGTCGTTTAGTTCCGCGAAAGAACGGAAATAGGAGCGCTCGTCGCTAAAAGCAGTGCCTCGCAGGGCCAAGAATCGCGCCACGAACCATTCTTCTAGTGCGTCTACCGGGGCATCTAGATAAATCGAAAAATCGAAAAAGTCCGAGATTGCGGTGTAATTGCTATCGGTACTGGGGCGGGCGGGTTGCAGCACATTCAGCCCTTCCAGGATTAAAATCTCGGGTTGATCTACGGTGATGAATTCGCCGGGCACAATGTCGTAGCTGACGTGGTCATAAACCGGCACTTTCAGATTGGGTTCGCCCGCTTTGACGGCACTGAGGAAATTAAGCAGCGCGTGGCGATCATAGGACTCGGGGAAGCCTTTGCGGTCTAAAATTCCGCGTTCTTCTAGCACCGAGTTGGGGTAGAGGAAACCGTCAGTTGGCACCAGGTCCACATGGGGGGTGAGTGGCCAGCGGCGGAGCAGCTCCTGCAATAGCCGTGCCGTGGTAGATTTCCCCACTGACACCGAGCCGGCAATCCCCACAATCCACGGCGTACGCAGCTCTTGGTAGCCGAGAAATTCTTTCGACTCGGCAAATAAATCCCCGGTATTGCGGGCGTACATTTGCATAAGTGCAGATAGCGGCCGGTATATGGCGTCCACTTCTGCTAAACCAATCGGGTCGCCCAGCGAAATCAACCGGGCGATATCTGATTCGGTCAACGGTAACGCAGTGCTAGATGCCAGGCTCTCCCACTGTTCGTGGGTGAACTTCAGAAATGGTCCATGTTCACTATGCATGGGTTAAGTCTTACAGAATTTTCCCAGCACGGCGATTTTGCGCACGTATAGAAAAGCTGGGCAGTTGCCGCGGTAAAATTTTCGGCATGTGTGGAATTGTGGCTTATGTGGGGGAAACGGACTCGGGGCACCCGCTGGAAGTTGTATTGGCTGGTCTAGAACGATTGGAATATCGAGGCTACGATTCGGCCGGAGTGGCGGTGGCAAATGGCGGCGGTATTTCTTTGCGCAAAGAGGCTGGCCGGGTAGCCGACTTAGCGGCGTCATTAGCGGCTGCACCCGTGCCAGCGGCAATTAGCGCCATTGGGCATACGCGGTGGGCTACGCACGGTTCGCCAACTGCTACCAACGCCCATCCGCATATGGCACCAGATGGGTCAGTGGCAATTGTGCATAACGGCATTGTGGAGAATCACGAAGCGCTCCGCGCCGAATTAGCCGCTACTGGAGCACAATTTGTGTCGGAAACTGACACTGAAGTAGTGGCACATTTGCTGGCGCAGCAATTAACTCAGACTCCCGATTTGACGGCAGCCATGTTGGCAGTAGCAAACCGGCTGGAGGGATCTTTTGCGATCGTGGCAGTGGCGGCAACTCAGCCCAATAAAGTGGTGGCGGCGCGGCGCAACTCTCCGCTCGTCGTCGGACTCGGTGATGGGGAAAATTTCTTAGGCTCGGATGTGGCGGCATTTGTGGGGTTCACTCGCCGCGCTATGGCAATCGGGCAAGATCAAGTGGTTACAGTAACTGCAGCAGACGTCGCCGTCGTCGACTTCGCGGGCAATCCGGTTGCTGGGGAAGAGTATGACGTCGATTGGGATACTCGCACGGCGGTAACCGCGGGCTATCCCACCTTTATGGACAAAGAAATTCATGAGCAGCCACAGGCGGTGGCAGACACTATGCTGGGACGGCTCACCGCTGATGGTTACTTGCAGTTAGATGAGCTGCATATTCGCGAAGAAGAGCTGCGCGCAATTGACAAAATCATCGTAGTGGCATGTGGGACGGCAGCCTATGCCGGGCATGTAGCGAAATATGCGATTGAGCACTGGTGCCGTATTCCGGTTGAGGTGGAGTTGGCGCATGAATTTCGCTATCGCGATCCGGTGGTAAATTCCAAAACTTTGGTAGTGGCGATTTCCCAGTCCGGGGAGACGATGGACACGCTGATGGCAGTGCGCCATGCTCGGGAACAGGGCTCGCGGGTGCTGTCCATTTTGAATGCGTTCGGCTCGACAATTGCACGCGAGTCAGACGCCGTGCTCTACACCCATGCTGGTCCGGAAGCTGCCGTAGCCTCTACCAAAGCATTCACCGCCCAGATCACGGCATGTTACCTATTGGGGTTGTATCTGGCGCAACTGCGCGGCAATAAATACCCAGATGAAATCGCAACTTACTTGGATGAGCTCGCCCAGATGCCGCAGCGAATGGCAGAAGTTTTAGCCCAAGAAGGTGCCATCAAGCAGATTGCTAACGAGCTGGGTGACGTGACGTCGGTGCTGTTCTTGGGACGCCATGTGGGTTTCCCAATTGCGCTAGAAGGAGCTTTGAAACTCAAAGAGCTCGCCTATATTCATGCAGAAGGCTTCGCGGCTGGGGAGTTGAAGCATGGTCCGATCGCACTGGTAGAAGCTGGGTTACCGGTGTTTGTTATTGTGCCTACGCCCCGCCGGCCACTGTTGCATGCCAAAGTTATTTCTAATATCAACGAGGTAAAAGCGCGGGGGGCGCGCCCGATCGTCATTGCACAAGAAGGTGATGAGGCAGCCGCTGAGTACGCGGACTACCTAATCCAGGTTCCGGCATCCACCCCAACTTTGATGATGCCGCTAGTGACAGTAATCCCACTGCAGATTTTTGCGTGCGAATTGGCAAAACAAAAAGGTTTGGACGTAGATAAGCCTCGAAATCTTGCCAAATCTGTAACAGTGGAGTGAGTCAAACCAGAGGAAGTGGATAGGATGCGCAGAGCTTACTGGGCGGATCAAGTGCGTAGCGCTGAGGAGCCACTGCTGGCTGCCGGGAAGCCGCTAATGGAGCAAGCCGCGTACGCTGTAGCGGGGCGGGTAATTGCGCATCTACAGGCAACTGGACTGCGGGTGAGCGGCGCTACCGTGTTGGCGCTCGCGGGCAAGGGCAATAACGGTGGTGATGCGCTCTATGCTGCTGTCTACTTGGCGCAGCGCGGGCTGAGCGTGCGGGCAGCGCATCTACCGGGGGCTCATCCAGATGGTATAGCTGCAGCCCAACGCGCTGGAGTGCGGTGCTATCCCTTAACGGGCGATACTGCTGGAGCCGGCGCAAGTACGGATCTGGCAGTGCTGCGCGAACTAGCTTTTTGGGGCGGAACTTGGCTAGATGGACTCCTGGGACTGGGGAGCACTGGCGCCGCCCGCGAGCCAATCGCCAGCTGGATTACTATGCTCAATACTGAATTGGATATGAGTCCCGCGGAGCCATTTGTGCTGGCCATAGATTTGCCGTCTGGATTAACTGCGGATAGCGGCAAAATTCTCGGCCCAGTACTGCGCGCCCATGAAACGCTGGCAACTGGCAGTTTGAAACCGGCGCATTTATTAGCCCCGGCGCGGTTTCAGTGTGGCGAAGTGACCACAGTGGATCTGGGATTTGCGGAATTTTTCCCCGCCAGCCCGGCAGTGGCCGAACTGACTGCCGCAGATGTGGCTGACCGATGGCGGATACCCAGCAAAACTGACCACAAGTACACGCGCGGGGTAGTGGGGATGCTAACTGGATCGCGTACCTATCCCGGGGCTGCACTATTAGGCGTGGGCGGTGCCCTGGCTAGTGGAGTTGGCATGGTGCGCTACCTGGGGGAAAGTCCTTTGGTGCTGCCGGTGTATCCCGAAGTGGTGCCGGCACCTGGTCAGGTGCAGTCTTGGATACTCGGTTCTGGAGTTGAAGAAACCCAAATGGAACAGTTACGCCGCACGTTAACTGAAGCTGTTGACCAGGGGCTCCCCATAGTGCTCGACGCCGGAGCCATTAGTTTGGCTTATACCGGCCAGTTTCCAGAAACAGTTATTTTGACTCCCCACCCTGGAGAATTGGTGGCACTGTTGACGGCGCGTGGTATCGAAATTTCTCGCCCAGAGGTCGAAGCAGATCCGCATCACGCGGCAAAACTGGCAGCCGAAATTACTGGCGCCACTGTGTTGCTAACTGCAGCTACTGATGTATGCGCCACTCCAAGTGGAATCTGCTTCAGCCAGGGCGGCGCCCCGGGTTGGCGTGCCACCGCTGGAGCGGGGGACGTGCTGGCGGGGCTATTGGGTGGCATGCTAGCTGGCGTTTCAGCAGAATTTACCGCCGGTTTGCCAGCTCAGTATGCAGCGGCAGCAGCATACGTACACGCCAGTGCCGCCGCTATCGCCAGTGACCGGCGGATGTATGGTTGTTGCGAACTGAGTGGCGTTGACTGCGCCACGCGCCCGCGCCGGATCGGACATCCGATCACTGCATCAGATATTGTTAAAGCTCTTCCGATAGCCATTGATAGGATTCTCAATCTTGAATAGTTCTGGCCTCTATCCCTCGCGCGCCCTCATCTCCAAGAGTGCTTTTTTGCACAACTTGGGGGCGTTAGATGCTGCTACCGCATCGGGGATGATGCCGATCGTAAAAGCTAATGGCTATGGTCACGGGCGGGATATCGTAACCGACTGGCTGCTCGACGCCGGAGTGCAATGGCTGGGCGTAGCGCAAATTGCCGAAGCCCAAACTTTAGCTGATCGGCTGGAGCGAGAAGGTCGGCTGGGTGAAGCCAATATCTTGTGCTGGATCTATGCCCCCGGTTCGCCATTTGCCCAAGCAATAAAATCAGGGATCCATATCTCCCTGGGGGCCCCGTGGGCTATTGCGGAAGTGGCAGCCGCAGCTCGGGAGGCAGGTGTCCCGGCAAAAGTCCACATCAAAGTGGATACTGCTATGGCGCGTGGCGGTTTCAGCATGAACCAACTGGCCGATGCCGTAGCCCAAATAGCGCCGTTGCAAGCGGAAGGTGTCTTTGAGGTGGTGGGGCTATGGTCGCATCTGGCGCGAGCTGATGAACCAGAGTGCCCGCTCACTGCACATCAAGTAGAACTTTTTGAGGCAGCACGCCAGATAACAGCCCCGCTACACCCTCAGGTATTGCACCTAGCGGCGTCTTCGGGAATGCTGTGGCACGAAAATACGCACTATGACCTAGTGCGCCCAGGTATCGCGCTCTACGGCGTTAGCCCAAATCCGGAATACCGTACTGCACTGCAAATGGGATTGCGTGCGGTTATGCAGTTGGAGGCAGATCTGATTGTGGTGCGCGACGTTCCGGCGGGTACGGGGGTTTCCTATGGTCACACCTACGTTACGGAACAGCCGGAACACTTTGCGGTGGTGCCGATCGGTTACGCCGATGGTGTGCTGCGCTCCGGATCGAACCGGGTGAAAGTTTGGATAAATGGCGAGCTGTGCCCTTCCCGGGGGCGGATCTGTATGGATCAGTTTGTGGTATCGGCTCCGGGCGCCCACGAAGGCGATCTGGCAGTGCTATTTGGCGACGAAGCTGAGGGATATTTAACTGCTAACGACTGGGCCGCTGCCTGTGGCACTGTCGGATATGAGGTGTTCACCGCGCTCGGACCGCGGGTGCACCGAATTGCCGTACCCTAGAACTATGATTTGTGTTCCGGTACCTAGCGTTGCTGACATCCAAGAATTGGGTGCACAACTTGCCAAAACTGCTCTGCCCGGTGATCTCGTGCTGCTAAATGGCCCCTTGGGAGCAGGAAAAACTACGATGACGCAGGGAATTGGCCGGGGTCTTGGCATTACCGAAAAAGTTTCTTCGCCTACTTACGTAATTGCCCAGATTTACGACGCCGACCGGCTCAACTTAGTACATGTTGATGCCTATCGGCTAGGGTCACCAGAAGAATTGGACGCGTTGGACCTAGACGCCACTATGGATGTGGCATTGACTGTGGTGGAATGGGGCGAAGGTAAAGTAGAGGGACTATCCCCAGCGCGGTTAGAGATACAGATATCCCGGCCCACTGGCGCAGCTGCGGAATTGGCCCCCGATGCACTGGCAGCGGATGCCCCGCGTACAGTATGCATAACCGGTTACGGGGCCCGTGGTATTGCCTGGGAAGCTGAGCTGGCAGCTAGTGAAATCGTGATGCAGCTGCAGGAGAGAGCATGAGGGTTAGAGCTGGCTGGGCGGTATTGGCGCTGGTACTTGCCACCGCCAACTTGCCTAGTGGAATAACCGCTGCAGCGGTTCCGGCTGCAGTAACGCCGTCGGTGAGTGCTGGATTAGCGGTATTAAACCCCGATCCGGAAGGCACTGCCCAAGTAGATTCCGTGCCGTCAGCACCGGAAGTAACTGATTGGTTTGCCAACCGGGCCGCCGCACTGATGAACTCAGACGGCCCTAAGGTTTTCCCGAAGCTGGATGCGACAAAAATACGCGAGTTCACCATTGGCGACCCGGTGCGGTCAGTTAGTTTTGCGGCGGGGGCAATAACTGAGCAAAATGCGCTGGTGCCGGGGCAACGCTGGGTAGCGCCAATTCTGGATGGTACCCAAGTGGTGGGGGCGGTTAGTGCTAATTACGTCAGCGGCACTATTACGGATGAAGTTGTAGTCGCTGATGTGCGGCTGGGTACGGAAGCTGCGCACGATACTGGCGCCGTCTTGATTTATGATCCGGTGATTAAGGCGTGGTTTGCGCTACGGGACCAGGCGATTGAGCCGGCAGATCGGGCGGGCAGCAGTATCGTATTGGGTGCTGTGCCCCTGCGAGATTTCTTATTGCAGCGTTCCCGGATTTTAACCGAAGAAGACGAGATCGCTAAAGTGGTGGCGGAAGACGCCGGTGCCAGTACTAACACTGGAACCTCGCTACCTATTTTGCTGATTATTTTCTTTTCCTTAGTGATGCTAGTTACGGTGTCTGTGGTGTGGTTGCGCTGGGACTATAACGCCGAGCATCGCAAGAAAGCAGATGAGCAAGCACCTGAAAATAAATCCGAAAAATCAGCTGGAGAGCAAAAACCGAAGTACACAGAGCTGGTTGAGAAAGTGCGCATCTTTGAACGGCCGCAATCAGCTACCGAAGTTAATGATGAGGTGGCTGAACCGCCAGCGCCCATGTCAGGAGGCGAAGAACAGTGAATACTTATTTAACAATCGACTCCTCTACCGGGGTGGTAGTGGGATTGTGCCAAGAAGATTTGGGAACTGTCACTGAAATTGCAGTGCAGCGCAGCTCTGATCCGCGCCATCATACTGAGTCCTTGGCGCCAATGGTGCAGGAAGTATGCCCCCAACGTCCGGACGCGATAATAGTGGGCACAGGACCAGGAGCATTTACTGGGCTGCGCGCGGGGCTAGTCACTGCCCGTGCGCTTGCTCGTGCTTGGGATGTGCCACTCTACGGGCTTTCCTCGCTCGAAGTATTGGCATTAACTGGGATAGCTGCCGGCGGGCAAATAGTAGTTCCGATAATTGATGCCCGGCGCCGGGAAGTTTATGCGCTGCGGGCTATCCCGTTGGGTGCAGATGATGTAACTGTGTTAGAGCCGCCCCGAGTGCTCTCACCTGCGGTATTGAGCGCAGAATTAGCAGCAGATCCAGCGATTGTGGTGTGTGGCAGTGCAGAGCTATACCCGGAGATACCTGGGGAACGAGTAATAACGGATCCAGCTCCAGAAGCGATGGTGCGTCTACTACACTCGCGGTTGTCCCGGATCGACGCTGGAGAAGAAATCTCACTTGATACTGAACCGCAGTATTTGCGCCGTCCAGATGTGCATGGTGGTGCCCACGCCCAACCGGCAGCACAAGGGAATCCCTACGGAGCAGAGTGAAACCACTGCAGCTGCCGGAGCAAATAGCTGGATTTGAGCTTCGAGTCCCCCCGGCTGGGTGGGCAGAGCGCATTGCCAGCTTTGATCAGGAGATCTTCGGGATTGACTCCTGGTCTGCCGCAATTTGGCGTCATGAGCTGGCGGCAGCTGGGCGCACCTATCTGGTACTGAGCGAACCGCCGCGTCCGCTGCAGTCAGTTGGCACGATGGTGGCAGTTGGGGGCGTGGGTTACGGGCCAGAGGCAGAAATTTTGACCTTGGCAGTTAAACCCAGCTATCGGCGTCGCGGTATTGCCCGAGAACTGTTAGCGACACTCATTGGGCTGGCAGTTAGTCAAAATTCAGAAGAGATTTTTTTAGAAGTCCGCGCTAATGATCCAGGCGCACTGTCGCTATATCAACAAGCCGGATTTACCGCAGTAGGGCAGCGAAAAGGCTACTATTCTGACGCCGATGCCACCATCATGCGCCGCACTTTGAATTTCGGAACTAAAGACTCACATAATTCCTAGTTTTGCCAGTAAATACCTAAGTTTTGGGCGATTTGGCGTAATACTGCGACTATCTCGCGTGAGGCAGGGCACGTTTAATTAAACTTTACTCTGAGCCAGCCAATTTTTTAGCTTAACGATAGGTAAGCAGGGCAATTCTTTTGCTACATTCAGAGACGTGGCTACATCAAATGTTGTGAAAAATAGGGCTCGCAATACCACGATCGCTCTGAAAGTGGTTATGGCAATCACGGGCCTGTTCTTTATCTTCTTCCTGTTGCTCCACATGTACGGCAACCTGAAAATGTTTGCCGGCGCGGATGCATACAACGGCTACGCAGAATGGCTGCGTACTCTCCTGGCTCCGGCACTGCCCTATAAAGGTGGGCTATGGATACTGCGGATACTGCTGCTCGTGAGCATCGTGGCTCACGTGTACTGTGCAGTTAAGCTGTGGGCGCGTGCTTCCCATGCTCGTGGGAACAAGTACAAGGTGAACTCCGGTAAGAAAGTTGGTCCGTCCGCTTCTTACTACGCAATGATCATGCGTTGGGGCGGTTTGGCACTAGGCCTGTTCATCGTTTTCCACATCATGCAGTTCACTACGCTTACCTTGAGCATCGGTGCTGATTACAGCACGATTACCCCATATGAACGCATGATTGCTGGTTTTAGCGCCAGTAATTGGTGGGTATTGCTGATCTACTTCATCGCACTGTGCTCGCTGGCATTGCACGTCCGGCACGGCCTGTGGTCCGCTTTTGCGACGCTCGGTATCGCCACTGGTCGCGCAGAGCTGGCCTTCAAAGCTATTGCCAATCTGGCAGCACTGGCTTTGCTCCTGGGCTTCATGGTTCCGCCAACCGCAATTTTGCTCGGGTTTATTGCTTAGGGACAGGGATAAAAATGACTGAGACTTTAATTCACGGCCTCTACCGCGAAGGGGAGCCGATTGCGGACACCAAGGCACCGTCCGGTCCGCTAGCGGAGCGCTGGGAAAAGCGCAAGTTCGGGGCACGTCTAGTAAACCCGGCAAACCGCCGCAAACTGAACATCATCATTGTCGGTACTGGTCTGGCTGGTGGCGCCGGTGCTGCGTCGCTAGGCGAAATGGGCTACAACGTCAAAGCCTTCTTCTACAACGACTCAGCGCGCCGGGCACACTCGATTGCAGCTCAAGGTGGTATTAACGCCGCTAAGAACTACAAGAACGATAACGACTCGGTATTCCGCCTCTTCTACGACACCGTCAAGGGTGGGGACTACCGCGCTCGGGAATCAAATGTTTACCGGCTGGCAGAAGTTTCTGCTGCGATTATTGACCAGTGTGTAGCGCAGGGTGTGCCATTTGCTCGCGAATATGGCGGTCTGCTCGATAACCGCTCCTTCGGCGGTGTGCAGGTATCCCGCACTTTCTACGCCCGCGGTCAAACGGGGCAGCAGCTGCTGATTGGTGCCTACCAGGCACTGATGCGGCAGGTGGCAGCTGGCACGGTTAAGACCTACTCTCGCCACGAGATGGTTGACCTGATCGTCATTGACGGCCGGGCACGCGGCATTGTGGCACGGGATATGGTTACTGGGGAGATTGAAACCCACTTGGCTGACGCCGTCGTCCTTGCTACTGGTGGATACGGCAACGTATTCTTCCTGTCCACCAATGCGATGGGTTGTAATGCCACCGCTATTTGGCGAGCACACCGCCGGGGCGCGCACTTCGGTAACCCCTGCTACACCCAGATTCACCCCACCTGTATTCCACAGCACGGTGAATCTCAGTCCAAGCTCACGTTGATGTCGGAGTCTTTGCGCAATGACGGCCGCATTTGGGTTCCCAAGCGCGCCGAAGATTGCAAGAAGGATCCACGCGAGATTCCAGAAGAAGATCGCGATTACTACTTGGAGCGCATCTACCCATCCTTTGGTAACTTGGTGCCGCGTGATATTGCTTCCCGGCAGGCCAAGAATATGTGCGACGAGGGCCGCGGCGTAGGTCCAGAAATTGGCGGCGTTTCGCGCGGCGTCTACCTGGACTTCACCGATGCGATCGAGCGCTTGGGCAAGGACGCAGTGAGTGCGCGTTATGGCAACCTGTTCGATATGTACGAGCGGATTACCGGTGAAGACCCGTATGAAGTACCAATGCGTATTTACCCGGCTGTGCACTACACGATGGGCGGTCTGTGGGTGGACTACGACTTGCAGTCCTCCATCCCGGGTCTGTATGTGGCGGGCGAAGCTAACTTCTCCGATCACGGCGCCAACCGCCTCGGTGCTTCTGCACTGATGCAAGGTCTAGCTGATGGCTACTTCGTGCTGCCGAACACGATCAATGACTATCTGGCAAATGGTCCATTCGAGAAGATCCCGGAGGATCACCCAGAGGTAGTTAAAGCTCGGGAAGCATACGAGGAGCGCATCAAGTTCTTCGTCTCCAACCAGGGCACCCGTTCGGTGGATTCCTACCACAAGGAACTCGGCCACATTATGTGGGAGTACTGCGGTATGGAACGTAACGAAGAAGGCCTCAAGAAAGCTATCGAACTCATTCGGGAACTGCGCCAGGACTTCTGGAAGAACGTGCGCATTCCGGGTGGGGCAAATGAACTCAACCAGTCACTGGAGAAAGCCGGCCGCGTGGCTGACTTCCTGGAACTCGGTGAGCTCATGTGTATCGATGCTCTCCACCGCCGTGAATCCTGCGGTGGTCACTTCCGTTCAGAATCCCAGACGCCAGAAGGTGAAGCGCTACGCCACGATGACGAATTCGCTTACGTAGCGGCGTGGGAATGGACCGGGGAGAATAACCCGCCGGTTCTGCACAAGGAAGACCTTAATTACGAATTCATCGAGATGACGCAGCGGAGCTACAAGTGAAAATTACAGTTGAATTTTGGCGTCAGAAAGACTCCTCCTCGCAGGGGCACTTTGAGACGCATACGCTGGAGCGGGTTGACGAAACGGCCTCCTTCTTGGAGATGCTCGACCAGCTCAACGAAGAACTCTTTGCCGAAGGTAAAGAGCCAGTTGCATTTGACTCGGACTGCCGCGAAGGCATCTGTGGTCAGTGTGGCCTGGTAATCAACGGCGATCCGCACGGTCCGGAAGTTACCACCACCTGCCAGCTACATATGCGCACATTCAAAGACGGCGATACGATCACTATTGAGCCTTGGCGCTCTGCCGGTTTCCCGGTACTGCGCGACTTGGTAGTAGATCGCACCTCGCTGGATCGGATTGTGCAGGCCGGTGGTTATATTTCGGTTAACACCGGCGCCGCGCCAGATGCGCACTCGATTTTGGTGCCTAAGGATAAGGCGGACCGCGCATTTGAAGCTGCAGCTTGTATTGGTTGTGGCGCGTGTGTGGCAGCTTGTCCAAACGGCTCGGCCATGTTGTTCACCTCCGCAAAGGTTATGCACCTGGGGTTGCTCCCACAGGGCGATCCGGAACGGCAGCGGCGCGTGATCAATATGATCAACCAGCAAGATCGCGAAGGATTCGGTGGCTGCACTAACGTGGGCGCTTGTGCGCAAGCGTGCCCGAAGGAAGTGCCACTAGAGCTAATCGCGTTGCTAAACCGCGAAATGATCAAGGCCTCGTTTGGTCGCAAGAAGAACTTGGATTAATTTTGATCTGATTAGCTGCTAAATTCAGCTGAGGGCTAGTTCTGTTACATTGCGGAGCTAGCCCTTAGCTGTATCTGGAACTAGTTGTACAATTGCGCCCGTGAGCAAATTGATCCTTGGTATTGAAACTTCATGTGATGAAACCGGCGTCGCTCTGGTGCGCGATAGCGAGCTGCTGGCGGACGTAACTGCTACTTCGATGGATGAATACGCCAGATTTGGTGGCATTATTCCGGAGATTGCTTCCCGGGCGCATTTGGAATCTTTCGTCCCCACCCTAGATGCCGCGCTAGAAAAAGCGGGAGTGACATTAGCAGAAGTGGACGCAGTGGCAGCTACCGCTGGTCCGGGGCTTATTGGTCCGCTCACCGTGGGAGTTTCGGCAGCAAAAGCATTAGCTCTGGCGCTAAATAAGCCGTTCTACGGTGTAAATCATATTGTGGCTCACTTGGCTGTTGACCGGCTGGTACACGGTCCTTTCCCGGAGCGCTTTGTGGGGTTGGTGGTTTCTGGCGGTCACTCCCACTTGATGGATGTGCGAAATATTGCCACCGATATCACTGAGCTGGGAGGCACGTTAGACGACGCCGCTGGCGAAGCATTTGACAAAGTCGGGCGACTATTGGGGCTGCCGTATCCGGGTGGCCCCCATATTGACCGGTTAGCTCGCGAGGGCGACCGGGATGCAATCCACTTCCCGCGCGCGCTTACTAGCCGCAAAGATCGGGAACAGCATCCGTATGACTACTCTTTCTCTGGCCTGAAGACGGCTGTGGCCCGCTATGTTGAAGAACTAGAACAGCGCGGCGCAGAACTGCCCAAAGCCGATATTGCGGCGGGATTCTCCGAAGCGGTGAACGATGCGCTGACCGAGCGGGCAATCACTGCCTGTGAACGGGTTGGCTGTGACACTTTGGTAATTGGTGGCGGTTTTTCGGCTAACTCGCGGTTGCGGGAATTAGCGGAGGAACGGGCAGCGCAGCGCGGTATCACAGTACGGATTCCGCCTATTCGCTACTGCACTGATAACGGCGCTATGATCGCAGCACTGGGCGAGGCGCTAGTGGAAGAGGGCGTAGCGCCGTCTGAACTTGGGATCACTGTGAAAACTGGGCTGCCACGAGAGACGGTGGTCTTACGCTAGGCAGTGCGCTAGATCCGCTGTGCCAGTACTAGCCGATGTTTTCCCAGTAGCGGGGTAGCAATCAGCGTCAGTTCTGCCGGCTGTGAGGTATCCAGTTTTAATTTTTTGCGGAATAGTTCCGGGTCGAGGTCGGTGCCGCGCTTTTTGATCTCTACTGAGCCCACGTTGAGCTGGCGCAAAACTTTCCGGATTTTCTTTGCGTCAATCGGCAATACGGAATGCACTTGGAAAGTCTGTAATAGCGGCGAGGAGATCGGATCCGGGCCAGTTAAGTAGGCAATCGACTCCGAAACGGGGGATAGTCCGAAATCAGCGCAGACAGTAGCAATTGACCCAGAGCGGATTATGGCCGGATTGGGCTCAAAAATGTAGCTATTTAATTTCTGTGGGGTATTTTGTACGGCTGGTAGCCGGGGATCAGTAACCCGGGCATCCCAAGTGGTAAAGCCAGCATCATCCACCACTAATGCGCCTCGGCCGGGGTCGGGTGCTGCGGCGGCACCTATCCAGATGACTGCTTCGACTAAGTCACCGGCTACGGCAATCCACTCCACCCGCGCGTCGCGGGGGAGTAAGGCATAGTCAATTCCGGGGGCCACTTTTATGCCGGCACTGGGGAATTGTCGCGCCAAGGCTAATGCCTGTTCCAAACTGGGGGACCAGTCATCCGGGTTCTGTAATCGTTTATTGCCGCGGCGGCGGGCGGGGTCTAGCCAGATACCGTCAGCTGCAAATTCGGATAAATCCAGTTCGAATCCATCTGCCTGCACCACTTGTGCTTCGGGGAATGCCCGCAAATTGACGGCTGCTGCTGCCGCGGCGTCGGCATCAGCTTCAATAGCAGTAACGTGCAATCCCAAACCGGCCATCGCCATTGAATCTGCGCCGATACCACAACCAAAATCGATGATATGCCGGGAGCCGGCCGCAATTAGCCGCTGCGCGTGGAGAGCGGCTACCTGGAGCCGGGTTGCTTGTTGTAAGCCGTTTTCAGTAAATGCCATTTGCCTGGCAAAATCGCCAAACTTTGCGCGGGCACGCTCGCGCAGCCGCGACTGAGTGAGCGCGGCGGAGATCAAATCGGGGGAATAGCCCTCACGCGCCAGGCGTTCGTGCAAGGTGAGCACAGCGTCCGGATTATAAGGCGGCAGAGAATTAACTAGCTCCCAGCCTTCGTCTTGTAGCAGTTGCGTGAAAGTATCGGACACACTGCTATCGTCTCACACCAGCAGTGGGAACAGAGCTGACAGTCGAGAGCGGTTGTGCCGATAGTGAACCCTATGCAGTTTTTGGCACTCATCTTGACCGAGTGCTAACTAGGCAATAAGCTGTTGTAAGTGCGTGGCGCTAGCTGCGCAATGGCTGAGGCCGGCCCCCGCGACGGCGGCACTGCAGCTGAATAGGGTAAGTACAAAAGTTTGAGTACAAGTTGAGAAGGGGGAACCGAATGTCGGTCTCCATTAAGCCGCTTGACGATCGCATTGTAATTCAGCAGGTCGAAGCAGAAGAAACCACTGCCTCGGGTCTGGTGCTACCAGATACCGCTAAGGAAAAGCCACAGGAAGGCAAAGTGGTAGCTGTTGGCCCAGGTCGCGTTGATGACTCTGGCAACCGGGTGCCCATGGATGTGCAGGTGGGTGACGTAGTCATCTATGCGCTCTATGGTGGAACCGAAATCAAGTACGGTGACGACGCTTACATCGTGCTGTCCCAGCGGGATGTACTAGCAATCGTCGAACACTGAGCGATTAATCGTAATTAGTTGCAAGTGCCGGGATCCGTTGGGTCCCGGCACTTTTGTGTGTGATGAGCGGGCCCCTGGTTTTTGGTATCCGGCAGTGGTTTCCTGACGGGTAATCATAGGTGCCCTAGACTGGCTGCGTCTTAATTGTTGAGACGGTAAATTCAAAAACTGCTCAAAGAGTGGGATGTCATATCTTTTCCGATTGCGCCAGTGTGGTCAGTGCGGTGGAATAAATATGTCACTGCAACCGATCGGGAAGAAGCCAACCAGTGAAAAAAGTTGGAATCGTGATGGGAAGTGCCAGCGACCTAGAAAAGGTACGCCCGGCGGCAAAAACTCTGGATGAATTCGGAGTTCCCTATGAAGTTCATGTCTATTCTGCACACCGGACTCCGGAGCAAGCCGCTGAATTTACCCAAGCAGCGCGCGACAACGGATTTGGCGTAATTATCGCCGCGGCGGGAATGGCGGCACATTTGGCTGGTGCTGTTGCGGCCAATACGACATTGCCAGTTATTGGGCTACCGCTTACCGCTAAAGCACTAGAGGGTATGGATTCGTTGCTCGCCACAGTAATGATGCCGCCGGGTATCCCGGTAGCTACGGTAGCGATAGATGGTGCGAAGAATGCCGCACTGCTGGCGGTACAGATTTTGGCAACTGCTGACGACTCCCTAGTTGACAAGTTGGCAGCGAACCGGGCTGCGGGCGCTGCTGCTGCTCTGGCTAAAAACGCCGAAGTAGAAGCTGAATTTAACGCTTAACTCGCTAGCAGATGATAGTAATCTGCCCCCATACCCTAAAGACAAAATCACAAGTAAATAGGACAAAACCGGCCAATCTCCGGCGCGCCCACAATCCAGTTAAAGAGGAAAATATGGAATACGGTAAGCAGCTCTACGAAGGCAAAGCTAAGAAAGTTTACGCTACGGACGATCCCAATCTGGTAGTAGTTTCGTACAAAGATGACGCCACCGCCTTTAACGGGGAAAAACACGGCACGATCGTTGGCAAGGGCGTAATTAATAACCGCATGTCCAATATGATGATGCGGATTCTGGAAGAGCAGGGCGTGCCCACGCACTACGTCGAAGAACTGAACGAACGCGATACGGTAGTTAAAAAGGTGGAAATCGTACCGCTGGAAGTTATCATCCGTAACGTATCTGCTGGCTCATTTGCCAAGCGTTACGGCGTAGAAGAGGGGATCGTCTTTGATGCCCCTACGCTGGAATTTTCCTACAAGAACGATGATCTGGGCGATCCGCTGATCAACCGCTATCACGCCTTGGCACTTAAGCTCGCCACGGAGGCGGAACTAGAGCAAATTGCGGAGTACACGTTCAAAGTGAACTCTGTGCTCAGTGAATACTTTGCCACGCTTAACTTACGGTTGGTCGACTTCAAGATTGAATTTGGTCGCCTCGCAGATGGCACCGTTATCCTCGCTGATGAGATCAGCCCGGATACCTGCCGGCTATGGGATATGGACACCAACGAAAAACTGGATAAGGACCGCTTCCGCCGCGATATGGGCGGTGTTGAAGAAGCCTATGCAGAGGTAATGAGCCGGCTCGAAGGGAAGTAACCCTAGTGCAAACTGTAGGTGCTGATTTGGCACAAACTAATTCCAAAACTGACTCCGGCATTCATGAAGAGTGCGGCGTATTCGGAATTTATCGCCCCCAAGCGGGCCCGGTAGCCCATGACACCTATTACGGGCTATATGCGTTACAGCATCGCGGTCAAGAAAGCTGCGGCATCGTGGTCAATGACGACGGTGTCTTCGCTATGCACCGCGACGTCGGCCTAGTTGGAGATATCTTCACTGCCAAAGATCTAGACCGCCTGGGCGAAGGGCATATGGCCGTTGGTCACGTGCGTTATGGCACCAGCGGTGAAGTGAGCCGGGAGAATGCGCAGCCGCTGCTGGTTAACCACATCAAAGGCGCAATGGCACTGGCACATAATGGAAATTTGACCAATGCTGCCGAACTGCGGCAAACCTTGGAGCTGCGGGGGTCCATCTTCCACAGCACTTCAGATACTGAAGTCATTTCCTACGTGATTACCGGTGAACGCCTGCATGCGCCGTCTATCGAAGCTGCGGTATCGGGTGCGATGCGCAAGATCGAAGGTGCCTACTCCCTAGTGGTGATGAGCCCATCGAAACTCGTAGCTGCTCGTGACCCATTCGGTTTCCGCCCACTTTGTATTGGCAAATTGGAAGACGGCGGATATGTAGTTGCTTCCGAAAGCTGTGCCCTAGATGCGGTAGATGCAGTATTCGTACGCGATGTTGAACCGGGCGAAGTAGTCACAATTGAGGAGACGGAAGCCGGGATCAACGTTAAATCCGATCGCACCCACTGCGGCACCAAACCGCACCGGATGTGCATATTTGAGTACATCTACTTTGCTCGCCCAGATTCTTCGCTGGACGGAATGAGCGTACATACCGCGCGGATGCGCGCTGGCGCATTTTTGGCGCAGTCGCATCCGGTGGACGCCGATATCGTGATCGGGGTGCCCGACTCTGGCTTGAGTGCGGCAATGGGATATGCCAAAGAATCAGGCATCCCGTATGACACTGGTTTCATTAAAAATAAGTACATTGGCCGCACTTTCATTTCTCCGGGGCAAAGTACCCGAGAAAAAGGGGTACGGATCAAGCTGAATCCGGTGCCCGCCGTCGTCGCGGGAAAGCGGGTAGTACTGGTAGATGACTCCATCGTGCGCGGTACTACCAGTAAACGCATTATTCGACTATTGCGTGAAGCTGGGGCCAAAGAAATCCACCTGCGAGTTTCCGCGCCGCCGTTCCTAAACCCGTGCTACTACGGTACGGATATTGATTCACGCGATAACCTAATTGCCTGCCATTACACCACGGAAGAGATCCGGGAAAAGATCGGCGCTGATTCCTTGGGCTACCTAACGGTGGAACAAGCACAGCAGATCGCCGTGGGCGCGAAAGTTAATGGTTTCTGTTCCGCCTGCTTTGATGGCGACTACCCCACAAAAGTGTCACTTCCAGATCCTTTTGTGCGGTTTCACCGTAAAATATCCACAGGCGAGCCGAAACCAGCCGCCGGCCGTTCCCTTCCAGAGGTCAAGGAGGCCCGTCTGTGAAGTCCCACTCTGAGTCCTATGCCGCCGCTGGGGTAGATATCACTGCCGGCTATCGGGCAGTAGAACTGATGAAAAAACACGTAGCGCGCACGCGCACTGCGGGTGCGGTTGACTCCCTAGGCGGTTTCGGTGGACTATTTGTGCCCCCGATTGCGGGGATGCGCAAACCAGTGCTGGTATCGGGCACTGACGGAGTAGGGACGAAGCTCAAACTGGCATTCCTGCTGGACAAGCACGACACTGTGGGCATTGACTGCGTGGCGATGTGCGTAAATGACGTAATTTGCGCCGGCGCCCAGCCACTGTTTTTCCTGGATTACATTGCCTGTGGCAAGAACGTGCCCGAGCGCATCGAACAGATCGTCGCTGGGATCGCGGAAGGCTGTGTGCAGGCTGGGGCAGCACTGATCGGCGGCGAAACTGCCGAGATGCCCGGGTTCTATCCAGCCGATGAGTACGATTTGGCTGGGTTTACTGTGGGCTTGGTAGACGCAGACGATGTTTTGGATCGGGAAAAAGTGGCGGTAGGTGACGCTGTAATCGGTTTGGCGTCTTCCGGAGTGCACTCCAATGGGTTCTCGCTGGTGCGCAAGGTCTTTGCCAATACCAAGCTGGACGCACAGATCGCCGATCTGGATGTCCCACTGGGGGAAACCTTGCTCACTCCAACTAAGATCTACGTCAAAGCTGGGTTGGCATTGGCCCGTGCGGGCGCGCACGCCATCAGCCATATCACTGGCGGCGGGTTATATGAGAACTTGCCGCGCGCGCTCCCCGATAATCTTGGCGTGCGGATAGATCTGAATGCTATTCCACAGCAGCCGATCTTTGAAATTATCGAGAAGACCGGCAATATCCCGCATCGAGATATGTACAACACGTTCAATATGGGGTTGGGATTGGCAGCTATTGTGCCGGCTGACCGGGTAGACGAAGCTCTGGCGGCGGTCCGGGAAACTGGCGAGACGCCATATCTGATCGGCGAAGTCACCGCAGAGCCCGAGGTGGTGTTAGCTAAGTGAAGGCTAGGGTGGCTGTGCTCGTTTCGGGTTCCGGCACTAACCTACAGGCGTTGCTTGACGCCGCCGCTGCTGGGAAATTACCGGACGCACAAATTGACCTAGTTATTTCAGATCGGCCGGGTGCGTATGCCTTACAGCGCGCCACCCAAGCCGGAGTCAATACCGCAGTACTTTCCCCGCGGCAATCTGAGGCGACACCAGAATCTTTTGCCGAGCAATTGCTAGCGGCATTGGCCGATATTGATCTAGTGGTGCTAGCGGGATATTTGACGATTATCCCGCAAGCGGTAGTGCGCCAATTTGCGGGCCGGATAATAAATATCCATCCCTCACTCATCCCGGCTTTCTGTGGTCCGGGCTGGTACGGGCTGCACGTGCACGAAGGAGTGCTGCACCGCGGCGTGCAGATCACGGGAGCTACTGTGCATGAAGTCACCGATGAGGTAGATGGTGGGCAGATATTGGCGCAAAAAGCCGTAGCCGTACAAGCTGGAGATACACCAGAGACCTTGCAGCGGCGAGTGATGGAAGAAGCAGAGTGGCAGATCCTTCCGGCAGTAACTCAACAACTCGCAAAACAAATAGTTGAAGGGGCACGATGAAAGTTTTGGTAGTAGGTGGCGGGGGCCGGGAACATGCGGTGGTGCGCAAACTCGCCCAAAGCCCGCGCGTCGGCAGCATTGTAGTGGCGCCGGGAAATGCGGGGATAGCCCGGGAAGCAGATAGTAGCGGTAAGGCAATCGAATGCGTTGCTATCGGAGCAACCGATATCGCTGCGCTAGTCGAGTATGCCCGCAACAACGCCGTGGACTACGCCGTCGTCACTCCTGATGATCCACTAGTTATGGGGGCAGTGGATGCATTTGCTGAGGCGGGTATTCCCGCTTTTGGCCCTTCCAAAGCTGCGGCACAGCTAGAAGGTTCCAAAACTTTTGCCAAGAAATTCATGGCACGTAACCAGATCCCGACCGCAGCCTATGAGACTTTCGATGATCCAAGAGCGGCGCTGGAATACGTAGCGCAGGCTGACTTGCCGATAGTGGTAAAGGCCGATGGGCTCGCACTCGGCAAAGGAGTGACGATCGCGCTCACTCGCGAAGAGGCGGAGAATGCGGTCCGCGAGGCGATGCTGGACCGGCGCTTTGGCGAGTCCGGCGCGCGGGTAGTAATTGAAGAATTTCTAACTGGCCCTGAAGTCACAGTTTTGGCGTTCACGGACGGGAAAACGCTGGTGCCGATGGTCTCCTCAATGGACCACAAGCGCCTCAACGACGGCGACCAAGGCCCAAATACTGGGGGTATGGGCACAATTGCGCCTAACCCGCTTTACACTCCGGAAATTGCGGCGCGGTGTATGGCGGAGATTTTCCTGCCTACCGTGCGCGGAATGGCGGCAGATGGGGTGCCGTTCCGGGGCTGCTTGTACTTTGGGTTGATCCTCACCACAACGGGGCCAAAAGTTATCGAATACAACTGCCGGTTTGGTGATCCAGAAGCACAGGTAGTTTTGCCACTGCTGCGTTCGGACTTGCTGGACATTATGGAAGCGACGACGGCGGGCACTTTGGCTGATACTGCGGTTGATTTCGCTCCGGATGCTGCGGCTTGCATTGTGATGTCTGCGGAAGGGTATCCGGTGGCGCCACGCAAAGGTGATGAGATCACTATCCCCGCGGATATCTATCAAAGTGTTTATGTGGCTGGTGCCGCTGACCGCAATGGCACACTGGTAACTAATGGCGGTCGCGTCCTCAACGTGACCGCAACTGCAGCAGACCTGAAAACCGCACTCGCGGAGGCCTACCGCAAGGTAGCCGCTATAGATTTTGTTGGCGCCCATTACCGTACTGACATCGGCGCGCGCGCATTGGAGGAAAACGCATGATTGGCCGGATCTATGTAGAGAAAAAACCCGGTGAAGATCTCGCTGCCCGCCGGTTGGCAGCAGAACTAGCCACGGTACTCAATATCCACACTGCAGTGCGGATTTTGAACCGTTACGATGTGGAAGGGTTAGCTGCCCAGCAGTTCGATGCTTTGGTGCGGGATGTATTGAGTGAACCACAGGTGGATAACACCTATGCCACTCTGGAAGAAGCTGATCTGGGTACAGCAGTATTCGCGGTGGAATATCAGCCGGGTCAGTTTGACCAGCGCGCTGATTCGGCCGCGCAATGCGCCCAAATTCTGTTGGAGACGGAGCGCCCTACCGTGCGATCTGCCACGGTCTATGCCTTAGATGCCGATTTGCCAGCTGAAGCAGTGGCGCAGGTGAAGCAATACGTGATTAACCCAGTAGAATCACGCGAAGCCGCTCTGGAAAAACCAGAAAGTTTGGCGTTGCAGATTTCCCAGCCGGGTGCGGTCGCCAATGTTGATGGGCTGGTTGACACCCCAGACGCCGATTTGCCGCAGCTGCGCGCGAAGCTGGGGTTGGCGATGACGGTAGCCGATTTGAAGATGGTGCGGGATTATTTTGCGGATGAGAAACGCGACCCCACGGTAACCGAGTTGAAGGTAATAGATACTTACTGGTCAGATCACTGCCGGCACACTACGTTTAATACTGAAATAGACGCAATCGAGTTCTCGGACCCGGTGCTGGAAGCGGCCTACCAGGACTATCTAGCGGCACGCACCCAGCTTGGCCGCACTAAGCCGATAACACTGATGGATATGGGTACGATCGGCGCCAAAGTCCTCCGGGCGGCTGGCAAACTGCCAAATTTGGATCTCTCGGAAGAGATTAATGCTTGCACGGTGAAAATCGATGTCACGGTGGATGGTAAATCAGAGCCTTGGTTGTTGCTGTTCAAGAACGAAACGCATAACCATCCCACGGAAATTGAACCTTTTGGTGGGGCTGCTACCTGTATTGGGGGCGCTATTCGGGATCCGCTGTCGGGCCGCGGGTACGTGCACGCCGCCATGCGGATTACCGGTGCCGGCGATCCGCGCACTCCGTTGCGTGAAACTCTGGAAGGCAAACTGCCCCAGCGTAAGATCGTAACTACTGCAGCAGAAGGTTACGCCTCTTATGGCAACCAAATTGGCCTGGCTACCGGCATAGTTGACGAAATCTACCACCCCGGATATGTGGCAAAGCGGATGGAATTGGGTGCGGTAGTGGCAGCTGTCCCAGCTGACCAGGTGCGCCGGGAAACCCCGGCTGCGGGCGACGTCGTCCTACTTGTTGGCGGGGCAACTGGCCGCGATGGCATTGGCGGTGCCACTGGTTCCTCGAAAGAACACACAGTGGAGTCGCTAACCACCGCCGGAGCTGAAGTACAAAAGGGCAACGCGCCCGAAGAGCGCAAACTCCAGCGGTTCTTCCGCAACCCCGAAGCTGCCCGGATGATTAAACGGTGCAATGACTTCGGTGCTGGCGGGGTAGCAGTGGCCGTAGGCGAGCTGACGGATGGCTTGGATATTAATCTGGATGCCGTTCCGAAAAAGTATGACGGCCTAGATGGCACCGAAATTGCGCTCAGTGAATCTCAAGAACGAATGGCGTTAGTGGTGGCCGCGGCTGACGCCGAGCGCATGATTGAGCTGGCGGCAGAGGAAAATTTGCCAGCCACCGTTATTGCGGAAGTCACCGATACGCGCCGGCTGCAGATGAAGTGGCGCGGCGAAACTATCGTAGATATTGCGCGCGAATTTTTGGATACCAATGGGGCCGAGCAGCATGTCACAGCAGTTACCCCAGCGGCCGCGCCGTGGCAGCGCAATGTGCAGCCAGAATCTTTTGTTGCCGGGATGCAACAGCTGGTCACTGATCTAAACGTGTGTTCCAAGGAGGGGCTGACCGAGCGGTTTGACTCCACAGTGGGCGCTGGCAGTGTGCTGATGCCTTTGGGTGGAACCTACCAGGAGACCCCAATACAGGCGATGGCACATCTCATCCCGACATTGGGGGAGACTGCAGACTGCTCAGTGATGGCTTGGGGGTTCAACCCGTATTTGATGGAAGCTAGCCCGTACCACGGTGCCTATCTGGCAGTAGTGGAATCAGTGGCGAAACTGGTGGCGACCGGGGCGAGTATTGCGGATACCCATTTGAGCTTCCAGGAGTATTTCGAGCGGCTCGACGATGTGCCAGAGCGGTGGGGCAAACCGGTGGCAGCACTGTTGGGTGCGCTCCAAGCCCAGTTGGGGCTGGAGATGGGCTCAATTGGCGGTAAGGATTCTATGTCCGGCACTTTCCAAGATCTGACGGTGCCGCCGACGCTAGTTTCTTTTGCGGTCACGAATGACCAAAGTACTCATATGGTTGCCAACCACTTCAAAGCGGCAGATAACCGGGTGACGGTACTTGATCCCCAGCTGGGTGACGGGCCACTAGCGGACTTGCCAGATCCGGCGTCGCTATTGGAAAACTTCCGCACAGTAACCGAGTTATTGCGTTCGGGGAAGGTAGTTTCGGCCTATACGCCAGGATATGGCGGTATTGCCGAAGCGGTGGTGAAGATGGCGCTCGGGGAGCGGTTGGGCTTTGCCTTCGCGGATATACCGCTGGCAGATCTGTTCAACTACCGGTATGGCAGCTTTGTTTTGGAATGGGCAGCGGATGTGGCCGACGCCGAGGTAATCGGGAGCGAACTAGGCAAGGTGACTGCGGCGGCACAGTTCGCTTGGGGTGCAGAGCAGATCGATCTGGCACAGCTACGCGACGCATACCAAAATACGTTAGAAACTATTTACCCCACGCAAGCCGAACAACCGGGCGAAGTTAAGCAGGATCTGCCAGTTGTGGAATTGGCGCTACCTAGTTCCCGCCCAGCGGCACTGGCAAAGCCAACCGCACTGATTCCAGTATTCCCAGGGACTAACTGTGAATATGACACTGCGCGGGCGCTGGAGCGTGCCGGTGCAAAAGCTGAAGTATTTGTGGTGCGTAACCGCAATACCGAAGAAATCGCGCAAAGTGTCGCAGAATTTAGCCAGCGGCTGCGCAACTCGCAGCTATTGGTGATTCCGGGCGGATTCTCTGGCGGCGATGAACCAGACGGTTCGGCAAAGTTCATCACCTCGTTCTTCCGCAATCCAGAACTGAGCGAGGCAGCGACTGAATTATTGGATGACCGGGGCGGGCTCATGCTGGGCATCTGCAACGGCTTCCAGGCGCTGGTCAAGTTGGGTCTGGTGCCTTTTGGCAAGATTGTGCCTCCAGCTGCGGACAACCCGACGCTAACCTTCAACCGTATCGGTCGGCACCAGTCGCGTTTGGTCCGCGTGCGGGTGGCAAATGCGGCTAGCCCCTGGCTGGCTGCCACCAAACCCGGCGAGGTTTATACCGTGCCGATTTCCCATGGCGAGGGCCGATTGAGTGCTCCGACTGCCGTGCTGGAACAGCTGATTGCCAATGGGCAGATTGCCACTCAGTATGTAGATTTAGCGGGTAATCCGACTATGAATATTGTGGCTAACCCCAATGGGTCTGCCGTTGCTATCGAGGGGATGACCTCGCCAGATGGCCGGGTATTCGGCAAGATGGGGCATGCGGAGCGGATTGGAGACAACCTGTACCGCAATGTTCCTGGACAATTCGATATGCAGCTATTTGAATCAGCAGTTAATTGGTTCCGCCAAGGGAATTAACTGGGCAATGAAAATCTAATAAAAACTGCCTGGTGGAACCAGATTCCACCAGGCAGTTTTAAGTATGTGCTACAGACGCAGTGCGCGATACCGCACCGCAGAGCGCCTAGGCCGACTTAGAGTGCCGCCGGCGGCTAATTATCCGCTTGCGCTCTTCCTCAGAAAGTCCGCCCCACACGCCGTAGGGTTCGCGGTGTACCAGAGCATATTCACGGCATTCAGCCAAGACTGGGCAAGATTGACAGATTCGTTTTGCTCGTTCGATACGGCGCCGGCGCGGTCCGCCGCGTTCGCCTTCGGGGTGGAAGAAGAACTCTGGGTCGAGGCTGTTACAGGTGCCGAGCGATTGCCAGTCCCAAAAATCAACCAGAGCGCTATCTACATCCTTAATACGAGCTGTCACTTATGCCGTCCCATCCAGTGCTTGCAATACCACCTAGTACCCCAGTTAGACCATAAAAAATGACCTAACTAGTAGCTGGCGTTAAACACCATAAGATTAACAATCGGATAACCGCAATACAATACCCGTCTTGAATGATTCGATTTTAGTGAAATTGCCAGTTGCGGTGTTTTTCCGAAATTTTAACGCCGATACCAGGGAGTTTATTTATGGCCTGGTATCGCCCTAAAAATCTGTGCGGAGTGTGAGTATCCTTGCGCAATTACCCACATGGTGTGCACTATTCAGCTACACACCATAAACTTGCCATGTGAGTGAAAATCCTTTTGAATTAGTCGGCTTGACATACGATGACGTTCTCCTCCTCCCTGGCGCCACCGATGTGGTGCCCTCTGAGGTGGAAACCACCACGAAATTAACTCGGGAAATTGACCTTAAGATCCCGCTAATTTCCGCAGCAATGGACACAGTCACTGAGTCCCGCATGGCTATTGCGATGGCCCGCCAAGGCGGTATGGGGATTTTGCATCGCAATCTCTCCATTGAGGAACAAGCCCACCAAGTTACGGTGGTGAAGCGTTCTGAATCCGGCATGGTGTCTGATCCGGTAACTATCCACCCAGATGCCACTTTGCAGGAACTGGATCGGCTCTGCGGTCACTACCGTATCTCTGGTTTGCCGGTTATTGACGAAGACCGCAAGCTGCTGGGCATAATAACTAACCGCGATCTGCGGTTCATTCCTACTTCGGAATGGGACACCCGCTTAGTGCGGGATACGATGACGCCGATGCCACTGGTCACCGGTCCAGTAGGTATCGCACCAGAAGAGGCCGCCAAGCTCCTGGCTAAACACAAGGTAGAAAAGCTCCCACTTACTGACGCTGCCGGTCGGCTCGCTGGATTAATCACGGTCAAAGACTTTGTTAAATCGGAACAATACCCACATGCCACCAAAGATAGTGATGGGCGCCTGCGCGTTGGCGCAGCCATCGGCTACTGGGGGGATGCGTGGGAACGCGCCGAAGCGCTCGCGGCAGCCGGAGTGGACGTCCTGGTAGTTGATACCGCCAATGGGGAGGCTCGCCTAGAGCTAGAGATGATCAAACGGTTGAAGTCGGATCCGGCATTTGCTGATATCCAAATCATTGGCGGCAACGTGGCAACCCGGGAAGGTGCACAAGCATTGATTGATGCCGGGGCAGACGCCGTCAAAGTTGGAGTTGGCCCTGGTTCTATCTGTACCACGCGCGTAGTTGCTGGGGTGGGAGTGCCGCAGATTACCGCTATTCAGTTAGCTGCCCAAGCCTGTGTTCCGGCTGGAGTACCGCTGATTGCAGACGGTGGTTTGCAGTACTCCGGTGATATCGGTAAAGCCCTGGCGGTGGGAGCATCTTCAGTTATGCTCGGTTCGCTACTTGCCGGATGCGCGGAATCCCCCGGAGAAGTGGTGTTCGTGAATGGTAAACAGTTCAAGAATTACCGGGGAATGGGTTCATTGGGAGCAATGAGTTCACGGGGCAAGATCTCCTACTCGAAGGATCGCTACTTCCAGGCTGATGTCAGCTCGGATGACAAGATCATCCCCGAGGGGATTGAAGGTCAGGTGCCATACCGAGGCCCGCTTAGCTCGGTGGTGTACCAACTAATTGGTGGCTTGCATCAGACCATGTTCTACACCGGGGCGCGCACTGTGCCAGAACTACGGGAAAAGGCGCGGTTTGTTCGGATTACCTCGTCCGGGCTGCGCGAGTCGCACCCGCATGATGTGCAGATGACGGTGGAAGCACCGAACTATTCTTCGCACCAAAACTAGCGGATATCGCCTTTAATCTCAGTGGTGACCAGTGTTTAGCACTGGTCACCACTATTTTATGCCCTAGTTACTGGCCAGCCGGATGGGGTGTAGGTAGCGCCATTTTTGTTGGCAATGTAGCTCTGCAATTCGGTGTAGGCGTCAGTTTGGTACTTCATCAATGCAGTAAGTGGATCAGTGGCCAATTCGGGGTAACGGCGCAACATAGCCCCGAGAACTCGCAGAGTAGCCAGTACATCGGCTTCGGCATTGTGGAAGTTATCTGCTTGCGCCACCCCGTAGTACTCTGCCAGATTCTCCAGCTTGCGTTTCCCACGCCGATACCGGTCAATATGGCGATCCAGCATATATGGATCCACCACTGGGCTAATTTCGTGACCGAGGCGTTCAGTTAGCGTGAGCAATCCGTGGCGCTGCAGTTCTGCCTCCATCAGCGTCAAATCGTAGCTGGCGTTAAATGCCACTACTGGATTGCCGGCAGCCAGATGAGCGTGCAAGATATCGGCAATTTCCTCCAGCACTTTTGCCACTGGTTCGCCTTCCCGGCGGGCCTTCTCGGTAGAGATGCCGTGCACATTCTGTGCCGCCAATGGAATTTCTACCCCCGGATCTGCGAGCCAATAATGCTTGGTGACAGTAGCAGCGTCTTCCACAATGACAATCGAAGCCGTGACCAGCCGCGCTGTCGCGGGATCAACTCCAGTAGTTTCGGTGTCAAAACCAAGTATTGGATTTTCTGTCCACATAATTATCCGTTCGCAGATCCATTTTCTATTGCTTCTATCTTAAAGCTACGCTCCCGCACTTTTTGTGCCACCTGCTCAGCAGAACAAAACCGCGTAAAGCGCGTTAATACTGTTCGAGTTAGGGTAGAACCGTTAGGCTAGAAAAATGGATCGTGAAACTGAAATTGGCCGTGGAAAACGCGCTCGGATTGGGTATTCTTTCGACGATATTTCGGTGGTGCCGTCCCGGCGCACGCGAGATGAAGCGGATGTATCCGTAACTTGGCAATTAGATGCTCACCTGCTCGATATTCCGATCCTATCTGCCCCAATGGACTCGGTAACCTCCCCAGCTACTGCAATTGCAGTGGGGAAAATGGGTGGCGTCGGTGTACTGGATCTCGAGGGGCTGTGGACTCGCTATGAAGATCCAGCGCCGTATTTTGCCGAAATAACCCAAGCGAAACCGGAGCAAGCTACCGCTGTATTGCAGCGCATCTACTCCGAACCAGTTAAACCAGAACTGATTAAAGCCCGGCTAGATGAGATTAGGCAATCTGGGGTGCCAGTGGCTGGGGCGCTTTCCCCGCAACGCACCCAAGAACATTGGCGTACGGTAGCCAATGCTGGCGTGGATCTATTCATAATTCGCGGCACCACGGTATCGGCAGAGCACGTATCGTCAAATCGAGAGCCGTTGAATCTGAAGCGCTTTATCTATGAATTAGATGTGCCGGTAGTGGTAGGTGGCGCTGCCTCGTATACTGCAGCACTGCATTTGATGCGCACCGGAGCAGCAGGGGTGCTAGCCGGATTCGGCGGGGGTGCTACCACTGCCAACCGGCGTACCGTCGGAGTGGCGGTGCCAATGGCTACCACGGTGGCGGATGTAGCTGCCGCTCGCCGGGAATATATGGACGAAACCGGGGGCAGATACGTGCACGTCATTGCGGACGGGCAGATCTCTACCTCTGGCGATTTAGTGAAAGCGATTGCTTGTGGGGCAGACGGCGTCATGCTGGGTACGGCGTTGGCTCGCGCCACAGAAGCCCCAGGTAATGGCTACCACTGGGGGGCGGAAGCGCATCATGCCACTTTGCCGCGCGGTGAGCGAGTGCAAGTGGAGCGCGCCGGCACCCTGCAAGACATTCTGCTCGGGCCGTCGTCGTCGGTAGAGGGACATACTAACTTTATTGGAGCGCTGCGCCGGGCAATGGCAATGACCGGATACTCCGATGTGAAGGAATTCCAACGGGTAGAAGTTTCAGTTGGCGCAAACTGAGTGCTCCCTCAACTTATTGTGCCAAAATAGAAGTTACGGATAACTATGCGGCTAGTCCGGAAATTAAGCCGATAATTAGGAACAATGAGGTGAACTGAGTGGAAGCTCGTATTGAATCGGATCTTTTGGGCGAACGGGAAATTCCGGCCGAAGTTTATTGGGGAGTTCATACGTTACGCGCGATAGAGAACTTTCAAATTTCTGGCAAAAAGGTGCAGGACTATCCGGAGATGGTACGCGGTATTGTTACCGTGAAAAAAGCGGAAGCACTGGCAAACCGGGATGCCAAGGTTATCTCGGGTAAGACGGCGAAAGCTATCGTGGCTGCTTGTGATGCGATTCTGACTGAGGGTCGCTGCATGGATCAGTTCCCGATTGATGTTTTCCAGGGCGGCGCTGGCACTTCGGTGAATATGAACGCCAATGAAGTAGTGGCGAACCTGGCGTTAGAACTGATGGGGGAGGAAAAAGGTCGGTACGACATCATCCACCCGAATGACGACGTCAATAAATCCCAATCCACTAATGATGCCTACCCCACCGGATTCCGCCTGGCGGTCTACTCCATGATGGATAAGTTGGCTGAAGAAGTTGGCAGGCTTTCGGATGCTTTCCACGTTTTGGCGGATGCTAACCGTGGCATCATCAAAATGGGGCGTACCCAGCTGCAAGACGCCGTTCCGATGACGGTGGAACAAGAATTCCGCGGCTTTGCAGTCACCTTGGAAGAAGAAATTAAACACCTGATGCGCGAAGCTGAGCTAGTGCTAGAGATGAACCTAGGTGCCACTGCTATCGGCACTTCGGTCAATGTGCCAGACGGTTTCCAAGAACTAGTTATTAACCGGCTGCGCGAGGTTTCCGGATTAGCGGTCGAACCGGCGCCTAACCTGATTGAAGCCACTTCAGATACCGGCGCTTATGTGGCAGTGCACTCGGCGATTCGGCGGCTGGCCACTAAAGTGTCCATGATCTGCAATGATCTACGGTTGCTATCTTCCGGACCACGAGCTGGTCTCAATGAGATTAACCTGCCGGAGATGCAGGCTGGCTCCTCGATTATGCCCGCGAAAGTAAACCCGGTGATTCCGGAAGTAGTAAATCAGGTTTGTTTCAAAGTGATGGGCAACGACGTCACCCTCACTTTTGCGTCAGAAGCTGGGCAGCTGCAACTCAATGTGATGGAGCCAGTAATCGGGCAGTGCCTGTTTGAATCGGTGGAGCTGATGGTAAATGCGCTGCGCACCTTGCGGGAACGCTGCGTAACGGGCATTACCGTAAATGCCGATGTCTGCCGGGCACATGTGATGAATTCTATTGGGATCATCACCTACTTAAATGACATTATTGGGCACGCAGCTGGGGATGCGATCGGTAAAGAAGCTGCCAGTACGGGCAAAACTGTGCGTGAGATCGTGCTGGAGCGCGATCTGCTTACCGAAGCAGAACTGGATGAAGTTTTCTCGCTGGAAAACTTGATGAAGCCGCGTTACCAAGGTAAGTACTACGAGGATTAATAAACTTATCTTGCAAAATGGCAAGATTAGGACGTTGAATTGGTGCCGGCTAGGGCACCCTAAAGGAGGAAAAGGATGACGGAATACCGCATAGAGCATGACACTATGGGCGAAGTTAAAGTACCGGTGGATGCGCTCTACCGCGCTCAGACGCAGCGTGCGGTGGAGAACTTCCCGATCTCTGGGAAGACTCTCACCCCGCCGCATATCCATGCTCTTGCTCAGGTGAAACGCGCAGCAGCCCTGGCTAATCAGGAACTCGGCGTCATTGACGATGCAAAAGCGGAAGCAATAGTCAAAGCGGCTGATGAGGTTATCTCGGGTAAATACGATGACCAATTCCCGATTGACGTCTACCAGACTGGATCAGGTACTTCGTCCAATATGAATATGAACGAGGTGCTCTCTAATCTAGCAACCGAAATCGCGGGTGAAGATATTCACCCGAATGACCATGTGAATGCTTCGCAGTCCTCGAATGACGTTTTCCCTTCGTCAATACATATCGCTGCGTTGTCCGCAATCGATAACGACCTATTGCCGAAGCTGCAGATTTTAGTGGATTCACTGGAGGCAAAGGCAGCGGAATTTAAGGACATCGTGAAAGCAGGCCGCACCCACTTGATGGATGCTACGCCAATCACGCTGGGCCAAGAATTCTCGGGTTATGCCCAGCAGATCCGCTACGGCATTGACCGGGTGCGGGGTACTGAAAAACGGCTCGCAGAACTGCCATTGGGTGGTACTGCAGTAGGCACGGGAATTAATACTCCAGCGGGCTTCTCCGCGCGCGTTATTGAGCTGATTGCCGAAAACATGGGGTTGCCATTCACTGAGGCAGCAAATCATTTTGAAGCTCAGGCAGCACAGGACTCACTAGTGGAAACTTCGGGCGCATTGCGGGTAATTGCAGTCTCGCTAGTGAAGATCGCCAATGATCTGCGGTGGATGGGCTCTGGGCCGCGCGCAGGTATTGGCGAACTCCACCTGCCGGATCTGCAGCCGGGTTCGTCCATTATGCCGGGCAAGGTGAACCCAGTAGTGCCAGAAGCTACTGTGCAGGTAGCCGCCCAAGTTATTGGGAACGACGCCGCCATTGCTTTCGCGGGCTCCCAAGGCAACTTTGATCTGTTAGTTATGTTGCCGGTGATGGCGCAGAATCTGCTGGATTCGATTAAGATCCTGGGCAATGTGGCTGAGGTGCTCGCTAAGCGCACCGTTGATGGCTTGATTGCCAATAAGGATCGTTGCCTGGAGTTGGCGGAATCCTCCCCGTCAATTGTTACCCCGCTAAACCGACATATCGGTTACGAGAATGCGGCCAAGATTGCCAAGCATTCGGTAGCGGAAAATATTACGGTGCGTCAGGCAGCAATCGATCTCGGATTCGTAGCTCGCGGCGAGATCGACGAAGAAACGCTGAACCAGGCGCTGGATGTTTCCACAATGGTGGGGGACTTCTAGGCGGCCTACCGGTAAGCGGCAACCTAGATTAAGTGCGAAATAGGGCGGGGTTGCGGTGCAATTGCACTGTAACCCCGCCCTATTGTTCGCACGATTATTTGTTAGCTGACTAGACGTCTAGGTTATGGCGATACACATTGGTCTCCCGTTGCACAAAGCCAGAGCGACGGTAGAGCCGGTTAGCGGCTTCGCGCTCTGGGCGCGAGGTGAGATCAACGGTTTTGGCGCCGCGTTCCCGGGCGCGCGCTACTGCGGCCGCCACCAGTTTGCCGCCGGCGCCTTGACCGCGGGCAGCAGCGTCAACTACGACGTCTTCCACCCAGGAGCGGGTACCGGTGGGGATATCAAAGGTGACTAAGGTTAGCATCCCTAAAATTTCCCGTTCCGGACCGAAAAATACCAGCAAATCGATCGCATCTTGCGCTAAGAAATCGGCGATCTCTTCCTGATTTAATGGCTGGGCACTGCGAGACAGTTGTGGAATTAGCCGGGCAAAAGCTTCGGCAAGTTGTGGACTAGTGGTATCTACAAGTTCAACGCTCATAGCCAGATAGTATTACAAACTCGCCGCACTCACGGTTAAGCCGCTCGGTTGTACTGCGGTTCTGCTACACAGTGGCTAGTTCTCCGGTGTGCCCAGTTCGGGCAGTTCCTCGTTACCGTGCAGCTTATTTTGCACCAATTCGATGGCTTGTTTGGCGATCTCTAGCTCTTCATTAGTGGGAACAACCATCACGCGCACCGAGGATTCGGGCAGGGAAATAACGCACGGTTCCTTGGGTTTAACCTGGTTGGCGGCATAGTCCAATCGCACTCCGAATGGTGCTAGCCGTTCACAAATAAGTTGCCGCATCGGGATATCGCGTTCCCCGATACCGGCAGTGAAAGTCAAAACGTCAAGCCCGCCCATTTGTGCCGTGTAGGCACCGATATAGGAGACGACGCGGTGCACGTAGACGTCGATTGCTTCCAAGGCGTTTTTATCGCCCGCATCGGCACGATCCCATACCGGGCGCATATCGCTGTCCCCGCTGAGACCTTTCATGCCAGACTCTTTATTAAACAGATTGTCGATTTCGTCGATAGTCATGCCGGCTTCGCGTACCAAGTGGAACACCACTGCCGGATCAATATCGCCGGTGCGGGTGCCCATCATCAGTCCCTCTAGTGGGGTGAGCCCCATCGAAGTGTCGATTGCCCGGCCATTAACTACCGCAGAGGCAGATGCGCCATTACCCAGGTGCAATACGATTTGGCGCAGATCGTCCCGCCCCATAAGTTCTGCAACTTTACGCGATACAAACTGATGTGAGGTGCCGTGTGCGCCATAGCGGCGAATCTGGTACTTCTCGGCCACTTCGCGATTCAGTGGGTAGATGGCGGCTTCATTGGGCAGCGAATGGAAGAAAGCAGTATCGAACACTGCCACATGTGGCACATCCAGTAGTTCCATTGCCACCTGAATACCCTTTAGGTTAGCTGGGTTATGCAACGGACCCAGTGGAATCAATTCTGCAATGAGTTCCAGTACTTCGTCGTCTACTAGCGCTGCGCTGGAGAAGTAGCGGCCACCCTGTACCACCCGGTGTCCGACTGCGCGCACGTGCGAACGCTGCAGATCCGGGCCAACTTCGTCAAACAGCTCCAAAATCCGCCGCAGCCCAACTTCGTGATCTGGAATCGGCGTCTTCAGCTCGGTGTTTTCGCCGGCAAAGTGGTGCACTATCCGCCCATTGGGGCCGCCAATTTGTTCTACCAGCCCATGCGCAATAGCGGTTTCGGTCTCCGTATCTACCAGCTTGTATTTGATCGAAGACGAACCCGAGTTAATCACCAGTACTGACATTTTTTCCTTACTGTCGAAGTTAAATTGCCGAAGTTGTTTGCATCATATAACGACTACCCCTGGGCTTGAATAGCGGTGATCGCCACGGTATTGACGATATCCGCTACCAGCGCTCCACGAGATAGATCGTTGACCGGTTTATTCAGCCCTTGCAAAATCGGGCCGACGGCGATGGCTCCCGAAGAACGCTGCACTGCTTTGTAGCCAATATTGCCGGCGTCGAGCGAGGGGAAAATAAATACAGTAGCCTGCCCCGCAACTGGGGAGCCGGGAAGTTTTTGGGCGCCAACCTTGGGGTCTACTGCGGCGTCGTATTGAATTGGCCCGTCAATTGCGAGTTCTGGGCGTTGCTGTTTAGCTAGTTCAGTGGCCTGAGCGACCGCCTCCACTGAGGCGCCCTTGCCTGAGCTGCCGGTGGAGTAGGAGAGCATTGCCACGCGCGGTTCGATCCCGAACTGGATTGCGGTATCTGCGGCGCTGACGGCAATGCTGGCCAGCTGTTCCGCATCCGGGGCCGGGGTTACCGCACAGTCGGCATATACATACACTTGGCTGTCCATGAGCATCAAAAACGCAGAGGACACCAGCTGCAGTCCGGGCTTGGTTTTGATGATTTGGAATGAGGGCACGATAGTGTTTGCCGTAGTGTGGATCGCGCCAGAAACCATGCCGTCGGCGTCGCCCAGCTGCACCATCATAGTGGCGAAGTAGGATAGATCTGCCATAGTTTCTAAGGCTTGTTCGTAAGTTACGCCTTTCTTGGCCCGGATTTTGGCGAACTCAGTGGCATACTTTTCCAGCAGCTGCGGATCTTGCGGGGAAACTATTTCTGCTCCGCTGACGTCGACGCCCAGCTGTTCGGCTTGGGCGTGAATCTCCGCCGCATCGCCCAGCAGGATGACGTCGGCGATATTTCCTGCCAACACTTCGCCAGCTGCGCGCAAAATTCGCTCATCACTGGCTTCCGGAAGCACTATGCGCTGGCGATTGGCGCGGGCGCGGGCCAAGAGTTTGGTGGAGAAGTGTAGCGGCGTAACTACATTATTAGTGTGTTCCAGGGCGGAGACCACGATTTCGCGGTCTGCAGCAGATAGTTCACCCTGGTAGGGGATGATGCGCTTAGCAGCGCTATCTTCAGCAACTGCAGCGGTTTCAGTCACGATAATCCCGGCTACTGGCGCGTTTACCCGAGTGAGTTCGGCAGTAGCCAAGCGAGTTGAATTGGCGATTTCTGCTGCACTGCGGCCAGCGCCGGATTGCACCAAAAGCACCGAAGTGCCCAAGTGTGCTGCTGCCCGGCCCGTGCGTGCCAGCATTCCCGGGTAAAGCGGATCGCCAGCTAACAGACCAAATACGATGACGGCGTCGTAGTTGTTATCTGCCGTAAATCTGGCAAACCGGGTAATTAGTTCCCGCATGGCAGCGTCTTCGTTCACGGTGTAAGCATCCCGGGTGGTACCCCAGGCCGCATTAATATCAGTGCCGCCAGCAGCGGCAAAAAGTTCCTGGAAGGCGGCGTCTTGCTCAATCGGACCATTGGTGAAGGCGCGGAATACCCCTACATTTCGGTATTTCTCCTTAATAGCAGCCAGGGTGGCGTGAGCGACCGGCAAAGTAGCAGTGTCATTTGCTGCGGCGGTGAAGTAGACGGTCTTCATGGATTTCCTTCCAGATAGGATTTTGCTGCCAATAAAATAAAACCACTACTGCCATATTCGCACGCTTTGCATACCAGCGGTAACCGCGCCAGTGTGAAACTGACCGAAAGTAGCGCTTTTCATTAATTCGCTACGCTGATAGGGCAAATAGTTAGCGCCGAGAGGGGAATGATGCGCGAAGCTCGTAGTGTGCGCCGGGCCCGGCGGCAGCGCCGAGTGCGCCCGGAACTGCGCAATGGGCTGAATGCTTCTCCGCTGCGGCTGCCCGCTGGCGATTGGGTGACTATGGCAGATTGGGCAGGGGAGTACTTCGGGGCGAGTGGGGTTGCCGCTCTAGCTCGTGGGGATTTCTTTGCAAACTACCAGGTGCCACTTACGCCAGATACTCCCTATCAACCCGGGCAACAGATTTGGGTGTTCCGCCCCGTTCCGGATGAACCAGATGTGCCGATTGAATTGCCGGTGGTAGCGCAGTGGGATGGGGTGATTGTGGTTGACAAACCCCACGGATTAGCCACAATTCCGCGCGGTGCCCACGTAGCTCAAACTGTTACTGTGGCCGCGCGCCGGCAGTTTCAAAATGATCATATTGTGCCGGCGCATCGGTTAGACGCCGCTACTGCTGGGTTATTATTGCTGGTCACTGATCCGAAGTTGCGCGGCGCTTACCAGATTCAATTTCAAAAACGAAAAGTGCGGCGCACCTATTTTGCGATCAGCGCTTTGCCAGCCGGTGCCATGCCAGCGTGGGGCGAGCCGCGCACAGTAGAGCTATACCAAGAACGCTCCCCAGGGGAGTTGCAGTGGGCGGTGCGCCCCGGCGTCGCCCCCAACTCGAAAACTCTAGTGACTGCAGTGCAGCCAATAACTCTAACTACGCCGCAGCATGAATCGGAATTGGGAAGTGAGTCTGCGCCGGGGGAGCCCCAGCTCGGCGTCTTATGGAAATTGCAACCAATTACTGGGCGGACCCATCAACTGCGGGTGGCGCTAAACCATCTGGGGTATCCGATTCTGTGGGACCGGATCTATCCTCAGGTGCAGCCGGAACTGCATCTGGCGCACCAACCGCTGCAACTTTTGGCCGCTCAGCTGGAATTTACTGATCCGATAACGGGTGCGGAAATGTGTATTTCTTCGCAGCGGCACCTCAGTGCTTGGAATAACGGAGATCTGTGGGCGCAGACTGCTAATCTTTAACCGTGAGTGAAATTAAACCAGTTCTTGTTGTTGATAACGGCGCCCAGTACGCGCAGCTAATTGCGCGCCGGGTGCGCGAAGCCGGTTACTACTCTGAGTTGGTGCCGCACAGCTGGTCGGCAGAAAAGATTTTGGCAAAAAATCCGGCGGCAATACTGCTCTCAGGTGGGCCAGCCTCGGTGTATGCGGATGATGCCCCACAGATTCCCAGTGAATTGCTCGACGCCGGGGTACCAGTTTTCGGGATTTGTTACGGCTTCCAACAGATGGCGCTGGCACTAGGTGGCAAAGTCGAACACACCGATGTGCGCGAATACGGGGCTACCCCGGCGGAATTCCGCGGCGGGGTAGTAACTGCGGACGCGGGCGAGACTGGGTCCGTATGGATGAGCCACGGGGACGCAGTCACCCAGGCCCCACCCGGATTCACTATTACTGCGTCCACGCCAGGCGCTCCAGTTGCGGCATTTGAAGACCCGCAGCGCAAACTGTTCGGCGTGCAGTGGCATCCGGAAGTGAAGCACACCGACGGCGGCCAGCAGATGATCGTCAACTTCCTGGAAACTGCGGGAATTGCAAAGAACTGGGATGCGGCGTCTATTATTGCTGATCAGATCGCGAAAATCCGCGAACAAGTAGGCGATGCGCAGGCAATTTGTGGGCTCTCGGGCGGGGTAGATTCCTCGGTGGCTGCAGCTTTGGTGCATCGGGCTATTGGCGATCAGCTCACTTGCGTATTCGTTGACCACGGTTTGCTGCGCGCCGGCGAAGCACAGCAAGTTATTGAAGATTACGCTGGCGCTCGCGGCATGAAGATCTTGGCAGTAGATGAGTCGGATCGATTCTTGGATGCGCTGGCTGGCGTCACCGAGCCGGAGCAAAAGCGAAAGATTATTGGTCGGGAATTTATCCGCTCCTTTGAAGCGGCGCAGCGCCAGCTAATTGCTGAGAACCCGGAGGCGGACTACAAATTCTTGGTGCAGGGCACCTTGTATCCCGATGTGGTGGAGTCTGGCGGGGGAGATGGCACCGCCAACATTAAGTCGCACCACAATGTGGGGGGTTTGCCGGATGACCTTGAGTTTGAACTGGTGGAACCGCTGCGCGATTTGTTCAAAGACGAAGTGCGTGAGATTGGTACCGAGCTGGGGCTGGCGGAGAAACAGGTGTGGCGCCAACCCTTCCCTGGGCCAGGGCTGGGCATCCGGATCGTGGGAGAAATTACCCGAGATCGCCTCGAAATTTTGCGGGCAGCCGATCTGATTGTGCGCCAAGAATTAACCGCAGCCGGATTGGATCGGGAGATTTGGCAGTGCCCGGTAGTGCTGTTGGCAGATGTGCGTTCCGTTGGGGTACAAGGAGACGGCCGTACTTACGGTCACCCCATTGTGTTGCGCCCGGTCAGCTCGGAAGATGCGATGACGGCGGACTGGTCGCGGCTGCCGTATGATCTGCTAGCGCGCATTTCCAATCGGATCACCAATGAAGTCCCAGAAGTAAACCGAGTGGTGCTGGACTGCACGTCCAAACCGCCGGGGACTATTGAGTGGGAGTAGATGCGACTTCTTGTCATCATAATCGCATAGCTTTCTGATCTATATTTCTAGCCCGATCGCCAGCGAAATCCGCGGGATAGACTTGAATGTGTTGCATGCACTGCTGCCCCAGATTATTAGGGGCTATTGGATGAGGGTAGGTTGTAAGTAGCCACCCAGCACATTGGAGAGAAGATAGCAATGCCGGAAATAGCTCAAATTTTGCAGGAAATAAAAGCTGACCCGGATAATGCCGAATTTACTGCGCAAGGATGGGAACCGGTATTGCAGGTCTCCCCGCAGGCGCAGATTTTGATAATCGGGCAAGCACCTGGTGCGGCAACGCAGGCAGCGGGGGAAGTTTTTCGGGATAAGAGCGGCGATCAACTGCGTGCCTGGCTCGGAGTCGATACGGAAACTTTTTACGGCTCTGGGGCAGTGGCAGTATTGCCGATGGACTTCTACTTTCCCGGAAAAGGGAAGAGCGGAGACTTAGCTCCGCGGCCGCAGATAGCTGAGAAATATCATCCCCGGCTATTAGCTGCTATGCCTCAGGTAAAACTAATTCTGTTGATTGGGCAGTACTCCCAGCGCCACTATCTAGGTGACCGCCGGAAAAAGAACCTCACCGAAACGGTGCGGCACTATGCGGAGTATGCGCCGTATTTCCCGCTGGTGCACCCCTCGCCCCGGAATAATATCTGGCAGAAAAAGAATCCGTGGTTTGCCACGGAAGTGGTGCCCGATCTGCAAAAACGCGTACAAGAAATTATGGGAGCCGTCCACTAGGCTAGTTAGCTATGAGTCAAGATCCGTTCTTCTCCGCCGCTAATAATTCCGGTAACCCGCCGTCGCAAATGCAAGAGAGTTTCTCATTTGCACAAATGCCTGCAATACCAAAAGCTGGGCCAGGGGTAACGCCGTCTGCACCGCAACCACTAGCCCAGGAAACACTACGGCAGCTGGACGTAACTCCGGGCGGCGCCGACGTGCTGGCAGGATTAAACGGACCGCAACGCGAAGCAGTTACCTACGACGGCGACTACTTGCTAGTAGTTGCCGGTGCTGGCTCCGGTAAAACTCGAGTGCTAACCACCCGAATTAGCTACCTAATTTCTAGCGGAAAACTGGCGCCCGCTGAGGTTTTGGCAATCACATTTACCAATAAGGCCGCCAAAGAGATGCGGGAACGGCTAGAAAATATGCTAGGCAGCGCTGCGCGGCGGATGTGGATCTCCACTTTCCACTCGGCGTGCTTGCGGATTATGCGCGCTGAGCACGAAGCGCTGCGGATGCGGTCCTCGTTCTCTATTTACGACACTTTGGACTCGCAGCGGCTGATAAAAATTGTGTGCCGCGAAGAAGGCGTGGATCCGAAGCAGTATCCGCCAAAAAAACTAGGCCGGCTAATCTCCGACCTGAAAAACGAGATGGTGACCGATACCGATTACGAAGCCATTGCACAACGCCCAGAAGATCAAGTGCTGGCGCGGGTGTATCACGGCTACCAGTCGCGGCTACGGGCAGCGAATGCAGTGGATTTTGATGACATCATCATGCTTACTGTGCAGCTTTTGCGCGATCACCCGCAGCTGGCGGAACATTACCGGCGGCGGTTCCGGCATGTATTGGTTGACGAATACCAGGACACCAATACCGCCCAGTACCAGCTGATAAAAGTGCTGGTAGGAAAGGAAGACGATCCAGGCCACAGCAAATTAACGGTGGTGGGCGACGCCGACCAGTCGATCTACGCTTTCCGCGGCGCCACTATTCGCAATATCGAAAACTTTGAAGAGGACTTCGCCGGCGCCAAAGCTATTTTGCTGGAACAAAACTACCGCTCTACCCAAAATATTTTGACTGCCGCCAATGCGGTGATTGCCAACAATGCGGGGCGGCGCCCTAAGAATCTGTGGACTGACCTGGGGGCAGGCGAAAAGCTGGTGGGCTATGTGGCTGACGCGGAACGCGATGAAGCCGCTTTTGTGGTGGAAGAGGTCACCAACTTACGCCAAGACGGCTACCGATACGGCGATATGGCAGTGTTTTACCGGGCCAACGCCCAATCTCGCGCCCTGGAAGAAATGTTTGTGCGCTCCGGAATACCGTACAAAGTAGTGGGCGGCACCAAGTTCTACGAGCGCAAAGAAATAAAAGATGCGCTCGCCTATCTGCAAGCTATCGCTAACCCAGATGACACTGTGTCGCTGCGGCGCATCATCAATGAACCGCGCCGCGGCCTGGGGGACAAAGCCATTACTGCGGTGGCGCAATATGCACAGCTGGAACAGATTTCCTTTGGGGCTGCACTGCAAATCGCAGCTGGGATCGATACTGCACCCGGCGTTGCTGCCACGGTGCCGGTCTCGACCCGGGCCCGCAACGCGATTACCAGTTTCGTGACGCTACTGGGGGAGCTGCGAACCGACGCAGCTGCCGGCACCGCACCCGCCAAGATCCTAGAAGACGTATTAGACCGCTCGGGATACCTGGACGCGCTGCAAGAATCCAAAGATCCGCAAGACGAAGTGCGGGTAGAAAACTTGGCGGAGCTGCACGCCGTCGCTGCCGATTTTTCGGTATTAAATCCAGAGGGCACGCTTGCTGAATTCTTGGACCAGATTTCGCTGGTATCCGACACCGATCAGCTCCCGGAAGAGATCGGCGGGGAAGTGGTACTGATGACGGTGCACACCGCCAAAGGCCTAGAATTCCCGGTGGTGTTCGTAACCGGATTGGAAGACGGTACTTTCCCGCACATCCGCGCGCTTGAGTCCGTGCAAGAAGAAGCGGAAGAGCGCCGGTTGGCATATGTGGCGCTCACCCGAGCGCGCCAGCGGCTGTATTTGACCCGCGCTGCCACCCGATCCCAGTGGGGGGCGCCGCAGGAATTGCCGGCTTCGCGATTCTTGGCAGAGATTCCGCCAGAAGTTATCGACTGGCGCCGCACTGAATCGGCAATGGACACTTTGCGAGGATTTGGCTCCGCTGCCTGGGGTGGCGGCTGGGGCAAGCGCCGCAATACCCGCGATTACGGCTATGACGACGACGATTTCGCGCCACCACTAGGCAGTGCCGGTAAATTTGTGCCCGGCAAACTGGGGATGCCCGCCAAATCCGCTGCCGCAACTGCGGATCAATCACCGGCCCCCAGTGAAGCTGATCGCCCGCCGCAAACTGGCGGCGCGCCCTCAACTGGCGGTCTAGCAGTTGGCGATAAAGTGCGGCATAAGAGCTTCGGTACCGGGCGTGTGCTGGCATTTGAAGGCAGTGGGCGCTCCACGGTAGCGGAAGTTAAATTTGCTAACGGAGCAACTAAACGGCTGATGCTGCGGTTTGCTCCCCTGGAGAAAGTGTAGCGATGAACAGACGGGTGCGCACCGACCGGCTGCGTACCCCCGCGCCGTCTCACTCCCAATCAGCTGCGGCCCCTAGCCCAAACCGGCAATCCCGCCCGCGGCGTAAAGTGCACCCCATGTCTGACCCCGGTGGTTATATCCGCGGGCTGGACGGCTTGCGGGCGCTCGCAGTCAGCGCCGTCGTCCTCTATCACGTGCTGCCGGCGCAAGTGCCCGGTGGATTGCTCGGGGTAGACGTTTTCTTCGTACTCTCTGGCTTCCTAATCACTACTTTGTTGGTGCGGGAATTTCGCACCACCCACACCGTGGACTTGCGCGGATTTTGGGTGCGCCGGATTCGCCGGCTCGTCCCCGCCCTGATTGCACTAGTTTTGCTAGTAGTGCCAACTGCTTGGGCAATTAATAAAGATCTGCTGGTGGGGATTGGGCGGCAGGTGCTCGGCGCACTCACTTTCTCCACCAACTGGTTAGAGATCGCCCATGGATCGTCGTATTTTGACCAAACTACGCCGCTGCTGTTCAAGAACTTTTGGTCGCTGGCGATTGAAGAACAGTTCTATGTGTTGTGGCCGATTTTGGCATTGCTGGTGTTGACTCTGGGATTACGGGGGCGGTTGCTAGTAGTTGGCGGGGTGGGTTTGCTCTCGGCGCTGGCGATGGCGTTGCTATATGATCCCGAAAACCTCACCCGCGTTTACTACGGCACTGATACTCACCTATTTGGCATCGCGGCCGGGGTGTGGCTGGCATTTTCCTGGACTGATCCGCAGGCCCGGGTACTGGGAAATACCCGGTGGCGCCGGTATGGAAATGCTGCTGGCTGGCTAGCGCTCGGCGCCCTGATTGCTATGTTTGCCCTGGTAGATGGGCAGGGTGCTTTTGCTTATCGCGGCGGTATGTTATTGGCTGCTGTGCTAGCAGGAACAATAATTGCTGCCATGCTCATCCCGGGTTCTAAGTTGGCGAGTTTGGGGGAACTGCGCGTATTTAAGTGGCTAGGCACGCGTTCATATGGGCTATACCTGTGGCACTGGCCAGTGCTGGTGATCTGCGCGGTAGCGATGCCAGCAGCCGTTGGCAGCGCGGGATATTGGGTGCGTTCCGCAGTGGCGCTGGTGGTCACCGGAATTATCTGCGAACTTTCCTTCCGATTCCTGGAGACGCCGGTGCGCCAGGTTGGCATACGCGATTCCCTGATATGGCTGGGGGAGCAGTGGCAGTACCGGCGCGGCAAAATCGGGGCAGCTATTTTGGCGGCACTACTTATTGGCACTATTGGCGGAATTATCGCGGCTCCGGCCAAAAGCCAGACTCAGCTAACTATTGAAAAAGAACAGCAGGAGATTGCAGCTCAGAAAGCAGCTGCGCAGGCTGCGGCTGATGCAGAAAAAGCCAAAGCAGTACCGGATATTCCGAAGAAAGTTCCCGCCCCACCGCAGCAGCTGCCAAAAGATTTTGACTCCACTTTCCCCGAGAACGGGGAAATAACTGCGCTTGGAGATTCCATGGTGGTAGCATCTAAAACTGGTTTACAAGCTGCCATTCCCGGGATGACGGTGGTGGCAGAATCCAATCTGAAATGGTCAGATGCTCCGCAGTGGGTACACGATGCTCTAGTAAATGACCAAGTAGGCCGGGTAGTGGTTGTGCACTTCGGTACTAATGCGGGAGTTCCTGATGAAGCGGATGTCCGGCGGGCCCTCTATCTGCTGGGGCCCAAGCGGATGGTCCTCTTGGTAAATCTGTATTCGCCGTCTACTTTCATCGAAGATGCCAATAAGCGTCTGCAGCAGATAGCGAGTGAGTACCCGAATGTGCAGCTAGTGGACTGGCATGCCGTTGCCACCAAAAATCCGGACTTGCTGCAAGTGGATGCCACCCATACTTCTATTGCGGGAGCCAATGCCTATGGCGCGCTAGTACAAGATGAGATAGCGAAGTTCGCTAGCGAACTATCGGCGCAGCGCAAAGTAGATCCGGAAACTGGAAAGCCGGTGGCCGATGGCAGTGGCGCTGCTGATCGCGGATAGCAAACTTGCTGATTATTGCTGGCTTAGCCGGTGTTAGTACTGGCAATTAGCGTAGACTCGAACCGCAGGTGACTCACCACACCAACCCGGAAACGGAAGGATCACGCGTGGACCTCTACGAATATCAAGCTCGGCAACTGTTCACTAAACACGGCGTGCCAGTGCTGGGAAGCAAAGTTGTGACTAGTGGAGCAGAAGCAGAAAATGCTGCCACTGAGCTGCTGGAAGTCTCTCCGTTGCTAGTGGTAAAAGCACAAGTGAAAACTGGCGGGCGCGGTAAAGCTGGCGGAGTGAAACTAGCTCGTAGCGCCGCCGAAGCCCGGGAAAAGACCGAAGCGATCTTAGGGATGGACATCAAGGGGCACTCGGTGCGAAAAGTGCTGATTGCTGCCGGGGCAGATATCGCTGCGGAATACTATTTCTCCATCATGCTGGATCGCTCCGCCCGCCGCTATTTAGCGATGTGTTCGGCCGAAGGCGGAATGGAAATTGAACAACTTGCTAAGGAACGCCCCGCAGCACTAGCAAAAATTCCCATCAACCCATTGGTGGGGCTAGACGCCGAAAAAGCTGCTGAGATAACTGCGGCAGCTGGATTTGATGCTGCGGTTGCTCGCCAAGTTGAGCCGGTATTGCAGCAGCTGTGGCAAGTTTTCCAGGCGGAGGATGCCACTTTGGTAGAAGTAAACCCACTGGTACTTACCCCAGATGGCGAAATTTTGGCGCTAGATGGCAAGGTTACGGTGGATGACAATGCGCGCTTCCGCCAACCAGAGCACGGTGAGCTAGTAGATAACAGCGAAACTGACCCGCTGGAAGCCAAAGCTAAAGCCTTGGGGCTGAACTACGTCAAGCTCGACGGTGGCCAGGTGGGGATTATTGGTAATGGGGCCGGATTGGTGATGTCCACCCTGGATGTGGTGGCGTATGCCGGCGAAAAATACGCGGTGGGCCCGGCAAACTTTCTCGATATTGGCGGCGGCGCCAATGCCGAAGTTATGTCTAACGGGCTGCGAGTTATTCTGTCTGACCCGGACGTGCGCTGCGTATTCGTAAACGTATTTGGCGGCATCACTTCCTGTGACCAGGTCGCGCTCGGCATTGTAACTGCCTTAACGGAACTGGGCTCGGCAGCAAATAAACCAATTGTGGTGCGGTTAGACGGCAATAATGTGGCGGCCGGCCGGCAGATTCTGGCCGAAGCTAATCACCCGCTAGTCATCCAAGTAGACACGATGGACGGCGCCGCCGAACGCGCAGCAGAACTGGCGAAATAGGGGAATAAAATGGCTATCTTTCTTACCGAAACTGACCGCGTGATCGTACAGGGAATGACCGGATCAGAAGGTCGGAAACACACTGCGCGCATGCTTGGTGCAGGCACGAAAATCGTAGCTGGTACTAATCCGCGCAAAGCCGGCACCGAGGTAGGATTCGACGTCGTCCCAATCGGTTATGGGAAAGAGACGCGGGAACAACACACGGTGTCTATTCCGGTATATGCCACAGTGGCAGACGCTAAGGATGCTACCGGTGCCGAGGTATCAGTGATATTTGTGCCGCCGGCCTTTGCCAAGAGCGCAGTTATGGAAGCAGTAGATGCTGGGATGCGGCTGGTGGTGATCATTACTGAGGGCATCCCGGCGCAAGATGCCGCAGAATTTTTCACCTATGCCCAAGAACGCGGCGTGCAGCTAGTTGGTCCGAACTGCCCCGGCGTCATCACCCCTGGGCAATCCAACGTAGGGATCACGCCACCGGACGTCACCGGCCCTGGTCGCATCGGGTTGGTTTCCAAATCCGGCACCCTTACCTACCAGATGATGTACGAACTATCGGATATCGGATTCTCCACCTGCATTGGTATTGGGGGTGACCCGGTAATCGGCACCACCCATATCGAAGCACTGGCCGCGTTTGAGGCAGACCCCGAAACTGATCTAGTAGTGATGATCGGGGAAATTGGAGGAGACGCCGAAGAACGCGCCGCGCAGTACATCAAAGAAAATATGACTAAACCAGTAGTGGCCTATATTGCTGGTTTCACCGCGCCAGAAGGCAAAACTATGGGGCACGCCGGCGCAATCGTCTCGGGCGGGGCGGGCACGGCAGATGCCAAAAAAGTTGCGCTCGAAGCAGTGGGCGTGCGAGTCGGAAAAACTCCGGCGCAAACCGCAGCGCTGGTACGCGAGATACTGCAGTAGCCTGAGTGTGCCGTCTGCAGGACACGCCGCCGAGAACTGTCCCCTTACTCAGGGCCCAAGCGTCACGATAGAAGCTAATGGACGAAACTACTAAGCCGAACTACCTGCGCCTGGTGCGCAGCGCTGTTGTGCTGCCCACGGTGCTCTGGGTAGTGATAATTTCGATAATGCTGCTGTTCTACGCAGTAAGTGCCGCGGCTCCTATGCTTGGCACCGTGCAATGGCAGGATGCCGCTCGATTTGCCAGCGGCTGGTGGCTCAGTATTTTCGGCGCTAACCAACAGATAGACGAAACGGCAATTGGAATCATTCCACTTACACTTACCTTGCTCACCGGTTGGATTGCTTATCGCCTTTTCAGTAAGCACGAAATTTCTACCTGGCAGGAAGTGGGAATAGCTGCCGGAACGCCTACCGCAGTGGTGCTAATTTTAGCCCTCGCCACTCGCCCCGATGGTACCTGGTGGCCGGCATTGTTCGGCTCAGCGGCGCTATTTGGGATTGCTGCGCTGGCAAGTGCACACGAGCAACTTCTCGCAGCGTATCCGGCATATCAATTTCTGCGGGCAGTGCGCCAGCCTTTGCGTTGGATGGTTGTTGTTTTTGGCGGATTGGTTGCGGTGACGGCGGTGTTGATGCTGTTGCTCGGCGCGGCGCGCATCGGCGATATTCATTCCAGCTATCTTGCCGGGGTAGACGGCGTAATCGGTTTGGCATTGCTGCAGCTTAGCTATATACCAAATTTGCTGGCCTGGGTGGCGGCATGGCTGCTCGGTCCGGGATTCGCGATTGGGGCGAACACCAACTTCAGTGCGCTGGGAACTACTGCTGGCCCGCTGCCGGCATTCCCGATATTGGGGGCTCTGCCGCAGGTGGGAACGAAGGTTCCGGCGGTATTGGCGCTAGTGGCGGTATTGGCTTTGATAGCCGGTGCAGTGCGCACGTGGCGGTTGACCAAACAGGATGACGCCGTAACACCGCTGGCTGCCCTGACTAGCCGCACCGCTGTGGCCGGAGTGGTATTGGCACTTGGCAATGCAGTGTGGGCGCTGCTGTCCGGTGGCGCAATTGGGCCGGGGCGGATGGCAGAAATAGGGCCGCGCCCGGAGCTAATTTTTCTAGCTACCTTGGGGTTAATTGCGGCGCCATTTTTACTGGGAGCGGTAACCGCACATCCCACTACGATTGCCTATGTGCAGCGTCAGAAAACTCAGGCAGTTGCTGCGGTGCAAAATCGCAGCAAATCCCAGAAAAAGTCAGCCAATCCGGAGGCTGCTGGTAGCACCGATATTGGTGATGATGCCGGTGCTGATACTGGTAATGGGTAACTGCCGATATAGGCGCCGATCTGGGGGCTGCGGCAGCGGAAAACTCAGCAAGTAGTGAGGCACAGCTCGCGCCCAATCACCGTGGCGCATCGCGCTGCTGCGCTAACCTGGTTAGGTAGCAACTTCATTGAGGAGAACTAGTGACTATTCCGTTTCGGCGCGCATTGATATCTGTATATGACAAGACTGGAGTGGAGGAGCTAGCTCAGGCCTTGCACAGCGCAGGCTGCGAAATAGTCTCCACTGGATCCACCGCCGCAAAAATCCAGGCGGCTGGTATTCCAGTCACCCCGGTAGATGAAGTTACTGGATTCCCCGAGTGCTTTGACGGTCGAGTCAAGACACTACACCCGAAAGTTCACGGTGGCATATTGGCTAACCGAGAACTAGATACCCATTTAGCGCAGTTGGAAGAACTTGAGATAACCCCGATTGATCTGGTGGTAGTGAATCTCTATCCGTTTACGCAAACCGTGGCTTCAGGCGCCAGTGTGGACGAGTGCGTAGAACAAATCGACATTGGCGGTCCCACTATGGTGCGCGCCGCTGCTAAGAATTACCGCTCGGTAGCCGTGGTAGTAGACCCGGCAAACTACCAGCGAGTTATTGACGCCGCTGCCACCGGCTTTGACCTAGAGACCCGGGCAGAATTAGCGGCAGCAGCTTTTGCCCATACGGCTAGTTACGATGTGGCAGTAGCACAGTGGACTGCACGGGAAGTTGCTGGGCAAGATCCCGCCAAGTTCGTTGGTGGGGCTTGGGAACTGGCTTATGAACTGCGGTATGGCGAAAACCCGCATCAGAAAGCCGCCCTGTACACCACTGGTGCCGGCGGGTTAGCTAATGCTACTCAGTTGGGCGGCAAAGAGATGAGCTACAACAACTACCAAGATACGGATGCAGCAATTCGCGCTGCCTATGACCACAGCGAGCCGTGTGTAGCCGTGATTAAGCACGCTAACCCGTGTGGAATCGGTATTGCAACAGATATTGCCCAAGCACATGCTAAAGCCCATGCTTGCGATCCGCAGTCGGCGTATGGGGGCGTTATTGCAGCAAACCGCACGGTCACTTTGGCGCTGGCACAGCAAGTGCGCCCGATTTTTACTGAAGTTATTTCCGCCCCAGATTTCGAGCCGGCAGCACTAGAACTGTTGCAGGAGAAGAAGAACCTGCGGATCTTAAAAGTAGATCCGCAAGCTGATGAACGGCAGCTGCTTCCGATCTCCGGTGGGCTATTAGTGCAAGATACTGACCAGATTGACGCTGCCGGGGATAGCCCGGAAAACTGGCAGTTAGTGGCTGGGGAAGCTGCCGACGCCGCTACTTTGGCTGACCTAGAGTTTGCTTGGCGCGCCGTGCGTTCCGTGAAATCCAATGCGATTCTATTGGCTAGTGAGGGTGCCACCGTCGGAATAGGCATGGGCCAAGTTAATCGGGTAGATTCTTGCCGACTCGCAGTAGAGCGTGCCAATACGCTTGGTAAAGTCGCCGATACTGAGCCAGCTCCAGAACGTGCCCGCGGTGCAGTGGCCGCTTCTGATGCCTTCTTCCCGTTTGCAGATGGTTTTGAAGTGTTGGCACAAGCAGGAGTGCGCGCGGTGGTACAACCAGGTGGATCTATCCGGGATCAGGAAGTCATTGCGGCTGCTCAGCGGGCAGGCATAACCATGTACCTCACCGGAACTCGCCACTTCGCACACTGAGAGCAAGTACTATGCCGCAGAACCACTTCCCCAAAAAACGCTACTACTTAGCAATAGTGTTGTGGACACTAGCGCTAGTAGCAGGAGCATTTCTCTGGAGTGCCCAGCTAGCTACCTATGCGATTGGGGTAACGCTCGTGGTTATGGCGGGGGCACGAGCATTTTTGCCAGAGGGAAAAGTTCCGGTGATTCGCAGTCGGAAAGTGGACGTAGCTACCTATCTGATCTTGGCACTGGCGGTGCTGTTATTAGCCTCCTGGGCTGCCACTCCGGCAGTGTCGTGAGCTAACTATTCGGCGTCGTCGTCTGCTGTGCCAGCCAGCATGGGCAGGTCTTGCAGTTCCTTTTCAAACATGGGATCAGAAACTACATAGACAACGTCTTTCAAGCCACCCCACCACGGGTCATAGGGGAGGCGAGTCTTGAGATCGATCAGTTCCGCCATATGGGAGATGGGGTAGGAAACTAGCCCGCCGGCTTCTACGCCTACATGTACTGCCCCTGGCTTATTGTCCTGCAGCAGCCGCTGTAACTCCGAAATTGCCTTAGATACCAGCCGCACCGCATGGGTGCGGTCAAATGGTGAGGGGCTGCCACCTTGCTGGGAGTGACCGATAATCGCGGGGCGCACATCGAACAGGTTGCCGCCCTCTTCTTCAAATATCTGGCAGAGTGAATCGGCGGTGTAGTAGTCCGAGGCCTTCTCATTCCGCACTACCAAATACAGCCGCCGGCCCGCCTCAAATGCGGCAATCATCCGGGCCGTATCCGCCGCTAGCTGCGCTAAGGTAATGCCCGTCTCATACAGATAAACTTGCTCTGCACCAGTGGAAATTGCACTCATCAGCGCCAAATAACCATTCTTGCGCCCCATAGTTTCGGCCACGAAACACCGGCGCGATGCTGATGCCGATTGCTTAATCCGGTCAATAACTTCAGTGTTATTATTCAGCGCGGTATCCACCCCAATTGAGAGCTCACAGCCCGGCATATTGTTATCAATCGTAGCCGGCACGCACACAATCGGAATGTGGAAAGCGGGGTAGCGGTCCCGTTCTTTCACCATCTCATAGGCGACTTTATAGCCGTTGTAGCCGCCAATAATCAGCAAAGCGTCCAGCTTGGCCTCTTCAATAGCGCGCCCGAGGGAATAGAAGTCATCTACATCCGGTATCGTGCGCCGGGTGCCAAGCACAGCACCGCCGTCTTCCGCCCAGCCTTCCACGTCCGTCCACTGCAGCGGGCGAATCTTCCCCGCCATCAAGCCCGGGAAGCCACCCTCAATACCAACCATCTCAAAGCCGCTATCCAGTCCAAGTTTTACGGCTGCCCGGGCGGCAGGGTTCATGCCTGGGGCGAGCCCGCCGGCGTGGATAATACCCACCCGCGGCTGTCCCGGCTGTGGCTCTGGCGCCACCGGATAGGACAGTGTCTCAAAGACGTTCAACATTTCCCGGTAGCTCGACCCGCGGGAATTAATAGCCTCTTCCCAGTTGCCGTCCTTGAGGTAGGTCTTAACGGCGCGAGTGTTCTGCACTGCTTCCATCATCGGTAGGCGCACAATGCGGTTGTTGCGAGTGCCGATAATAGTGGGCTCAGTATTTGCATCCGCCAAGATCATGTCCCGAGCGGCGGTGTATCCCAGCAAAGTGGGCATCCAGCGGTCATATGCAGAGGGCTTACCACCCCGCTGCACGTGCCCCAGTGCAGTGATCCGCGGTTCTTCGCCCAGCCGCTCCGCGATCACATCAGAAATGCGCTGCGCCGTAATCGGCTCACCAGCTCGGTCAGTGGCTCCCTCCGAGACAATCACCATAGACTCGCGGCGCCCGTTCTCCCGGCCCAGACGCAGTTTTTCGCACATGGCATCTTCCCAGCCCTCTTCCGGGGGTAGCTCCGGCACAAAGACGTAGTCGCAACCGCCGGCAATCGCGCTCATCAGTGCCAAATAGCCACAGCGCCGTCCCATAACTTCAATAATGAAAGTGCGCTGGTGTGAGGCCGCCGTGGAGGAAATGGCATCAATCGCAGTGATAATGCGGTGCAGTGCTGAGTCCGCGCCGATCGTCATATCCGTGCCCACTAAGTCGTTATCAATAGATCCAACGACGCCGGCCAGGCGCAGCTTCTCGTGGGTTTCCGCTTGCTCTGGGGTAATTTCGCCGTCTGCGGCAAGTTCTGCCAGCAATTCTGGCCACATTTCGCGCAGCTCATCCGCGCCCATCAAAGTGCCGTCACCGCCGATTACTACCAATCGGTCTATGCCGTTTTGCACCATATTCTTCACCGCAGCTTTTAAGCCGTGGCGCTCGCGGAATGCATCACTGCGGGCAGTGCCAATTGCGGTGCCGCCAGAGCTCAGAATACCGGAGACCGAGCCCCAATCCATTTTTTGGATCAGGTCGCCACCTTCAACTGCGCCGCGCCAGCCTTCGCGCACCGCATAGGGTTCCGCGCCCATCTGCAACGCTGTGCGAACCACAGCGCGGACGGTGGCGTTCATCCCCTGTGCGTCACCGCCAGAAGTCAATATGCCAATTCGGACACCAGTACCGGCTTTTTTGCCACCGTTCATGCAGTTCTCCTAAGAAAAGCTGAGCAAAATTTCATCCATAACCATCTTGCCACAATCAGTTGAGTAGCAAGTCAGTGGGGGCAAATTAAGTATCGCCAGCGAACATATTTCCGCTACTAACTGCACTGCATTTTGCTGTGGTAGTCGTTTAACTGGAGCTTGCGGTTGGTGCTGTTGGCGGGGGCCGGCGTCACGCTCTACACTGATAACGGAATTTCACCGGATGACAGGGGGATACGATGTCCGTTCCAGTAGATGCCACCCAGACTCCCGCTTGGCAGCGGCTAACTGAACTGCGCGACCAGTTAAACGTAGATTTCCGCTCCTGGTTCGCCACTGACCTCAATCGCACTGCTGACCTCACCTTTTCTGCTGGCGATCTATACGTAGACCTCTCAAAAAGCTATCTGACCAACGAAATTAAACAGGCGCTTATTGACTTGGCACAGCAAGTGGGCGTTGCGGAACGGCGGGAAGCCATGTTCCGCGGGGAACGCGTCAATGTCAGTGAAAACCGTGCCGTCCTGCATACCGCCTTGCGCGCGCCAGAAGGCGAAGAACTGACGGTATCTGGTCAGGACGTTAGTGCCGATGTACACGAGACCTTGCACCGGATTTACGAATTTGCGGATAAAGTTCGTTCTGGACAGTGGCGGGGCGTGACGGGGAAGCCCCTGACCACGATCATCAATATCGGTATTGGCGGCTCTGACCTGGGCCCAGTGATGGCTTATGAAGCTTTGCAACCCTATGTGCAACCCGGAATTACCTGCCGGTTCATCTCCAATATTGACCCCACTGACCTGGGGGAAACCCTGAAAGATGTGGATCCGGAAACCACACTGTTTATCGTGGCGTCAAAGACCTTCACCACCCTAGAAACTCTTACGAATGCTCGGCAGGCTCGCACCTGGCTGCTGGAAAAACTCGCTGCCCAAGGTGCGCCTACTGAGGGCGCCGTCGCAAAACACTTCATCGCGGTATCTACCAATTTGGCAGAAGTGGCAGCGTTCGGGATTGACCCAGAAAATGCCTTTGGGTTCTGGGACTGGGTGGGCGGCCGCTACTCGGTGGACTCCGCCGTCGGCACTTCGTTGGCAATCGCCATTGGGCCGCAGTCTTTCCAGAATTTCCTGGCGGGATTCCACATGATGGATGTGCATTTCCGGACCGCCCCAGCGGAGCGCAATGTGCCGTTGCTGTTGGGCATGCTCAATGTGTTTTACAGTAATTTCCTCGGAGCTGCCACTCACGCGGTATTGCCATATTCGCAGTATCTCCACCGGTTCCCGGCCTATTTGCAGCAGCTGACGATGGAATCGAACGGTAAGCGAGTGCGGTGGGACGGTTCGCCCGTTACCTCTACTACGGGCGAAGTGTTCTGGGGAGAACCGGGCACCAACGGTCAGCACGCGTTCTATCAACTTATTCACCAGGGGACCCAGTTGGTGCCAGCGGACTTCATTGCATTTGCCAATCCGGTGTATCCGCTGGTGGATGGCAATGCAGACCAACATGAACTGTTCCTGGGGAATTTCTTTGCCCAGACCAAGGCATTGGCATTTGGTAAGACTGAAGCAGAAGTGCGCGCCGAAGGCGTGGCTGAGGAACTAGTGTCTGCGCGGGTTTTCCCTGGTAACAAGCCCACTACGTCAATTATGGCCCCGAGTCTGACGCCGTCGGTGCTGGGGCAGCTCATTGCGCTGTATGAACACATCACATTCGTGCAAGGTGTGGTGTGGGGGATTAACTCTTTCGATCAGTGGGGAGTGGAACTCGGTAAGGCAATGGCGAATGCCTTGACAGCTGCGGTAGCTGGGGATGCTGCGGCCTTGGCACAGGAAGATCAATCTACCCGCGGGCTCATCGAGTACTATCGCAAGCACCGCCGGTAGCTGGGGACGCTGCGGCCTTGGCACAGGGGGATCAATCTACTCGCGGGCTCATCGAGTACTATCCAAGCGCCGCCGGTAGGCCGCTAATTTGCGGGCATGATGCTAATTGCTGTGGCGGATATGCTGCTAATTGACGGAGCGGGCATGCGGTTAATTAGCGGGCAGGTGGCTAATTAGCAGATAGATTGTGCCTGGCATTATCCCAGTTTGAGCTGGAAGCATGCTGGGCCTAATACAGTTAATCGCGTTGGGCTAGTGAGCAGTTGCCTTGTGGAACCCAATTCCGCAGACCACTGCGCCAACTAGTGCGGCAATGTTGCCGATCCAGAAAAATCCAGTGGGAGCTAGCGCCATTAGGAGCAGCCCAACCACTGCTGGTACCGGGTGGGGTTTCTTGGTGGCTAAAGTACTAACGCTAACTAACGCGCCCACCAGGCTAGCTGCGGAAAATGGAATCAGATGTGGGATTACGCCGTCGTAAAAAAACGCCGTATAGAATCCGAACACCACGCCGATAGCGGCTACCGCCCACAGCACGGCACTGGCAATAACCCAAGGAGAATTTTTGTAGTTCTGCATGAGCATCACCAACTATTGTTATTGACTATTGAGAACTCCAGCGTTATTAGCGGAGCCAGCTACGTATTTAAGCCTTTGCTGTATATTTTAGATTTTGCTGTTATTTGAGGCTGTTATTTGAGCCTTTTGCTGCAGTGGTCATGCACGGCCAGGGCAGACTGTCGAATTTAGAACGGGATTTTCTGGATTTTCTGCTTTTGTGGCGGGTACCACTTGTAGCCAGCATATCGCTAGTTTCCTTTAGTGCGCGTAGATCAACAGGTCCATTTAGCGCGCTTAAATTCAAAATTACGCGCTGGCAGAGAAATTTTTACCGTCTCACGTGCAGTGTGCCAGTAATTTGGGGAGCTGAGCCGATCAAGGGGTAATGTTAGAAGTAGCTGTGTGAGAACAAATGCTCACACACAAAATACGCTACGAAGGAGTTAACACACATGGCAGAACTTCAGAAGCCAGTAACCGTCACTGTCACTGGTGCCGCTGGAAACATTGGATATGCACTGCTGTTCCGCATCGCCTCAGGCGCACTTTTGGGGCCAAATGTGCCAGTTCGGTTGAACCTGCTGGAAATCACTCCGGCGCTTAAGGCGGCCGAGGGCACTGCGATGGAATTGGCGGATGGAGCTTTTCCGCTGCTCGATGAGGTAAACATTTTCGATGATGCCAACAAGGCATTTGACGGCACGAACGTGGGCTTGTTGGTAGGGTCGCGGCCGCGTACTAAGGGCATGGAACGTGCTGACCTGCTCGAAGCTAATGGCGGTATTTTTGGGCCGCAAGGCAAGGCCATCAATGACCACGCTGCAGATGACGTGCGTATTTTGGTAGTTGGTAACCCGGCGAACACCAATGCGGTTATTACTATGCAGAGCGCACCGGATGTGCCGAAGAGCCGATTCACTGCGATGATGCGCCTTGATCACAACCGAGCGGTATCGCAGTTGGCTGCTAAGACGAACGCCAAGATTGCCGATATTAAGAAGGTCATTGTGTGGGGTAACCACTCTGCTGACCAGTATCCAGATATTTCTTTCGCCACAGTAGACGGCAAACCGGCAACTGAGCTGGTGGATGCAGCGTGGCTGGATGACTACTTCGTGCCGACGGTTGCGAAGCGCGGCGCAGCAATCATCGAAGCTCGTGGTGCTTCCTCGGCTGCTTCGGCAGCTTCAGCAGCTATTGACCATGTATACAACTGGGTAAATGGCACGCCTGAAGGTGACTGGACCACGGCAGCTATCTACGCGGATGGCTCGCACTATGGCATCCCAGAGGGCTTGATCTACGGTGTGCCGGTCACGTCCAATGGTGGCGACTGGGAGATCGTAGAAGGTCTGGAACTTTCTGAGACTACTGCAGCAGGTATTAAGAAGAATGCAGCAGCTGCACAGGGCGAGCTGGATACTGTGCGGGCGCTGGGCCTGATCAAATAGTTAGCTGGTTAAATAGCAGTTGCCCGGCTAGCCGGTCAAATAGCGATCGCTGGCTAGCTGGTCAATGCGATTGCTGGCTGAGCTAGCAATCGCTTGTCGAGCTAATTGATAAGTAATAACTAATCAGTGCTTACCGGGCAAGTAGCTAATTGATCGAGTGCTGGTCGGGTAAGTATTACTTGATCAAGTAGCCAGCGGTAAGAATTAACTAATCAAGTAGCAACGGGGGCTGACTCTAGTTAGAGTCAGCCCCCGTTTTGCGTGGCAATTATGGACCGAACTTGGGTACTTAGCGCGGATAAGCAGTTTTTAGCGCGGATAAGCAGTTTTTCTTAGCGGAATAACCGGTTTGTGGCGGTGTTCTATGGTGCGCACAGCCAATTTGCTATAGATATGGTTTTTGATTTGGTATATCAAAAACAAAACTATATCTATAGCGTTCTGGTGGTTCAGGCCGCCGGAGTGCGCTGGGGGCGGCGAAGGCCAGCTGGGGCAGCTAGCCCTATCCCTGCAGCACCACATCTCCGCTTAACTGCATCGGCTCGTTAAAGTACATATCCCCAGTTACCTGCAACGAGGTTATTTCCCGCAGACTCGGAATCTGCTGGAAACGCTGCTCAAATTGCGCGATAGTTTTGTAGTATTTCGGGTCGAGCTGCACCCGGGGTACGTCATCCCGCTCCGTGGTTATCCGGAAATCCGGTTGCATTTGATAGAAGTCGGAGCGCAGCAGCAGTAAATCCGAAGTGGTCTTTACTGGCAAGAACCGCTCCCGCCCTACCAATACTGGTTGCACATTGGCAAACTTCTCCACCACTGCGCCCATGGCACATTCAATTTGATAGACCTGCGGCGAATCGGGATCAGTAGGATCTACGTTCTTCTGGTTCTTGATTAGCGGCAGCTCCAGCAAGCCATCCGTGCGCTTCAGCAGCTCGTGTAAGGATTCCAAGTTGAACCACAAGTTGTTGGTGTGGAAGTAGGGGTGCACGGTTTCGTCGGTAAAGTAGTCCATATCAGCTGGCGGAGTCTGCGCCGTATCGCGCAAGATAGTGCGACCATCCGCCTTTCGGATAGCTAGGTGGCCCCCCTTCCGGTCAGCTGGCGTGCGCAAACACACCTCCGGCGCATAATCCGCACCAGACCTCGCAAACCACCCAGCTAATTCAGCAGACGGCGTTGCCCCCAGATTGTCCGAGTTGGACGACATCAAATACTTGTACCCCTGCGCCAGCAACAGTTCCACTAGGTCGGAATCCAACATGGCAGTGTAGATGTCGCCGTGCCCTGGCGGGCACCACTCCAACTCCGGGGCAGCCGGCCAGCTCACTGGCTCCAATGAGTCCACTAGCAGCTTGGGCTCACGCCCCTGCACCATATCGATCGGGAGATCAGGAACTAGAATATCTGCTGGCAGTGCCGCCAAGGTGTCCGCTTGAGTGCGGAATGAGTTCAGGAAAATCAGCGGTAGTCGCACGCCGCGGCTCTCCCGCACATGCCGGATTTGCCCGCAGATAATATCCAAAAACGTGAGGCCGTCACGCACTGGCAACAGCGATTTCGCCTGTTCCATTCCCATGGACGTGCCCAGACCGCCATTGAGTTTGACGACGACGGTCTGCTCCAGTGCGGCGTTATCTTCGGCAGTACTAGTTTCCCCGTTAGGTTGGAAGACGTCCGTAATCGGTTCAATTTCAGCTTCTGGAATTAAACCGGTTACTCCCTGTTCTATCCAGTTGGCATAGTTGGTGAAAACACGCAGGGCACGTTCACTGGCGCCGTCTTGGCGCATTTTTTCGGCTGCGCGAGCAATACCTGGTTGCATTATTCGACCTTTCCGCCGCCAGCTGCTGCCCAAGTGGGCAAGAACTTTGGCGCATTGTATCCGTGTGCAGCAAATGCATTTGCTATCGCACTGGCAATATTTTCTGAATCAGATGCCGCCACTAAGGCAATAGCGGAGCCGCCGAAGCCACCGCCAGTCATGCGCGCCCCGAGCGCGCCATGTGCTCGCGCGGTGTCAACTGCCAGGTCTAGCTCGGCACTGCTGACCCGGTAGTCATCGCGCAAAGAATTATGAGAAGCATCAAAAAGTGGACCAATTTTGCGAATTTCGCCCGCAGTCAACAAATCTGCTACTTGCCGCACCCGATCAATTTCGGTGATCACATGCCGCACATAGGGCTGCATTTCGGCATCAAGCCGAGCTAGATCTGCCAGCTCAGCAGCGCGCAGATTAGGCAATCCCAGCTCTGCAGCAGCGCGTTCACACAGCTCACGGCGTTGGGCATACTCGGAATCCACCAGTTGGTGGGGCGCCTGGGTGTCAATAACTAGCAGCTGCAGTCCGGCAGCTGCCAAATCGAACGGGATTAACTGGGTAGACCAGTCAGCGCAGTCCAGCCACAGGGCATGCCCGTCAGTAGTCAGCAGGGAGGCCATTTGATCCAGCCCACCAGTCGCCGCACCGGCCACTTCATTTTCAGCCCGCTGTGCAGCTAGGGCTAGTTCGCGCCGCTGCGGCATGGTTATTTCCGCGGTATTGCATAGGGCCAGTGCCATGGCGCATTCCACGGCAGCTGAAGAGGATAGCCCGGCACCCTCTGGCACATCGGAAGCAAAAACTACATCAAAGCCGTGTTCAATTCCGAGTGGATACGCCACCCCTAAGGCGTAGGACACCCAGCCAGAAACTTTCCCGGGGGCGATCTGTTTTATATTGCCTTCCCAGGGCGCATCGGGGAATTGCATGGACAGTGCGCGTATCTGGGTGTCTTCTCGTGCGGCATATGCCACATAGGTGCGGTGGGGGAGCGCAATCGGCAGGCACAACCCAGCGTTGTAGTCGGTGTGTTCTCCGATCAGATTTACTCGCCCAGGTGCTGCCCACACTCCATCCGGTTCGTAGCCGTAGGCATCGACGAACTGGGCTATCACCTGTGGGACGAGGTTGGACATTTGCAGAGTAGTTATCGACATCTAAAGACCACCTGAGAGCTTGGGCTAGAGGAACTTAAATCAGGAAATCCTTGGGATGAGGAAATCCTTGGATTGCGGAACTAGATCGGGAAAATTTCGGGGGGGGGGGAGAGAGAGAAGCAGCATAAAACGGGGTGCTACTGGAAAATCACAGTACGGGCACCATTCAATAGCACGCGATGTTGTGAATGCCAGCGCACCGCTTGGGACAGGACTTGCCGTTCGACGTCTGCCCCCAGAGCCATAAGTTCTGCAACAGAATCGTCGTGCGAAACACGCACTACGCCCTGCTCAATAATTGGGCCTTCGTCTAGATCAGAGGTGACGTAGTGTGCGGTAGCGCCGATCAGTTTTACCCCGCGCTGATGTGCCTGCGCATAGGGGCGCGCACCCTTAAATGACGGCAAGAAAGAGTGATGGATATTGATCAGGTTACCGGCCATCTTCTCGCAAAACTCTGCGGAAAGAATCTGCATGTAGCGGGCGAGAACCACTAATTCCACATTGCGCTCAGCAATTATCTGCAGCAACTGGGCTTCCGCCTGCGGTTTGGTGTCTTTCGTGATCGGGATATGAATGAAATCGACATTGTAGAACTCTGCTACTGGGCGCAGCACCTCATGGTTGGATACCACACCAACTACTTCGATCGGGAGGCGGCCCTCTAACTGCTTTGACAGCAGATCAGTCAAGCAGTGCCCCTCTTTGGAAACCATGATGAGGGTGCGCATCGTCTGCGCAGTTTCTGAAATTTGATACGTCATCCCGTGGTTCTCTGCCAGTTGGGCGAAAGCGTTCTCAATCGTGGCGCGCCCGCCGGGGACCATCGCCTCAATCCGCACAAAGAACAGCCCGGATTCGGCGTCATTGAACTGTTGGGATTCCATGATATTGCCGCCCACCGAAGCCAACAGACCGGTAATCGCGTAGGTGATTCCGGGTTTGTCTGGGCAGGAAACAGTGATAGTCAATTTCTCAGTACTCACCTCATCAGGATAATGGAAAACTGCGGCTAAGTGGATTCGCGCCCAAATCTGCAGACGGCGTTGTAGCTCACGCCGCCACCTCAAACCCGGATGCTGCGATATAATCCCCATGTCGCAACTGGCGCAGGTGGCCTACCACCAGGGAGCGGCGCTAACAGAAACCGCGGGTCGTACGCCTGGGCAAGCGGTGAAGGATGCGAGCGCATCCCGCGCTCCGTGATGTGGAGGTTAACCCATGGCTGACATGCTGAACCAGAACATTGCAGAACTGGATCCAGAAATTGCTGAAGTCCTGAACAAGGAACTTGATCGCCAGCGCAATATGCTGGAAATGATCGCTTCGGAAAACTTTGTCCCGCGCGCCGTGCTGCAGGCTCAGGGCTCGGTGCTTACCAATAAATACGCGGAAGGCTACCCCGGGCGCCGCTACTACGGTGGCTGTGAATGGGTGGACGTAGCTGAAGAACTCGCAATCGAACGAGCAAAATCCCTGTTCGGCGCCGAGTATGCAAATGTGCAGCCGCACTCGGGCGCACAGGCGAACGCTGCGATCTACCACGCCTTGGTGGATCACGGCGATACCGTGATGGGGCTGAAGCTGGATCATGGCGGGCACCTCACCCACGGCATGAAGATCAACTTCTCGGGCAAAAATTTCAATGTGGTCCCCTATGAAGTTCGCAAAGAAGATTTCCGGATTCACATGGAAGATGTGCGGGAGATTGCGCTGCGGGAACGCCCCAAGCTGATTATTGCGGGTTGGTCCGCGTATCCGCGCCACCTAGATTTTGCCGCTTTCCGCGAGATTGCCGACGAAGTGGGCGCCTACCTGTGGGTGGATATGGCGCACTTTGCGGGTTTGGCAGCAGCAGGATTGCACCCGAACCCAGTGCCGTATGCCGACGTCGTAACATCCACTATCCACAAGACGATCGGCGGTCCGCGTTCTGGCATGATTCTGTCGCGGGATACCCAGCTGGCTAAGAAGCTTAATTCGGCGGTATTCCCTGGTCAGCAAGGTGGCCCGCTGATGCACGTGATTGCGGCAAAGGCGGTGGCTCTGAAGGTGGCGGCGTCGGCAGAGTTCAAAGAACGGCAGGAACGCACGCTAGAAGGTGCGCAAATCCTCGCCAACCGCCTACTACAGCCCGATATGCAAGACGCCGGAATTTCCCTGGTAACTGGCGGCACGGATGTACATCTGGTGATGGTGGATCTGCGCGACGCCGGTTTGGACGGCAAAGAAGGCGAAGATCTACTGCACGAAGTGGGTATCACTATCAATCGCAACTCGGTTCCGTTTGATCCGCGCCCGGCGGCAGTTTCTTCCGGTTTGCGAATTGGCACCCCAGCGCTCGCTACCCGCGGTTTTGCTGCGCCGGAATTTGCTGAGGTAGCTGACGTGATTGCAGTTGCCCTGCGGGATGGGAAAGACGCCGATATTCCGGCGCTGCGAGCACGGACGGCAGCGCTAGCGGAAAAGTTCCCGCTTTATCCGGAACTTGACCAGATTCACGGTACTGCGGCCACTGAGGCATAGCTGTGACTGCTATCAAACTTGATGGTAAAGCTACTGCGGCGGCAATAAAGCACGAGCTAACCACCGCAGTAGCGCAGCTGCGTGCGTCGGGAATAACTCCAGGTCTCGGCACTATTTTGGTGGGCGATGATCCCGGTTCACGAATCTATGTGAACGGCAAACACCGAGATTGTGCCGATGTAGGCATCGAATCTATGCGGATCGAGCTACCTGGTAATTCCACTACTGCTGAAATTTTGGCAGCAGTCGATTACTTCAACCAGGCGCCCGGGTGTACTGGCTTCATTGTGCAGCTGCCGCTTCCCGCAGGTGTGGACACCAAGAAAGTGCTGGAAGCAATCGATCCGGATAAAGATGTAGATGGGCTGCACCCGATTAACGTCGGGCGCTTGGCCGCGAATACCACGGAGCCGTTCACTGCACCATTGCCGTGTACTCCGCGGGGCATTGTAGAGCTGGGCCGGCGTGCGGGTGTCAATTGGGACGGCGCCAATGTATGTGTGGTTGGTCAAGGGCAAACCGTGGGCCGGCCGCTGACGCTGTTACTGGCACATCAGTCAATCAATTCCACGGTAGATGGCTGCCATATTGGTACTCGTGACCTAGCGGAACATACGGCACGTGCCGACATCATAGTTATGGCTACTGGAGTGGCACACCAGCTGACCCCCGATATGGTTAAACCGGGTGCAGCGGTATTCGATGTCGGGGTAACGCGTCGAATTAATCCTGAAACTGGAAAGTCGAAAATTTTTGGTGATGTGGATCCCGCGGTAGCGGAAGTGGCTGGATACTTGAGTCCGAACCCAGGCGGGGTAGGGCCGATGACGCGCGCAATGCTACTAGTGAACGTGGTAGAAACAGCACAACGCCTGAACTAGCTTAAAAATATCGGGCCGGAACTCAGCTCCAAAGCGAGGAGCTGGCTCTACGATTAGGCTCTGGTGTTAGCTATTGTTCCTCTGATTCTAGGTATAAGGAGTTTCTATGCTGGTGGCGACCTGCAATGTAAACGGCATTCGGGCTGCGGTGCGCAAAGGAATGCTGGACTGGGTTGCCCAGCGTCAACCTGATGTACTGCTGCTCCAAGAGGTGCGTGCGCCAGAAGAACTGACCGCCGAAATACTAGAAGATTTTCAGGTGGTCCAGCAAGCCGCTGAGCTTAAGGGGCGAGCTGGGGTTGCGGTAGCGGTGCGCCCCGGCATTGAGGTCGGAAAAACTCAGATTGGATTGGCTAGTGGCCTATCGGATGACGCCGAACCACCGGTGGACACGGGCCGTTGGGTGGAGGTTTACCTGCCGGAAGTGGATACGGTGGTGGTCTCGGCATACCTGCACTCTGGGGTCGCAGATGACGAACAGAAGATGGCGGCGAAGTACGCCCATTTAGACCGGGTGGCTTTGCGGCTTGATGAGCTGCAACAACAGCATGGCAGAGTGCTGGTGGCAGGCGATTTTAATATTGTGCACACTGCACTGGATATCAAGAACTACAAGTCCAACCACAATAAAACTGCTGGCGTCTTGGACCGCGAAATCGCATATTTGGATGATTGGTTTGGGCAGCGCGGCTGGGTGGATGTGCATCGTCAGTTAGTTGGTGCGGAACAGGGCCCCTATACGTGGTGGTCACAGCGTGGGCGAGCTTTCGACAATGACGCCGGTTGGCGAATTGACTACCAGATGGCCACTCCTCAGCTAGCCGAAACAGCCGTTTCGGCTGAGGTGGATCGAGCCGATAGTTATGATACGCGCTGGTCCGACCATGCGCCGCTTTGTATTACTTACCAGCTGGGGTGAAGATGGCTGCCAAAGAAAACCAGATAACTAAAATAATCGCGAGCATTATGGGGCTGCGCTTGGTGCGCGCGATGCAACGCTATGGGGCAGCTCGGGGGGCACTGCTTTCTGGCGGTATCGCCTATTCGGCGTTATTTGCCGTTGCGGGGGCACTCACGCTCGGGCTGACGGCGTTTTCCTACGTATTGGGTGGCAATGAACAGCTGCGCACCAGCATGGTTGCGAAAGTAAATGAAGCATTGCCGGGAGTGCTGAAAACTCAGCAACACCCGGAGGGCTTAGTTAGCCCCGACGCTTTGATTTTGGATAACTTGCTAAATCCGGCCACGATTATCTCTGCACTAGTACTGCTGTGGTCAGCGCTTTCCTTGATGGGATCCTTGCGCTCCGCGATTCAAGCGATGGCCGGAATCAGCCGGCTCCCGGGCAATTTTTTCACCGCAAAGTTGATGGATCTATTTGGCTTCCTGATTTTAGGTGCGGGGGCTCTGGTCGGTATCTTGCTTACTGCCGGCGCCACGTTTTTTGCCGATGAAATCCTCGCCGTCTTCGGTGGCGGTTTCGCAGATACTGTCGCGCAGATCTTTGCCTTTGCCCTGGGTATTTTGGTAGACGCCGCAGTGGCGATTTTCTTATTCCGTATTATGGCCGGGGTGCGCGCCCCGCGTAAAGACCTCCTAATCGGCGGAGTGGTGATGGGTGTGGGGTCTGGTGTCTTGCGCCTGCTGGGAACAACCGCAGTAAGTTCAGTTTCTGGAAATCCATTACTGGCGCCCTTTGCTGCCATAATCACCCTGTTGCTGTGGGTAAATCTGTTAGCGCGCATCACGCTTATCGGAGCCGCGATCACGGTTAATCCGCCTGCACCACTTGCCAACTTCTCCCTGCCTGGCGCTGGGCAGACGCCGAATTACGTAACATACACCGTGCCGTACACCAGCCGGTGGCCGCACGATCCTATCTCGGGGACCTTAGTTGCTGAACCCCGAGCTGGCAAACCTAAATCTAGCGAAGGAAAAGCAGCGTAATGATCCACGCAATAATCCCTGCTGGGGGAGCCGGTACTCGACTATGGCCGCTTTCGCGGCGCACGACCCCCAAATTTTTGGCGGACTTAACTGGCGCCGGGAAATCAATGCTGCAGCAAACTGTGGCGCGGCTGAGTTTCGCAGATTCGGTTAGCATCGTCACGGGAGTAGCTCATCAAGCCGCAGTCGGAAAGCAGCTAGCTGACTACCCGGGGGTGTCTATAATTGCCGAGCCATCCCCGCGTGACTCTATGGCAGCGATTGGCTTGGCGGCAGCCGTAATCGAACAGCGGCACGGCGAGGTAGTAGTGGGCTCTTTTGCGGCAGACCACGCTATTGCTGACGAGTCCGCTTTTCAGGCCGCAGTGCAGCGGGCGGTCACAGCTGCTGAGCAGGGGTACATCGTTACCATTGGAATTACCCCAGATCATCCCGCCACTGGATATGGCTATATTCAGGCGGAAGCAGAACTACTGCCGGGCGTGCGCGCAGTGGCAGAGTTTAAGGAAAAACCGGACGCCGAATTAGCGGCGGCGTACCTAGCTACCGGAAAATACTTCTGGAATGCGGGCATGTTTGTGGCGCGCACTAGTGTGTTATTAGCTGCCCTCGCCCAATATCAACCAGAACTGCACGCGGGGATTATGCGTATCGCTGAGTCTTGGGATACCCCGCAGCAAGCTGAAGTGCTGGCCGAAAATTGGCCGCAGCTGAAGAAAATCGCAATTGACCATGCCATCGCAGAGCCCATCGCCCCCACCGGAAAACTGGCGATTGTCCCCGTGGAAATGGGGTGGTCTGACGTCGGTGACTATGCGGCATTGCGAGATATTACCGCGAGTCCGGTACAGGTAGCGCCCGGTGGTACGGCGCAATCAGTTCTGCCGGTAGCTAGCCCGGGCGCCCTGGTTTACACCTATAGCAAACCGATTACTGTATTGGGCGTGCCGGACGCAGTAGTAGTCGAAACTGCAGATGCTATTTTGGTAACTACCCGGGAACAAGCGCAAAATCTAAAAGAAGTAGTGGAACAACTCGACGCGGCTGGTCTTGCCCAGCTGAGATAGGGCGGATGTGAAACTGCTACGCCAAGTGGCATGCGGCATCGCCGCCGTGCTGACTTTAGGGATGGGCGCTTGTACCAGTGTTTCTGGAACTGCTCGCCCCTATCAGGTGTGTCTACTAGCGCTCTCCGGCACCTGGCAAGACGCCGAATTGACTGATTCGGCGCGGCGCGGGCTGGTGGAAGCTCACCAAGAATACGGAGCTGATTTCACTACCGCTGAGGCAGACTCGGTGGGTGCCGCGCAGCAGCGGGCGAAATCCTGGGCCCAAGGCGATTGCGACCTAATCATTGGCATGGGTGTGGAATTAGAGGGGGTCATCCACACTCTGGCGCAAAGCCACCCGGATAAGAATTTCGCACTAGTGGGATCCTATTTTCTGGATCAAACCGGGCAGGCAACGTATCTGCGGAATGGGCGGCCGATATTATTCAATGCTGCGGAGGGTAGTTTCTTAGCAGGATATCTAGCAGCAGGGATGAGCCAAACTGGGAAAGTAGCCGCCTTTGGTGGGCTGGATACCCCGCACACCCGGCTCTACCTGGATGGATTTGCCGGCGGAATCTCAGCGTATAACGCCAAACACCACCGCAATATTGAGCTGTTGGGGTGGGATAAGACCTCGCAAACTGGCGTCTTCACTGGATCCGAAACAGATGAAGCAGCGGTACAGCAGCAAACGCAAAACTTTATTGCAGCTGGGGCTGACCTGATAATGCCAGTTACGGGGGTATCTGCCCGTGGCGCTATCCCAGCTGCTAGTCAAGCCGGTGAGGTATGGCTGATTGGAACAGACGGGCGCTGGGTGGAGCGCCCCGAAGCAGCTGGAGTGTTTTTGACTGCAGTTACCCAAGACGCCGCCGCGGGAGTTATTGATACCGTGGCGCAGGCGATATCCCCCAATAACCGAGTGTTGGCTTATGTGGCAACGCTGGCAAATAGCGGAGTGGGCTTGGATCCGTACTACGGGGTAGCAGGTGCGGTAGATGACCAGTTCAGAGCCGAGTTAGATGACACCGCGAAGTTGATTATTTCTGGGAAATTGTGGGTGGGCTCGCCCAGCACACCGCTACCAGAGGGACAACCTTGGCGGAGTAACTAATAAGAAGCTAGTAACTACGAAGAAGCTCAGAGTAGGTAGGTTTCCACCAGCATCAGGCTTGCCATCACTACCAATAGCCCACTGAATAAATAGGTGAGAGTAGAGGGGCGGAAGCGCCGTCCAATGGGTTCGCCCAATAGCCCACCGAGTGCAGAACCGGCGGCAAAGAGCAATACGATCGGCCAATCAATTGTGACGGGGGTGTCGATGCGCCCGACCAACCCAGCAGCCGCAGTCAGCATCATTACCAGCAGCGAAGTTCCAGTAGCTTGGCGGATAGTGAAGCCAAAAATGAAAATTAGCAATGGCACTACGGCGAAGCCACCGCCGACTCCGAATATGCCGGAGAGTACCCCAACTAGCAGTCCGGCTGCGGAAATTGATGTGAGATTGACGTCGTGCGGTGGTGTGGTGTCTGGTGTTGCCAGGGCAGGATCTGGCTCAGTTTCGGGGTGGTAGTCTACTGAAAATTTGCGGGGAGAATTTTCTTGGCGGCGAATTTTCCATCCGCGATATCCCATCAGTGCGCTGACCAGTAATAGTAGCGCCGCAAATAGGGTGACAAGTAGATTTTCTGAGATGCGGGGGGCAATCCGGGCTCCTGCGAAAGCGCCACTGATGGCGAAAATTCCGAAGGTGAAGCCAGCTTTCCACTGCACGTTATGGGCGCGGGCGTGGGATATTAATGCGGTTATGGCGGAGAGCAATACGATAACTAGCGAACTGGCGGTGGCATTATGTGGGGCTTGCCCCAACAGATAGATCAGCACCGGCACCGCTAAGATTCCGCCGCCTGCTCCCAGTACTCCTACTACGACGCCGATTGCGACGCCTACCAGCGCAGCTAGTAAAAATTCCATTACCCCTCCACTGCCAGTTTAATAATTGCACCTGAGCTGCGCGCGAATTGTGCTGTGCGCAGCACCATATCCTTGAGATACTTAACGAAGTACTGCATGCGCACACAACTGACGCTGTGCGGCAGTGCCGGCCGATTTGGCTGCGAAGACGTTTGCAAAAGTAAATTATTTGGAAGTGAATTAAATGACGAAAATGACCGGGAATTACCAAAAGGGTCCAGTTATTTTGCGGGGGACGCAAATCCCAGAAACCACCACTGATGCCCGGCTCCTCGCCCCGATTCAGGATTCTTCTTTTGTACACGGAGATCCGTGGCGCATTATGCGCATTCAAGCCGAATTTGTGGAAGGTTTTGGGGCGCTAGCTAAAATCGGCCCGGCTATCTCCATTTTTGGCTCGGCGCGCACTGCGCCGGATCATCCGCATTTTGCGCTTGCCGAAGATATCGCGCGCCGGCTAGTAGCGGAAGACTACGCAGTTCTCACTGGTGGTGGCCCGGGAATCATGGCGGCCGGCAATAAGGGCGCGGCTGAAGCTGGCGGAGTTTCCGTTGGGCTGGGCATCGAGCTGCCCTACGAACAAAGCATGAACGAGTACGTGAATCTGGGAATCAATTTCCGCTACTTCTTTGTGCGGAAGATGATGTTCGTGAAATATTCCCTGGGATACGTGGTGCTGCCGGGCGGTTTTGGCACCATGGATGAACTATTTGAAGCCGTTACTTTGGCACAAACTAAGAAAGTGCTCTCGTTCCCGCTGGTGCTGGTAGATAGCGATTATTGGGGTGGGCTAGTGGACTGGATCAACACTCGGATGGTTGACGAAGGCATGATATCTCCCCAGGACACCAAACTTATTACGGTGGTAGATACCGCCGAAGATGCAGTAGCGGAAATTTTGGCTGGTGTGCATCGGGTAGCTGACCAGGTGCGGGCAGAGAAAAACAAAGCCCACTGAACGCAGTAGCACACCCGGAGTGCATTAGTAGCGCTAGGAACTGAGCCGCCGGCACGTACCTCAGGCAGGGATTATGGAATATAATAAACCTTGAGTAGTTAGGGGAGTTGTCCCCGGAAGGAGAGACACCATGGCAGCCATGAAGCCGCGCACTGGAGATGGGCCGTTAGAAGCTGAGCGGAGCATCCACGGAACTACCCTCCGCATTCCGCTGGAAGGTGGCGGCCGGCTTGTTCTGGAGCTCGAAGAAGATGAAGTTAATGCCCTGCAGGAAGTACTAACTAAAGTTATCGAACTATAACGTTAGCGTTTTACGCTAACTACTAGACCGTCCCCGAGCGGTATGAGGCTGGAGATTAATTCTTCAGCCTCAATTAATTCTTTGCCCAGATTGCGCAGGGCTACCGTGGCATGATCTCGGCGCGCTGGATCGGCTACTCGGTCCGAATTTAATGCATGGGCCAGCACCAGAATCCCGCCCGAGCGCAACATGCGCAGTGCTTCGTCTACATCCCCAGCAGCTTCTAATGGGTCACCATCTACCAGTACTAGGTCATAGGCTCGGTCAGCTAGTCGGGGGAGAATATCGGCACTGCGAGCATTGATTAGCCGGTAGCGACCCGAGCGAATATTGGTGGCTGCAAAGTTTTCCCGGGCGTAGTTTTGGGCTTCTGCTTCGATATCGATAGTGGTCAGCACCGAGTCATGGGAAGCAGAGAGCAAATAGAGCCCGGATAGTCCCGTGCCGGTGCCGATTTCCGCGATATGCTGCACGCCGTTGCTAGCTGCCAAAACGGCAAGAAATTTTCCAGTTGCAGCAGAAAGCGTTTCAATACCTAGGTCAGCAGACTGGGCTCGTGCTGTCGCCATCAAACTAGGTTCGGTGACGATTCCCTCGGCATAGGACCATGCCAGTGCTTTATCTGCCGCCATAGTTACCCCTAACTTTTGTGCAGAATATATCTCAGCGTATGCCCCCAGTTTCTCATTAACTGCGCCTAGATATGGCAAGGCGCACCACAATTCTGGGGAAATACTTGCAGTTATCAGACCGGATCTACGCCCAATGATTTACCAGCTAGTCCGCGGGGCTGGGTTAGCTGTGCGGCGGCGCGAGAAATTGCCTGTGCCGCTGGGGAGTCGGGATCGGAAAGCGTGATCGGCATTCCCGAGTCGCCGCCTTCGCGCAGTTCTTTCTCCAGGGGTACTTGGGCCAAGAGGGGAACCTCGTACCCGAGTTTTTCGCTCAGCTGCTTTGCCACTGTTTCTCCGCCGCCGGAACCGAATAAGTCCATGGTGGAACCGTCTGGCAGCTGTAGGTATGACATATTCTCAATTACGCCCACTACTTCTTGCTCAGTTTGCCCGGCCATAATGCCGGCGCGCTCAGCAACTTCTGCCGCCGCCACCTGCGGAGTAGTTACTACAACTATCTGCGACTTCGGAATTAACTGTGCCACTGACAGCGCCACATCACCGGTACCGGGTGGTAAGTCAATGAGCAGCACATCCAAGTCGCCCCAGAATACATCGGCGAAGAATTGTTCGATAGCCCGGTGTAGCATGGGGCCGCGCCAGATAACTGGCGTATTTTCTGCCATGAACATACCAATTGAGATTGCTTTAACCCCGTGGGCAACTGGCGGAATGATCATGGAATCAACCGCTTGCGGCGGGTTTTTCACTCCAAACATCTGGGGAATGGAGAAGCCGTAGATATCGGCGTCCACTACCCCTACCTTCAGGCCTTGGCGAGCCATCGCCCCTGCCAGATTTGCCGTCATTGAGGATTTACCGACGCCGCCTTTGCCCGAAGAAATCGCGTAAACCCGGGTCAGATTATCCGGTTGGGCAAAGGGCACCACGCGCTGCGGCGCGCCTCCGCTCAGCTTTTCGCGCAATGACTGCTTTTCCTCATCAGTCATTTCCCCCATCCGCACTGACACACCAGTGACCCCAGGAACGGCTGCCACTGCCGCAACCACGTCTTTTTCAATCGTGTCTTGGAGCGGGCAACCAGCTGTGGTGAGACTGATGTCCACCGTAACTTTTCCATTTGGTTCAATTTGGGCACCGCGCACCATATTTAGCTGCGTAATCGGCCGATGAATCTCCGGATCCATTACCTTGTCTAGCGCAAGGCGGATATCTTTTTCGGTAGGTAAGCTCATGTGGCAATCTTAACCAAGCCGCGCACTAAACTCTCTGGGAGCCCGCAGGCAGGTGGGCGAGGTCACCAAAAATAGCGGACAGTGAGCTATTCGTTGCTGGGCTCTCCCAAAGTCGCTTCCAGCTCATTTAGCCGCTGTTCCAGTTGCGCAATTCGCTCATCGCGCCATACGATCTCGGGATCGGTTTCGCCTAGTCCCAGCTCTGGCTTGTGGTGTTCGGCCAACTGGTCGCGCATTTCCGCACGCACAAAATCTCGCGTTGCCAGATCGTGTACCGCTACGCGCAACGCGGCTAGTTCCCGGGTCAGATATTCCGTATCCGCAATATTGCGCTCTACCGCCAGGCGGTCATTTTCCAAGCTGACTCGATCGCGGTCATCTTGGCGGTTCTGAGCTAACAAAATCAGCGGTGCGGCATAGGAGGCTTGTAAGGACAGCATTAGCGTCAACGCGGTGAATCCCAAAGATGCGGAATCGAAACGCAAATGTTCTGGGGCGAGGGTATTCCACGCCAACCAGACGCCCACAAATACAGTCAGATAGATGAGAAATGTGGGGGTGCCGGTAAATCTGGCAATGCGCTCAGCGACAATCCCGACCGTTTCTGAGTCCCACTGTGCTCTGCGCAGGAGGCGCTGGCTCTTGTCGAGCGGTTCTTCAAAACCCTTAGCCATTATTTCTCCTCCGTAGTGTGTTTAGCCGCTACGGCGTCGTCAATTTCTTGTTCATCTACCTCTCGCCAGTCGTCTGGCAATAGGTGATCGAGTACGTCGTCTACTGAAACTGCCCCTACTAGCAAACCGTGATCCACCACTGGGAGAGCAGTTAAGTCGTAAGTAGCTAGTAGTCGGGTTACAGTACCAATTCCGTCATCAGGGTGAAGCTGTTCCACGCTTTCCATTAGGTGCCCGATCATAGTTGCGGGTGGATTGCGCAATGCCTGTTGCAGGTGGACAACTCCCAAGAAGCGGCCGGTGGGGGTTTCCAATGGTGGGCGAGAGATGAAGACGATGGTGGACAGGGCAGGTGGAATATCTTGCCGCCGAGCATGGGCAAGCAGAGTAGCCACCGTGGAGTCGGGGGAGAGCACGATCGGGTCGGTAGTCATTAGACCGCCCGCGGTGCGTTCGCCGTATGACATCAGGCGGCGCACGTCTTCAGCTTCATCTGGTTCCATCCGAGCCAACAAAATTTCGGCTTGTTTGTCGGAGAGTTCGTTTATCAGGTCGGCAGCGTCATCAGGTTCCATTTCGTCTAATACGTTGGCAGCCCGCTCAACATCCAGCCCAGAAACAATAGCTACCCGGTCGGATTCACCCATCTCTTCCAACACATCTGCCAGGCGGTCGTCGTCCATCTGATTAGCGATCTGCAGTACCCGACTAGCAGGCAAATCGCGCAGTAGATCGGCGGCATCTTGCGCTTTTAGGTCTTGTAGCTGGGACAATACACTGGCAACTTCTTGGTTGGCTAGCGCAGTGGTGCCCCAAGTGACGCTGTCTGCTGGAACAATCTTGGTTTTGCCAGCGTCCGGCGATCCCTTTGCCATCCGCACATACAGCTCAGTGACTCGCCACTCCCGATTCTCTTGCTGAATCGCTACGTCTTCGATACTGGCTTTGCCGGAGCCATCTTTGAAGGTGACTTCGCGATCGAAGACTTCGCTAACTACCAGTGTTTCAGAGGGGCGCTTGGCAAATCGGCGTAGGTTAACTAGCCCAGTGGAGATAACTTGCCCATTTTCAATTGTGCGCACTCGAGTTAGCGGCATAAATACTCGCCGTTTCCCGGTCACGTTTACCACTAAGCCCACTGCCAGTGGGTTGTAGCGCATTCGGAATACTACGACTACGTCTACAACTTTCCCCACTGAATCGCCGATTGGATCGAAAACTTCGATACCAGCTAGGCGACCGATGAAAACTCGTTTTGGTGCCACGGCAACCTCCTATGTGCGCAGTGGGTCATTACCCTAAAATTCTAGCCATCCACTCTTCAACTTCGTCAGCAGTGCGCGGGATGGATTCGGAAAGGCGCTCGGCACCGTGTTCGGTGATCAAGATATCGTCCTCAATTCGCACCCCGATGCCACGGAACTGCTCGGGTACTTTCAGATCGTCTTCGCGGAAGTACAGCCCGGGCTCGATGGTGAAAATCATTCCCGGTTCCAGCACGGCGTCCTGGTAAAGCTCGCGTTTAGCCTGGGCACAGTCGTGTACGTCGATGCCCAAGTGATGTGAAGTGCCATGGGGCATCCACCGGCGGTGGTATTGTGCTGTTCCGGCCAATGACTCCTCAGCACTCACCGGCAATATGCCCCAACGCTCCAAGTGTTCTGCGATGGTTTGCATAGCGGCGGCATGTACATCGCGGAAGCGAACCCCGGGTTCATTTGCTGCTGCTAGCGCGGTTTCGCAGGCGGCCAAGACGGCGTCATATACTTCGCGTTGCACGGGGGAAAACTTGCCAGAAACTGGCAAGGTGCGAGTGATATCCGCGGTGTACAGCGAATCCACTTCCGCACCGGCGTCAATCAAAATTAGATCCCCTTCGCGAACTTTGCCGTTATTAGTAATCCAGTGCAAAGTATTGGCGTGGTTTCCACTGGCGGCAATGGTCTCGTAGCCCAAGCCGTTGCCTTCAGCGCGGGCGTGTGCTCCGAACGCACCCTCAATTATGCGTTCGCCCCGCCAGTGCTGCACTGCCGCTGGGATTGCCCGGATCATCTCGGTAAAACCTTGGTGGGTGACGTCGATGGCTTTGCGCATCTCACTAACTTCGTAGGCGTCTTTGCGCAGCCGCAGTTCCGACGCTGCCGTGGCCAGTTCGATATCTGCCTGCTCTGCGTCTTCGCTAAGTCCCGCACTGGCGCGCAGCTCGGCCACCAGCGCTGAAACCGATTCATCGGCCTGGGGCATTACTCGGATACGCACTTGATCTGCCCCCAGATCTTTGGCAAGCGCATCCTTCATAGTGTCGATATGTGCCACTTTTATGCCGGTCAGGGTGTGCATTTCCTCAGCGCTGAGCCGGGCACCTACCCAGAACTCGCCATGTCGCGGATCTGCGTAGAACTCTTCTGCGGAGCGGGAAGCACGCGGATGGAAATACAAGGTGGCTTCATGCCCAGCTGCCGTGGGATTCAACACCAATACGGCACCAGGTTCGTCTTCGCCGCCCAAACCAGTCATATGGGAAAAAGCGGAGTGGGCTCGGAAGCGGTAGTCGGTGTCATTGGAACGAACTTTTAGATCGCCTGCTGGCAGCACTAGCCGTTCACCCGGGAAAAGCTGTGCCAGTGCTTCCCGGCGCGCCGGAGTGTAATCAGCAGCAGCAGAGCGGGCGGGACCCGGGCCGCGGGGTGCCCAATCTTGCCCGATAAATTCGCGAAATTCTTTGCTCTTGGGGCTGTGGGAACGATTATTGCCGCGTTCCGCTAATGTCTGTGCTGTTTCCTGTGCTGCAGTATCTTTTTCATTCGTCATATTTATAAGTATGTCATGCACTGGTGTGGATCACTTGTAGTCATTGCGGTGCTTGGCATACTTTGAGATTATGCGCATCGATTTGCACACTCATTCATTCCGCTCTGATGGCACCGAAAGTCCGCAGGATTTATTGGCATCCGCCGCCCGGGCTGGGTTAGATGTAGTTGGGCTAACTGACCACGACACGATATCGGGTTGGGAAGACGCCGCTGCTGCCGTGGCACATACTGGAGTGGCTTTGGTACGGGGGATGGAATTTACCTCTCGGTATGGGGAATTTTCGGTGCATGTACTCGGATACTTATTCGATCCAGCAGCACCAGAGATAGAGCGGCATATTGCGCAAATGGCCAAATCGCGCCGTGAGCGGGCCCAAAAAATAGTGGAACGGCTAGCACAAGATTTCCCGATTACTTGGGGTGATGTTTTGGCAGTTGCTGATCCAGCAGCGCCAATTGGGCGCCCCCACATTGCTGATGCCCTGATTGCCAAAAAAATAGTGGCTGATCGGCAAGCCGCGTTTCAGAACATGCTCAGCGCTAGCAGTCCATATTATGTGCGCCAGTATGCGCCGCAAACTTCCGACGTCATCAGCTGGATAAACCAAGCGGGCGGACGGGCAGTGATTGCCCATCCGCTGGCTAACCGCGGCTCGCGGCTGCCAGAAGTGGCAGTGGCAGATTTGGCAGCTACTGGGCTGTTCGGCGTCGAAGTAAATCACCGAGATAACCCGATTGAATGTCGGGCAGAGCTCTCGAGCATCTTGGCAGAGCACGGTCTAGCCGAATTTGGTTCCAGCGACTACCATGGCACCGGAAAACCAAACCAGTTGGGTGAAAATACCACCGCAGTGGAAGTTTTTACGCAGCTAGTTTCCGGCACCCATCTGGAGGTCATTTACCCGTGAATCTAGGACTCTTCTTCTCCGCTTTCACAACTATGTTCGTGATTATGGATCCGCCTGGCAATATGCCAATTTTCATGGGGCTGACTTCCCGCGCCACGCCAAAAGTGCGCCGCAAAATTGCGTGGCAATCCAACGCCATTGCCTTCACCGTGCTGGTGCTATTTGGTTTCTTTGGTTTTCAGCTGCTGAACTGGATGAATGTTTCGATGCCGGCTATGCAGATGTCAGGCGGGCTGCTGTTACTACTGGTGGCACTGCAGCTATTAACTGGGAAAGAAGAAGACCCGGGTGACGGCGGGGGTTCACTGCACGTAGCGGTAGTGCCGTTGGGGACGCCGCTGCTGGCCGGACCGGGCGGAATCGTGGCGTTTATGCTGTTGATCCGGGAAGCTGACTCTGACCCAGTAAGCATAATTCTGGTGGTGCTGGCATTAGCACTGGTGCTCTTAGTGTCCTGGCTTTCCATGCGGTTTGCCGGGCCAATCATGCGCGTACTGGGTGAATCTGGGGTAATGCTACTGACTCGGCTCTCCGGCATGCTGCTGGCTGCGATTGCTACCCAGTTAATTATCAACGGGGTATTGGCCGTGATAGCCCAGGCCTAGCCGGGGGCTTAGTCCTGTTTGTCGCGGTTATTAGTATTACGCACCCGCGTACGACGGCGCTTGCGTTGGGTCTTACGCTGGGTTGCCTTGCCGCTGTGGTGGCTGTTTCGCCCCTTGCCGTGTTGGCCGTGCCGATTAGTGCGCACGCCAGTTTCCCCGAGGTCTTCGATCTGTTCTGCGGCTAACCCGGCGCGGTTGCGCTGTGATTTGGGGAGTCGCCCGGTCACATCGGTGGGGATATCTAAATCAGTGTAGAGATGCTCAGAGGTGTGGTAAGTCTCCACTGGTTCGGGGAATCCCAGCGAAAGTTGGCTATTGATTACAGACCAGCGCGGAGTGTCTTCCCAGTCCACAAAGGTGACTGCCGTACCGGCGTTACCGGCGCGGCCGGTGCGCCCAATCCGGTGTAGATAAGTCTTTTCATCTTCGGGGCAGTGGTAATTAACCACGTGGGTGACGTCGTCTACGTCAATACCGCGGGCGGCCACATCGGTAGCAACTAGTACGTCAATTTTGCCGTTGCGGAAAGCACGCATCGCCTGTTCCCGGGCGCCTTGCCCCAGGTCGCCATGCAATGCCCCGGTAGCAAAGCCGCGGCGATCCAGTTCGTCGGCAACTCGAGCTGCCGAGCGCTTGGTGCGGGTGAATACGATGGTGAGCCCCCGTCCGTTCGCCTGCAGTATCCGAGCTAAAACTTCAATTTTGTTCAATTCATGGCAGCGGTATACCACCTGTTTGGTGGTTTTTACCGTGGCAGAGTCGTCATCCGGATTTTGGGCGCGAATGTGGGTGGGTTTAGTCATGTACCGGCGTGCCATCGCAATAACTGGTCCCGGCATAGTGGCAGAGAACAGCATGGTGTGCCGGTTATGTGGGGTAGCAGCCAGCAGGGTTTCGACGTCTTCTAAGAAACCCATATCCAGCATTTCATCGGCTTCGTCAAGCACTACTGTGCGCACGGCTTCCAACCGCAAAATGCGCTGTTTCAGCAGGTCAATTAAACGACCAGGGGTGCCGACTACAATTTCAGCGCCTTTTTTCAAAAACTCAATCTGTGGTTCGTAGGCTTTTCCACCGTAGACTTCGGCCACCCGCAGGCTACGCAGTGCCGCGGCATCGCGAATATCGCCCGCTACTTGTTTTGCCAATTCACGGGTGGGTACTACTACCAGGCCTTGTGGTAGATCCGGCGCAGCTAGCTCATCCCAGCCTGGTTCTCCGGGACCAACTGTATTTTCGATCATTGGGATGCCGAATCCGAGAGTTTTTCCAGTACCAGTTTTGGCTTGTCCGATGATATCTGCGCGCTTAAGTGCAACTGGCAGGGTGAGTGCCTGAATCGGGAATGGGTGGGTGATATCTTTCTTGGCTAAGGCGGTAACGATATCTGCGGAGACGCCGTAGTCAGCAAAAGTTTTGGTATCTAAGTTTAGCTCTGCTGCCGCGCCGGTGATATCGGCAGCGGGTTCGTTGAGTTGTGGGGCCGCCGCACTGGCGGTATCAACTATTCCGGATGTTTCAGTCATTATCTTCTTTCAGCTAGGTGGCGCGCCTGAATGTTTATGCGCCATGCGTCCAGCCGATCGCATAAATCTTTGCTCATCCCCACGACCGGGCAGTCCGCTAGAGCCAGTCTAGCTTACTGCAGTTGGCAAACCTCGCAGCGGCACCCAACCGGGTGCAGACTCACAGCACTGTGTAATCGGTAAACGCGCTCTGGCTAGCGCTGCGAGCGGCAGTATTTAATGCACGCTAACTAACCAGCTCCGCTGGTATAAAAGAAGATCTGGGCAAAAATCCGTTAGAAGCCGAAGCCTACTCGGCGTTCCTGCTCTGGTACACACCGGACAAAACCTAGCGCATCAATCGGCACAATCGCAGTTTTACCTTCTTTATCAGTGATAGTTAGCGGTTTGTTTGCTGCGATAGCCGCGGTAACGGCGTCATTGATCGCTGCAGCGTCCAGATCGACATCCAGCTCAAGCACCTGGTTATTGTGGCGTAGCCCGATAGTAAGTTCCATTTCAGTCCTTTCACGTCCTCTAAAGCATAACTGCCGAATTGATAAAAATAATGGGGGAGCGGCGCGTTATGCTCAAAGCACACGTTTTCTCCAGAGCAAGGAGCGTTATGGAACTGGATTCAGCGCAAAGCGCAGTGCTGTCTGCAGCGGCAGCAACTAGCGCACTCAGCGTGATTGGTGCTCCGGGAAGCGGGAAAACTACTGTACTGAAAGCACTGGTGATGCAGATTCTGCAGGAAAACCCTGCAGCTAAAATCGCCGTGCTCTCCCCAGATCGGCGGGCGGCAAGTCAGCTGCGCAATGAAATCTCCGTACAAGCGGGGGTATTGCGCGAAGGGGTGGAGGTGAGCTCGATAGCCGCTTTTGCCTATGCCATCATTTCGCAGTTTGCGCAGGCTACCGGGCGGCGGGCACCTGAACTGTTATCCGGTCCAGAACAAGATGCCATGTTGGGCGAAATGTTTGATCTGTTCGGGGCAGATCTTTTTGACGACGGTGCTGCCCACTCTTTGCTGGCATTCCGCGCCGAATACCGGGATCTTATTACTCGCGCTGCTGAACTGCAGCTGAGCAGTAGGCAACTAGCAGAATTGGGCGAAAAATATAATCAAGCAGTCTGGGTTACTGGAGCGCGCGTGATGGAGATCTACGAAAAGGCGCTCGCAACTGAAGCTACTGCCCAATACGCCAACCCAGACCGCACTGACCATGCGCGAATAGTCACCCAAGCCGCGGCGGCGCTGCGCAATTGGGATACGGCTACTGAGGGCAAATTAGATGGAATCATCGGGATTGAGCACCCGCATTGGGATTGGGTACTGGTCGATGACGTACAGAATGCCACTCTGGCCGTGCAAGCCTTGTTAGCGGAGGTTTTGAGTAGCGGCGGGCGGGTAGTAACTTTTGGAGATCCAGATGTGGCAGTGCAAGGTTTCCGTGGGGGTATCTCGCATTTGCCGGCGATTCTCACTCGTCCTCTAGGTAGTGGCGGAATTGGCGCAAAACGATGCTATTTGGCTAAGCGATACCGCGGAGGCGGAGCGCTGGGCGAGCTAGTGCAGCGGGTTACCCAGGCGATTCACACTGCTGGTGCCGGGGAACACCGCAGTGCCCAATTCCAGGCGGTTGAGCCCGCAGGCGGATTCCAAGTGAGCATAACTGCGTTTGCGAATGACAGCGAAGAAATCGAGTACCTAGCCAGTTATTTCCGGGATCTGCACTTAAATCGCCAGATACCTTATCGGGAAATGGCAGTTATCACCCGCTCGCATGTAATGCATCAGCAGCTACGCCGGGCATTGCTGCGATATGGGGTGCCAGTAGCGCCGATTGTGCTGCAGGATCCGTTGCGCACTCAGCGCGCGGTAGCTGGGTTAATTGCGTTAATTGAATTGGCATTGGCAGATGCCGCCCAAGTAAATGCAGCCGCAGTAGTTGAAGTAATTACTGGTCCCTTAGTGAGAATAGATCCGTTGCGTCTGCAGCAGCTGCAGCGGGAGCTACAAGGGTGGGAACTGAAAGCTGGCAGATCCCGCACCCGAGACCAAATCTTGTTGGATATTTTGGGTGGTCCCTATGCGGATAGCACAGTTGGGCAAGTGCCTGAATTAGCAACAGTAGCTAAATTGATTGCGAAGATTCGTGCTCAGCGCTCAGCACCAGCTCCAGATATTTTGTGGGTTGCCTGGGATGGTTTGGGAATAGCTGAACACTGGCGCGATCTCGCACTAACTGCGGGAATGGTGGGGGACGGTGCCGAAGCTGATCTCGATGCCATAATTCAACTTTTCCGGGTGGCACAGCGGTTGGCGGAGCGCGACCCCCAAAATGCCAATTTTGCCAATCTGGTGGAATTCCTAGTGCAACAAGATCTCCCGGAAGATTCCATTGCGCGCAGTGGCGCTCAAGGGGATAGGGTGACACTCACTACGCCGTCTGCAGCAGTTGGTCAATCCTGGGACCACGTTGTAGTAATGGGGCTAAATGAGGGCGAGTGGCCTAATACTCGGCTGCGCAATCCGCTCACTAAGGTGCCCGAATTAGTGGCAACTTTGGTAGGAAGTATGCTGGCGGGGCAGGAGCAGTCTCCACAGCAGCTGCGTCAAGACGTAATCGATGATGAGCTGCGTATTTTGCTGCAAGCCATAACTAGAGCGCGCCACAGTGTGGTGCTGACTTGTTTGGACACTGAGGACACTGGTCCCTCTCGGTTCCTCGGCTATATCTTGGCAAGTGGAAAATTTGGGGAACTGGAGAAACCAAATGTGGCTCACTTGCCGGGGAGCACCGCTGATCTGTCCAATCTGATTGGGCAATTGCGCCGTGGTATTGCTGCGGGCGGGGAACTGGCTGCTGGGGCGCGTCAAACTTTGTCCGCTTTGGTGGCCGCTGGAATTTGGCAAGCTGACCCAGATAACTGGGTGGATCAGCTTCCGCTAAGCACTACCGCTCCGTTACCAAGTCAGTCAGTTTCGCCATCGAAAATAGAGGGATTTTTGAAATGCGCCATGCGGGCTTTCTTGCAGCAAATTGGGGCGCAAGATTCTTCCGACCAGCACAGTGCGGCAATGGGAACTATTGTGCACCGCATTGCCCAAGAATTTGGCTTTGATGCTAATCCCGATCGGGAGGCTATGCAGGCCAGATTCGATGAACTTTGGCAACAAGAAGATTTTCCTGCGGAATACCAAATTCAGCTGCTCTATGCCCGTGGAAAAGAAGCGATTGCGAAACTAGCGGGATTCCTCGCTAAGGCCGGAGCGGCTACGGCACTAGAAGCTAATGCGCAGGGGCAAATTGGTGAAGTGTCTATCCGGGCCCAAATTGACCGTTTGGAAGTAGGCGCTGCTAGCAATCCCTCGCACCACACCGCCGGAAATAATTCAGCTGCTATCGCAGAGCCAGTAGCGGTGGTAGATTTTAAGACCTCAAAAAACGCTATTAAGCAGTCGGAAAGCGAACAAAATCCACAGTTACTTACCTATCAGTGGCTAGTGGCAAATGGGAAAATTTCCGGTCCCGATGGTAGGCCCATAACTGGAGTAACACCAGCTGGAGCAAAACTGGTCTATCTGGCAACTGCAACGTCCGGGATCAGCGTGCGGGAACAAGAAGCATTAACTACGGGCAATGCTCAATTGGCGGTGCAGATGGTGAATCGAGCTGCTGAGTTGCAACGCGGCCCTAGTATGCCGGCGGCAGCCAATGATTTCTGTCGATTCTGCTCTTATCAGTCAATCTGTCCGGCGCAAAAGGGAGAGAGGCTGTTCTCATGAGTGTCAGCTATCAAGAATTTGTAAATACGCTGCCCTATCCACCTACTGCGGAGCAACAAGCAGTTATTTGTACTACCGAACCGGCTATTCGGGTAGTGGCTGGAGCTGGTTCCGGTAAAACTGCTACCATCGCCCAGCGTATTGCATGGCAAGTAATAAGTGGAAATGTGCAACCGGCAGAAGTACTAGGTCTAACCTTCACTCGCAAAGCTGCGGGAGAATTAGCTGCCCGCGTTAATAAACAGCTAGCTGCAGCTGTAACAGCTGGGCTAATTTCATATCCAACTGCAGATAGTGTGGCTGTGCTGAGCGCTGATAAGCCCAATGAGGTAGCAGATTTGGCAGATTGGGATCGGAGAGCTGATTTTTCCCACGCCAAATTTGCCCGGCCCACCATAGCTACCTATAACTCGTTTGCTTCCGATATTGCCTCGGCTTATGGCATGTTGATTGGAAAAGATCCGCGGGCTCGCTTAATCACGGACGCAGAACGGTGGCAGATTGCTGCGAAACTAGTTTCTGATTGGCCCAATGCTGCTGAATTTTTTGAAAATGCTTCAAATACCACGGTGATTGATGCGGTGCTGAACCTGGCGGCAGCGATCATCGATCACGGAGTTAGTATCGCGGAAGTGCGCGAATTTTTACTGGCAGAAGCAGAAATAGTGGCTTATTTGGGTGGTAAAACTATTCCGCGTGGGTCTGCAAATGCCTACTACAAAGACTGGAATGGCGATCTGGCGAAGATGGCGCCGTCATTGCGATTGCGGGAAAAATTCTTGGCAGTAGTGGAGTCCTATTTCGCATACAAAGAAGAAAATTCACTAATCGAATTTTCTGATCAAGTGGCGTGGGCAAATCAAATACTGCAGCAAGTCCCGGAAGTGGGGGAGCAGCTGCGCAGTCAGTATCGGCTGATTCTATTAGACGAATTCCAGGACACCTCTGCTAACCAGAGTGAATTCTTGGCGAATGCATTCCGGGGGGCGCACTCAGTGTGTGCAGTGGGGGATCCAAATCAATCGATCTATTCTTGGCGCGGAGCCTCTGCTAATGCGTTAAGCGATTTCAGTAAAAACTTTTCGGTGGCAAAAGCCGGCGAACTCACCTTGTCGACGGCATTCCGTAACTCGCGCAATATTTTGGCTGCTGCTAACTCCCTAACGCACGGCAAACTGCACTATGCCGGAGTTTCCGTACCAGACCTGGCAGAACGTCCAGGAGCAGCTGATGGCACAGTGGAAGTACTGCATCAACCACTTGCCAGTGAAGCAAATTTAGAAATGGCTCGGCGCATAAAACAGGCCCTGCAGGAAGCTGACCGTCCGCTTACTGCCGCCGTACTTTGCCGCAATAGCCGCTATATTGACCTGGCCGTTACGGCTCTAACCGAGGTAGGGGTGCCTTTCGAGATAGTAGGCGGGGAATCGATAATTCTGAAGCCAGAAATACGGTTAGTGCGGGCGCTACTAGGGGTGGTTATTGATCCGCAGCGGGGTGATTTACTCGCCACGGTGCTGAACTTCTATGCCATTGGAACTGCCGACCTGCTTGCGTTAGCTGGATTTACCCGGAGAGTGGCAATTGCGCAAGAAGAAAAGGCGGGCATACGGCAGTTAGGTCAGTTCCCGGATGCCCAATTAGTTGAAGCTTTAGCTGAGTTATGTCAGGTTGAGCCCCCCGGTGATATGAGCGCAACCGGGTATCGGAGGCTGAAGTGGCTTGGCGAATTAATCGATCAGTTGCGGAACCAGCGGCATTTGCCTATTCCCGATGTGATAACTGCTGCGATTGCGGCTTTGGATCTGTTCAGTTACGCCCGGGCGCGTACTGAGGGCAGTGCTCGAGTAGTGGCGGCATTGAATGCTTTTATTGAGCTAGGGGCACAGTTCGCTGTTAATCACCCTGGCTCGCAGCTAAATGATTTCTTGGCCTGGATAGACGCAGTTGCTGAAAAAGAACACGGTGGTGAAGGCGAATCTGGGGAAGATCAAGCGCTGATTCCGGGGGAAGATATCGCTCCAGCTGTCGGGGTAGTTCAACTTCTCACAGTGCACGCTGCCAAAGGTTTGGAATGGGACATTGTTGCTATCCCCGCATTGGTGGAAAAAGAGTTTGACAGCCAGAATAAGCGAACCGAACGGTGGCTAGTGAACAATGGAGCGTTCCCTTTCCCATTGCGTGGTGACTATCAGTATTTGCCCCAGTTCTCACTTACTGAGGTAACTGGCGGCAAACCAATTGCCGATGGTGCAGAAAAGGCAGCAGTGGGAAATGCTTACGCCACCCATGTGGTCGAAGGACTCCTACCGCATTTGGCGGCAGAAGAACGCCGGCTGGCATATGTAGCAGTGACTCGAGCGAAAGATCTGTTATTACTAGTCAGCTATGCGGCAAAAGATGAATTGGATGCCGGTGAGCGGTTAGCAAAGAAAAAAGGCAAGTCGGGTCCGTTGTTGCCTAGTGAATTTCTAAGAAATATTTGCTCGCCAGATAATTTTGGCGTAGTAATTGGCCGAGATCAGGTGGATAACTATGCCGAAGATTTCGATACCTGGGCAAATAATAAAAATCTGCCCCAATCCAAGGAACCATTGCCGCTATTAGAAGCCAATCTATTGCTGGGTGAGGCTAATGGTGCTGTGTCACTATGGCCGGATTCGATTGATCGCAGTTTAGATCGCAGCGGGCAGATTGCAGCTGTACTAGGAACTAATCCGGCAGTTACCGCAGAGCCTGACGCGGATGAACTGGCAGCGCACCGAGAGTTAGTGGCGAAGTGGGACGCCGCAGCAAAACTAATTTGTGCTCAGCAAGGTGCCAAAACAGAAACAGTTCCAGTATTACGGCCCTATTTCACTGCTTCTGATGTAGTTAATCTGGCTAGCGATCGGGAACAATTCTTACTCGACCAGTACCGACCAATTCCGCAGCCGCCATCCTATGCTGCACGTATCGGCACGGCAGTACATGAAGCTATTGCCCATCACTATCAGGCACCAGCCCGGATTAATTTAGACGAAGTTGCGGTAGCGGATCAGATGCCGTTGGACTACGATCCTGGTCTGACCGATGGGCGCGCCCAAGAACTCATTCGCCGTTTTAATGAAAGCAAATTTGCCGATCTGCCTCAGCTGGCAGTGGAGCAAGCGCTGGAAATAGAACTAATGGGGCGGCCAATTCGCTGCGTAATAGATGCGGTATTAGATACCAGCACTATTTCGCAATATCCCGTGACGATTGTGGACTGGAAGACCGGGCGGAGACCCAACGCAGAATTACTGCGCGCTCGGGAATACCAGCTAGGAATTTATCGGGTTGCCTGGTCATTGGCACACGATATCCCATTGGAAAATATCGCTGCCTGTTTCTACTACCTAGGCGAAGAAGACCCAGATAAGCGCATTAAATACGTGGAAAACCTGAGTGCAGCTGAAATCTCAGCAGTGCTGGAAACGCTACCGTTAATCGGCTGATTCTGCAGTTTCCGGCGTCTCACCGGTTAGCGGAGAAACACCAGAAACTGGGGAACCACTAGATGCCGGCGAGGAACTAGAAACTGCAGATGCACTGGAAGTGGAACTTACTGAGGGAGCTGACGGCGTCGCCACCTCAGCTACTGGCGAATCGCTGCTAACCATTAGCTCAGTTTCGGTTACCAGTTCGGCGTCAGCCGGCGCATAGTAGGTGTCTTCTTCCAGCTGCCAGGCCACTCCCGTGTCAAGCTCGGGGTCAGCGCTAATATCTGCAGCTAATTCATCCAACATTTCGCGGGCTTGTGCGATTATCTCGCCATTGTCGGTGCGCACTCCGTAACTGAGCCATTGCATAAGGGCTAATTCGGAAAGCAACAGCGCACGGGATATCAGATTCTCATCCACTGTGCCTTGTAGTGCATTCTGATAGGAAGTGAGCACTGCATCGAATAGCTCTTCAGGTAATACCGCAATCAGTTCAGCAAAATCTTGGGCCGGGTCGCCCACCTGTGCTTGACCGAAGCCAAGCACACAGGAAACTGCGCCTTCAGACCAGAGGAAGTTTTCCGCCGTGACGTCACCGTGTACTACGCGAGTGGCAAACTGCCACTGTGCTGCCTCTTCCAGTGCTTCTTCCCACCGGCGGCGCAGCACAGCCGGAATCGGATGGGTGGCATCAATATCGTGCAATTCAGTTAATAGGCGCTGCCGAGATTGATCGGCAGAGTAGACGGCATGCCCAGAGGCTTCCAAAATATGCTGCGGCAAATTGTGGATCGCTGCCAGCGTGCGGCCGAGTTCATGGGCTCCGCTGGCAGTGAGCTCTTCAAATGGGCGAGGGCGCCCCATTGGAGCTTGGTAGACCAACACTCGACCAGTCGGGACCTGGGCAAAGCCCCCTGGTCGCATTACATCAAAAGGTAAGCGGTTGGACTGCAGCGCACTGCGGAGTGCCGGTGCCAGGGCGATCTCAGCTTCGAGAGTGGTGGCAGCAACGGTATTTAGCGGGTATTTGACCACCCAGTGTCGGCCGCGGGAATCTAGCACTCCGCCGAACTGGAAATCTGGAGTGCGCACATAGGGGCCGCGGGTACCGACGGCTTCGAGCCCGTCAATTGCAGCCACCGCTAATGCAGCGAGCTGAAAAGAAGATATATTCACGCCTCCACGGTACCGATTTCTAGCAAAATCCGCCCAGCACACTCCGCGGAGCACAAATTTTGGAAAACAGCTAGCACATTTTCAGCTAGGTACCAAAAGTTTTCCACAGTTGTGAATATCGAAAAAATGCCACTAATTCAGCGCGCTAATCTGAGGTCGACTGCCAGCAAGGTAAGGGGTGAGGGTGGACGCAGCAGCACATTGGCTCGATCGGCGGGTGCGGGAATTAGTCCGCACTAAACATGTAGATCCGCAAGCAGATTTGCGGGCACTAGACGCCTTGATTGACCACGCTCTAGCTGAGTATGAAGAATTAACCATTGCCGGTACCGTCACCGCACTAACTGATCTGGAAGATACGCGGCGCCAACTCCGCGACGATATCGGCGGTTTTGGGCCGATACAGCGCCTGATCGACGATCCAGAAATAGAAGAAATCTGGATCAACGCCCCAGGGAAAGTTTTTTACGCCCGCGGTGGCACCAGTGAACTCTCCAATGTAGTTTTGCGCGAAAACCAAGTTAAAGATCTAGTAGAGCGGATGTTGCGGGCATCTGGGCGCCGATTAGATCTATCGTCTCCATTTGTAGACGCCGCGCTCGCCACCGGTGAACGATTGCACGTCGCTATTCCAGATATCACTCGCCAACACTGGGCAGTGAATATCCGAAAATATATTGTTCGCCCCCGGCGTCTAGCAGATCTAGTGGAACTGGGGATGCTCACCACTGCAGCTGCCCGATTCCTCGACGCCGCGGTAGATGTGGGATTAAATGTCATAGTCTCTGGAGCCACCCAAGCTGGGAAAACTACCATGTTGGGCGCGATTTTAGGGGCGGTTCCTGCCAGCCAGCGCATTATCACTGCCGAAGAAGTATTTGAACTCAATTTGGCACATCGCGACGTAGTTGCGCTGCAGACCCGACCAGCGAATATGGAAGACCGCGGCGAAATAACCTTACGTCGTTTAGTGCGGGAATCCTTGCGGATGCGCCCCGACCGCATAGTGATCGGGGAAGTGCGCCAAGCAGAAGCCTTTGATCTGTTGATCGCGCTTAACTCTGGGATCCCAGGCGCATGCACGATTCACGCCAATTCTGCCCGCGAAGCAGTGGCGAAACTTGCGGTATTGCCGCTATTGGCTGGCGAGAACGTCACCAGTTCTTTTGTTATTCCGACGCTAGCCGCTGCGATAGACCTAGTAGTTCATGTACAGCGTGATCGTACTGGAAAACGCGCAGTCGCAGAGATTTTGGCAGTTACTGGGCGCACTGAAGGAGAAGTAATAGAGACTTCACAGCTCTTCGTCCAACGTGGCGGAGGGCTAGTGCGTGGCTCGGGGTACGTCGCAGAACCAGAACGCTTCGCAGCCCACGGATATGACTTAGGCGATTTATTGGGGAGTGGGCAATGGGATTTTTGATCGGAGCCGGCATAGGGTTAGGCGCGCTGCTGGTGCTGCGAGCCGTAACGGAACCCCACGAAGTTACAGTTAACTTGCGTAAGTATTTCCCATACCTAGTTGCGGCTGCAGCTGGTGGCACCATTGCCTATTTGATCAGTAATTCTGCGCTGATTGCACTATGTGTAGCACTACTAGCTGGCGCCATTCCAGTGGGGATAGTGCGTCACCGGCAGCGTCGCCGGCGGCAAGCTTTACGGGAGGCTTGGCCAGAAGTATTAGACGAAGTGGTGGCATCGGTACGCGCTGGTTTAGGAGTAGGGGAAGCGCTGTCGCTATTAGAAGTGCGCGGACCGCAAATAGTGCGCACTGACTTTGCCGAATTTGCCACCCATCTACGTGCTGTGGGGCGGCTCAATCCCTGCCTAGACGAGTTAAAAGCCAAAATGGCTGACCCAATGGCAGACCGCATCATCGAAGCCATGCGGCTATCGCACGATCTGGGTGGGCGCGATTTAGCAAAAATGTTGACCAATCTCGCGGCTTATGTGCGCGAAGACAACCGAGCACGCGGTGAACTCTTAGCTAGGCAATCGTGGACAGTAAATGGGGCACGGCTAGCTGCGGTGGCTCCGTGGCTTATTTTGTTGCTGTTCTCTACCCGCCCAGGCACCTCACAAGCTTTCGCAAACCCTACCGGAGCAGTAGTGCTAATTACCGGGTTAGTGCTGACGGTGGTGGCATATCTGTTGATGCTGCGGCTTGGGCGGCTACCCGAAGAAAAACGTATTCTGGACGGCGCAGATGCTTAGTGGGTTTTTAGTTGGCGCCGCGGTAACTGCCGGTGGACTCAGCATTTTTGTGGCACTAGCACTGCGCCCCGGGCAGCTTGCCGATCGAGTATTGCCTTATGTTGCCACGCGAGATATTCAGCCTCGATGGCAGCTGCAAATACGGCGTCTTGCCAACCAAGTGCTGACGGCGCTCGGCTCCACCCGCGAATCGGTGGCAACTCGAGTAGAAATGCTCGGCGAAGAAACTATTACTGGGTTTCGGTTGCGCCAGTTGCAGTGGGCAGGTGCAGGTGCGCTAGCCGGAGTGCTACTGGCATTGGCGCTGTTAACTCGAGGAAACAACCCAGTGTTGGGGTTGCTCTGTGTGATAGCGGGTGCCCTGGGCGGTGCGTTAGGAGCTGATTCTGATCTATCGCGCCGAGTAGAACGGCGTTCGCAAACTTTCACTCGAGAGCTCCCGGACGTAGTGGAGTTGCTGGCGCTCGCGGTCGCCTCTGGCGAATCAATCCGGGTGGCACTAGAACGAGTCAGCCGGATAGGCACGGGCGATCTAGTTCGGGAAATTTCGCGGTTACTCGACGCAGTTAACGCCGGGGAACCACTACCTACCGCGTTGACTGCATTTGGAGTGCGTAGCCAAAACCGCAACGTTTCCCGGTTTGCTGACGCCGTTGTCTCCGCGCTGGAACAGGGGTCAGGTCTAGCTGCTACATTGCATGCCCAAGCACAAGATACTCGCGAAGCAGCCCGGCGCGAATTACTGGAAAAAGGCGGAAAAGCCGAGATCTACATGATGATGCCGGTAGTTTTCTTAATTCTGCCAGTCACGATTTTGTTCACCATATATCCCGGGCTGCAAGCACTGCAGCTGGGATAACGGCGAAGATAAAGGAGAAAAGTATGCGTAATCGCAAATTCAAAAATTGGGATTGGACCGGTGACTTCCGCCAGTCCCGATTAGCCGAGCCAGGCGACGTTCCCGGCTGGGTAATGATTACTTTGATGACGGCGGCGCTAGTAGTGATGCTGTGGGCAATAGCTGGACCGGCACTAACTGATCTGTTCAACAATGCCATTGATCGGATTCTCAACATCTAGTACCCGCCGGATGGCAACTGAACCCGGTAACGCCATAGTGGGTTTCGTTGCTACTGCCGGTCTGCTGTTGTTAGTGGCAATCACTCTGCTAGGTATGGCACTTACTTGGTATGTGCAGGCGGTGCTGACAGATAGCGCCAGCGAAGGGGCGCGTGCCGGCGCGCTGGACGGTGCTGGTGTAGCAGTAGCGGAGGCACGCACTGCCGAATTGATTACCACTACCTTGCCGCAGCGCTATGCCCAAGATATCCACGCTGTGATACGTGATGGCCAGATGAATGTGCAGGTAAATGCACCTAGTCCGCTTTCTGGGCTGATCGGTACCCGCATGATTGAAGTGAATGCCCATGCCACCATGGAATAACTCGACCGGGGAAGATTTCTCTGCGGCAGAACCGGGCAATGCCATTGTGGAGTTTATCGGAGTGATGGTAGTTATCATCGTGCCGGCACTTGGGTTGCTTGCTATTTTGGCCACAATTGTTTCTGCCCAGTTCGCATTACAAGGGGCGGCGCGGGAATCTGCGCGCGTCTTCGTGCGCGCCAATACTGTGGCGGAAGCTAACAGCAGTGCCACTGCAGCCGCGAAAACTTCCTGGGAAGATCGAGGTTTTACAGAAGCGCTAGCTGTTACGTATGCCTGCTCTGATCCCAGCTGTTTAGTCCCCAACGCTACAGTTACCGCAACTGTGAGTGCGCAAATAGAATTGCCGCTGATTGGCACCCGGGTAACTCTGCGTGATTCCCAACCAATGACGGTCGATGCATTTAGGGCGGCGCGACCATGAAGATTGCCCCCAGTAATACGGCAGGAGCAGTACGCCTGTCACCTGGCAGAATAGATCTTGACCCGCCCGAAGCAGAGTCTGGAAATATGATTGTGCTGGGATTAGGAATTTGGGTATTTCTACTCGCACTGTTATTGGTGCTCGGCTCAGCACTTTCGGTTTACAACGCTCGCAAAGACCTATTAGCTCAGGCAGATGCCATAGCACTTACCGTAGCTAGTGAAATATCTGATATTGCCTACTACAGCGGAGAAACTATCTACCCCGGCAATGTAAAAGCCGCCGCTACTCGCGCGTTAGCAAGCCAAGACTGGGGCGATCAAAAACCTGAATTGATTGAACCTACCGGATCCAATGGGCAGGTAGTGGTGGTGAGCCTGCGCGCTCGCGCCCAGATCCCGTTCATCCCAGCTTTCCTCAGTGCAGCTGACGAAGTGGTGTTTGAGGTGACTAGTCGAGCACGGTTGCGCAGCCTCGAATAGCGCACCCGGGCAAGGGCCAAGGTAGTATTAGGAAACGTGGCAACCGAACTTTCACTTCAGCTCAACGAAATTCGCCGAATCTTTTCTCAAGTAGAGGCAGTAACTGACACCGAGTCTTTGCGCGCGAAAATTGCCGACTTGACCGAACAGTCAGCTGCACCAGATTTGTGGGATGATCCTGACGCCGCGCAAGATGTTACCTCAGCACTGTCGCATGCCCAGTCAGAGCTGGAGCGCGTGGAGTTGATGGGGCAACGCGTTTCTGACGCTGAAACTATGTATGAGCTGGCAAGTGAAGAAGCTGAAACCGATCCAGAATCTGGAGCCATGCTATTTGCGGAACTGGAAAACGATTTAGCAAAACTGCAGGCAGATCTGGAATCCCTGGAAATTAAGACGCTACTTTCTGGCGAGTATGACGAGCGTGACGCCGTCGTCACAATTAGATCGGGGGCCGGGGGAGTGGATGCAGCAGATTTTGCGCAGATGTTGCAGCGGATGTACCTGCGCTGGGCAGAACGCCACGGCTACAAGGCAAAAGTAATGGATACCTCTTATGCCGAAGAAGCCGGACTGAAATCCACCACATTCCAAGTTTCTGCCCCTTATGCCTATGGCACGCTGGCAGTGGAAGCAGGCACCCACCGGCTAGTGCGGCTTTCCCCGTTTGATAACCAAGGTCGGCGGCAGACCTCATTTGCTGCAGTGGAAGTAATTCCGCTTATCGAAACAACCGACCATATCGATATCCCGGAAACCGATTTGAAGATCGATGTATTCCGTTCCTCTGGACCGGGTGGTCAGTCAGTTAATACGACTGACTCCGCAGTGCGGATGACGCACTTGCCAACCGGAATAGTGGTATCAATGCAGGACGAAAAGTCACAGATTCAAAACCGGGCCGCTGCGCTGAAAGTGTTGCAGTCCAAGCTGCTGCAATTACGCCGCGAAGAAGAACAAGCCAAGAAGAAAGAACTGGCGGGAGACGTTAAAGCCTCGTGGGGAGACCAAATGCGTTCCTACGTGTTGCACCCGTATCAGATGGTCAAGGATTTGCGCACCAATCACGAAGTTGGCAATACCGATTCCGTGTTTGACGGCGAGATAGACGGTTTCATTGATGCCGGTATTCGGTGGCGGCACAGCAATGACTCCGCTGACGGCGAATAGCCACCGGCGCGCCTGCTCGCCCTAACAGTGCGTTCGCCTTATTCTGGGTGGCGAACTATCCCCAATCATTGGCACTTTTAATGATCAATTTTGAAAATGTCACCAAGATCTACGCAAAGGGTGCAGCTCCCGCGTTGGATCAAGTGAGTGTGAATATAGAACGCGGAGAATTCGTGTTCTTGGTCGGCGCTTCTGGTTCCGGAAAATCTACGATGCTGGCTCTGGCATTAGCTGAGGAACGCCCTACTTCGGGCAAAGTGCACGTACTAGGCAAAGATCTCTCCGGAATTTCCTCGCGCCGAGTTCCCTATCTGCGACGCCAGATCGGGACGGTATTCCAAGACTTCCGATTGCTGCGGGACAAAAACGTCTTTGACAACGTTGCGTTGGCAATGGAAGTTATTGGCCGCCCGCGGCACGCAATTTTGACCGAAGTTCCCCAAGTTATCGAAATGGTGGGGCTGAAAGGGAAAGAACGGCGCTTTATGCACGAACTTTCCGGTGGGGAACAGCAGCGGGTAGCTATTGCCCGCGCAATGGTGAATCGCCCAGACTTACTGCTAGCTGATGAGCCCACCGGCAACCTAGATCGGGAAACTGCGCTCGGTATTATGCGGCTATTGGACCGCATTAATCGCCAAGGTACTACCGTGGTTATGGCTACGCACGAACAGTCAATTGTGAATCAGTTCCGCAAGCGTGTTATTGAGCTTGCCGATGGGGTAATTATCCGCGACCAAGAACGCGGACAGTACGGGGGCGGTATCTGATGCGGTTTATTCTTTCGCAAGTGGCCAAGGGGCTGCGCACCAACTTCATCATGGCTGCTTCGGTAGTGCTAGTAACATTCGTATCGCTGCTTTTTGTGGGAGCAGCGGTGCTGTTCCAGTTCCAGATCAATAATCTGAAAAATGACTGGTACGACAAGGTCGAAGTGACAGTGGCAATGTGCCCATCGGCGTCGTCGGCCCCGCAATGTGCGGGTGGGGAAGCGACCCCCGAACAGTTGAGTGCGGTTGAGGAATATATTAATTCCCCGGAACTCGCCCGCTACGTGGAAAAAGTTTATTTTGAGTCTAAAGAGGATGCCTTTGCCGCCTTCCAGAAACAGATGGAGGGCACTAAGTGGGCTGATGCTCTCACCCCAGAGCAAATGCAGGCCTACTACCGCATCAAATTAGTTAATCCCCAAGAGTACAAAGTAGTGGCGGAAGCGCTTACCGGCCGGCCTGGAGTGGAGAATGTGGTCGATCAGCGCGAACAGCTAGAGCCATTGTTTAATATGCTCAACCGCTTCACTCTGATATCTTCGGTGCTTGCCGGTATTATGATCTTCACGGCGATGATGCTTATCCCGTCAACGATCCGGCTTTCCGCGATGTTCCGCAGGAACGAAACGGAAATCATGCGCTTCGTGGGGGCCTCGAATGGCTTCATTCAGCTGCCGTTTATCTTGGAAGGTGTGGTGGCAGCGCTTACCGGTGCAGTGTTGGCCGTGGTTACGCTGTGGGTCGCTGTACAATTCTTCTTGCAGGACTGGTTCGCAGATACCTGGCTGCGAATCGTGACGGGGCTTGATGTGCTCAAGCTGTCGCCATGGTTGTTGCTAGGGGCGGTAGCACTGGCCGCTTTTGCTTCGTTCCTGGCCCTGCGCCGATACACGCGAGTATAAGGAGTCGAGATGCGTAGCCGCCTAGTAGCTGTAGTTAGTGCCATTGCTATGGCGTTAACTGGAGTTCTCGTGGCATATCCTGCTGCCGCTGATGAACGCTCAAATCTGGTACAACAGCAAGAACAGCGCAAAAATCGTATTTCGCAGTTGCGGGCTGAGCTCGAGGGCGTAGATAAAGACATCGCGGAAGCATTCATTGCCTTGCAAGAGATCGTGGATAAGATCCCGGATGCCGAAAAGACTCTGGCTGAAGCTGAGCAGGAACTTTCCGCTGCCCAACGCAAACTTGATGCCAATACGGCACTGCTGTCTGCGGCAGATGCAGAAGTTAAGAGTATCGACGGCGAATTGGCGGGCGTGCAGCTGAAGACGGACGAAGCGATGCAGTCGCTGGGGGAGCTTGCGCGGTCTACTTACCGCGGCGAAGTAATGCCTTCGACGGTAGAAATAATCGTGGGATCGTCGTCAGCACAAGACTTCCTTGATGCGTATCGGGCGAACTCCACGGTAATTCGTACTCAGACTTCAGCGCTCTCTGAGCTGGAAGAGCAAGTAGCCCAAACCAAGAATCGGCAAGCGCGGCAAGCTGCAGTTAAAGACCGAGTAGACGAACTCAAGGCAGAGAGTGAAGCGCTAGTTGAGCTGCAAAAGAGCAAACATGCTGCGGCGGAAAACGCTCGCGATGAGTTAACTAATCTGCATGATAAATACGAACTGGGTGCACAGCAGCTACGGGCGAAGAAACAAGAAATTGAACGACAGCTGGCCCAAACTCGGCAGGAACAGCAGAATATTGCTGCACGTATCGCACAGATAGATGCTCAGAACCGGCAAGAGGCGCAGCAGGGTGGCGGCAGCGTTAAGCCGGCAGTTAAGGGCTGGCTGGTTCCGCCTATTCCAGTGCCATTGCGGGTGAACTCGCCGTTCGGGATGCGCAATGACCCATTTGGGGGGCGGGGTATGCACTACGGGGTAGACCTGCGTTCGGCATGTCGGGATCCGCAGCGCGCTCCGGCTGATGGCACGGTGGCCTTTGTTGGTAACTACGGTGCCGGCGGTAATGCGATTTTCATCAACCATGGCATGGTGGGTGGATCGTCGTATATCACCGGTACCCTGCATTTGACCGGATTTAATGTGCGTAAGGGACAGCGGGTCAAGCAAGGTGATTTGATTGGCTGGACGGGTACGACTGGTCGTTCCACTGGTTGCCATGTGCACTTTGAAGTATGGAAGAACGGTACCGCAATTAACCCGATGTCTTTCCCCACTTTCGTGCGCGGCTAGATAGTTATTGGTTGTGGCGAAAAAGAACAAAGTAGACGCAGAGGCCAAGCAGGTTATTGCGCGGAATAAGCGTGCCCGGCACGACTATTTCATTGATGCTACCTATGAGGCCGGATTGATGCTAACCGGTACCGAAGTGAAATCACTGCGGATGGGGCGCGCTTCTCTGGCAGAAGCCTGGGTGGAGATTGACCGACGCGGGGAAGCATGGGTCAATGGCATGAACATCCCGGTGTATTTGGCAGGTTCGTGGACTAATCACGCTCCGAAGCAGCGACGTAAACTGCTGCTGCACCGGGATGAGCTGCGCAAACTCGGCGCGCGCGTCCGGGAAAAGGGCTACACCATTGTGCCGCTGGAGCTGTATTTTCTGCGTGGCCGGGCCAAATTAGAGATTGGTTTGGCACGCGGCAAACAGGAGTGGGACAAGCGGGAAACCTTGCGCCGCAAACAGGATATGCGCGAAGCGGAGCGGGCGGTATCTGAAGCGCGGCGGCGCGGGCAGCTGTAGACAGCTGTACTAGGCTTAGCCAGTGGAATCGTGACCAGATCGGCAATAGACATCTGGTCATACACGCGATAACATGAACTCCACTGTTTCCTAATCTTGGGAAAAGACAATTGAATATGGGGGCGATCGGTTTCGACGGCGGTGATGACGCAAGGGAAGCGGGTAGAGGATGCAAAGTCATCTCTTTAACGATCTTTGCAAAAAAATAACTGCCAACAAGCAGAACACTGATTTCGCTCTCGCTGCCTAAGCGAGACTCGAATCCGTCAGCCTAACGATGCTTTCGCGTTAGTTTCTGGCGTCGTTTTAGAAAGCCACTGGTTTGCGTCCGGTTCGCCGGGGCGCAAGCGACTTTAGGCGAATAGGTTCGTCAGCAACTCGTCTGCGTGAGTGCTGGAGCCGAAAACTACGGGTAGCAGACTGCACCCGGAGAAGCCTTGGGTTTTACATCGTCGGACGGGAGTTCGATTCTCCCCGCCTCCACCACAGGGGGAACTGTTGAACTCACGCTTTCGAGCGTAGGTTCGCAGTTCCCCATTTTCATGCAGATTCTTGAGAGCCTCCTCGAGATTTTCGACTTCGGAGGTCTTTGCTGAATCATAGAAATCTGAAAATAAATAAGACCCCAGTCACCACAAGGTAACTGGGGTCTTATTCCTGGTCTATCTACTTCTCAAGCCAATTCCCTGATGAGTCTTGTTGATAGCCCTTGACTTCCGAACTGATAATGGTGACTTTGCCATCCTTCATGACGGTGTATTTGACGGTAGCCACATCTTTGGTGACGGCAGCGTCCCCACTGGCCTTAAAAAACTTTAGCCGTCCGCTGTTATCGTCATCAAATGAGTTTAGGGCGCATGGGCGCACAACTGTGGCTGACGAAGCATCCTCTTGCATATACTTGCCGGGTTCAGGTGCTGTTTCATTAAACTCGCTTATCGGCTTAGCACCCATTCGGGAAAGCAAATTTACAGCAGGGTCAGCATTTTTGATATCGGCAGAAACTTCTTCCCGAATGCGTTGTCTTTCTTCAAGGTAACCATCAACATCAAAGCTCTCGAAACCATGGCGCCGAAGAATGATTTCTCGCTCGGGACCGGCTGGCATTTTACCTCCCCCCTCCATATAGAGAGCGGAAAGAATATCCTGAACTTGCCCTGATGTATGTCCTGGGGCGAAAGAAAGTGTCAGTTCATCCAGCTTTTCAGTGTATTCTTGGGTTCCACGCGGGTCTATGTTAAGTGGGGCGGACAGAGTCTCAATAGCTCCGTCACTGAACGTATACGTGAGATCCACCGCACAATACTTGGCGGAATCCAAATCGTGAGCCTTAATATCGATTGCCGTTACGAGAAGTTTGTCAGCCTCAGGTCCCATTGCATCCATGAGTTCCTGGGGGATTTCGATATGGATACTCTCTGCAGGTCCAGCGATACCGTCAAAGGCGAAGTCAGAGTTGGCTGAGAGGCCGTTGTCACCTCCTCCTGAGCATCCTGCGAGCAGCAGGCTGGTGGCAAGAAGCGCAAGCGCTGAGCGGTGTGGAAAGGTCATGTGAGCTCCTTTATTGTGCTTGTATGTGAGACAAGTCTCTAGCAGATGATATATCAGGTCTGATATATAGGGTGTTGTTTCGCGGGTCTGTTTCGCAAGATGCACATATGTGGAGCAATAAGGAGGCAAAGCGACTCGGGGCAGTGTTACGTGAGGCGCGATTAGACCGTGGATTCTCTCAAGAGAAGCTTGCTTTCACGGCAGGAATCACTAAGAACCAGCTCCAATTGCTCGAGGCTGGGCGTGCTTCAGGGCGCAAAGGAGAAACAGGACCCTCTAATCCTCAGATGGCGACAGTGTATGGCCTCGCAAAAGTTTTAAATCTGACAGTCGCGGAGTTGTTCCAGCGTGCCGTGCTCTAGCGTGGGCATTTGCCAGACCGGTTTGCTAACTCGCGTGTCGAACTGAGTGGAGGCGGGGGTACGTTCAGGTAGCCGTAGAAACGTAGTATGAGTTAAACCTCTCCAGGCAGCGAAACGATTCATGGTTAGCGGTTATCTATGAAAGGTTAAGTCGGGTTGTCACCTTTAATCTTTATCCGCAAGTGAGAGTGCAGGGGTTGCGCTCCAGCCCTTATCCTTGAGGTGCAGTGGCTTAGTCTTCCATATCTTCGATGACGGGGAAGTGGTTGACGTCGATGTATAACTTCTCGGTTTCCGCTAATGTGCTCTCGCGCGTTTTGGGATTTTCTAGTCGAGCCTTATGCTTGTGATCCTGTGCCAGCGCGCGGTCGAGCGCTTTGTGGATTGCTTCCGTGAGCTCGGCTTTCTCTTCTGCAGTAAGCCTAAGTACATTCAAAAAGCCGTACACCGTGCCTGACCCGCCTAAGTTGTTCGCAGCGGTAGTGCGATGGCGCGCAATAACGGGGGAGTTGCTTGCGTGCGTATAGACCCGTTCCAGAATTACTCCGATGTCCAGTTCGTCTGTCCTGGTGCTGGCGTCTATGTCGAGACCGTTTCCAACAATGCGATACCAAGTCTCCCGAGCGTCGGTGGCTGGGCTGTCTACTTTTTCGACGATGCCTGCCTTTGCTAACTCGCGAATGTGATACGACACGGAGTTCGGAGCTTCTCCAAGTGCCTTTGCTAGATCGCTAACGCGCGCGCGGCCATCTTGAAAAGCAAGCTCGTACAAAATGCTCATCCGTTTAGGGCTGGCAATGGTCTTTAAGAGAACCTCAGGCTGGATGTTCATAAAAAAATAATACACAAATATTGCGCAATCTTTCTTGCGCAATATTATTTGCTGAACTATATTAATGGTTATGACGACTGTAGACACAGATATTTTTGACAACCAGCCCGTTAGCAACTCGAAACCGTTGCTTCGCAATGGTGACTACTTGAGGTGGTTTACATCCGATATTGCAGGCGATATGGGGGATGCAATCAGGGCATTTGCTATGCCCTTAATCGCGCTGGCGGTAACCGGGTCGCTTGCCCTCGCTGGTGCGGTAGGTGCAGTGTCGATGACGTCGTCTCTCCTGGCGACACTTCCCGGTGGAGTGGTTGCTGACAGAGTTAATCGCAAGAGAGTCATGGTGCTTGGGCACGGGTTGGGCGCCCTCATCTGGATAAGCGCCATAATTATTTATTTCGCTGGTTATTTGTCTGCACCGGTGCTGTTCATCTTGGCGGCGGTTGCCGGTTTTCGCGGAGGATTTTTTGCGGGTGTTTCCATTCCGGTTCTTAGGATGCTGGTGGAACCTGAACAGTTGCCGCGCGCACTCGCGGCTAACCAGGCGCGCGACGGAACGATCCGGGTAGTTTCGGGTCCACTCGGCGGGTTGTTGGTAGCGCTTTCTATTTGGCTTCCCTTTGCTGCGCAGGCTGTCGGACATATCGCCGCGTGGTTTTTCGCCACCTCAATTACCGCAGACCTACGGCCCCAATCAGGATTGGCAGCGGGTGAGTCGCTCCCGCGCGTGACGGAGCAGCTACGAGCCGGGTTTGGATGGCTCCGCGAACATCTGTCTGTAACGTTGTTGCTTGTTATCGCTGCGGTAGTCTCGCTAGCTACGAATGGAGTACTACAGACGATAATCCTTGCCCTGGGAGCCTCTGGAGAGAGCGGGGAGCGAATCGGCCTCGTCTCAACCGCACTCGCGGTGGGGATGATCACGGGATCTTTGATTGCTGGGCCGCTTGCCTCCCGTGCGCCTACGGGAAAACTGACGATTTATGCACTCGCATTTTCGGTTCTTACGCTTATGCCACTACTGGTTGTGCATGACTTTTGGGTGATATTGACTTGCGTTGGACTGTTTGGCGTGACAGTACCGTTGTTTAACGCCGCAGCGTCGGGATGGGCGATTGCGCAGATTCCACAAACTCAGATTGGTTCGATCACTTCGGCAGCCGCGTTAATAAACGGGGGATTGTTGCCTTTTGGTCCGCTATTAGCCGGTGTCGGCTTGGATTTAGCTGGCTTTAGCAGCACGCTTGCGGTATTTGTGGCGCTTGAAGTGTTCGGCACGATCTGCATGGTTTTCGTTCCGCAGTTTCGTAGGCTCGGTAAACCGTCCGAGTGGAATATCTAGCACGCCATCCGCAGTAGCCAGTGTGGTACTTGCTAGAGGCCTAAATTGCACACAAACAAGAGGAATTAGTTCAATTAGAATGCTTTCCAGAAAGCGATCAAAACCAGGGGGGCGTTAATGCAGGTGCAAAAAGCTGAGAATCGTGGAGCCGCTATAGCAGTCAGCTCCGCCGGAGCAACCCTACGTTCCTGGAAAGTTAACGGCGTCGAAATCGTCGATGGTTACCGAAGCAATGCTGAGCAGGAAACTCTAGACGGTTTTCGCAACGCAATTCTCGCCCCCTGGTCCAACCGCATCCGCAACGGCAAATGGCAAGACGGCGAAGAAACCCGCGAAATTCCTAAGCATTCCGCCGAAATAGAACGCGGTTTGCACGGTCTATTCTTTGCCCGAAACTTTGACCATGAGGAAGACGCCGGCGAACTTCGCTACACCGCCCAAATCGCCAAATCCGACCACTGGCCAGCCCAGATGCGCCTCGAAGTCAGCTACGATATCAAAACCGAAAATACTCTGCGCATTGAAATGCGCTGCACAAACCTCTCTGATCGCTCCGTGCCCGTAGGTCTCGGATGGCACCCCTATTTTCTCCTCGATGGCCCTCTCGCGGAAGCCCGTCTAGAGGTCAGCGCCACCCACTGGGTCAACGTCGACGGCGAACTCATCCCCCTCCCTGGTGAGGCAGCTTTCCGGCCGGCAGATACCGCCCAGCCCCTATCCTTATCTGACGATCTCGACGCAGCCCTCACCGGCATCGACGCCGACGGCTGCGGTTGGGTTTCCGCACGCCTAATCACCGGCAGGCGCGAAGTTACCATCCGCTCTCAACTTGACCCGGAAATTGGGTCTGGAAACTTCCATCTATTCTCTGGCCGCGGCCTTGCCCGCGATGGCGGCCGTGCAGTTGCAATCGAACCTTGCCAGTACTTGCCCGACGCACTCAACCGCGCTGAAATCGCCGCCAAAATGATGCTCGAACCCGGCGCAGTTCGCGAACTCAGCATAGAAGTAGCGGCCAAACTGTAACTCCCCGCCCTAAACTGCCAGTTTTCTTCTGGACGTTCTTCAACCGCACCCTAGGTATTTCGCGTCAAGTTAGATAGCATTTTAAGTGAAATGTGTACCCTGACCTAGGTTTTAATTATGCCAAAGCATCGTGCGCCACAGACCTCAGCATCTGAACCTTACGAGATCAGCAATACCACTTCTAATGTCCCTCCCGCTGCGGCTCGGGCGGAGCGGTTGACGAAGAAATACGGCGCTGGCGATGCCACGGTAATGGCACTGGATAACGTGTCAGTAGCTTTTCAAAAGGGTGAATTTACCGCCATTATGGGGCCGTCTGGATCGGGTAAATCAACCTTAATGCACTGTATGGCTGGTCTGGATAGCGCTACCTCTGGCACAGCTTTTATCGGCGACACGGAATTAGCTAAGCTGAACGACAAGCAGATCACGGCCCTACGGCGGGATCGTCTCGGATTTGTGTTCCAGTCCTTCAACTTGGTGCCAACCCTCACCGCTGCGGAGAATATTACCCTGCCTATCGATGTGGCCGGTCGTAATGTAGATAAACAGTGGTTTGCCGAGGTCACTTCACGGCTAGGTTTGACCTCGCGCCTGTCCCACCGGCCAGCAGAGCTTTCTGGCGGTCAACAGCAACGAGTAGCTTGTGCTCGCGCCCTAGTGAGCCGACCAGAGATAATTTTCGGTGATGAGCCCACTGGCAATCTGGACTCTAATGCCTCGCGTGAAGTGCTTGAAATACTACGTGCGGCAGTTGATGAGATGGGGCAGACCGTCGTCATCGTCACGCACGACGCTAAGGCAGCTTCCTATGCCGATCGGGTGGTTTTCTTGGCCGATGGGCGCATTGTCGATGAGATCGCCCAGCCCACACAGGAGACCATTTTGCAGCGTATGGCCACTATTGAAGACTACTGAGATTGACGCAGTACGGGGAAGGGTTTTCGCATGGCTAGCTCTAGAACTGCGCTAAGAAGAGTATCACTGCGCAATATCGCCGCTCATAAAGTTCGCTTACTGCTCACGATCCTGGCTGTGGTGCTGGGTACGGCATTTATTTCTGGCGCATTCGTCTTTACAGCCTCGCTGAATAAGGCGTTTGACGGCGCATTGGCTACCGCGTATGACGGCGTTGATGTGGCGGTGAGTACCACAGCGGAACAACCATTCGAATTAGATCGCGCAACCGTTGAGAAGCTGGCGCATCACCCTGGAGTGCGGGCAGTTAATCCGACCATGCGCGCGAATGACGTCATTATGACGGGTGCGGATGGCACCGCTATCCAAACACTGGGGGCTCCCTCCATGGGGCTGGTGTATTTTGCGCCAGAAGATTTAGTGGGCCAGTCCATGGAATTTACCGACGGTGGTGCGCCGCAAGTCCCAGATGAGATCGTAATCAATGCGACGGCGGCACAGTTAGGTAATTTGCAGGTCAGGGACAACGTCACAGTGGTAACCGGCCGGGGGCGAGCTGAGGTAAAAGTAGCCGGTATTGTACGGTCCGAGGCTGATAGTACCGGCTGGCTCAGCGTCCTTTTTCACGAGGATAAATGGCGTGAACTCTATACCGATGGGGAACACGTTGATGGATTGACTGTATCTGCTACGCCAGATACTGATCCCGCCGAACTGGCAAATGCTCTGGCCGGCAAGTTTCCAGAACTTACCGTCCAAGAGGGAAAAGAGTTAGCTGAAGAATCTGCACAGCAGATTACAGAGGCACTCAGCTTTGTAAATTACCTACTGGTGGCATTCGGCTTGATTGGGCTGCTGGTAGGCGCATTCATCATTTCCAATACTTTCGCTATGTTGGTTGCTCAGCGCACTAGTGAATTTGCACTGTTGCGTGCGATTGGCACATCCCGCCGGCAGTTGACTCGCACCGTCCTTTTTGAAGCGACCATAGTGGGATTAATCGGCTCCGGGGTAGGCGTCCTGGCAGGCCTTGGGCTTACAAAATTGCTGTACGTAGTCATGGATGCGGTAGGGATTACCTTGCCCGGCGGTGGTTTGACGCTAACTACCTCGGCAGTAGTAGTTCCCATCGTTATTGGTCTGGTTATTACAGTTTTGGCTGCATGGGCGCCCGCAGTTCGAGCCGGTGCTATTCCGCCGGTGGAGGCGATGCGCTCAGGCGACCAATCTTCTGCGAACTCTGTGGGGAGACGGACTGCCGTAGGCGCTGCCCTGGCGCTAATAGCAGTGGTCGCAGTGGCGTGGGCAATGGTGTGGGCTGACGCGGAGACTGCTATCCGCGGTATTTTGGTGGGAGCTGGCGCTATTACATCGGTCATAGCGTTTTGGCTGGCTGGGCCAGCACTAGCTCGACCACTGGTTGGCGGGTTGGGCAGAATTTTCGGCGCCCCCTTTGGGTCGGTCGGCAAATTGGCAGCTACTAATTCGCAACGCAACCCGCGGCGCACGGCTGCCACCTCTTTCGCTTTGATGCTGGGATTGGCACTGGTGACAAGCGTTGGCATGCTCGGCACCAGCATGAGGGCATCAGTGGAAGAATGGCTGGAGTCCGATCTATCTGCTGATTTTATTTTGTCGCCCCCACTTTCTTCATCAGTCACTATGCCCAGTGACGTTGAAAATATTGCGGAAAAAGTGGACGGCGTAACTGATACGGCCACTTTGTTCTTTGGTCCCATCTCGATTATGACCAAAGAACAACTCATGGAGCGGGAAGCTACTGGTCAGGTAGAAAATGCTGACATGTACGGGCCGACGGAAAGTAATTCCACTTTTTTCAGTGGTGATGTCGGAAAGTGGTACAGTGCAAAGCTAATTGCTGGATCTCTGGATCTTTCTGCACCGGATGCCGGCGTCATCGTAAAGCAAACACTGGCTGAGGAAAACGGTTGGACTCCCGGAACCGAACTGATGATGGTCAGCCCCCAAGGCAGCTGGCCAATAGCAGTTACTGGCATTTTCCAAGACACTTTAGACCCATCGCAAACGTTTATCGTTTCGCCAAATGCGCTGCAATCAGTTGCGGAGAACACTTCTCTGATCGTGCCACTACAGGTTTACGTAGATGTTGCAGCTTCTTCTGCGCGGGAAATCGAAAGTATGAGAGCTGACTTGGAACAGGCAGTTGCTGATTACTTGATAGTACAGGTGATGAGCGTGGCAGAATTCAGTAATGTCGCCGCGGCATCAATTAACGTCATGCTCGGCATCGTGTATGGGTTGCTGGGGCTGGCCGTAGTAATCTCGGTTCTTGGCATTATTAACACGCTGGCGCTGTCAATTGTGGAACGCCGGCAAGAGATCGGCACCCTGCGTGCCATTGGTATTCAACGGTCCGAAATTCGACGCATGATACGCATTGAATCTCTCCAGATTGCGGTATTTGGCGCAATTTCAGGTGTCCTATTGGGATTGGCACTGGGCTGGGCGTTGCTGGTAGTACTTTCCGGGGAAGGGCTCGACACTGTGGTTATCCCATGGGCACAAATTGGCATAATGCTAATTGGCTCAGCAATTGTAGGTGTCGTAGCTGCACTTTGGCCAGCAGCTCAAGCAGCCAAGACCCCGCCATTAGCTGCAATCTCTGAGGAATAACAGGCTGATAGCGGACCGCTAGTAGTTATCCCATGTATTCGCGGCACCAGTTGAGTAGCTAGATGCTGCCCTAGATTTAGTTAACAACTAGAGTTTCTGATGTCGCTATAGTGCGTATTTTTTCGATCTGAACAGGTAAAATGGAGCCAAGTTATTCCTATTGGATTGCCCAAACTTAGCGACACGGCATATAGGAGGTGGCATATGGCGCTACGTACCATCTGGGGGCACGTCAAAAACGCGCTATCTGCCGTCTTCGCTGGAAAACTTGGCATCGCGCTGGCAGTTGCCATGGGACTATTGGCTGGTGTCGGGGTTACTACGCTCCAAGCAGCTGGATTCACTAGCTACTTCGGTAATGACCCCCAGACCTGCAATTCATGCCACGCCATGAATGAGCAGTACAACGCCTATATCAAAGGTAGCCACGCCGATGTAGCCACTTGTAATGACTGCCATGCCCCGCACAACAACATCGTGTACAAATACATTAATAAAGCCGAAAACGGCTTTATGCATTCTTTGAAGTTCACACTTGACAACTATCCAGAAAATATCAAAATCCGCGAACACAACCGGCAGGTCACTGAGGACTCTTGCCGGTACTGTCACAGTGACATGGTGGATGACATCACCCACGGCGTCGCTGTAAAAGATGAAAAGATGTCGTGCATCAAGTGTCACGACGGCGTAGGTCATATGAGGTGATCCCATGATTGACGAATACCGCACTGAAAAGACTCCAGCACCAGCGCAGCGCAGGAAACTGTGGATACCGCTAGTGCTGCTGGTCGTCGTAGCGGTAGCTACCGCATTTATTACCTGGCTGCTGCTCGATATTCTGCAGAATAAGGAAGAAGCAGCTCATCCGTGGGCAGCGGTTGCCGAGATCACCGACACCACCTATGACCCAGCAGTGTGGGGCCAGAATTGGCCGGCACAGTATGAGGGCTACAAGGCAACTGCGGAGATGGATCCCGAGAACAAGGTGGAGAACACCGATCCTAGCGTTCCGGAGGACACTCGCGAATTTAAGACTAAGTCCAAGCTCGCCCTGGAGCCGCGTCTCGTTTCCATTTGGAAAGGCTACGCGTTCTCAGTGGAATACAACGAGCCGCGCGGACACGAATACATGCTGGAAGACCAGAAATACGTAAAGCGGATGACTGACTTTGAGCAGCCGGGGGCGTGCTTGAACTGCCACGCTTCTATCCCACAGGTACTGGACTCAATCAACGCCGAGGACACTGCAGATGCTTGGGCGCAGATGAATAAGATGCCATATGCCGAAGCCGTCCAGCATGCCGGCGGTCCGGTGGCCTGTATTGACTGCCATAATCCCAGCACTATGGAGTTGCGCGTCACCCGCCCGGCATTTATGGAAGGCATTAAAGCTGCGAAAGCTGCCGAGGGTATAAAGGACTTTGACGTCAACCGAGACGCCACCAATGAGGAAATGCGCACCTATGTATGCGCCCAGTGTCACGTTGAGTACTACTTCAAAGGCGAGGGGAAGACGCTCACTTTCCCCTGGACCAAAGGTTTGACGGTAACTGACGCCATCGCCTACTACGACGAAGCTGGCTTCAGCGACTTCACGCATAAGGACACCGGTGCCAATGTGATTAAAGCTCAGCACCCAGACTTTGAGACGTGGAGTCAAGGTATTCACGCTGCTAACGGCGTCACCTGTGCGGACTGCCATATGCCATACAAACGTGAGGGCGCAGGCAAGATTAGCGACCACCAGGTGCGCTCGCCGATGATTGAGGACGCTCAAATCAACGCTTCGTGTTTGACCTGCCACCATTCCACTGAAGCAGAAATGCGGTCCCGGGTGGACACCATCCAGGGTCGGTGGAGTGATGCGCGGGATGTTGCCTTTACCGCGGTACAAAACCTCATCGACGATATCGTGGCCCAACGCAAAGCCGGCACGGTAACTGACGAAGACCTCGCCAAGGCTTATGACTTCCAGCGCAAGGCACAGTTCATCGTAGATTACTCTGTATCGGAAAACTCCCGTGGTTTCCACGCTCCGCAGTACTCAGTTGCGATTCTCAATATGGCTACCGATTATGCCCGTTCCGGTCAGCTTGCCCTGCGGGGGATCAGCGTCGACACCCAGCGACCAGCCGCTAGCTACGATATCCAGCCAGTGCCACGCCCTGGGGCAAAAAAGTAAGCAGAAATAACCACACGTGAACAACGAACCGCATCTCGATAACGACGACGCGCTCGATATTGACGATTTCTCCGATATCGACGCCACTGCAATAGCGACGCCAGAATCGCCAGCACGCACCGCCCGGAAGCTGCGCCTGCGCTCGCGTCGTCCGCGGCGTCAGCCCAGTGCCGACGCCGGCGCACCGCAGCCGGGATTAATAAATAAGCTCACTTATGTGTTGGTGGCGTTACTAGCCGCTGCCATCGTCATTATTGTGTGGCAATCCGGGCGGGGCAATCCGGCAGCAACTGAGATGCCCGCCAACCACCCGGATATCTCGGAATTGACCGCAGATAGTGTGCCTGAGCTGGATACTAAGCGAGTCGCCGAGCTGGAGGCAGTGCTAGCAGATTCTGCTGACGACGTTGCGGCGCTTAAAGATCTTGGCAAAGTCTATTTTGATGCACTGCGCTATCAAGATGCGGCACAGTATTTCGGCAAAGCAGCTGAACTGGCGCCGAACGATATTGAAGTGCACCTGATGGCTGGGGTGACTGAATTCAGCCTGAATAACTACGATAAAGCTGAAAACTATTGGCAGCGCGCCACCGAGATTGACCCTAATAAAGCCGAGCCCTGGTATAACCTAGGCTTTATCTATCTGATGCGGGAACCAATTGATAACGCCAAGCTGGATAGTGCCTGGGATAAAGTAGTTGAACTCGCTCCAGGCTCCGATATGGCACAAACTGTGCGCGACTACCGGGCGGAACACCGCGAAGCTCCAAGTCCTGCTTCGGAGCCTGCCGGGTAACTCATGAACGTCACACTTCCGCTTGCTTTCCTAGCCGGCGTTGTTACTTTCGCTTCGCCATGTTTCCTGCCTATTGTGCCGGTTTTTATCGGGCAACTTATCGGTGGGGGACGCCAGGAAATTCCTAAGCGCACTGCCGGGGCAAATGCCGCCGTCTTCATTCTGGGCTTTTCCCTAGTGTTTATGGGAATCTGGCTTTCGCTCGGGATAATCGGGAATGTAGTGGGACGCTATACCAATGTGTTGCGGATCGCCGGGGGAGTAATCCTAATCGTTATGGGGTTGCATGTTGCCCGGCTGATTACTATCCCGTTCCTGGACCGCTATCTGCGCGGAGATCTGAAAGCTCCGGCGCGTATCAGTAATGGATTTTTGCGCTCGCTGCTGATGGGAATTGTTTTCGGTGCGGGCTGGACTCCATGTATCGGCCCAATTTTGGGTGGAATTTTGGCGCTCGCCACCCAAAGCGAGACTATATGGCAAGGTGGCTTATTCATGCTGGTATTCTGCCTAGGCTTGGGGTTGCCGATTATCTTGGTAGCTATCGGAGCGGTGGATGCCCATGCACGATTAGCCGTCTTTATGCGCCACCAAGACGCGATCGAACTTATTACTGGGGGACTGCTGGTAATCATCGGGTTCCTGATGATTACCAACCTCTTTGCTAGGTTGACCAGTATTTTCCCGGCCCTGCTGTAATGAAGTCAGTGCAGAAAACTCAGTAGTATAGGGATATTGATCCGGATGGAAGGACACTAATGGCTACCGAGCAACATCAGGCCCAGAATAATGCTGCTGAACCAGCTGATGGCCTAGACGATGTGAATCTCTCGGTAGGCCAAGTTCTCTATGCGGTCTATGCGCTGTTCTATAACAAGAAATTTGGGCTATTCCTAATTCTTGCCACCGGGATCTTATGCTTGCTGGGGATTTTGCTTCCCCAAGCCCCGGCTAGTACGCGCGCTAACCCAGAAGCATGGAGTGCATTCTTGGAGAAAGTGACAGTAGTCTATGGCGGCTGGACTAATGTGCTAGCCACCATCGGACTATTCAATATGTTCACCTCTCCATTGTTCTTGGTGGTTATGGCGCTACTGTCGTTGAGTATTTTGGGCTGTACCGTGCACCGGCTGCCACTGCTCTACCGCAACGCCTACCGGCCACGCACCCGTGCCAAACCCACGTTCTTCACTCGCGCTCGGTTCAATTCTGAGATTGTTACGGCTGTGCCGCTGGCTGACGCCCGCGCTGCCGTCACCCAGGCGGCCCGGAAACGGCGGATGCGAGTTATTCCGGACTCTGATCTGCCGGATGAGTATCTTTACGTCGATAAATACCATTGGGCACCGTTCGGAACTGCAATATCCCATCTCGCCTTTATCTTGATAATCATTGGATTTGTGGTTTCCTCCTTCGCTGGGTTCCGCAATGAAGCGTTCAACCTAACTGTGGGCGTACCAGAAGAGGTGGGCTATGGTACGGGGCTAGTGGCAGAAGTTACCTCATTTCAAGATTCCTACTATGCCGATGGTCGCCCGAAAGATTACGTCTCCCACGTAGTGCTTTATCAGGATGGCGCGCAGGTGGCTGAGCAAGACGTGCGGGTAAATTCGCCGTTGAGCTACGGCGGCGTTATGTTCCACCAAGCCTCATTTGGTATCTCGGCAGTGTTGGTGATGGAAGATCAAACCGGGAAGAAACTCATCGATGCGGGCATACCATTGACCTACCAAACTGATGACGGTGCCTACACCTATGGGGTGGTGGAACTTCCCGAACAACAACTGGAAGTTTTTGCTATTGCGGCTGCTTCCGGCGTCACCGGTACTGATATTGCCCCCGGGCAGGTCAAGATCGAAATATATCCCAGTGGCTCGCGTCAGCCGCTGGCCAGTCAACTTATCGACGCCGGTACCCCGACCGCCGTCGGTGATTACACATTCACTTTCGTGCGCGAGGCGCAATATGCTGGGCTAATAGTTAAGAAAGATCCAGGCACCGTCATTGTCTGGATTGCCTCAGCGCTGCTTATTATCGGCTCTATCATGACAATGGGTCTGCGGCACTTGAGATTCTGGGTGCGTATCTACCCAGACGAGGGGATGACGCACGTGGCCGTGGCCTCGCACGATAAACGCGATCTCGGGCTAACTCGTAAATTTAATGACTTCACTGACGCGATCGCCGCTCAGCTAGATACCGAAGGGGTTTCGCATGCTTGAGTTTTCCCAGGTACTGCTATTTGCAACCACCATTATTATTGCCGTTGCTTTTGGGTTATATGTGCTGACTACACTGGCTGCTAAGCGCGCTACCCGGCCAGCTGCTGCCCGCGCCGGCGATGCAACTACCGCAACATCAGCTCCAGCGGCCGCACCCACCCAGGCCACGGCCTCATCCGCTGAATCTGCTCCCGCTCGTAACCGGGGCATAGCCTGGTTTTCTTCCCTGTTGGTAGTTATCGCGTTAATCGCGTTGACTATTTCGGTGGCAGTGCGGTGGATTGCAGCTGGAGAACCGCCGCTTGCCAATCAATACGAGTTTGCCACTGCGTTTGCCTGGGGAATGATCCTCTTCCAGGTCTATTTTGAGCGCGCCTACCGGGCACGCACCTTGGGGCTAATTACGTTGCCAGTTATTTTGGCGATGCTTATTTACATCACCACGCTATCGGCTGAGAAACAGCCGCTGATGCCGGCACTGCAAAATAGCCCATTGCTCACCCTGCACGTATTCACGGCAGCTCTCGCCTATGGGGCCGCAGTAGTAGGCTTTGGGGCAGCAGTAATGTACCTGTTGGCACCGCATATCTCCTGGCAGGGTTGGCCGCGGCGCGAACTGCTAGATGAAATAGCCTATAAGGCCGTGGTATTCACTTTCCCGCTGCTCACAATCATGATTGTGCTCGGCGCGGTGTGGGCAAATATTGCTTGGGGTCGCTATTGGGCGTGGGATCCTAAAGAAACTTCTGCCTTGGTAACCTGGCTGATTTATGGTGCTTATATCCATGCGCGGGTGGTGCGAAACTGGCGCGGCAATAAGGCGGCCTGGCTGTTAGTGCTGGGGTTCCTTGCCGTCATCTTTACGTTCTTTGGCAACCTATGGTTTGGCGGTATGCATTCTTACGTGTAGCAGATGCAGTTGTGCCACAGGATCGGTGTTAGCGGAAATGCTGGCTCCGATACTGAGCACAACTCATAGGATGAGTTATTGAAGCACAAGTAGCTATTTAGGAGTTTCATGGCTGACTGGCGTGCCCGCATCCGGGAAAGTAAATACGGAACTTTGATTGTACTGCTAGTGACTACCGCTATTGTGGTGGCGGGTGCTTGGGCGGTCTCGCAGGCGAAATTTGGTGCAGATAGTGCCGATGATGGCGATACTGCCGGCGCGGTTTCGCAGATTGAAGTAGCGAATGCCAATGCAGTACCAAAAATCGGCGAGCCCGCCCCAGATTTCACGTTCACTGATTCCAGTGGCAAGACGATGCAGCTCTCTGAGCTGCGCGGCAAGCCAGTATGGTTAGTTTTTGCTGCCACCTGGTGCCAAGGATGCCGCGCGGAAATGCCTGATGTGCAAGCTACTTATACCGCCAATGATGACCTCAACGTGCTCACAGTATTCACTGGAGAGTCAGCGGAAGTAGTTGCCCCGTACGTACAGCGGACTGGGCTAACTTTCCAGACTGCAGCAGATGCAGATACGGTTGCGTCGCGGCTCTACGGTGTGCTGGGCATCCCGGCGCATTACTTCATCGATGCAAATGGCATATTGCGCGAGCACCGCGTGGGAATACTGAGCCAGCCGCTTATTGCTGAATCCTTGAAAGCAATTCAGTAACGGAATGGAGATGTGCGTGATGAGTTTATATTTTGCGGCAGCAAAGAATGCCTATGTTGCAGCTCGCAAAAACGAGCGGCAGAAGATCCGGGAGGCACTTAAGAGCGCCGGTTTTGAAGTTAAGACTAGTGGGAATGCTGGTGCTGGGTTGCGAAACTATACGAGTGGTCGGCGTCTGGATCTGCTCAGATTCGTGCCAGCAGATCGGTAACGCGCGCTTCAACTTCGGCGATCACTTCCGCCACTGCTGCCGGTGGCATCTCGGCCGGGTCAGCAATATCCCAGTCTTCGTAGTGTTTACCAGGAAAGATAGGGCAGGATTCGCCGCAGCCCATGGTGATCACCCAATCAGACTCTTGGATAGTTTCCGGGGTGAGCAATATCGGGGTGGGATTTGCCGGCCGTAAACCACGCTCAGCCAGAGCAGTCCGCACCGCCGGATGAATCTCAGCAGCAGGGGTAGTTCCAGCCGAACGGATAGTGACGCCAGCCGGAGCCAGTTGCTTGGCAAGCGCCGCCGCGATCTGTGAGCGCCCCGCATTTTGCCGGCAAGCAAACAGGATAGTAGTGGTTTTCATGGCAATCCTATCCGCAGGTAGTTACTGCAATTAGTTACCGCAATTTGTAGTTTATTAGCCGCATCCCGTTCAAGATCACTGCCAAAATACTAGCTTCGTGCACAAACATCCCAATGGACATATTCATCCAATTGCTCAAAATCAGGGCCGAGAGCAAAAACACCACCACCCCGACCGCAATCACAATGTTCTGAATCATATTTCGATAGGTCTTCTTAGTGAGCCCATAAGCATGCGGCAACCGGCTGATATCCGAATTCATCAGCACTACATCAGAAACTTCAATCGCTACATCAGTGCCATTGCCCATCGCGATTGCGACATCGGCGTGTGCCAGCGAGGGGCTGTCATTTATCCCATCGCCCACAAACGCAACCGTGTGCCCGGCTGTCTTCATCTTCGTCACAAAGTCCGATTTATCTGCTGGCAGTAGATTGCCGTAGGCCTGCGTTAGCCCTAACTCGTCTTTTATAGTGTCGACTGAGCCCTGGTTATCGCCGGAAAGTATGATCAGGTTCTTAGCGCCCAGCTCCCGCAGTTTCTGGAGCTTCGCCTTAGCTCCGGGCCGCACCTTGTCCCGTATTCCGATGACGGCGCTAAGCTCACCCGCAATCGCCAACGCAATAATGGAATTGCCATTGCGTTCATAGTCGGCAACTAATTCTTGAACCTGGGAACTGATCGCTACTTGATTTTCGGCCAGCAGTTTTAGATTTCCGAGCAAAATATGGTTACCGTCTACCTCAGCAGTGATGCCACCACCTGGTACTACATCGGTGTGTTGTGGCTGGTAACGGGCACGGTCAGCGCCGTATTCCTCAACTATTGCAGCAGCGAGCGGATGATCTGATTCGCTCTCCACGCTCACCAAAATATCTTTCCGGTATTCGGCGTCCCCAAAAAATTCGGCGGCAATGACCTGTGGTTTCCCAACTGTCAATGTGCCCGTTTTGTCGAAAATAAAAGTATCGGTTTGCGAAAAACTCTTAATGAGTTCGCTCCCTTTCAGGAGTGCTCCATGCTTCGCCCCATTCCCGATACCCGCCACATTGGAGACCGGCACGCCAATAACTAGCGCACCCGGGCAGCCGAGCACTAGCACAGTAATTGCCAGCTCGACGTCACGCGTAACGGCATACACCAGCACCGCAATAAGCAAGGTGAGGGGGGTGTAGTACTTGGAGAAGTTGTCGATAAACCGTTCCGCTTCCGATTTGGAATCCTGGGCCTCTTCCACTAGCTCAATAATTCGACCAAACGTGGTGTCTTCGCCGACCTTATTTGCCTGGATGGTGAGAGTGCCGTTTTCCAAAATGGTGCCAGCGAAGACGCCGGAGCCCGTCTCTTTAGTTACATAGTTCGATTCGCCGGTGATGCTCGCTTCGTTTACGTAGCCGGTGCCGGAGAGGACTTCGCCGTCTACGGGAATTTTGTTGCCGGTTTTCACCAGCAGGACGTCACCGGCGTCTACTTCGTCAATATCGACTTCATGGTATTCGCCATCTGGAGTGCGCTGCCAGGCAGTATCGGGAGCTAACTCGGTGAGGGCCTTAATTGCGGAGCGCGTCTTGCGTAAAGTCCGCTGCTCCAGGTAGCCACCAAATAGGAAAAGGAAGCTAACTATTGCGGCTTCTTCAAAGTTACGGATTAGGAATGCACCTACAATAGCGATGGTGACTAAGACGTCGATACTGACTACTTTCACCCGGAGTGCCTGGAATGCTTGAATAGCAATCGGCACTACCCCTATTGCGGCAGCAATGGCGAATACCCATGCAGTCAGGTGCGGTACCTTAACTAGAAAATGGTTCAGGATCCCTATTGCGACCAAGATCCCACTCAAAAAAGTTATCCGGTTTTTATTTCGGAAGATGAGCCGCTCCATCTGAAGCTACTTACTCTCGTAAATCTGGTTCAGCTCTGCCAGCGTGTGGTAGACCTTTTCAAAAGTTTCGCAGACGTCACCGGGGACGGTGTAGTCGTCAGTGACTGTTTTGAGCTGGGTAAATTCTGGGTCGAGATCGCCGTCTCCCGCAGAGATTTTCCCTTTAATTGCGTCGTAAATCTTCGCCACATCAAAAATTTCGCCGTGGTGCGGTCCATGTACCTTCTGCACGATCGGCATCACTCTATCTAGTTCCGCAAAGTTCTTTTCCGCAAAGCTATTGAGGTTTTCCATTTTCTACTCCGTTTCATCACTCAGTAAACTAGTAACTAGCTGGCTAATTGGAGCTAGCTGATTAGTTCCGTGGTTAGCGCACAGTTGATTTCTCTACCTGGTATCCCAGTTTCTGGATCGCATCTGCAACAGCTTCGATATTAGTTTTTTCATCGTCAAACTCGAGTTTTACCTTGCTCGCGTTGAATAACACCTTGACACTTTCGCCGCTGACTCCGATCACATTATTTACGGCGGCTTCGATCTTGGTAGCGCACGATGGGCACGCTAAATCTTCCAGCTGGATGGTTGCTTTCTTCATAACCCTGCTCCTGATATTCGCAAATTAGGCTTGCATAAATCTCAACTGGTTATCTGGTGAATATATTCCAGGCAGATAATTCTGGGATAAGCGGCTGGTCTGTATCCGTGGTCCCGCCCGCTATCAGGTAGTTCCTGTGTGAGCAGGTATAGAACGAGCAGGTATAGAATCTACTTATGAAGATTGCACGGCTCTCCTTAAAACACGGCCCACGCTTTGCCGCAATTGATGACCGCACTGGTAACTACCATGTACTGGCTGGTGACCCGATTTACTCTGGGGTGGAAGTCAGCGGAGAAATCGTGGCGGCTGCAGACGTTAACTTAGTTTCCCCAATGATTCCGCGTTCCAAAGTAGTTGGCTTAGTTGATCCCAATGCTGACCTCACTGCCAGCCCCGATATCTTCCTCAAACCCAATACCAGCGTAGTGGGGCCAGATGTGCCCATCGTTCTCCCCGCTGCTGCTGAGCAGGTGGAGATCTTCCCGCAGCTCGCCGTCGTCATCTCCCGGCTTTGTAAAGAAGTTCCGCTTGCCCAGGTAGACGACGTAATCTTTGGCTACACCGTGGTGGCAGATGCTCGCGCCGCATTGCCTACCGCCCCAGCTGCGGCCCGTGCCTTTGACACCTCTTGCCCGCTTGGCCCGGTAATTGCCACTGAGTTGCCTGAGGAAGTAACTGTGACGGCGAGCCGCAACGGAGTAACTGCGGTGGAATTTTCAGTGGCGCTGGCTCAGGTTAAAGAGACGGTTGCCTATATCTCCAGCCTGTTCACATTGTTACCTGGAGATGTCATCTTGGCTGGTGCTCCGCAAGCTGCCACCGCTTCTTCCGGGGATGAAATCCGCTGTGAAATAACGGAAATTGGGGTGCTACGCAGCCCCATCGTCGCCAGCTAATACGGTGCCGAGAATAGCTAACGCCTGCTCAAATTCGGCGTCTGTTCCGCCGCCAAATCCCAGCATCAGCCCATTGTGTCGGACGCCGTGACCCCAGTATTCGCCCATCCCCACCACTTCTAGCTGCTGGGCAGCGCAGGCTGATACCAGCTGCTGTTCGGGGGCGGTGGTCTGCAGAGCAGCATTGAGCCCTGAGCTTTTGCCTAATATCTCCACGCCAGCTATTGGTGACATTTTCGCTTGCAGTTGGTTTAGCCGCCCGCGGTAGAACTTGCGCATTCGCCGGGTGTGTTTTGGCAAATGGCCTGAGTGTAAATACCAGGCGAGCGCGCGCCGAGAAATGGCCGACGCCCCCACTCCAGTGTCACGCTGTACCCGTAAAATCTGGGTGAACACCGGGGTAGGGGCAGTTATCCATCCCGCACGCACCGCGGGGGTGAGTAAAGTGCGGAAAGAACCAAGGAATATCACGCGCGGATCGGCCGCGTCGTCTATTGCTGCCAGCGCCGGCAGGGGAGCGGTCGCATGGCGAAGTTCTGAGTCGTAGTCGTCCTCCACAATCCAACAGCCCGCGGTGCGCGCCCACTCCATCAGGGCAAAGCGGCGCTGTGCTGGTAGGGAACCACCCACCGGATACTGGTGGGACGGCGTCACCACCACTAAATCTGGCACGCTTTTGCCATGCGGTAGTGCTTCTGGCACCACACCCTCTGTGTCAGTGTGTAGCCGTACCACCCGGTGCCCCAGCGAACTGGCCACTTGCCGCAGCGAGACGATTCCTGGGAATTCAAACCCCACGTGAAGTTTGCGCCCCACCAGTTGTTCCAAGGCGATCAGCACTGCGGCAAAGCCGGCGCGTCCGCCCCCCGTGAGTTCGATATTAGTTGCCACCACGGAACGGGTTTGTTGCATGTGGCGGGCCAGTAGCGGGCGGATGTCAATCTCTGGCGCGGTTAGGGAAGCTGCTTGCCGCCAGGCGCTGCGCCAAGTGGAATCCTGTGCTACTTGCCGGCTAGCTTGCCCGGGGCGCAGTGATAGCTGATCTTGGGGGGATTGCGGTGTCATTGCGGTAGGAGTTGGGATTGGGGCAGTGGGAATAGCTGGTAGCTCCGGGCTAATCCGGGTGGTGCCACCGGGGCGTGCTGTGACGTAACCTTCAGATTGCAACTGTTCGTAGGCATTAACTACCGTGCCGCGGGCGACGCCGAGTTGTTCAGCTAGTTGCCGAGTAGATGGCAGTGCTTGTTGTGCTACCAGGGAACCAGTGGCGACGCCGGCGCGGATCTGCGCGGCGATCTGTTCTGGTAGAGATTGGGAGCTGTGCTGGTTCAGAGTGATCGGCAATATGTTTTCCTGGGGTAGTCGTGCCACAGCAGCCTCTTTCGTTATTCTGCACGCTAACTGGTCTATTGAAACATCTTAATTCTGGCTCTTGTTTTGTACCAGAGACCGGGGGAAAGTTGCCTCATGGATATTAAAGAAATAAAAGCCGCTGGCGTACGCCGCGGTCTCGCAGATCAGTTTATTGGCGGCGTCATTATGGATGTGGTGACGCCAGAGCAAGCCAAGATCGCCCAAGATGCCGGCGCTGCCGCCGTCATGGCCCTAGAGCGAGTGCCTGCTGATATTCGCGCCGAAGGTGGCGTAGCACGGATGTCAGATCCAGACCTAATTACCGGAATTATCGATTCGGTTGATATCCCGGTTATGGCAAAAGCTCGGATTGGGCACTTTGTCGAAGCTCAGGTATTGGAATACTTGGGAGTTGATTTTGTTGATGAATCAGAAGTTCTGACGCCAGCTGACCAGGCAAATCACATTAAGAAGAATGACTTCCAGGTTCCGTTTGTCTGTGGTGCCACTAATCTAGGCGAAGCGCTACGCCGCATCGCTGAAGGTGCTGCTATGATCCGCTCCAAAGGGGTAGCGGGTACGGGTGACGTTTCCCAAGCTACTTTCCATATCCGGGAAATCCGTGCTGGTATTGCCCGGCTAAAGTCCATCGCGGAAAATGCGCCCGAAGAACTTTATGTGGCTGCTAAGGAGCTGCAGGCTCCCTATGATTTGGTGTGTGAGGTGGCGGTAGCCGGCAAGCTGCCAGTGCCGCTGCTGGTTGCCGGCGGAGTTGCCACCCCGGCGGATGCTGCCATGATGATGCAACTCGGGGCAGACGGCGTCTTCGTCGGTTCGGGTATCTTCAAGTCCGGCGATCCAGTGGCCCGCGCCAACGCAATCGTCAAAGCGGTACAGAACTACACTGACCCAGCGGTAGTTGCCGAAGTTTCACGCAATCTCGGGGAAGCTATGGTCGGTATTAACGTCAGCGAACTCAATAAGAATTAATCGATCAGTAAATAACTAACTGGGCGCCAGCTCTCCAGCCGGCGCCCAGTTCCATATTGTCCATCTCTCCATTGTTATAAGCCGTTTAACACTTTGCAGCCCCGGCTTGCCTGCGATTGAGCGGTAGAATGGCTACATCATGACTACTGCATCAGATGTACGCGTTCGTTTTTGTCCTTCACCCACTGGCACCCCTCACGTAGGGATGGTACGCACCTGCCTATTCAACTGGGCCTATGCTCGCCACACTGGTGGCACTTTCGTATTCCGTATTGAGGATACGGACGCCGAGCGGGACTCCCAAGAATCCTACGAGCAGATCCTCGATTCACTGCGTTGGCTGGGCTTGGATTGGGACGAAGGCATCGAAGTGGGTGGACCGCATGGCCCATACCGGCAGTCACAGCGCATGGAGATCTATGCCGAAATGGCCAAGAAGCTATTAGACGCCGGTTACGCCTATGAATCTTTCTCCACTCCGGCTGAGGTGGAGGCACGCCACCGCGCCGCCGGGCGTGATCCTAAGCTTGGCTATGACGGCTTCGATCGTAATCTGACTGAAGAAGAGAAAGAAGAGTTCCGCGCGGCCGGTCGCCAGCCAGTGCTGCGGATGCGTATGCCTGATGAAGACATCACTTTTGACGATCTGGTACGCGGCGAAATAACATTCAAAGCTGGTTCCGTACCGGACTACGTAATTGTGCGGGCGGATGGCTCGCCGCTCTACACCCTAACCAACCCAGTAGACGACGCTCTGATGGGTATAACGCATGTATTACGCGGGGAGGACATCCTCTCCTCCACCCCCCGCCAGATTGTGCTGTACCGGGCGCTGCTGGAACTAGGGGTGGCACAGCAGATGCCACTTTTCGGACACCTGCCGTATGTGATGGGGGAGGGCAATAAAAAACTCTCCAAGCGTGATCCCGAATCTAATCTGCTGTTGCATCGGGATCGCGGCATGATCCCAGAGGGACTGCTGAACTACTTGGGACTGCTGGGGTGGTCAATTGCAGCTGACCGCGATCTATTCTCCAAAGAGGAAATGGTAGCTGCCTTTGACATCACCGACGTCAATCCAAACCCGGCGCGGTTTGATGACAAGAAGTGTGTAGCTATCAACGCGGAACAAATCCGGATGCTTGAACCAGCTGACTTGCGCAATCGCCTAGTGCCGTACCTGCATAAAGCTGGGGTAGTCGACTTTGCCAGCTATGAGCAGGCTGACGCGGAATCGCAGCGGCTATTAGATGCCGCAGCTCCGCTAGTGCAGACTCGGATCCAGCTACTGGGGCAGGCACCAGATCTGATGGCATTTTTGTTCCAAGATGCCGAGGAGTTGGAATACCAAGAAAAAGCAGTGAGTAAGCTGCGTGATACCACTCCAGCAGTGCTGGATAAAGCTATTGCCGTCTTCGCAGACTTGGCTGACTTCACCAAAGAGTCAATTAAAGCCGCATTTGACGCCGAAGTAGTCACCGGCATGGAGGTAAAACCGCGCTTTGCCTACGGTCCGCTGTTCGTGGCAATGACTGGCACCAATGTTTCACTGCCAGTTATTGATTCAATGGAAATTCTGGGGCAAACCGAGACACTGCGCCGCTTGCGCCGGTTCCGCGCCACACTCTGATCAGTTAGTGGCACTGCGTGCCTTGCTGCCAGTGAGTACCCTCACCTAACGGTGGTTTGCGCCAGCCAGCTGCCTCAAGTAAACTCGACAATCGTTGCAGCTCTGCGGAGCTACCAAGCCATTGGGGTATGGTGTAATTGGCAGCACGAGTGATTCTGGTTCATTTAGTCTAGGTTCGAGTCCTGGTACCCCAGCGAACAGCTAATAGCTGTGGCGTTAGCGCCAATTAGGCCCCGTTCGTCTAGCGGTCTAGGACGCCGCCCTCTCACGGCGGTAACACCGGTTCAAATCCGGTACGGGGTACGGAAACACCTGGAGTACAGCTCCAGGTGCTTTTTGTTTTCCGGTCTTTTGTGTTTCATGCCGTCGGTTGCTGTGGTGCGCTAGCGCATCGACAGCTGACTATGTCGCCGCCAGCTCTCAGCTCAGCAACTCGAGCAGAGGTTTAACGACGTCAGACCAGCGCCATTCAGCGTCTACCCACTGCCGTCCGCGCTCACCCATTGCCTTGGCGCGCTCCAGATCCGCTAAGAAGAACTCCACCGCGGTAGCTATGGCATTTGGTTCCTTACCGTTCACTACTATCCCAGTTTCGCCGTCTAAAACTGCCTCCGGGGCGCCGCCGGAATCCCCGGCAACTACTGGCAAACCTGCGGCGTAGGCTTCCAGATAAACAATCCCCAGACCCTCGATATCTAGCCCGCCAAATCGGGTGCGGCATGGCATGGCGAAAATGTCGCCGAGGGAGTAATGCTGCGCCAATTCAGCGTAGGGTACTTCGCCAGTGAAGATGATCCGGTCAGCTGCTGGGCTCTGGGCGGCCATCGCTCGCAGTTTTGCGTCATAAGGGCCTTTCCCGACGATCACTAAGCGGGCACGCGGGTGTTTGCGGCAAATCCGATGCCACTGGTTGATTAAATGATCCTGGCCCTTGCGCTCCACCAGCCGGGAAATGCACACTACTACCGGTTCGTCTGGGGCAATTCCATAGCGTGCGCGCAATTTAGCCCGCGCCGGAGCATCAAAGGCAAAGGCTTCAGGGTTGATAGCGCCGTGCAGTTGCATAATCGGGGTATCGCCGATAGCTGGAGCTAAACGGCGCAAGGTGGCTTTAGTCAGATAAGTGACCACATCGGCGTCGTGGAAAATTTTCTGCACCAGTTGGCGGCTGCCCGGGAATATCGTCCACCCGATCTCGTGACCGTGGGTGGTGGCGATAGTCTGCTTAGCTCCGGCAGCCCGTGCGGCATTGGACATCAACCCCAGCGGAGCGGCAGCCCCAAACCACACATTCTCGATTTGGTGGGTGCGAATTAGTGCTTGCATTTGCCGTTGGACGGCGGGGGTTGGCAGCATCATAGTGCCGGGGTAGCGCACCACCTGATAAGGCTGTGCCGCATCGTAGGCAGCTGCTGCCTGTGCACCTGGAATATCAGTATCTGGGGGAGTCGAGGCGTACACCACCAGTTGGCTCGGGTCGAGCTGCTGGACGAAACCTTCCAGAAAAGTCTGGATGCCGCCGGCGCGCGGCGGGAAATCATTGGTAACTAATAACGTAGGACGCACGGGGATAGTCTACGCGATTAGAAAATCTTGGAGTGTAGGCACTTATAGCCCTTCGGTGCGTTTCAGCACCTCAGTGAGCCGGTTGGCAGACGCCACCACTGCTGCCGCGTGTTGCCGACCTGGTTGGCGGCCCATGCGTTCAATCGGACCTGATACCGAAACTGCGGCGATAACTCGGCCCGATGGGCCGCGTACTGGTGCCGAAATAGATGACACTCCAGGTTCGCGCTCGCCAATTGACTGTGCCCAGCCGCGCCGGCGCACAGCAGAAAGCACGGTAGCGGTAAATTCTGAGCCTTGTAGCCCGCGGTGCAATTTCTCTGGTTCTTCCCAGGCCAATAGCACCTGTGCGGCCGAGCCGGCGTGCATAGTGAGGGTGGCCCCCACGGGGATGGAATCGCGCAGTCCCATTGAGCGTTCTGCTGCTGCAACGCAGATGCGCTGGTCGCCTTTACGGCGGAAAAGCTGCGAGGACTCTCCGGTGTGGTCTCGCAATGCCACCAGTACTGGGGTAGCGGCTGCTAGCAGGCGATCTTCCCCAGCCGCTGAGGCCAATTCCGCCAGGCGCGGACCCAATATGAAACGCCCCTGCATATCGCGGGTAACTAGGCGGTGATATTCCAACGCTACTGCTAGGCGGTGTGCAGTAGGGCGTGCCAGATGAGTGGATGACACCAATTGCGCCAAGGTTAACGGGCCAGCTTCTAGGGCGCTCAACACAAGTGCAGCTTTATCCAGCACTCCGACGCCACTACCGGTATTCTTGTCCATAAGATGATACTGCCATCTCAAAGCCTGAGACGCAAGTTCTTGGGTGAAATATATAAGTGATGCTGAGGACACCAAAATTTAGGAGGCGCAATGAGCGGAACACTGGCCGAAAAAGTCTGGCATGACCACGTGGTAAAACCCGGTATTGATGGAGCGCCCGACCTCCTCTACATCGATCTGCAGCTGGTGCATGAAGTAACTAGTCCACAGGCTTTTGCCGGGCTCCGGCTAGCGGGGCGAGAAGTGCGCCGCCGGGATCTAACCATCGCCACCGAAGACCACAACACTCCCACGGTAGATATTGATAAACCGATTGCTGATCCCACCTCACGCGCTCAAATTGAAACTCTGCGTCAAAATGCACGTGACTTCGGCGTGCGTCTGCACCCTTTGGGTGACGTCGAGCAGGGGATTGTGCACGTAGTAGGGCCACAACTTGGTCTCACCCAGCCGGGGATGACGATCGTCTGCGGTGACTCCCACACTTCCACTCACGGCGCATTTGGCGCCCTGGCATTCGGAATCGGGACTTCACAGGTAGAACACGTATTGGCTACCCAGACGCTGCCGCTGCAGCCATTTAAGACAATGGCGATTAACATTCACGGCGAACTACGCCCGGGTACTACTGCTAAAGACATTATCTTGGCAGTGATTGCCAAAATCGGCACCAATGGTGGGCAAGGGTATGTATTAGAGTATCGCGGGGAGGCAATCCGCAAGCTGTCAATGGAAGCCCGGATGACTATCTGCAATATGTCGATTGAAGCCGGCGCCCGCGCTGGCATGATTGCCCCCGATGAAACTACATTTGCCTATCTAAAAGACCGCCCCCATGCGCCACAAGGTGAACAGTGGGAGCGGGCAGTGGAGTACTGGCGTTCCCTGGCTACTGAACCAGACGCCGTCTTCGATGCTGAAGTAGATCTAGATGCTAGTGAGCTGGAACCTTTCGTAACCTGGGGGACTAACCCAGGGCAGGGGGTGCCAATTTCCGGGCAGGTGCCGGATCCGGCAGACATTGCTGTGCCAGCAGAGCGGGCAGCCGCGGAGCGGGCATTGCAATATATGGATCTCACGCCAGGAACAAAGATGCGCGATATCGCCATCGATACGGTATTTATTGGGTCTTGCACCAATGGCCGGATTGAGGACTTGCGCGCGGTAGCGCAGGTGGTAGCTGGGAAAAAGAAAGCCGACGGCGTGCGAGTGCTGGTAGTGCCCGGATCGGCGCGGGTCCGGCTACAGGCAGAAGCGGAGGGGCTAGACCAGATATTTACTGAGTTTGGCGCGGAATGGCGCAATGCCGGGTGTTCTATGTGTTTGGGGATGAATCCCGACCAATTGGCTCCGGGGCAGCGCTGTGCTTCCACTTCTAACCGCAACTTTGAAGGGCGGCAAGGTAAAGGTGGGCGCACTCATCTGGTGTCGCCGCTAGTTGCTGCCGCCACTGCAATTCGCGGCACGCTCAGTTCAGTAGCAGACCTTGCCTAATATTGGCCCGGTCACGAGAGTAAGAATTAGGAAACTGTCATGGAAAAGTTCACTGCACACACCGGCGTCGGCGTCCCGCTGCGTCGGGCTAACGTAGATACGGATCAGATTATCCCCGCGGTATATCTTAAGAGCGTGGCGCGCACTGGATTCGCTGACGCGCTGTTCTTTAACTGGCGCCGTGACCCTGAATTTGTTCTCAACCAGGAGCCTTACCGGGCCGGCAGTGTGCTGGTGGCGGGTCCTGATTTTGGAACGGGATCCTCTCGAGAGCACGCAGTTTGGGCACTCAATGACTACGGTTTTCGGGTGGTGTTAGCCTCCCGGTTCGCAGATATTTTCCGGGGCAATGCTGGAAAGCAGGGGCTGGTTGCCGGCGTTTTACCGCAAACCGATATCGAAGAACTCTGGGAATTGCTCGAAGCGGACCCAGGCATGCAAGTAACAGTTGATTTGGTGGAGCGTACTGTCCAAGCTGGTAATTTCACTGCGCGCTTTGAGATTGACGACTACACCCGCTGGATGTTGCTGGAGGGACTGGACGATATTGGGCTGACTTTGCAGGATGCAGATCTGATTACTGAGTTTGAGGAAAACCGACCAGATTTCAAGCCTACTACCTTGCCGGCCAAACACTTACTTCTGCAGTAGGTGGAGCTTTCCCCGCGATGGAGTCAGACTAGGGCTGTGAATGAATAAGGGGGCCGGGCGCGGATGGAACGAGATGACGGATTTCTGTTCTGCAAGTAACCAGGATTGTGAAGAATCGGCTCAGATTGTAGCTGATTTCGAGCTTTTGTAGTGACTTATCTGACAGAAAAATGCAGAGTGAGTTCTTGAGTTTTTCGTGAAAATTTAGCATCTACATATTAGCATTTCCTTAGAGTTTATGACGGTTCTGTCACAAAAATTCTAGGGAGATATGAAACATGCGGAAAGCAGAAGGACGCAAAGCTGTATTTGCCTACGTCACTGCAGCAGTCTTGGCGCTTGGGGCTCTAGCAGCAGTACCTGTTAATGCGGTCGCAGCCGATCCAGTTCCGGCTCCATCCGGTCTCAGTACGGCTGATGCTATCCCTGCCACAGCTGATGGCGTTAGTGAGGGTACAAGCGTTACGGGGTGGACGGCGCTACTTACCGAAACAATTCAGGTTACTGAACGTCCCGATGCCAATCCTTCATTACCTGCAGGCATTAATATTTACTTCCACTGGAGAGATATCGACGGGCAGGTGTCGCCCATCTACGTAACCCAAACTAGCAACGACATTGAGGGAGCTAGGGATGGCAGCTTTGCTTTCACTATCCCTAGCTGGGTAGATGCGTTTGGGAAAGAGCATGTATTCCGCCCCGGGCACAACTTCTCATCCGATGATTCCAAACTGTATCAGGATTTTAAGATTTGGTTTGAGTCTTATACGGATGAAGTAACGGGCTCAAAGGTCATATTGATGAATGATGGTGTTTCTGGTATGGGTAATCCGGGCTTACCAGATTCTTCCTTATTTAGCTACAGGTTTAATCTCGGCGGGATTTCTGATGGCGAGTCAATGAGTAATATTCGCCTTGGTGCTTACCAGATGCCAGCGTCGTATATGACCACTGAGCCGAGACTTAAGACCACCTCTGTATACACTTCGCGATTGAGGAAACAGGAGCCTTATTCCGTGCAGGGTAGGGTTTGGATTGAAAGAGCAGGTTCTAACGCCCAGATTGGCGGTCCTGCAATGCAAATCGGTGAGGATAACGGTAAAGACTTCTTCCCGGAAGGCTACAAGGTTGTGGCGTCTGTTTTGAAACCAGATTGCCAAGCTCAGGCAATGGCGATCACTGAAACCAAACCTAAAGAAGAATGGATTAGTGCCACCAAGGAACTGCTGGATGGTTCAGACTGTGTTGCTGAAACAGTTTATAGCCCTGTCGACAAAACGGGTAAATACTCGGTGAAGTTCAGTTCCGCTGAAGTTTACAACGAAGGCAAAACGATCTATGCCTTCGTCGAAGATCCGAACGGTAATATATTTCCTTCATACTCCGCCTATGCGGATAACGTATTCAGTCACCCAAATCAGACCGGTCTTTTAGTTGAACCGGGTACGGTGCCTCCTAATGGCAACAAGCAAAAGATTACTGCTTTCGATTTTGCGGTAGTTCCTTATTATGATCTGAAGATCAGCTTGGATAAACAAGTTGTGAATGACAAAGTCACTAAGGTTATCCCCCGAATAGAGGGGCGCAGCCTGCTTGCTAACAGCATCCTGTGGAAAGATGGCAGCGGAAACGAGATTTCTAAATGTGAAAACATCACATCGTTTGGATTAATCGAAGAATGCGCGTTCACCGTTCCCACGGATGCGATAACAGGTAGCACTTATACGGCTACTCTATATAACGGTACGGGGTATACAGAAGAAGCCGATAATTTCGCTGGACCAAACAAGATAGATACAGCCTCGTTTGCTTACAAACAGATTGTTTCTCCGCTAGCGCCGAAATTTGAAAAATCAGATAAGTGCGGCGTTCCGGGCAAGGTGATTAAGCCGGAGACGACGGGACCGAATCCTGGAGAGCCTAATCCGTTCACCTATAAGGTTTCCTACAACAAGGATCTTGACGATAACGGGCAGGTAACTGGGTCTGCATATATAACTGTTAAAGCCCAGATTGTAGACGAGTATAAGCACCTCTTTGAAGTTCCTTCCGATGCTGTATTTGAGTGGAAGTTCGAGGACGTGGACCCCGAGGCTTGCCCGTTGTTGCCGGCTAGTGTGAAGGCTTTGGCGCCTAGTGTTGAGGCGGCTAGTCAGTGTGGTGTTGAGGGTACGGTTGTTATTCCTGATTCGACTTATTTTGATTACCAGCAGGTTAAGGATGGGTCGATTGTTAAGGTGACTGCGTCTTTGAAGGATGAGTTTAAGGGTGACAATCTGAAGGTTGTTGGTGATACTGAGTGGGAGCTTAGTGTTGCTGGGCGGCTTTGCCCGTTGTTGCCGGCTAGTGTGAAGGCTTTGGTGCCTAGTGTTGAGGCGGCTAGTCAGTGTGGTGTTGAGGGTACGGTTGTTATTCCTGATTCGACTTATTTTGATTACCAGCAGGTTAAGGATGGGTCGATTGTTAAGGTGACTGCGTCTTTGAAGGATGAGTTTAAGGGTGACAATCTGAAGGTTGTTGGTGATACTGAGTGGGAGCTTAGTGTTGCTGGGCGGCTTTGCCCGTTGTTGCCGGCTAGTGTGAAGGCTTTGGTGCCTAGTGTTGAGGCGGCTAGTCAGTGTGGTGTTGAGGGTACGGTTGTTATTCCTGATTCGACTTATTTTGATTACCAGCAGGTTAAGGATGGGTCGATTGTTAAGGTGACTGCGTCTTTGAAGGATGAGTTTAAGGGTGACAATCTGAAGGTTGTTGGTGATACTGAGTGGGAGCTTAGTGTTGCTGGGCGGCTTTGCCCGTTGGGGCCATCAACGCCTGTGGTAAGGCCAAATGACCCGATTTTCGTTAACCCATCTGCATCCGATCCGTTCTCATGTACGGTGCAGCCCTATGCTGAGGTGGTAGAGACTGAAGGCGTCGTTTACTCGGTAACGGTTGACGGTGAAGAACTGACTGCTAATAGCGATGGTCGTTTTGTGTATGACTATGGGCAGACCGTCATTGTAAGAGCAAAAGTTCTGGATGGATACGTTCTGGCTGACGACGCGCAAACTGAGTGGACTTGGAGTGCAGATCTAAGCACAAACTGTGAAACACCAACTGAGCCACCTACCTCGGTTGATGAGGTGACTGGGGGTCCATCATCTCAGGGCTCTGGGTCCTCGTTAGCTAATACGGGTGCGGATGTGTTGCCGCTGGTCTTGGCTGGAATTTCGCTGTTGGCTGGTGGGGTTATCCTCACATCTGCTAAGCGCAGGAAGAACTAGCCTGTAGGTCTGGCGGTAGCCACTGGTTCCTGCCCGTTACTTTCACCACCATCGTTAATCCGTTAAGCGGTTATTATGGATGCCATATCGAGTGGCAGATAGTGTCCCGTTGGGGAGCGAAAGGTTGCTATGGGCGAGATCTTAAAGGTAAATGGCGGTCAACCTCTGGTAGGGGAGATCAACGTACGTGGAGCCAAGAACTTCGTTTCCAAGGCGATGGTGGCCGCATTACTTACCGAAGAGACATCGGTGTTGCGCAATGTGCCCAATATCCGTGATGTGGAAGTAGTTTCAGAACTTTTGCGGATCCACGGTGCGGCGGTTGATTACGATCCGGCTGCGGGAATAATTTCTATCACGCCGGGGAAAATCCGCCTGCCTGATCCGGCAGAAGTGGATCGATTAGCTGGCTCTTCGCGTATCCCGATTCTGTTCTGCGGTCCATTACTGCATGTGCTGGGGGAAGCGCTAATCCCGGATCTGGGCGGTTGCCATATTGGAGATCGCCCAGTTAACTTCCACTTGCAAGTACTAGAAGATTTCGGGGCGATCCGGGATGAAAAAGACTGGGGTCTGCATCTGCTAGCACCTAACGGATTGCGCGCCCGCAAAGTGCACCTGCCGTATCCCTCAGTTGGCGCTACCGAACAGACACTGCTCTCCGCGGTGCGCGCCCGGGGCATCACTGAACTGACTGGTGCGGCTATCGAGCCAGAAATCATGGATTTGATTGCGGTACTGCAAAAGATGGGTGCGCTGATCACTGTAGATACTGACCGCACTATCCACATTGAAGGGGTAGAGAAACTACACGGCTATACCCACACTGCGCTGGCTGACCGAATAGAAGCTGGGTCGTGGGCGTGCGCTGCGCTAGCAACTGGCGGCGATATTACAGTGCATGGCGCACAACAAGAACCGATGATGAACTTCCTCAACGTGTTCCGCAAAGTTGGCGGGGCATTTGAGGTCTATGACGACGGTATCCGGTTCTGGCATCCCGGTGGCAAGCTAAATTCTTTGCCGATTGAAACGGACGTCCACCCGGGATTTATGACCGATTGGCAGCAACCTATGGTGGTGGCATTGACTCAGGCTGAAGGGGTGTCTATCGTGCATGAGACGGTGTACGAAAACCGCTTTGGTTTCACCAAGGCCCTAAATGACATGGGGGCACATATCCAGGTCTATCGCGAGTGCCTGGGTGGGAAGCGCTGCCGATTTGGGCTAGAGAACTACTACCACTCCGCAGTTATCCAGGGACCAACCAAACTACATGCTGCCGATGTGGAAGTGCCTGATCTGCGCGGCGGATTCTCCCACCTTATTGCAGCTTTGGCGGCAGAAGGAACTTCGCTAGTGTCCGGAATTGGCATCATTAACCGCGGCTACGAATACTTCCTAGCTAAACTGCGTGCGCTGAATGCTGACGTCGAACTGATTAGGGATTAGTTCGATAGGTAACAGAGGAGTGCCCGCCTTGCAATCCCCAGTTGCCTGAGTGTCGTCACTGAGACAACAGCTGTTATTCGGTTAGTAAGTCGATAATTAGCCGCGTGGGCTGGGACATGCTGGTAATCCGGTACTTGAGGCCGGAGTTAGCTCCCAAGGTTACCGTATGGAGACCCTCAAATGGCTGATCTACCTCGATACCAGTGAGCTGGGTACCCTTTGTTAGATCGGCACTTAAATCTGGGATGTTAGCATTACCGCTAGCATCGGCCACGCCCTCAGGATAGGTTACGCCAGAGATTACAATCTGAAGTGCGCGTTTGCCACCCAATTCAATCGGAAATCCGGAACCAGGCTGCCGGGCTTCTGCCGCCCAGCCAGTGGTCTTCCATCCCAGTTTGCCAGCGCCGTCGTATTCCACTACTACTCGCTCGTAGCCGTCATGTACTCCAGTGCGCACTGCTTGGGGGCGCAAAGAACCGTATTCTAACCAGTTGTCGGTGGTGACCGCGGCGGTGTCAAATTCACTGCGGTCGAGCGGGGCGTCGTCTGTGGTTGCGGTGGTGGTCTGGGAGGCTGCAGCTTCGGAATTTCCGCTGGGTTTGGCGTCCGGATCCGCTGCGCAAGCGCTCAGCGTCAAAGCAAGGGCAACAACTGCGATCAGGGTTTTCTTCATCTCGACCTCCCAGTTTTCCAGCGCAAAATCTGTAGCTGGTTTTGCGACTTGCCAAAAGCATACTGCACTCCTGGTGGCGAAGGTGAGTAGAGTGTTGGGCGTGGAGAATAAAAAAATTCGCATTGCCTTGATTTATGGCGGAGTTTCTGGCGAGCATTCTATTTCGTGTGCCACTGCGGGAGCGGTGATGGATTCGCTGGATCCGCAGCGATATGAAGTAATTCCAATTGCGATTCAACGCGATGGCACTTGGGTGCCGGGCACCGACAATCCTGAAGAACTGAAGTTGTCGCACGGGTTATATGAGGTCGGTGAATCTGACCGGCGCGTGGTTATTCCGGCGGGAAACGGTTCTCAGCCATTTCTAGATGTGAGTTCAGATGCCACGAACCTGAAACTATTGCAAGATATCGACGTCGTATTCCCGCTGTTGCACGGCCCGTTTGGAGAAGATGGCACGATTCAGGGGCTGCTAGAGATGTCCCGCATACCGTATGTGGGGTGCGGGGTATTTGCCTCAGCGGCGGGGATGGATAAGCACTATATGAAGATAGTGCTGGAGGCGGCGGGGCTACCGGTGGGTCCGTATGTGGCTTTCACCGCTAGTCAGTGGCGCACCGGGCGGGAAAAATTACTGGCTCAAATAGCTGAACTCGAGTATCCACTTTATGTGAAGCCTGCCCGGGCGGGATCCTCGATTGGTATTACTCGGATTGATTCCCTAGCAGAGCTGGATGACGCCGTTGCTGCCGCCCAAGAACATGACCCGAAAGTTGTGGTAGAGCAAGGAATAGTTGGGCGCGAAATCGAGTGTGCCGTGCTGGAAGGCCGAGGCGACGATCCGGCACGGGCGTCGGTTTTAGGGGAAGTGCTGCTGTCGGCACCTAAATCTGACTTCTACGATTTTGAAGCTAAATATCTCAACCCAGATGGGCTAGAGATGAGCGTGCCGGCGCAGTTGCCGGCAGATATGGCGCAGCAAGTGCGGGAGTTGGCAGTGCGCGCTTTTGACGCTTTTGGTTGCGAGGGGATGGCGCGGGTGGATTTCTTCGTCTCCGCAGAAAATATCTCCATTATCGAGATAAACACTATCCCTGGTTTTACACCTTTTTCGATGTATCCAGTGCTGTGGGAACACACTGGCATGCCTTATTCGCAGCTGCTCGACGAGTTGATCTGGTTAGCGTTGAATCGGCCAGTGGGGTTGCGTTAATCTGGCGCCCGCACTGGCAGCCGGTCAATAAAGCAATAAAGTCGTTGAAAGTTTGACTAAATTGGGGTATTTTTGAGTATGTACTGTGGTTGTATAACTCTGTGAAAGGAAAATTGTGAAGATTGCTTATCTGGTCGGCTCGCTGGCGGCTGACTCTATTAACCGTGCACTATCTGAAGCACTGGTGGAGCTAGCTCCAGAAGGAGTGGAGCTGATCGAAGCTCCAATCAAAGATTTACCGCTGTTTAACCGTGACCTAGAGAGCGACTTCCCACCCGCCGCTGCGAAACTAAAAGAAATCCTGAGCGAGGCAGACGGCGTCATCTTCGTATCCCCAGAGCACAATCGCTCCTACACCCCAGCAATGCATAACGCAGTGGACTGGTCCTCCCGTCCGGCTGGGAACTGGACACTATCCGGCAAGCCAATCGCTACGATCGGTGCTTCGCAGTCCTCAGTGGCGACCGCGCTCGGGCAAAAAATGTTGCGATCTTCGCTGGATTTCTTCAACCCAAAGATTATGGGACAGCCAGAAGGATACATCTCTGCAAAGGCGTCGGGACTGCTGGATGATCGGAAAGTTACCGATGAAGGCACCCGAGCATTCCTGCAGCGCTGGCTCGATGCCTTTGTGGAATTCGTGAAGGAAAATTCCTAGTCAGCTTACTTGCGTGATCCAGGGTGACCCCATATACTTACTGAAGTGAGTCGCGGCTCAGTTGGTGCTAGTGCAGTGAATCTGTTACTAGGTGCGGCTTTGCCCACACTCAGAAAACTTGGGGTGACCAGGTCGCGGTTGGGGGGTGAGCCCGACCGCAGGCGATACCTGGATTACCTACCTGATAAATCGCCTTACGTCCTCGGTCATATCCGCTAGAAATGGCATGATGGTGAGCATGCTTATTTCGGATATGACTGAGGACGTTCTAATTTCCCGTATTCTTCCGTTACTGCCGCAGGCGCGCGGGGTAACTGTGCCGTCTGGCGACGACTCGGCAGTGCTTAAGATGCGCGGTGAAACCACAGTTTCAATCGACATGCTGATTGAGGGGCACCATTTCACCCGCGAATGGTTTACCGGATATGACGTTGGCTATCGGGCGGCGATGCAAAATTTAGCTGATGCGGTAGCTATGGGAGCCCGCCCAGTTTCCCTGGTGGTAGGGATGTCGTTACCTGCCGATTTGGAAGTTTCCTGGGTGGAAGATGTGTGCCGGGGTTTTGCGGCGGCAAATTCGGAATTGGGCGTAGGGGTAGACGGCGGAGATTTCGTGGGTGGTGAAAAGATCGCCATCTCAGTTACAGTGCTGGGCGATATGGAAGGGCGCTTGCCAGTTTTGCGCAGCGGTGCCCGGCCCGGAGATCAAGTTATCCACAGTGGAAAAATGGGGTATGGAGCTGCTGGCGGCGAACTGCTGCAAGCTGGATATGGCAATGACGGCGCGCTGCGCAGTCAAGCCTTGGCGGCCGGGGCCAGTGGTGCAGTCAATGCGGAAACTGCAGTGGACATCTCTGATCCGGTAACAGCAGCCCTGATTTCAGCGGCGCAAAACGCCTCAGCTGCTGACGCCGCAGCGCCAGCACAATGGCAGCACCCGGAGGCCAATAAACCTAATACACAATTTGCAGAATTGATTGCCCACTTCTTGCGGCCGCAGCCCCCACTGGTGACGGCGCTACAAGCGGCAAGTGATATGCAGCTACATGCCATGATGGACGTATCCGATGGCTTAGTGCGGGACGGTCGCCGGATGGCGAAAGCCGCACAAGTGTGGATAGACCTCGACAAGCGGGCCCTGGACGCCAAACTGGGTCCGCTCGCAGCTGCCGCTGGGCGATTAGGAGCTAACCGGCGCGATTGGTTACTCACTGGTGGAGAAGACCACGGCTTCTTAGCTACTATCGGCGCAGATGACCCGGTCCCCGCTGGATTTACTCGAATAGGTACTGTGCGTGGAGTAAATCAGAGTGGGAGATTAACTATAGCTGGAAAAGAGACAGCTGGACTGGGCGGCTGGGACCACTTTCAGTCCTAACATTTTGGTCCCAAACAGTTGATTACTACTGCCTAGCAGAGCCCCTTAATAAGCGCATAGCGCATAGTAAAAAGAGCTACCTCCTTAAGGAGGCAGCTCTTTTTGTGCGGTATTAAGTATCAGATGTTGCGGGTAACCTTGCCGGCCTTGATGCAGCTGGTGCATACATTCAGGCGCTTCGGGGCACCATCAACTAGTGCGCGTACTCGCTGGATGTTGGGGTTCCAGCGGCGATTCGTGCGCACATGTGAGTGCGAAACGCTCTTGCCGAAGGTCGGTCCCTTGCCGCAGACGTCACATACCGAAGCCACGGTGTTCTCCTTCGTTCTATCAGGGCACACGGTTTGTGCCCAAAAATTGCAACTAATGAATGATAACTGACTATCACTTACGTTTCCAAGCGTTTCCGCACGTGTGATACCGCACGTTACGGATAACTGCCGGTAAGCTAAGTGGGTGAGGGGGAGCTGTGACGGATAAAACCACTGCAGCGGTAGCTGCTGAAGAGTGGACGGCACTATCTCGCCCACTCGCTCGAGTCATCGGTAACCGCAGTGCCAATGCGCTTGCCAAACTTGGGCTCCACACCGTTGAAGATCTACTATTGCATCTGCCCTTCCGCCTCACTCGCCGCGGTGAGCTCATGCCGATAAAAGCAGTACATGAAGGCGAATCAGTTACGGTAGTCGCCCAAGTAGTAGATACCAATATTCGGCCCATGAACCAGCGCCGCGGTTTCATCCTGAATGTGGAAATTTCCGATGGCGTGCACGAGCTAGAACTCACTTTCTTTGCCAAATCTGCTCGCCCCCTACAGTTTCATGCCGCCAAACTACAGCCAGGCACAGTGGCAACATTTTCGGGCACTATCTCCACCTATCGCGGGCAGTTGCAGCTGACGCACCCCGAATATCAAACTTACGCGGACGAATCAGAAATAGACGCCACCGAACTGCAGCGCCCGATACCGATCTACCACGCCAGCGCAAAGGTGCCATCTTGGCAAATACACAAAGCAATAACTACTGTGCTGGCAACGATCACTCCTGCAGATATACCGGATCCGCTTCCGGCTGATTACCGCCAGGCACATCAGCTGCCGAACCGGTTTGCTGCCTTAACCGCCTTGCACCTGCCCACAGATGACGCCGAGTGGGAACAGGCAATTACCCGGATGAAACACGAAGAAGCATTCATATTGCAAGCACTTTTGGCCCAGCAATTCCAAGCCAGCCAGGAGAATGATGCTCCCGCTTGCCCACCACAAGCTGGGGGTATGCGCGAATTGTTTGCAAACCGTCTGCCCTTTACCCTCACTGCCAGTCAGCAAGAAGTTATTGCAGAAATATCGGGTGAACTCTCCCGAACACTCCCCACCCGCCGCCTATTACAAGGGGACGTTGGCTCTGGGAAAACTATTGTGGCGCTGTTGGCTATGCTGCAAGTGGTAGACGCCGGTTACCAAGCAGTGCTGGTTACTCCCACGGAAGTACTGGCACGGCAGCACTATGCCACTATTCTCCAACTGCTAGGGGAGCTGGGCTGGGGGCAGAAAGTAGAGTTACTCACTGGCTCGCTAACTGCTGGTGAACGCCGTCGTGCCCTAGCTACTTTGGCATCTGGCGCTCCCGGGATAACTATCGGCACTCACGCTCTCCTGCAGGAAGGAGTGCAGCTGCCTCGCCTGGGATTCGTGGTAGTAGATGAACAACACCGATTCGGTGTCGACCAGCGGGACAAACTCGCCGTGGGGGCACATTTACTGGTTATGACTGCCACTCCGATACCGCGCACTATTGCCATGACCTCTTTCGGGGAACTCGAAGTTTCCACTTTGCGGGAATTGCCAGCCGGACGCTCTCCCATAACCACTAATCTGGTGCCTAGTTTTGCCGAACGCTGGGTAAAACGGGTGTGGCAGCGCGTGCGCGAAGAAGTAGACGCCGGTGGGCGGGCATATGTGGTGGCACCGCGGATTTCCCCTAACCAAGACGAAGAAATCGATGCCAGAGCCAGCCAACTTGAGGAACCGAAACAACTGGAATTAATGGAGAAAACGCCACCGCCGTCGGTAACTGAACTAGCGCAGCAATTGGCTGCAGAGCCTGCGCTCGCCGGCACAGCTATCGGAGTTATGCACGGGAGACTGACGCCAGCAGAGAAAACAGCGGCAATGTCAGATTTTGCTGCGGGGCGTACGCCAGTATTAGTGGCTACCACTGTGATTGAAGTGGGAGTAGATGTGCCACAAGCAACTGCAATGGTTATTTGTGGAGCGGAAAACTTTGGTCTTTCGCAACTGCACCAGCTGCGCGGGCGGATTGGGCGTGGCACCCAGCCGGGGATATGTTTAGCGATACATAGTGCACTAGAAGGCACTTATGCTTATGAACGTCTCCATGCATTTGCCCAAACTACGGATGGTTTCGAGCTAGCGCGGCGTGATTTGGAGTTGCGTTCAGAAGGCAATGTGTTAGGGACAGCCCAGTCCGGGCGCAAATCGGGGTTACGGTTTGTGAAGGTGACTAGCGACGAAGCAATTATTGCGCAAGCCCGCATCGCGGCGCGTGCCCTGATTGCCGCTGACCCTAGGCTGGAGCAACATCCGCAGTTACGCGCTAAGATTCAACAATTGGACAAGAACCGCACCGAATATTTAGCGAAAGGCTGAGATGACTCGGATCGTAAGTGGCAGTGCTGGCGGACTCACTATTGCAGTTCCCAAAGCTGGTACCCGCCCAACTTCAGAACGGGTCCGAGAAGCACTATTTTCCCGATTTGAACACCTTGGATATTTGGCTGATGGCGCGGTACTTGATCTTTATGCAGGTTCTGGCGCACTAGGGCTAGAAGCAGCTTCGCGCGGCGCACGCCGGGTGGTATGTGTAGAAGCTGCGCGCAGTGCTGCCCAAATAATTGCGCAAAATGCCAAATACACCGGGCTCCCGATAACGGTAGTTACCCAAAAAGTACTCAATTTCTTAAGCGAGGAGCCCCGGGAGAAATTTGATCTGGTATTGCTGGATCCACCCTACGATATCGCCGAAGCAGAACTGACTTTGGTATTAGCGGCTTTGCCTGCGCATCTAACACCGGATGCACTAGTGGCAGTGGAACGCAACAAAAAGAGTCCCCATCCGCAGTGGCCGGCAGAACTGGAATTCCATGATGAGCGTAAATGGGGCGATACCCGCGTCTGGAGCGCATTTAACCGCGTGTCGCGATAAAATAACGGTATGTCGTTGGTAGTTTGTCCCGGCTCGTTTGATCCCTTAACTATGGGGCATGTAGATGTTATTCGCCGCGCTCGCGATATCTTCGGTGAAGTTGTGGTGGCAGTGGCAGAGAATTCAGCCAAAAATTACTTGTTTCCTTTAGCGGAACGGGTGGAACTGGCGCGCGCTGCGCTGGCAGATCTTCCCGGGGTGCAGGTAGTGGCAGTACCGGGGCTATTAGCTGATTTCGCTCGAGAAAGTGGTGCGGTGGCAATTGTCAAGGGCGTACGCGGTGAAGCTGATTTCGCAGCAGAGAAAGTTATGGCACTTGCTAACCAGAATCTCAGTTCAGTAGAAACAATTTTTCTGCTGTCTGATCCCAAGTACTCGCATGTGGCATCTTCTATCGTGAAAGACATCGCAAAACATGGTGGTGATGTGCGAGGTACGGTGCCGGCCAACGTTGCACAAGCACTGGAAAACTACTGGAAAGGTGAACAGGCATGACGGATCGTGGCGAATCTCTGCTTGAGATTTTAGAAGAGATCACGCTGACCATTGAGCAGGCACGTAATGTGCCGATGTCCGGGGCAGTGCTGGTAAATAAAACCGAAATGCTGGACATGCTGGAAGCTGCGCGCGATATCGTCCCAGACCAGATCGTGGCAGCTGATTCCCTCCTGGCTGATGCGGATGCGCTCACTGCTGACGCTCAAGAAGAGGCTGATCTGACTCGGGAACGCGCTCGGAAAGACGCCGAAACTATCGTGGCTGAGGCCCGGGAACAAGCCTCGCGGTTAGTTTCCCAAGATTCCATTACGGTGGCAGCAAATTCCCAAGCTACTCGCATCGTAGACGAAGCTAAGTCCGAAGCTGATCGCCTGATCTCTGGGGCTAACCAGTACTCAGAGGAAATACTGCTGGAACTTTCCCAGCGGCTCGAAGACGTTTTAGATCAGATTGCCGCCGGACGCCAAGTTTTGGCAGAGCGGCTAGATGAGGAAAACTAGGGGAAATCATGGCTCAGCGCTCCCAGTTAGTTATCCCGGTAGTTGAGCTACCCACCCAAGAAGGAGCTTTTCGCGAGGTCAATTTGGCAGTTCCCGCTCCAGTGGCAACCGGAGTGGAGTTACTGCGTATTCCGGAAGGCGCTCCAGTAAAATTTTCGGGGCGGATACAAGCAGTAGCGGATGGTTTCTTGGTGCAGGGCGAGGTATCTGCTACCGCAGTGGGGCAGTGCAGCCGGTGTTTGACCGATATCAGCCAAGAAATGCAGGAAAATATCGCTGAAGTAGTTTTCTTCCCGCACCGGCAGGAAGAACTTATTGCAGAAGGCGATGAAGAAGCCGAAGAGTTCTACGTCATCGCAGATGACCAAATTGATTTGGCCCCTATCCTAAATGATGCGCTGGTACTACAGATGTCCCTCAATCCACTGTGCCAGCCAGACTGCCTGGGGCTGTGCCCCGGATGTGGTGAGCGCTGGGAGGATTTGCCTGACGATCACGAACATCCGCAATTTGACCCTAGATTTGCCGTGCTGGACGAATTGGCGGCACGGCTCGCTGCCCAAGAAGCGGAGAATGAACCCAATGTGGAGAGCGACGGTGCATAGCCTTGGCTGAGAATAAACTAGACGAATTTTTCACAAAGTGGGGGATTACAGTACCGGCTGAACTAATGGGGCGCGCGCTTTCCCATCGATCCTGGGCATACGAGAACGATGCCGGAGATAACGAACGGCTGGAGTTTTTAGGGGACTCAATTCTGGGGGCTATCGTGGCGGACGCCGTCTTCAATGCCTACCGGGAAAAAGACGAAGGGGACCTGTCCAAGATCAAATCTGCCACGGTCTCAGAACGTGCGCTTGCGGAATTGGCTCGCGAGTTAGGGATAGGCGAATTAGTGCGGCTGGGAAATGGTGAAGAACTCTCTGGTGGGCGCAATAAGGACTCCATCTTGGCTGATACTGTGGAAGCCATCATTGCTGCCACCTATTTGGCGTATGGGCTAGACCAGACGCTAGAAATTGTGCACAAGCATTTTATCCCGAAAATTAAAAAAGCCAGCGAGATGGGTCCGGCCCTAGACTGGCGCACTGCATTTGAAGAATTGGCGCGGGCATCTGGCCTTTCGGCTGAACTCCAATACGATATTTCCGCGGCTGGTCCAGATCACGCCCGGGTGTACACTGCCAAGGTCTATGTGGACCAAAAATACTGGGGAACGGGGGAAGCGTCTTCTCAGAAAGCAGCCAAACTTTTGGCCTGTCAGGATGCGTATCAGCGGCTCAGTGCCCGTAATGACCGAATAGCGCAAGGCAAAAATGGCCAGCAATAACGCGCCAACGGAGCGGAATAATGCCGGAACTTCCTGAGGTAGAGACGGTTCGCACTGGACTGGTTCCCCTCGCCGTGGGTAGGGAAATATCGCATATCGAGGTATTTCATCCGCGCACTGCCAGATACAACCCAGAGGGCTTGGCAGCAATACATGGACAGCGAATTACCGCGTTGGCGCGGCGTGGCAAATATCTGTGGTTTGAAACTCCCGGTGAGCTAGCGCTGGTTGCCCACCTCGGAATGTCGGGTCAGTTCCGAGTAGGTGGCGAGTTGCGGCATCGGCGTGCCAGCCTATTTTTCACTGACGGTGTGCAGTTAGATTTTTCGGACCAACGAACTTTTGGTTACCTGCGGTTAGCTAAATTAGTGCCGACTGCCGATGGCCTCAGCGCAGCGATGGGAACAACGCGGGCGGCAGTGCCTGAGAATGTAGCGCATATCGGGCGTGATCTAATAGATCCAGCTTTCGATCTGGCAGCTGTGACAGAAAAAGTTTTGCGCAAAAATACTGAGATTAAACGGGTACTACTAGACCAGACTGTGGCAGCAGGGATAGGAAATATCTATGCTGATGAGGCACTATTTGCGGCCCAGATACATCCGCAGCGTAATACGCGCACTCTCACTGCAGATGACATTGCCCGGATCTATCAAGCTGCCCACGAAGTATTGCGCGCAGCCTTGCAAGCGGGCGGTACCTCATTCGATGCCCTCTATGTGAACGTGAATGGTGAATCTGGATATTTCGAGCGTTCCTTGCAGGTCTACGGGCGAGAAGGGCAACCGTGTGTGCGCTGCGGCCATCCCGTATCTCGGATAACATTTATGAATCGATCCAGCCATATTTGTGCAAGCTGCCAGCTTATTTAGGTGTCGCCTAGAATAGCTTTGCCCAAACCGATAGAGTGAGCCACGTGGAAGAAGCTGTAGAGACAATTTCGGTGATGATCATTGACGATCATGAAGTAGTGCGCCGCGGCATTGTGGAAGTTGTGGATCGCGCTGCTGGACTATCTGTTGTGGCTGAAGCTGGCGGAGTCAAAGAAGCCATCCGCCGGGCTGAACTTATGCAGCCAGACGTAGCACTAGTGGATTTGCGCCTAGCCGACGGCACGGGGATAGAAATAATTGAGCACTTCACGGCAGAATTACCCGGAGTCAAATCGATTGTACTGACCTCATTCGATGACCCAGATGCATTCCGTGAGGCGCTGGAAGCCGGTGCCAAAGCATTTTTGCTCAAGTCAGTACGGGGTGCGGAGATAGCCGATGTTATTCGTGCGGTTCACGCCGACAGAGTGCTGCTAGATGAGCGCACGGTTACTCGGCAACAGGTAGAAACTGGTGACCCCACTGCCAAGCTGACTCCAGCAGAACGCAAAGTCCTAGAACTGATCGGGGAGGGGCTATCCAATCGCGAGATTGGTGACCGCCTCGGGGTCGCCGAGAAGACGGTGAAGAATCACATCACTGCATTGCTCGCTAAGATGGGGATGCAGCGGCGCACCCAGGTTGCTGCCTGGGTAGCTGGGCAGCGCGCCTCCGGGTGGCGCAACCCTAATGTGAACTAATTAGCGCAAAGGTACTTGCCACATAACGCAAGTTCCCGGCGCATCAGTATGCGGAGCAATCGAGAAATTGCCGCCGTGGCGTTGTGCCCGCGCCGCTAAATTGGCCAACCCAGAGCGCCGCAGTGGCGCAGTAGGAATCCCTACGCCGTCGTCGTTAATCTCCACCAAAACCTGGTAGTCGGTTGCGTCCATAGTTACTGAGCAGGATGAAGCGCGCGCGTGTCGCGCGGTATTGGATAGCGTCTCGCGTACTACGGCGATGATGTCATCCGCCACTGCTGAGCCAATAACCGTATCAAGCTCACTTGCCGTATCAGAGCGGAGCGCTTCTCCGCGCCAAGTGATAACTAACGACGGCGCAAATCCCAACAGCTGCATCGCCACTGCAGTTTCCCGGCTGAGCCGGTCTACTAAGATGCCCTCAGTTTCTTCACCGCGTAGTTCGCGCACAATTTGGCGGATCTGTTGGGCCGAAGAATCCAAGTGGTCAATTGCCGCATCTAAAGCGGCGATAGTGCGCGGATCGGCGTCACCTAACTCATCTTTTAACGCTGCGATCCCCATGCCAGAGGCAAATAGCTGTTGCAACGCTAAATCGTGTAAGTCGCGAGAGATGCGCGCGCGTTCTTCCAGTTCTGCAGCAGTTTCCAACAGCTTTTTTGCCTCCGCCAGTTCCATTGCCATGGCAGCTTGCAAAGCAGCATCTTCAGCAGAGTTCAAATCATAGAGCCGGAAAGTAGGATCTCCTTTTTGGCGCAGCAAAATAATCGCGCCATGGATTTTATCGCGGGAAACCAACGGCACAATGATGGACGGGCCAAAGCGCGCCAGCGGGGTGATTCTCAGTTGCGGGAGCATCCCGATATCTTCCACGATTTGCCCAGTGCGCGTGCGCGTCACCACCTGTGCGACGCTGGCTGGAGTGAATGGAATCCCCAGCAAATCATGGGTATCTTCGCCGTCAACGATTTCACTGAGCCATTTTTCTTCGAGCGATGGCAAAACAATAAGTGCAGTGCGGGCACGGGCCGCACGGCGGATTTCACTGGCGATCGTCTGTAGTGATGTGTCTTCTTCTTCGCCATGCAAAAACGAGGAAAATATCTTCTGCGTGGCGTGTAGCCAGCGGGCATTGCTCTGTGACTCGCTGTAGAGTTCCGCATTTGAAATTGCCACCGCGGCCGCTTGTGCCAGGTAGTCAATCTTCACGGCATCCTCGGCAGTGAATCCGCCAGGCTTATTCCCTAAGTAGATTCGAGCAAAAGCGGTATTCCCCGCTCCGATGCCGCACGCCAGGTAATTAGTAACTCCGCACTTAGTGGTTGCGCCGGGAGCTAACTGCAATTCGTTGTTATAGCGGGAGTCTGCAATTAGCACTTCAATATCGGCGATGCAGTCGGGGATAGTGAGATTAGCTGGGTTATTGGCCGGAAAGGACAGCACAGTTTCACGTTTGCCAGTATTCTCCAGCAGCTCGACAGTTGCGAAACTAGCTCCGGTCAGCTCTACACTGTTTGCCGCCAACAGGCGGAAAATAGCATTGCGATCCAGCCGGTTAGTTAGCCCCAATATTTGCGGGAAAATTTCCGAAAGCATTATTCTCTCCCGGCAGACCACTGGTAAGTAGGCATCTTAGCCAGCAGTTCAGCATGGGTGCCACGGGCGATTATCTGGGCAGGCGAATTGCGGTTCGGTAACTGAGCCGAATTAGCGGGAAGGTCGATCATAACTACTTCATCCGCCGCATCTAGGGGTGCTAAGCGGTGAGTGACTAGGATGACGGCGCGATCTTCGCCGCCAGCTCGCAGTAAATCACGCAGGAGAGTATCTGCAGTTTCGGCGTCTAGGTGCTCTGCCGGTTCGTCTAGCAACATAAATTGTGCCGGGGCCGCTAGCGCCCGCGCTAGCAACAGTCGGCGTCGTTCTCCGCCCGAAATAGTAGTGGCATCTGTGCCCAACATCGTATCTACTGCCTCGGGGAGCTGGGATAGCCAGTCGCCTAGACCAGCCTCAGTCAGCAGGGCAGTGGCTTGTTCTGGGGTGAGATCTGGGCGTGCCACCCGGAGATTTTCCAGCACGCTAGTTTCAAAGATATGGGCGTCTTCCGCGGTCACCGTCAAATCTTGGCTGACTTCTTCGCGAGCGAGATGCGATACTTCGCGTCCATTGAGCTGCACTGATCCGCTATGCGGTTCCAACATGCCCGATAAGGTGAGCAGTAAAGTCGTTTTCCCAATGCCCGATGGCCCTACAATGGCTAAATTCTGCCCCGGTTTGACGGACAGATTCAACGGACCAGCTACCGCCGGGCCACCGGGCCAACCAATAACTAGGTCGCGGGCAATTAGCCCAGAATTGTCCGGCGTATGGGAATCGTGTGGGGGGAGCTCGGCTGCTGCAGCTCGATCTAAAATTTCCATAATCCGCCGGGCCGCACTGCCAGAGCGCACCAGCTGCACTGCCGCACCAGATAGGCGCTGGGTAGCTTCAAAGGCAGATAGTGGGGTAAGTACACACACCACTAGCTCTATGCCGTTGAGCGTACCGGCAGATACCTGGGCAATTCCGATCACCAGAGCTGCTACTACTGCAACTCCAAGCATTAAGGTGTCCAATGCGGTAGCAACCGCGGTGGGTTTAGCGGCCGCATTGCGGTTGTGGTGGATTTCAGTTTCGATATCCTGCTGTGCCTGTTCCATATCGGTTAACCGCCCTGCTACCCGCAGCTGGGCGGCAGATTCCAACAGCGTCAGTGCAGTGGCACTGAGCCGGGCACGGTTTTTTACTTGGGCGTGCTCAGCCATGCGGGCCCCGCGCATGGCAAAATACGGCCCCACTACTGCAGAAACTGCTAGACACAGCGCCAGCACTAACCCGATAAGCGGCGACAGTAGCCCTACGATCAGTACAGAAATCAAGCAAACCCAAAAAGCTACTGCGGCAGGCAGCATAGAGCGCACCACCACTTGGCCCACTTCATCGACGTCGGCCCCGGTGCGGGAAAGTAGATCACCGCGTTTTATGGAAGTGACTACGTCAGCCGGGGAATGTGCCAGGGAGTGGTACACCGAAGCGCGCAGATTTGCCATGCCATACAGTGCCACCCAGTGCGATGCAATGCGCTCTAAATAGCGGAAAATGGCCTTGCCGATACCGAAGGCGCGCACGCCCGTAGCGGCCACAGTCAGCTCTAGCACGGAGGGAAGTTGCGCGGCGCGGGCAATCAGCCAGGCAGAGGTGGCGCCCAGTCCCACTCCGGAGCCAATAGCGCCAGTGCCAGCTGCCACCGACCACCAGAATTTTGCCCGATCATAGTCAAGCAATTTTATGGCCCGGCGCAGTGCTTGGCGGTCTTCTTTCGGGAAAACTTGACTCATTGTTTCCCTCCTGATTTCCAGCTAGCTGGTAGGGCGTAGTCAGTGGTATGTGACTCCAGCCAGTCCGCAATCTGTGCAGACTCTCGTTCGGCAGCCGCTGCAGCCAGCTCAGCGCTGATATCCCGGGAACCGCTGGATACTGCCATTACCTGGTCAGCTATTTCTAAGATGGCTGCGCGGTGCGCAATAACTATCACTGTGTGCCCGCTGGCCCGCAGTGCTTGCACCACATCTGTTACGTATTTTTCGCCTACCGCATCCAAATGCGCCGATGGTTCATCCAGCACCACAACTTTCTTAGGAGCCACTAGGGCTCGGGTTAGCGCTAGCCGTTGCCGTTGCCCGAGTGACATCCCAACGCCGTCTTGCCCGATAAAAGTATCCCAACCTTGGGGGAGCTGCGCGACGACGTCGGAAAACCCGGTTAATTCAGCGGCTGCAGCCAATTCTGCGGCAGATACCTGCGGGTTATCGATATTTTCTAGTACTGTTCCGGGCAAAATAACTGGGCGTTGGGGAACCCAAGATATTTGTTCCCACCACGCTGCGCGGTCTAAGTCAGTAATTGAAATGCCCCCTACAGTTACCGCGCCTTCATCTGCAGCCAGCAAACCGAGTAGCACATTGATGGCAGTGGATTTTCCGGCACCAGAGGGACCGTAGAGAGCGGTCACTGCGCCGGGTTTGATAGTTCCGGAAAGCTGGTGGGGAGCTACTGTGGCGCGACCGGGGGCGTAGACGCTCAGCTCACGAAATTCGATAGTGGCGCGGTCTAGATCTGGCACTGCAGTGCCACCGGTGTGGGGGGCTAGCGGCGTCTCTAGAATCTCGAATGCTTTGCCGGCAGAGGTGATGCCATTAGCGGAAGCGTGGAATTGGCTGCCCACTTCGCGCAGTGGCTTAAAAACTTCTGGGGTGAGCATGATGACGGCGAGGCCTTCGAAGAGCAGTACATCGCCACCAACCATCCGGAAACCGATATTTACTGCCACTATTGCAGTAGACAACGTGGTCAAAAATTCGAGCACTGCTCCGGACAGAAATGCCACATATAGGGTTTGCATGGTTTTGGCTGCGAAGTCCTTACCTAGTTTTACTACGCGCCCTTCTGGTCCCTTTTCCCGCCCCAGAGCTTTTAGGGTGCTCAGCCCGGCCAGCAGATCGAGCATCTGGGCGCCTAGCTTTTGCATTGCCGTGAGCCGTTGAGCGGCATAGCGGGATGTCATTTTGCCAATCAAGATCATGAAAATTGGCACTAACGGGATGCATCCGATGATGAACAGTGCTGATATCCAGTCCAGGCTGGCCACCAGGATCAATAACAGTGGCGAAGCAGTGACGCATAAGAAGAGATTGGGCAAGAACTTCACGTAGTAGTCTTCCAAATCCTCTAAGCCGCGTGTTGCCAGCGTAACTACTGAAGAGGTATTGCCAGCGAGCCAACGATCGCCGAGTTCTCCGGCATGGCGCAAAGTTTTTGTGCGCAGATCTGTGATCACGTGTACGGCAGACCGGTGCCCAAAAGCTTCCTGTAAGTAGGTAAGTAGGGTGCGCATTAGGAAGACGACGCCGAGAGCTGCAACTAGAGGCAATACTTGCCGAGGAGTTTTTTGACCGTAAAAAACTGGGGCGGTGGCGCCCGAGATTAGCAGAATCTGTACTCCTACTAGCACAGCGGATACCACGCCGAGGGCGACTAAGAAGATGATGTAGCGCCTAGTCGCTTTGGCATATTTCAGTAGCCGACCGTCGAACGGTTTCACCGGGTCTCCTCACTGAACTTATATCTGGATCTTCAGCTTATGTTATCGGTAATGAGTTGAGGGGTGTGAACGCTACTGCGTCCACACCCCTCGAGTCAATGCCCTATGGGCAGTGAAACCGACTACTTAACGGTTTCAAATTCCCGGATCTGGTCAGGATGCAATCCTGCCGGCTGATCCGAGAGATTGTCTACGCTGATCCGCCGGGCGAATACGGAGTAGGACCAGCCCAGGTAAATGAGCACAATCGGTACGAAGATTGCGGCGGCAATCAACATTACGGTGTGCGTAGGAGCGGTTGCCGAGGCTTGCACTAGAGTCAAGCTGTAGGCCGGATCCGCGGAAGACTTCAGCGCATTCGGGAAGAACGTGGTGAAGATGAAGACAACTGCACCAGCTAGACCGGCGAAGTGGAGGAAGAACGCCGGTACGTCTTTTCCGATGAAGATGAGCGCTACCGCAGCTACTAGGCAGATTGCCGCAATAGCTAGCGGGATCAGCGACCACCAGTTCAGCGAGTAACCGAACTGTGCCCACAGTGCCCAACCAGCGGTAACCACGGTGGAGGCCACGGACAGCTTTAGCGCGTAGCCCTGGGCGCGGTCGTGGAATTCTCCGCGAGTCTTAATCGACAGCCAGAGCGCACCGTGCGTCAAGAACAGCAGCGCCACCATTACGCCACCCACGATGGTGAACGGCGTGAATAGGGAGACGAAGCCGCCAGTCAAGTAGTGCCGTGCGCCTTCAGCTAGCCCAGCTTCAACAGCTTCTGGCGGAACTGCCACAAATTCTCCACCTGGAGTGACGTAGCTGCCAACCTTGATGTCCATACCCTGTACTAGATTGGCAAAAGCAACGCCCCACACCACGGCTGCCAACCAGGCAACGACGGTGTGTAGCGTGTCCCAGGTGCGCCGCCAGCGCGCCGAGTTGAGTTTACCGCGCCACTCTAGCGCCGAGATACGCACGATCAGCAGCAGTAGCACAGCTACTAGCGCGGCATACATTCCGGAGAACATAGTGGCGTACCAGTTCGGGAACGCCGCAAATGTAGCGCCACCTGCGGTCAGCAAGAATACTTCGTTGCCGTCCCAGTGGGGGCCGATGGTATTTAGCGCCAAGCGACGCTCTTTTTCGTTCTTCGGCAGAATCGGCAGCAACATGCCTACCCCGAAGCCAAAACCTTCCAGGGTGACATAGCCGATCCACAGCACGATGATGAGGATGAACCACAAAATTTGCAGGAATGACAAATCCATTTTCTAAAGTCCTTTCCTCAGTAAGCGAAGCTGAGCTTGGCGTCGTCGCTAGTGAAGGCAGGATCGGTGTTAATTACCGACTCCGTATTGATGCCCTCCTTGGCGTAACGCTTGATTAGTAGGAACCAGATGATGCCTAGTACCGCGTAGAGCACAGTGAAGGCGATCATCGAGATCAGGACTTCAAGGCTGAGCACGTTTTGAGAGACACCGGTTTCGGTAAGGAGCTTAACCATTTCCGACGGTGCCAGCCCAGTGGAATCTGGGAAGTTCGGGTAAACCACCCACGGTTGCCGGCCCATTTCGGTGAGGATCCAGCCAGAAGTACCAGCCAGGAATGGCAGCGGGATAGTCCACAGGAACAGCTTTGCCACTCCGTTGGACTGAATCATCTTGCCCTTACGCAGCAGGAACAAGCCGAGGAAGCCCAGGAAGGTAGACAAGAAGCCTAGTCCCATCATTACCCGGAACGAGTAGAAAGCAACAAATGGATTTGGCATGTAGTTGACATCGGTGCCGTATTCTTCCGCAAATGCTGCGGTGAATTCAGCCTGGATGTCATCTTGCCCCTTGATGTAGGAATCTTTGCCGGAGAAGTTGTTGTTCACCATGAAAGATTCCAGACCCGGGATTGGCAGTTTGATGATGGAGTCTTCAGTAAGCTCGGTGCTGGTCATTATCAGGCCGAGTTCTTGAGACTCGCCACCTTCTGCGATCCCCATTGCGGCGATCATCTTAGTGGGCTGGATATTGTAGGTGTGCTGGCCCATGAAGTGACCAGTGGCGATAACCAGAATGCCAGCGCCGGCCAACACTTTGAAACCAAAGCGGGCAGCAGGCTTCCAGTATTCTTTTGCCTCTTCCAGGTTGTTCTGTTTGACAGTGCGTACCAGCCACCACACGGAGACGCCGGAGATCAGGGCGCCAGCGACCATCAGCGAAGCGGCGATGGTGTGTGCCAGAGTGTAAAGCGTGGTGGTGGAGAAGATTACTTCTAAGAATCCACCGACTCCGTCTAGTTCAGCGCGACCTTTTTCTGGGTTGAATACCGAACCTACTGGGTTTTGCATGTAGGAGTTAGCGGCCAAAATGAACAGCGCGGAAATGTTGGTGCCGAGGGCAGCCAACCAGATTGCCGCAGTGTGTGCCTTAGGAGAGATACGGCCGCGCCCAAATACCCAGAGCCCAATGAATACGGACTCTAGGAAGAAGGCGAGCAGAGCCTCAAAGGCCAGCGGTGCGCCGAAAATATCGCCCACGTATACGGAGTATTCCGACCAGTTCATCCCGAACTGGAATTCCTGGACGATACCGGTGGCTACACCCAAGGCAAAGTTGATAATGAAAATCTTGCCAAAGAATTCCGATAGTCGTAGCCATCGGGTGTCTCCACTGCGCAGCCATTTAGTCTGCATGATTGCCACAAGTGGCGAAATACCGATAGTCAACGGAACCAAAATAAAGTGGTAGACCGTTGTAATACCGAACTGCCACCTGGCGAGATCTAGTACTTCCACTTGATCATCCTCCAAGCGATCGTGGTAGTTTCCTGTGCTTAGTTCCTGTAATGCGACCTAGGACATTAGGACCACATCCGCGCATAGCAAAACGTTATGACGCAATGTCAAGAACTTATGTAGTAATAATGCCTATTTATTGGACAATTATCCACTTGTTTCAGTGTGTTGCGAGACATTTGTCCTATTTAGTGTCAGCTAAATACGTGTTTTGCGTCGCGGGTGTCTTATTTCCGCGGTCGAGTGTGTAGAATATAAGAGATTTCGAGCACGCATCTGCTCGACTTCGCACTGGCGGCGCCGCTGTTGTGTAAAGCATTTAGCAATAAGCAGGCAGCCCCGGGCGATAACTTAAAGACTTTATTAAAAACGAATAGGGCGTGGCAGGCGAAGATGCACGCTGAGCCACAGGGGGACATTACCCATGGCAGATAGCGCCAAAACAAAACAAAAAGCTGAACTAGCTGAACTAGTTTTTTCTGCGGGCGAGGGCGAACCGGAAGCAACTTCCGTTCCGGCTATGCCAGTAGCTCCAATGACTACGCTCCTATTCCAGGAGCCAGATACCTCTCAGGTGCGCCGGTCGCGGCGTAACCGCAATGAGGGGAAAAATGAGGAAAGAGCTGACTCGGTGGCAGATTCCGCCACTGGTTCTGCTGGTGACCCGGAGAGTGATCGGGACGCAACCGAGCGCAATGAAGCAGAGGAAGCTAGCCCCAGCGCCCGCAAACGCCGCCGGGGAACTCGGGGTGGGCGCCGCGCAGATAAAAACTCGAGCGAAGATTCCGCAGCAGTTGAGGACGCTGCCGAGGCCGAATCTGCCGCTAAAGTGGAAAAATCAAAACCTGAAAAACTGGATGACAGCACGGAAGATGACTCCAGTGCAGAGCCGAAAGTTCGGCGTCGCCGTCGGTCACGCACTAGCGAAGCGGAAGACGGCGTAACTGCACCCAAAGGGTCTACTCGGCTCGCTGCCAAACGTGCCCGCCGGCGGGAAGGGCGCAATACCAATCGGCGGCGGCACACCGTCAGCGAATCCGAATACTTGGCACGGCGGGAATCTGTGGACCGCAAGATGCTGGTCCGGGAGCGAGATGGGCTGAACCAGATCGCAGTTTTGGAAGACGGCGTGCTGGTAGAACACTACGTTGCTCGGCATACCCAAGTTTCTATGGTGGGTAATGTCTACCTGGGGCGAGTACAAAATGTGTTGCCGTCAATGGAGGCCGCATTTGTCGATATCGGTAAAGGGCGCAATGCGGTGCTCTATGCCGGGGAAGTGAATTGGGAAGCTGCCGGGATGAATGGCAAGCCGCGCAAAATTGAAGACGCGCTCCATTCTGGCGATCCGGTATTAGTTCAAGTGACTAAGGACCCGATCGGGCATAAAGGCGCCCGGTTGACTGGTCAGGTTACGTTAGCTGGTCGTCATCTGGTGCTAGTTCCAGACGGATCCATGATCGGTATTTCGCGCAAGCTGCCAGAGAAAGAACGCACCCGACTCAAGCAGGTATTGAAGAAGATCGTGCCACCGGAGCACGGCGTCATTGTGCGCACCGCTGCCGAAGGTGCTACTGAAGAACAGCTCACGGGGGATGTAGAGCGGCTGTGCAAGTCTTGGAAAGATATTTCGGCTAAGTCGAAGAGCTCCAAGAATGCGCCGTCGCTACTCAAAGGGGAACCAGAACTGGGCGTGCGAGTAGTGCGCGATATCTTCAACGAGGATTTTGCCAAGCTAGTCATCGCGGGAGAAAACTCGTGGGACACGATTTCACAGTATGTGGAAGAGGTTTCGCCTGAGCTGGCTGACCGGCTGGAACATTGGGAGTCCAAGAAGGACATCTTCCAAGAAAACCGAGTAGATGAGCAGCTGGCAAAGGCATTTGACCGCAAAGTTTATTTGCCATCGGGTGGTTCTTTGGTGATTGACCGCACCGAAGCTATGACCGTGATTGACGTCAATACCGGTAAATTCACCGGATCGGGCGGCACGCTGGAAGAGACGGTTACCCGCAATAACTTAGAAGCTGCTGAGGAAGTTGTGCGTCAGCTGCGGCTGCGCGATATTGGCGGCATTATTGTTATTGACTTTATCGATATGGTGTTGGAAGCTAACCGCGAATTGGTATTGCGCCGGCTGATTGAATGCCTGGGACGGGACCGAACTCGCCACCAGGTAGCCGAAGTTACCTCTCTGGGCTTAATCCAAATGACCCGCAAGCGGGTAGGGCAGGGGCTAGTAGAGGCGTTCTCCACCGTATGTGAATGCTGTGACGGGCGCGGATATATCAGCCACCATGACCCGGTGGAAAAGAGCGACGGTAAATCGCAGCCCAATAATCCGCCTCGCAAGAAGCAGCCAGCGCCGGCAGCAATAGTTGACGACGCCAAGCATGAGGAAGTTAAGGCGGCACTGGCGAATATTGCCGCTGCAGCTGCACACGCTCATGACGAAGCTGAGGGAACTGCGGCGGTAGCGGAGCAAGTAGAAACCACTCCGGCCGAAAAGCCAAAGGCAGCGAAGAAACTTAAGTCGGCGAAGAAAGAAAAAGAAAAGGCAGTGGCTGCAAACGGGAAGGAGTCGCGTTCGCGGCGGCGAGTGACGTCGTCGGGCACTATTACGCCCAAGAGCTCGGCTAGCTCGGCGATAATGACTTTCCCGAAAAAGTAGTGACAAGTTCTCGATGTGGCGATAATCGCCATTTGTAGACTTGTTCGAGCGGCATGATCCCAGTAAGCTGGGGTGTCGGCGCGCTAATTGGCGCAATAAATTTTCCGTATACACCGGCAGGTGTATCTAACCTATAGAGATGAGCAGAATGGTTTACGCGATCGTGAAAGCAGGCGGCCACCAGGAAAAGGTGTCTGTCGGATCCATCATCGTTGTGGACAGGATGGAAGGCGAAGCTGGCGATAAGGTACAGCTGGAGCCAATTATGCTCGTCGATGGTGAGACCGTTACTACTGCAGCCGATGGTATTTCCGCCAAGGTCACCGCTGAGATCGTTAAGGACGAACTCGGCCCGAAGATCAGCATCGTGAAGTACAAGAACAAGACTGGCTACCGCAAGCGTATGGGCCACCGTCAGAAACTTACCCGCCTTAAGATCACCGAGATTGCGTGATTTGCCGCGGTTTTAGTTACGAGCAACTCCGAGCAAGAGACTAGATAGAGAAGGTCAGAACAATGGCAACTAAGAAGGGCGCGAGTTCCACTTCTAATGGTCGCGATTCTAATGCCAAGCGCCTTGGTGTAAAACGCTATGGCGGGCAGGGCGTCAACGCAGGTGAAATCCTGGTACGCCAGCGCGGCACGCGCATCCACCCCGGCGACAACGTTGGTCGTGGCAAGGATGATACGCTGTTCGCTCTGGTCTCCGGTACCGTAGAATTCGGCACCCGGCGGGACCGCAAGATCGTCAGTGTCTTGGCAGACGCCTAGACACTTTGCTACTGCCAGATAGCTGGCAGCTAGCCCAGGGGTGGAAGGTTATCTCCTTCCGCCCCTTTTTATTTTTCGCTAGATAAGTTTTAATTTAGGTGCGCGCGAGGAGGCAAAAGTGGCTAATTTTGTAGACCGAGTGGTGCTACACCTGAAGGCCGGCAATGGCGGCAACGGCTGTGTGTCTGTGCGCCGGGAGAAGTTCAAACCGCTGGGTGGCCCGGACGGCGCCAACGGTGGTCACGGTGGTGACATTATCTTGCGCGTAGACCCACAAGAAACTACGTTGCTTTCACTGCACCATGCCCCGCATATCAGCGCCGAAAATGGCAAGCCCGGGGGCGGGGATCTGCAACACGGCAAACGCGGCGAAGATACCATTCTGCTGGTGCCAAATGGCACAGTGGTAAAAACTTTAGCTGGCGACGTATTGGCTGACCTGGTAGGAGACGGTAGCGAGATCACGGTAGCCACCGGTGGGTTTGGTGGGCTGGGGAATGCTGCCCTGGCATCAAAAAAGCGGAAGGCTCCTGGATTTGCACTGTTGGGGGAGCCGGGTGAAGAAATCTCGGTGGTATTGGAGCTGAAATCGGTTGCCGACGTCGCCCTTGTAGGTTTTCCATCCGCTGGTAAGTCCTCACTGATTGCAGCGATGAGTGCGGCGCGCCCGAAAATTGCCGATTACCCGTTTACTACGCTGGTGCCGAACCTAGGGGTGGTTTCTGCGGGCGCACATAGATTTACTATGGCAGATGTCCCGGGGCTGATTCCGGGAGCTGCAGCCGGTAAGGGCCTGGGGCATGAATTTTTGCGGCATATTGAACGATGCGCGGTGATTGTGCACGTTATCGACTGTGCCACTTTGGAGCCGGACCGGGATCCAATCAGCGACCTAGACACTATCGAAGCGGAGCTGCGCGATTATGCCAAGCTAGTGCCGCCTATGCCTGATCGCCCCGGTCTTATGGAGCGCCCGCGCATAGTGGTATTGAATAAAGTCGATGTGCCGGAAGCGCGGGAACTAGCAGAGTTTGTGCTCCCTGAGCTGGAAAGCCGCGGCTTGCGCACGTTCCAGATATCGGCTGCCACGCGCGCAGGTTTGCGTGAGTTGGGATTCGCGCTGGCAGAAATTGTGGCCGCGGTACGCACCACTGATGAAGTAGCCGCAGCGCGCCCAATTATTCGCCCGCTTGGCAAGGCGGAGGAATCTGGATTCACGATAACTCCTGGGCAAAAGGGCGGAAAGCCAATTTTCCAAGTGCGGGGTGACAAACCGGAGCGATGGATTTTGCAAACTGACTTCAGCAATGACGAAGCAGTGGGATATTTGGCAGACCGGCTCTACAACTTGGGGGTAGAAAAAGAACTGATGCGGTTGGGAGCCAAGCCAGGCGATATGGTGGTAATTGGTTCTGAAGAAGACGGCGTAGTTTTTGATTGGGAGCCAGGGGTATCTACGGGGGCTGAGCTGCTCGGACCGCGTGGTTCGGATGCGCGGCTGTACGAAGAACTGCGCCCGACCCGCCGGGAGCGTAAAGCGGCTTTCCACGAAGCGATGGATGCCAAAGAGGCCGCGCGCCAGCAGCTGCGCTCAGAACGTGACTATGGGGTGTGGACCGATCCCGCTATTGCAGCGGCTGCGGAGGATGAAGAATCCTAATGAAACCGCTGCTGTCTAACCGTTTCTTAATTAGTGAAGCGCCGCGCCTAGTTATTAAGGTGGGGTCGTCGTCGCTAACTGCGCCCGATGGTTCGTTAAATCTGGATCAGCTGGAGTACTTAGTTGAGACAGTGGCGCAGGCGCGGGAACGCGGGCAATCGATAGTGCTAGTTTCATCGGGTGCGGTGGCTGCTGGCATTGCGCCGCTGGGGATGCATCGGCGGCCCAGTGATGTGCGTTCCCAGCAGGCGGCAGCTATGGTGGGTCAGACTCGGCTAATGGCCGCCTATTCGCAAGCATTTGCTGCGCACGGTCTGACCATTGGGCAGGTGCTGCTTACTCCGGATGACGTATTGGACCGGCGGCACTACACCAATGCGCAGCGGTCGTTGAAAAAGCTGTTGCACCTGGGAGTGGTGCCGATTGTGAATGAAAATGACGCCGTAGTGACCGATGAGTTGCGCTTTGGCGACAACGATCGACTAGCTGCGCTAGTGGCACATTTGGTAGACGCTACTGCGCTAGTACTGTGCACTGATGTAGATGCGCTTTATACGCTGCCGCCCGATAGACCGGGGGCACGGCGGATTGCCGAAGTGAACTCGCCACAGGATTTAGCCGGGCTTACTATCACTGGCAAAGGATCGGATGTAGGCACCGGCGGCATGCGCACCAAAGTAGAAGCGGCTGATATTGCTACTTCCGGTGGGGTAGCTAGTTTATTGGTCGCCACTGAAGATCTGCGGGAGGCGCTAACTGGCGCAGATCTGGGTACCTGGTTTGTGCCGCGCCGCAAGCGTTCTTCGGCGCGTTCGTTGTGGTTGCGCTATGTGGCACAGATTCGGGGCACGTTGACGGTGGATGACGGTGCTGCCACTGCATTGCGTGCTGGTGGGGCTTCGCTGCTGGCAGTGGGGATTAGGCAGGTCTCGGGTTCCTTTGCGGCTGGGGATTTAGTGCAGATTGTGGATACTGCTGGGGGAGAGGTCGCGCGCGGGCTAGCGGCATTTTCAGACGGCGAAGTGCGGCAGTTCATCACTCCGCGTAGTGATGGGGCTAAAGCTGTGCGGGCACCGCGCCCAGTGGTACATGCTGACGATCTGACGCAGCGCTAACTTGAAGCTGCGTTGCATAAAACTGCAACTGTGTCCGTAACTAGGACGGCGCTGTCCACTAATTGAGCGGCAGAAAACTTCTTTTGTTCACAGATTGGATACCGGCTATTCACCTCGTAAGATGAGCCGGCAGTCAGTTGTGATGCGATTCACCTTGAGTTATAGGCAGTAGGTGATTTACCGCTCAACGCTTGGGTTTTATCGGGAAAGTGGGTGTGCTCACCGCTGGATTCCGGCGGTCATAACAGCATTTTTATACTGTCTGCCTTGACCTGTTCGTGGCATTACCGATAGGTTTCAACTAATTCAGTATGAATAATAATACGAGTGCATGAAAGGAATGGCTCATGGCAGAGAACCGCATCAACCCACATTCCTTCGGGCACATTATGTCCTATTCGATTTCCTATTCAATTCGATTTTGGCTCTGGCGTTGATCCCAGACTCTCGCGAAATTGAAATAGCCGGATTGTATCTTCCGCAGAATTGGACATGAAAAATGAGTATCGAATTAGCAGCTTGTTCTGAATTAACAAACCTAAAATCCACTGTTGCACAGCTCGATATGAGCTTGGCGTCAGAGCACACTAAAACCGCTAGCGTTGGGATCGATCTGTCACTATTGGGGGCGAATTGCACTGGAGAATATGCGGTTTCTTCGCCCTTGGATCAGGTTGATTACCGGAAACTAATTACTGCGATGCGTACTGCGCATGACGGCGGTATTGACTTCGTTAGCTTGAACTCCACCTTTGCTACCCACTCGCTGGGTAAGACGCGAGATTCCTCCTTGGACGGGGTACATGCTGCGGCAAAAATTGCTGAATTCGCTACCGGTGGGATCTGTGTAGAAACTTGTGCGACACCGGAAGCGATCAATATAGCTACCGATCTATTGGCCAAGCAGACTGCGGGATGGGCCGGTATAACTATTCCATTGCATGAAAATTCTGATTTTGCGGCATTGGCAGCGGCAGCGGCAGATGCCCGGGCCGCTGGTATTCCGGTAACTGTGGTTATCACTAATCCTAAAGTTTCGCCCGAACGGGCAAAGCTGGTGGTTTCTATTGCCGATAGTATTCGGTTGCGAGTTTCAAACCCGCACGAAGCCCGCGGTGCCCGCTTTGCTTTGCGAGCCGCAGCAAAAGAAGCCAACCGGGATTTGCCGGTTATGGCAGAAATTGGGATCGTAATCTCGGCGACGGTGCCGGCAGCAGAAGAACGAGCACTGCTTATTGAAGAGATAAACGGTTGTGAGATATTCCCGGGGCTGCCCAAGGTTATTGGTACGGTCTATGACGTGGCAGACACGGTGGAATCCTGGGTCGGATTGGGTGCTTCAGATGGGGTAGTGCTGGTGCCTGGATCTCTGCCTACTGATCTGGCTTCAGTATTGCGGGGAGTGCTGCCACTACTCAAAGCGCGCTCAATAGTATCTGAGTGATTTTCGAATAACTAACCAAAATAAAACTGCTAGCTATGGAATACAGCTAGCAGTTTTATTTTGGTAGCAGGCAGTTAGTTATTTTGCTGTTCTGCAACTGCTTTGCGGACTTCGTCCATATCAAGTTTGCGAGCCTGATCAACCAAGTCGTCAAGCGCGGCTGGTGGCAGCGCACCGGCCCCCTCGTATACCCGGATGCCATCGCGGAACACCATCAGGGTAGGAATCGACATAATGTTGAACTGCTGGGCCAGCACGACCTGCTCTTCCGTGTTCACCTTGCCGAATACGACATCGGTGTGTTTGTCGGAAGCAGCTTCAAACGTAGGACCGAACTGGCGGCAAGGGCCACACCATTCTGCCCAGAAGTCAAGAAATACGATACCTTCCTTGACGGTTTCTTCCAGATTCTCTGCAGTAATCTCTTTAGTTGCCATGTGCACCTTCCTGGGCGTGAAAGCCCTCAATGAGTGTTCATTTGGCTACAACGCCTCAACTTCTAAGTTATTCCCTTAAAGTTGGGATATGCATGATTTTACTTTTGAGTCAGGCAGTTCCCCGAGTAATTCGGCTGTAGAAGAAAAAGCCGCGGACTCGGATAATGTTGCGGCTGAGGTTGAACAGCGCGCACGAGCTGCCAAAGCTGCTGCACTCGCAGTGCGTACTATGCCTACTGCCCGCAAAAATGAGTTGTTGCGGGCTGTTGCCGCTGCGCTAGCAGCCAATCAAGACTCTATCCTGGCAGCTAACGCGGTAGACATGCGTGCCGGCAAAGAGAACGGCATGTCGTTGGGACTGCTGGATCGGTTGGCACTTACTGCCGACCGGATTGCCGATATTGCCAAAGCAGTGCGTGAAGTGGCGGAGTTGCCAGATCCCGTAGGAACGGTAGTGCGGGGCTCCACTTTGCCTAACGGCTTGCAGCTAGTGCAAAAACGAGTGCCAATGGGCGTAGTGGGAATGATCTATGAAGCCCGGCCCAATGTGACAGTAGACGCAGCTGTGTTGTGTTTGAAATCAGGGAACGCTGCTATTTTGCGCGGCGGCAGCGCGGCGATTAACTCTAATCAGGAGTTAGTGCGCGTAATACAAGGAGTTCTTGTAGAGCAGGGACTGCCAGCGGAGTTAGTGCAGACGGTGGATGATTTAGGCCGCGCGGGTGCGGTAGCACTGATGAAAGCACGGGGACTGGTGGATATCGTCATCCCACGTGGGGGAGCTGGGCTAATACAGACGGTGGTTCGGGAAGCTACTGTGCCAGTAATTGAAACTGGGGTGGGGAACTGCCATATCTATATCGACAATGCGGCAGACCTCCACCAGGCAATCCCAATTGTGCTCAATTCCAAAACTCAGCGTGTTGGGGTATGCAACGCAGTAGAAACGCTGTTGATTCATGAAGATATCGCGGAAAGTTTCGTGCCCAAAGTAGTGCGGGAACTGACGAGTGCGGGAGTTACCGTACATGCCTGCCCCCGTACCAAAGCCTTGGCTCCGGCGTCGGAAAAAATTGTGGCAGCAACTGCGGACGACTGGGCTACTGAGTATCTGTCAAAAGATCTAGCCGTAAAAGTAGTGGATAGCCGTGACGCCGCTATTTCGCATATTCGCACCTATTCCACTGGGCACACCGATGCGATTCTTTCGGAAAATTGGACCGCGATTAATGACTTCATAAATTCGGTAGATAGTGCAGCAGTAATTGTTAATGCATCTACTCGGTTTACCGATGGCAGCCAGTTTGGATTAGGGGCGGAGATCGGGATATCTACCCAGAAGCTGCATGCCCGCGGCCCGATGGGATTAGAAGAATTAACTACCACTACGTGGATAGTGTCAGGAGCAGGCCATGTCCGGGAATAACGCCGTAACCAAGTGGATTGATCCGGTAACTGGGCGCAGTGAGCCACGGGCGTGGCCATTTGCGGACCAAAGTGTGCCGTCAGCTTCGAAAGATAACGAGCCGCGCCGCCACCGGATTGGGATTATGGGCGGCACTTTTGACCCCATCCACCACGGACACTTAGTAGCTGCGTCGGAAGTACAGCATTACTTTGACTTAGACGAAGTGGTGTTCGTGCCTACCGGCGAGCAGCCGTTCAAAAAAGGGCGCAACGTCACTGCAGCAGAGCACCGGTACTTGATGACGGTTATTGCGACGGCGTCAAATACCCGATTTACCGTGTCGCGAGTAGATATCGACCGGGGCGGCGTCACTTATACCATTGATACGCTGCGCGATTTGAAGAAGATATATCCCGATTCCGATATGTACTTCATTACGGGCGCGGATGTATTACAGCAGATACTGTCCTGGAAAGATAATGCGGATCTGTGGGAGTTGGTGCATTTTGTGGGCGTAAATCGCCCGGGCCACCAGCTGGACACCACGGGATTACCGGACTCTGGGATATCGCTGATGGAGATTCCGGCGATGGCTATCTCCTCTACCGGGGTCAGGGAACGAGTTAAGCGCGGGGTACCAGTGTGGTATTTGGTGCCTGATGGGGTAGTACAGTACATAAACAAGTATCATTTATATCGATCACAAGAAAAACTAGCCCCGACGCTGGCAGCTACAGCTGGGGAACGGGACGCACAATATCTCCCAGACGCTGCAGCTGGCGATAAGGGGAAGGAGAACTAGTGAGTGAGACTCCACGCTTAAGCCGTAAGGAAATGCGAGAGCTTGGCAAGCTGACGGCGCGGGCGGCAGATGCGCCGTCGATTACCGAAACTGCTGAGCTCCAGCTGCGCCGCCCGTCGCGCAAGGAACTGCGAGAACAGCGCGAACGCGAGGCTGCTCAGGAAGCAGCAGCGGCTGCGCTGGAAGTGCCGGCGCTGGCAGAGCAAGCAGAATCAGCTGACGGCGCTGCGCCAGTTGCGGCAGATAAGCCGGAGCGCACCTCAGTTTTCGATCGTTTCGAGGAAAAAGCCGACGCTGCAGCCGCGGAATCTGCTGAATCGGCAGCAGAACCGGCAGAGGCAGCAGCAGAACCGGAAGAATCTGTTGCACCGGCAGCTGACGACGCAGCAGAAGCTGAAGCAGGGGAGAAGAAAGAGGCGCTTTCGCTGCGCGAACGTCTGTTGGAAATGACGCGCAAGAGCCGCGCAACTGCTGCGGAAGCGGCGGCGCCCGAGGCTGCGGATGCGGTAGAGCCGGCAGAGTCTACTGAACCGGCCGAAGAAACCGATGAAACTGAGCAGACTGCGGCAGCTGAATCGGATGCAATAACTGAGCCAGATGCCATAACTGAGCCGGATGAGCCCAACGAGGCCGCAGTGCAACCGGCAGTAGCACTAGATTTTGATGAATACTCATATCCGGGCGCGCCAGATGTACAACGGGATGCCCCCGAAGCAGAACCGGCCTATGAATTTGCTACTCCGGAGCCAGAATCCCCAGTAGCGCCTGCAGCAGCAGATCCAGAAACTGACACTGACGCAGACCAGACCCAGCGGCGGTCGCGGCGGGCCAGCTGGATCAACGGGGTGCTATTGATTCTCATTGCGGCACTGGTTGGCTACTTAGGCGGCGCGTGGATCGACGCTACATTCTTCTCAGAGGGGCTATCGGGGTTCACCCCAGAAGAGCTCATCAACTTGTTGGTCTAACTAGCCTGTTGGTCGCATCCTTATATCGAGTTACAGAAAGGGCACAGTGGCAGCTAGTTCAGAAGCGATCGATTTAACTATTGTGGCCGCCCGGGCGGCGTCTAGCGGAAAAGCGACGGCTATCCAAGCGATAGATGTTTCCTCCCGTATGGTGCTGACTGATGTTTTTTTGATCGTCTCCGGTTCCACTTCCCGCCACGTGCGTGCGCTGGTTAAGGATATTGACGACGCGGTATTTAAGGCCGGTACTAAGCGGCTGCGCCAAGAGGGCCTCACGGGCGACGCGCGCTGGGTGATTTTGGATTACGGCGATCTGATCGTGCACGCCCAGGTGGATGAAGATCGGGAGTTCTATGCGTTGGAAAAACTGTGGGGGGACTGCCCCACTATCGAGTTGCCCGCTGATGTGACTGCAGATCCGGAATACCGGACGCCGTCGTTAATGGACTACTTCACCCCGCAAGTAAATTATTCGGATGGCGTGGAGACGCCGTGAGCCTGCGTCGTATTGTTTTCTGGCGCCACGGGCAAACTGATCTCAATATTGCCCAGCGCATCCAGGGCGCCACTGATTCACCGTTAAATGCAGTTGGTATGGCGCAAGCGCAAGCGGCGGCGGTAGAGATTGCCAAATTGCAGCCCACGCGGATAATTTCTTCTGATTTGCAGCGCGCCGCGGACACCGCGCGCGTGGTGGCTGAGCACTTGGGTATTGCGGTCGAATTGGATGCGCGCCTGCGTGAACGCTCCTACGGGGAGTGGGAAGGTAAGACGGCGGCGGAGATCCGAGCGCAATACCCTGAGCAATGGGAAAATTGGCGGGCGGGCGTTGACCCCGTTGGTCTGGGCGTAGAAACCAAAGCAGAATGCGGAAAACGGGTGGCTGCAGTAGTAGCTGCGGCAGCGGAAAAGGCTGAGGCTAGCCCGGAACCTGAGACGCTGTTACTGGTGAGCCACGGCGGAGCTATCTCAGCCGGAGTGCTCACGCTGTTGGGGCAAAATCCCTCGCAGTGGGCCGGAGTTACTGGGATGGATAATTGCCACTGGGCTCTGTTGGTGCCGCGAGCTGGGGGGACGCCACCGTGGCAGATCCGTTCTTATAACCGCTTTTATGCGGCTGATCCGATCCAGGTGATAGATCTGCACGGCGCGAGCACCGCAAAGGGCCAGACGGCCGAAGCTGGGCACGGTAAGTAAACTGCTGGTGAGGTGATTCACCTAGCAGCTGGCGCTGTGAATTGGTCAAATCAGAGCCGGGTAAGTATTATTAAGTCTGTTCTCGGGGCATTGGCGCAGTTGGTAGCGCGCTTCCATGGCATGGAAGAGGTCAGGGGTTCGAATCCCCTATGCTCCACCAATTTTTCCGCTCTAGCTGCTAAAAGCTAGGGCGGTTCCTCTTTTTTGCCTAGTAGTAATGCGCTCCTGGCGCATTAAAAGCGAACACGGTGTGGGTGAAATCTCTGGTCTCTGTAGCGAATATGAACTATGATGGCAGCAACATGACCGGTTCCGCTGCCCGCTTTGGTGGGAGTCCAGGACCGGTCTTTTTCATCTATGGAAATGCAGTATGGTCGCAGCGGAGCTATAACCTTAGATAGTTCTATGAACTGCATATTCTATTGGTCAATGCGGTTCAATATGAACCATATAGTTGAAGTTCCTAACAGTTTCCAGCAAATGTGTGGAGCATTGCTGAACCATATAAAAGTCGAGTGTTAATACGATGCCAGCGTGAACCACTAAATAACTGTTAGATTCAAGAAATCAACTGTATGCATGCATTTTTACTTCAGGAGATCTTGGAGGTTACGAGTGACTCAGATTCGCGTGAACGGTTTAGCACAGCAGGAAGTTGCTGAGACCCGATTCAGTTGTCTCACTTCAGAACGGTTGAGAGTGATTGTCGAGTCTGCTCATCTGAATTTCCTGATCGGCGCAGGAACACCTAGTTCATATTTTTCTGCGTTGGGTAATATAGAAGATGCTCTCGAAGAACTCGCGAATAGTAATGCTCCACAAAACATCAAAGGACTTGTTCGTGCTTCAATTCAAGCGTACTTTTTTGAAAAAGTCCTTGTGCCAAACTTGCAAGTTATCGAACATAGCGACGAAGCAGATAGTGTTCTACAGTCTTATGTGAGATTCTTACGGACACTAAATCGTATTTTGCTCTGCAGGCGGAGTACCCTTCTACCGAAGCAGGTGAACATATTCACCACAAACGTAGACATGCTCTTCGAAGTCTCAATGGAAGAATTGGGCATTGACTACTGTGATGGATTTAGCGGTAAAATCCGTCCCAAATTTAACCTTGGTGAATTTGGAGCGCTTCGTTTCCAAACTAGCAGCAGGTATGGGCACCGGTTCGAGGTACCCGTATTCAACCTAATCAAGATCCATGGGTCAGCAGCATGGTGCCAAGTTAAGCGAGAAAATGGCAAGTTCGACATATATTTCGACCATGGTTTGACTCTTGTGAAAACAATTAATTGCCTGCTCCAAGAAGCGAAACAATACTTGATCCCTGTGACTGTGGAGTCTTACCCCCAGTCCGAGGGGCCGAAAATACGCCCAATTAACATGATGATCACTGAGGCGAATGAATACCTCAAAAATAATAGTAAACAAGCAGAATCAATAGAGGATGCGGTGCTACCCGCCGTTGTCGAAAAGTTCTCGACAAAATACGACGAGCTTGGGATTGTTAACCCAGATAAGCGTAAGTTTGCAACTACCGTACTGAACGAAACTTATTACGAATTAATTCGGCGATTGGCTAACGAACTGGAAAAAGAGAACAGTGTACTTTTTGTACACGGTTTTTCCTTTCGCGATGAGCACCTTCGCGATCTTGTGCTTCGAGCAGCCCGAACAAACCCTACACTGCAGGTTATTGTGTTCTGCTATTCGGAAAAAGACCTAGAATTATTCAAGCAGCTCTTGCCAGATGTGGAAGTTAAGAATGGCAATATCGAAATCGTAGCCCCCGACAAATCAAGTGAGGACGAGGAAGAACGAAAGATCAGCCTTGACGTGCTCGTATCCGATTACTTAGCACCAATCATGTCTGAAGAGACTCTTGACCTGATGAGCGAATCGAATCTGACGTTCGCACCTCGTGAAGGAGACTCCTGGTGATTAAGGAAGTTGACCTTGACCATGACGCAGTTTTTCGCATCGGGCGAGTGATATCTGTAAACGGCCGGCGAGTGCGTATCGCTGTTGACAAACTCAAGAACGGTTCACATCTTTTATATAGGGGCAGTCTGGTACGAAATGTAGCTGTTTCGAGCTATATAAAAATCGCCAAGGGCTTCGTTGAATTGATTGCCAAGGTTGACGGTGAGGTAGTCGAAGAAGACTACAGTGCGACGGCAGAATATCGTCGTGACGTAGATCCGCTGTCTCGTCAGCTAGACGTGAGCCTCATAGGCTACATCGAAGGAGGGCGCTTCAAACGCGGTGTACGCGAAATGCCGCTTCTTGACAACGAGTGCTTCATACTTACAGAGAAAGAATTCAGACTCATTCACACATTTGTCTCCAGTAGTGACGAACCATTAGCGATCGGCACACTGGCGATGGATCCAACGCAGGCGGTGGAAGTCGGAGTTAACGCAATCTTTGCTAGTCACATTGGCATCTTCGGGAATACCGGAAGTGGTAAGTCCTATACACTCGCAAAGCTCTACCACGAACTTCTCAAAAAGTATGGGCATAACAAAACATTTAGGCAACGATCTCAGTTTGTTTTGATTGACTTCAACGGTGAGTATGTAAACAGAGACGACGATGTTGACGAGTATGCAAAATCCGTGATTGCTGATGACGATGTAAAACAGGTTTATGATCTTTCGACCTACAATGACCAGGGAGACCGCCTTCCCTTGCCAAAGGCAGCTGTCCATGATCCGGTCTTCTGGACGGTTTTACTTGATGCGACTGAGAAGACTCAAGCACCGTTTATATCTCGTGTACTTAAAAGTGACTACTGGAGTACCCTGCTTCGAAAACCTGAGGCGCTTCTCGATGTTATTGGAGATCTTGTCGCCCGAGCAACAAAGAGCAACGATGGGGCGATAGATAGGCAGCTTCCGATTAACTTTCTGGAAGATATTAAAGAGTGTCTCGGTAACAATGTCGATCATGAAGATCTTTCGTCACTGATTGAAGAGATGCGCAACCAGCTTCAATATCACAGTAAGAACCACGACTTCTTCTGGATTTCGCAAGATGACAATAGTAGAAGATGGGCGACAGATGCTAACTGGAATGATTTCATCAAGAGCAAGGTTGCGAATATCAAGCAGGACTTTTCCTCGGTCGACGACATTGACTTAGTCCGCTTCAAACTGGTGCTCCAGTACTACTGGGATGTAATCAGTGGCTTCGCGAACAGAGAACATCTGGGTCCCATGATTAAGCGTCTACACGAGAGAGTGCCCAGCATTAAACTCCTCATTCGAGTGTCCGATGATGAATTGACTAAAGTTCCCTTGACTGTTGTGTCGCTTAGGAACGTAAATCTTGCCATGCGCAAGGTTATCCCCATGATTCTCTGTAAACATCTCTACGATAACAAGAAGCGAATGGATACCTGTGGGCAGAAGTATCTGAACCTCATAATTGATGAAGCACACAACATCTTGTCGTTGCAGTCATCACGGGAAAGCGAAGCATGGAGAGACTACCGCTTGGAAACGTTTGAAGAGATTGTCAAAGAGGGGCGTAAGTTTGGCGTATTCTTGACATTGGCAAGCCAGCGACCACATGATATATCACCTACGATTATTTCCCAGCTCCACAATTACTTCATCCACCGGCTTGTGAACGATCTCGATGTACAGGCAATTGAAAAGGCAGTAACCTACCTTGACCGCGTATCATTCGAATCGCTTCCAATTCTCCCAACAGGGACGTGCGTCCTAGCGGGAGTTTCTGTCCAAGTTCCAGTGATTACCCGAATTGGTAAACTCCCACCCTATGCTGAGCCCAACAGTCGTACTATGTCGGTAACAACTGAGTGGAGGAAATCGCTGATAGCGGAGTCTGAGTCAGATGAAAAGCTCGATGAACCACCATTCTGAATCTGCCAAGCACTCAACTGCGATATCGCCGACATTTGCGAAGTCGTGCTTACAGAGACGAAGGGAGAGACCAACTAGATGGCCGCACAACGCTTGCAGCTGACCTGGTACAACAAAGACAAAGCCCTCATCCCCACCGAGACGGGCAAATACGGTTACACGTGGGTTGATCCCTCTGATCCGCGCTACTGCGAAACTCACACCCTCATCTACGACGACTACGTTCAGGGCGTGCAAAGCCCTAAAGATGAGAAGTTTGAATACTCCGAGCGCGCTGACCTGGAACCCCAAGAAGATAACTTATTAATTCTCGGTGAATCTGGAGACGTACTCGAAGCCCTAACTCGCGTACCCGAGCTAGCGGAGAAGTACCTGGGCAAGGTCAAACTGATCTACATTGATCCGCCATTCAATACCGCACAGACCTTCGCGAACTACGAGGATAACCTCGAGCATTCAGTGTGGCTCACCATGATGCGCGACAGATTGTTACATCTCAAGAGGCTGCTCGCAGACGACGGCTCAATTTGGGTGCACTTGGACGACGTGGAAGTCCATCGTATGCGATTGCTTCTGGACGAAGTATTTGGAGCGCAGAATTTTGTAGCAGAAGTTGTTTGGCAAAAGGCTGATGGACCACGCAATAACAGTGAAGGCTTTTCTACTGATCAAGATATAATAATCGTTTATCGAAAAAATGAGTTTTTCATACCTAATCGTATGCTTCGAAGCGCTTCGGACAACGCAAGATTTAAGAATCCTGATGAAGATCCAAACGGGCCATGGTGGGATGGGGATCCGACAGCTCGCCACGCATTAGCTGAAAAACAGCACCCTAGTGTCTATGGCATTCAACACCCAATTACTGGGCAAATGGTTTACCCAGGAAAAAACGCAAATTGGTATTTTTCTCAAGATACTATGCTCGAACTAATGCGCGATTGGGGACGTTACCAACTTACTGCCCCCGATGAAAATGAGCTCTGCAAGCGGGCAGAGATTGAAGGGCAAGGCGTTGAGATCCGGTCAGATATTCCTAAGATGATCATACCTGATTGGAATGAAAGCGACGTCCAATTTGCTACCAAAAGAATGGCGCAGATTCCACTTCCTCGCTTGTTGTTGCGAGGTTCTAATGGAAGCAGCGGAGGAATTGGGCTGAAAACGTATATCCCAAGTCGAGGCACCCCGCCTCGAACTTGGTGGGACAATACCGAGGTCGGCCATAACCGTAGTGCTAAAAATGAGATCAAGACACTGTTCCCAAACGCTACCCCTTTCAGCACGCCTAAACCAGAAAAATTGCTTGAGCGCATTATTCATATCGGGTCTAACCCGGGCGATATTGTGTTGGATGTGTTTGCTGGTTCGGGTACGACTGCTGCGGTGGCGCAGAAGATGGGCCGGCGTTGGGTGACGTGCGAACTGGTGGAGGATACTTTCGAGCGTTTTACCAAGCCACGACTTACTAAGGTTGTTAGTGACCAGGATCCGGGTGGCGTAACTCGCACTAAGGGCGAACGAGTCGACGCGACGGAAGATGGGCTACCTGATGGCGTCAGTCCAGAAGATGCTGCGAAGTTTACGTCAGTGTTGAACAAGCTGATTGCTGATGATCCGGAAGCAAAGAAAGATCCGCGCGTCAAAGCCCTGAAGGCTGCCTCGAAGACCAGACGCACGAAAGAAGTAGTGAACTGGCGTGGCGGGGGCGGTTTCCAGGTGGCACACCTGTCGCCAGCCTGTTTCGATTACGACCCTGAGTTAGATCGGGTGATGCTGACGGCGGCTGCGACTGGACAGACTTTGATCGAGTCAGTGGCTGCCAATCTTGGGTTCACGCTGTTGCATCCCGATGATGACTACGTGTTTGATGCCCGCCGTGGCAACGCATTGTTGAAGGTGGTTGAGGGCGTGGCCACAATCGAGATTGCGGACTGGCTGGCCTCCCAAATCCAGCCTGGGGAGACGATCGTGCTGGCCGCCACCGCGGTGATGGATGGGGTACGCCAGCATCTGCGGCGTGCAGTGAAGGGGTCGCGAGTGGTTGCGCTACCAGATGATGTGTTCCGCTACAGCGAAGGTGGTGGTCAGCAATGACAAGCAGGCTCAATATCAGTTTTGATTCGGATATGTTGGAGTCGATCAGCTCCGAGTTCGATCTGCGCGCCCCGAACAAAGAGGCACTGCGCCAGCTGATTTTCACTCTCGACGGTGACTATGACCCGGCCGTGATGCAGGTGCTCAACCTGGCTACCGGTGTGGGCAAGACGTATTTGATGGCGGCGTTTGTGGAGTATCTGCGCCGCCAAGGTGTAGGTAACGTCGTAATTGTTACCCCGGGCAAGACGGTGCAGGCGAAGACGGTGCAGAATTTCAAATCGGGATCGCCTCGCTATATCACTGGCTCGGCAGTGCCACCTGAGGTGGTGACCCCACAGGACTATTCCACGTGGATAGCTCGGCAGAACGGCGCGGCTCAGTTTGCGTTGGGCAATGAGGTGCCGGTGCTGGCGTTCATCTTCAACATCCAGCAGTTGATCGCGCCAAAAGATGCCGAGGGCGATACCCATGGTGGCACCCAGGAAGCAATGCGCCGCAAACCCCGCCGGTTTGATGAGAACGCAGGCGTGCTCTTCGACTACCTGAAAAATCTTGACGATTTGGTGGTGATCGCCGACGAGTCCCACCTGTACGGGTCGAGTGCAGTGGCGTTCAACGCGGCACTTAAGGAACTCGACCCGGCGGCTACTATTGGTTTGACCGCGTCGGTGGACAAGAAGACCGATCACGTTATTTTCGAATACCCGCTCTACCGAGCCATCCAGGACAAGTACGTCAAGGCTCCAGTGTTGGCTTTCCGCAAAACCGGATACGGAACCGACGAAGCCTCCGAGGAACAGCAGCTGCGGGACGCGTTACAGCTGCGCTCGCTCAAGCAGATCTACTATGACTCTTATGCGGCCAGTCAAAACCACTCCCGGGTAAATGCGGTTGTATTTGTGGTGTGTTCGGATGTTGAACATGCCAGCCAGGTCGCCGAGCTTTTGCGTACCCCTGAATATTTAGGTCGCGATGAGGCCGTGTTGCAGGTGGACTCCAAGCATGAAGACGAGCTGACCCAACGTCGCCTGGACGAACTGGATCGGCCCGAATCACCCGTCCTAGCGGTAGTGAGTGTGAACAAGCTCAAAGAAGGGTGGGATGTCAAGAATATCGCTGTCGTTGTGACGCTGCGGGCGATGGCATCAGAGGTGCTGACCCAACAGACGATGGGGCGCGGCCTACGCCTGCCGTTTGGGAAATATACGGGTGTGTGGCAGATCGACCAGCTCGACATCATAGCCCACCAGTCCTTTACCGAGCTGCTCAATGCTGAGAATGTGCTCCAACAGTTCGGCCTAGACGAAGCTGTTCCCGAACTCGATAAGGCCAAAGTTGATGAGGCGATCCGCAAAGCCGCTGAAGCATCCGGCACAGGTGCAGATGTAGCCATGACCGATCGTGGCGGTCAAGCTGTCGGTGCGATACTGCCTGGGGCGGGCACCGATTCCAGTGGTGAGGCCACTGGCTTAGCCCCGCAGCCGGGTACTGTTGCCGTCAGCAGCAGTGACGGCCCGAGTGAGGGTTTACCCAGTGTCGGAGTTCGTACCATCACCAACCCAGAGGAAGAACCCACCTGGGAACTTGTGTCGATCGAACGCAACCCTCGCTTCGCTGATGTTTCGTACCAGTTCCCAGTGACGATGATGAGAGTACAGCAACCGCCTATTGACCTATCCGAGATCAGTGGCTCTGAGATTGAGCAGGCGGCTCGGCGGGTTACCTCCACTGGAGATGTGCTATTGCGTAAGGAGATCATTGCCGCGCTAGGTAAGAAACTGTGGGCGGAGGATCGTGAAAGTGCCGAGGTTGACTCCGTCCACGTTGATGATGCTGATGCACAAGATGCGTTGAACAAGCTGGTCATCAATATGCCGCTAGTGCCCAAGACCGAACAGACTGCTCGCTATGTAGCTACGTTCCTGGTACCGAAGTTTATGCAAGCCGTGACATTTACTGGATGGACAGTCAAATCCCTCGACTCTGCTCGTACCGAGCTGCTGACGCTAATCAAGAACTACACAACCGAAACCCTGCGGGCCACTCGCGAGGTACCCAGCATTCACCCCAAGCAGATGCCAGGTGATGGCTATGTGCTCCCACTGGGTGAGAAAGTACATGATCAGATTGAGACCCGCGCGCAGTTCGTACGCGGTCGAGTCTATAGAGGCTGGTTCAAGTCGCTATTCGCTGAAGAATCATTTGACTCCTTCACTGGCGAATATCAACTCGCCCGCCTGCTCAACACTTCACCAGGCATCGTCTGGTGGCATCGCCTGCACCCGCAAGACCAAGCGTTCGTGTACTACAACGCCAAGGATCGTTACTTTCCAGACTTTGTTGCCCTGGACACCAATGGTGTGCACTGGATCATCGAAGGAAAATCAGAGCGAGGCCGCGATGACACCCAGGTGCAGGCTAAACGCAAGGCCGCCGAAGCACTGGTGCGACGCCTGGTCGCTGAGGAAGCCTACGCTGGTCAACACTGGGGCTACCTCATCGCATACGAGGAAGACACTGCCCGCGCTGACTCCTGGGAAGATCTGAAAACCTTCGCTAGCCCGGTCAGTAACGCTCTGTAGTCGCAAACTCGTCAGCAAGCCCGGGGGAGGGCGCCCTGACTGCACTGCATAGGTAGGCAACCAGTGGCACCGTCAATGGTTAGCCGGGCGGCGCGGTCAGCGGTGATGACGGCGTAGCCCCAGGCGCGGCAAAGCGTAGCCCTTACCTTTGCTCAGTATGAAAGCTGATTTAGGCAGGTGTTTAGCTTTTTCAAACACCAACTCCCAAGGGAGGACTTCGCGGGCAACGCGCGGCCGGCTGCGCCAAGCCGGTTCCGCCAGGGCTTTGGCAGCAGCTTCCCTTACTAGCTGTTCGTCTACGCCAACTGCTTCCGCGATCCACAATACTGACGCTGGGTTAAGTAGCCGGTTATAAGCTCTTTTGGCTGATCGATTGGGTACATTTCTGGTGTACTGGCCGCTGCCAGTGGTGGCTTGCCCTTGGTACCAACCCACCATATGTTCCCGCTCGGAGCGCTCTGGCCGCTCGTCAGTTCCACTTATTTGCGCTATGAAGTCGTCAGTAATAGGCAGATATGGAGGTAAGAGACTTACAATCTTGGCAAAATCCAGTACGTCCATGTCATCCGCAGCATAATTATTTTCAGCCATAATCTAATTCTAGAGTGCCGATCCCACAAAATCCGGGGTCGGGTGCTCACCCGCTGCAAAATTCCTTAAACTGGGCATATGTCTGAACTGTTTCGCCGCGCCCGCGCCGATGAACTCGATAGCGTAATTGACTTCTACACCGTTGTGATTGACAGCTTGGCCGGTAAAGCACATCACCCAGCCTGGTCGCTGGAAAAATATCCCACCGTGGCGGACCTGCGCAGTTTCATCGCCGCTGGCGCCACCTATATTTTTGAGCGTGACGGCGAAATAGCCGGCGTCGTAAACTTGGACTCCAATTTTCCGCCGGATTATGCGCGGGTACCGTGGGGGATCGACGTCGACTCCAGTGCTGCACTGGGGGTGCACACTTTCGCAGTTTCCCCGCACTTGCAAGGGCGGGGGATTGGGCATCGCTTCATTGCTGCGATTATCGACCACGCCCGGAAAGCGGGATACCAGGCAGTGCGCCTAGATGTTTACCCAATAAACCAGCCAGCGCGCCACTTCTATAAATCCTGCGGGTTCGACTACCGCGGCCAACACCGCATCGCCTACCCGGACGTAACGGAAAACTTCTATCTGTACGAATATTTACTGTAAATAGCCTTGCCTGCAAACTGCGGCTATATTCCCATCTCGTCGAAAACTTTTACTGCTTCTTTCCGCCCCAACTCGATTAATTCTTCGGCGCGGTGGTAGTCCATATCATCCACCGCATCTTTCGGGATCTTTATTGTGGCAGGCACTGGAATAGCGGCATTCCGATAACGCTGAATGAAATCGCGCATCACATCGAGCGACAGGTTCATCACCCCCAGCGTGGTTAGCCCCTCGGGCAGCGCCCGCGCGGCAAGCGCAGCTTCGGTTACCGTGTCTACTGGCGCCTCCCGGTGGGCGTGATCCGAAAGGAATTCTGCGCCGTCAGCCTGGTCTGCTGTGCCGCCAGCTTGCTCTGGTGCATCGGCGGCGTCTTCCTGGTCAGCAGCGTCGCCGTCGGTATTGTCCTCATTAAATAGCCGCTGCTCGACTTGTTGGAATAGCTCAGTGCTCATAATCGACTTCTTAGTGCGATCCCAGGTCTCGCCTAGTGCCGAAAAATCAAACAGAGTGCGTTCTTCCTCCTGCTTCATCCGCAACACTTCATGCGGCGTCAGCAGCGCGGGCCCATTCAGATCCACGGCCACAGTGAAGTCAGTGTTATGCGCCAAAGTTGGTTCCACCGGCACCGCATTTAGTACCCCGCCATCTACCAGCAAACGGTCACCGATCATAACCGGGGTCAAGAAAGTAGGAATGGAGATAGACGAGCGGATGGCTAAGAACAGCGGGCCGCGCTGGAACCACACTTCCCGCCCGGAGAGAATATCCACTGCCACCGCGGTATACGGAATATTCAGATCCTCAATATTTACCTCGCCTACGATTTCTTTTATCTCGTTTATTACCCGTTCTCCTTTGACCAGGCCCGGGCTAGTGAGGGTGAAATCCAGCAGCGAGCGCACATTAGATTTAGTGAGGCTCAACACCCAGTCCGTAAATTCGGGGAGCTTGCCAGCGGCATAAACCCCGCCTACCAGCGAGCCAACTGAGCAGCCCGATATGGTGGCAATTTCGTGACCGCGTTCGGTGAGCTCCTGAATAACTCCGATATGTGCCCAGCCGCGGGGACCACCCGAACCCAATACCAGCGAAATTTTCATTTTTTCTCTCCCCAATGCCCCAAAATCTTGCTTTTACTATATACCGTGCCACCTCGTACACTTGACGCTATGACCGAACAGTTCTCGGGAGTAAGCCGCCGCCAGCGCCCAGAAGTTTTGGCTCCAGCCGGCAATTTGGCGACCCTAAAAACTGCATTCGATTTCGGGGCAGACGCCGTCTACTGTGCGGGTAAAGAATTTGGCATGCGCACCGCGCCGCAGAACTTTTCCCTGGCAGACTTCGCCGAAGCGGTTTCCTATGCGCATCCGCGCGGCGGGCGAGTTTATGTAACCTGCAATATTTTGCCTAGTTCGGATGAAGTAGCGGCGATGAATGCCTATATGGCACAGCTAGCTGAAATTGGGGTGGACGGCCTGATCGTAACCGATATTGGGGTGTTGATGGCGGCCCGGAAAGTCGCCCCCAATACCGAAATACATATCTCCACCCAGGCCGGAATAACTAATTATCAGGCTGCTAACGCTTTTGCTGAGCTGGGTGCTTCCCGCGTGGTACTGGCCCGGGAGCTGAGCCTGGCAGATATTCGGGAAATCCGCGCCCATACTCCACCAGAACTAGAAATCGAAGCATTTGTGCACGGCTCGATGTGCATGGCGTTTTCGGGCAGATGCTTGATCTCTAAGCACACCACCGGGCGCGATGCCAACCACGGCGACTGCGTACAATCCTGCCGCTACCGGTATCACGTCGTCGAAGAACGTAACCCCAATGAATTCATTCCAGTGGAAATAACCGACGGCGGCACATTCATCTTCAACTCCAATGACATGAATATGGTCGAACACGTCGATGACGTATTAGACGCCGGCGTGACCAGCCTGAAAATCGAGGGCCGCGCCAAAAGCGCCTACTATGTGGCGGCAATGGCGAATGCCTACAAAACCGCAGTAAACGAGTATTTGCAGCAGCGCGGATTTATTGACGCCGCCGGCGCCGAATTGCGCGCTTTCCACGATCAGGTGAATCTCCCGGCCGACGCTGCCCCCGCCGCCCCAACTCCAGTGCAGTTTTCCCCGTGGCTAGCGGAAGAACCATTTAAGGTCACGCACCGCACCTACTCTACGGGTTTCTACTATCCCGAGCAGCCCGCGAGCGAAGAAGTGAAAGTGGGCGGGTATATCAATACTTGGCTACTAGCTGGCGTAGTTACTAAGTACGACGCCGCTGCCGGGCGGCTATGGCTACAGGCAAAAAATAAGATCACTCCGGGTACTGAAATCGAATTTCTGTTTCCTGGCGCTGCCCCGGTGAAATACCTGGTGCCGGCTACTGGGCTAACGGACAGTGCGGGCGAACCGGTTGCCGAAATAAACTATCCCACCCGCGAATTTTCCATTCCCTGCCCGCATCCCATACCGGTGGGGGCAATGGTGCGGGTGCCCTCGAATCGCACCCGCCGGGTAGGGTAGGCAAACAGTGCAATCTGGGGAATCTTACCAGCAGGATATCCTGCGGGCCGCCCGCGACTCGGTGCCAGTGGCACTGGGCTATATTCCACTCGGTATCGGAATGGGGATGCTGCTCACCGGAGCCGGTATCGACTGGTGGTGGGCGCCCGTCTTTGCAATTTTTATGTATTCCGGGTCCTTGCAATACCTGTTAGTGCCAATGATTGCCGCGCACGAACCGCTGATAGCTATTGCGCTCGCCACCCTGTTAATACAATTACGGCACATATTCTATGGGATCAGTTTCCCGCTTGATCTGGTGCCGGCTAAGCTGGGGAAACTGTACGCTATCCACGCGCTCACCGACGAAGCCTATGCCCTGATCGCCGCCAAGCCGCGCGCTGAACTCACCGGGCGGCGCATCCTACTTACCCAGCTATTTTGCCAATTGACGTGGATTTTCGGCTGTGCAGCGGGTGCCCTATTGGGGCTGGCCGTACCGATAGATCCGCGCATCCTCAACTTTGCTATGACCGCCCTGTTCTTGGTGCTGATGATCGAGGCATACCAGAATAATCCAGCTCGCAAAGAGCTGCTTTTTACTGCCGGAATAGCTGCCGGCGCCTTACTAATCCCCGCAAATTTATTTTTGCCGGTGGCGCTTTCTGCCCTTACGTTGTTGCTTATGCTCACCGCTCACTTCGCCTCAAAACCCGCTAGCCCGGAGTCGGCGTCATGACCCAATATATTTTGGCGGTTGTGGTAATGACCTGGGCGATAACTTTTGTGCTGCGGGCTATGCCGTTCCTATTTCTAACCAAAGTGCGGGACTCGGCAGCGTTGAAATATCTAGGCAAAGTAATGCCTGCCGGGGTGATGCTAATTTTGGTGGTCTTCACCCTACGCGGGCTAGACCTGACCACCCCGGAATCTTGGCTGCCGGCAGCAGCAGGAGTGATTACCACGGTTGTGCTGCATCTTCTGCTGCGCAAAGTGCTGCTCTCTATTTTGGGCGGGGCCGGGGTGTTCGCGCTAGTGCTCAGTTTCTGCTGATTGCTATCACCAACTAGAATTGCCGATATGCGGATACTAGTAACTGGCTTTGAACCATTTGGTGGGGAATCGGAAAATGCTGCCCAGCTAGCCGTTGCGCAATTACCGCAGGACTGGGACCACCCGCATATTGAACTGATAACCGAAATTCTGCCAGTAGATTTCCGCACCGGCCCAGCTCAGCTGCGTCAAGTAATAGCGCAAGTTCAGCCCGACGCCGTCATCTGCGTGGGTGAAGCTGGCGGCCGTACTGCTATTACTCCGGAACTGCGCGCCGGGAAAATAGCCGCCGCCCGCATTCCTGATGAATCTGGTTACCAGCCACAACGCGAACTATTAGACGCCGGACCAGAGTTTTTGGAAACTCGCCTGGACGCCGCCGCCCAAGTGACAGCTATCCGTAACTTGGGCCTACCTGCAGCACTTTCAGATGACGCCGGGGCCTTCGTATGCAATGCTGTGTTCCGAACGGTACTGCGTGACTTTGCTGGCCCGGCCGGGTTTATTCATTTGCCGGCAGTGCGTACTCGCGGGGCAGCAAAAGTCGGTGCCGAAACCGACCCGGATAGTGCCTCAAGCCCTGCCCAAAATGAGCATAACTGGACTATTGCAGAGCTAGCGCGCGGGTTACAGGCAGCAGTTCTCCAGACAGCTAGTAATTTCATATACTTTTCTGATCAGCCTGATAGGTAAGTTAACTAAGGTAATAGCCGTGAAAAAATCCCATTATGCCAGCTACCTCATCGCCGCCACCGTGGTGGCAGTGCTATTTACGGTCTTAGCTATTTTTGTCGGCATGCACCGGGACGCTAAGCAACCGGAAGCAGCATCAAAAGTACCGGCTGCTGAAGTGGCGCCTACCCCAGAACCAGAACCGATAACTATTACCATCGCCGCAACTGGGGACACCTTGCCGCATACCCCGGTCAATCGCAGTGCGCTAGCCTACGGCGGGGGAACTAGCTATGACTATGCGCCGATGTTTGTAGATATTGCGCCAGTGTTACAGGAAGCCGACTTAGCAATTTGCCGCCTGGAAACCCCGTTGACTAAAACCAACACCAATCTTTCCCGCCCTGATCTGCTGATATTCAATACCCCGCATGAATTAACTGCGGGGCTAAAAAGCGCGGGATATGATGCCTGCGATTTTGCCTGCAACCACACCATGGACCAAGGAATGGCCGGGCTGGCCGCAACCGAGGAAATAGTGCGCGCCGCCGGGCTGGGCTACGCCGGCCCGAGCGCTAATCCAGATCGCGCTGGAAAAGCCGAGTTTTTGACTGCCGGAAATGCCAAAGTAGCCCATCTGGCATATACCTACACATTCCCTAATGATTGGGGCCCAAATACCAAACTACCGCCAGATGCGCCATGGCTAGCAGCCAATTCCTGGCCGATCCAAGGCAGCCAGGGCATAATTGAGCAGGCCGAGGAAGCTAAGGAAGCTGGAGCGGACTTCGTCGTCGTCAGTTTGCATTGGGGAGTGGAATACCAACGTGAGCCCACGGCAGAACAACGCCAACTTGCCAAAGAGCTATTGGAATCCCCGGCGGTTGACTTAATCCTCGGTGCCCATGCCCATGTGGTGCAGCCCTGTGAACAGATCAACGGTAAACACGTCATCTACGGAATGGGTAACTCGTTATCTAATCAGTCGCCACGAGTACTCTCTACCCTTGCCCCAGATACCCAAGACGGCATGATTGCTATCTTTACCCTCACTAAAGATCCAGCTGGCACCGTAACTACGCAGATGCGCTACCAGCCAACTTTTGTGGAGCTGGCCGGGCATGTGGTGCGTCGGGTCAGCCCCAGCACCAATGCTCCCAGTTGGCAGCGCACCGTGCAGGCAGTGGAGTCACTAGGCGGCTGCAGCGCCACTGCGGTACATCCCTGATTAGCGCCGCTTGCGGCGGTACTTACTCGTAGCGCGGTACCTGATTGCCAGCCAGCATACGCCGGGCAGCTTGGGCAGTCACCACGCTAGCCAATACGGCAAGCAGTAAACACAGCATCAATACGACGTAGTATTCCACCGGAGCCGCCCCTATTTTACGGACGGTGGAGAGCCCCTCAATCAGCCCCCAGGACGTATATATCCCCAATCCCACAGACATCATAAACACCCCAGCTAGCGGAATAAGTGTTTCCAGGAAGGTAACGCGGGTAACCACTCGCCGCTGCATCCCCGTCAGCTTCAGCAAAATGAACTGTCGTTTGCGGTTCAACAGTGAGGTAATAACAGAAACAATTACTACCAGCGTGGATAACGCCACAGTAACCATGATTCCGATATATGCCAGGTTGGCGAACTCTTGCACGCTGGTGTCAGCCAAAGCTAGCACTACTTCATCTGGAGTTTTGGCATATCCGGCACCAGTGGACACTAACTTATTTAGTTCGGTGCGCGTCTGCTCAATAACTTGCGATCTGCCATTAGTTTTTACAAACAGCAGCGTCGTGTCATAGCTGGCAGGGACAAAATCGGAGATAGTGGTTAAGCCTGTTTCCGGAACTGGGTTATACGGCCAAATATCCGGCAAGATGGCGTAGGCGCCATCGTCAGCCACTTTGAATCCCAGTGCGCGGGCCTCTGGAGTGGGCAGCGTAACCGCGTGGTCGGCGTTGTGTCTGCCAATTGCCACCGCGGTGACTCCAGGGATAGCACTGATCTCACCGAGGTCTACCGCTGCATCGGCGTCATTACGGAGATAGAGCAAGCTCTGGGACAGTTGATCTGGGCGGTGCGCCGGTTCATTTATATCGCCGCCAGCTGCGCTTATGCCATAAGAAAATACGGTCACTAAATAGGTGGCGAGCACTATTCCGGCCACAGAGTTAAATACCCGCCGTGGGTGACGTTCCATATGGTTGAACGCAATTATGCTGGAGGCTCCGCGCGCTAGGCGTGATCCCAGCTTGGCCATCCACTGGGTGATCAGCGGACCAGCAGCCAACATGCCAGTCACAATAGCCAAAAAACTAGCGATCAAGCCAATTGGCCATAAAAATTGGTTTGCCCAGCGGGGATTTGCGTCATATTTATAGACGACGTACAGACCTACCATGCCTGCGGCCAGCACAATCAAGCCAGTGAGTCGTACTGGTTTTTCGGTACGCTCGCGGGTAATACCGAGAGGCCCGACATCTGCTTTAACTGTGCGATGTGCAGCCGCTAGGGCAGAAACGCCCACCACTGCTAGGACTGCACCGATTATCCATAGTGGATTTAACACCAGGTCACGCCAAAAGAATCTGGTGCCATGTATCTGGAACTGGGCGGCGAGCGGTATAACCGCAAAATATAGTGCAATGCCGATTGCTGAACCGAGCGCAGCGGCAGCGGCTGATTCAGCTGCGGCGATTTTGCCTACTTGCGCCGGCGTGGCGCCCAAAAGCCGTAGCGTAGCAAAGCGTTCGGCGCGCTGTACTGCTCCTAAACTGCTGGCAAGTGAGATTAACAGGGCCACTGGAAGAAGTACTGAGATCGCTCCAATAATCGCCACATTTTGGTAGGCCATCGAGTCGAAAACTCGGCCGGAGAAATTAGTCAGAATTGAGCTGTAGCTGCTCGCGATTTGCTGTTCAGATCTCAAAATAACTACCAGCTTAGACTCTGGACCTTCGAGGGCATCCTCACCCAGTGTGCCCACCATAGTGCCATAGCGCTCGGTCAGTTGGGGGTTAATATCAACCAGCTCGGCGAGTGCAGGGGAGACGGCGAAAGTGCCAGGGACTAGGCTATTTTCTGGTAGCTGGCTTAACCCGGGAATGGCAGTAGGGGAGTTCGGACCAGCGGCTATCCACACCACTTTGATTTTGTGTGTGAGATAGAAATCATCATTTTCTACAACTGCAAATTCTCCCCGTTGTAGCGGGGTCTCAGTGATATCGCGCCAATTATATTCGTCAGCTGAGCTCAAGCGATACCAATTGCCGCGTGATTCTCGTTCGCCGATCCCTATTCCGGCGCCTAGCAGTAGTAGCAGTAGAGCCATGCCTAGTGCTACGCCTATCACAACTCCCACAAAGCGGGCGCGCCCGCCATTACCTCCGCCCGCCAGCAATCGAATTAGGTGTAGTTCAGAGCCGCGTTTTAATGCAGAATTGCTATTTTCGTTTTGCTGCGTCATCGGCCAAAACCGCCTTCATTAGCGATTTTCCCGTCTCGTACTGTTACTTGCCGGTCGGAGTAGGCAGCCATTTTGGCATCATGAGTTACCAGTACGACGGCGGTGTTGCTGTGCTCGGCGGCGCGTACTAGAGCTTCCATAGTTTGCTCGGCGTTCAAAGAGTCCAGGTTGCCGGTCGGTTCATCAGCGAAAAGTACCTGCGGCTGGGTGATCAGTGCGCGCGCAATTGCAACGCGCTGTGCTTCTCCGCCAGACATCTCCATGGGGCGTTTATCTGCTAGTTCTTCCAAGCCGAGAACCGCAAGTTGCTGGCGAGCCTGCGTGACTGCAAAATCCCTAGGTTTGTGGTCAAGCAGTAGCGGCAAACTCACATTATCGGCGGCAGTTAAATCTGGCAGCAGTTGGCCAAATTGAAATACAAATCCAAATTCACGTAGGCGCAGTTCGGAGCGTTTAGCTTCTGGCAGTTGCGTGATATCGGTTCCGTGATAAATGACTTGACCCGAGTCTGGCACTAGCACTCCGGCTAATACGTGCAGCAAAGTTGATTTACCGGAACCAGATGGCCCCATGATTGCTAGTGTTTTGCCAGCATAAATATCGATATTTGCGCCGCGCAGTGCCTCAGTTTGCCCAAAATTTAGTTTTAGGTCGCGTCCGCTAAGTAGTGGATTCATTTTGTTTCCTGTTCGTTCCGGTGGGCTATTTCTGCCTGCAATTCATTGATGCGGGCGGCCGTCAAATCCATCCACGTCAGGTCGGCATCTAAATGTGCCAACAAGTAGTCAGCCAAAATAACTGTGCTTACATCTGCGTTGCGTTTGCTTCTAGTTATTTCGGACATTTTCTTTAGATGAGCCTGTTTTTGCAGATCGAGCAGAGCATCGGCGTCATCCCCTAAGAGCAGGGCAATAATAGTTTTAGCAAAGATATTGGAGCGCACTTGTGCGGTGGGATCTTCGGGCTCGCGCATCCAATTCTGGATGGTGTCCCGCCCGGTAGGGGTGATTTCGTAGCGTTTGCGTTCTGGACCGTCGCCAGATTCAGCTCCAATAGTGGTGATTAGCCCATCGCGCAGTAGCCGGCTTAGGGTGGCGTACACCTGGCCGAATGCCAGTGGTTTAGTGGTAGTGAAGTAATAGTCGTAGTTTTGCTTCAGGTCGTAGCCATATTCCGAACCAGAACCAACTAGTCCCAGCAGTGTTAATCGAGTGTCCACGAAACAGACTATACACTAAGAGTATAGTCTGTGTGTATAGCGTGTTGGAGTGCACAATAACGGTATTTCCCCACAGATAGCTGCATAAAACTAAAAATAATGCTTAGCTGTAAATATGAAATCATGGCTAATTGATATGGACGGCGTATTGGTGCACGAAGGGACTGCACTGCCGGGCGCCGCAGAATTCTTGGGCAAGCTGGAAGAAAAAGGCATGCCCCATCTCATTTTGACCAATAACTCAATCTTTACCACCCGCGATTTATCTGAACGCCTCAAGACTTCCGGGCTGGAAGTACCGCCGGAACGGATCTGGACTTCCGCACTTTCCACTGCGCGTTTTTTGGCGCAGCAGTCAGATAGTCGCCGCGCTTTTGTAGTAGGCGAAGCCGGTCTCACTACCGCGCTTTATGAAGAGGGCTTTGTGATGACGGCGGCTGACCCCGAATTTGTGGTGCTGGGGGAAACGCGTACTTATTCTTTCGAACAGATCACCACTGCTATCCGGCTTATTCAACGCGGGGCGCGGTTTATTGCTACCAACCCAGATGCTACTGGCCCCTCTGCTGACGGCGACTTGCCGGCAACTGGCGCAGTGGCAGCAATGATTGAAAAAGCCACTGGGCGCAGTCCGTTCTTCCTAGGTAAGCCAAATCCGGTGATGTTGCGCAATGGTTTGAACCGGATAGAAGCGCATTCGGAAGAAACCTCAATCGTAGGCGACCGGATGGATACCGATATTATCGCTGGGGTAGAAGCTGGCTTAACTACCTACCTGGTACTCACTGGGTCTACCGCACGGGAAGATATTGCAAAGTTCCCGTTCCGCCCCGACCATGTGCTCGACTCTATTGCGGATCTGATTGATCACCTGTAGCGCGCTGGGCTACTCGCTATCTGTTCCGTAGCGATCTATTGCTCAGCGGCGTCATCAACTAGGGTGGCAGAACGCGGGATATAGCCGTCAGTTGCCGCGGCAACTGCGGCATCCACCTGCTCCTTGGCAGCATCGTAATCAGTTTTACCCTGGCTGAGGCTGCGGGCAGCGGAAAATTCGGCGTCGATCACTGAGTTCTCTTTATAGGTGAATAACGAAACGACTACCGCCACCAGCAGATTAAACAAGAAACCGGGCACGATTTCGTAGAGATCAAAAATTCCGCCCGAGATATTGCCCCAGATAGCCACGGTAGCGGCTCCTACTACCATGCCGGAGAGGGCACCCGCGCTGCTGAGTCGCTTCCAGAACAATGCCAGCAAAATAATTGGACCGAATGAAGCCCCAAAGCCAGCCCAAGAGAACGCCACTAGCTGCAAAATAGTGTCATTCGGCGTCCAAGCCAAGGCAGCAGCCATGATAGAGATTCCGGCTACACAGAGCCGCGATAGCCACATACCAGCTCGGGTGGAGAGTTTCTTGGAAGTAAAGGTCATGTAGACGTCTTCCACCAGTGCCGACGATGACACCAGCAGCTGCGAAGACACCGTAGACATGATCGCAGCCAAGATAGCTGCCAGCATGAAGCCAGCAATCAACGGATGGAATAACAGCTGCCCCATTACGATAAAAACTTGTTCTGGGTTGGGCAGTTTTGGGCTGTTATGCCCCAGGATAGCCACGCCCACAAAAGCGGTGCCGAGTGCGCCGAGACACGACAGCAGCATCCAGCCAATGCTGATGCGGCGGGCCTGTCGGGACTCGGCAGAGCTGCGCAGTGCCATGAATCGCACAATGATATGGGGCTGCCCAAAGTAGCCTAAGCCCCAGGCAACCGCAGAAATTAAGCCAATCGCCGTCGCGCCGCCAAACCAGCTCAGCATATTGGGGTCAACGGCAGAAACTCGATTGCCTAATTCGCGGAAACCACCCACGCGGAAAATGCCGATTGCCGGCACCATGATCAGGGCAAAAAGCATCATCAAGCCTTGCACCATATCGGTATAGGACACCGCCAAGAAGCCGCCGATTAGGGTGTAGACGACGGTTACCCCAGCCACGATTAGCATGCCGATCCGGTAGTCAATACCGAACGCCCCTTCAAAGAACCAGCCCCCGGAAACCATGCCAGCCGAGACATAGAACGTGAAATAGAACAGGATGATTAGACCAGCGATTACGCGCAGCGCATGTGAATTGTCACGGAGTCGTGAATCTAAGAACGACGGAACCGTGATCGAGTTATTGGACACTTCCGTATAGGAACGCAGCCGCGGTGCAACAAATTTCCAGTTTAGCCAGGCGCCGGTAGTAAGCCCGATAGCAATCCAGAATTCCACCAGGCCACGCAGATAGAGCGCCCCCGGCAGGCCCATTAACAGCCAGCCCGACATATCAGAAGCGCCGGCAGATAACGCAGCTACCATCGGGTTTAGTTGGCGACCCCCGAGCATATAGTCATCTACCGATTTAGTGCGGGAGTATGCCCAAAACCCAATGCCAATCATGATGGCAAAGTAGAGCGTCATGGAAATGACCTGGAAAGCGTAGTCGCTCATCTGTTTCGTCCTAGTAGTAGTTAGCGGGGTGAGCCGATATGCCCACCCCGCCTTGGTTAAAAACTAACCGGTTAGAGTGTGCTCCGCTTAGAAAGCTGGAATGATCTCACCATTCGGGTAAGTCTCCTGGAGGAATTTAGCGACCTCAGGGGAGCGCAACAGGGCATCAAGCTTCAAGATAGCATCGAGTTTCTTGGTGTTCTTGTTCCATACCAAGATATTCGAGTACGGATTATCTGCCCCTGATTCCAATGCCAGGGCATCTTTTGCCGGAACTAGACTAGCCTCTAGGGCAAAGTTGCCATTGATGACGGCGAGGTCCACATCAGGCAGCTGCACTGGAATAGCCGGTGCTTCAGATTCTCGAATATCTAGATTCTTGGGGTTCTCGGCAATGTCGTAAAGAGTGGGGGACGGAACGTCAGCCAGTTTGATTAGGCCTTGAGCTTCTAGCAGCTTCAAGCCCCGTGCCTGGTTGGATGGATCATTAGTAACCACTACTACTGCGCCGTTTTTCAGATCCGCCAGATCAGTGATCTTCTCGGAGTAGAGGCCGAATGGTTCAATATGGATGCTCCGGCCATGATCGAGATCGTAGTTTTTCTTAGCGATCTCTTCCTCCAGGTAGGGCAGGTGCTGGAAGAAATTGGCATCAATTTCACCGGCGTTTAGCGCCACATTTGGCTGGACGTAATCGGTGTATTCTTTGATTTCTAGCTCGATACCAGCGTCGGCAGCAAGATTTTCTGCTACATACTCCAAAATGACTGCATGTGGGACTGGTGAGGCGCCCACTACAAGTTTGTTGAGATCTTCGTCTGCATTTCCAGCGCAGCCAGCCAGTGCCAAGGTGGCAGCTGCAGCGAGAGCGATAAGTTTACGCATTTTATTTTTCCTTAATTCAAACCATATTTTTGTGCGAATACTTTTTACAAAGTATAAAGCTAAGGCGCTATGCCCCGGCTGGTTGTGCCTCAGCGGTGATCAACCAGCCGGCTAAACATGTCGCCAACCAGCTGAATTACTTGCACCATAACCAGAATGACGGCAACTACGATGATAATCACATCAAAGTGGTAACGCTGGTAGCCCTGGTTGATCGCCAACGCGCCCAGCCCGCCACCGCCGACAGCTCCAGCCATAGCGGAATATCCCACCACCGTAATGATCATGATAGTGATCGAGTTGATAATAGATGGTAGCGCTTCCCGTACCAGCACATCCCACATGATGCGGATCCGCGGCGCTCCAGCCATTTGGGCGGCTTCCACTTTTCCATGTTCCACCGCCAATACATTTGATTCCACCAGTCGGGCAAAATAGGGGATAGCGCTCACTGCCAGCGCGATAGTAAAAGCTGGCCAACCGATGGCTTTCAGGAACGGCAAATCTATCGCGCGAATAATAAACAGCACGATAATCGCCAGAATAATGAATGGGATAGCGCGCCCTAAATTAACCAGCGCGCCTATCACTCGGTTAGTAACAGGGGCCGCAACTAGCCCATCTTTCCGAGTTTCGGCCAGCAAAACTCCAAGCGGAAGCCCTACCAGAACCGTGATAAGCGAAGAAAGCCCCACCATGTACAGCGTCTCCACCAAGGCTGGCAATAGCCCGCGCGCAATTGCCGGATTGGCAAACCAAGAACCGTCCGCAGCGGCAGTAAGTATCGTGATCATAGCTCCCGCACTTTCGCATACAGTCCGTCTTCCGCGAAGCCTTGCAGGGCTGCATTCACTTTTGAGGGCGCAATCGAGAGTGCCATCCGCCCTACTTGCATTTCTCCGATAGATTCAAAAGTGCCGGCAGAGATATCTCCTCCCAGCTGAGCCGCCCGCGACACCACTTTGGATCCAGTGGGAATACCCGGGCTAGAGGTGAAGTAAATATCGACGACGGCGTTATTCCCCACTGTGCGAGGATCAACTTCTGGCAGCGGAACTAGCTTGCGAGCGAGGGCTGATTCTGGGTCGGTCAATACCTGCGAGATAGGACCGTTCTCCACGATCTTTCCGGTTTCCAGCAGGGTCGCTGAATCGCAGATCTTGCGCACTACCGACATTTCGTGCGTAATTACAATGACCGTCACCCCGAGCCGATCGCGGATATCTTTAAGTAGCGTCAAGATCTGGTCAGTAGTCTCCATATCCAAGGCAGACGTAGGTTCGTCAGCTAGCACTACCGCTGGTTGCGATGCGATTGCGCGGGCGATGCCTACGCGCTGGCGTTGCCCGCCAGAGAGCTGTGCCGGATAGGAGTCGCCGCGGTCAGCAAGCCCAACTAATTGCAGCAGTTGAGTCACTCGCTCTTGCCGCTCAGCGGCAGGGACACCGATTATTTGCAGCGGATACTCGATATTTGCTCGGGCAGTGCGCGCCTCGAACAGATTAGCGCCCTGAAATACCATGCCGATCCGGCGCCGGGCCCGGCGCAGCTCAACTTCCGGCAGAGTGGTCAGATCTTTACCGTCAATCAGAATCGAACCCGAAGTGGGCTTTTCCAGCGCAGTCAGACAGCGAATTAAAGTGGATTTTCCCGCTCCAGACTCACCAACAATGCCGTGAATGGATCCTTGGGGGACGGTGAGCGTCAAGTTATCAAGTGCCACAACGGGATCTTGACCCTTGCGGGGGTATACTTTCGTCACCCCGTCTAGCTCAATCATGGTGCCTCCATCGATCTCGGCTTTAGCACCCGGCAAACGGGTTGCTGCAGCGTCAAGGAGCCGAGTCTCTCAGCTGCTCTGGATGAATACCTATAGACAAACACGCACACCGGTAGTGTGCAAGCGCATCTCAAAAAACCGCGTTAAATGTAGGCGAACTCTCAAACTGGGGGAGGCCGTTGGCAGAATTAAATTATGGAAACTACTTATCTATTACCCGGGTGGAAAATAGCCGAATTAGCGGGTGCTACCGTAGCGGCGGCAGAGGTCGAGTTTACTGGGAAGTGTCATTATCCAGCAGTTGCGGAGCGGCGCGGAGTTTATCTCACTTGGCCAATGCTGCAGCCGTGGGTGACGCGCTCGCAGTAACTTGATAATCTCCGGTAAGAACTGGAATATGCGCCAGCGCGCAGCTATGTATTGCAAAACTTGGAACGGAGTCACCTTGGCATCCCAGAATTACCAGTTAATTGCGTTCGATCTCGATGACACTCTGGCGCCCAGCAAGTCGCCGCTTCCCGCTCAGATGGGAGCGGTATTGCGGGAATTGTTGGATCTGTGTGAAGTCTGTGTGATCTCGGGGGGTAACTTTGCTCAGTTTGAGATGCAGCTATTGGAGAATTTGGGGGCGAGTGCGGCGGAACTGGATCGCTTGCATCTGATGCCTACCTGCGGCACTAGGTATATGAGGTATGACGCCGGTGAACAGGCGTGGAACCCGATATATATTCGGGATCTGACTGTTGCAGAACGTGAGCGAGCCCTTGCTGCGTTGGAAGAACAAGCCCGAAAACTGGGGCTGTGGGAGAATGAAACCTGGGGCGAAATCTTGGAAGATCGCGGCTCACAAGTTACGTTCTCCGCCCTGGGGCAGCAAGCCCCATTGGAAGCGAAAAAAGCGTGGGATCCCAGCGGAGAGAAAAAAGAGAAACTGCGCGCCGCCGTCGCTGAAATTTTGCCAGATTTGCAGGTTAGCTCCGGCGGATCTACCTCAATCGATATTACCCGCAAGGGCATAGATAAAGCCTACGGAATTGCAGAGCTGGCTAAACAGACTGGTATTCCCATCTCAGATATGTTGTTTATTGGCGATCGTTTGGATCCCAGCGGCAATGACTATCCGGTAACTAAGTTAGGTATTGACACTCATGCTGTGACGGGGTGGGAAGATACTGCAAAATTCATAGCTGCGTATGTGGCGGCGAAACGCTAAAATCTAACCTGCGTGCTGCGATTAAGCACGCAGCGGGTACTCCCAGCACACATCTAAGGAACGCCATGGCACGCAAATCTATTGACGCACTCAGTGAAGCAGAAATGGATCGGCGCATCGCAAAATACGAGGCCCGGCCTACTGCTGAGCAAAAAGCGGGTGGTGCCAATCGCGGAACTGCGTGGTTTGTGCTGATTTTCGGGTTAATCGGGGCGTTTGCGTCGCTGCAAATACTGCTGGCGGAGAAAGCGCTACTTAAGAATCCTGATCAGATATTGCAGTGCGATTTCAATCCCATAGTGGGCTGTTCCCAATGGATAGGCCAATGGCAAAATGAACTATTCTTCGGGATTTCTAATGCGCTGATTGGGCTGGCCTTTTTTGCTGGAGTAAGCGCCCTGGGATTGGTGCTGCTGAGCGGAGGCAAATTCGGGCGCTGGTTGTGGCAAGCCTGGGCTGCTGTGCATTCGCTCGGAATGGTGTGGGTTTTCTGGTTCGGCTACCAGTCTTTTGTAGTAGAAAATAAGCTCTGCCCCTGGTGCTTCCTTATTTGGCTCATAAACCTCGCACTTTTTGCAGTGGTGTGGATGCGATCCTTGCAAGCGGGGCATTGGGGAGTGCGCGCAACCGATACCGGGCGGGTACTGGTGCGCAACCGGTGGTGGGTTCTGGGCGCGCTCTATTTGGCGTTAGTGATATTTGTAGTCCTGTGGTTCTGGGACTCGTGGTACCTAGTCTTTTAGTGCCGGGCTAACTTAGCGCAGACCGGGATTACTTAACTCCGCTGGCACATTCTCGCCATAGCCCAAGTCGACCAAGGCAGTACGTAACTGTTCCATGGCGGCGGTGATTTCGGCGTCGGGAGCCGGGGCAGCCAACCGCATATCCGCATCCGCCTCAGAATTGGCGGGCACCAGGTGAATATGCGTATGCGGCACCTCAAAACCGAGCAACACCAAAATTGCGCGATCCACTGCGAAAGCTTTCTGCTGGGCTTTGCCGATTATTTGGCTCACCTGAGCCAGATGTGCAAACAGTTCCGGGGGTAGGTCGCTGAACCGCTCCACCTCCTGGCGCGGGATAACCAGAACGTGCCCCGGGCGTACCGGTTCGATAGTGGCAATGGCGACGCAATCGGCGTCGGCCCAAACAAACTTTCCGGGGATTTCCCCGGCGATGATCTTAGAGAATACAGAAGCCATACTTCATACTTTAGCGGTGATCACTGTCTCGTGGACGGGAGGCAGGCGCAGTAGTTGTCTGAGTTAATATAGGTGAGAAGTATTGGACTGCAGGGAGAATCATGCAAGAAATGCCTTATCGCTATACTGCCGAATTGGCTAATGAAATTGAAGCCAAATGGCAGGATCGCTGGGAGAAAGAAGAGACTTTCAATGCCCCAAATCCGCGGGGGGCACTCGGCGCGCCGGCTGGGGAAGAACTTCCAGCTGAACCATACTTCTTGCTTGATATGTTCCCGTACCCCTCCGGTAAAGGTCTGCACGTAGGCCATCCACTGGGATATATCGCCACCGACACCTTGGCCCGCTACCAGCGGATGCTAGGCAAGAACGTGCTGTACACGATGGGGTATGACGCCTTTGGTTTGCCCGCAGAACAGTATGCAATCCAAACCGGGCGCCACCCGCGCGAAACCACCGAAGAAAATATCGAAAATATGCGCCGTCAGCTGCGGGCCTTGGGGATGAGCCATGAGGCGCGCCGCTCGATCAGCACCAACGATCCGGCGTACTTCAAGTGGACGCAATGGATTTTCCTGCAGACATATAACTCGTGGTATGACGCTACTGCTCCGGGGCGCCGGTCCGGCACGGTGGGGCGCGCCCGCCCGATAAGCGAATTGATCGCTGGATATCAGGATGGTTCAATCGCCACCCCGCAAGGTAAACCGTGGGCAGAGCTGAGTGCTGCAGAACAGCGCGAAGCGGTGGATGCGCGGCGCATTGCTTATATCGAAGAGGCTCCGGTTAACTGGTGCCCGGGGTTGGGCACTGTGCTGGCGAATGAGGAAGTCACTAATGAGGGGCGCTCCGAACGCGGCAACTTCCCAGTGTTTAAGCGCAAACTACGCCAGTGGATGATGCGCATTACCGACTATGCGGACCGGTTGGCTGAAGATCTGGACCTGGTGGATTGGCCGGAAAAAGTGCGTTCTATGCAGCGCAACTGGATCGGTAAATCGCAGGGCGCGGAAGTGATATTCCAAGCCCACGGTGCACAGGCGGACTACCCGCTGGAAGTATTTACTACCCGCCCAGATACTCTGTTCGGGGCCACTTTTATGGTGGTTTCACCGGAGCACCCACTGTTGGCTGGCGCAGAAATTCCAGCGCAATGGCCCGCTGGTACTCGCAGTGAGTGGACTGGTGGGGCACCAAGCCCAGCGGACGCCGTCGTCGCCTATCAGCAGCAAGCCGCGCGCAAGTCGGATGCGGATCGCAGCGCAGACGATAAAGAAAAAACTGGCGTCTTCACTGGTATTTTTGCCACCAACCCAGTAAATGGGAAGCAGATTCCAGTGTTCACTGCGGATTACGTGATGATGGGATACGGAACTGGCGCAATCATGGCAGTGCCGGCACATGACCAGCGCGACTTTGACTTTGCCACGAAATTTGGTTTGGAAATTATCCCTACTATGCAGGCTGGGCCGGATCATGACTGGCAGAGCGCGTGGGAAGAAGACGGCGAAATCATCGACTCGGCAAATGATGAGATTTCGCTGACCGGGATGCACAAGGCAGAGGGCATCGCGGCGATTACTGCCTGGCTGGAAGAACGCGGTTTGGGCCAGGGCACGGTTACCTATCGCTTGCACGACTGGCTGTTCTCGCGGCAGCGCTACTGGGGCGAACCATTCCCGATTGTTTATGACGCCGAAGGCAATGTTTATGACTTGCCGGAGAGCATGCTGCCGGTAAATCTGCCCGATACTCCGGATTTCTCACCGAAGTCCTACGATCCGTACGATGCCGATTCGGAACCAGAGCCACCTTTGGCGCGGTTGCAAGACTGGGTGAATGTGGAGCTGGATTTGGGGGATGGCCCCAAGATGTACCAGCGAGATACCAACACTATGCCGAACTGGGCCGGATCTTGCTGGTACGAGCTGCGCTATGTGGATCCGGTAAATGATGACCAGATGGTGGCCGGGGCGAATGAGGAATATTGGATGGGCCCGCGTGCGGGCAAACCGGCTGGCGGTACTGATCTATATGTGGGTGGGGTAGAGCACGCGGTATTGCACCTGCTATATGCCCGGTTCTGGCACAAAGTACTTTACGATTTGGGCTACTTGAGCTCTAGTGAACCGTTCTACAAGTTGTTCAACCAGGGCTATGTGCAAGCCTATGCCTACACTGATATGCGCGGACAATATGTGCCGGCAGAAGAGGTAGTAGAAGTCCCGGCAGCGGATGGCTCTGGGGAAGTTCGCTATGAATGGCAGGGGCAGCTGGTCAATCGGGAATACGGCAAAATGGGCAAGTCGCTGAAGAATATCGTGACGCCAGACGCCGTCGCTGCCGAATACGGTGCGGATACTTTCCGGGTTTATGAAATGTCGATGGGACCGCTTGACTTGGATCGGCCGTGGGAAACGCGCGCGGTGGTAGGTGCGCAGCGGTTCTTGCAACGGCTGTGGCGCAATATCATCAGCGAAGAAACTGGTGAGGTACTGGTAACTGATGGGGAAGTAGACCAGGAGACGGCGAAGCTACTGGCGCGCACTATCGTTGGAGTACGGGAAGACCTAGAGGAGATGCGGATCAATACGGCGATCGCCAAAATGATCGTGCTAAATAATCACCTCACGGGTAGGGAAGTACCGCGGTCGGTAGCGGAAGCATTGGTTTTGATGGTCTCCCCGGTAGCTCCACACGTAGCGGAAGAACTCTGGGCGAAGTTGGGGCACAGTCAGTCGTTAGCTCATGAAGCGTTCCCGCAGGTGACAGACGAATCTTTGCTACGTGATGACACCGTTACTTGTATTGTGCAGGTGGCGGGTAAGCTGCGAGATCGATTGGAAGTTCCGGCAGATGCCACTGAAGCGCAACTGGTGGAATTGGCATTGGCCTCGGAGAAAGTACAGAAATTCTTGGATGGCGAACCGCGTAAGGTTATTGTGCGCCCGCCAAGTCTAGTGAACATCGTTCCATAAGCCGGAAATACCTGGCGAAAGGGCATGTGATGGCAGAAAACGTAGTAGTGACCGCCGAAGATTTCGACGGCATGCCGGCGTGGCGGCTGACTTCGCCGTCGGGCGCTACTGCGCTGGTAGCCCAGCATGGAGCTACCTTGCTGAGCTGGGAGCCTAAACCAGGGAAGAATCTAATTGCCGGTTACCAGTCGGCTGCTGAGCTGCAAGCTGGTACAGATGGGCGGAGCCAGTTTTCTGCGCCGTGGGTGGGCCCAATTGCGGGGCAAACGTTCCCATTTCAAGGGAAACAGCTTTATGTGGGTGCGGCGGCGGCTTCTGGGCTGGCGGCGCGGGCAGATTTCACTATGGCGGCAGCAGATACTCGGTTAGGGCTGCGGTGCGAGCTACCTGATTCGGCTGAGTATCCCTGGCCAGTGGAATTAATGGCCAGTTTCGCATTGGAAACTGGGGCAGATGGGTTGGAGAGTCTGTCGGTCACCTTTGAAGTGTGGAATTTGGCAGCTGAGGATGCGCCGATTGCGGTGGCGTGGCAACCCTATTTGCAGCTCCCCGGATTTGCGCGGATTTCCAACTTGGCGGTACATGTGCCGGCGCGCACTAAAATTTTGACTGATGAACCAGGTGTGCCGCTGCCAGGTGAATCTGCGTATGCGGGAGTGAAAGCGCCGTTTGAGATGGGATATTTAGGAGCCACCCAGATAGACACTATTTTCCGCGGGCTGGTGCCGGGCGAAAATGGGGTAGTTACCAGCTGGTTGGCAGATCCGGCGTCTAGCGTGCGCGTAATAATTTCGCAGGAACCAGCGGAAGCGCCGGTGCTCAGAGTTTCCACTGCAGATGCCTTGGGGCGTGCGCCGCGCGGCGCAGTTGGATTTGCCCCTATGTCCCATGTACCGGATGCGGCAAACCGGCCAGATGCGGCAGCCTCCTTGGCGGTTGCTCCCGGTGGGTCCCGGCAAATGACGGCCACCATAACTTATGCGGAATAAGCATCACTAGTGCTAACAGTTGATTAGCCCGTTGCTTGCTTGTGGGGCCCGCAAACTGCTCGGGGCTCGAAACCGCTTGGGGAGTTCGCTAAAACGGTTAATACCGGCATAACCTTGGGGAATTACCTGAAAATGTTTAGTGGGTTATCCACAAAACTTGTTTGAGGGATAGTTATCCCCCGATTGCTAGCGGCGTTATTTTTTGGTTGGCATACGGTAGCACGATGGCTACATGGACCTACCACCCCCACGGCTACGAGTGCCTACAAATGCAACTACCCCCACAGCGGGGCCAGTAAATGACTACGAGTTGTCGAGTACTGCCGAACTACCAGCAGTAGCCACTCCCGCAGAACGGCGTCGTAACTTCGCCCAAATAGCATTGGCTGCGGGAGCCGGGGACGACGTCACCGCACTTACCACGATGAAACGGAAGAATAGATTCGCCCTGGACGGAGTATCCTTGCGGTGGGTGATAACAATGCTTCTAGTTGTAACAGTCGTTGTGCTTACAGTGTTAGTGGCGCGCAAACTTTCGGTCGCCAACACAATCCCAGCTACTGAGTTCGTCAATGTAGACGTGCCGGAATCCGCACCAGTGGCCGTTCCCGAACCGGAAGGCGGCTCTGCTGCTACTGATCTAGTGGTAGTGCATGTGTCAGGTGCAGTGACAAAACCGGGGATAGTGGAGCTCTCCAGCGGTGATCGGGTAGCGGACGCTATCGAACTGGCCGGCGGGCTGACCCCACAGGCGGATATGGATCGGATTAACCTGGCCGCAGAAGTTGCTGACGGAGAACATATCCATGTGCTCGCAGTAGACGAAGCGGGTACCAATGACGGTGGCACTTCCGGTGCGAGCGGAGCTAACAGTGCTGGCAATAATAAGAGCGTAGTTAATCTGAACAAAGCAAGTGCGGAGCAACTGGAAACAGTTCCGGGGATTGGGCCAGTTACTGCACAAACCATCGTGCAGTGGCGCAATGAAAATGGCAAATTTGCTTCAGTTGACCAACTGATAGAAGTTCCCGGAATCGGGGCGAAAACGCTGGAGCGGTTGCGCCCGTATGTGACGGCATAGTGGATTTCCGACTCGCATTTCCAGCCGTAATAGTTTGGCTCGTAGTCAGCTTTGAACTTACCGGCCCGGGAATGTGGGCAATCGGGGGCGCGTTAATTCTGTGCAGTATTCTGCTGCGTTGGCAGAAAATTCGAGCATTTTTGCTGGTTGCTGGGGTGTCTATTCTGGTTGCTACAGCCACAACCAGTATGCACAACGCTGTGGCCGCGGCAGATCCAGTTGCCACTGCAGTGGCGAATGGTCGATATGTGACAGTGGCGGGTACAGTGCGCACCTATCCAAAAATTTCTGCACAAACTGGCTTTGATTCGGCGTCTGATTCTACATACACCGCTCAACTCGACGTGCACCAAATAAAAATTGGTGATACTGCATTTACTTCGCATGCTAGCTTGCGGATAACTTGGCCAGCCCTCACTGGTAGTGCAGTAGCTACCGCAGCGCAGCAAGCGGTACAACTGCGGGAACCCATAACCTCAATAGCACGAGGTGAAACCGTAGTGCTGAGTGGTAAAGCTACCGAAACTTTTCCAGGTGACGTTACCGCCGGGCAACTGCGAGTGCAGAAAATACACTCCAGTGCTCCAGCGCATCTTTGGCACCGCGCAACCAATAGCATCCATGAGGCTATGATGCGGGAACTAGCTGGCCGGCGCCCCAGTGCCGCGTTGATCCCCGGCGTCGTAATGGGGGATAACTCTCGGCTAGCGCCAGACTTAATAGCGAATATGCGTACTTTGGGGCTAGCGCATTTAACCGCAGTATCGGGTGCACATGTGTCGATTGTTTTGGCAGCTGCATTAGCCACTATTGGCGGGCGGCGTCCGCGTTTGGCCGGAAGCGCGAGCCTAATAATGCTGGCAGGGTTGATGCTGCTGGTGGGTCCGCAACCGTCAGTATTGCGGGCCGGTATGATGGCCGCTTTTGTTTGTGTGGCGGTGATGGCGCGGCGTCCTAGTAGCGCATTGCCGCTACTGTCACTAACCGTTATTGTATTTTCGCTCGCAGACCCTACTCTGGCCCGGTCGTTGGGATTCCGGCTTTCCGTGGTTGCAACCGGGGCGATCGTAATTTTTGGTTACCGGCTGCGCCAGCGGCTTAGTGCGGGTATGCCCAGGGTGTTAGCGGAAGTCATCTCGTTACCGCTGATTGCGGGGCTAGCCACTCTTCCGCTTTTAGTTGGGGTGCAAAAAACAGCATCAGTGTGGACGGTGGTGGCTAATGCTGCGGTAGCACCGATAGTGGCGCCACTAATGTTGGCGGGATTAATGGGCGCGTTAATTCTGCCGGTGTTTCCGGCGGTAGCCGCGCCCTTGCTCGCTCTATGCGAAGTCTGCGCCTGGTGGTTGGAACGGGTGACTCAAACATTAATGTCTTGGCCAGGTTCCGGCGTTACTCTCCAGAATGCCTTTGCGATCAATTTGTTGGTACTACTGGTGCTGATTGTTGGCAGTCGGATGCGGAAAACAGTAGCTGCAGTGATGCTGCTCTCGAGTTGTGCTCTGCTAGCTACTGCCAGCAGTTATTCCCAGCTTGCCGGGGGTATCCCAGAAAACTGGCAAGCCGTGCAATGTAACGTGGGGCAGGGAAGTGCATTTTTAGTGCGGGTGCCGAGCGGCGTCGTCCTAATAGATGTAGGTCCAGGGAATGGCAATATAGCAGATTGCTTGCGCCGTGCGCGGGTGCGCGAACTTGATCTGGTGGTGTTATCTCATTACGACGCGGATCATGTGCGCGGCTTGGACAAAGTGTTAGCTACTACTTCGGTGCGCCAGATATGGGTTAGCGCTAATCGGGAACCAGTGGCTGGCTATCAATGGGTACGGCAGCAAGCTGCGGCACAGGGCATTCCAGTGCATGAGGTGAAAGTTGGGGATGGGATGCCTGGATTAGAAATTGTGGGCCCACATAATGTGCGCGGTGGGCGCGAAAATACCAATGCGGATTCACTAGTAGTAGCACTGCAAACCACAGATGGGCTGCGGATATTGGTTCTATCAGATAGCCCGGGAGAGCGCCAAGCTCAGCTACAAATAACGAAGCCCGTGCACGCCGTCGTCGTTGGTCATCATGGGGCAGCAGATCAATCAGAAAAACTTGCTGCGCAGTTGCGCCCTGGTATCACGCTGTTTTCGGTGGGGGAGAATAAGTATGGGCATCCGACGCTGGCGGCACTGCGTATCTGGCAGGCACCGATCCAGCGGCGCACGGATCAGTGTGGGCATATTGCGCTGACTACAACCGAAGTAGTTAGTAAATGCGAGTGAAAGCCGGAATGAAGCATATGACGATCGGGGATGTGGGCAGAGCCTAGTGCCTGGCAGTCTATTGGCAGCGGTTTTCCGTTGAGTCAGGTTTCCGAAGTTCGATCGGTGCTAGTTTCCCCAGCGGGGTTAGTGCGTAGAATTACGCAGTACACATGAGGATAATAAAGATATGGCGAAATGGGACATCAAACCAGCACCGGTAGTGCTGATAAAAAGTGGCGAGCCGGCTTTTGGGGATCGTGCAGTTGCCCAATTGCGCAATCAGTTGCGCGAGGCTGATCCCAATATTGATATCACCAAAGTTGATGCCGAACGCTACCAAACTGGCCAGTTGGCCACTCTGGTGAGTCCTTCGCTTTTTGCTGAAGCCCGGGCAGTAGTCGTATATAACTTGGAACAGCTAAATTCTGAATTGCAGGAGGACTTACTTTCATATTTGAAAAATCCGGTTTCAGATGTGACGGTAATTTTGCGGCATAACGGCGGTGTACGCGGGCGCAAAGTGCTTACTGAGTTGAAAAAACAGAAAGTCCCCACGCTGGAAATAGCTCCGCTGCGCAATAACGCCGACAAAGCTCGGGCAGTTACGGATGATGTACGGGCAGCTGGGCGCAAAATGACTACTGATGCAGTAGGTGCGCTGGTAGATGCCCTGGGGTCTGATACCAGCGAGTTGCTGGCCGCAGTGCGGCAGCTATTAGCTGATGTGGATGGGGTAATTGACGATTCGCACGTACATACCTATTTTGCGGGGCGAGTAGAGGCCACTGGGTTCAATGTGGCTGATGCCCTGATAGCTGGAAATACTGGGCGCGCCGTGGAACTTGCTCGACATGCAGTCTCCACCGGAGTTTCTCCAGTGGCAATCGTGGCGGCTATTTCCACTAAATTGCGCACTATGGCGCAGGTGCTGGGGGAGAGGTCCAGCAAACTGGACGTCAAAGTTAAGATGGCGCCGTGGCAGCGGGATCGCGCTAAACGAGATTTGCGCAGTTGGAATGCGAATGCGCTGGCCATTGCAATAACCGAGATAGCTCGCACGGATGCCGAAGTTAAAGGTTTAGCTGAACCTGGGTATGCGTTGGAGCGCGGGATCCTGGCTATTGGTCGGGCGCGCCATCAACGCTAGCGCTGTATGCCAATTACCTGGTGGACTGCTGCTAGATCTGCTGCTCGATGGAGTTAGCCATTTTGTGTAAAACCTGATGGGGCCTGCTGCCAAATACAATGTGCAGGCCTCGTTGTGCATCTTGTAAAAACTCGACGATGGTGGATAGGTCTGAATGCACTGTGTAGGTTTTGTTGGGCTATCTTGCCAACTTTCCATGGCAGCCGCTGATTGTAATAGACCCACTCCATCCCGGTGAGGGGTGTTTCTGCATTTTACTGCCTTATGCTGTTATTAGCGTGCAGTGATTGTGCTTAATTCTTTTTGGTTACTTGTTGGCTATCTTGCTATTGCTTATCTAGTTGTGCAGCATTTTGATGCTGAGTTGTTTATGCATTTTGTGTTGTAGCAGCGCTATTTCTATGTTGTTTGGTGATTCTTTAGAGGTTTTGGCTTGTTTTCTGCTTGTTTAGAGCCCAAATGCTATAGATATAGTTTCTTATTTGATATAGCCAATGAAAAACCATATCTATAGCATTTTGGTCAGCTCGACCAGGGTTGGTGGTTATTTGGCTGGGGTTGGTGGTTATTTGGCCAGAATTATCCGGTTATCCGCCAGCCTTATTGGGTATCACCAGAATCATCCGGTTATCTGCCGGAAATAATAAGCATGCTCCCCAGAAACAAACAAAAAGCCGAGGTTTTCACCTCGGCCAGTTGTTTTGCGGATTGCCCGCATGCATTAGTCAATGCTGTTAAGCATCTTTGCCCATCTTGGCAATTTGCTTAGCCAGCTTCGACTTACGATTCGCCGCTTGGTTGCGGTGAATAACGCCCTTCGAGACCGCCTTGTCTAGCTTACGACCAGTTGTCCGCAGCGCTTCTTCGGCTGCAGCCACATCTTCCGCCGCAATAGCTTCGCGCGTCTTGCGCACGTAGGTCTTCAATTCAGACTTGACAGCCTGATTGCGCAGGCGACGCTTTTCATTCGTCTTATTGCGCTTTATCTGGGACTTAATGTTTGCCACAATTAACTCTTTCTGATTGCCGCGCCGGTTGGCGCGATCCTTACAGGGTCGGTAGAGGGCTCGCCTAATCCGGACTGCCGGGCGTGGGGACACCCGTGGTGATGGATCGAGGCCGGACTTCCACCCGACCAGGTGCAAAGTCCAAGTAATGAGTCTAGCAACCGTTGCCCACTATTCCAATGCGGATCGCAGTGATAGCGGGTGGATCAGGTCACTACTGCTGTACAACCTGTGTGGCGAGCAGCTGCCTTGGCACAATGTAGTACCGAACTATCAGCCGCTAACCATCCTAGAGCCAGATAACTAGCCCAACCACGAAGAACAGTAGATTCACCACTGGAGTTACCGCCGTAGCAATTGCGCTAACGACCGTCCATCGTAAATCATCCGTCAAATACGGGGCATTCTGGACTCCACCTACTGCAGCAATTGCCGCACGTTGTGCAGCTTCCAACCGCGGGAAGAAAGTATCGCGTTTTGCACTTGCTTCCGCCTGCGCGTCTTGGCGGCGTTGCTGCCAGTCAGTTTTGCTGTCTTTTTCAGCGCTAGAGCTTTCAACGACGCCGGATTCAGTCACTTCAATAACTTCGCCAGGTTCGGTGCTGCCGTCAGTTATTTTGGCAGATACAGAATCGAAAATATTGCGTCCGTGCATCGCGATAGTTTGATCCACAAACTTCTCCAGCCGAGCGCGCCGCACCCAAAACACTGCCGCCACCACTAAAGAAATCAACCCGACGGTTAGCGGCAACCATTTTGTGCCACCAGAACCGTAATACCCAGCGAACCCGCCAACGAGTATCACTAACACGCTAGTCCCGGCTGAGAGGAGCGCGAGGAGTTTACCGGGGACTCTAGTTATCCGCTCCACAATAGGCAAAATAATCGATAAAGATCCAGCAGTGTTCATAGTGAGATTCTGTCACATCTTGGTTGGGAGAAAGAGAGTGAGTAAATCTTAGTGGTTTGTGGCAGTGATTACAGGGTGGTGGTCAGATTCAGGTTTTGTTAGGTGGGTGATTGGTGGTTAGAAGTGGTGTTGAGCAGTGGCTGATGTTGGGGGTGAGCTTTGTTGGGCGAGTGACGCGGGATACTGGTTTACATCGGGGTGGGTTTTATTAGGTGATTGACTAGCGTGGTTGTGAGTTGTTGACAATGACTAGGTGTACTCCCGACCAACTCCACACTTTACGGATTCTCCCCTAAATAGCGGCGCTGGTAATCTATGGGTAGCAAATCTTTGAAGGAGACCCGTGCCCGTTTCTAATAGCGACCAGCTAAAACAGATTGTTCCGGCAGCTACGCCCGCTGATCGGATCCGCAATTTCTGCATTATTGCCCATATTGATCACGGGAAATCTACGCTGGCTGACCGTATGCTGCAACTAACCAATGTGGTTAGTGCCCGGGAAATGCGCGACCAGTACCTCGATCGGATGGATATTGAGCGCGAACGTGGTATCACCATTAAATCCCAGGCAGTGCGTATGCCCTGGACGGTAGCGGACTCCGCCTATGCGTTGAATATGATTGACACCCCGGGGCACGTGGACTTTTCCTATGAAGTCTCCCGGTCCCTGGCGGCCTGCGAAGGCGCACTCTTACTGGTAGACGCCGCACAGGGGATTGAGGCCCAAACACTCGCTAACTTGTACCTGGCAATCGAAAATGACCTCACCATTATCCCGGTGCTGAACAAAATCGACTTACCCGCGGCGAACCCTGAAAAATATGCCGCCGAACTTGCCAGCTTAATTGGCTGCGAGCCAGAAGATTGTGCCTTAGTATCTGGCAAAACTGGTGCAGGGGTGGCGGAATTATTGGATCGCATCGTGCGCGAAATACCTGCCCCTCAGGGTGATGCCGACGCCAACCCACGCGCCATGATCTTTGACTCCGTATACGACACTTACCGAGGCGTGGTCACCTACGTGCGGATGGTTGACGGGCGGCTCCAACCTGGGCAGCGGCTGAATATGATGTCTACCCATGCCAATCATGAACTACAAGAAATCGGAGTAATTTCGCCTGAGCCCAATCCTACTAAAGGTCTGGGCGTCGGCGAAGTGGGCTACCTGATTACCGGCGTTAAGGACGTCTCGCAATCCCGAGTGGGCGATACCGTGACCGACGCCGTGCGCCCCGCTAGCGAGCCACTGTCTGGGTACCGGGATCCGAAACCGATGGTTTATTCCGGGATTTATCCGATTGACGGTTCGGACTACCCGGCCTTGCGTGATGCATTGGATAAGTTAAAACTCAATGACGCCGCGCTGGTATTTGAGCCAGAAAATTCGGTTGCGCTGGGTTTTGGTTTCCGCTGTGGCTTCTTGGGATTGCTGCACTTGGAAATCGTTACGGAACGGTTGCAACGCGAATTTGATCTTGACCTGATTGCCACCGCGCCGTCGGTAATTTACCGCGTGGTAGAGGAAGATGGCACGGAAACCGTCGTCTCTAACCCGTCCGAATTCCCCGAAGGGAAGATCCGAGCTATTTATGAGCCACTGGTAGATGCCACTTTGCTCACTCCCAGTGACTTCGTGGGGCCAGTAATGGAACTGTGCCAACAACGGCGGGGCACTCTGCAAGGCATGGACTATCTAACCGAAGAGCGGGTAGAAATTCGGTACAACCTGCCGCTGGCAGAAATCGTCACCGATTTCTTTGACCAGTTGAAGTCGCGCACCAAGGGCTATGCCTCGCTCGATTACAAAGAATCCGGGGAGCAAGAAGCCGATCTGGTCAAAGTGCAGATTCTGCTCAATCACGAAGTAGTGGACGCATTTTCATCAATTGTGCACCGAGACGACGCCTACCATTACGGCGTGGAAATGACCGGTAAGTTGAAAGAACTCATCCCCAGGCAGCAATTTGAGATTCCGGTGCAGGCCGCAGTGGGTTCGCGCATTATCGCCCGGCAGACTATTAAGGCGCTGCGTAAAGATATGCTCGCTAAATGTTACGGCGGCGATATCTCACGCAAGCGCAAACTGCTGGAGAAGCAAAAAGAAGGCAAGAAGCGAATGAAGTCGATTGGTCGGGTAGATGTGCCGCAAGAAGCCTTTGTAGCTGCACTGTCGTCCGACTTGCCCGAAAGTAAGAAAAAGTAAGCCCGTGGAACAGCACAATGCCAACTATGGTCGCATCCTGTCATTTTCCCGCCGCGGCTCGCGGCTTGGCGAAAAATATGCCGGAGTGATGGCAGAGCATGGCCACAAATATGTGATAGCTATTCCTTCCGGAGCTGCGCAAACTACTATCGCTGCAGATGCAGTAATTGATCTTCCCGCTCAGTTTGGGCGCACTGCGCCACTGGTAGTGGAGATCGGCCCCGGGTCAGGCGAACAGTCTATTTCAGCTGCAAAAGCGCATCCCGATTGGGATTTTTTGGCGCTCGAAGCCTGGGCGCCAGGTGTGGCACGCTGCGTAAACGCTGCGCATCGCGAACAAGTAACTAACTTCCGAGTAATAGAGGTAGACGCTGCTCAAGCGCTGCCAGTGATCTTCCGATCTTCAGCCCCTGAGGGGAGCGCTGCTAGTGACGCCGCAACTTGGCACGCCAACCCCCGCGCACAGGAGGTTTGGACATTTTTCCCAGACCCGTGGCGCAAAGCTCGCCACCACAAGCGCCGCATTGTGAACCCTAATTTTGCCGCCACCATTGCTCAGGTATTGGCACCCGGCGGTATCTGGCGCTTGGCCACTGACTGGGACAACTACGCCTGGCAAATGCGAGATGTAATTACTGACAGTCCCTATTTCACCAACGAATATATCGGGCAAAATCCTGATCCGGCGGATGAGGGGAAATACGCCGGTGGCTTTGCGCCACGATTTGAGGGTCGCATAATGACCAGGTTTGAATCGCGCGGGATCGCCGCCGGGCGCACTATCCACGATATTGCTGCGGTGCGAAATAGCGTCCCGCTGGCCAGTCGATCAGTTTAGGAAAAAATCAACCACAGTAAGAATTAGCCACAGTATGGATATTGCGAGCGCACCTCCAGTTCTGCCGAATTTCACTAGCGTGGGCAAAAGAATCTCTGCCTACGTACATATCCCGTTTTGCCAGACACGCTGTGGCTACTGTGATTTCAACACCTATACCAATCTGGAGTTTGGGGGGCCGGCCAGCGCCCAGAACTTCGCGGAAACTATCTGCCAGGAAATAGCACTATCAGTGCCCGCACTAACTGATTCTGCTGCGCCGAATGCGCAGGGTCCACAGTTAGATACCGTATTCTTCGGCGGGGGAACGCCGAGTATGTTGCCTGCTGCCGACCTCATCGGCATCCTGGCTCGGCTTCAAGAAGTATTTGGCCCGGCCAGTGAAATAACTACTGAAGCCAACCCGGAAACGGTGGATGCTGAATATTTAGCGCAGCTGAAAGCAGCTGGATTCACCCGTATCTCATTTGGGATGCAATCAGCCGTGCCGCACGTGCTCCGCACTTTAGATAGAGTGCATACTCCGGGCCAGGTGGAACGTGCAGTCCAAGCTGCGCAAGCGGTTGGCTTGGACTACTCGTTAGACCTGATCTATGGCACGCCGGGGGAGAGCGGCGCGGACTGGCGCCAGTCGCTGGAAACTGCCATCGAATTAGAACCGGGGCATATCTCTGCTTATGGACTCACGATTGAACCGGGTACCAAAATGGGGCGTCAGCTGGCGCGGGGAGAGATTCCGGCTCCTGATCCAGACCTACTCGCTGACCGCTATTTGCAAGCAGATCAAATCCTGACCGCTGCCGGCTATCAGTGGTATGAGGTCTCCAATTGGGCGCGCCCTGGAAAAGAATGTCAACACAATTTGGTTTATTGGCAAGACGGCGAATGGTGGGGGTATGGTCCCGGTGCGCACTCGCATATTGCGGGGACGCGGTTTTGGAATCGAAAGCATCCAATTGCCTATGCTCAGCTGCTGGCGGCAGGCGCCCTTCCCGTGGCGGAATATGAGCAGCTAACCGCCGCGGAACAGCGAGAAGAACATATTATGCTCGGTATTCGACTGGGCGTTGGGATTGAGATTCCGGAGGGTACTAGCGCCACAACGGTGTATCGGCTATGTGCCGATGGGTTAGTGGATGCCAAATTGGCCGAAAATGGGCGACTGGTGCTCACTCCTAAGGGACGGCTACTGGCCGATACTGTGATTCGCCAGCTGTGGTAACTGCAACCGCAGCGCGATAGGCTCAACCGGTAATTAAACGAGAGGGAGGCACTCGGTGGGAGACTACTTCATTTTCCTGTTCCTAGTGGTAATTATTGGCGGCGTGATGGTCTATGCGCTCACCGCACTGGCGTCAAAAAATAATAAAGGAACTTGGGATGAACGTTCCCGGATCCGCGGCAAAATGCGCACCAAACGCTGGAAAGTCAGCGACACGGTACCAAACCTCAAAGAATTTTTATTGCAAGGCGACGTCGAATCTGCCGGGCAGTGGCCGGCTGCGGGTGGAGCTCCTGGGGTACAAGCGGTAACTAATACTCGCGAGTTGAGTTGGCGCAGCGCCATACTTCCCCGTACTGCCAGCTCTACTTTGTTCTTTACCTTTGATATTCCGCAGCGTGCTGATGGCAGTGAGGCAGCATTGCCAGAAATGTTGTTGCCCCTTACTGGCGAGCGCAGTGCGGCTGCTGCCGATTTACTTGGAGCCCAGGCTTATGCAGTGCTCCTGGAGTGGCCAGAGGCGGTGAGCGCGCATTTGTGTGGCGAACGGGTGACGGTGGAATTTTCTTGGCAACTGGGCGAAGATCCTATCTCGCACTTAGAGCTTTGCAGCCAGCAGGCCGGCCAATTTATCAGCCAACTTCCCGCCGGGATCTGGAAGTAAACGCTCGCTGGTGGGCGGTGGCCACTGTTCCCCCTAATACACTGCCCATATCACCGCGCCGCATTGCCGCTGTACTGCCTAAGCGCAACGTGCGCCGATAGCGTACTTGGCGTAGCATTGGCACTCGATGGCATAGAGTGCTACTTGGGCGAAAAGTGCTACTTGGTAAAACTAGAGGGGAGGCTGCGATGTCCGCTGCCGAGCGCCGCAAAATTGTGCTGGAAGCTATTGTGCAAGACTACGTTGCCACCCGGGAGCCGGTCGGTTCCAAAGCAGTAGTAGAACGGCATAATCTGGGAGTATCCCCAGCCACCGTGCGCAATGATATGGCGCAGTTAGAAGATGCTGGTTTAATAACCCAACCGCATACTTCAGCCGGCCGCATCCCCACCGATGCTGGTTACCGCGAATTTGTAGACTCTATTGCGCAGATGAAGCCACTGACTCCTGCCCAGCGGGCAGCAATTGAGAATATCCTGAACGAAGCGGTGGACCTGGACGATGTACTGGACCGCTCCGTGCGCCTACTTGCCCACCTGACCAATCAAGTGGCTGTAGTGCAGTATCCCTCGCTCCGGCGTACTGCCTTGCGGCATGTGGAACTGGTTTTGCGCGGCGATCACCACGTGTTGATAATCATCATCACCGACGCTGGCCGGGTAGAACAACGCACAATTCGGTTCGAGCGCAAAATCCTTGATGCGCAAATAGAGCGCCTGGGCAATGAGATAAATCGACACTGCATTGGCAAAGATTTAGCAGAACTAGCGGCCGGTTTTGATTCGATTGCTGCCAAATTACCGCTGGAACTCACTGAGTTGCACACCCGGATAGCACAGGTACTAACCGAAACTTTGAGCACAGACGCGGAAGAGCGAGTGGTAGTAGCTGGCACCGCCAATCTCACCCGCTACGATGTGGACTTCGTCAGCTCAATATCTCCAGTGCTAGACGCGCTAGAAGAACAAGTAGTGCTACTGCGTCTGCTGGCGTATCGGGAAGAAGGCCTGCGGGTGAGCATTGGTAAGGAAAATGCTGCCGCTGGGTTGGGGGAAACTTCAGTGGTATCCGCTACTTATGACGGCGCTGCCAGCTCTCCAGTAGCTAGGCTAGGAGTCTTGGGGCCGACTCGGATGGATTACCCGGCCACAATGGGGTCAGTCTATGCAGTCGCCAAATACTTATCCCTCGTGCTAGGTAACACGCAATAACCAGAAAAAGAAGGAACCTGTGGCTGACTACTATCAGTTATTAGAAGTTTCGCGCGATGCCACTGCGGATGAAATAAAACGCTCCTACCGCAAGCTGGCGCGCAAACTCCATCCCGACCAGGCCGGGCCAGAAGGCGCGGAAAAATTCAAAGAAGTGACTCGTGCTTACGAAGTACTCTCTGATCCCGAAAAGCGCAAGCTCTACGATATGGGCGGTGAAGAAGCGCTGTCCGGTGGGGGTGCCGGCTTCGGTGGATTTGGTGGCTTCGGGGGAGGCTTCCAGGATATATTCACTAGTTTCTTTGGCGGCGGCGCAGCATCCGGACCAGCTTCCCGCACCCGGCGCGGCGGTGAGACGCTAGTTGCGTTGCGGCTCAATTTGGAAGACGTCGTCTTCGGCGTCAAAAAAGAACTAAAAGTACAGTTGCCGGTGGAGTGCTCCCACTGCCACGGTCAGCTAGCTGAACCCGGTACCCAGCCGGTGCCATGTACTAATTGTGACGGCACTGGTAGCGTGCAGCGGGTTACCAATTCCATGCTGCTCGGTCAGATGATTTCTACCACCACCTGTGGTGTATGCCGCGGATATGGCACGGTAATAGTTACGCCCTGTAAGCAGTGTGGCGGTGAAGGCCGAGTTAAAGATGAAGTGAAACTAAATGTAGATGTCCCAGCCGGTGTGGAAAATGGGATGCGGATCCGGCTCCCCGGAAAAGGCGAAGCCGGCATTGCTGGGGGCGGACCTGGCGACCTGTACGTAGAGGTGAATGTTGCCCCGCACCCAATTTTCACGCGGCAAGGTGACAATCTGCATTGCACCTTAGAGATACCAATGACTGGAGCAGCACTCGGCACTAAGATCCAGCTGGAGACATTCGACGGCCCCCAGGAAATTGAAATCGAAGCCGGCACCCAATCTGGGCAGGTAATTACCCTGCTCGATCTGGGCGTAGGTAAATTGCGCCGCCCTGGTCGCGGTGACCTCAAGATTTTGGCGCAGGTAATAACCCCCACCAAACTTGATCAGAACCAGCGTGACCTGCTCTTTGAACTGGCACAACAGCGTGGGGAAGACGGCGATGTGGGGCGGCTGGTAGAAGATAACGGCTCGATGTTTTCCCGGCTCAAAGAAAAACTAACTGGTAGAGACGGATGACGCTGCCAGTGTATGTCGCGCCTGAGGCACTCGCAGATGCCTGCGCAGTGGCTCAAGTAGCACTCGCAAAAGATTTGCCAGTAGGGGCAGCTGTACAGCTAACCGGTGCAGTGGCTCATCATGCCGGCACTGTGCGGCGTACCCGCCCGGGTGAAAATATCGAACTAGTAGATGGCGCCGGCACCCGGGTGCAGGTGCGCGTCACAGCGGTGGGGAAGAAAGAACTCGCTGCTGCCGTAATCGGCACCCAGCTTGACCCACCCAGTAAGCCAAAAATTACCCTAGTGCAGGCACTGGCAAAATCTGGGCGCGATGAACAGGCAATCGAGACCGCCACCGAATACGGAGTAGCGGAAGTGGTTCCCTGGCGCTCCGATCGAACCATCGTTAATTGGGCTGGAAAAGAAGCTAAAGCCCGCACTAAATGGGAAAATACGGCGCTATCTGCCGTACAACAGTCGCGACGCAGTTACGGGGTTACTATTGCGGAACTGCTCGATTCCCAACAGCTGTCCAGCTGGATTAGAGCGAAAGTGGCTGACGGTGCCCAAGTATTTATTTGCCATGAAACTGCCCAAACTGACCTGTTAGCTGCCCTGCAAACTGGAACAGCTCAAGGTGTAGCTGAGGAAGTGATCGTCGTCGTCGGCCCTGAAGGCGGAATCACTGAGACTGAAGTAGCAGAGTTCAGCGGTGCGGGGGCACGCCCGGTCCTATTGGGAGAGCATATTATGCGCGCTGCCACCGCCGGCCCGTGGGCGATTGCGGTTATAAGCGCCTATGCGAAAACTCAGGTGCCCAACCCGCAAAGGCAGATAGACTAAATACGATGAGTAGCGAAGTCACCCGAATAATCACTGTTCCTAACAACATCCCGCTAATAAATATTTTGGGGCATCGTGACGAAGTATTGCGTGCCTTAGAACGTGGGCTGGCCCCAGCTCAGCTGCATGTACTGGGGCAAGAAATAAAAATAACTGGCGAAATTGCGGCAGTTGATTTGGCCGCAAATCTATTAGCTGAACTTATTTCGGTGGCCCGAATGGGCGAACACCTCACGGTCGATTCTGTGGAGCGGGCGATTGCGATTATGCGTTCGGGGTTGGCCAAGCCAACTGATTTACTCAACGCCGATATTCTCACTACGCGTGGGAAAACTATCCGACCCAAGACCTTGGGGCAAAAAGCGTATGTGGATGCAATTGACGAAAACACCATTACTTTCGGGATTGGTCCGGCTGGTACCGGGAAAACTTATTTGGCGATGGCAAAAGCAGTGGTAGCACTGCAAAATAATCAGGTTAAACGGATTATCCTTTCTCGCCCGGTGGTGGAGGCAGGGGAGTCGCTCGGGTTCTTGCCCGGTACCTTGAATGACAAAATCGATCCGTACATGCGCCCGCTTTACGATGCGCTATATGACATGATCGACCAGGAAGTGATCCTCAAGCTGTTAGCTGCGGGCACGATTGAAGTGGCGCCGCTGGCATATATGCGCGGGCGGACACTAAATGATGCCTTTGTGATCTTGGATGAAGCGCAAAATACCACTCCGGAACAGATGAAAATGTTCCTCACCCGGCTGGGGTTTAACTCAAAAATGGTGATCACTGGTGACCTCACGCAAGTTGACTTGCCAGGGCGCACAGCTTCCGGGCTGAAAATAGTACGGCGTATTTTGCGCGATGTTTCAGATGTGAAAATGATCGAGCTGGGCAGTGCTGATGTGGTGCGGCACCGCCTAGTAGCGGACATAATCGATGCATATGCGAGGTATGACGCCGAGCGTGCCGATCCCACCCCGCGGGCAAATCGCTCAGTCTCAGCAACTACTGAATCCAGCTCGGCAGCGGGAGAGAAAAATGATTGAGGTCAATGACGAATCTGGATTTGAACCGGCGATAGCTGGCGCTGAGATATCCGCATTAGCCACTTTTGTGCTAGACGAAATGCGGGTGCATCCGCAAGCTGACCTATCTATTTTGTTGCTTGATGAACCGGCTATGGCGGAGCTGCACCTGGAGTGGATGAACCTACCCGGGCCAACCGATGTGATGTCTTTCCCGATGGATGAGCTGCGGCCGGCCCCGCTCGGTGCCGAACCGCGCCCGGGGGTACTCGGCGATATCGCCGTCTGCCCGCAAGTGGCTGCCCGGCAAGCCCGCCGCTCGGGACACGCCACAATTGAAGAAGTTTTATTGCTGGTCACCCACGGTATTTTGCACTTGTTAGGTTTCGATCATATGGAAGACGCCGAGCGTGAGGAAATGTTCGAGCTACAACGGCGCTTATTGCTCACTTTTTTGGCAAATCAGCAATCAGCAGCCGGTGGGGAAGCCGTATCATGGGAAAACCTGGATGATATTGCCCCCACAGTGGATTGAGGAATCGGAGTGCAAATACCGGTAGTTGGTCTATCGCTGATAGCTGTAGTAGCGCTGATCCTGGAAGTGCTGAGCGGCATCTTATTGGCTGCTCTTTCCCGGTTGACTCGTGCGCAGGCCGAAGCGCCATTTGCTACCGAAACTGGCGGGAAGTATATCCGGAAAATTGCTGACCGCCGCCCAGCCGCGGTAGCCACCACTGCGGGGTTACGGCTTTTCTTTGCGCTGTTATTTGCCATTAGCTTGACGTTGGTGATGTCAGAACTCATCCATCACCCGTGGGTATTGCTGGGGGCGGTAGCCGCTGCAGCGGTAATCTTCTTAAGCGTGCTCAGTTTTGTACTGCCCGCCCGGCTGGGTTATAAAAATCCAGCTCTGGTAATCAAGCTGACCGGATGGTTGCTGTGGCCGCTGACTCGGATTGGATCAGTATTCGTTACGGCCCGAGAACCTGATGATGGCGAGCGGGAAAACGAGGAAGAACAACTGGCAGTTATGGTGGAACGCGTTTCGGAATCTGAGGTGATCGAGGAAGACGAACGCGAAATGCTCCACTCGGTATTTGAAATGTCACGCACCTTAGTGCGCGAAGTAATGGTACCGCGCACGGATATGATCTCGGTCGGAGTAGATGAGTCCTTAGATCGCGTGCTGGCTTTGTTCAGCCGTTCCGGATTTTCCCGGGTGCCAGTGGTGGGAGAGACGGTCGATGACTTGCTCGGGGTGGTCTATCTAAAAGACGTCATTAAACGCACCCATCGCCGCTCCGATGCAGATGAAGTTACGGTGCGCGATATTATGCGCGAACCGGTATTCGTCCCGGAAATGGTGCTGGTGGATGACCTACTACATATGATGCAACGCGATTCGGTGCATATTGCGTTAGTAGTAGATGAATACGGCGGCATAGCTGGACTAGTCACCATCGAAGACCTGCTTGAAGAGTTGGTCGGCGAAATGGTAGATGAGCATGACCGCGCGGAAGCAGAACCGGAAGCGCTGGCGGATGGCAGCTGGCGCGTACCAGCGCGTATGCCGATTGACGATCTCGGCGACCTATTTGATATCCAGCTGGAAGATGACGACGTCGACACCGCAGGAGGCCTGCTAAACAAAGCTATTGGCCGGGTGCCAATCGCCGGATCAGTGGGGGAGATTGCCGGGCTGAAATTGCGGGCAGATCGGTTTGAAGGCCGGCGCCGGCAACTATCATGGCTGATAGTCTCACGTATCCCAGTGGAAACCGAGGATGAATAACGGTGAATACAGAATTTGAAAACTTCCGAGCTGGCTTTGTGTCGGTAGTTGGGCGGCCTAATGCCGGAAAATCTACGCTTACCAATGCGTTGGTCGGCTCTAAGGTGGCAATTACCGCCGATCAGCCAGAGACTACCCGCCGGATAATTCGGGGCATTGTGCAGTTGGAGCAAGGGCAGCTAATCGTAGTAGACACCCCGGGGATGCACCGGCCACGTACTCTATTGGGGGAACGGCTAAATGACATGGTGCGGGAGTCCCTGGTCGATATGGATGCCATCATGGTGTGCCTGCCCGCAAATGAACCGATTGGTCCGGGGGATCGTTTCTTACTGGAAAAAGTGAAAGCTGCGCAGACGCCGGTATTTGCAGTGGTTACTAAGGCGGACTTGGTTGATAAAGCTGCGATGGCCGATAAATTAATCGAGATTAGCCAATTGGCAGACATTAAATTTGCTGAGATAGTGCCGGTTAGCGCAGTACGAGGTGAACAGATTGAACTGCTAGCGGAGCTAGTGGCAAAGCAGATGCCGGTTAGTCCACCGCTATACCCGCGCGATATGGCTACCGATCAGTCCGAAGAAACTATGGTGGCAGAGCTAATCCGGGAAGCGGCATTAGTGGGCGTTCGAGAAGAGCTGCCGCACTCCATCGCGGTATTAGTAGAAGAAATGGCACCGCGCCTGCGCAAAGACGGCAGTGAACTCATTGCAATTCAAGCAGATGTATATGTAGAGCGTCCGTCACAAAAAGGAATCATTATTGGGAAGAAAGGCGCTCGGTTGCGCGAAGTTGGGACGCGCGCCCGCTCCAGCCTGGAAAAAATGTTGGGTCAGCAAGTTTATTTAGATTTGCATGTGCGCGTGGCGAAGGAGTGGCAGCGCGATCCGAAACTGTTGAGTCGCCTTGGTTTCTGAAAAAAGTCTGTTACGCCGACTCCTCCGCAAGACCTATGTGCTATGGATTCTGGCGGTGCTGTTGCTGGGTGCTTGGGGAGCCTGGGCAGGCCCGGGATACAATCCCAAGCCGATGCCCAATGCCGTAATTCCACAAACTGCGGATACCGCAATAAAGTCTTTGGTGGAAACTCCGCGGATAGGGCAGTACTCCATTCGGGTATCTATTCATGAAGTGGAAATGCCGGATGGGAAAAACATTAAAGTTACCCTACGTGAGCCGATTGGAGTGGACGGGCAGCGCCCCGGCGTCGTCTTTCTGCATGGTACCGGAACTTATAAACACACAGCATTCAGCCCACATGCACAATGGTTGGCTTCAGCGGGAGTAGTGACGGCGGTTCCCGATAAACCGCTTGTCACCTATTCCGTTACGGAGCGCGACTATACCCGACTTGGGCAACATTATTTAGCAGTGGCAAACTGGCTGCGTAATCAAGAATCGGTCTATCGCGCGCAGGTAGGGTACTACGGTGAATCAGAAGGTGCATTGATTGCTCCGATATCTGTTGCTAACGATCCCCAAGCTGCGTTCACGGTGCTGGTATCTGACCCAGTCATTCCGATTAAAAATCAGGGGGCCCTTGCCGCGGTGACTTATCTGCGGGATATTGGCGGACCAGCACAGCTATACGCAGCGGCGATCCGGGCAATATCTGGGGCGCTGGCAGAGGAACAGATGTTTAATTACGCCAGATTCAACCCCGCCCCCTATCACCAGCAGATGAAAATACCAGTACTGATGATCTACGGAACTGAGGATTCATCAACTCCGCAGATCCAGGGGCCGCTGCAGTTAAAATCAGATTTGGACAAAGCGGAGAATAGTCAGCTGCTGGTGCGGTACTACGCCCAGTCCGACCATGGGTTGCGAATAAATGGGTTTATTTCCCCATTGCCATATCAAGACACCGCCGATTTCATTAATGGGCTGCCGAGTGCGGTAACCGAAAGCTCACAGATCGCGGGGGCACAGCCGCGCCAAGATTTTACTGCTCCGACTTTCCAAACGCCCCGCTGGTTTGGCTCGATGCCGGCGATGCTGGTGATTTTGGCATTAGGCGTCATCTTCACTGCAGTTGGGGCAGTGATGGCAACTGGGGGATATATCTACTGGCGGCGTAACCAAGATCAGCCCACGCGCAAAGTCGGAGCGCAGTTAGTGCGCCGGATTTGGCGCTGTGGTTTTTTGGTGTTGGCCCTGTGGCTACTATTTATCGGATATTTATTTGCCATTGTGCAGATTGCACTTAATTATGAACAAAATCGGCTATTAGTGCAGGGCGGCTGGCTGATATTGCAGGCGGTGGCTTTGCTGGCAGTTTTGGCGGTAGTGCGGTTAGGGCAAAAATGGGTAGAGCTGGCACCGAAGAATAGATATGTCACTGCCACTTTGGCGGTGGCAGCGCTTGGATATACCTTATTGCTGTTTTCAATCGCCTACTGGGGTATCTTTCCGTCAATAGTTTCAGCATGAACTGCAATTAGCTAAAATAGGCATACTCGCAACTGCCACTTAACTGATAGCGAAAAACATGTTCTATGTCGCTGACCACGCCATCCATACTGATATTGGGTTGCGCCGCAAACACAATGAAGACAGCACCTACCGTGGCCAGTACATATATGCAGTGGCAGATGGCATGGGTGGCGCTAAACTCGGCGATCGAGCCGCCCAAGAAGTAGTACACGCGCTGGACTGGGCAGACGGCGAACTGGCTCGGCTTTTGCCGCATTCCCAATTGGAACCAGCAGTACAAACAGAAAACTTTCAGCAGCTGATCTCGGAAGTAATTGCGGTAGCGGCACAAAATATTACGCAAATTATGGCTGGTACTATTTCACCGGAAACGCAGACTCAGGTATTGCCCCAAATGAACAGCGCTTATTTGGCCCAGGCTGCAGGGCTGGGGCAAGGGGAAGCGGCGCCGTCATCGGAAATATCTCGCCCAGAGGCAGCGAACAGCCCCACTGATAAGGCTGGTTCCACGGTAGCCGGCGTAGTGCTGGGGCCACAACCATTCGCATTTCATGTGGGCGATTCTCGGGTATACCGGTGGCGGGGTGATGAGCTATATCAGGTGACCCGCGATCATTCACTAGTGCAGATGATGGTTGACGATGGGCTGTTGACTGCCGAAGAAGCGCATTTTCATCCCCGGCGCAATATCATTACGCGGGCAATTGGCACCTATGGCACGCCCGTGGTGGAGTTCACTCCGCTGGAGTTAGCCACGGATGATTTACTGCTGATTTGCTCGGATGGACTCTCGGATGAACTGACGCAAAACGAGTTAAAAGACCAGCTTATTGCGCACGCAGGTGGAAAAGTGGCGAACCTAGTTACCGATCTGACTGACTGCGCTCTGGCCGCCGGTGGGCACGACAATATCACCGTGATTGCATTGCAGATTTCGAGTCGCAGCGTTTAGAGTGAAACCATGCGTCAGGAGCTTCTGCTTAATTGCCGCGGTGAGGTTAGCTAACGGCTGACTCCCTCCCCGCGGGATTTTCACGTGCGTCGGCCAAAATTGCCGAAAAGTGGAAGGAAACCAATGAAAACCCGTGGAAAATATAGCGCACAACAGCCCTCTGGAATGCCCAGCGCGAAGTATCGCCATTTCTTAGATGTTAATCCAGTGTCGTTGCCTGACCGGACCTGGCCAAATAATCGGATTAGCAAAGCTCCACGCTGGCTCTCTACTGATTTGCGCGACGGCAACCAGGCGCTGATTGAACCGATGAGCCCGGAGAAAAAACGCGAACTATTCGACTTGCTGATGCGCATCGGCGTCAAAGAAATAGAAATTGGTTTTCCGGCGGCTTCCCGGGCAGATTACGACTTCGTGCGTTCTTTGGTGGAAGACGACGCCGTACCCGCTGACGTTACCGTTTCAGTGCTGACGCAGTCGCGACCAGAGATCATTCACCGCACGGTAGATGCGCTGCAGGGGCTACCTAATGCCACCGTGCATCTGTATAACGCCACGGCACCAGTTTTTCGGCGGGTGGTATTTGGTAAAAATCGGGAGCAGATCCGCGAACTGGCGGTGGCTGGAACTCGAGAATTGGTTTCCTATTTGGAAAAAACGATCGGCACCGAAACCGTCGTCGGCTTTGAGTACTCGCCAGAGATCTTCGTCGACACTGAACTGGAATTTGCCCTCGAGGTTTGTGAGGCCGTGATGGACGTGTGGCAGCCCAGTGCGGAGCGAGAAATTATTCTGAATTTGCCCACCACGGTGGAACGGTGTACTCCCAATGTTTACGCGGATCAGATTGAGTGGATGAGTCGGAATTTGACGCGGCGGGAATTCATCACCCTCTCGGCGCATAACCATAATGACCGCGGCACTGGAGTTGCCACCACAGAACTGGCGCTGTTGGCTGGAGTAGACCGGGTGGAAGGCTGTCTATTCGGCCAGGGTGAGCGTACCGGAAACGTGGACCTGATAACCGTTGCGCTCAACTTGTTCTCAGATGGAGTAGATCCGCAGCTAGATTTGAGCCAGTTGGATGAAATCCGGGAAACGGTGGAGCGGTGTACTGGGATGGAAATTCCGGTGCGGGCGCCATACGGTGGTGAATTGGTCTACACCTCATTCTCCGGCTCGCACCAAGATGCGATTAATAAGGGCTTTGCGGATCGTAAGAAGCAAGTCGCCGCAGCAGGCGGTGACGAAACTGCGGTGCCGTGGGAGGTTCCGTATCTGCCGATTGACCCTGATGACGTTGGGCGCTCCTATGAGGCAGTAGTGCGCGTTAACTCCCAGTCTGGCAAGGGCGGCGTGGCGTATTTGCTGTCGTCTACGCGCCATTTGGAATTGCCTCGCCGTCTGCAAATGGAGGTGTCGGCCCTGGTGCAAAACTACACGGACACCTTCGGCGGGGAAGTTACCGGCGATCTATTGTGGAATATCTTCGCTGATGAATATCTGCCCTATACCACGGCAGCTGGCTTGAAACCGTGGGGGAAGTACGCGCTGCGCGGTTCCGCTATTACTACTGCAGATGAAGGGCAGCACTCCCAGCTGACGGTGACGCTGTCTGAAAATATGGCCGACGGCGTGGCAGCGGGAGTAGAACCACAGCGGCGCGATATTACCTTCACCAGCTCCGGGAATGGCCCAGTGGATGCATTTACTAGTGCCCTGGAGAAACTCGGAGTGGAGGTGCGTATTTTGGATTATGCCGAACATGCGCTCTCTGAAGGTGAAGATGCCACTGCAGCGGCATATGTAGAGTGCCTGGTGGGCGATCAAGTTTTGTGGGGAGTTGGAATCGACCCATCTACCGTCACGGCTACATTCCAAGCCATTATCTCCGCAGTTAATCGTGCGCTGCGCTAAGGAAGCGGCGCTAAGCTGTGCGGGAAACTCCCGCAGGGGTTCACCGATATCAGCTTAAACCTGCGTTAGATTACCAGCGTGAGCAAGACATATCGGGATGACGCAATCGTGCTGCGTTGCCATGACTTGGGTGAGGCAGACCGCATCATTACGCTGCTCACGCCAAAATATGGAAAAGTGCGGGCAGTAGCTAAAGGCGTGCGGCGTACTAAATCGCGATTTGGCGCTCGCCTGGAGCCATTTTCCTTGGTAGATGCTCAGTTTTACCGGGGGCGCAGCCTGGATGTCATCACTCAAGTGGAGTCCCGCAATCAATATGGGCGGGCCTTGGTATCCGACTATGAGGCATTTACTGCTGCCTCCGCCATGGTAGAAACAGCAGATCGGTTAGCCAGTGAAGAGGCTGACCCAGATCTAACGGCATTTCAGCTACTCCACGGTGCCCTACATGCGATGGCTGCCGGCACCCATGCAGTCGACCTAGTGATGAACTCCTATCTGCTGCGGTCGATGGCACATGCTGGTTGGCAGCTCGCCATTTTTGAATGTGCCATTTGTGGTGCTCCTGGGCCGCATGAAGCCCTAAATATTACCGCTGGGGGTGCAGTTTGTGATGACTGCCGCCCCCCGGGATCAATAGTGCCAGCTGTGGCAACTTGGCAGTTATTGGGGGCATTGGCAGCGGGAGACTGGAAAATAGCCGATACTGCTGCTCACCCGGAACGCCGTGCCGTAGGGGGTATCGTGGCAGCATTTGTGCAGTGGCATCTGGAGCGGCAAGTGAAGTCACTGCGATTAGTAGGAAAACCAGCTGGGGAGATTCGCCGTCGTCCTGCTGCAGTCAGTGCCTAACCACGTAAACTGTAGTTATGAGCAAAACGCGCACTCTGGCCACTCCACCCCGCCCAGGCAGTCAATTACCTGCCAACCGCACTGAGTTAGACATCCCGCGGCATATTGCGATTGTGATGGACGGGAATGGGCGCTGGGCAAATTCGCGCGGCCTGTTGCGCACTGCGGGGCACCGAGCTGGCGAAGATGCTCTGATGGATGTGCTGGCCGGAGCAATCGAACTTGGAGTGGAGACGGTGTCGGTATATGCGTTTTCCACTGAGAACTGGCGGCGTTCTCCACAGGAAGTCGTTTTCTTAATGAACTATTCCCGGAAAGTGATCGCAGAACGGCGTGATGAATTAGATTCGTGGGGCGTGCGAATTGTGTGGTCCGGGAGTTATAAACGGCTATGGAGATCAGTGCTAACTGAATTGCAGACTGCGCAACGGCAAACTCGGCATAATCGCACGCTTACGCTCAACTTTTGTATGAACTACGGTGGGCGGGCTGAGATAGTAGACGCAATGGCTGGGATTGCCCGCGACGTAGCAGCTGGCGCGGTAGATCCACGGCAAGTATCTGAAGAGCTGATAGGGCAATATCTCTATCAACCGGATTTGCCGGATGTGGATCTGTTCATTCGTTCCGGGGGAGAGCGGCGCACCTCCAATTTCATGCTGTGGGAAGCTCCGTATGCCGAACTGCTGTTTGTTGATGAGCCGTGGCCAGATTTTGATCGCGAACTGCTGTGGCGGTGTGTTCGGGACTACACCACCCGCGATCGCCGGTTTGGTGGCGCGGTAGACGCGGTACGTACTGATTTGCGGTGAGTGCCGCTAGCGTCCACCACCTGGCAGCTCTGCTGTCTTTAGCCACAGATAGGTAGAATTGGCTGCATGTTGCAACTGATCGATTTACGCGGCCGCAAACTGACCGAATCTGAACTAGTTGAGATACTGCCGCGGGCTGAAGTAGATGTCGATAAGGCGCTGGAGAGTGTGCGCCCGATTATTGACCAAGTCCGCGCGGGCGGGGGGCGCGCCCTGCGCGATTTGGCAGAACAGTTCGATCAGGTGCGTCCGGAACATTTGCGGGTACCAGTTGCAGAGCTAAAACGTGCTGCTGATGAGCTAGATCCAGAACTGCGCGCTGCCATGGAGATTTCGATAGCGCACAACCGAGCTGGTCACGGGGCACAGTTGCCGCAACCGGCCGAAACTCAAATTATGCCGGGCGGAGTAGTACGGCAGCGGTGGATTCCAGTGCGTCGGGTGGGGTTATATGTGCCCGGCGGGTTAGCAGTGTATCCGTCGTCGGTAATCCACAATACGGTGGCAGCTCAGGTGGCGGGAGTGGAGTCTATTGCGCTGGCTTCGCCGCCCCAAGCTGAATTTGCTGGTTTGCCGCATCCAACTATTTTGGCAGCCTGCTATCTATTGGGTATTACTGAGGTATATGCAGTAGGGGGTGCCCAGGCAATTGCCATGTTCGCCTACGGTGCCGCCGGAGAAGCTAACAGCGTTGATCCCGAGCAACTGTGTGATCGGGTAGATGTGGTTACTGGTCCCGGTAATATCTTCGTAGCCGCAGCTAAGCGCGCTGTGCGCGGCGTCGTCGGGATTGACGCCGAAGCAGGCACCACGGAAATTGCCATTGTGGCAGACGGTGCAGCAAATCCTGCTTTTGTGGCTGCTGATTTAATTTCACAGGCGGAACATGACCCAGCGGCGGCATCGGTACTGATTACCGATTCAGCACAGTTGGTTGCTGCCGTGGAACAGGAAATGGCAGTGCAGATTCCGCAGACTAAACACGCACAGCGGATTCAGACTGCGCTCAGTGGGCCACAGTCAGCAGTGGTATTGGTTGATGACCTAGAAAAAGCAGTGGAAGTTGCCAATGCCTATGCGGCGGAACACCTAGAAATACACACGGCCGCTCCGCAGGAAACAGCAGCCCAGATTCGCAATGCCGGAGCAATTTTTGTAGGCCCATATTCCCCAGTGCCATTGGGTGACTATATGGCGGGGTCAAATCATGTATTGCCAACTGGTGGTTCCGCACGATTTGCTGCCGGACTCAATGTATTTGCCTTCATAAAACCGGTGCAGGAAGTGGAGTATCAGCCGGATGCCCTCCAAGAGTTGTTCCCTCCGCTGCGCACTATCGCTATTGCTGAAGATTTACCGGCACACGCGGCCTCGCTGGCAGTGCGAGTAGCCGCCGATAGGCTAACAGCAGATTCTGGCCCGGAGTCCAGCACAACTGGAGGTGCGGATAAATGATTTTGCCTACTCGCCCAGAATTGGCACAGGAAAAACCTTACGGTGCGCCACAGCTAGATGTACCAGTTTGCCTAAATGTCAACGAAAATCCGTATGATCCCAGCCCGGAACTAGTGCAACAAATCGCTAGTGAAGTGGCTAAGGCAGCTGCGCAGTTAAACCGGTATCCAGACCGGGACTTCACGGCGCTACGCACTGACCTAGCCGCCTATCTAGCTGAAGAATCAGGTGTGCAGCTGGATATAACGCAGCTGTGGGCAGCTAATGGGTCCAATGAGGTTATGCTGCACATTCTGCAAGCATTTGCTGGGCCAGGCCGCACGGTGGCATCTTTCCTGCCCAGCTATTCGATGTACCCGGAGTACGCTCGCGACGTTCACTCCACCTGGGTAGCCGGGCAACGCAATGCTGATTTTTCCCTAAACTTTGTGGAGGTCCAGCGTGTGCTAGCGGGGGCTAATCCCGCCGTCATCTTGCTGGCTTCACCCAATAATCCAACAGGTACTGCACTGCCATTCGATCAGCTGCGCCAGGTACTAGAGCTAGCCATACAGCACGGTCCGCAGCTCGACGTTGGCAATGGAGAAGTAGAAAAAACTGCTGCTTTAGTAGTGGTAGATGAAGCTTATGCAGAATTCCGCCGTGATGGCGTCCCCTCTGCGCTGGAATTGCTGGCTGAATACCCAAATCTAGTGGTCACTCGCACGATGTCTAAAGCTTTTGGTGCTGCTGGTCTGCGGCTGGGCTATATGGCTGCCAGTCCGGAAATAGTGGACCAAATACGGATAGTGCGATTGCCCTATCACTTAAGCGCCGTCACTCAGGCAGCGGCACGCGGGGCTTTGGCACAGCGGGCTGAGTTGAGTAAACAGGTAGCACAAATTCGCGCCGATCGAGACCAACTTGCTGAGTCGCTGCGTGCGCTAGGCTGGGAGGTAGCAGAATCTGACGCTAATTTCGTAATGTTCGGTCATCTGGAAGATCGCCACCAAGTCTGGCAGGGATTACTGGATCGCGGAGTACTGATTCGCGAAGTCGGCCCGGACGGCTGGCTGCGAGTGAGTATAGGAACACCGGAAGAAAACGCGGCATTTCTTACTGCACTACAGGAGGTAACAAAATGAGTCAGCCCCGGATCGGGCGCTATGAGCGCACTACATCCGAGTCACAAATCCGAGTAGAACTGAACTTGGATGGCACTGGCCAGCACGCTATTTCCACCGGAGTGCCATTTTATGACCATATGTTAGCGGCGTTGTCCAAGCATTCATTGATTGACTTGACGGTAGCGGCGACCGGCGATATCGAGATTGACGCCCACCACACTGTTGAAGACACTGCGATCTGCATCGGGGAAGCGTTGCGGGCTGCGCTGGGGGACAAACGCGGAATTGCGCGTTTCGGTGATGCGCTGGTGCCACTAGATGAATCCTTGGCGCGCGCGGTAGTTGATGTGTCTGGTCGACCCTATGTGGTGCACCGCGGTGAGCCAGAGGGGCAGGAATACCACTTGATTGGCGGTCACTTCACTGGCGCCTTGACCCGGCATGTCTTTGAGTCTTTGGCATATCATGCGGGTATCTGCTTGCATGTCGAACTGGTTTATGGTCGTGATCCGCACCATATTGTGGAAGCCCAGTTCAAAGCGTTGGCACGTGCTTTGCGGGCCGCAGTGGAGCCGGATCCGCGGGTAGATACTATTCCGTCCACTAAAGGTGCCCTGTGACTTCTCGACGTCGATATGTGGTACTGACGCCATTTGATCGGTTGGAAGCTCTGGCCGGGATTCTGAAGCTACGCCGCATTGATGCCGATGTGGTTCTCACCCAAAATGGGGTAGTAGTGGTTAAGGAATTTCCGGCTCCGGTCTACCAGGACTGGGATATTTCCGAACTCCTTGGAGATTCCCCGGAAGCAGATGCCACTGCAGAGCTAGAAAATATTGCAGCAGACCCACACCAAGTAGCTGCCCTGCTCTCGCAACTTTCCCAGTATGGGGTAGTGCTGCTACTGGCTGAACTAGGGGAAGACGTCGGTTTAGAGTCTGGGGTGTCTGGGCAAGTTACGGCAGTTCGCTATCAGGGCGGTATCCGCGGTGAAGAGCTGGCAGCGGGACTGATTCTAAATTCAATGGATCCGCTAATTGAACAATTAGTGCTAGGTGACAGTACCCCAGAAGAATTGGGGGCCCGGATAATCCGCCCAGCCGACGTCACTGACAGTTGGATACGTAACTTAACGCAGGAGAACACTGGCGTAGCTGGTAATGAATCTCCACTTGAGGAAAAACCAGAGCAATGAAAATAGTGGTCTTTAATATCGGACTGGGCAATGTGCGGTCGGTAGTGCGCGCGTTGGAACACGTTGGCGCCGAAGTGAGCCTCACTGCGGATCCTGATGCTGCCCTAAATGCGCCTGGGCTAGTGGTGCCCGGGGTAGGAGCCTACGGCGCGGTGATGGCAAAGTTGCGCGCTGCGCGCGGGGATCGAATTATCGAGCGCCGGTTAGCAGGCGGGCAGCCCGTACTTGGCATCTGTGTAGGACTGCAGATTATGTTTGAGCGCGGAAATGAACTGGGAGTTACCGAGGGACTGGGGCAATGGCCGGGAGAAGTTGACCGGCTGCCCGCTGAAGTAGTGCCGCATATGGGATGGTCACCAGTTAAAGCTCCCGCTGGGAGCGTGCTATTAGCGGGCCTGGACGGCGAACGGTTTTATTTTCTGCACAGTTATGCTGCGCTTACTAACCCAGCGGAGGGATGGAGCGAATCAGAGGTTTTCGCTGCCCCTCGGGTGGCTACCGCGCATTACGGGGTGGACTTTGTGGCGGCAGTGGAGCAAGGTCCGCTAAGTGCCACTCAGTTCCATCCGGAAAAATCTTCTGATGCTGGGATGCAGCTATTGGAAAACTGGCTCAGCAGTTTGGCATAGGCAATTAGCAACGACAAGGAGAGTGCTATGAAACCGTTAGAACTACTTCCAGCAGTAGATGTAGTAGATGGGCAGGCAGTGCGGCTACTGCAGGGCGAAGCCGGAACAGAAACCGGGTATGGGGATCCAGCTGCCGCGGTTAAAAATTTCGTGGCACAGGGTGCTACCTGGGTGCATTTAGTTGATTTAGACGCCGCATTTGGGCGCGGTTCTAACTATGAGTTGTTAGCACAGATTGTGGCTGAGACGGATATCAAGGTAGAACTATCGGGCGGGATCCGGGATGATGATTCCTTGGCTCGTGCCATTGATGCCGGCGCTACTCGGGTGAACTTGGGCACGGCTGCGCTGGAGGATCCAGACTGGACGGCGCGCGCAATCAGTAAATATGGCGATAAAATCGCGGTGGGTTTGGATGTGCGCGGCGAAACTCTGTCTGCTCGCGGGTGGACTCGCGACGGCGGCAACCTCTGGGAAGTGCTAGCGCGTTTAGATAGTGATGGCTGTGCCCGCTATGTAGTTACTGACGTGCAGAAAGATGGCACCCTGCAGGGGCCAAATATTGAGTTGCTGCGGAAAGTTTGTGCAGCTACTGATCGGCCCGTAGTAGCTTCCGGTGGCGTTTCGTCATTGGCTGATATTAAAGCGCTGCGCCAGCTAACCGAAATTGGGGTGGAGGGCGCCATCGTGGGTAAAGCGCTGTATGCCGGCAACTTCACCTTGCCACAAGCACTGGAAGTAGCCGAACAGTAGTGGCAGAACAACACCGGTTACTGCGTCCTAATCCATTTGCTGGCGACACTGGAGAAATTGAACCCGAACTGGCAAAAGCATTCGCCCAGCCGCTAGCAAACCGGGCAACGGCGGTGGTGGCGGCATTAACTACCGGTCGGGTGGTACTACCAATCTCGCCGCATGCACAACCAGCAGATATTGCCGCGCTAACTGCTGGGAAATTGCCGGTAGCAGATGAAGCCACTACGGAATCTGGGTGTGCTAGTGAATTGGAACTAAACTCTAGTATCCCGGAAGTGGCTTATCCGGGTGGTGCCACCGCTCTGCCGGTATTCTCTAGTGCCGCGCAATTAGCGAGTTGGGGCGGGGAATATCGCCCGTTATTGTTGAAAACTAGAGCGGCTGCCGCTCTGGCACTACAACGTTATGACGGGCAAATGGTGTTAGATCCGCAAAGTTCACAGCAGACCTGGTTGGGACGCTCGGTGACAGTGGCTTGGATAACTGAAATGCCCTGGATTGCTCCGTGGGCGGATCCAGAATTAGCAAGTTATTTAGCTAATATTGCCGAGATAGATCAGGCAGTTGCGGTGGAAGTACATGCTGGCCTGCAGGGCGCTGCCGTGATCCAACTGGGAGTGCCCCCAGCAAGTGCCGCACGGCAGATGCTGCTAGCTGCAGTACAAAAAATAACCACTGCATTGGGCGAAGATACCTATTTGAAGGCCCGTTTCGACGTCGTAGAAATCCGCCCAGAGACTTTGGAAAGTTCTGTTGACTGATCGTCATGGTGAGCTAGCCGCCGCCTCCATCAGAAATATTCGGTTTCGTGCCTAATGTCACGGTGTTTTAGCCAGAAAAACAGCGCTTCGCGCTAGCTGGTATTTTTTCCGGCTGGTACACTTGAGCACTGACCGGCCGGCAGATTGCCGGAACGCAAGCGGAGAAATCCCACCTGGATTCCACTCGATTCGGAGTCGGGTAATGAGAACCGAGGCAATACCTAGTGCCTCGAACCTGGGTCACTGTGCCCGTGTGCTCTGATTTCTTCGCCTGCTCCGCGAGCAGAAGAGGAGCCATTATTAACGAGCCAAGAGTCAACGATCGAATCAACGTACCAGAAGTCCGTCTTGTTGGTCCTGGTGGAGAACAGGTTGGGGTAGTGCGCGTTGAGGACGCACTGCGTCTGGCGCGGGAAGCGAATCTCGATCTGGTTGAGGTGGCGCCTCAGGCAAAGCCACCAGTTGCCAAACTGATGGACTACGGCAAATTCAAGTATGAGGCTGCTCAGAAAGCCCGCAATGCCCGCCGCAATCAATCCAATGCCCAGCTTAAAGAAGTGCGGATGGGGTTGAAGATCGGCGATCACGACTACGAGACCAAAATGCGCAGCGTTAAAAAATTCTTGGACGACGGCGACAAAGTCAAAGTCCAGGTGCGGTTCCGGGGTCGCGAGCAAGCTCGCCCCGAGGTGGGGATGCGGCTGATGGAACGGGTCGCAGAAGATGCGGCCGAGAACAGCACAGTGGAATCGGCACCTCGCCAAGATGGTCGCAATATGGTCATGGTCCTGGCGCCGATCCGCAAGAAGTCCCAAACTAAATCGGATCAACGGCGGCGGCGGGAAGCTAAAGAAGAAACTCGCCGGGAAGAAGCTCGTAAAGCTAAAGCAGCTGAACAGGCATAGCACACTTGAAAGATAGAGAGGTACAAAATGGCTAAGATGAAGACCCATTCCGGAGCTAAGAAGCGTTTCCGGGTAACCGGTTCCGGAAAGCTGATGCGCGAACAGGCGGGCAAGCGCCACCTGCTAGAGCACAAATCTTCACGCCGCACGCGCCGGCTGTCATCTGATCAGCCAGTCGCGGCTGCAGACGTCAAGCCAATCAAGCGTCTACTGGGCATGTAGTTCTTAGAAAGTCGAGGAAATAGAAAATGGCACGTGTAAAGAACGCGATTAATTCCAAGAAGAAGCGTCGCACTACCCTAGAACGCGCTAAGGGCTACCGCGGTCAGCGTTCCCGGCTGTACCGCAAGGCTAAAGAGCAGGTAACGCACTCATTCGTATACAACTACCGGGACCGCAAGGTACGCAAGAACGAGTTCCGCAAGTTGTGGATCACCCGGATCAATGCCGCAGCCCGCGCTAATGGCATGCCGTACAACCGGTTTATGCAAGGTCTGAAGCTGGCCGGTATTGAGGTGGATCGCCGGATGCTGGCTGAACTTGCAGTCAACGAACCAGCTGCGTTTGCTGAACTCGTGGCACGCGCGAAGGCGGCACTGCCGGAGGATGTTAACGCTCCAGCTGCCTAGTGGTAGCAAAAGATATTCGCTAAATGCGGCTAACATTGAGGGCGAGGTTGGGCCTAAACTCAACCCGCCATCGGGTTGGCCGCATTAAGCTATCTGTATTTGCTGGCACTGCGGGGAATATGAGTACTACGGAGGAAAAATGGTGGAAATAGTGGAACAAGGCTGGCGAGAAACTGCTATTGCCGGGCTATATGTGATCACTCCAAAACAGGTAACTGACGAACGGGGCACTATCCGAGAACTCTTCCGGATCTCCTGGCTGGCAGAAAAGGGGCTAGTTCCGGCTTTTGCGCAGTGCAACAATACGTTGACTCATCGGGGGGCAGTGCGCGGACTGCATGCCGAAGCGATGACAAAGTTGGTGACGGTGGTATCCGGCGCTGCTTTTGGGGCTTATGTGGATATTCGGCGGGACTCGCCCAGCTATGGCAAGGTGGAGACAGTCAACATCACTCCGGGCACCATGGTGTTAGTGCCCACTGGCGTATGTAACGGTTTCCAAGCGGTAGGGGATTTGCCGGAAACTGAGTACCTGTACTTCTTCGACCAAGAATGGCAGCCGGGAATGCCGGGGTCAGCGCTCACGCCACTGGATCCACAGTTAGGAATTAACTGGCCGCTGCCGATTGATGTCACTGACCGATCCCAGATATCTGCTAAAGACCTCAACGCCCCCACATTTGCCGAATTAAATGCGGAAAACTGATGCCTCGCCGTCAACTCACTGAACTGACTGGTCAGCTGAAAAAAGCGCGCGATTTGGCGAAAGCGCAAAATCGCAGCCGTTACCGCCAGACTCGGGTGGAGGGCAGTCAAGCAGTTCGGGAGTTACTCACTGAGTATCCGCAGCTGGTGCGGGATGTTTATGCCACTGAAGCGGTGCTAGCTGATCATCCGGACATTGTTGAGCTGCTACGTGCACAGGATCCTTATACTCATATTTTGCCAGATGAGTTAAGTAACCGGGTGGCGCCGTCTGCGCAGGGACTTTTTGCAGTAATAGATTTACCCGCCCAGACTGAGCTGTCACAGCTGTTAGCTGAGGAGCCAAATCTGTTGCTCTGCGCTGCCGAGGTGCAAGACCCGGGTAATTTGGGAACTATGATCCGCAGTGCAGCTGCCGCGGGTGCCAGCGGAGTGATATTGGGAGCCGGATCAGTGGAGATCTTTAGCCCTAAGGTTATCCGGGCCAGCGCAGGCGCTATTTTTCATCTCCCGGTATGCGCTGGTGGCGAAGTATTGCAGATTATCACCCAAGTGCAGGCAGCTGGTATCCAGGTATTAGCTGCTGACGGCGCTGGCCGTTACGACTTAGGGCAGTTATTGCGTGCCACCTGGCAAAGCAGCTTTACGAGTGCTGACGCCGCAGCGCTTGCGCCAGACACTACAGTGGAGCTGTCCAAGCCGACCATGTGGCTAATCGGCAATGAAGCCCGGGGATTGAGCGCGGCGCAGGTTTCCGCAGCAGATGCGCCAGTACGGATCCCCATGCAGCGGGCCACTGAATCCCTAAATGCTGCTATGGCAGCCACATTGTGTCTGTATGCCTCGGCCCAAGCACAGCATCGGTAATTGCACTAATCGTCAGCGGTCGAAGTGGGCGTGAACCGCAGGATGTCGCCTGGTTGGCATTCCAGTTCGGCGCAGATGGCGGCAAGAGTGGTGAAGCGGATAGCTTTAGCGTGCCCATTTTTCAAAATAGATAGATTGACCGGGGTGATATCAATCCGTCTAGATAGCTCTGCCAGTGTTATGCCGCGTTTTTCGAGTATCTGATCGAGCTGTACGGTGATCATTAGATCACCCCAGCTAGATCTTCGTGCTCGGTCCAAGCAGATATGAACACCTGGCGCACTATGTGTAGTAGCCCAGTGCCGCCGATAGCTATCGCCAACGAGATCAGTAGATATGGCAACAGCGGACCGGCGATATAGAATGCCAGGAACCCGAAGCCGCCACTGGCAAGCACGGCTCCGGCCAAGCCGGAGAATCGGAAAATATCTATCCACCGCAAGGTTGCTGAACTGTACAACTGCCCATGTTGGTAGCGGTGTGAAACCGCCCAGATCGCTACTAGGCAAAGTAGCACGCACAACAAGATGACTACCGAGAGTATGGCGTAGGGGAGGCTCAGGCCAATTATCTTCGGCTCCTCAGCTGCGTAATGCCGCTCAAAGTCCAATGCCAATGTTGGGAATAGATACAGCATGAGCAGCACGGCTGCTATTAGAATTGCTAGTCCAATACGCAGGGCAAGTAGGCTCCACCGGGACACGATGCGCGTCAAGCCATATTGTTTATCGATATGTTTCATATATCGATTATCGATATGCAAGTTGGCTTTGTCAACACTTTTCGGGGCAAATAAAATCTGCTGCTACCGCTACTGCAAAAATCCTAAAATTCCGCGGTGGGTAACTGAGCGAGCAGCGATGCGTACCGCAAACTGCAACGCCAATTTCTCATTCTTTCCCTGTGCCAGGGCTGCAGTAAAGGCGCCGTGCAGTACGTCTCCGGCGCCAAGGGTGTCACGCACCGGAACGTCTGGAACAGGTACTTGGTAGCTTCCGGTGCTGCTGTGTACTTGCACTGGATCGGCGCCGTGGCTCTGTGCAATCCAGGGAATGTGGTAGGCGACTAGGGTGGAAAATACGTCACTCTGCCCCGGAACTGCAAAATCTGCCGAAACTAAGGCATGGGAAATATAGGGGAGTAGTTCCTCAATGCCGGGCTTATAAGACCCGCCGTCTAATATGACTGGAATTCCCATCGCCTTGGCTTGGCGGGCTAATAGTATTTGCGCGGCTAGGGCATGTCCGTCCACTTCCAGTGCTCGGGCACCATGTAGTAGCTCAGTATGGGGTAGGCGTTGGTCACGGTTGGGGTTATTGCGGGAAGCTACCGCACGCGCTCCGTCGTCATCCACTAGCACTGTGGAAATCGGGAACTGATCGTCGCGGGCTAGATCTATAACCGTTAGCCCCTCGCTATGCAATGTTTTGGCAGCTAGCTGCGCTGCCGGGCTATTTCCTAATAAAGTAACTAGCTGAGCAGAAACCCCTAGAGCATGGGCAACTCGCGCCGCATTAGCCGCCGGACCGCCTACGTCCAGCTCGGTGGCATGGGAAACTACTTTTTCATTTGCGTGTGGCACCTGCGAGACAAACTGGGTGATATCCAGCGTAGTGAGACCACAGAAAATTGCTTCCATGCGGTAAGTCTAATGACTAGGGAGTGTTGTCCCTAATAGTGGATTGCCGGCACAGTTCTCCCGGCAGTCACTAAACTAGGGGTGTATTGAATCGAGAGGTAACCATGACGCTAAGTCCACTAGATGAAGTTGGCATCGCCCAGGCGGTGCAGGCTGCCGAAGCGGCATTTGCACAAGCAACCGACCTTTCTGAACTTAAGAATGCGCGGCTAGCACACAGTGGCGATGCTGCTCCAATCACTCAAGCCAATATGCAGATCCGGGATCTGGACAAATCTGAGCGCCCCACTGCTGGCAAATTGATGGGAGCCGCCCGAAAACAAATTCAAGCTGCGCTGGCTGCTGCTACCGAGCGGCTAGAAGCAGAAAATGCGGCCCGGGTATTGGCACAAGAAACTGTGGATGTGACTGTGCCTACTCAGCGCGGTCCGGTAGGAGCGCGGCACCCGCTACCAGTGCTGATGGAGGATATTTGTTCGGTGTTCGTCGGCATGGGCTGGGAGGTAGCTGAGGGCCCGGAGCTGGAGCACGAGTGGTTTAACTTTGATTCGCTCAACTTTGGTCCGGACCACCCCGCACGCCAGATGCAAGATACTTTCTACGTGGCTGGAGTCCAGGAAGTGCCTGCCGGTGGGAAAGACGGCGCTGCTACCCCAGGGCCAGTGCAAGAGATGCCGGGGCTCGTATTGCGTACCCACACCTCGCCAGTGCAGTCACGCGAAATGCTGAAGCGGGGAGCGCCGCTGTATATCGTGGCGCCGGGAAAGGTGTTCCGCACCGATGCTCTAGATGCCACCCACACTCCGGTATTCCATCAAATAGAAGGTCTGGCAGTGGACAAAGGGCTGACTATGGAGCATCTCAAAGGCTCGCTAGATCACTTTGCCCGCGCTATTTTTGGGCCGGAAGCGCGCACTCGGCTCCGTCCATCGTTCTTCCCGTTCACCGAGCCCAGTGCTGAAATGGACTTATGGTTCCCGCAGAAGAAAGGGGGCCCAGGCTGGATTGAATGGGGCGGCTGCGGAGTGGTAAATCCGGAGGTAATTCGCAATGCCGGTCTAGATCCCGAGGTTTACACCGGATTCGCCTTTGGTATGGGTATTGAACGCACGCTGATGTTGCGCAATTCAATTGCCGATATGCGGGAAATGGTGGAAGGCGACGTGCGATTCTCCACCCAGTTCGGAACTACGGGAAGGGGATACTGAGATGCCACTTATTCCAATCGATTGGCTGGCGGAACACGTCGAAGTACCGGCAGATTTGACGGCAACACAGCTTGCTGCGGATCTAGTGCGGGTGGGCCTGGAAGAAGAGGAAATCCACCGTCCCGAAGTGAGCGGTCCCATCGTAGTTGGCAAAGTTCTTACCCTGGATGCCAAAGAACAGAAAAACGGGAAAATAATCAACTACTGCCGGGTGGACGTCGGAGCCCACAATGACGCGCCCGGTACCGGTAAAGAGCCCTCTGATTTGCCCTCGCGGGGCATTATTTGCGGTGCCCATAACTTCACGGTGGGTGACTATGTGGTGGTGTCCCTACCCGGAGCAGTGTTGCCGGGCGATTTTCAGATTTCAGCGCGGAAGACCTACGGGCACATCTCTGATGGCATGATTTGTTCGGCGCGGGAACTGGGTATTGGCGAGGATCATAGTGGGATTATGGTGTTGGCTTCCTCGCCAGCAGAAGCTGCTGCTAAAGGTGTTCCCGCAGTGGGTGAAGACGTACTGGAATACCTGGGATTGGCCGGCGAGGTCCTGGAAATCAACGTCACCCCGGACCGAGGCTACTGCTTCGCTATGCGCGGAGTGGCACGGGAATACTCCCACTCGACCGGAGCCAAGTTCACTGATCTTGGTTTGGAAGAGAACCTAGCGCAGCCACTGCCACCAGTAAATAATCAAGGATTCCCAGTAACTGTGGAAGACGACGCTCCGGTACACGGCGTGCCGGGCTGCGATCGGTTCGTAACTCGGATAGTCCGCGGGGTGGATCCACAGGCAGAATCGCCAAAGTGGTTGCGAGACCGCCTCAACAGGGCGGGAATGCGCCCCATATCGCTGGCAGTAGATGCTACCAACTATGTGATGCTGGACTTGGGTCAGCCGTTGCATGCGTATGACCTAGATAAGCTAACTGCTCCGATTGTGGTGCGCCGGGCGCGCCCAGCCGAAACTCTGGTTACGCTTGACGGTCAGGAACGTAAACTGGGGGCAGGCGATCTGCTTATCACTGACTCTGCTGGCGGCCACGCCGCCCGACCTATCGGGTTGGCTGGAACTATGGGCGGGTTAGATACGGAAATTACTGCCGGGACGCAAAACGTGTTAATCGAAGCCGCCCACTTTGACAAGGTCAGCGTGGCTAGGATGGCGCGCAACCATCGCTTGCCCTCAGAGGCAGCCAAGCGGTTTGAGCGCGGCGTCGATCCCCGAGTAGCGCCAGTGGCAGCGCAGCGCGTAGCTGACCTATTAGTGGAATACGGCGGTGGGAAGATTGACGACGCCAACTTTGATTACAACGAGACCACAGCTCCACAACCACAAAAGTTCCCGGTTGCGGAAGTGGCTCGGCTTACTGGTCTAACGCCAAGCAAAGCAGAAATTGTGGAAATTCTGCAGCAGTTAGGTTGTGAGGTCACCGCAACTGCAGATGACACCGTCTTGCTAGTTACTCCGCCCACTTGGCGTCCGGATCTAATTGGTCCCGCCCACTTCGTGGAGGAAATTACCCGACTTATTGGGTATGACGAAGTTGCTACCAAGCTGCCGCCAGCTCCGCCAGGTAATGGCTTTACCGTTGCCCAACGGCAGCGGCGCGATATTGCGCGCACTTTGGCGGAACAGGGTTGGGTCGAGGTGCTGTCTTATCCGTTCGTCTCTGCTGGAACGCTGGATGCCCAAGAAATTCCGGACGGCGATATCCGCCGCACCATGATAAGGCTGGCAAATCCCTTGCAAGAAGAGGCGCCCTATATGCGTACCTCGCTGCTAGATTCGCTACTGGAAATTGCGCGGCTAAATGTGGCCCGGGGTAATCCCACGGTGGCAATTTTTGAAGCTGGCCTGGTTACCCACCCACAGGGGATAAAACCAGCAGCAAATCCCGGAGTTGGCAACCGGCCGACGGAACAGCAGCTAGCTGCACTAGCTGGAGCGCTGCCTAACCAACCCCATCATATTGCGGGGGTGGCCTCTGCTCAGGTGACGCAAGCCGCTGCCGACTTGCCTGCGGTGAAGTGGGATTGGCGAGATGCTATTGCGGCGGTAAAACAAGCAGCTCATACGCTGGGAGTTCAGGTGGAAGTAGTGAATGCGCAGTATCCGCCGTTCCATCCGGGGCGTTGTGCCCAGGTTAAAGTAGGTGAAGTAGTACTCGGCTACGCTGGGGAATTGGCACCTAAGGTGTGTCAAGCTTTTGACCTGCCAGAGCGGACAATCGCCTTTGAAATAGACACGGATAAGTTGCTGGCGCAGCGCGGAGACGACGCTATGGAAGTCCGCGCCGTGGCAGCATTCCCACCCGCTAAGGAGGACATCGCCCTGGTGGTTGATGCCGATGTTACTGTGGCAGCGGTGGCAAAAGTAATAGCTGAGGCCGCGGGTAAAGTGCTAGAAGAACTGCGACTATTCGACGTCTACACTGGGGATCAGATTCCGGAAGGGAAGAAATCCCTGGCGTTTGCGCTGCGATTCCGGGCAGTAGACCATACCCTCAGCGCCGAAGAGACCGCGGCGGTGCGCAACCGTATCGTCAAGCAGGCGGCGAAGAAGTTTGGTGCTCAATTGCGGGCCTAACAAGTACACTTAGGGTGGTCAGCGCAGATTAAATTGGGGAGGAAGAATGGCGTTAGCGGCAGCAAAAACCATTTTGTTGACCGGTGCATCGCGGGGGATTGGTGCCAGATTGGCGCGCGAACTTTCCCGCAGCGGTCGTACTCTCCTCCTCACTGCGCGGCGCCGAGAGAGTCTGTATGGAACCGCGCGGGCGTGCACTGAGCGGGGCGCACAAATCTACACTTACGGGGTAGAGCTCTCCGAGCCAGAATCGGTAGCGCAACTGATTGCTGACATTGGGGAACACTCGGTGGATATGCTGGTAAATAATGCTGGGGTATTTGGTGAGGAAGCAGATCCGTGGCAGACAGACCCGGAACTCTGGTGGCAGACGCAGGAAGTGAATCTGCGCGCCCCCTACCTCCTGCAGCATGCGCTAGTGCCGGAAATGTTGGCTCGGGGCGGTGGCCGGATTGTCGATCTTTCGTCCGGGGCTGCGGTGTGGGACAGTGCTGAGGCCAGCGGATACTACGTCGCTAAAACTGCTTTGCTCCGCCTAGCTGGTTCCCTGCATGAAGCTGGATATGCGCGCGGGCTACGAGTGTTTTCGGTGGCTCCAGGAGTGGTTAAAACAGATATGACTGCTGCTATGCGGGCACATGATAACCGGACAGAGTGGAATGAGCCGAGCGAAGTTGCGGAGATAATCGCAGCTATTGCTGACGGCGAGCTGGATGGCATCGCAGGTACTCAAGTGCGTGCCGGGACTGATTCGGTAGCTCGACTGCGGGAAATTAGCGCGCGCGGGGTGGCGGAGTCGGAGCGGAAACTGCGGCTTACGCCGTGGCAAGATTAGTGACCTTGGCGGGAGCAGAGATAGCTAGGTAGTGGTGGCAATTGTCACCACCCCCCGCCTTGAAAAACATACGCTCAAGCGTATAGTTATTCACATGAGTTATTGTGTTGGAATTGCCGGTGCCACTGGCTACGCCGGAGGCGAAGTTGCCCGGCTGCTATTGGGACACCCGGAACTGACGATTGGTGCGCTGGGGGCGCATACCTCTCAAGGGCAGTACGGGCAATACCAACCGCATTTGCTGCCATTAGCGCACCGGGAACTGGTAACTCTTGAGCCCCAAAACTTTGTGGAGCATGACGCAGTTATTTTGGCCTTGCCACACGGGGCCAGTGCTGACTTGGGCGCCCAGATACGCCAGCAAAATCCCGAGGCGGTAATAGTAGATGTCTCCGCCGATCATCGTTTGGAATCCGCCGCGGACTGGGCAGGATTTTATGGTGGCACCTACTCTCCGGCTTGGACCTACGGTATGCCGGAGTTAATCCGCGCCTCGGGGCCAAGCCAACGGGAACGGCTAGCTGAGGCTAAAGAAATTGCTGGTCCTGGGTGTAATGCCTCTGCGGTCACTTTTGCTGCACAGCCAGCGGTTGCTCTGGGGGCGGGAACCGATATTGTTGCAGTGCTGTCGGTTGGTTATTCCGGTGCGGGCAAAAAAGCCAAAACTAATTTGTTGGCTGCGGAGGCAGCTGAAACCGCAGTACCTTATGGGGCGGCAGGTACCCATCGGCATATCCCAGAAATAGCGCAGAATCTACGGGCTGCTGGCGCTAGCACCACTGCACTGTCCTTTACCCCAGTGTTAGTTCCCATGAGTCGGGGAATACTGGCCACGGTTTCTATCCCAGTGCCAGCCGCGGTTACCAGCGCAGATGTCACTGCGGCATACCGTGATGCGTTGGCAGAACAGCCGTTTGTAAAGTGGTCAGCTACTTGGCCAACCACTAAACAAGTGTTGGGGGCTAATACCGCTTTGGTGCACGCAGAACTAGATAGATCCGGCGGTCGAATAACTGCAGTATGTGCCCTAGATAACCTGGTAAAAGGTACTGCGGGTGCCGCAATACAATCTTTGAACTTGTCCCTAGGGCTGGCAGAAGACGCCGGGCTATCGACTGTTGGAGTTGCCCCATGATTACTAAACCAAGTGGTTTCCTCGCTGCCGGAGTGGCGGCCGGACTAAAAAAATCTGGCGGTCGCGACTTAGCACTGATCGTAAACCAAGGGCCAGAATTCTCTGCTGGTTTGGTTACTACCACGAATCGGGTATTTGCTGCCCCGGTGCAGTGGACTCGAGAAATGGCAGACGGTACTTTCCGGGCTATTATTGCGAACTCTGGCGGTGCCAATGCGGCTACCGGCGTGGCCGGATACCAGCAGTCCGCAGCTACCGCCCAGCATGTTGCGGAACTTTTAGGGATCAAGTCGGCCGATGTGGCAGTGTGTTCCACCGGTATGATCGGGGAATTATTGGATTTGGATGCCCTGCTCGCCGGAGCTACTGCTGCTAAGGAACAACTGGGAGATAACTGGCAGGATGCCGCCGATGCCATCCGCACCACGGATACGCGCAGCAAAACTGCCGAATATCTCGCAGATACCTTCACAGTTGGGGGAATCGCCAAAGGAGCGGGCATGCTCGCCCCTGCTATGGCTACCATGCTGTGCTTTATTACCACCGATGCTGCCCTGAGCAGTGCCGAAGCCCAAGAAATAATCGAATACGCGGTAGATAAATCTTTCAACCGGATAGATTCCGATGGGGCGATGTCCACTAATGACACCGTGATTTTACTGGCCTCCGGCGCGGCTGGCCGGGCAGATTTAGCAGCTGTGCGTACCGCAGTTACCGCCGTCGCCAAAGATTTAGCTCGGCAGCTTATTGCCGACGCGGAAGGCGCCGCCCACGACATAGCGATTTCCGTGCGCGGTGCCCACAGTGAAACAGCTGCCCTGGCGGTAGCCCGAGCCGTATCGCGCTCTAACTTGGTAAAAACCGCAATTTTTGGCAATGACCCCAACTGGGGGCGGGTGCTGTCCCAAGTGGGCACGGTGCCAGCAGAAGTGGCTCCTTTTGATCCCGGTGACGTCGATATTTACTTCAACGGCATTCAGGTATGCCGTGGCGGCGGCGTCGGCGCAGACCGCGCTCTGGTAGATCTGACTCCTCGGGAAGTGAGCATTGAAATTGATTTGCACGCTGGAACAGCACAGGCCACCCTGTGGACCAATGATCTCACCCACGGCTACGTACACGAGAATTCGGCGTATTCCTCATGAATATATTGCAACGGCTGCAAAATGCCCAAACTAAAGCTCAAGTATTAACCGAAGCCTTACCATGGATCCGGGAATTTGCTGGTGGTCGCGTGGTAATCAAATACGGCGGCAACGCTATGATTAACCGCCAACTGCAAGAGGCTTTTGCCAAAGACGTCATTTTCATGCATCACGTGGGTATCCGACCGATCGTAGTACACGGCGGGGGACCGCAAATAAACGCAGTGCTACAGAAAATGGGAATTGAATCCAAATTCCGTGGCGGACTGCGGGTTACCGACACCGACACGATGGACGTCGTACGGATGGTACTGACCGGAAAAGTGCAGCGGGAGCTAGTGTCACTGCTAAATGTAGATGGCCCGCACGCCGTCGGAATTTCCGGGGAAGATGCTGGGTTGCTGCGCGCCACCAAACGCACTGCACAAGTAGACGGCGAAATAGTGGATATCGGACAAGTAGGCGATATTAGTGCCATAAATGTGGGGGCCCTGGAAGAGCTATTGGCGGCCAATCGGATCCCGGTGGTCTCTACCGTTGCTACCGATATTAACAACCCAGCGGAGGTGCTCAATGTTAATGCCGACACTGCTGCTGGTGCCTTGGCGCATGCGCTCGGAGCTCGTAAATTGGTGATGCTCACCGATGTGGAGGGGCTGTACTTGGATTGGCCTAATAAAGACTCGCTCGTGTCGGAAATTCACCCGGAGGATCTGCGCGAATTATTGCCTCAGTTAGACGCCGGAATGCGACCAAAAATGACTGCTGCCCTGGACGCAGTTACTGCTGGAGTGCCGAAAGCTCACGTAATCGACGGGCGAATTGCCCACTCTATGTTGCTGGAAATCTTCACTGATGCGGGCATTGGTACCCAAGTTACTGAAGTAGCTCCCCGTCCGCCAGTAACTGTAGCTGCGCTGGCGCGCAGCGAAAGTAAACAGCTAGAAAAGGGGCAATAATGACCTGGGAAACGCGTTATGACCAAGCCATGATGAATGTTTTCAATACGCCCAAAATGGTTGTGGAACGTGGGCAGGGCGTAAAAGTTTGGGATGTGACTGGTAAGGAATATTTAGACTTACTATCCGGCATTGCGGTTAATGCGTTGGGGCACAACCATCCGGCCCTAGTCAAAGCCATCACGGAGCAGTCCCAAAAAGCGCTACATGTTTCCAACTTTTTTGCCACCACACCGCAGATCGAGTTAGCAGAAAAACTTCAGGAGTGCCTGGCAACTGAAGGATATGTCGGGGCATCTGCTCGAGTTTTTCTTTCCAACTCCGGGGCGGAAGCAATAGAAGCTGCGCTTAAAGTCTCCCTAGCTAATAAGCCCAATGGGCGGATTGTCGCCTTAAAACAGGGGTTCCATGGGCGGACTCTCGGGGCATTAAGCGTCACCTACAAACCCGCCTACAAAGAACCATTTGGGATGGACTCGTTCCTAAATACCACTTTTATTGACCCGACTCCTGCCGCACTCAGCGCAGCAATGGACGACGACGTTTGTGCAGTAATAGCAGAACCAATTCAGGGAGAAGCTGGAGTTTTCCCAGTTTCGCCAGAATTCTTCATTCGTGCGCGCGACTTGTGCGATCGTTATGACGCATTCTTGATTGCCGATGAAGTACAAACTGGTATTGGTCGTACCGGACGCTGGATGTGCCACTCAGACAAAGTAAAGGCAGATATCGTCACTTTTGCCAAAGGTCTGGGCGGGGGAGTGCCGATCGGTGCCACAGTGGGAGTGGGTAAAGCTGGGCAAGTGCTGCACCAAGGCATGCACGGCGCCACTTTTGGTGGTAACCCACTGGCGGCAGCGGCGTCATTGGCAGTGCTGAATGAAGTCTCTGGACTCTTGGAACAGGTGCGCCAAACTGGAGCCCAACTGGCAGCAGATCTGCGCGCGCTAGGATATGAGGTGCGCGGCAGCGGACTATTGCTCGGGATTGCAGTAGCTGACGCCCCGGCACAAGTAGCCCAGCTCCAAGAACGTGGATTTATTGTTAATGCTGCCAACTCCACTACTTTGCGGCTTGCTCCGCCACTAATTATTACCACGGAAGAATTGCGGCCATTTGTGGCTGCGATGCAGGAACTAAAGGACAACTCGTGAGCGCATTTATCCCTACTACGCGGGCTGCCCGCCACGCCAGAATTTCCGAAATAATTGCAAATAACCCGGTTACTTCACAGGCACAATTACGGAAGCTGTTATTGGCTGCCAATATCAATGTCACCCAAGCTACGCTGTCGCGAGACTTAGAAGAGCTGCGGGCGTATAAAGAATATTCTGAATCAGGCCAGCGAGTTTATCGAGTTCCAGATGCAGCAGATTTTGTAGATTCAGAATATGGTGCCGAAGCTCAGCTCCGCAGGTGGACGGGCGAACTGATGATCAGCGCCGAAGTTGCCAATAATCAATTAGTGTTGCGCACCCCCCCAGGAGCAGCACAACTTTTGGCATCAGCAGTAGATCGAGCAGTGAAACCGGGGGTAATGGGCTGCATCGCCGGAGATGACACCGTGCTGGTAATAACTAAATCGGATGAGTGCGCTCAGCAACTATTAGACGAATTACTTGAGTTAGCTCGCGGTAAAAAGAATTAATTGCGTTCTTAACGCTATAGAAAGGAAAGAGATGTCGAAAAAACGGGTAGTTTTGGCCTATTCCGGTGGGCTAGACACTTCAGTGGCAATTGGTTGGATCGGGGAACAAACCGGAGCTGAAGTAATCACAGTTGCAGTCGACGTCGGCCAAGGCGGCGAAGACCTAGAGGTTATCCGCCAGCGCGCATTGGATTGCGGTGCGGTAGAAGCATATGTGGCTGATGCTCGTGACGAATTTGCTGAAGAGTACTGCATGAAAGATCTGCAGACGCATGGCATGTATATGCAGGCTTATCCGCTGGTTTCGGCGCTTTCGCGGCCAGTTATCGTAAAACACTTGGTTACGGCCGCCCGTAAGTTCGACGCCGAGGTGGTAGCGCACGGCTGTACTGGCAAAGGCAATGACCAGGTGCGGTTTGAAATTGGGATTACTTCACTGGCGCCAGATCTAAAGTGTCTATCTCCAGTACGTGACCTGGCGCTGACGCGTGAATTCGCCATCGACTACGCCAATAAACACAATCTGCCCATTGAAACCACCCACCACAATCCGTTCTCTATTGATCAGAACGTTTGGGGGCGGGCGATAGAGACTGGATATCTGGAAGATCTGTGGAATGCGCCTACTAAGGACGTTTACAACTACACCGACGATCCGGCGTACCCACCGTTGCCGGATGAAGTAGTTATCAAGTTTGAAAAGGGTATCCCGGTGGAGATCGACGGCGTAGCTGTCACGCCGCTGCAAGCGATTGAAGAAATGAACCGCCGCGCTGGAGCCCAAGGCATCGGCCGGATTGATATCGTCGAAGATCGCATGGTGGGGATCAAGTCACGCGAAATCTACGAGGCTCCAGGCGCAATGGCGCTGATCGAAGCACACCGCGAATTAGAGCGGGTCACCTTGGATCGGGAGCAGGCGCGGTTTAAGGAACGGGTGGCTTTGCGCTGGGGCGAATTGGTCTACGAAGGCCAGTGGTTCTCGCCGTTGAAGCGTTCTTTGGATGCTTTCGTGCAGGATACGCAAGAGTATGTCTCAGGTGAAATCCGGATGGTGATGCACGGCGGACGCGCTACGGTAACTGGCCGGCGTTCGGAGACTTCACTCTACGACTTCAATCTGGCTACCTATGATGCGGGGGACTCATTCGATCAGTCACACGCCCGCGGTTTCATTGAGCTGACCGGGTTGACCTCCAAGCTAGCCGCAGCGCGCGACGTTAAATATGGTCGCGGCGAGGCAATGCCAAAGCTAAAGCTTTCCTAGTATTTGGAGCTGACTGACTCGGGCGCTGCTGGAATACAACCGGTGGCGCCCGAGTTATTTATATTGGTTCGCTATTACGCCGTGCCCAATTATTCGCATTCGACAGCAGGAAATATGTCAAATATTTTGAATGAAACCGTCCGCGGGCAGCTTGCCCATCGCACAATCCGAGAATTTACTGCCGATCCCATTCCAGAAGAAACTATGCAAACTTTGTTTCAGGTGGCGATGCAGACGGCGTCGGCGCGATTCTTGCAAGCGGCCTCGATAATTCGAGTGCAAGATCAAACTAAACGCGATGCCCTGGCGCGAATCGGAAAACAAGAATATGTGGCACGGGCGCCAGAGTATTTACTTTTCGTGGCTGATGCCCGGCGCAGTGCCAAAATTTTAGCGGAGTCAGGTACCGACCAAAACTATGCCAGTTCTGCCCAGCTATTCCGGGAAGCATTCACTGATGCCTGCCTAATGGCGCAGAACGTAGTGGTGGCAGCTGAGTCCCTTGGGTTAGGCACTAACTATTTGGCAAATATTTTTAACGACGTCGCCGGGGTCATTGACTTGCTGGAACTGCCAGAATTTGTATTTCCGGTACTGGGCCTAACTTTGGGTAAGCCCAATCAAAAACCACAGCTGAAGCCACGTATTCCAGCAAAATTCCGGGTAATGACCGATACCTACCAGGAACCAGAATCCTGGACGGAAACTCTAGCCGATTACGACCAAGAAGTGCAGACCTATTACGACCTGCGCGCAGCTAACCGCCGGGTAGATGCATTCACTACTCAAACTGTGCGCGCACTTGCGGGAGATAAGCGCAATGACCAGGCACTAATACGTGCTATTGTCGCCCAAGGTTTTGCTGTTGGATATCGGGCCAAAGATGAGGGGTAATTTGCTACTTAGCTGGCTAGCTAATCTGCCAGCGTGGCAACTAATACTGCCTTGATGGTATGCAGCCTATTTTCCGCTTGGTCAAATACTTTAGACGCTGGCGCAGAGAATACGGCATCAGTAACTTCTAGTTCAGTTAGCCCAGTTTGGGCATAGATTTCTCGCCCTACTGCAGTGCCGAGGTCATGGAAAGCTGGTAAACAGTGCAGGAAAATAGCATCTGGTGCCGCTAGCGCCATGGCGGCCTCATTTACCTGGTAGGGCAGCAGCTGGTCAATGCGTTCTTGCCAAACATCAGCAGCTTCACCCATCGAAACCCACACATCTGTGGAAACCACATCTGCATCTGCTAGCCCAGTCGTTAGATCGTCAGTAATGGTAATGCGAGCTCCGGTTTCTTGGGCAATAGTCGCCGCAATTTCGCGCGCTTCGGCATCCGGCTGGAACTGCGTGGGTGCCACTATCCGCACATCCATCCCCAACATGGCACTGGAAACCAGTAGAGAACGCCCGGTATTAAAGCGGGCATCACCTAGATAAGCGTGGCGGACTTCGGTAAAAGGTTTGGCAATGTGTTCTCGAATTGTTAGTGCATCCGCCAACATTTGCGTGGGATGCCATTGGTCGGTAAGTCCATTGAACACTGGTACTCCGGCTAGCTGCGCTAGGGTTTCGACGTCGTCTTGTCCACTACCGCGGAACTCAATACCGTCGAAAAACCGGCCGAGTACTTGCGCAGTATCTGCGATTGATTCTTTGTGACCAATTTGCGAGCCCGCATCGAGCACTGTGACATGCGCACCTTGATCATAGGCGGCAACTTCAAAGGCACTCCGGGTGCGGGTAGAAGTTTTCTCAAATATGAGCGCGATATTCTTTCCAGTCAGCCGGGGCTCTTCCGTGCCCAGTTTGCGCTGCGCCTTCAAATCGGCCGCTAGTTCCACCAGCCCTAGCCACTGCTCTGGGGTGAAGTCTGCCTCTTTAAGGAATGATTTGCCACGCAATGCCAATTTTTCAACCATAGCTGCAGTCTAGCGGGGGAAAGCGGTTAAGTAATTTCAGTCCCGGATGCCGAACGATAAGGACAATCGATAACAGCCGAAAAATGAACAGTCATTCAGGCAAACCAGCTGCTATGGCACAATACAAGCATGAGTGAACATCTTGCCCTATGGGGTGGCCGCTTTTCTGGCGCCCCTGCTGATGCGTTAACTGAACTGTCTCGCTCCACCCATTTCGATTGGCGCCTGGCCCGATATGACATTGCAGGGTCGCGGGCGCATGCGCGTGCGCTGCACAGTGCCGGGCTATTGACGGAGGCGGAACTAACGGGCATGTTGGAGGCGCTGGCCCAGTTGGATACCGATGTTGCCGCCGGTAATTTCACGCCACAGCCAGATGACGAAGACGTACATACCGCTCTCGAGCGCGGGCTACTGGAGCGTGCTGGAGCGGAGCTCGGTGGCAAGTTGCGCGCTGGGCGGTCTCGTAATGACCAAATTGCTACCTTAATCCGGATGTACTTGCGCGACCAGTCTCGCCAAGTCGGTGGTCTGCTGCTCGACGTCGTCAGTGCTCTGCTCAACCAAGCCCAGCGGGCTGGCGACGCAATTATGCCAGGTCGTACCCATCTGCAACATGCGCAACCGGTACTGGTTGCCCATCAACTACTGGCCCATGTTTGGCCGATGCTGCGCGATGTGCAACGGCTAATTGATTTAGACGCCCGCCTGGCAATCAGCCCCTACGGATCGGGGGCGCTGGCTGGCAATACTCTCGGGCTGGATCCGCAGGCAGTTGCGGAAGATCTGGGATTTGCCGATTCAGTTTGGAACTCAATTGACGGCACCGCTGCTCGCGATCTGATGGCAGAATTCTCGTATGTGCTGGCGCAAATTGGGATAGATCTTTCCCGGATCAGTGAAGAGATCATCGTCTGGAATACGAAGGAATTTGATTTCGTCACTTTGGACGACGCTTTCTCCACCGGTTCTTCCATCATGCCGCAAAAGAAAAATCCAGACGTGGCGGAATTGGCTCGCGGCAAATCTGGCCGGCTCATCGGGGACCATACCGGTCTGCTGGCAGTGCTAAAAGGCATGCCGCTGGCCTATAACCGTGATTTGCAAGAAGACAAAGAACCAGTATTCGATCAGATCGACACGCTAACCGTACTGCTGCCGGCGGTATCGGGCATGATCGAAACCATGGTTTTGCACTATGACCGGATGGCCGATCTGGCTCCGCAAGGATTTTCCTTAGCTACCGATATCGCCGAGTGGCTGGTGCGCGCGGGCGTCCCATTCCGGCAAGCCCACGAGATATCCGGAGCCTGTGTAGCTAAGTGTGAGCAAGAAGGCATTGAACTGTGGGATCTGACCGATGCGGATTTGCAGCAAATTGATTCCCGCTTACAACCCAGTGTGCGGGGCGTATTAAATGTAGCGAGCTCAGTCGCTGCTCGCGCTGGTAAAGGCGGTACGGCACCTGCTCGCGTTTCAGAACAGTACGACGCCGCTGTGGCGGAGCTAGCTCGGCTGCGCGACTTTACCGAATCGCAGGTAACCGTACGTTAGGGTGCTCCACCATAGGGATGGGCATCATGTTGTAGCTAGGAAAACTGGCTGCAGATAGGGCAAAATAGTTCAGTGCCGCGGCAGAGCGCCGTCGGTGAAAATAATTATCGAAGGGATAAAAATCGTGGATGACGTGATCAGCGAACTCCAATGGCGGGGATTGGTGGCACAGCACACTGATCTAGCCGAACTGCGGGCAATGTTAGCAGCAGGTCCAGTCACGTTCTATTGCGGTTTCGATCCCACCGCGCCGTCGTTACATCATGGTCACTTGGTGGCAGTAAAAGTTATGCGGCACCTGCAAATGGCGGGGCATAACCCACTGATACTGGTAGGCGGTGCCACCGGTCTGATTGGAGATCCGCGGGCTCGTGGGGAACGCACCCTCAACACTAAAGATACTGTGGCGCAATGGACTGAATCCTTGCGGGCCCAGTTGGAATCCCTGTTGGATTTCACCGGAGATCACCCAGCGCGCACAGTAAATAATATGGACTGGACCAGCGAGCTGTCCGCGATTGATCTACTGCGTGACCTGGGTAAGCATTTCCGGATGGGAACTATGCTCTCGAAGGACATCGTGGCACGTCGGTTGGCTTCGGACGAAGGCATCTCCTACACCGAATTCTCTTATCAGATCCTGCAGGCTAATGATTATTTGGAACTTTTCCGCCGATACAACTGTCGACTTGAAGTAGGCGGAAATGATCAGTGGGGGAATCTAGTTGGTGGGATGGATCTGATTCGCAAAGTTGAGGGCGAATCGGTGCACGTCATGACCAACCCACTTATCACCAAATCAGATGGCACCAAGTTCGGGAAGACCGAGGGCGGCGCAGTTTGGCTGAATCCTAAGATGCTCAGTCCCTACAAGTTCTACCAGTTCTGGTTGAATACGGCGGATGAAGATGTGATCCATATGCTCAAAGTGTTCACATTCCGTTCGCGGGAGGAAATCGAGGAACTGGAGCGTGAAGTCGCTGAGCAGCCTTTTAAGCGCACGGCGCAGCGAGTCTTAGCTGAAGATGTCACTACTTGGGTACACGGTGCGGAGAATACTGCGCGAGTACAGGAAGCTTCACAGGTGCTATTCGGTGGGGCAGAACCATTTGGGCTGGACGAAAGCACGCTTAGCGACGCAGTGGCGGAATTGCCTACTGTGTCAGCAGAAATTGGTGCTGAAATCGTAGACGTGCTGGTTGATTTGGATCTGGAAAAGGGGCGCGGCGCAGCGCGGCGAACTATTGAGTCAGGTGGAGTGTACGTAAATAACGTAAAAGTTACTGACGCTGAGCGCGTGATAACTGCTGACGACGTGCTGTCTGGTGGTTTCGTTTTGGTCCGCAAGGGGCGGAAAAATATGGCCGCAGTGCGCCTAAGCTAATTGCGTTAGGTAAAACGTTGCTATACCAACGAAAAGTCTGTGTGAGCGGGAACACCGAGTTATTATTTGACGATTCTGAGGCAGCGACGTAAAGTTATAAACCGTTGCGAAGAACTGCAACGAGTCTCCTGGAACTTTAACCACCGGGATTCGTGCGGCCAAAAATTGGCAAGATGTGCAGAAATGTACTCTTGACTTCTTCGGAATATGACTCCTAAAATGGGAGTCCGCCTTCTCGGCGAAGTTAAATCAGAGTTGGTTTATCTGAGCTGGGTGTGGGCTTGTTGTTTGATATCTCAATAGTGTGTCAGCTTTTTATGTTTGTTT